>JBAUXX010000038.1:0-34592 GCA_049584475.1 Candidatus Sulfotelmatobacter sp. | reverse complement strand
CTCGGAGTTGGACCAGGATTACCGCCCCCGGGTCCGGCTCGTCCCGGCAGCCGTCCTGGCGGACCAGCACGTCGTCCCGGCCAACGCTACGTTCCTCGCGGAGTGAAAGAAGGCCCGATGAAGGGCTACACTCCGCCGCCGCGCATGGTGGTTTCGAATGAGCCGGCGCCAATCACGCGCAGCATCACCATCACCGAAGGAATCAGCGTCAAAGATCTGGCGGAAAAGCTCGAGGTGCGCGCGAAAGATTTGATCTCGCGGCTGCTTGGGCGTGGAGTTTTCGCCACCATCAATCAGACTCTCGATGCGGAGCTGGCCAGCGAAATGGCGCGTTTCTTCGGCGCCGAAACCAATGTCATCACGTTTGAAGAACAGGCATCGAAAGACATCGACGCCGCCGGCGGCAGCGGAGAAGAATCCTCGGTCGGGGCCGTAACACGGCCTCCCGTGGTCACGATCATGGGCCACGTCGATCACGGCAAAACCACCTTGCTCGATGCCATTCGCCTGACCAGCGTCGCCGAAGGCGAAGCCGGAGGCATCACCCAGCACATCGGCGCATACAAAGTTCGCATCACGGATAAAGAATCTCCCGCTTTCGGGCGCGAGATCGTTTTCCTCGATACTCCCGGCCACGAGGCTTTCACTCGCATGCGTTCTCGCGGCGCCAAAGCGACCGATATTGTCGTCCTGGTCGTCGCCGCCGACGACGGAGTAATGCCGCAGACCATCGAAGCCATCGATCACGCGCACGCCGCCGAAGTGCCAATCATCGTGGCGGTCAATAAAATCGACAAGCCGGAAGCCATGCCCGACCGCGTCAAAAAGCAATTGGCCGATCGCGGTTTGATGCCCGAAGACTGGGGCGGCAAAACCGTATTCGTCGATGTTTCCGCGAAGAAAAAAACCAATCTGAACCTGCTGCTGGAAATGATTTGCCTGGTCGCAGACCTCGCCGAGTTGAAAGCGACTCCAGAGCGCGGTGCAACCGGCGTCGTGTTGGAAGCGAAACTCGACCGCGGCCGCGGACCGGTAGCCACCGTGCTCGTACAGAACGGCACGCTCAATGCCAGCGACAATTTCGTAGTCGGCAACGTCTACGGAAAAATACGCGCAATGTTCGACGACCGCGGCGCAGCTCTGCATTCCGCGCCACCGTCAACTCCAGTCGAAATCCTCGGAATGGAAGGCCTGCCGCAGGCCGGCGATCAGTTCGTCGTAGTTGCCGATCGCGACAAAGCGCGCGGCATCTCCGAGTACCGCGAGCAGAAAGCCCGCGAAGCCACGCTGGCCAAGAGTTCCCGCGTGTCGCTGGAAGGACTCGCGGAACAAATCAAAACGGCTGGAACGAAAGAGCTCAACATCATTCTCAAAGGCGACGTGCAGGGATCGGTCGAAGTGCTCAGCGATCTGCTCACCAAGCTTTCCAACGACAAGGTGCGCCTGAAGCTGATTCGTTCGGGCGTAGGAGCGATCACGGAAACCGATATCCTTCTCGCCTCGGCGTCGAACGCAATCGTCATCGGCTTCAACGTGCGGCCCGAGCGCAAGGCGCAGGAACTCGCGGAGCAGGAAGACGTCGATATCCGGCTGCACTCGATCATTTACGAATTGCAGGATGAGATCAAGCGCGCCATGACCGGCCTGCTCGAGCCCACGATCAAAGAAACGTACCAGGGCCGCGCCGAGGTGCTGGAAGTGTTCCGCATCCCGAAGGTTGGAACCGTTGCCGGATGCCGGGTCAGCGACGGTCTTATCAAACGCGATGCCGATGTTCGCCTTCTGCGCGACGGCGTAGAGGTCTTCAAGGGAAAGATCGGCTCTCTGCGGCGTTTCAAAGACGACGCGAAAGAAGTCACCAACGGTATGGAGTGCGGCATCTCGATTGCGAATTACGGCGACATCAAGCCTCGCGACGTGATCGAAGCCTTCGTGACCACAAAAGTAGCCGCGGAAGCGATGGCGTAAGAGAGTTCTCAGTTCCTAGTTCCCGGTTCTCAGTTATTTCTCACTGACCTCACTGAGAACCGAGAACTAGGACTAAGATCCAATGCCTATCGCCTTTCTCACCCTCGACCTCCGCATCGAAGCCGCGCAATCGCTCAAGGACAAGCGCCAGGTCGTGCGCAGCGTGAAGGACCGGCTGCGCGCCAGTTTCAACGTCTCCGTCGCCGAGCTCAACGCCAGCAACCTCTGGAATTCGGCGACCATCGGCGTAGTCAGCATCTCCGATTCGCGGGACTATCTGGACGGTCTGATGAAAAAAGTCGAGCATCAGGCTACGCGCATCGCCAACAACCACGGGGCGGACATCGCGGATTCGTTCGTCGAATACCTGTGAATCCGTCGTTGGCCGCTAGTCGTTAGTCGTTCGCCAAACCCAAATCCGATTCGATGTGGCTCACGACTGAAGGTCAGTGATCGCGACCGACCTACACCTGCTGCTCATTTTCTGATATTCTCAACAGTTTTACTCCGAGGTATGTGTGGAAAAGCGTGCAGTAAAGTACCACCGCGGACGCATGGGTGAAGCTCTGCGTGAAGAACTGGAAACTTTGGTGGAAGGCGAACTCGCCGATCCGCGTATCGGCCTGGTGCGAGTGACCGCCGTCCACATCGCAGATGACGGCCGGTCCGCGCAAGTCCTGGTTGATGCCGACGGCAATGACGAAGAAGCCGACCGCAGCCTCGAAGGTCTGGAAGCTGCGAAGGCTTATATCCGTCACGAACTGGTCGAGCGCTTGCGCCTCCGGCGCGCCCCCGAATTGTATTTTCGCCTGGACCGGGCCGAGCGCGAAAAAGCGCGAGTTGAACAATTGTTGGAGCGGGCAAAAAAGAGAAACAAGCCCCGCCCGGATGCCAGCGGGCAAAAGGCGTAACGAAAATGTTGCGGGACGTTCTCCAGCAAATCGAGCAGCGAAGCCGCTTCGTCCTCACCTCGCACGCTCGCCCGGACGGTGACGCAGTCGGCTCTGCGCTCGCCTGCTGCCAGGTCTTGCGCGCGATGGGCAAGCACGCCGATGTCGTGCTGCACGATGGCGTCCCGCGTGTCTACCGCTCGTTGCCATTTGCCGATCAGGTAGTCCAAGCCGATGTCGTGAACGGCAATTACGAAGCCGCGATCATTCTCGAGTGCGACAGCATTCACCGGACTCGGCTGCAAGGTCTGGAAGACCGCTTCCTCATCAGCATTGACCATCACATCAGCGGCCGTCCCTTTGCCCACGTCAACTGGATCGATCCGCATGCTGTGGCCACGGCGGAGATGGTCTTTCGCCTGAGCCGCGAAGCCGGAGTGAAACTTTCTCCCGAGATTGCGACGTGCCTTTACACCGCGCTGATGACCGATACCGGCTCCTTCATGTTTCAGGGCACAAACGAAAACACCTTCTCCCTGGCGCGCGAACTGGTCTTGGCTGGAGCCGATCCCGCCCATTGCGCGCAAGGAATCTATTTCGCGCATTCGCAAGCGAAGATTCGCTTGCTTGGCGAGGCTCTGCGCAATCTTCATATCGAGAATTCCGTCGGCTGGGTCTGGGTAACGCAGCAGCAAATGGAAGCCTGTGGCGCGCGCGAAGAAGATTGCGAAGGCCTGGTGAACTATGTGCTTTCCGTTGGCGACGTGGAAGTGGCTGCGTTTTTCCGCGAACTACCCGATAGCCGTTACCGCGTGAGCTTGCGCAGCAAGGGTGAGCTGAACGTCGCCCGGGTAGCGGAAAGTTTCGGAGGCGGCGGCCACCAGTGCGCCAGCGGCTGTTCCGTCGACGGCCCGTTACCCGAGACAATTCGCCGCGTGCTTTCGCAGATTCGCAGCGGAAATTCCATACAATGACGAAGAGAATTGTTGATTTTTGATTGCTGATTGTTGATTGAATCCCTGCTGATGCGGAAGGTTTAATCAACAATCAAAAATCACCAATCAACAAATTCCTCAGCCACTCACTTCCGACTCTGCCCATGACCCAACGCACCCGTGCCGACATCCTATTGATCGCCGGGTTCTGCGCTTTTCTTTTTTTCTACGGTCTCGCGCAGTTTGGTCTTATCGGCGCCGACGAACCTCGCTACGCGCAGGTAGCTCGCGAAATGCTGGCCCGCCGCGACTGGATCACTCCCGTTCTCAACGGCAACCCCTGGCTGGAAAAGCCGCCCCTCTATTACTGGCAGGCGATGCTCGCCTATTCGGTATTCGGAGTCACCGACTGGGCCGCCCGTCTTCCGTCCGCGTTCGATGCGACGACGATGATCGTTGTCATCTATCTTTTCTTTCGCCGGCTGTATCCCGGAGTCGCGCTCGACGCCGCACTGATTGCAGCATCCAGTGCGGGAGTGATTGCCTACGCCCGCGCCGCTTCAATGGACATGGCGCTGGCCGCGACCTTCGCCTTCGCGATGCTTGCTTGGTGGGTCTGGAACGAAACGGGCAAGAAGACTTGGCTTGCAGTGTTTTACGCTTCTCTGGCTTTGGGAATGCTGGCGAAGGGTCCCGTCGCGCCGCTCCTTGCGGCGTTGGTTCTAACCGCCTATACCGTGTTGCGGCGCGAATTTCGTCAGCTACTAAAGATCATCTGGCTCCCGGGAATTCTGCTGTTCTGCGCCCTCGGGTTGCCCTGGTACGTCGCCGTACAACTTCGCAATCCAACTTTCTTTCAGCAATTCATCCTGCAACACAATTTCGCCCGCTTCTCCAGCGACCTGTACCATCACCGCGAGCCGTTCTGGTATTACTTTCCCGTCACATCGCTAGCCCTGGTTCCGTGGACGGTTTTCGCAATTGCGGCATGCATACCGGCGATCAAACTCTGGTTTCGATCGGCGAAGGCAGCGTCCGAACTTGATTTCCGCTCATTCGCCCTCTGCTGGCTGCTTGTTCCGGTGTTCTTCTTCTCGATCTCGCAATCAAAGTTGCCCGGCTACATTCTTCCCGCCGTCCCCGCTGGCGCATTACTTCTGGCGGAATATCTTCGGGAACATCAGTCTCGAGAAGGGGAAGAATCAAAACCGGTTTCCCTTTCCAAGTGGTTGATCGTTCTCCACGCTCTCCTCGCTTCCGCGCCTTTTGTCCCGGCATTGCTGCTTGCTTATCTGGTAACGCAGCACCGCTTTCCTGCAGGCAGACCAATGCTGATCGCCGTCGGCGGCGCATTCGCGCTCGCCGCAGGCATAGCGCTCACTCTGGCCAGCCGCGCCGGCCTGCGGATGTTGCGTTTCGTAACGTTAATCCCTGTGTTGTTGTCGGTGACCGCAGTACTGAAGATCGGTTCAATCGCTCTCGATCAAACGCTGTCCGCCCGCCCCCTGGCCCAGGAAATTTCTGGCATGGAGGTGCGTCCACTGCCGCTAGCGGTTTATGGCGTGCCGCGCGAGATGGAATACGGCCTGACTTTTTACCGCAACCAGGCAATTCCCCGCTATGAGGCAGGAGCAACACCTTCAGGCGAGCACCTGCTCATCGCGCCGGATACCTGGCAAACCGGAGTCGCAAAATATACGATCGGCCGACGCGTGTCATTCCTCGGCCACTTTGCCCAGCAGCACGTCGACTACTATTGGGTTTCCGCGGCTAACCAACCCTCCGCTCCACTGCCGTCGCCGTAGGTGAGCTAAATTCCGCCTTCTGTGCCGGTAGCCCTCTCGCGTGTAGCTGGAGTGAACCGCCCCCTCACTCTATCCCCGATGTCTTCCACCTTATCGCGCATGGAATTGCGCAGATCCTCGCCCGAGGATGGCGCCAAAAGCATCCCCGCGCCCACGCCCACGCCGATACCAGCGGCAAACATCAACACGTTCCGCATGGTGTGATCTTCGCCCACAATGTAGTCACGCCCCTGATCGGCAAGGTCTGAGGCCCTGTCAGCTACCTTCTCCGCTCGATCCCGCAGGTCATTGGCGGCACGATCAGCTTGATCCATGATGTAAACCGCCGTTTTCAGGATGGTCTTCACAAGGTTGTACATTGTTCACTCCTCCTTCAAGATTGATCCAATCGTTAGTTGCCGGATTTTGATATCGCGTCGCGTCTAAAAAGCATTTTTCGATTTTTCGTGTCAATGCCGACTGTTCCGAGGTCCTTGAATGTTGGCGGCTGGTGTTCATCTGGTTTGCCTCCGCCGAAGGAACCCACTAAACTCGGATTCTTGCCGCTGTGCCACCCTTGTGGCCATCGCAGGAGCCCCTTGGAGATTCTCGACCTCAGGCATTTTTCTTCTGCGGATTTGCGTCCTCTTCTGGAAGAGGAAACGCAAGTCTGGTCGCGTCTTCTTTCGTGGGATTACAGCGGCTCGGCAGAGATGATTCTGCGTTACGTCGATTCCAAGATACTGCCCGGTTATGCCGCGATCGAGCGCGGAAAAATCTGCGGCTATTCATTTTTTGTCTATGAAGGCAGCAAGGGTGTGATTGGCGATCTTTTTGTCGCTAACGGCGGTCGCCTGCCCGATCCGCGGCCGGTCGAATTGCAATTGCTGACTCACGTGATTGAAACTCTGCAACAGTCCCCCGGCATCCACCGGGTCGAGGCCCAGTTGCTGGCGCACGATACGGGAGCCGTTGTCCGTCCATTCCTTGAAACCGGATTTCAGCGCCACCCGCGGCTGTTCATGGATCTCGCAATCGGCAAACCTGAGCCGGCAATCGCAGCGAAACGGCCGGCATCGCAACCGGAAATCGAAATCCGCCGCTGGACCGAGGCTGATTACCAACCCGCTGCGGCCGTCATCACAGCCGCCTACCGCGGACACGTAGATGCCCAAATCAACGACCAGTACCACACGCTGAGCGGATCGTTGCGCTTCCTCAACAACATCGTTCGCTTCCCCGGATGCGGCCTGTTCGATATCGAATCGTCATTCGTCGCCATCGACCGCGGCGCGAGGACGCTGATCGGATTGATTCTTTGTTCCCGCGTGCGTAACGATGTCGGGCACGTGACCCAGGTTTGTCTCCTGCCGGAGTTCCGTTCGCGCGGCATTGGCGAAGCGCTGCTGGCAGCGACAGTCGCGAACCTCACAAGGCGAAATTTTTCTGCGCTCTCGTTGACCGTTACCGAAGCCAACAACCGCGCCGTCGCGCTATATCGCAGGCTGAACTTTCATTCGCGACGGGTATTCGATGCGTTCGTATGGGAGGGATGAAGAAGCAATCAGCAATCAGCAATCAGCAATCAGCAATCAGCAATCAGCAATCAGCAATCAGCAATCAGCAATCAGCAATCAGCAATCAGCAATCAGCAATCAGCAATGTCTTAGATGCCGACACAGAGCGGGCGAAAGCTATCTTCGCAACACCCACATCGCCCAGCCCGCCACAATCGTCCCGCCCAAAAACATGGCAAAACAATACAAGCCGTAGCGGATCATCTCACGCGCCGTGTCCCGATGAGTAATGCCGAAAACAATCGAGGCAAACAAAGCAAACACAAACGCCGCGCTGAAGTGATTGAGCGTCACAGTCATAGTGCACCGTTGAGGGCGAGGGTCTTGACTGAGAACTGAGAACTGACAACTAAGAACTGCTCTTTCATTGTTTCTTCCCAATCGCGATGTGATACGCATCCGCCACCGCAATAAAATTCAGCAAACCGGCGACAATCATAAACTTCGTTCCGTAGTCCGCTGTGGCGAAAGCGATGGCGCCCTGTCCCCAATCTTTTGCCATGGTCACAATGTAAAGGCCGCCGGAGCCGATGTCGCCGACGAACCCCAGAATATCGAGAATGTCTCCGCCGTTCGCTTTGTAGATACGCCCTTGCGTCAGCAAACCCAGCACAAACAAGGTAGCAATCGAGATCAGCAACAGCAGACCGCGAATCCAGCGTTTCTGAATGATGTGACCTGCGCCCGGAATCAGCCATCCGACCGCCGGCGCGATCACCGCCATCATGTTCATCTGTTCGTCCGCGCCCACCCTCGCCTTACCCGCCGTGGAATTCGCCATTTAAATCGTCACAATCTCGCGTTGAATTTTCCCCGTCACTTCCGCCGATTTGGGCCGCACCAGCACATTCACTTCGCTGCGGACTCCGAACTCCGGCAGATAAATTCCCGGTTCCACCGAGAAGCAGGAGTTGGGAAGTATCTGCCGCTCATCGTGGATTTCCAAATCGTCCATGTTGGCGCCGTTGGCATGAATGTCGGTGCCAATCGAGTGCCCTGTGCGATGAATAAAATAATCTCCGTATCCCGCCTTCTGAATATGCCCGCGCGTCGCCCGATCCACTTCAAACCCGGCAATATGACGCCCCGCATTTATGGCATCTACCACCGTACTCACCCCGGCATCGCGAGCGTCGCGCACAATTTCAAAAATCTCCCGCATGCGCGCCGGGGGCATCGTCCCCACATAGCCCATCCATGTGATGTCGTAGAAGACTGCGTTCGGAACATTCTTCTTTCCCCACACATCGAGAAGAACCAAATCGCCTTCGCGAATGGGAACCGGATGATCGGCGCGCGGCTCGTAGTGCGGATTCCCAGCATTGGGGCCCGCAGCCACGATCGGCGGATCGTCGGTCAAAAGATTTTCCCGGCCGAACGCTTCCATGAACCAGTGCTGGATTTCGTGTTCCGTCGTGCCGCCATTGCGGACGCGCCGCCCAATTTCTTTAAAAGCCGCCGCCACAATCGCGTCCACGCTGTCGCGAGCGGCAAAATGCGTCTTGATTTGCTCCTCGCTCCACGTCGCTTCGAACTGGGCCAGCAAATCGGCCGAGCTGACAACATTCTTTCCTAACCCGCGCAGCAATTCGATCGTTCCACCATCTACCAGGGAGATCGTGAAAACGATGTTATTCGGCGAATACTGCATCGCGATATCGCGATGCTCGGAGAGGATCGTCTTGAGCTTCTCAAACAGTTCCTGCCAGCCGGAATACAAGTGCTTGCTTCCCGGTAGCGAATCCAAATGCCCGGCCTCAATCTTGTGAACCAGTTTGACCGGTTCGCCCTGCGCCGGGATCAGATAAAACCACCGCCGCGTGACCATTAAACTCGCGGGCAAACCTAGCACGCGGTAAGCAATGGGATCGCGATGATGGTGATCGTAAAAAAGCCAGGCGTCGATGTTGCGTTCGCGCAGCGCAGCTTGGATGGCGGCAAGGTCCATAGGCAACTTCTTATTGTAAACAACCCAAACGATTTGGGCGAATCGTAGCCTGGCGGCCCAATTTGATTTTTCTGATTACTTCGTGAAAGGAGTCATCCCGAAGCCCCGCGTTTTCGCCAGCGGGGCGAGGGATCTCGCGTGCAGCCGATTCAAACTGCGCCACTACCCACTGCTATTGGATTCTCTCCGTAGACCTACCGCGACAGCAAAATCGCGTCGGCCACACGCGCCGCATCCACGGCAGCTCTTACGTCGTGAGTTCGCAGAATTTGCGCCCCCTTCAAGATAAGCGCGGTCTGCGAAGCGATGGTCCCGAAAAGGCGGTCCGCAGGCCCGGCATCCTTCCCGTCTCTGGCCAACGTTCGTCCGATGAACGATTTCCGGGATGTCCCCGCCAACAGAGGAAATCCAGCTGCCTGCAGATCGCTGAATCGAGTCAGCAGCGGATAATTCTCATCGAAGCTCTTGCCAAAACCAAAGCCGGGATCAAGCACAATTCGCTCGCGCCGCACCCCGCCCAACACGGCGGACTCCGCCCAGTCCTTCAGTTCGCGCTTCACCTGCAAAACAATGTCGGCCGCGGGAGGAAGATTCCGCCATTCTTCCGGGCGTCCGCGCGTGTGCATAAGCACGACACCGCACTTCAGTTCCGCGGCGGTCTTACGCATTTGAGGATCCCAGCGGAACGCGCTCACATCGTTGATGATCTCCGCTCCGGCCGCGATAGCCGCGCGCGCCACGCTGGCTTTGTACGTATCAATGGAGACGAAAGCATTGGGATGCTTCTTTTTCAACTCGGAGATCACGGGAATCACGCGCGAGAGTTCCTCTTCCGCCGTGACAGCGACCTTTCCCGAAGCCGTGAGTGCTTCTCTTGGCTGATCACTCTTTGCACTGTCGGCGTTCACCAAACTCACGGGCGCTCCGGGGCGAGTCGATTCTCCGCCAATGTCGATAATGTCGGCGCCTTCTTCGAGCAACCGTCCCGCGTGCTCAACGGCCTTTTCGCGATCAAAGTACTGCCCGCCGTCGGAAAACGAATCTGGCGTGACATTCACGATTCCCATGATC
The DNA here is from genome assembly GCA_049584475.1 of Candidatus Sulfotelmatobacter sp. Lineage (GTDB taxonomy): Bacteria > Acidobacteriota > Terriglobia > Terriglobales > Acidobacteriaceae > Sulfotelmatobacter. The sequence goes on along the minus strand of JBAUXX010000038.1, from coordinate 24,419 downwards.
AGCGTGCGCTTCCCCAGTTCGAGCGTACGCGTGCCCAGGTTCCACTGAAAAACAGCTCTCATTGTGCTCGATTCTAAACGATACAGACGATGCAGGACGTCCTCGTGAAGCGTCCGCGATGTCGGCACGATGCTCTATGATTGCAATGGTAGATAGCTCTTTCACCACCGGCAGCTACGATTCTTTATGCGATGGACATGTCAGAACGCGCTCAACTTACGGCACCCACGATTACTAGTCTTGGTTTCTTTATTCTCGTTCCTGCTATTTTCTGCATGTGATATTCAGCGCCGCAAGTCGGATGCCGAACTTGGGCTGAACGCGCAGCAGGCCGCCGGCCGCAAGATTTACGATTCTCTCTGTGACCGCTGTCATGAGGCTTATTCCACGCGCGGCAAGAAAGGTCCCAGCCTTAACGGAATGTTCAAGCATCAATACTTGTCGCTCAGCGGACTTCCCGCCAATGACGAGCGCGTTACCGACATCATCCGCAACGGCCGCAAAGACATGCCAGCCTATAGTCAGCGCCTCAACGAGCAGGAAACTCAGGAACTGCTGGCCTACTTGCGTACGCTTTGAGGTCTTTGAAGCGCACAAGCGTCGCTCAGCCCGCGGGTGCTTTCGTGGGATAATCTGCGGGTGAAGCCTCTGGCAACAGGAACAGCCAGCTTGAAATCCGAGTCATTCCGCAAGCTCCCCTCGGTCGATGAGTTGACGCGTTCCGATGCGCTCGCCCTGTTGGTCACGACGCATGGAATCGCTGCGGTAACCGACGCCTCGCGCGCAATGCTCAACAAGCTACGGCAAGGAATAGCGGACGGTTTGCTCGACAAACCCGCGCTGGATTTGGCATTGTCAACCGCTGCCGATGCCGTGGACGCCGAGCTTCGGCGGATGCTGGGCTATTCGCTGCAACCGGTAATCAACGCCACCGGTGTGATCCTGCACACCAATCTCGGCCGGGCTCCCCTGTCGGAAGCGGCAATCGAGCACATCCGCCAAGCGGCTTCAAGTTATTCGAATCTGGAATTTGATTTGACCCAGGGCCAGCGCGGCAAGCGGGACATTCACGTTGACCGCCTGTTTCAACATCTTTTTGCCGATCTTTTACGGGCGAATCGAGTGCCGACAAATCAAAACGACAGCGTGCACTCAAGCGTCGCGACCGTAGTGGTCAACAATAACGCTGCCGCCGTTTTGCTGGCGTTGAACACTCTGGCTGAACGCGGCGAAGTCATCGTCTCTCGCGGAGAACTGGTTGAAATCGGCGGATCATTTCGTATTCCCGACGTGATGGCGAAATCAGGAGCGATTCTGCGCGAAGTGGGATCGACCAACCGCACGCGCATTGCCGACTACGAAAATGCGATCAACGAGCACACGCGCCTTCTGCTTCGCGTCCACCGCTCGAACTTTGAAATCACAGGATTCACCGAAAGCGCCTCAACCGCCGAGTTGACGTCGCTTGCTCGCAAACATAGTGTGCCTCTGATGGAAGATCTGGGCAGCGGAGCGTTGCTCGATTTGAATTCGATCGGCCTCGGTGGCGAAGACAGCGTGTTCGACAGTTTGCGCTCTGGAGTAAGCGTAGTCACCTACAGCGGGGACAAGCTTCTTGGCGGACCGCAAGCTGGATTGATCAGCGGCAATCCCGGCCTCGTCTCCCGCATGCGCTCTAATTCGTTGTTTCGCGCCCTGCGCGCGGATAAGCTAACCTACGGCGCTCTCGAGGCGACATTGCTCGCTTATGTAAAACGCGATCACGGTTCCATTCCCGTGCTTCGCATGATGGGCCTGCAAAAAGAAGACATCGGCAACAGAGCCGAAGCACTCGCTGCCGTCATCCGCAGCCCAAGGTTGCACGTCGAACTCCTGGATGGAGAATCGGTGATCGGCGGCGGCGCCGCCCCATCATCGGTTTTGCCTACTCGCCTTCTGGCGCTGAGTTGCGACGGTATAACCGCAGATGAATTGACGGAACGATTGCGCAGAGCCAGGCCGCCAGTGATTGCGCGCATCGAAGAAAGCCGCGTCATACTGGACCTTCGCACGGTGTTCCCCGAACAGGATAAGGACCTTGGCACAACACTCAAAACCCTCGGCCAGCGAACATAGCGGCAGCGGATCGGAGGATCTCGTGCGAAAGCTAAAGTGGACAACGCTTTTCCTGGCAACAATCGTAATTGCCGCTACCGCCCGGCAGGCTGAGGTCGATGCCCGAAAGGATGCGTCGGTTGACCGCGAACATATCCAGTGGGTCGATCAGGTCATGCGCTCGATCTCAACTACAAAACCAGGCATGGCGCGAAAAGACTTGACCCGCATTTTCGTCGAGGAAGGTGGGCTCTCAACTCGTTCGCAGCGGCGCTACGTCTACAAGCATTGTCCGTACATCAAGGTTGATGTTGAATTTTCTACCGCTGACGATCAACGTAACGAGAGCCCCGACGACAAGATCGTGAAGATTTCGCGGCCTTACTTCGCGAATATACCATCTCGGATTAAGCATTCGTGAGAAAACAGTTTCCCCGCTCATTTTCGACGTGGCTACCCTCTACACTATCGGACACTCCACGCGCACCGGCGACGAGCTGATCGAGACTCTAAGAGCTCACGACATTCAAACACTCGTCGACATTCGCGCCTTTCCCGCATCAAAGCGTCTGCCGCAATTCAATCGCGAGTCGCTGGAAGCAAGCCTCCCTGCGGCGGGAATAAAGTACGTGTGGATGAAGTCTCTGGGCGGCTATCGCAAAAAGATTCTCCCTGAATCGCCGAACATCGCCCTCCGCAATGCCAGTTTCCGCAATTACGCCGACTACATGCTCACGCCAGAATTCGAAGATGCAATGGCCGAACTTCTCCACCGAGCGGAAAGCTCCCGCACGGCGTACATGTGCGCGGAGCGCGTCTACTTCCACTGTCATCGCATGCTGGTTTCAGACTGGCTGATGGCGCGTGGCCACGAAGTCTTGCACATCGACAACGGGCGCCCGCCAAAGGTTCATCGCCTAACTGCAGAGGCTCGACTGATCGAGAGCAAACTTCTCTATCGCGGAGACATGCTGTTCTGAGTTTTACTCGGCGAACTCAGCGATCTCGGCGTTGAAAAGTTCTTGGAAGATTCACAGGCCAATCCCTGACGGGCTGACTGCAAGAATCCCCGCCGCGTCTGCTATCCTGTCGGCTCATTCCCATGTCTGCCGTTGCCGAAGCGCCTGTTGAAATTTCGAATTCCACGCAGATTCCAGAGCGGACTCTTCTTTCCGGCCTGGCGCTCACCAGTTTCGCCGCGCTGCTTCTGGAGCTTTCTCTCACTCGATTATTTTCCGTCGTTCTCTTCTATCATTTTGCGTTTCTTGCGATTTCGATTGCGCTCTTGGGCTTGGGAGCAGGCGGAGTGTTCGCCCACTTGCTCAAAGCGAGGCTCAACACCATCGCCACGCGGCCTCTCGCCAGCCGTTTATGCCTTGCTAATTCCGTCGTCGTGCTGCTGGTTCTGGAAATCGTTCTCCATACCCGCGTAGCGCTTGAAGTTTCCGGTGGAAACTTTCTGCGCCTGACGGCGCTCTATCTCGCTGCCGCCGTGCCCTTTTTCTTTACCGGCCTACTCTTCTCCATTGTCTTTGCCCGCGAAACTCATCGCATTCCGCGCATGTACGGCGCCGACCTCTGCGGCGGTTCGCTGGCTTGCCTGGCCGTGGTTCCCCTTCTGAATTGGCTGGGCGGACCGAACACGATTCTGTTCGCCGGCGTTGCGCTGGCAGTGGCCGCGATTATTTGGGCGGAATCGAAAACATCGCAAAGAAACGCCGGCCTGCTTGTTCTGGCAATTTCAATTCTCATCGCCGCAAATTATTCCGGGCGTCTCATCGACGTGGTCTACGCAAAAGGAATGTTCCGCGATCCCGCCTGGGTGGAGTTCGCCCGCTGGAATGCTCTCTCGCGCGTGGAAGTAGACCGCCAGGGCCCGGCCAAAGCCATCGTCATCGATGCCGACGCTTCCACTTACATCATGAATGCCGATCTCTCGCAGTGGCGCGACAGCTTGTGGGAGCACAATCTCATGTCCGCTCCACCTGCGCTCGCCAACGTGCTGAGGCCGCACGGCGAATTCGCCATCATCGGACCGGGTGGCGGAGTCGACGTGCTCCGCGCCGTGGCCAATGGCAGCCCCAGCGTCACCGGCATCGAGATCAATCCGATCATTGCAAACACAATTATGCGGGGCCGCTACGCCGACTACGCTCTTCATCTTTACGACCGCCCCGACGTTCACATCCACGTCACCGACGGACGCTCATTCCTCCGCTCCACGCCGCAGCATTTTGATGTCGTGCAGATGACGCTGGTCGATACCTGGGCGTCCACCGCGGCCGGCGCCTTCGCCCTGAGCGAAAACAATCTCTATACCGTCGAGGCCTTCCGCGAATACTTCGACCATCTCAAGCCCGACGGCATGATTGCCATCACGCGCTGGGAATTTCGCCATCCGCGTGAGGCCTTGCGCGTCGTCTCGGTTGCCATGGAGGCTTTGCACCGGCTGGGCGTCGCCAATCCGTCCCGAAATTTTATTGTGGCGTCGCAAGGCGCGCTCGACGAAGATGGCATTCCTGTTGTTGTTCTGGCTAAGAAAACTGCCTTCACCCCACAGGAAGAATCTTCCGTGCTGGCGCATCTCGACCGCTATAACGAACTCGACGCGCTGTATTTGCCATCGCAGCCCGGCAACAATCCTTTTTCCGATCTGATCGCGCGCAACGATCCCTACGCCTTTGCCGCTGGATATCCCTACAACGTCGCTCCCGTCACCGACAACGCGCCATTTTTCTTCTTCACTCTGAAAGCCGGCCAGGTTCTCGGCGAACAAGGTCTCCGCGATGGCATCGACTGGAAAGTGAATCTGGGCGTCCTGGTTCTCTTCCTTGTCCTCGTAATCTCGGTCGCCGCGGTGCTTTTGTTTCTGGTTCTGCCGCTGGCGCTTAAAAGGAGTCACGCGCGCGAACGATCTTTGGCGCCGCTTTATTTCATCGCCGTCGGCCTTGGTTATATCCTGGTCGAAATCGCTTTCATCCAGCGCTTCGTTCTCTTCCTCGGGCATCCCACTTACGCGCTCACCGTGGTTATTTTCTTGATGATGCTCTCCAGCGGCGCGGGCAGCCTGTTTTCGCGCACCTGGCTTCCCCATACCAAGCTCGCGTGGATGCCTCTGGCTCTGGTCATCGTCACACTCTTGGCCGATGTATTTTTTCTGCCCAGCCGTTTGCCATCTTTAGTGGGACTGGAATTTGCATATCGTCTGGCAGTGAGCGCCGTGATTCTCGTTCCTCTGGGCTTTGTGATGGGCATGCCCTTTCCTACCGGCCTACGCGCGCTGGCGGGGGCGAATCCCGGTCGCGGCGACGCTTCGTCTGAAAATCTAGTGGAATGGGCCTGGGCCATGAATGCCGCCGCGAGCGTTATGGGTTCGGTGCTGGCCATGGTGATCGCCATCCAGTTCGGACTTACGATCACCCTGGCCTGTGGCGTAGCCGCCTACTTTTGCGCACTATTATTGACTGCGACTTTGCCGGACAATTCCATAGCGTAGAAAGTTGCGCAGGTTTGTTATCATGCAGCGAGGCATTGGATAGCTCTAGGATCTTTAAGGAAACTTTTGCCCAGTCAAAAAGAGCTCAAGTGGTCGCAGTTGCGAGTGGGGCTGACGGTGATCTTCGCCAGTTTGACGCTGGGACTCCTCTTGTTCCTGATGTCCGGAACCGGCGGCGTGTTTACCCGTCGCATCACGCTCAAATCTTACTTCGACAATGCCAGCGGCTTGCGCGTTGGCGCACCCGTGCGGTTGAGCGGCGTCGACATCGGCAATGTGACCAGGCTCGGCATCGTTTCCGCCAAAGACAAACAACAAACGCCGGTTGAAATCATCATGAAGGTCAGCACGCGGTATAAGTTCAACCTGCGCCGCGATTCCATGACCTCGCTCGACACCGCCGGCGTCCTCGGCGAAACCTACCTCGACATCGACAGCTCGCAGGCTATCGGCCCCGAAGCGCAGGACGGGGATACCCTTGCCACGCGCATCCATCCCGACTTCAACGAAGTCGTCCGCTCCAGCCAGAGCACGCTCGAGAACATGGACGCCCTGCTCAAGCGCGCCGACCGCATTCTGGCCTTTGCCGAAAGCGGCAAGGGATCGCTGGGCAAATTGATTTACGATCCCACTCTGTATGATCGCTTTTCCGCAACTGTCGCCGAGTTCCAGGGAATCGTCAGTGAGATCGCGCAAGGCAAGGGCAGCCTTGGGGCGCTGATCAATCGCAATGACGCCTATGACAAATTCACCGCTACGCTCGACAAAATGAACTCTGTCATCGACGACATCCAGCAGGGCAAAGGCACAGCAGGGAAATTCCTGAAAGACCCAACCTTGTACAACAACGCGAACGACACCATCGCGAACGTCAAGAAGATGACCGAGGACATTAACGCGGGCAAGGGCACTTTGGGCAAGCTGACCAAAGATGAAGATCTCGCCCGCAAGCTGGATAACACGATCAGCAAACTGTCGGAGTTGACCACCGAACTCCAGGCCGGGCAAGGCACCGCCGGCAAGCTCTTCAAGGATGAGGCGCTGTACAACAACGCCAATCAAATGCTAGTGGAAACTCAGGGTCTGATAAAAGCAATCCGCGAAAATCCCAAGAAGTATTTGAGCATCAAACTGCACGTCTTCTGATCGGGTAGTGGCTCAGTTTTAATTTGTGTGAAACCCCACCTGGGCGTCATCCCGAGCGGAGCCGTTCTTCAGGCGGAGGGAGGGATCTCGCGTGCCAGATCCGCACTTCGCTGCACGCAAGATCCCTCGCCCCGCTGGTAAAAACGCCGGTCGTCGGGATGACACGCTCGCGCTGCGGTATGCTGAAAGCTGACGGCTGATAGCTGACATCTCCGCATGCTTTCCGACTCCGCAATCCTCAAACACATCGCTCGCCAGCCTAAGCGCTCCGCCGGATTCAAGCAACTGGTCCGCGAACTCGGGCTTCACGGCGACGCTCGCCGCGATCTCAACGAACGCCTCCAGAAACTGGTTGCCGGCGGCGCACTGATCTCCGTTGACTCCGATCGCTACGCCTTGCCTCAACCCTCCGCCGACAAGAATCTCGTCGCCGGTCGCCTCACCATGCACCGTGACGGCTTCGGTTTCGTTATCCCCGATGCGACTTCGCTTCCTCCGCAACTCAAGTCGCGGCTGACCGGGGACATCTTCATCCCCCCGCACTTGATCGGCAACGCCATGCACGGCGACCGTGTGCTGGTCGATATCGGCGCCATCCGCCCCGACGGCCGCGCCGAAGGACGCATCGTTCGCCCCGTAGCCCGCGCTCATCCCACAGTCGTGGGAATTTTTCACTACGGCAGCCGTCACAACTACGTCACCCCAATCGACACGAAGATCACGCAGGAAATCACGATTCCCGCGGGGATGGAGCTACCGCCGAAGCCAATCCTCAGTGCTTCCCCCGTGTCCTCTGTGGTAAAGAATTTGGTGAGCAGCGGCAAATCCACCGACCGCGTACTAGGAACTGAAGCCTCTCGCCCCACAAACTGGGACAACCTCGAAGGCCTCATCGTCGACGCGGAAGTCACCGACTGGCCCACGCCAACGCAAAGCCCTCGCGGACGCGTCGTCGAAATCCTGGGTCGCGAAGACGACTTCGGCGTGGACGTGGAAATCACCATCCGCAAGTTTCACCTGCCTCACCATTTCCCGCCCGAAACTCTCCGCGAGGCAGAAGAGACTTCCGCGGTAATTTCTTCCAAAGATATCCACGGCCGCCGTGACTTTCGCACACTCTCCATCGTTACCATCGATGGCGAAACCGCTCGCGACTTCGACGATGCGGTACTTGTGCGTATGCTGCCGAACAATAATTTCGAACTTCAGGTTCATATCGCCGACGTTGCGAATTACGTGACCGAGGGCTCCGCTCTCGACCAGGAAGCGCGCCTGCGCGGCACCAGCGTCTACTTTCCCGATCGCGCCGTGCCCATGCTGCCGCTCGAACTCTCGACCGACATTTGCAGTCTGCGCCCGCAAGTCGAGCGCCTGGTCCTCTCCTGCATCATGCAAATCGATCACCGAGGCGAAATCATCGGTTATGAACTGTGCGAAGGTGTAATCCGCTCCGCCGAGCGTATGACGTACACGGCCGTCAACGGCGTGATTGAGGGCGACGCCGTGCAGCGCGAAAGATACGCACCGTTGGTACCGACATTCGACCTGATGCGCGACCTGGCTCTGATCCTCAATCAGAAGCGCCGCCGCCGAGGCTCCATCGACTTCGACCTGCCCGAACCGGTCATCGAGTTCGACGAATTCGGATTGATGAAGAGCATCACTCGCTCCGAGCGTAACATCGCGCATCGCCTGATCGAAGAATTCATGCTCTCAGCCAACGAATGCGTCGCACAATATCTGGAATCGAAACGTGTAGCGTCCCTCTATCGCATTCACGAAAAACCCGACGCCAAGCGGGTTTACGATTTTGAAGTTATCGCCGCCACTTTCGGCTACTCGCTTGGCGTGGGTTCGTTGCCCATCCATCGCGTGCAAACAAAAACCGACCGCCGAGCCGCGTACGGCACCGGCAAGCGCGCCCGCGAAATCGAGATTCCCAAGGAAGTCCACATCACGCCCCGCATGTACCAGAAACTGACCGACAAAATTGCAGGCAAGCCGGAAGAGCGAATCCTCAGTTACCTGATGCTGCGCTCGCTCAAGCAAGCCCGCTACTCCGAAGAAAATCACGGTCACTTCGCGCTCGCCGCCGCAAACTACGCGCACTTCACCTCGCCCATTCGTCGCTATCCCGACCTGATCGTGCATCGAATCCTGAAAGATGTTCTGCGCGATTCCGCCGAACGGCACGAAGGCGAAATTCCTATAGGAGTATTTCCCACGCCCAGTAGCGCCCGTATCTCGCCGGCTTCGACCCACGTGGAAGAGCGGCGCTTCAGCGCCGCGACAAGCATGGCTCGGGACAGCGTGGCTCGGGAAGGGCACGACTTCAGTCGTGCCGATAATAGCCTGGAAAAAGCCGGGGCTTCAGCCCCCGAGGGACCGCACAAGCGCCACGCCGAAACTGAAGGCCCTTCGCCATGGTCCAAACGCCGCGACCACACTACCCACCGCGAAAATCTCACTCCGCTTCACGGCCCGATCTCCCTCGACGAACTGCACGCCATCGCCGAAGAATCCAGCCAGGCCGAGCGCCGCGCCGCCGAAGCCGAGCGCGAACTCATGGAGTGGAAAAAGGTAAAGTTCATGCAGGACCGTGTCGGCGAAGACTTCGACGGCCTCATCACCAGCGTCACCAAATTCGGATTCTTCGTCGAGCTTACGGATTTATTTGTGGAAGGCCTGGTGCCGATGAACTCGCTCACCGACGACTACTACACTTTTCACGAAGGCACGCGCGAACTAATCGGCCAGCGCTCGCGCAAAACCTATCGCCTCGGCCAAAGAATCCGCGTCCTTGTCGACCGCATCGATCCCGTAGAAAAAAAGATTCAGTTCGCCATCTTCGAAGAAGCCAAGCCCACTCCACCACGCAAGCCCGGTTCGCGAAAATCGAAAAAAGAAAAACGGAAACGCCCCAGCAGTCCATAAGAAGAACCGCATCTCCTCAGTGAACCCCTGTGCAACCCCAGCGCTCCTCTGTGTTAAAGCTCTGGACTTTTGCCGAAACCACCACACTCCCCGCCCGCGTAGTGTAAAATCCAGAAGTCAACCCCGTCCGCGACCCATTCAGCCGCGGACTTCTTCTCGTCGGGACGTGGCTCAGCCTGGTAGAGCACTCGCTTGGGGTGCGAGGGGTCGGCAGTTCAAATCTGCCCGTCCCGACCATTTCTCTTATCAGCAACTTCCTTTTGATTCCACGGCGTTCGCCTTCGGCAGATGCGCTTATATCTGCCCGGATGTGAGGTTTAAACGTAAATTTATAAAAGTGATGTATATATCACATAACTATTGAAATGTCGTATAAAGTGATATATAAATCACATTGTGCAAACACTGGCAGAGCTGGGCCAAGCCGTCGCAACTAGACGAAAATCTCTCGGCCTGACCCAGAGCGATGTCTCCCTACGTTCTGGAATAACGCGGGAATCTCTCGTCCGCTTTGAACGCGGCCAGGTATCGGAATTCGGTTCTCGGAAGCTCTTGGCGGCACTGGCAGTACTCGGTCTGGAAATGAATTTCACTGAGGCTGGGATGGCGGGGAATCTCGATGAACTGCGGCGGGAGCGGGGTGGCTCTTGAAACTGAACGTTCATGTCCTGGGAACTCACGTTGCCGTTCTGGAACAGGTAGGCGACTTCAAAAGCGTGGCGAGCTACCTGCCTGAAGTCGACCCGGAGAAACTCGTCTCGTTGACCATGCCCGTTCGCACAGAATCGTACCCGTGGGACGACCAACTACATCCTATTTTCCAGATGAACTTTCCGGAGGGTTACCTGCTGCAAGTTTTGCAAGAGGAGTTCGGACCGATTGTTGGCGCAAATCCAATCGCACTCCTCTCAGTCGTTGGTCGAAACATGGTTGGAAGGCTGCAAGTAGCGCCGCCCGGTGCGGCGCTCGACGAGCCGGCAAAACCGGTTGAAGTTGCCGAGTTGCTCAAAGGCGACAACTCCGAGGCAGCCTTTTCGCAGCTGGTCAGAGAACACGCGAAGAGCGGCGTTTCCGGCGTCTTACCTAAGTTTCTGGACACGGAGAAGAAGCGAATCGGACTGGGGCCGCACCAGAAAGCGACTTTGCTCACGCATCAGCACATCATCAAGGGCTCATCCAGCAGGATCCCGTTCGCAACCGCTAACGAGCACCTGTGTATGCAGGTAGTGTCGAGAGTCGTCGAAAGTGCGAAAACTGAACTGTCGCAAGATGGAAATATTCTTGTAGTTTATCGCTTCGACGTCGATGAGAAGGGAAAGCCTTTCCGGGCCATTGAAGATTTCTGTGCGCTACTCGGACTTCGGCCTGCCAACAAATATGAAACGACATGGGAGAGAATCGCCAAAGCAGTTCGCACCTTCCTACCGGGCGCCGACCAGTACGAGACATTCAAGAAGCTGACCGCAGTTCTGCTGCTGACCTACGCACTGAGGAATGCCGACTGCCATTCGAAGAACCTTGCGTTGCTCTACACTTCGCGGACTGACGCGCGCCTCGCCCCCGCATATGACTTCTTCACGACTTCCGTCTATGCCGGTTATCAAAGCAATCCGCCCGGAATCAGCTTTACGGGAAGAAAAACCTGGCTGCCGGGAAAGACCCTGGGAAAATTTATTACTTCCACTTTTGGAATCGCTATAAAGGAGCAAAAGGAAATCCTGGAGCGTATTAGTGATTCAGTCGCAGATACCGCTCCAGCCGTTCGCGAACTGATGAACGGATTAGCGGGCTTCAAAGATATCGGAAAACGAATGCTCGCCGCGTGGAGCGAGGGAATTGGCTTTCTGCGCGACCGTCGCATGTACGATTTAAGCCCCTGGAGGTCGAACCCAGCTTTCCGCGGAATTTCCGATCCACCGAAAATCGAGAACCCGAGAAGGGTCATTGGTCGTTCGGAGATGTTGGCACCCCGCCGCAAATCCAAGTAAGTGGCTACTGCTTGATTCGGCGATTTTGATCAAGCGAAGCGAGCAGCCGTGCGTGCGAGGGGTCGGCAGTTCAAATCTGCCCGTCCCGACGATTTCTTCTGGATACGCTCACCCGCCCTCACAGGTATAATCGCGCCAATCTATGGCACTGACTTCCGGGACCAAACTAGGTCCTTACGAAATTGAATCTCTGGTAGGGGCGGGCGGCATGGGCGAGGTGTATCGCGCCCACGATTCGCGACTGGACCGTACCGTGGCTATCAAGGTCCTGCCGGCTTCGTTCTCGGCGGACCGCGAACGTCTGCAGCGCTTCGCCCAGGAAGCCCGCGCCGCAGCCGCGCTCAATCATCCCAACATTCTTTCCATCTTCGACATCGGCGAGGATAATGGCGCGCCCTATGTAGTCTCTGAGTTGCTGGAAGGCGAAACCCTGCGCGACCGCTTGCGCAATGGGCCGCTGCCGATGCGCCGGGTGATTGATTACGCGATGCAGGTTGCAAGAGGCCTTGCAGCGGCGCACGAAAAAGGTATCGTGCATCGCGACCTGAAGCCAGAAAACCTGTATCTCACCAACGACGGACGAGCCAAGATTCTGGATTTCGGTCTGGCGAAACTGACGCGGCCGGAATCGCGGGATCACAGCGGCGAGGAGCCGACTGTGCAGATGGCGACCGAAGCCGGCGTGGTCATGGGCACTGCCGGTTACATGTCGCCCGAGCAGGTCCGGGGAAAGCCGGCAGACCATCGCTCCGACATTTTCGCCTTCGGAGCCATTCTCTACGAAATGATTTCCGGCAAGCGCGCCTTCCACGGAGAATCTGCCGCCGACACGATGAGCGCCATCCTGAAGGAAGAAACGCCGGAGCTTTCCGAAACCGCGCGCAATGTTCCACCTGGCCTCGAACGAATTGTGCGGCATTGCCTGGAGAAGCAGCCGGCGCAACGTTTCCAGTCGGCGGGAGACCTGGCATTCGATCTGGAAGCGCTCACTGAGATTTCGGCCAGTACCAAGTCGGGCGCGCAAGCTGCGGTCCTGGCCGAAACGCAACGGAACGAAGCTGCGGGATCGCGGCGCGTCCTGGTGCTGGTGGCAGGCGCAGTGTTGCTGTCGGCGTTCATGCTCGGTTTGGGCTGGCTGTTGTGGCATGGCAGCGCAGTTCCTCCGGCTGAATACAAACAGATTAGCTTTCGGCTGGGACAGATGGACAACGCCCGCTACACGCCCGATGGAAGCGTTGTCTACGAGGCGAGGTGGGAAGGCGGCGCAAGGCAGCTCTACATGACCCGCGTGGACGATACGGGCTCGCGCGAGCTTGGACTGAAAAACGCCGAGCTGCTTTCTGTTTCAAAGACCGGAGAGCTGGCCGTTCGCCTTAATACCGAGGTCATGACCGGCTACGAGCGCGCCGGAACTCTGGCGCGTATCCCGCTCAGCGGCGGCGCGCCGAGAGAAGTGCTCGATAACGTGCAGGACGCCGACTGGGCGGCCGATGGCGAGAACATGGCAGTGGTTCGTTATATGCCCGAGAACCGCCACTGGCGATTGGAATATCCCATCGGCAAGGTGCTGTTCGATGGCATCAACTGGATCAGCCATCCCAAGATTTCACCGGACGGAAAAATGATTGCCTTCGCCGACCACGAAAACGCCGGCGGCGACGATCAGGGCGTCATCGCCGTTATCGATATGCAGGGGAACGAGAAGAAGCTGACCCCGGCATGGACCGCGGCGCAGGGAATCGTGTGGTCACCCAGCGGAGACGAAATCTGGTTCACCGCATCCGATAGCGGCAGCGCCATGAACCTGCGAGGGGTAACTGTGGCGGGAAAGCTGCGCACGATTACAAACGTTCCCGGCGGCATGTGGCTGCAAGACATCCGCAACGGAGTGTTACTGGCGCGAGTGGATCAGAAGCGGCTCGATCTTCGCGGTGTGCCGCCGGGCGGAAAACAAGAGCACGAGTTGGGCTGGCTGGGGTGGTCGCTGATGCGCGACATCAGCCGTGACGGAAAAAAGATTCTGTTTGAAGAGGAAGCGGACGGCGGTGGACCCAACTACACCGTCTTTCTGCGCAGTACCGACGGATCTCCTCCAGTACGAATTGGCGAAGGCATCGGCCTGGCGCTTTCGCCCGATCAGAAATGGGTTATCACAAAACCGGCAAAAGGCGGTGTGTTGAGCGTAGTGCCCACTGGAGCCGGCGAAACGCGCCAGTTAACCCACGACAAAATCACTTACGAGGTAGTCGCCTACCTCCCAGATGGCAAGCATTTGCTGGCCAGTGGAATTGAGCCCGGTCACGGCGTGCGCGATTACCTGATCGATATCGGCACCGGCGAACCCAAGCCGCTCACGCCGGAAGGCACGTCCGGCGCCGCGCTCTCCCCTGACGGCCGCAGCGACGCGGTGCAAGGCCCCGACGGAAAATGGGGCGTATGGCCATTGGATGGCAGCGGCCTGCGCCTGATTCCAGGACTGGACTCGAAGTACAACGTCGCAGGATGGTCGCCCGATGGAGCCTCAGTGTACGTGTCAGCCAGCCAGTCGACCGGGCCGAACCTGAAGGTCTATCGCGTGAGTGTTGCCACCGGCAAAATGGATTTCTGGAAAACCTTAGGCGACGCCCTTCCGACGGGAGCCTTTGCTTTCGGTCAGCTCTTTTCCGCCGACGGCACCGCCTACGCCTATGGCTATGGCCAAATCCTCTCGCAAGCCTACGTGGTCAAGGGATTGAAGTAGAGAGCAGGGAGCAGCATGTGATGATCGGCCGCACTGTACGAGGTCATCCCGAGCGCACCGTTTTTCAGGTGTAGCGAGGGATCTCAGGCTTAACGATCCTGGCGCGTAAGCCACACTGCACAACTACATAACCGGGGAATTGCGCTTCGCTAATCTTCCTTCCCGCCCACCACTTGCGCGTGCCCCAGCGCCGCCACCAGAGACAATCCACCAATAACATTCCCCAGCAACGTCGGAATAAAAAACTGCGCCGTATAAGCCCACCACGACATAGACCCCGTCACAACCAGAAAGAACATTGTCGTCGATCCCGCAATCACGTGGTTGAATCCGCCGATTCCGATCAGGTAGGTGATGATGATCACGATGCTCACGCGCGCCGATTCCGCCGCAGGAAGCAGCCACACCATCAAGGCGATCAGCCATCCCGCGAAAATGGCGCGCACCAGCACAATCCCAAAACCTGAGCCAATGTGCTCGCTGCCAATTTCCGCCAGGCACTGCTGCGTATGCGCATCGAAAATATGTATCTTCCCGACGCACAGAGCGAACAAAAAAGTTCCCACCAGATTCGCGCCCAGCACCACGGCCCACAAGCGCAGCATTCGCAGCAACGTCGCCAAATCTTTGCGTATGAGAAGCGGTAAAACAACTGTGAGAGTATTCTCCGTGAATAACTGCTGGCGCCCCAGCACGACGATGAGAAAGCCCACGGCATATCCAGCCCGCGACACCAACGGCCGCCATGGCCGATCCGGCAGATGCGCCATGAGCAGGCCTTCCGCGATGAACGAGAAGCCCATCGAAAGCCCCGCCGCCAGCGCCGACCATGCCAGCGCCGCCGCCGGCCGGTGTAACTCTTCTTCCCCTTCGCGGCGAATGGTCTCATACACCACATGAGCGCCAATCGCCACCCGCTCCTCAACCTGCTTTTTCTCCACCCGCGTCGAGATGGTTCCTTCCTCTGCGGAACCTTCCCGTTCGGAGGCCTCGGCCTTCGTGCGCTTTTTACCGATCATGAGTGGCGTGGGCTCGCTGCCAGCCGAGGCCGGAGGATGGGTTATAGATGAAAGGCGGGAGTGCAGGGTTGTTTGCTCACAGTCGGCACTAGTTCTGCGCCTGCCACACATGCGCTCTTCGTACTAGCAGGCTGCGAGAAAATGATCGATTAGCAGTAGAAGGGGAAGGGCACGAGTTCACTCGTGCCGCCAAGCCATTGAAACTACTTGCGCGCTTTAGCGCCCGAGGTTCGCCGCTCGCTGACGGGCGACTCTCACACGGCCTGCCAGAGCCTGGCCTATGCACTTCCGGCTCAGGCGAACCAAGAAATGCACTTTAATCATCTCCCCGGCTCCCTCAGAATCATGGAAAGTACGCCCCGCGCCACAGTCGTCCAACGCATTTTCTGCGTGACAGGCACGTGTGACTGAGCGCGCCAAGCCGAACCTAATTCGAAGCCCCAGGGAGAAGTCCATATGGCCGGGCAAGTCATTCTTTATTTCGAGGATCAATCCGCCGCTTTGCGTTTCGCCCTCGCCGCCGGTTCCGTCATGGCCGGAGACGGATCGCTGACCACCGACGCCCTGGCGCAGGAAACCACCCGCATCACCCGTATTCGCCTGGACGCAGTCAAGCCCGAAAAACCAGACAAGAACACGAATCCCGACCGCGCCGCCTAACCCGCAGCGGCTCAATTCTCGAGGCTGCCCCGTCCTTGTCTCCCCGTTTTTGGGAGACAGGGCGGGGATTTTGATTTCCAAGGACAACTCCAACTAGCCCGCTAGTTCTGCCTCTTGCCGCCGCGCCCCTCCCCGCGTATGATTCACCGTTCTAACCTCACCCGATGAATAAGCCCGCGCGCGGTTCGCTGCTGGGGATCGAGCACCTCGAAGCGAAGGACATCATGGGCCTGCTCAAGCTGGCCCGCCGCATGAATCCGCTGAAGGCTCGCCCGCTGCTGCGCGGCAAACGCATCGTGCTTCTTTTTTACGAAGCTTCCACGCGCACTCGCTCCTCATTCGAATTCGCGGCCAAGTCGCTCGGCGCGGTCACCACGCTCGTGCAATCTTCGGGATCGAGCATCGAAAAAGGCGAATCCCTCCTCGACACCGGCTACACGCTCCGCGCCGTCGGCGCCGACGCCATCGTCATCCGCCATCCTTCCGCTGGCGCTCCGCACCTGATGGCGCAGCATCTCGACATTCCCATCATCAACGCCGGAGACGGCATGCACGAGCATCCCTCGCAGGCCCTGCTCGATGCCTTCACCATCCTCAAGCACAAGAAGTCATTCAAAGGCCTGCACGCAGCCATCATCGGCGATATCTATCACAGCCGCGTCGCCCGAAGCGCCTGTCATCTGCTCTCAAAATTTGGCGTGAAGATCACGCTATGCGGCCCGCCGGATTTCGTGCCCGATGTGGCGACCACGCTCGCCCCCGGCCTGCGAGTGACGCGCCACATCGAAGACGCCCTGCGCGGCACGGACGTAATCATGCTCTTGCGCGTGCAGAAAGAACGCCTCGCCGGACAAAAAATTCGCTTGCAGGACTACATCGCGCGTTACCAGATGACCGCCGCGCGCCTGAAGCTGGCCAAACGCGACGCCATCGTGATGCACCCCGGACCCATCATCCGCGGCCTCGAACTAACCGCCGACGTCGCCGACGGCCCGCAATCGGTAATCGTCGACGAAGTCCACAACGGCGTCCCCACGCGCATGGCAATCCTGGCGCGCGCATTAGGAAAAGCAAAATGAGCCACGGATTCGCACGGATCAACACGGATAGATCGGAAATTTGAGAATGTACCCTTGCTTCGACGTTGAAGGAATCTCCGCCGAGAGATTACTGAGTGAATGGAAATGGCTGGCGCCTGGAGAATTCAGTTTGTTAGCAGTGAATGCATTCGGAGACTTGTTCCTTCAAGATGCTCGCGGCAGTGTGCATCGGCTAGATGTCACGCGCGGGACAATTTCCGCCGTCGCAACTTCGACTGCGGAATTCCGCGATGCCGCAAAAGAAGCCGGCAAGAAGAGAGACTGGTTCTTGGAAGAACGTTCCGAGCAAGCCGCGCGAAAGGGATGCAGTCCCCGAAAAGGTCAATGTGTGGGCGGCAAGATTCCGATTGTCTTCGCACAGAGCGCTAGCATGCCAGACAACATGTATGTAGCGGATCTCTATGAGTATGTCTCGTTCATGGGCGACCTGCACCACCAGATGAAGAATATTCCGGACGGTGGCCAGGTCCGAATCAAAGTTCAGCCACGTCCGATTGAACCAGATCCAACTGAGAACTGAGAACTGAGAACTGAGAACTGAGAACTGAGAACTGAATACTAATGGCTGACTGCTAAGTGCTAAATGCTAACTCCGAAAACTAAAACCCGAGAGACACCCAGCCTGCTGATCAAAGGCGGCCACCTCATTGACTCCGCCGCAAAAATCAACACGCCCATGGACGTGCTTCTGCGCGATGGCCGCGTCGCCGAAATCGCTCTGCCCAACAAAATCCGCGCCTCCGCTGACGACAAATTCGACGCCCGCGGCCTCATCGTCTGCCCCGGCTTCATCGACCTTCACGTCCACCTGCGTGAGCCCGGACAAAACTACAAAGAAACCATCGCCACCGGAACCGCCGCCGCCGCCGCCGGAGGCTTCACCTCCGTCTGCACCATGCCCAACACCGCGCCCGTCGTCGATACCGCCGAATGGGTCGCATGGCTGCGC
The DNA here is from genome assembly GCA_049584475.1 of Candidatus Sulfotelmatobacter sp. Classification (GTDB taxonomy): domain Bacteria; phylum Acidobacteriota; class Terriglobia; order Terriglobales; family Acidobacteriaceae; genus Sulfotelmatobacter. The sequence continues at coordinate 6,293 of JBAUXX010000038.1, read as the reverse complement.
AGCCCCGAGCGCAATGCCGTCGTCAACGTCTTTCCCATCGCCGCCGCCACTCGCGGCAGCCGCGGCTCGACTCTCACCGACTTCGCCGCCCTTCAGCGCGCCGGAGCCATCGCCGTCACCGACGACGGCAAGCCCATTCTCGATAACGACGTCATGCGTATGGCTCTACGCCTCGGCGCAGAATTAAATTTTCCCGTCGTGCAACATGCCGAAGACACGCGCATGACGGAAAACTGCTCCATGCACGAAGGCCCCACAAGTTTCCGCCTCGGACTCCGCGCCATGCCTGCCGCCGCCGAAGCCGCCATCGTCGATCGCGACGTCACGCTCGCCCAGCAAATCCCCGAATCGCGGCTGCACGTCGCGCATCTTTCCACCACCGACGCGCTCAAAGCCGTGCGTCGTGGCAAGCGCGCCAAAGTCCGAGTCACCTGCGAAGTCACGCCACACCACTTCACCCTGCTCGACGAAAATGTCGGCGAGTACGATACCAACTTCAAGATGAATCCGCCGCTGCGCTCCGCCACCGACCGCGAAGCGATTCTGGTCGCGCTCGCCGACGGCACCGTCGACGCCATCGCCACCGACCACGCCCCTCACGCCTCCCACGAAAAACAGGTCGAATTCGAACGCGCGAGCTTCGGCATCACGGGCCTCGAAACCGCGCTCGCCCTGGCGATCACGCAACTTCACCGCGAGCACAAAATCCCCCTAACCCGCATCGTCGAACTTTTCACCGCCGGCCCCGCCCGCGTCTTCGATCTCCGCAACCGAGGATCGCTCGCCCGCGGCAACCACGCTGACGTCACCCTCTTCGACCCCAAAAAGCGCTGGACCTTCGACGCCGCCAACTCGCGCTCCCTCTCGCACAACACCCCCTTCGACGGCTGGCAATTCACCGGCAAAGTAGTGGCGACAATCGTGTCGGGAAAGATTGTCTACCGCGCGGACTAGCTCTCGGTCGCCATCCTTATTCTGCCGACAACACCATGTTTACCGAGGCTACCCCGGTCTTCGTGGTTTTCGAAGGCCGGGGATTTCAGCTGCGATTGAGCGAAATGTTTAAAGTTCTCTTGACCGATCACACCCACCCGCCCATCTCGCTTCCCCCCTCCGCGGCTTGACTCTGCGCAACTGGCCTGCCATAATCCCGCGATTGCTGTCTGCCTCGCTTTGAGTCGCTCTCCCCGGTGCTTCCAACGCGAATTCGACTCACTGCTGGTTTGCTCGCTTTAGCTGCCAGTTCACAATCCCGTGCACATGGGAAACACGCTCAACTTCCAAGGGAGTACTCTCCATGCGACAAACACAATCGTGGTACATCGCTCGCTTCATCGTGCTCATTACCGTAGCGGCTTTCATCGTGCCAACAGTTAGTACAGCCGGCACGTACAAGACATTGCATAAATTCACCGGCCCGGACGGCGCCGCGGCCCTTGTCGGCCTCATCTCCGACGCCGCTGGAAACCTTTACGGTACGACGAGATCCGGGGGGCAGGACAATTGTGGAGTGGTCTTTAAGCTGACGCGGAACTCCGGCGGCAACTGGACCGAGAGCGTGCTGCATTCTTTCGTTGAAAGCGCGAGCGATGGGTGCAGTCCCGTCGCCAGCCTCATCTTTGATGCTGCCGGCAATCTCTACGGCACGACAGGTATCGGCGGGGGCCTGGGATGTGGGGCGGCCTTCGAACTTACACCCGGTGCCCACGGCGCCTGGGGCGAAACCATACTCTATTCCTTCGGCGATAACGGCTTCGGCGACGGCTGCATTCCCGAAGGAAATCTCGTCTTCGACACCGCCGGAAATCTCTACGGCACAACACAAACAGCCGTTGGCGCGGGCGAAGGAGGCCCTCAGGGAAGCGTCTTCAAACTGGCGCACAATGCCGATGGCAGTTGGACCGAGAGCGTCCTCTGCAGCCTTGATGAGCAAACCGGAATCTCTCCGCTGGCCGGACTGATCTTCGACCACGCCGGGAATCTCTATGGCACTACCAATGAGCAGGGTGGAACCAGCGATCGCGATTATGGGGTAGCGTTTAAACTGTCGCCGAATGCGGATGGAAGTTGGACGGAGAGCATACTGCATCAATTCACGAACAACACCACCACCGACGGCAACAGCCCCGCGTCGAATCTCATCTTCGACGCTGCTGGAAATCTTTACGGCACCACTACGGCCGGCGGCTCCGGGCGCGACGGTGTTGTCTTCAATTTGACGCCCAACGCGAAAGGCGGCTGGGCCGAAAAAATATTGCATGCCTTCCATGGTACTGACGGAGATTTTCCTTATGCCGGTCTCATCTTCGACGCCGCCGGAAATCTCTACGGCACCACCGAACTCGGTAACTCCGGTCATGGCGTCGTTTTCCAAATGACACCCCGGACGAGTGGCACCTGGGCGCTGAACGTCCTCTATGATTTTTCGGGCGCACCCGCTTCTCATCCAGTTGCCGGCCTGCTGCTGGACAAAGCCGGAAATCTCTACGGTACCACCAGGGACTGCGCTCCGGGCACAGGGTGCAGCGGAGTGGTTTTTGAGATCACGCCTTAGCCGAGAAATCAGGGACAAGAAACTAGGGACAAGAAACCAGGGACAAGAAACTAGGACGAGAAACCGGACGGCGAGAGACCAAACCAGGGAATATGCCCGATTTCCCCGCTAAGAGGATAGATTCCGAGCAGGTGCGAATCCAATGATGGAGATCGCCCTCTATTGACCTCCTCGCCGTTCTATTAGATAGTGTGACGGATGGACGCGGAACAGAGCATTGCCGAAATCGAGCGGCTGGAGCGCATCTTCTCGGTGCCCGACACGCGACCGCTGACCGCAAACGACATCGCGGCCGCGAATCGGCGGCACGACGAAATGCTCGCCCACAGTCCGTGGTTTCGGCTATGGGAGCGATACGGCCTCTGTTGCCGCACCGAGCCCCCAGTCATGCGACTGGGCGAGATGGAGAATTAACCCTCCCGAATAGCTGGCCCATACCTCTCGATCTCGCAGGCGTTACCAACAAAATGGGGCTTCACCGGCACAAGTTAATTACCGCTTGTTACTCACTGCGCTACCAGAACCGCTTTTGCTCCTATGGAGCGGCAAATGTCGATCATGTGCACAATGTCCGAATAAGGCACTGCCTGACCGGCTTCCACCCGAGCCGCCCTCTCGACTCGGCTCTTGAGGATACTTTCCAACGTACCTTGCAGATCGCTCCACCCAACATTCTGGTTGTCGATCTTCACACTGACAGATTCTTCCGATCCATTGAGCGTGACCGCGACCGTGGGTTTCGATGTGGAGTCGGTCGGGGCAGCGATTGAGACTGCTAAGCCTTCGGGCGACACGCGCGATCCTGTTTGTGCATGACTTGGTTGCGAAGTCAGCAACACTGCTTCCTTGAAAGCCGCTGACCGGACGGCATCAAGCGCCTTCTCAACCTGCGCATAGTGAGCGCGAGCGTCGGCTTTGATGTAAAGCTTCTGGTCGCGTCCTCGAGGATGACCGATCATCCATTCCTTCAGGCTATCGGGCGTCATGGAATGTGTTCCGAAGTAGAGGCTGCCATCGGCAGTCACCGTCACAATCCATGCCTCTTGCTCGTCTGCGGCCGGCATAGGCTCGGCGTTATTGGTAGCGGCCAGGTCCACACTGATTCCACGCTGCATCGTTTGATCTGCGGACGATGAAACTGGGCCGGAAGACTGAGCGAACGCCGGACCGTTGGCAATCGCCAGCTCGATTGAAAGCAGACACACTGATATCAATGACTTCATAAGCATCGCTCCTTTTATCGATTGTTTCGAGTTGTTAGGGTTTTGCTCCGCCGAGTGACGCGGTTGCCAGAGTTCCGCCGAGTCCCATCGTCTCCACCGCCGACGAGGGTACGATCACCATCGCTCCTTTTTCTTTGATGGCTTCGTACAGCATGTTCATGGCGCGCAGATGCAGGGCCACTGGATTTTCGGCGTACGCCGCCGCGGCCTGCACAAAGCTGTTGGAAATTTCGGTCTCCGCCTGCCCAAGAATGATTCGCGCCTGGCGCTCACGTTCAGCCTGCGCTTGCCGAGACATTGCGTCTTCCAGGCCTTGCGGAATTCTCACATCGCGAATCTCAACCGACTGCACGGTGATGCCCCACGGATTAGTTTTCTCGTCGAGGATGCGCTGCAACTCGCGGCCCAGCGTTTCGCGCTCGGTGATCATCTGCGCCAGTTCGTGCCGGCCAATCGATTCCCGCAGCGCGGTCTGAGCGCTCATGTTGATGGCCTCAATGAAGCTCTCCACTTCGAGAATGCACTTCTCCGGATTCCACACCAGCCAGAACACGATCGCATCGACGTTCACCGGAACCGTGTCACGCGTCAGCGTCGATTCGGCGGAAACGCTGGCCACGCGGACGCGCTGATCGACATAAGCGCTGAGCGTTTCAACAATGGGGATGATGTGAAATATTCCCGGTCCCCGCAGCCCGACGTATCGCCCCAGCCGCAGCACCGCAACTTTTTCCCACTGCTGCACGACCTTGATCGCGAACATGAGATAAATTCCCAGCACCGCTCCCACAATGATTCCAGCGGGATGACGCGTGGCTGCCGTGATGGCCATGCCCGCCAACAGACAAATGACAAACAACGATTTCCCGATGCCGCTGATCTGACCGATTTCGATTCTTGTCATGACAGTTATCTCCTTTGCTGCGGCAGCAACTCGCGCAGGCTTTCCAATAACTCTTCCACCGTGAATCCCGCGGCACCGGCACGGGCGGCGCAATCGCCCGCCATCTGTGTCAACTGACGCGCGCGGTCCGCCTTGTTTCCGTTCGGCTTCTTCTGGCTGATGAATGTTCCGGTTCCCTGATGCGTTTCCAGCAGGCCGCCCAACTCCAGCTCCCGGTACGCTTTCAAAACCGTGTTGGGATTGATGGCCAGATCGACGGCGAGCTGCCGCACTGTGGGAAGCTGGTCCCCGGCGATGAGGGACCCCGAAGCGACGCCGCTGCGCACCTGATCGATGAGCTGGCGGTAGACAGGAACGCCGCTGTGCAGGTTCAATTCGAACCGGAAACTGCGTGGAGCGATCCTCATCATGTGTACCAGTGTACTATACTGCTAGTACAATATGTCAACAGGAAGGTGGAAGACTCATTCTGGCGCCCTGCTGCGAATGTTTGGCGCCCCGAACGCGAACCGCAGGCGCTGAAGCGCGGCAGTAATTTACCCGCTTAGCGGCACGAGTGAAACTCGTGCCCTTCCCAAGATCACCCCAGGCAGCATCCTAATGTTTTTCCGCCGTGGCAAAGCCTTTGCGCCGCTGTTCGCTGTAGCGGTGCAGGGCGTCGAGGATAATGGGATAGGCCTCGCCAGCTGGACGTATCTCGTCGACTTCCACAGCTTTGCCTTCGAGTTGCTTGTAGTCCTGAAAGAAGCGTCGCAGCATAAGCATGCGGTGCGGCGGCATTTCCGCGGCCTCGCAATAAGAGTTGAACTCCGGATCTTCGGTGGCCACGGCAATGATTTTGTGGTCCTGCTTGCCGCTGTCGATCATGGTCATTAGTCCGATGGCGCGGGCGTGAATGATGGTCAGCGGCACCACGGTTTCCTGGCACAGCACGAGCACGTCGAGCGGATCGTCGTCTTCAGCCAGCGTCTGCGGGATGAAGCCATAGTTCGCGGGATAGTACACGGCGGAATAGAGAATGCGGTCGAGCTTGATCAATCCGCTGGCTTTGTCGAGTTCATACTTCACGCTCGATCCAAAAGGAATCTCGATGACGCAGTCGAATTCCTGCGGCAGCTTGTGGCCGGGAGTTACGTCATGCCAGGGATGGATCATAGGATTGCGAAGTGCGCCCGTGTTTTGTCCGCACATCTATAGTACCGGATGAAGTTTGCTATTCGGACGCTTCACGTTCGTGTTTTGCTCTGATTGACTGCCATTCGTTTCGGTGTGAACGGGACACCGGCGCGCGCTGGTGGTTTGCGTTGTGTGGGATCGATTGGAAAAATTTCTTCTGGCTTCGTCTGTGGTTTGACGGTGCTTTTTGCCGGGGCACTCGGCGCGGCTACCAAAACGGGGGCTGGCGTTGGATTTGCTGCGGCGGGCTTTGCTGCGGTCGGCACAGGGATGGTTGCGAGAGCGCGGGACAGCACCTGGGCGTGCGCGTCTTTGGCTTTGCGTTCTTTGATCCATTGGGCTTCTTCTTCGAGTGCTCGTTCGGGTGGCGGGGCGGGTTTGGGCGGCGCGGGATAGTCGGGGATTTCGCGGACCATTTCGCTGTTGCTGATATTGA
>JBAUXX010000037.1:0-8418 GCA_049584475.1 Candidatus Sulfotelmatobacter sp. | reverse complement strand
TTGCAGCGCATCAGCGAGAACCAACTGGTCGGCAGCACGTGGACGCCGAGCTTCTACGGCTACGACGGGCACGGCAATGTGCGCTTCCTGACCAGCACCACGGGCGTTCTCGGCAACACTTACCAGTTCGACGCCTTCGGCATGCCCATCGCCAGCGCGGGAACGACGGCGAACACTTATCTGTATAGCGGCGAGCGGTTCGACCAGAACGTCGGCCTGTATCATCTCCGGGCGCGGTACTACAATCAGGGCACGGGGCGATTCGAGACCATGGATCCGCAACGTGGAAGTATCTTGAAGCCACGCTCTTTGCATAAGTATCTGTACGCTGGGGGAGACCCGGTGAATGCGGTGGACCCCACTGGTCGAGACATCTTGGAAAACTTCTCGATTAGGGCATGGATTTTCACTCAAATCACAGTCCCCCTATATTTGCAAACCCCAGCGGGGAAGGCGACGGTCGCGCTCGGTCTCTATGCCGGCGGCCTGGCACTTGCGGAGACCTGTGAGTTTCAGGAGGCGGCAGAAGAGCTGGAGGACTTGCTGGAGGCGGGTGGCCCAGCCTTTGATCCTTGCCGTTATCAACGAAGTGGGTGCCCCATCCTTTCGCGTTTTTGCGAAAGGGTGGGCGCAATGCTGCCAGTAATCGGTACGAATAAACGCGGAAGTCAAAACCGGCCATGTCGGCAGCATCGTGTCCCACCCTTGCAAAGAGCGCAAGGATGGGGCACCCTCAGTGTGGTGGTATTCAGAGAGAAGGCTGGGCCACCCCGCCAGGAGACCAAAAAGGCTTCGTTTCAACTCTACGACGTAGTCGTGCGCGATGTCCTTGATAGGTTCCTGACATCGGCGGGATTCAATATTTGGCTGGTTACATTTCCCGAGCTGCCGGCCACCACTACGAAGGGTTTTTTCAAAAGCATTTCCATCTTCAGCCCAAACCTCCCGGATTTCGAGTTGCCAGCCTGGGATCTACTTCTGCCCGGCTGTGACCCGGTGCGAAAACAGATGGGAAGCGGCTGGAAGCAGGGTCCGCGGCGAATGCGAAACGGCAGCCTGAGCAATCTAATCCCACTTAACCACAGCCCCAGTTTCAAACCAGAAACATAACTCCTATCGTTTCTAAGCCCTCACCGAACTGCACCTTCTGTGGTGCAACCCGGCTCTCTGTCCAGCCTACTTTCGTAGACTCCGTCCATATACGAAAGTATCCATCACCGATTCCCGCGATCCCGCCAGCGCTCAACAACTTGCCATTTCGGGACACTCCAGAACCGCGAATTTTGGCGTCCACCTCTACAAAACGTTCTACGTAGAACACTTCGCAAAACGCCTCCCGACGCCTTTACTCCTCGTGCTTTCCGCCTTTAAGTTTCCAAATGATCTGCCGCAACATGCCCAGCCACAACTCCGCATCTGAACGTTGCAGGCTCAGCCTCCGCACGAAGCGCCGCGCATTTTCCCGCACAGATTCTTCCGTGTGTCGCCGAACATACTCACTTAGATTCAGCGCCTCCATCAGACTGACGACAATTCTTTCTTCGTCGCCTGCCGTCGCGTGGGGCCCGGCCAGGACTTGAGGAACGGAATCAGGAACCACAGGCGCGTTTTCATTTCGTGTGACTTCATAAACGCACACGGCTACCGCCTGCCCCAGATTCATTGACGGATGTTCCTCGCGCGCCGGGATGCGCAGCAGCCAATGGCAATGAGTGAGATCTTCGTTCGACAGGCCGAATTTTTCCGAGCCAAACAGCAGCGCGACGGTTCGCGACCCAAGCTCCGCGCGTATCGCACGCCCCGTCTCTACATTGAGTTCGCGCAGCGGATGCTGCAAGTCGCGGCTCTTCACGGCCGTGGTGCCAATCACAAGTTGGCAATCGGTGAGCGCCTCAGCCACAGTGTCGAATTGTTCGGCCGCTTCCAGCACCGCCGACGCGCCCACAGCTGAACGTGCATTGCGAAACGCAACTTCATACGGCGCGACAAGGCGCAGCCGCTTCACTCCAAAATTGCTCATGGCGCGAGCCGCCGCGCCAATGTTCAAAGGATTGCGCGGGTGAACCAGCACCACGACGAGACGTTCCGATTCAAGCGAGGCAAGCAATGTTTAATACTAAACCCTGACCTCGGACCGCGGACGTCGGGCTTAAGACCTCGGCGTCTGCGGTCTGCGGTCTGACGTCTGACGTCTGACTTCTGAGGTCCGCCTTCAGCAACCTCCTGGCCTAAAACGCCTTTGTTTCCAGCAGCAAGTGTAAAATAATTGTCAAAGCTGGAGCGTTTCTCCATGATTCCACGAAAACCGTTGTAAGCTGCTGCCTTAGATAGGCGACCGACTAGTCTGGAATGGTCGGAAGCACTTACACGGGAAGGTTTTCCTATGGGCCACATCGCCACACCACTGAGCCCGGCTCGAAGCATGGAGTTTACCAATCTGCCTCAGTCCGGCGCTCGCATCCTCGTCGTTGAAGACGATCCGGCTGTACAGAAAGCGCTCAAGCGCCTTTTTGAAACGGAAGGCTTCGTCGTCGAAGTGCGTTCGGACGGAAGGTCAGCGCTGGAGAGTTTTCAGAACTGTGCTCCCGCTGCGATCGTTCTCGACCTGCGGCTGCCCAAACTTTCGGGCGGCGATTTGTGCAAGGAGATCAAAGCGCAGTCTCCCACTCTGCCTATCGTTGTGCTCAGCGCCGCCAGCGATGTTTCCGACAAAGTGCTGCTGCTTGAGTTGGGCGCAGACGATTACGTCACCAAGCCCTTCAGCCCGCGTGAATTGCTGGCGCGAGTGCGCGCGGCATTGCGCCACACGTCCCGCACCGCCAGCGTCAACGTCGTCAGCTTCGACGGCATCTCCGCCGACTTCAAGAAAATGGAAATCAAACGTGACGGCCAACCGGTCATTCTGACCGCGCAGGAATTTAAAACGTTTCAATTCCTCGTGCAGAATGCGGATCGAGTCATCAGCCGCGACGAACTGTTGAATGAAGTCTGGGGCTACCAGAACTATCCTTCCACGCGCACCGTCGACAATCACATTCTGAAACTGCGGCAAAAACTGGAGCGGGATCCTTCGAGCCCTGTACACTTCCGTACGGTGCATGGTATGGGATATAAGTTCGTTCGCTGATTCCCTTGAATTCCTCTCTGGAACCCGCAGCCGGCGCTCCCATTGAATCCTCCGGGATTTTTCTGCCACGTGTGCGTCTCAGCACGCGCTTCCTGCTGGCGATGCTCGCCATTACCGCGGCCCTGACCACTACCAGTTTGCTGTTAGTGCGGCGCAGCATACAAAACCATGTCCGCCAGGAAATCGTGGTCAACCTGCGCAACTCGGTCGGCACGTTCGAAAACTTTCAGCACGAACGCGAAACCATGCTGACGCGGTCGGCCGAACTGTTGGCCGATTTACCCATCACGCGCGCGATCATGACCAGCCCCGATCCCGTGACCATTCAGGACGCGTCGCAGGACGTTTGGCAGGTTGCGGGCAGCGACTTGTTCGTACTCATCGACCGCAGCGGCAAAGTCGTTGCGCTGCACACCAAGACTCCCGGTTTCACTCGCGAGGCGGCGGAGAAATACTTTCAACGATCGTTGAACGAAGAAGACTCCAGCCACTGGTGGTTCGGCGCGGATCATTTGTATCAGGCATTTCTCCAGCCCGTGTATCGCGGGTCGCGCACCGAAGGAACCTTGCTCGGCTTCCTGGTTATCGGCCATGAAATTGACGATCGCCTGGCGCGCGAGGTAAGCAAAGTCGCGGCCAGCCAGGTGGTTTTTTCTTACGGGAGCCAGGTAGTCGCCACTACTCTGAATCCCGAGCAGATGCGCAGTGAAAGCGTCGGCGATTTAGTCGCTGGGTCTTCGCAGAAAGATTTCCGCGACATCGAAGTCGGCAAAGAACATTTCCTCGCCACTTCGCTCGAACTTTCCGGGCAGCAGGCCACTCCGGTACGCCTGAGTGTGCTTGGTTCCTACGATCAGGCGGCGCAATTCCTCAATCAACTCAATCGCTATCTACTGTTGCTCGGGCTGTTGGCGGTTCTGATCGGAAGCGCGCTGGTATTTTTTGTGGCGAAGACCTTCACGCGGCCACTGGGGAATCTCGTAGGCGGCGTGCGCGCGCTGGAGCGCGGAGACTTCCATCACCCGTTGGATTCGCGCGGCGGCGACGAGGTCGCCGAGTTGACTCGCGCTTTCGACCGCATGCGCACCAGTTTGCTCAAGAGCCAGCAGGATTTGCTGGAATCGGAGCAGCTTGCAACTATCGGCCGGATGGCCAGCTCCATTTCTCACGATTTGCGCCACTCACTCGCTGCCATCGTCGCCAACTCGGAGTTTCTTTGCGACGGACGGCTGACCTCAACACAACGCGAAGAGCTGTACCAGGAAGTTCGCACGGGCGTGAATTCTATGACGGATCTCATCGATTCGCTTTTGGAATTCGCGCGCACGCGCGAGTCTCTGAGTCCGTCTTACAGCAGCGTCTGCGAAACCGTACACCGCGCGGTGCAAGTGGTGCGCGTTCACCCGCGCCATCACGGCAGCGCCATTGAAGTTCACTGCCAGGACCAGTTCTTAGGGTGGTTCGATCCACGAAAACTGGAGCGCGCCTTGTACAACTTATTGTTGAACGCCTGCGAGGCCGCTCCTCCCGTGGGCGGCAAGGTCGACGTCACAGTCTCGGAGAAGACAGACTCGATCTCTATTCAAGTGTCGGACAACGGGCCCGGGATAGCGGAATCCATCCGGGAAAAGCTGTTTCATCCGTTTGTAAGTTATGGCAAGGAGAACGGCACGGGCCTGGGTCTGGCCGTGGTGCAAAAAATCGTTCAGGATCATGGGGGAGAGATTATCCTGCAACGTACGCCGGAGGAACGAACAGTTTTCACAATTGTTCTGCCGGGGCGAGTGATGGATACAGTTCATGGGGTTCAGCAAGCCAACATGAAGCTTCCTCCGCTTGTTCCGGCTAAGCAAGAAGCCGGCGATGATTCAGTTCGGCATTCCGGCGCGTAGGCCGGCAGTTCCAGCCCTTCGCGTTTTATCGATCTGGAAAATTAGGAGGAGGGTGTGAGAAACCTTGGGACCACTGCCTTGCGGAGGGCTGCCTGGCGACGCGCTGCCTGGATCGCCTCCGCCGTCATTTTCTTGAATGCCCTTAGCCTCGCTCAGCAACCGCCGGCGTCTTCGAGTCAAAGCGCCGGTGAAGAGACAACGAGCGCCGTGCGCGAACTCCAGGAGCAAGTGCGTCAGTTGAAAACGCTGGTCGATGAGATGCGTACGGAAAATACGCAGTCACGCACCGAAATGCAGGAACTGCGGCACGAATTGCAGGACACGCGCAGCATGCTGGAGCGCACTGGCGCTGGAACAACTGTCGCGACAACCGCACCGGCTCCGCCCTCATCATCCGGCTCAGAACAATTTGCCGGGGCATCTTCTACGACTGCGCCCGCGGCCAATCTGGAAGACCGCGTACAGAAACTCGAGGATTCCGCTTCCCTGCTCGGATCCAAAATCGACGAACAATATCAGACCAAAGTTGAGACCGCTTCTAAATATCGCGCACGCCTTTCCGGCATCGTGCTGTTCAATGCGTTTCAGAACCGGGGCGCTTCAAACAACCTGGATATTCCCGATTACGCGGAGACTATGGTCCCGGGCGCACCCTCGACAAGTCTCGGCGCGACCTTGCGGCAATCGGAAATTGGACTGGAGATTTTTGGTCCCGATGTTGCGGGCGCCAAAACTTCCGCCGATGTTCAGTTCGATTTTGCTGGCGGATTTCCGGCAACAGGGAACGGAGCGGATTTCGGAATCGCCCGCCTGCAAACCGCCAGCCTGCGTTTGGATTGGGCGCACACTTCTATAGTCGGCGGGCAGGACGCGTTATTTATCTCACCCTTGTCCCCCACCTCGTTCGCCTCGCTGGCTACGCCGGCGTTTGGTTTTGCGGGAAACCTCTGGGCGTGGACGCCGCAGTTGCGCGTGGAACATCGTTTTGATCTGAGCGATTCTCAGATAATTACCGTGCAGGCGGGACTACTCGATAATCTCGATTGGGAGCCGCCATACAATCCGTTCTATCGCACAGTACAGGCGGGCGAACAATCCGGCCAACCGGCGTATGCGCTGCGCACGGCTTGGTCGCGGCCATTCTTAGATCACCCTCTGAGTTTCGGTGTGGCCGGCTACTATGGCCGCCAGAATTGGAACTGGGGGCGAAACGTGGATGCGTGGGCGGGTATGGCGGATTGGCAGGTTCCGCTCGCGCGTCGCTTATTGCTCTCCGGGGAATTCTATCGGGGACGCGGCATCGGTGGCCTTGGCGCCGCGATCGGCACTTCCATCCTCTACGGAGGTGACCCCACATTAGCGTCGTCTGCCATCCGCGGCCTCGACGCCGTCGGCGGCTGGAGCCAATTGAAATTTCAACTTACATCCAAAGTGGAATTCAATGCGGTCTTTGCAGAAGACAATGCTTTCGCCGGAGATGTACGCGGCTTCGCCGTCGATGAAAATAACTTCGGGCCGATCCTGGGCCGCAATCGCGGAGCCTTGGGCAACGTGGTTTACCGTCCGCGGTCGGACCTGCTGTTTTCCGCTGAATTCCGGCGGCTGCGCACCTTTCCGGTGTACGACGAGAGCAGCGTGGTCAATCAAATCAATCTGGCGATGGGGATTCTATTTTGAAATGTAATCGCAAGCTTCGCGGCGGAATCGTCATTGTCTTGATAGTCGCCGCACTTGCTGCATTCGGGCAAGATGCAACATTGAAGGCGCACATTGAACTGACAAAAGGTGGTCACGAAGAGAAAGACGATTCGAATGCGGTTGTCTGGCTCACGCCGCTGGGCAGCGCTCGCTTCAATCCGCCGCGACAAAAGCCGTCTGAGATTCCTCAACTGACGCAGAAGAACAAAATGTTCCATCCGTCGCTGGTGGTCATCCCGGTCGGCGGCAAGGTGGAGTTCCCTAATCGCGACCCCTTTTTCCATAACGTCTTCTCATTGTTCGACGGCAAACGCTTCGACCTCGGACTCTACGAGAGCGGTACGACTCGCTTTGTGCAGTTCGACAAGCCCGGAGTCTCCTACATCTTCTGCAACATTCATGCGCAAATGAGCGCCGTGGTCGTTGCCGTGAGCACGCCTTACTATGCAATCTCCGACACGCACGGACAAGTCCAGATCGCCAACGTTCCTCCCGGACGGTATGCGTTGCAGGTGTTTCATCCCTCGGTCGCGCCGGATGCTTTGCACGCTCTGGGTCGCGAAGTCACAGTTTCGGCTGGAGAGACTTCTCTCGGAACCTTCTCGCTGACGGAATCTGACTTCGATCTCGAACACAAGAATAAATACGGGCGCGAATATGACCGGCCGGAACCGGAGAATCCGGCGTACGCCAGGCCGTGACCTACGGCTTGTGAGATCCGACCGAAAACCATGGTAAGATTGTCTTACCATGCAAACCAAGGTTTCCACCAAAGGGCAAGTCGTTCTTCCCGGCCCACTTCGCCGGCGGCTCGATATCCGTCCGGGAGATCCTCTGGATGCTGATGTGGAAGACGGACGGATTGTCCTGACGCCTCGCAAGAAACGTCACCATCGGATAAAGATTGTGACCGACCCCGTTACCGGCCTGCCAGCGCTGAGTGCCGGCCCGGACGCGCCCGCGTTAACCAGCAAGGAAGTGGAAGAAGCATTGGCCAACTTTCCTTGATTCTGGAAGGCTGATGTGCGAGGCATGACTGAGTTCCGATGATCTACCTGCTTGATGTAAACGCTCTGGTTGCCCTCGGCTTCATCAATCATGAGTTCCACGGCCGGGTGGCTTCCTGGGTCCGCTCCACTTCTCCGCCTCTTGCAACCTGCTCCATCACTGAACTCGGATTTGTGCGTGTGCTGGCGCAAGCTCCAGCGTACGGATTCACCGTAGCTCAGGCTTCAACGCTCTTATCGCGTTTGAAACGTACACGTGCTGCCCGTCTTTCCTTCATTCCTGACAATCACGATGTTTCCCATCTTCCAAACTGGGTGCGGGCGCCAAAGCAGATCACGGACGCCCACCTTGTTCAACTCGCCAAGGCGAATGACGCAATCCTCGCGACTCTCGATGAGAATATTCCCGGATCGCATTTGATTTCGAAATAGCTTTCACCCGCGTTGGCTTTTCTCGCACGGAGCAAAGTGCAGCGTGCGCGGCAAAGGCTGACCATCCTGGCAACAAGAAGGGCACGCCGTTTAGCGCGCCCTTCTTATTCATCGCCTCTGTTTTCACTTTTTACTGCAACTTTCAAATACACCAACCAGGGTTACAACTCGTGTTTAGTGGTGGCCGCCACCGCCATGTCCGCCGCCTCCACCACCAGAATGCCCGCCGCCGGAGGAATGTCCGCCGCCGCCGCCGCTGCCG
>JBAUXX010000036.1:0-19518 GCA_049584475.1 Candidatus Sulfotelmatobacter sp. | reverse complement strand
ATGCCGGCGCGGCGCGGGGGATCGCGGACGAAGCTCTGAAGATGTTGCCCGGCAGTCAGGCCGTGGAGGCCGAGACCGCTCTTGCGCTTTCCATGGCAGGAGATAGCGCGCGCGCGAATGTGCTGGCGCGGGACTTGAACCGGCGGTTTCCGCTGGATACCCAGGTGCAGGCTTTGTGGCTGCCTACGATTCAAGCGCAGTTGGCCTTGAACGAAGGCGATACCGCATCGGCTCTAAATCGCCTGCATGCGACGGCCTCGATGGATATGGCTTCCATTCAGTTCCTCACCAACGTTTCGTGCCTTTATCCCGTTTACGTGAGGGGCGAAGCGTATCTGGCGCAAGGCAACGGCAGCGCGGCGGCTGCGGAATTTCAGCGAGTCATCGATCACAGCGGGCTCACCTGGAACTGCTGGACCGGGGCACTGGCGCATCTTGGGTTGGCACGGGCTTATGCTGTGGAAGCCGGCTTGGGACGTGTGGTGACGAAAGCCGGAGTGACGAAAGCTAAGCCCGCTAACACCACGACAACTCCTGATCCCGCAGCACTGGCCAAAGCTCGCGACGCGTATCAGAATTTTTTCGCGCTCTGGAAAGACGCCGACTCTGATATTCCCATCCTCAAAGATGCCAGAGCTGAGTTCACCAGGCTGCAATAAGCCTCTACGGATTCTCCCTTCGGGCAAACAGCTTAATGGAAAAAAATCGGGTTTGCTTGATTCATGCCGCCGCGCAGAGGTCTATTCTTGAGTGAATGCTCTTTCCCAGGGAAGGGGACAATCCCAAACAACTTGCAACAGGAGACTGGAGGAAGTCCCCATGAAACTGAATAACAGCATCACTACTTATGACATTGCCGAGGCTCTGCAGGGCGAGACCGGCAAGTTCGATGTAACCAGCCCCAACGGAGAGCGCTATTTCGTTACCTGCCAGCCCGGACATTCCATCGTCAGTCTGGAGTGGGCCGGCAGTGAACCGAACCAACAGCCCTTTCTGGTTCGCAAGGTTGCGCAGCCTGTAAGCCTGGAAGGCCGAAGCAAGAGATCAACCGCCGCCTAAGTATTTCTGGCGACGCAAAAAGCCCGGCCAAGGCCGGGCTTTTCTATTATGCGAAGAACCTGCCGAGAAATTCTTGCTATGAGTCTTTTCCCACGAGCTTGATGCATTCTTCGAGCACGTCAACCGCAACGTCAGCTTGCTCTCTAGTCACGACGAGCGGCGGACACAGGCGGATGCTGCTGGGCCCACAGCCGAGGAACAGGACTCCGCGCTCGAAGGCTAGTTCAACGATGCGGTCGCGCTCGGCTGCGCCGTGTTCTTTCGTCGTTTTGTCTTTGACGATTTCGACGCCGATCATCAGGCCGCGCCCGCGGATATCGCCCACCAGCTTCAATTTTGAAGGCCAGTCTGCCATGCGTTTGCGGATATGATCGCCCACCTCGGTCGAGTTCTCGCGCAGGTGTTCCTTCTCGATCACGTCAAGCGTAGCCATCGCGGCGGCGATGCAGATTGGATTGCCGCCGAAAGTGGAGGCATGCGATCCGGGAATCCAGTCCATGATTTCCGCGCGGGTCAGCGTGACGCCCAGCGGCATTCCAGATGCGAGCCCCTTAGCCATGCAGACCATGTCCGGCTCAACGCCGGTGTGCTGAACCGCCCACCACTTGCCGGTGCGCGCGATGCCGCTCTGGACTTCGTCCACAACCAGCAGGATGCCGTGACGGTCGCAGATGCGGCGAAGCTCCTGCATGAAGACTGTGGGAGCAACTACGTATCCGCCTTCGCCCTGTACCGGCTCAACAAAAATCGCCGCGACTTCTTCGGGCGCTAAAGTCGTCTTGAACAGTTTCTCTTCAATAAAGCGGGCGCAGCCGAGGGCGAAATCGTCAGCCTCGTGCTGGTTCTTGGCAGAGCTGCGATAGATGTTTGGATAAGGAACATGCGTGACTCCGGGCATGAGCGGCGTAAAGCGGCGGCGCTGCTGCGGCTTCGAGGCAGTCAGCGAGAGCGCGCCCATTGTCCGACCGTGGAACGCCCCGAGAAATGCTATGACGTTAGGGCGCTTGGTGTGGTACCGCGCGAGCTTGAGCGCACATTCGACCGCCTCGGCGCCGGAGTTGCCGTAGTAAACCTTGTGCGGGCCGGGCATGGGAGCGATCTTCGACAAGCGGTCGGCCAGGGTCACCATGCTTTCGTAGTAAAAATCGGTGCCCGACATGTGAATCAACTCGCCTGCCTGCCTCTGAATAGCGGCAACGACATCGGGATGGCAGTGGCCGGTTGAGGTCACGGCGATACCGGCGGAGAAATCGAAGAACTCGTTGCCATCGACGTCGGTGATAACGACGCCGCGCCCGCTTTTGGCGACCAGCGGATAGGAGCGAGTGTAGGACGGCGAAATGAGTCTGCTGTCACCCTCAAGCACGCGATTGGCGTTGGGGCCTGGCAGGGCAGTGTTGATCTTTGGTCCGACAGTGGGCCGGACAGCGGATTTGTTGGTCAAGGTAGCAGTCGACATGGAATCCTCCGAAAGGCAGTGGCCAGCGGTTAGTGGCCAGTGGTCAGGAAATGCACTCCGAAACACGCACGCTCTAGTTCAAGCACGCGTAAGACCGGAACAGTCAGACAGAGGATTTACTAGTCGCTACCGAACAAGCTGGGGCGAAG
Organism: Candidatus Sulfotelmatobacter sp.; assembly: GCA_049584475.1. GTDB lineage: Bacteria > Acidobacteriota > Terriglobia > Terriglobales > Acidobacteriaceae > Sulfotelmatobacter. Next base: position 16,851 of record JBAUXX010000036.1, on the reverse strand, counting down.
GCGGGAAGGCAAATTGGCCCGATAGCGTCGCGGGCACACCAGGCAGTGCAGCCAGCACTCGGGCAAATGCGATTTGGGATAGTTGCGCAGCATCGGTAAACATCGTCGTCTTAATGATTATAGCCTGCTGTTGCTCGCGCCGTAACCCCCAAATTTCACCTTTGATTACGTTCGAAACTGCTCCGTCAAAGCGGTTTTGACATCCGCGCAGACTCCGCCTAGCATTGCTTTCACTTCTACGAGAAAGATTGCGGATTGCTCAACCAGACCATCTCGCACTATCGAATTATTGAAAAGCTCGGCGGTGGCGGCATGGGCGTGGTTTATAAAGCCGAAGACACGCGCCTCGGCCGCTTTGTCGCGCTGAAATTCCTTCCCGAAGATTTAGCGCAGGACAAGCAGGCGCTCGAGCGCTTTCGCCGCGAGGCAAAGGCTGCATCCGCTCTGAATCATCCAAACATCTGCACGATTTACGACATTGGCGAAGAAGATGGCCTTACTTATCTCGTCATGGAGTTTCTCGATGGCTCCACGTTGAAGCATGAGATCAACAGCCGTCCGATGGAACTGGAGACGATCTTGTCGCTAGGCATCGAAGTCGCCGACGCGCTGGACGCTGCACACGGCGAAGGCATTGTGCATCGCGACATCAAGCCGGCAAATATTTTCGTGACCAAGCGCGGACATGCCAAAATTTTGGACTTCGGCCTGGCAAAAGTGAAGGCGAACCCGGCTGCGCCGGGATCGACTCCGGATGTCACGGCAGCAACCAGCATCGTGATTGAAGAACATTTGACCAGCCCGGGCTCGACCTTGGGCACAGTTGCTTACATGTCGCCGGAGCAGGCCAAGGGCAAGGAACTGGATTCGCGCACCGATCTTTTTTCTTTCGGAGTGGTGTTGTACGAGATGTCGACTGGTTTGTTGCCGTTTCGCGGCGATACTTCCGCGTTGATTTTTCAGGCGATCCTCGATCGTGCTCCGACCTCTCCGATTCGATTGAATCCCGATCTGCCGCCTAAACTCGAAGATGTCATCAACAAGCTGCTGGAGAAAGACCGCAACCTGCGCTGCCAGCACGCAGCCGACATTCGTGCCGATTTGCAGCGATTAAAGCGGGACACGGAAAGCGGACGCGCCATCGTGGCGACGGATCCGGACTCTGTCGACTTAGCGGCTCCGGGTTCTGCGGCGGCATCGGGATCGTCAAAGGCCATTTCCTCTTCATCAAGAGTTGGGGCTGCGTCATCTTCACCGGTCGTGACTGCGCCGGCAAGTGCTGCTCCGGCAAAGAAATCCGCGATGATTCTAGTTCTGGCGGTGGTGGTGGTGCTGGTTGCGATCATCGGCGGCGGCTTCTACCTGTATTCCCGGCGCTCCGCGAAGCTCACCGAAAAAGACAGCGTCCTGTTGACCGACTTCGTCAACACCACCGGCGACGCCGTTTTCGATGGCACTCTTAAACAGGCGCTCGCCGTGCAACTAGAGCAGTCCCCTTATCTGAATCTCGTTCCCGACTCCAAAATCCGCGAGGCTCTTCGCCTGATGGGCCGGTCCGGAGATGAGCGCATCACCAACGACGTTGCCCGCGAGATCTGCCAGCGCCAGGGGATCAAGGCCATGCTGACCGGCACCATCGCCAGCCTCGGCGATCACTACGTGATCACGCTGGCGGCTCTGAATGGGAACACGGGTGATTCACTGGCCCGCGAACAGGTGGAAGTGAATAGCAAAGAACAGGTGCTGAAGGCGCTCGACAAGGTTGCCTCCAACCTGCGGCAGAAAATGGGCGAGTCTCTGGCGTCGGTACAGCAGTTCGCCAAGCCGCTCGATCAGGCGACCACCTCATCTCTGGAAGCATTGCAGGCCTTCAGTCTGGGAAACCAGGAGCACCAGAAAATGCGGGAGGACGCTGCCGTTCCTTACCTAAAAAAGGCTGTGGAACTCGATCCGAATTTTGCCATGGCTTGGGCCACGCTCGGAGTCGTTTCCAACAACATGGGCCGCGCCGCCGAGGGAGCTCAGGCGGTACGCAAGGCTTATGACCTGCGCGATCGCGCCAGCGAGCGGGAAAAGCTCTACATTCAGGCCCACTACTATACTGAAGTCACCATCGAGCCAGATAAGGCATTGCCGGTCTACGCCGAGTGGCGCCAAACCTATCCCCGCGATACCATCCCCTACGAAAATGCCGCGTTAACCTTCAACGAAATAGGCCAGCCGGAAAAAGCGCTCGACTTGGCCAGCCAAGCCCATCGCCTCGATCCACACGATCCCTACGCCTACGACAACATGGCCGAGTCTTATGAGGCCCTTAATCGGTTCGATGAGGCCAAGAGTATCGCGGAACAGGCTGTCGCCGAAAAATCGGACGGAATCGCGGTTCACTTTGTGCTTACCGATCTGGCCTACATGCGCGGCGACCGCGCCGCCCATGAGCATGAACTGGATCTGGGGAAGGACAATTCCAGTGCGCCTTTCCTGTTTCTCTTCAATGCCGCCTGGCAGGGTGCCGACGGCAAGATCAAGGCCTCGCGCGAACTGTGGCTGCAAGCGAACCAGTCCAGCATGAACATGGGCGCCAAAGATCTGGCCGACGATTTTCTGGCGCTGGAAACCTACACCGACGCCTTGTATGGATATTCCACCGAAGCCCGCCAGAAAGCTGCGCAGGCGCTTGCTCTTTCGAATGATCCCGATGCCCGGGCTTTGATTGCGACCGCTTTGGCGATCATCGGGGACGCGCAAAAATCAGCGGCTCTCGTTGCCGCCCTTGAACATGACGTTCCCGAGAACCATTTCATCCAGTCAGTTGCCATGCCCGTAGCCAAGGCGACGCTGCAGTTCGACAAAAACCAACTCCCCGAAGCGATCAGTACACTCGAAATCGCTCGCCCGCACGAACTGGGTGTCGGACCCCGTGGTGGAGGAGTCACTGCGATTTATCTTCGGGGCCTCATTTATCTCAAAATGCACGATGGCGCGAAAGCGGCCACCGAGTTTCAACGCATTCTCGATCACCGCGGCGCCGCCGGCTTTTCCCCGGAATACCCCTTGGCGCACCTCAATCTCGCCCGCGCCTACGTGCTCCAGGGAGATAATGCCAAAGCCCGCACCGCCTACCAGGATTTCTTCGCCGCCTGGAAAGACGCCGACGCGGATATTCCTGTCTTGAAAACTGCGCGTGCGGAATACGAGAAATTGAAATAAAAAGGCCCCGCTTCCGATCTCGCAGCGCAGCAGTCAAATTTATTCTGCCCTGCTTCGCCAAACACCTGCTGCCCCGCAAGGCGAGTGAATCCAAGTCAGGCCTGCGCTCGTCTGATACATTGAGCTTCGCTTTTCTTGCGCTTCACTTCACTAATGCAATCCAAGTCACAGCCGGGCCGAGGGATCGTGATTCTTGCCTTCGGACTCGTGTATTTGTTTTGGGGATCGACCTATCTCGCTATCGACATCGCCGTCCAAACCATTCCTCCCGCGCTGATGTGCGCTGTGCGTTTTTCGATCGCTGGAGTGGTGATGCTCGCAGTCTGCGCGCTCACCGGACGCAAAGTCTTATATTCTCCAGGGCAGATCGCGCTGTCTTGTGTGGTTGGAGTGTTGCTGTTGATGGGTGGCAATCTAACGCTGTCCTATGCGGAATTAGCTGTATCGACGGGGCTGGCGGCGCTGATTTTAGCGGTCACGCCATTGTGGTTCCTGGTCCTCGATTCGTTGCTGCTGGGCAAACATCGCATCTCCGGCCGCGGCAAAGCCGGACTGGCGCTCGGAATCCTGGGCCTGTTCATTCTGTTCTATCCCGAACTGACTTCCAAGACTGCGCTTGGGCATAAGGAATTGTGGGCTTCGGTCAGCCTGATTGGCGGATCGTTCAGTTGGGCACTGGGATCGGTGCTATCGAAACGCTGGCAATCCGGCATGGATGTGTTCAGCGCAACCGGGTGGCAAGTGACTGCGGCGGGAGTTGCAAACTTTATCTTTGCGGTGTTCGCGGGAGATTTTTCGCGCGTGGTGTGGACGGGGCGCGGTATCGGCGCCGTGCTTTATCTCGTGGTGTGCGGTTCGTGGGTTGGGTACACCGCGTATATCTATTTGATTGAGCATGTGCCCACGTCGAAAGTTTCCACTTACGCCTATGTCAATCCAGTGGTCGCAGTGTTTCTCGGCTGGCTGATTCTGCATGAGCGTGTAGATCGATTTATCTTGGCGGGCAGCGGGATCGTAATTTTGTCAGTGATTCTGGTAACCAGCGCCAAGGTTAAACACGCCGGTGCTGCTGAGGCCGAATTGCCGGCAGTGGAAGCGGCAGGGGATTAAGGGCGTCAAGCATCGCTAGGCTATTTGGACTTCCTTTAAAAATATGAGCAGAGCAACCACAAGCACAGATAGACCAATAACGGACTCCGACAATTGTTTAGGATTGAAGTGGATGCCAAAAATCACAGCCATTATCCCCTACACTCCTCTTTCAGCCCTCCGCTGCTCATATGCTTCCAGAGGTCAGTCCTCGACGCTCCAGAGCCGAACGGCCACTGCGGGAACATCCGAAGTCTACGTGAATCTTAATGAAACTCCTACAGGTCTCATTGACGCCAAAATGGCCTCTAGGATAGGCTGAAAATGTGAACGATCTGCGACTCGAAGCGCTAAGATCCGCACCGCTGGATAGCTGGGTCGCCTTATCCTCAGATGAAACGCGCATCGTTGCTGTCGGTTGTTCGTACTCCGAGGCCGTAGAGAAGAGCGAGCGTGCCGGCGTGTCTGATCCAGTCCTGGTGAAAACGCCGAAGGAGTGGCTTCCGATCTCAGTGTGAGTTTTAGAATTCCATATAGACGGTACCCCGCTCCTGACGGCTACTACCATGCTGCTTCAATCCCAGTAGGCATTTCACTTCCTGACAAAGGCTCGCGTCGTTCAAAACGATTCGATGCCATTATTGATTCGGGCGCAGCGGGATGTCTTTTTCACGCGGCAATCGGCCGGACGCTAGGTTTGAATATTGAGAGCGGACGCTTGGAATATACTCAAGGCGTTGCGGGGCAATCTAAGGTCTACCTGTTTGACGTTGCTTTGCATGTGGTTGGCAGCACGATCCTGACTCGCGCGGGTTTTTCTGATGAGCTTCCCATCGCAGAGTTGCTGGGTATGCGTGGTTTCTTCGAAAGCTTCAAGATAACTTTCGATCCCGCGGCGCTCGAGGTGGAACTGGAGCGTTTTTATCAGGCGTAGCCCACAAATTAAACTTCTTCATGGCGAATTGCGTTAGCTGCGGAATTTCGTTGCCGGCTGTTTCCTGGGGGAAGTCCGCCGACGTGTGCGTGGATTGCCGCAAGATGGCTGCGCAGTCTACGGTTCTTTCTCCGGAAGGAGTTGTGCAGCCGCAGCCGGTTCGGGTGAGAACGACTGCCTCGAGCCTGCGGCTGTCGGTGACCACGGTTCTCGTTGGAATCAATGTTGCTGTCTTCATCCTGATGGCCCTGAGCGGCGTCTCCATTCTCGAACCGAACTTACAACAACTGGTCAAGTGGGGAGCGAACTGGGGACCGTTGTCGTTGGGATCGCAGCCGTGGCGAGTGCTCACTTCGAACTACGAGCACATCGGGATCATCCACATATTTTTCAACATGTGGTGTCTGTTGAGTCTAGGCGCGCTGGCCGAGCGAGTCTTTGATCGCTGGACTTACGTTTTCGTTTATACGGCATCTGGTTTGGCCGGAAGCCTAGCGAGTCTGTGGTGGCATCCGATGGTCGTTGGGGCGGGAGCGTCGGGCGCGATCTTCGGCTTAGCCGGGGCCTTGCTGGCTGCGCTCTATCTAGGCAAGCTTCCGATTCCGCGCCAGGCTGTGAAATCCACCATGAAGAGTCTGGTGATGTTTGCCGGATACAACCTGTTCTTCGGACTGGTGCCCGGAATCGACAACTCCGCGCACGTCGGTGGACTGGTTGGCGGTGCGGCTCTGGGCGCATTCTTTTCCGGCCATCTCACGGCTGCGCCGGAGGAACGGCAACGCTGGCGGACCTACGCCCTTGTCGGTACGGGTGTCATTTTTGCCATTGCGTTCGAGATGCTGAAAAAGCGGTACGCATCGCTCGCGAGGTAGAACGAGCCGCAATCTTTATTTCGAAGCTTCGGCATCGCCTTCGTCATCCACCACGACGTCCACAATGTGTCCGCGCACGGCGTAAGTTTGCTTCGCACCGTCCGGCGGCTGAAAGCTCACCTGCACGGGTGTTCGCTGCCACACGGGTGCATCGCATGCTGAATCCGGCGCGGCATCCTCGGCAATGTTCTCTCCGGCGAGCAATTTCTTGACTACAGGCTTCCGGCGGCTCATCTGCGCCACAATCACATATTTCTTTCCGTCGTCCGAGACGCCGCAGTAGGCGACGTAATCCCGATACCAGCTTGCCGCGGAATAAAATGCATCGAACTCGGGCAAGTTGAGAGCGGAAATCCTCCCGCTTAGGCGATCGACCAGCAACCATCCGCCGCGCTGCCAGAGCCAGCGCGGATTCGTCTCGTCGGGCAGACTGTCGTTGACGCGAAACGCTCGCCGCGCGACAAAAAGACGATCTGTAATTTCATGCGGCGTACCGAGAATGTATTCCCGCGCGCGGCCGTCAACAATCAGCGCGCGGACTTTCAATGTCTGCGGCTTGTTATTTTCTATCCCAGACGTCCAGGAAACCGCGGTCCATTTGCCGAGTGCAATGAGGTGCGGTTTCGTCACCGCCGCCGCGTCAAGCGGCACGAGAGAGGCTAAAAGCATTAGAGTCAAGCCCGTGCGGAATCGCATACAGCGCAGAGTAAATACGAAACGCAGGGCGCTGCAAGCGCCTCCATCACAATTTGATGCGAGGAGTTCCGGATCGGGAAAGGATCGAAGAGTTGAAGTGCTTTCGATCTATTTGCGAAGCATAACATTAGCGGTTCGGGCGCTCGTTGCTTGTAAAATTATGGCTGGTAACTCTCAAGTGAACGTAGCAAGAAGTTGCGATGAATCGTCCATTTCACATGACCGCTTTTAGCCTTGGCGAATTTCGTGCAACTTCGAGGCGGTAACGGCCTTCTTATATGTATGGGGGAGATTTCGCTACATCGTCGAACACCCAGGATTTTGGTCGTCGACGACCAGCCGAGCATTGCCGGCTTGATGAGCCAGTTACTGGGCATGCGCGGCTACGATGTGGTTACGGCCGCTAATGCGGAAGAGGCCGAATCTGAAATTCTCAGGCAGACGCCGGACTTGATTCTGTCAGACGTCAGAATGCCCGGCAAATCCGGATATGACCTGTGCCGCGAGTTGAAAAGCGATCCCGCAACCCGCCTCATTCCATTCGTTCTGATCACCGGGTTGACGGATAGCGGCGACAAAGTGCGCGGCATCGAAGCCGGCGCCGATGATTTCCTGAACAAGCCCGTTCTGGCCGAAGAGTTGGTGGCGCGAGTCCACTCGCTTCTGCGGCTGAAGGAATTTACCGACGAACTGGAAACGGTGGACTCCGTTCTCTGCACACTTGGATTGATCGTGGAAGGACGCGATCCTTATACCGAAGGGCACTGCGAGCGCATGGCATTGGGCGCCGCCGATCTTGGCCGGCACCTTGGACTGGATCAGGATTCCATCCGCGCTCTTCGCCGCGGCGGCTATCTGCACGATCTGGGCAAGATTGCTGTCCCCGATGAGATTCTGAAGAAAGGCAGCAACCTGTCGCCGGAAGAGTGGCAGATCATGAAGCGCCATCCGATTACAGGTGAAAATATTTGCAAGCCTTTGAAGTCGCTCCGGCTGGTGCTGCCGATCATTCGTCATCATCACGAGCATTCGAACGGTTCGGGCTATCCCGACCACCTGACTGGGACCGAGATTCCGCTTCTGCCACGGATTTTGCAGGTGGTAGATGTATACGACGCTTTACGGACGGCTCGGCCCTACAAGCCGGCGCTGTCCCACGAACAGGCAGCCCAAACCATGCGAGACGAGGCTCGTCGCGGATTGTGGGATGAAGGCGTCGTAGCCGCGTACTTTTCCATGCTGGAAGAACGCAGAAGCGTGGCCTGAGGGGTCCAAAAATCGATTTTCCTCCCCTGCGCAAAAGTTTTCCACAAAGCCTAAATTCGCCGTACAATAGCGCGGCAATTGTCGATGGCAACAAAAGAGGCCGAAGCCGACATCTTATGAGAACTTTGAGGTTGGTATACGAGCCTCAGGAGATTGGGTTTAGAGGACGGACGGTTTGCAAAATCTTACCTACAGCATCGTAATCCCGGCCTATAACGAAGGCGCACGGCTTGGGCCCACGCTCGAGAAGGTATTGGGCTATATTGCCCAGCACGGGTGCGACGCTGAAGTTATCGTGGTCAATGACGGATCCCGCGACAATACCGCCGATATTGTCCGCGAAATGGCGCGAACGAACCCATCGTTGCCGTTGCGCCTGGTGGAAAATCCCGGGAACCACGGCAAAGGCTACAGCGTTCGCAATGGAATGTTGCACGCGCTGGGGCGGGTGGTGGTGTTCAGTGACGCGGATTTATCTTCGCCCATCGAAGAGATCCCCAAACTTCTGCAGGCGATTGCGCATGGAGCGGACATCGCGATCGGCTCACGCTGGCTGAAGGCCGAGTTACAGACTCAACGCCAGCCTTTGCACCGCCAGATTTTTGGGCGCATCTTCAACCTGCTGCTGCGGCTTACTCTGGGACTCCAATTCAAAGACACACAATGCGGCTTTAAGGCCTTCCGCCGGCGCGCTGTGCTAACGATCTTTCCCTTGCAGAGAATTGAGCGTTGGGGCTTCGATCCGGAGATTCTTTTCCTGGCGCGAAAGTTTGGATTTACGGTTGAGGAGATTCCGGTCGAATGGGGGCACAGCGGAGGAACTCGCATCCACCCATTGATCGACGGCTCGCGGATGTTTATGGAGATGCTGCGAATTCGCTGGTATGACCTGACCGGCAAGTACGGGACACAAGCTGCGCCGCTAGCCGCTAAGACGCTTCCTGGAGGTCGTGCGCCGCGTGTGTAACGGAAACATTTCCGCGCCCGTCATGTTTTAAGGTCATCTGCGGCGTACAACGATCACAGAGCCAAAAAAATTCCACGTGGGCGGCTGGTCGTGCCGTTTGAACATCCTCCGCGGACCTGCTGGGAACTTCTATTCGAAACAATCTTCCTTCATGAAAGTATCGAAAGGTCGCCGAGCATAACGGATTGGCACATTTCGACAGCATTTGTCTCTTCGGGCCCAGGCATGCCTCTGCAAGGAGGGCGTGCGAAAACCTGGCCAAGTCGTTTAGATATCTAAAATTGTAGCGCTGGTTGGCTGGAAAAAACGCGAGAAAAGTTCGGCATTGCGGAATTAAAGTTTCGGATTCCCATGCCGGTAACGGCCTGAAATTATGTTCGATTCGGAGACGCTGCAACGGCGGCGCATCCTCGCAGCGCATCGATTACTGCGTCTCCCATCTGCACAGTCGAGGTTTCAGGATTGCCCGCTGTTACTAGGTCAGCCGTGCGCAATCCGCGTGCGAGCACATCCGAAACCGCGCTTTCGATGCAAGCCGCCTCTCGTTCCAGGCGGAAAGAATGGCGCAACAGCATTGCGGCAGACAATATCGCACCCAACGGATTAGCGATTCCCTTGCCGGCAATCGTGGGGGCCGAACCATGGACCGGTTCGTACAAGCCGACGGAGCCGCCAATGCTCGCGGAAGCCAGCAATCCGAGTGAGCCGACAATGCCTCCGGCCTGGTCGGACAGAATGTCGCCGAACATGTTCTCGGTGAGCACAACATCGAAGTCCGCAGGATTCTGTACCAGGAGCATCGCGGCTGAATCAACATACTGATGCGAGAGCTTGACCTCCCCATACTCCTGGCCCACACGCGTAACGACTTCACGCCACAATCGCGAGCACTCCAGCACATTTGCTTTGTCGACCGAGAGAACCTTCCGGCGCCGTTGCATCGCCAGATCAAAACCAACCCTGGCGATTCGCTCGATTTCGTGGTCACTGTATCGCATCGTGTTAATTGCGACGCGAGAACTGGAAGATGAATTCGAGGTTCCGGAGATCGATCTCGGCTCGCCAAAATACAAACCACCCAGTAGTTCGCGGACGATCATCAGGTCCGTTCCCCGAACAATTTCAGGACGCAAGGGGGAACAATTCTCTAACGCGGGGAACAATACGGCCGGGCGCAAATTGGCATAGGCTCCGAGTTCGCGCCGCAGCCGGAGCAATCCAGCTTCCGGTCGGAGATGATTCGGATAGTGATCGAACGCCGGGCTTCCCACTGCTCCCAACAAGACTGCGGAGGACGACAAACATGCGGCAATCGTGTCGGGCGGAAGCGGATCGTTGGCAACAGTTAGGGCCGCGCCTCCAATGTGTTTGTGCTGCGAGCAAATTTCGTGGCCGAAGGCGTCCGCAACTGTCTGAAGCACCCGGACTGCTTGTTCAGTCACTTCGGGCCCGATGCCGTCGCCGGGAAGGATGGTCAGGTTCAGGAGCATGCGGAACTAGTCTAACGCGGCGGGCGTCGTGTTAGAGAGAGCTAGGGATCGTCGAGGCGCGAACTACCCGCCGAAATTCGAGGTCGACGAAGCCCTCTCCGATTTGAGTTCGCGCTGCAGCAAGCGAACCAACATGCCGTCAAATCGCGTGCCGCTCATTTTTGCCAGTTCATCCAGGGCCTGCGCCGGAGTTCGCCCGGCGGAAAAAGACTGTTCCGTAATCATGTTGGCGTAAGCGTCGGTCAAGCCGATGATTCTTGCCCACAGCGGAATCTGTTCCCCGCGCAGTCCTCCGGGATATCCCGTGCCGTCAAAGTGTTGATGATGTTGTTCGATCGCCAGGCGCATCGCAGTGCTGTGCGGGAGGGTAGAAACTATTTCCGCCCCAATGCGAGCGTGGGCGCGTATGTGGCGAAACTCGGTGTCGGTGAGCGGGCCGGTTTTGTTGAGGATGCGTTCGGAGATCAGTATCTTGCCCACGTCATGGACCCGCGCCGCATAGACCAGTTCGGCAATTTCATCCCCCGGCAGACCTAGCGCGCGGGCGATGGTTTCACTATAGCGGGCTACCAGGTCGCCGTGACCCGCGGTCCGCAATTCGCGCGATTCGGCGGCACGGCTCAGGGCCTCGATCGATTCTTTTAACAGGGTTACGTTGCAGCCTTCTTCTGTCCCGCAAAGTTTGCGCAGCGTGGCGATTAATTCGTCGAGATGCTCGGGGCCCGTATCCTCGCGCTGAAGGAAGCCTTCAATGTAGGATGAAATTTGCTGCCGCTGGCGGGCGAAATCCTGGCTTTCGGCAAATTCCTGGGCCGTCGAAACCAGATTGCCGCCAGAGCGCTTGGAAACGTACATGCCCGCGTCGGCTACGCGAATGAGGTCTTCAATGGAAAAGCCGTGAGTGGGAAAGGTGGCCACGCCGAAGCTGCCGGTAATTTTGTGCTCGCTGAGCATCGGGTCGCTGGCCAGCCACTGGCGGAGGCGTTCGGCCAGCACCGCAGCCTGATCTGCGCCCGTTTCCGGCATCAGAACAACGAATTCGTCTCCTCCGTAGCGTGCCACCACATTTGACTGGCGCGACTTCTGCTCCAAGAGGCGCCCGACCCGTGCCAGCACCAGATCGCCTTCGAAGTGACCCAGCGTGTCGTTTACTTCCTTGAATTTGTCGAGATCGATTAGCACCACCGAGAACGCCCGCCCCGAGCGCGAAGCGCGCTTCCATTCCGCCGACAGGGCTTCCCAAAAGAATCGCCGCGTTTTGATGCCGGTTAATCCGTCGGTAATCGACTGCTGTTGCAGTTTCTGGAAAACGAACGCATTGTGCAGGGCCGTCGCCAGAAGATCGGCAAGAGTATTCAAAATAAGAACATCCTGCGGCGAGAAGGCGCTTTCGTTCCGGCTTTCGATATTGAGAACGCCGATGAGCGACTCGCCATAATTAATCGGGATGCACAGCACAGCGCGAGCTTCGGGCAGAATGCCGGACAACTGTCCTTGCACGGCGTTTTGAACCAGCGCACGCTCACCCGTCCGGGCCACCCGCCCCAGTATTCCTACACCCAGCGGAATGCGCTTACCCATGGCGTGCGCGGTGACACCCGCCTCCGCCTTGATTTCGATTTCCTTCGTTCCATAGTCAAGCAGGCCGATGCCGATGTGATCGAAACTGAAATTCTTCTGGATCTCCCTCACGATCTGGCCCAGCATCTGCACCGGGTCGTCGCTGGAGATCGCCGTGCGGGAAATGTTGTTAAGGAACGAGAGCTGGCGGGAACGCCGCTGCTCATCGGCGAACAGCCGCGCATTCTCAACTGCAACCGAAACCTGGCCCGCCGCCGTGATCAAAACTTCCAGGTCGCGCTGTTCAAACACGCGCTCCCGCTCCGTGCTCATCGCAACCATGACTCCCGCAGGTTTGCTGCCCAGCAAAATTGGGGCTGCCACCAAACATTTGGCCGGGTGCTCCGGAATATGCGTGACGCCCAATTTGCTCCGCATCTTTTCCAGATCCGCGCGAATCAACAGTGGCTGGCCGGTGCGAATCACATATTCGCTGAATGCATTTTCCAGCTTGCGTGTTCGCTTGGGCAGAACGCGATTGCGATCTATTTCCAGCTCGAAGCGAATCTCGTCGCCTTCCTGAAAGGCGATATAGAAGTTGCTGGTGTCGAAAATCTGTCCCAACTCCGTTTGAACGGCACGCAGGATCTCGTCCTGATCGAGTCGTGAGCTGATGGCCTGGCCTATCTCGGTCAACAATTCGTATTCTTTTGTCCTGCGATGAGCCTCGTGGGTGACGACGTAATTTTCCAGGGTAAGCGCCAGTTGCAGCGCCAAGCCAACCATAAGGCGCGGTCCTGAAGAGCCAAACGCTCTGCGCTCGGCGTGAGGAAATAAAATTACTCCGAAGTTGTGTTCCCGCGTCTGCAGGCTGACGGCGGTTAAGTGCCGGATGTCCGCCTCCACGAGCACGCGTTTGAAATCGGCAAAGCTCGCCGCCGATCCGACTGGGAGAGGCTCAGTAAGATGCGCCAAATCGTGGACCGTAAAGATTCCGCTCTGACGGTAGGCAAGTTCGCAGATGTACTCCCCGGCGCCGCTCACCTCAAGGGCATCCAAGAATTCGGGCGAAAAGCCCTCCTGCACCGATGGCAATACTCCACGCCAACGCTCGGAGACGCAGATCGCGGCGCGGCGCATGGGCAGCGCGCCCATTAGTCGAGTGAGCGCACTCTGCATATTCGGAACTAGATCTCCGGCCACGAGAAGCCGTCGCGGATCAACGCCCAGGGTCGAGAGCGCAAGACTGCTTTCCTGTACTGAGTTGCGCTGATTTTCAAACAGCACCATCACCATCGCAATGCCCAACAACATCTGCGGAACTGGCCCAAACATATTGCTGGCGCTGCCCAGCCGGTTGCCCCACGGACTTTGCATCTGCCCCACGCCGATCAGGGCCGCCCACAAAGCCAATGCCAGTCCAAGAACCTGAAACGCGAGCGACCCGCGTCGCTGGCCTCGTATGTAAAAGACCGCCGAGCAGTAAAGCAGCAGCGCAGCCAATCCCAGTTCCAGACGCAGCGCCGGTTGCGCATCGGCCTGGAAAAGACCCGCAACCATTTTTTCCCGCAGAGATAAACCCGCCAGGATCACCCCGGCAATACCGAGAGCGGCGTCATACCACTGGAAGTCATACGACCCGCGCATGAGCCTCGTGGAAACGAAGATACACAGCGCCATTGCCACTAGAAACAACGAGCTTACGAAGTAAGTGAGGCCGGACGAGGGTCGATAGAACGCCAGCGCATCCAGCAAGTAGTGCAGGGAATATGCCGCCCAGGCCAGTTGCCACGCCCGAAAATAAGCCTGTCGACTTTGTTCATGCAGGTAGGTAAACACCAAAAACAGCAGCACCGACACAAAGCCGGGAATTACAACAACGCTGATGGCAACACTATTCATAGTGGCGAAGTGTCTCGGGCAGGTCGGAACCTGCCCAGGAAGCTTGTATTAATGCTTTCACACGGAGCCAGCGAACACAATCAGATTTAAGTACACTCGTAACCGCTGCAACTAACAGGTAAATCATGTATTTACGGACACTGGTCCCCCGTGTCTGCACACTGTCTCAACTTGACGCGACTTTTGCTGGTCCGTAACATCGCTCTAAACTAATCACTGCGGAACGCTGCAAGAAATTTCACAATGAGCCAATCATCGGTCGGTCCAAATGCTTCCGGCGCGCCCCGTGTGCGCTTTGCTCCATCGCCCACTGGATTTCTGCATGTTGGCAGCGCACGCACATTTATCTTTAACTGGCTCTATGCGCGCCGCAATAGCGGGACCATGATTCTGCGGCTCGATGACACCGACGTCGAGCGCAACACAGAAGCCTCCGTCAATTCGATTTTCGAAGGCCTGAAATGGCTGGACCTGGGCTGGGACGAGCAATACAAACAGTCCGAGCGTGGTGAACTTCACCGGCAAATCGCCGAAGGCATCTTCAAGAAGGGCCTGGCCTACCGCGATTTCACGCCTGCGCACACCGGAGACAGCGAACGGTCCGGAGCGCAGGGAACATGGTTGTTCAATCCCGGCATGCGCGAACTTTCTGCTGCGGAGAGCGACCGCCGCGCGGCAGCAGGCGAACGATTCGCGCTGCGTTTCCGCGTGCCCCGCGATGGCGGACAAGTCATTCGTTTTACAGACGCGGTTTACGGCGAACAAACAAAGGCCGCCGCCGACATTGAAGACTTCGCCTTGCTGCGCTCAGACGGCATCCCTACCTACCATCTTGCCTCGTGTGCCGACGACGCCGATCTTCGCATCAGTCACATCATTCGCGGCCAGGACCATCTCACCAACACCTTCAAGCACGTTCTCATCTTTAACGCCGCCGGGGCCAAGCCGCCGCAATTCGCTCATTTGCCTTTACTTGTGGCGCCCGATGGCACCAAGCTTTCCAAACGCCGCCACGGTCCGGTCGTAAGCGTGACCACTTATCGCGACGCGGGATTTTTGCCCGAAGCCTTCATCAACTTTCTCTGTCTGCTTGGGTGGTCGCCAAAAAACGACCGCGAGCAGATGAGCCGCCAGGAGCTGATCGCCGCATTCTCGCTCGAAGGCATCAATCGTGCGAATGCGGTCGTGAACTTTAAAGAGCCCGCAGCCACTCCCGAAGAGACGTTCGATCCCAAAGCTGTCTGGTTGAACGCTGAACATCTGCGAGCTTTGCCGGTCGAAGATCTTAGCGGGCGCCTGCTGCCCATTGTCCACGAAGCTGGCTTCAACATTTCAGCAGAAAAAATGCTTCGGGTCACACCGCTGATCCGCGAGCGCATCAAGCTGCTGCGCGATGTACTCACGGCGGCCGATTTCTTTTTCGTCGATCAACTCCCACGTTACGATCCCGCCGAACTGATCCCGCAAAAGGGAGATATGGCCACGGCATTAAGAGTCCTGCAGCGTGCTCAAATCGTTTTGAAAGATGTCGAATTCAAGCACGACCCGCTAGACCAGACTCTGCGTGCCGCCGCCCAGGAACTCGGCGTAAAAGCCGGACAAATGTTCCAGCCCATCCGCGTAGCGGTCTGCGGCCGCAAGAATGCGCCGCCGCTATTTGAGACCTTGGAAGTATTGGGGCGAGAGACCACACTCGCACGCATCGAGCAGGCGGTTCAGAAAATCGGCTGACCCACACCCTACGGAGAAAGATTTTGCAGTGGTAATCGAACAAATCACGTTGCTGCCGGTCCTCTCAATATTTGAGGTTCTATTCGCTGCGTACCGGGTGCCACATGTCTTTGCGGAATCAGTTACTTTTACTTTGCCCTAAGACCCACTAGGTCTGCCCCAAATTGTTCAAAGAGCAGCCAGTAGTACGCAAATCCGCGGAGCGATGCGATTATGGACTCAATCTAATCTCCCGATAACATATCGGCGTCGGGATCTGTCAGTTCTTCTAGATCACATACTGCCGAATACTTGGGGCAAAATCACTTCAGGTTTCTTGCATCCGCCGATTTTTATTAGACAACCAGTTTTGATCGCGAGCGCTTTTGCTTGCGCTTCTTTCGAAGCGTCGGAATCCATCTCGACGACGGCCCAAGGGTAGCCCCAACGCTGGGTGAGGTAAGTGCAAAAATGTTGCGCGCACGATTGGGACTGGGCAGACAAGTGAATCGTCGCCCCTGTTCCAGGTTGCATTGTTCCTGCGGCATCGCGATCATCGATTTCCAGGTAGACGTAGATTTCCGACGCAATTCCGTTCTTGAACTTCACGGTTGCTACGATGCCGCTGAGGGGGGCTAGCTGGAGCTTGTGCAACAACGCGTTGTCCGCGTGTTTCCGAGACGGTACAACTTCCAGCTTCGCAAGTGAGGGAAATTCTCTGAATACCCGCATCTCGCAACTCATGCTGCCACCCGTCGAGTGTCGTGCCTCCCATTTCGATCTTGGGAATCCGGGTTAAAAAGCGGCGAATCCGCCTTTGCGGAGTAATTACAATTAGGTAAATGGCTATTAAGCAAACAACTAGGACACTGCCGGTGACAGGCAAAAACAAAGGTCCTTTTTTCACGATTTCGCTCTTTCTCGGAGGTCATCCCGCTACTGAGGAAAATATATACTCCCATAGCTATCACATGTGTTCACGTTGGACGGGTGGCCCACCTTATGGTTTTTCCCGACATTGCCCCGACTGAGGGTGCCCCGTCCTTGCGTTTTTGCAAGGGCGGGCGCGATGCTGCTCGCATCAAGAGTTCTTGCTTGTGGAATCAGAGAAAACGCGAGAACAAGATTGGTCGGGGAGAGAGGATTTGAACCTCC
>JBAUXX010000035.1:0-59298 GCA_049584475.1 Candidatus Sulfotelmatobacter sp. | reverse complement strand
CGGAACTCTTAGCGCGCTCGCCGTACTCTTCCCCGCTAAGGCCGGCTGCTCCTGTTACTTTGCCCTACATGATCCGCGCCGCCGGCCCAATTTTTGCCGGCACCGTCACCGCCATCGCGCGCTCACCTATCTCCAGCAAAGATGCGGTTGCGACCGTCGCCATCACCTTCCACGTAAATCAAGGCATCCAGGGAACGGTAACGGGACAGGACTTCATAATTCATCAATGGATCGGCCTATGGAACGGTGGCCAACAGCGATATCGCATCGGCGAACAGGTTCTCCTGTTTCTGTATCCCGCAAGCAAACTCGGCCTCACCAGTTGGGTATCGGGTTCGCTTGGAAGATTCCCCATCGACAATATCGGCCGCGTTTTGTTCCTGCCGGAACACATTTCGGCCTTCCGCACTGATCCCGTTCTGGGCGGGAAACCAGGCATGAGCGTCCAGGACTTTGCCTGGGCTGTGCGGCGAGCCAGGGCAGAAGAAGGCGTCGAGGAACGACCATGAAAAACTCGTTCGTCTGGACAACTCGCTCCCTTCTTCTCCGCCTGGCGTTGGCGTTGGCTATCGTTTTGTGTTGCGCGCTTCTAAGCCGCGCCGGTGGTCCCGAGTACGTCGCCGGAACCACCTACTTCACCGCTGCCGTACCCGGCCAGCCGCTCGTCTGGCCGCGAGGACAAATTCTCTACTACACGGACCAGGGAGATCTCAGTCCGCTTCTTCCCAATGCCACCGCCAACACCTTCGTGGCCAATGCCTTCAGTATCTGGACGTCGGTTCCAACCGCCGCCATTGTCGCCACCAACTCCGGCGAATTAGCCGAAGACGTGAGCGGCTCGAACGTGCTTCGAAACTCCGACGGCTCGCTCACTCTTCCCGCCGACATTCAACCCAGCGCCACCGGAACGCCAGTCGGCGTCGTCTACGACTACGACGGCACCGTCACCGATGCTCTTCTCGGCAGCGGCGCAGGCGCGCCCAGCCAGTGCTTTGAAGACGGCGTCTTCGGCGGCATCGATAACTTCGGAGCATCCGCCGACTTCCTGCACGCCCTCGTGATAATAAACGGTCAGTGCGCGCAACAATCTTCGCAGTTGCCCGATGTCGAATATCGCCTTGTACGGGTCCTCGGCCAAATCCTCGGTCTCGGATGGTCGCAGGTCAATCTGAATGTCATCACCGGCAATCCTCCGCCGACGTCCGCCGACTACGCCGGTTTCCCGGTGATGCACTACAAAGACGCGACCAGTTGCGTCCCCATTACGCGCTGTTATCCCAACCCGTATCAGCTCGCCATGGATGACGGCGCCTCAATCTCGCGCCTGTATCCCATCACGCAGCAGAATCAATCGACTTTTCCCGGCAAACAAGTCTTCACCAGCGCCACTGCCGGAATTCACGGCACGGTCTGGTTCACCAACATGGCGGGGCAGCCCACGCAACCCATGCAGGGAGTCAACGTCGTCGCCCGCTGGATTGACCCCAGCACGGGTCAACCTTCGCGCCAGTACGCCGCGTCCTCCGTCTCGGGAGCGTTCTTCACCGGCAACTTCGGCAATCCCATCACCGGCTTCTATGATCCTCTCGGAAATCTTTTCAGCAACTGGGGGTCGAGCACCGCCTCGATGGAGGGATTTTTCGATATCTCAGGATTGCAGATTCCCAACGGCGCAACCACCGCACTGTGCGAACTCAGCGTCGAAAGCCTCGATCCGCTGTGGTCTACGGGAGTCCAGCCTTACGGACCGTTTCAAGTCGCGCTTTCGGGACAGTCCGCGCTCACCGTCGTGAATGTCACTCTCGGCGCCGACGTCGAACAGGACATCCTCATGGCGGGCAGCGCTCAGCCGGTCGCGCCATGGGCAGCGTCACAAACCTGGACCGTCCCCGCCGTGTTGCCCGCCGCTGCCGATTGGACGGAATCGTTAAACGGCTACGGCAACGACTCCTACTTTTCTTTCTCGGCCCAAGCGAACCGCACGCTCTCCGTCGCGGTCACCGCGCTCGATGAAAATGGCAACCCGACCTCAGTGAAGGTGCAGCCCGTGATCGGCATGTGGGCAGCCAGCGATCCCGAAGGCACAGCTCCCGGAGCCTTCACGCCTTCGGCACTGAACACCTCCGTGCTGGGGCTGACGCGCCTGGACGCGCAAATCTTCAGCCCAACTCAATTCCTGGTTGGCATCGCCGACATGCGCGGCGACGGCCGTCCCGACTATCGCTATCACGCGCACGTCTTGTACGGCGACGCGGTCATTCCCTCGCGCATCAGCGCCAGCGGCGGCGCAGTCACCATTCAAGGCATGGGATTCGCAGCGGGACAGACCGTCACTGTAGGAAGCGTCAACGTGGTGCCGCTAGATATAAACGCAGGCCAGATGATTCTGGAAGTTCCCGCGCAGCCTGACGGCACGGAAAGCATCACAATCACCGATCCCGTAACTGGCTCCTCGTCTGTGATGACAAACGTGCTCACTCTCGGCGCGTCCGCGACCGACAACATCGTGCTCGTGCGAGGATTGAATCCCCCCACTCCAGTCGGAACGCAGACCGTCAACCCGATAACCGTGCAAGTCGTCGCCGCCGATGGCGTCACTCCCGTCGCCGGAGCGACCATCGCCTGGAGTAGCACCAACAGCGCCGCGCTGTCTGCCTGCGGCGGCGCGTTCTCCTGCTCGGTGACCAGCGACGAAGTTGGCAGCGCCTCGACCTTTATCGTCCCCAACGTCGCCGGAGTCGCCACCATCACCGCCGCGCTCGCCCCGCTTTCCTACAGTTCGTCGAAGTCAGTTTCGGCGACGGTGCTGGGAACAATCGCGGCTTCACAAATCGGCGTAGCCACACCGTATCTCTATATCGCGCAGGGGGCCTCGCTCACGGTTCCTCTGACCGCCCGCGCCCTGAGCAATGGAGTTCCTCAGAGCGCAGCCACCGTTACCTTCAACATGACAACTGGCTCCGGAAGCCTCAGCGCAACCAGCGCAACCACCAACAGCAGCGGCTATGCCACCGTCAATCTCACGCTCGCGCAATTTGCCGCGACCGTACAGGTGAACGCGTGCGTTCCGAGCGGTCCCTGCGCGCCGACGTATGCCAATCCCGTGGCGCTGGCGCAACAGAACCTGCAACCCGTCGCCGGAGAAAATCAGATTGTCGCGCTGGGCCAGGCCTTCCAGCCAATCATCGTGCGCGTCACGGACTCTTCTTCGCCGCCCAATCCGGTGCTCGGCGCGAGCGTGGCGTTTGAAAATATCGTCGAGCGTCCCGAAGGGAATTCGGCCGGAAATTCCGGCCAAAACAATCCTGGCATGCCCGACATTCTGAGTGTCAGCCAAAGCACCGCGCTGACTGACTTCAACGGCCTGGCCAGCGTCGAGCCTTCCGCCGCATCATTCAACGGCACTCTCGAAGTCGACGTGATGGCCACCGCCGGAATCGGCGCTATGTTGAATTACGTCCTGGAAGCTTTACCGGAAGTTGCGGAGACAGGCGGATCGAACACGGGTGGGTCATCGCTTCCTCCCAGCAGAGGCAATCCCGTACGACCGCCGCAGGGCTGGCTGGAAAAGTAGCTTGGAAAAGTAACTCTGGGGCCTGCACGAGGAGTTATTTTTTTCCCGGCGCCGTGCGGCGCGGACGTTGCTTCGCAGAGACCGACCTGATGATGAGCTTGCGGCGTCCTTTCGCAGGCATAGGGACTTTGGCGCGGTTCAGAGCGGTGTTAATCAGAGCGCGCACTTCCGGATCGTCCAGCACTTTGTCGTCAGGTTCTCCGGCATCGTAGAGCCGAATGTTGCGGACCACGTTTCCACTGCCTTGCAGGCGCTTCGCGGGATCGGGCAAGCCTGCGCCCTGTAGAAAACACAAAGTCACGCGCTCTGGAGGCATCACGATGGAAAAGATCGCCTCCGAAGGCCGCTCGCTTGGCCCAAAGCCGACAACCAGCCAGTTATAATTGTCGTACACCATTTCAATAGCGCCGGGCGCCAGCTTCCGCATTTTGGCCAGCGCGCCACGCGCAAACCCGGCAACTTCCGGCGCGTATTTGTCGAGGAAAGAATCGAGTTGCCGCTCGGGTTCGTCTTGCGAGACGGTCGCGGTTTTTGCGGCGTTACGACGAGACGATTTCGGCGTAGGCATAACTGTTACCTTACTGTTGCACTCCATGGCACGGACGACCCAAAGCCCCAGAGGGACCTCTGATAATAGCCCGCCGCTCAGTGGCGCGGTGTCCGCAAGAAGCTGCCGGGTGTGCCAAGCGGGGGCGTTCAGAGCCGCTGCATGCACCGGCGAGCTATCGCGCGCCGGGACAGACGGGGGCGGAGTCCCCAACATGAAGTTAGCTTAAGAGCGTTACCCTCTTGGCTTTCCGCCCTACCCGAATTGCCACTATACATCGACCGTTGAGGATGTCCATTTTAAGAAGAATCTTGAACTCAGTAATTTGCTGGCCGTCTATGCGAACGGAGTTACTCTTGATCTGGCGCGACGCTTCGCTGCTTGAGCTCGCAAAGCCAGCTCGATACAGCAACTTGTCGAGCTTCACTGGAACACCGATGCCATCCATAACCGGCTCTTGTGAACTCTCCACTACTGCCCACACGTCTTGGAGTCTGATTTGCACCTCCTCTATCTCCTCCGGCACTTCGTCCTTCTGGAACTGCTTCGCCCAGTCCTCGCCCGCCTTCGCCGCCGCCTCAGTCGAGTGAAAGTCCGCAACAATCCTTCGCGCCAACTCTTTCTTGGACAGCATGGGATGCATGTCGATCTTCATCTTCTCGATGTCCGGCACCTGCACATCCGTCAGCAGTTCGTAGTATCGCCACATCATCTCATCGGAGATGCTCATGATCTTTCCGTACATCTCGAGCGGGGATTCGTGAATACCTACCGCGTTCCCTAGCGACTTCGACATCTTCTGCACGCCGTCGAGGCCCTCCAGAATCGGCGTGGTCAGCACCACCTGCGATTCCTGGCCATAGACACGCTGCAACTCGCGGCCCACGAGCAAATTGAATTTCTGATCCGTACCGCCGAGTTCTACATCGGCTTCGAGCGCCACCGAGTCATAGCCTTGAACCAACGGATACAGCAACTCGTGCAAGGAGATTGGTTTTTCTTCGCGAAAGCGTTTGTGAAATTCCTCGCGCTCCAGCATTTGTGAAACGGTATATGTCGCCATCAGACGGACAAAATCATCCGAGGTAAACTCCGCAAACCAGCGGCGATTGAAGTCGATCACGGTTTTCTGCGGATCGAGAATTTTGAAGACCTGCTCTTTGTACGTTTCCGCGTTCTTCTCAATCTGTTCGCGCGTCAACGGAGGCCGCGTCACGGAGCGGCCGGTTGGGTCGCCAATCATGCCGGTAAAATCGCCGATGAGAAAGATCGCGGTATGGCCGAGGTCCTGAAAGTGTTTAAGCTTGCGCAGCACGACGGTGTGCCCCAGGTGCAAATCGGGAGCAGTCGGATCCATTCCGAGTTTCACTCGCAACGGCTTGCCGGTGGCGCGCGACTTCTCCAGCTTGGCGCGCAGTTCGGACTCTCGAATGATTTCGGCGGAGCCTTTCTTCAGATACGTCAGTTGTTCGTCTACAGGAGCGAAGGTTGACATGTGATGAGACATTATAAGGAACACAGATGAAGATTTCCGTACGACTCGCATGTGCCGCAGACGTTCCACGGTTACGGGAGTTAATCGACGCGTCCGTACGCAGCTTGCAGGCGAACGATTACTCTCCATCGCAGATTGAGGGCGCTCTAACGAGCGTCTACGGAGTCGACAGCCAGCTCATTACCGATGGCACATACTTCGTCGCGGAAACGGCTGAGCCGGGCGGGGCCCGCATGATTGTCGGCTGCGGCGGATGGAGCAAGCGCAAGACTTTGTACGGAGGCGATCAATGCGCCGCCCGCGAGGATTCGCTTCTCGATCCGTCGCGCGATGCCGCCAAGATTCGGGCCTTCTTCGTCGATCCTTTTTGGGCACGGCGCGGCATCGGCGGCATAATTCTGGAAGCTTGCGAAACAGCCGCTAAGAGTGCCGGTTTCACGCGCCTGGAGATGGGGGCGACTCTGAGCGGAGTGCCCTTCTATCTCGCGAAGGGTTATTCAGAACTTGAGAATCATACTGTTTCGTTAGGCAACGGAGAAACGCTGGCGATCGTGAGAATGACGAAAACACTGACGGCCCGCAGCCTTTTTCCTGGAGCACTTTCTTGAAAGGAATTAAAAGCTTATCTACTTCGCGTCAGCTCTTAGAAAGCGCCGGCTATTTATCTCAAAATTTCCCTGCAGTACGAGGTTGATCGCCTCGGTGTACGCAATGTGCTCCTGTTCGAGGATGCGTCGCGCGAGTGTATGCTCGTCATCCGCGTCCAGCACCGGAACCGTCTTTTGCACGATGATCGGCCCGTGGTCCAGTTCTTCATCCACAAAGTGTACGGTACAGCCGGAGACTTTGACTCCGTAGGCGAAGGCCTGTTCCTGCGCCTCAAGTCCCGGGAACGCCGGCAACAACGACGGGTGAATGTTGAGAATCTTCCGCGGAAATTGCTGCACAAACCACGGCGAAAGAAGGCGCATATATCCGGCGAGACAAAGTAGATCGACGTTATGCTTCTTCAACTCATAAACAACTTCACGGTCGTGATCATCGCGAGATTTTCCCTTGGAGGGAATAACCAGCGCAATGAGTCCGCGCTCAAGCGCAATCGAAATTCCGGGCGAATCGGGTTTGTTCGAGACAACGGCGGCGATCCGCGCATCTGGAATACGGCCCGCATCGATGCTGTCCGCGATTGCTACGAAGTTCGAGCCGCGCCCGGAAAGGAGAATGCCGAGGGAATGCATTGTTGATTATTGATTGTTAATTCTGATTGAAGGCACTCAATTCTTACACCGCAATCAACAATCAGCAAGCGTCCCTAGCTGTATGTTACTTTGCGCTCGCCCTTCACCACGCGTCCGATCGTGAATGCTTTCTCGCCAACGCGCTCCAGCATGGTCTGCACTTTCTTGAATTTTGCAACCGGAATTACCAGCAGCATTCCGATTCCCATGTTGAAGGTACGAAACATTTCTTCCTGCTCCACCTTGCCCAACTCCTGAAGGTGTTCAAAGATGGGCAGGACCGGCCAGGACCCCGACTCAATGACCGCCGCAGTCCCCCGCGGCAACACACGCGGAAGATTTTCGGTAATGCCGCCACCGGTGACGTGCGCAAGCGCCGAGAGGCACTGCGCGTCTATCAACCTTTTCAATGCCGGCCAGTAGCTCTTGTGAGTGCGCATCAACTCGTTGCCGACTTTATTCTTGATCTCATTCACGTAAGTCTCAGGTGAATAGCCGGCCACTTCAAACAGCAGTTTCCGCGCCAGCGAATATCCGTTGGTGTGCAGGCCATTCGAGGGCAGGCCGAGAATCACATCCCCGATCTGCACCGTCTTGCCGGTAATAATGCGTTCCCGTTCCACAGCACCCACAATGAAGCCCGCGAGATCATATTCCCCATCAGGGTAAAAACCGGGCATCTCCGCAGTTTCGCCGCCGATCAGCGCGCACCCGTTGTGCTTGCAGGCGTCGGCAATCCCTTCCACAACTTTTTCCGCGGTCGCGGGATCGAGTTTCCCAGCCGCCAGATAATCCATGAAAAATAACGGCGCGGCACCCTGCACCGCAATGTCATTGACGCAATGGTTCACCAGGTCGGCGCCAATGGTCGAATGTAGCCCCATTTCGAAAGCCACCTTCAACTTAGTACCAACGCCGTCTACGCTGGAAACCAGGATCGGATCCGTGAACTTGACCTTGTCTATGGCGAACAGCCCGCCGAAGCCGCCGATCTCGCTCAGCACCCCGCGAGTGAAAGTCTTGTGCGCGAGATACTTGATGCGCTGTTTGGTGCGATTGGCGCGGCTAATGTCCACACCGGCATCGGCATAAGTGACGGGTTCCGCAGCGGAGGTGGGATTCTTGGCCACAGACTCTTCTTCTTTCGGTGCTCTTCCTAATTGTCGCGTGTGGGATTTTGCCGGGCAACTTCCGCAGCAGCTAGTACGGCAAGGCGGCTCATTGTAGCACGATCAAACGCGAGGATTTCTGCGGATTCACACTACAGTCGCGAGCGCCGGAAACACGTCCACTCGTCGCTTCAGGAAACAACAATTGCATTTCCGCGGACGCGAACGCCCGTTCGCCATCCATTTCCAGCCTAATGCGAGATAAAGTCGGAAAAAAAGTAAGCTAGAATGCCGAACAGCGCCAGTCCCGAAACTCCGTAGGCAGTGAGCACCCACGCTCCACGCCCCTCATGATGCTTGGTATTGCCGGCTGGCTGTGAACCTGACGAGATTACTGAGGCCCGATCTTCCACGTAAAAACCTCCAACGGAAGGATCGTGGCGCAAGTACATTATGCGTCACGCTTGCCCCGCATCCTGGCGCAGGCAAGACAACGAAAAAGATTTTACCTCCAATTTGGCCCGCCGGAACAAGAAAAATTGCCTTTCCGAAGGGATTCTGGGCTGTCCCGGCGCGTCGCGGAGGGATTTAGTTGCGCCGCTCGGCCGATTGGGATACAAACGCCGCAGGGTAAACTCAGTCCTTATGCGTAAGGTCTTTCTTGCTCTCTTACTTACATGCGTCACGCTGATTGCCCGGGTCACAGCCCAGGACAAGTCCCCAACTCCCCAGAATCAAAAGGTTTCCGCCAGCGCCGCATCGACCAGCCCCGCAGCCAGCCCACATGACTACTCTCAGGAAGCCTTCGTCATTGAGCACATGCAGTCCCGCTATACCTTCGAAAGCGACGGAACGGGACGCCGCGAAACCATCGCGCGCATCCGCGTTCAGAGCGAAGCGGGAGTACAGCAATGGGGACAGTTGCAGCTCGGATATAACTCCGCCAATGAACGCGTGGAAATCCCCTACGTCCGGGTGCTCAAGCAGGATGGCTCCGTGGTAAAAGCCGGGGACGACGCGGTGCAGGACCTCAGTGCCCCGGTCGAGCACGATGCGCCTGTCTATACCGACTATCGCCAGAAGCACATCACGGTTCCCGGGTTGCGTCCGGGCGAAATTCTCGAATATGACTTCGTCACCGTGGTCCACACCGCCGTCGCTGCGGACCAGTTCTGGACCGAATACACCTTCGATCACGCGAACATTGTCCTCAACGAAGAATTCACCATCGATGTCCCTACCGGCCGTGCGGTGAAGCTGAAGACAAAGCCTGGTGTGGATCCAAAAATCGGCGAAGAGAAAGGCCGCCGCATTTATCGGTGGACCGGTTCGCACCTGGAACGCGAAGACCAAATCAAGAACCAGGAAAAAGACAAGAACAAAAAGAAAAAGCAGGACGACGACCGGCCCGACGTTCAGTTGACCACGTTCGCCAACTGGGAGGAAGTTGGCCGCTGGTATGCGAATCTGGAAAAAGACCGCCGTGTTCCGTCAGCCGATGTTCGCGCCAAAGCCGCTGAACTCACCAAGGGTCTTGCCACCGATCTGGAGAAGACCGAGGCTCTCTATGATTTTGTCGCCAGGAATTTCCGCTATGTCAGCCTTTCGCTCGGCGTCGGCCGCTACCAGCCGCATGCCGCGGGGGACGTTCTTCACAATCAGTACGGCGACTGCAAAGATAAGCACACGCTGCTTGAGTCACTGCTCGAAGCCGAAGGCCTCCACGCATCCTCCGTTCTGATTAATTCCACGCGCAAGCTCGATCCCGATATTCCTTCGCCGTCGCAGTTCGACCATGTGATCACTATGCTGCCGTTGGCGAAAGAAGAAGTCTGGATGGACACAACCGCCGAAATCGCACCCTTCCGCTTGCTGGCCTTCAGTTTGCGTCACAAGGAAGCGCTGGTCATTCCCCCGGCGGTATTATCCCCGCCACAAGTGGCGCATTTGGAAGAAACGCCCTCCGCTACTCCCATGCCTGACCTTGAAATCTCAGAGGTCGACGGCAAGATCAATGAGATCGGCAAGCTCGAAGCCCATGTTCACTACACTTTCCGCGGCGATGAAGAGCTTGTTCTGCGTTCCGTATTCCGCCGTGTTCCCCAATCCGATTGGCTGCGTGTGGTGGAAAACGTAAATGCCGCCATGGGCGGAGACATTACCAATCTCAAAATCAGCGACCCGGCGGCGACTCGCGAAGCCTTCACCATGTCCTACGACGTTGCCAAGGTGAACTTTCTCGACTGGTCGAAGAAGAAAACGGAGATGATGCTGCCTCTGTCGCAATTCAGCCTGCCTGATGAGCAGGACGAAGACACCGGCCCCGACGCTGAACCGCTCAAGCTTGGACCCAAAGCCGAATACAGTTATTCGATCAAGCTGGAATTACCCGCAAAGTACAGCGCTCACATTCCGATTCCTTTTACCTTGAAGCGTGACTATGCGGAATACGAAGCGACCTACAAACTGGAAGGCAATCTTTTCACGGCGGGCCGCAAACTCATTCTCCGCCAGGACGAACTCGCTGCGGGACGAACTCCGGACTATGAAGCTTTCCGCCGCGCGGTCAACGCCGACCTCACCCAGCAGCTATCGCTGGAAAACACCAGCGCCGGAGCCGCTGTTCCCCCGGCTGACATGAAAGCCGATGAACTTGTCGAGAGTGGGCGCGCTGCTATGAACAGCGGCAACTTTCCTGTCGCCATCGCTCTGCTGAAGCGGGCCACCGAAATCGATCCCAAGAGCAAAATCGCATGGAACAATCTCGGCCTCGCCTATCTGGCCATACGGGACAACGATGCGGCAGTCGCCGCGATGCGCAAACAGATTGAAGTCAATCCCTATGACGAGTTTGCCTACAACAATATGGGACGCGCTTACTGGCAAGCGCGCAAATATGACGACGCTGTAACCGCGTTCAACAAGCAACTGGAAATCAATCCGCTCGACAAGTTTGCCCACGCGAACCTGGGAGCGATGTATGCCGAATGGCGCAAATACGCTGAGGCTGTTCCGGAACTCGAGAAAGCAGTTTCCCTTACTCCCGACAATCCGGAACTACAGGTAACCCTGGGCGATGCCTATCTGAACCTTGGTCAGGATGAAAAAGCTCTTGCCGCCTTCGACCGGGCGATTGAACTTTCCGCGACACCGCTGATCTGGAACAACATCGCCTATCAGCTTTCGCTGAAAAAAGCGCATCTCGATCGCGCGCAGCAGTATGCTGAATCCGCCGTATCGGCAACGGCCGCCGCGCTGAGAAACGTTTCGCTCGATAGTCTGAGCCAGCAGCAACTGCCGCTGGTTCCGTCGCTCGTTGCCTATTGGGATACTCTCGGATGGGTTTACTTCAGCGAAGGAAATTTCGACAAAGCGGAAAAATATGTTTCCGCGGCGTGGGCGCTGGGTCAGCACGGAGAAGTGGGCGATCATCTGGGACAGGTTTACGAAAAGATTGGCGACAAGACTCGCGCTCGCCTGACATATCAGTTGGCGCTGGAGGGCTTGCGTCCTATTCCGGAGACGCGAGAACGGCTGGCTGCGGTCTCAGGCAGGGGCGGCGCTGCCCCATCAGCTGCACCCACAGCAGGTCTGCTGGATCTACGTACCATCCATCTCGGGAAAGCCAAAGAGACCGGCAACGCGGAGTTCTTCGTTCTGCTCCGCAACGGAAACGGAGCGAAGGCCGCAGTCGAAGGTGTGAAGTTCATCAGCGGCGACGAAAAGCTGAAGAGCTTCACCGAAGCGTTGCGCAACGCCGACTACCACGTCGCATTCCCCGACGAGACTCCAGTGAAAATTCTGCGCCGCGGCAATCTCTCCTGCTCAACATCGACGGGAGAATGCACATTTGTCCTGATATTGCCGGACGATGTGAGAACGGTGGATTGAGCTAACGTCGTTCGATCTGCGGCTTTCGTTTATGCCACTCCGTCGCCTGCTCGTATGCGAAGGCCATGCGCAGCACAATATCCTCTCTCCAGTGTGGCCCAGCGATTTGCAGCCCGATCGGCAATCCGCTTTTCGTAAAGCCGCAGGGTACCGAGATCGCCGGCAACCCCCAAACATTGAACGGCCGCGTATTCCGCAGCACCCGCAACTCTGCCGGCCGCAAGGTATCGGGATTCGCCTTCAAATCTTGAATGGCCGGCGCGGAGTTCGGCGTGGTAGCCGTGACAATTAAATCCACGTCCCCAAAAATTGCGCCGATGTTACGCCGCGCTTCTGCCAATTCTCGCTGCTGTTGAATATATTCCGCTGCCGAAATCTTTTCTCCGGAACGGATTCGCCGCAGCGTTTCAGCCTGAAAAAGTTCCGGCGTCTCAGCAACGTGCCTTTCGTGATAGGCATACGATTCCGCCGCTTGCAGCGTCCGGTCGGTAGGCACTCTAAGTTCTATCTCGCGAACTTCAGAAACCAAATCCCTGATAGCAGCCATCGCTTCTTCCATCGCCGTCGCCGTTTCCGGATCGAGGTCATCGAAGAAATAAGGGCGGGGCACGCCGACTCGCAGTGCCTTCACAGTTTCGCTAAGTCCGGAAGAATAGTCGCTCACCGGGACATCGCATGAACCGATATCGCCGGCATCGTAGCCGGCAATCGCTTGCAGCACGATCGCAACATCGGCCACGGATGCGGCGAACGGTCCCACATGATCGAGCGACGCCGAAAGTGGAATCACACCGCGAGCAGACACGCGCCCGTACGTCGGTTTGAGCCCCACACATCCGCACAAAGATGCCGGCTCACGAATCGATCCCGCAGTGTCGGTGCCAATCGCCGCATAACAAAGCCCAGCGGCAACCGCCGCTGCCGAGCCGCTCGATGAGCCGCCGGCGATTCTGCTCAGGTCCCAGGGATTGTGAACCTCGCCGAAATAGCTGACGAGCGAACTGCCGCCGTAGGCAAATTCGTGCAGATTGTTCTTGCCGACAATGACCGCTCCGGCTTCTTTCAGCTTTCGTACCACTTCGGCGTCAGTGACGGGGAGACGATCTTTGTGCAATTCGCTTCCGCTAGTTGTGCGGACTCCCGCGGTGTCAATCAGATCCTTCAATGCCACGGGTACGCCGTGTAGCGGCCCGCGCCACCGGCCAGCGGCGATTTCCGTTTCCGCCGAACGAGCCGCTGCCATTGCGGATTCAGCGGTTACCGTGATGAACGCCCCCAAACTCGGCCCGATTCGTTCGATGCGATCGAGAGCAATTCGAGTAATTTCGACAGGCGAAATCTTCTTTGTTCGAAAACTGCTGGAAAGCTCCAGAATTGTTTCCGGAATGGGCTCGGCTGCCATGGAAGGACTAATTGTAGAGGAGTGCGACCGCTTTAATCGCAGAGGAGGCGAAACGTAAGCTCTACACGACAGGAATTCTTCGCGACCGGAAATTCAGATCCCGCGCGCCAGTTCCTGCCCCAGCATGGCGGGATTGCTGGCAAACGACAAACCGGTTTCCAGATCGACAACCCGTTCCTGGACCAGCCGCGCGATTTCTCCGTCAAAGTGCTGCATGCCTTCGGGTGCAGCCGCCTTGATCGCATCCAGCAGGGTTTTGTCTTCCCGCTCTCCTTGCTCAATACACTCGCGGGTGCGGGCGCTGGCTTTGAGAACCTCAACCACCGGGACGCGGCCGCTGCGGTCGGGCTTGGGCACCAGCCGCTGGCAAATAATGTAGCGGAAGGATTTGGCAAACCGCTGTCTCGCCAATTGCTGTTCCGGGGCGCTGAACGATCCCACAATGCGCTCCACGGTTTTGGCTGCGTCCATAGTGTTCAAACTCGAAAATACCAGGTGCCCGGTTTCCGCGGCTTCCAGCACGATCTCAATCGTCTCGCGGTCGCGCATCTCGCCGACCAGAATCACCTTCGGCGCCTGCCGCAATGCCGAACGCAAAGCATGAGCAAAGCTGGGCGTATCGCTGTGCAACTCGCGCTGGTGAATGGTCGAACACTTATGACTGTGTAGAAACTCAATCGGGTCTTCAATCGTGATGATGTGGTAATACTTTTCGCGGTTGATGCGATCGAGTAACACAGCCAGGGTCGAGGATTTGCCCGATCCCGCCGGCCCAGTGACCAGCACGATTCCGTCACGCAACTTTGCCACCTCCGCCAGTTGCGGAGGCAGGCGTAACGAAGCGAAATCGGGAATGGCCGTAGGAATCACGCGCATGACGACGGCGCAGCTTCCCCGCTGGATGAAGACATTCACGCGAAAGCGCGCCATTCCCGGCAAGCCGTAGGAAATGTCGCAGGCTCCATGCTCGCGCAGGCTCGTGATCGCCTGCTTGTTGTCCCCGATCAGGTCGACTGCGATATGGCGCGTGTCGTCTGCCGTCAGTTGCGTAAGCCCTGGCACCTGCACCGGAATAAGCTGCCCATAGACCTGCACTTGCGGCGGCCGACCCGGTGAAAAAATTAGATCGCTGATCTTGTCGGCGGCGCGCAGCATGGCGGTCAGCAATGCCGGAGTCGCGACTCTTCCAGTTCCCGAGAAGCCTTCCAGGATGACCGAGATTGGGGCAATGCCAGGTGCAGACATGGTTCCTCACGCTTCGCAATCGTTCGCACCACACTCGGGAGAAGCGAGGTAACTGGCTGACTGGATTTAGGGTGATTCAACTGTATCGCGCCCGAGGACAAAACCGAAGGCCAGCAAGTGCATAGCCCTTGGTAATGTCGAAAGATTCAACCTTATTGATTCCAGGGGACTTCACCGCGCGAGAATGGTTCCTTCAGCTCCCGGAACCAAGGTATCGCCGATGGAGCTCGAAGGTGTTCGGGGTGTTCGGAGCAGACAGAAAAAGGGCGGACTGGCCGCCCTTTCGCAAGTCGCTTTGTTGAACCTTGTTACTGTTTCTTGGCCGGTGCTTTTTTCTTGTATCCAGTCTCGACCGAAGCGCCTATGCTGGCCAGCATTTGCTTGGCAGCATCGGCGTAGGTGCCCGTAGGTTGCAGCTCAAGATATTTCTGGAACGCCGGCGCCGTGCCTTCCGGAGCTACCATCTTTTCGCCTTGCAGCGTAGCTTTTCCGATGAGGTTGACGCCCTTCCAGTAATAGGCATCTGCCCGGTTCGGATCCGCCGCAATCACTTTGTCGAAGGCAACGATGGCGTCATCCACCTTCCCCGCATTCGTAAGGACGGCTCCCGTATTGAAGTAGTACTGCCCCGCGGCCGTCGGATCGGTCTGCGCGGCTAGCGCATACGTCTTCACCGCATCGTCGGTCTTGCCCGCCTTGGCATAAGCCTCGGCTAGATTGTTGTAATAGGCCGCCAGGGTTTTAGCTGCGGCTGCGGGATCTTTCTCTGCCGGCGCAGCCTGTTTGAGCTGCACGGCTTTTTGATAAGCCTCGACCGCAGCCTCCAGCCGCTTCTGCTTCTCCGCCGGATCGGTCTGTTTAGTCGCGGAGAGGCGGTTGGCATCGCCGAGCTTGAACCATATCAGGTCGCGGTTGGGGTCGATCTGATTGGCATCATTCAGCGCGGCAATTGCCGTGTCGTAATCCCCAGCCGTTATGGCGGCATTCGCCGCCGCCAGCTTCTCGTTCAACTGCTTGACCGTGCCGACTTCTTTCTGTTGCTTTGCCTGCTGTTCTTGCTGTTGCTTTATTTGCTCGGGAGTCAGACCTTTTCCCTTGGCCGTCTCCTCAGCCTCCTGCTTGAGATTGAAGTCGAGACTGTTTTCTTCCAGCTTGACCTGGTATTTATTGAAGTGAAAAAGCTCTTTGTTGTCTTTTGCGTCGTCGGCATTCTTGTACAAGGTCACCAGGTAGCTGCCGGGCGTGATTCCCAAAGAAAAATACTCGCCCTTCTTGTTTGTCTTGAGCGTGTACTTCTGCCCGTTGTCGAGATTGGCATAAACCACCACGCCGTCGGCAATCGGATTGCCCTGCCCGTCTTTGCACACGCCTTTCACCGACCCTGACGCCTGGGCGAACACCGGAGGCACTGCCAGACTCAACAACAGGATCGCAATTCCAACAACTGCCAGCTTCTTCATTTTGCCTCCCGGCAAAGCTCGGAATTTGATTGCTGATTCTTGATTGTTGGTTGCTGACGAAAACCGAAGAGCTTTTTCAATCGACAATCAAAAATCAGCAATCAACAATTCTTACCTTCGCGCATACGGAATCGGATCTTCCGCTCCCGCTTCCTCAAACGCGCGCAAGCGCAGCACGCAACTATCGCACACTCCGCACGCAGCGTCCTCCCGGCTATAGCATGACCAAGTTAAATCGAAGGGCGCGTTTAATTCAAGGCCAAGGCGCACAATCTCGGCCTTACGCATCGCAATCAGCGGCGTAACGACCTCAATGTTTCCCTCCTTCGTGCCCTTCTTTACTACTTCGTTGAAAGCCCGGTAGTACGCGGGACGGCAGTCGGGGTATCCCGAACTGTCCGGTTCCACCGCGCCAATGTACACCTTTTCCGCCCCCAGCACCTCGGCCCAACTCACAGCCACGGAAAGAAAGTGAGCGTTGCGAAAGGGAACGTAGGTCACGGGAACGCCGGTTTCCCCCGCTCCAGATTGAGGGACAGGAATGTTTTGATCGGTCAGCGCCGAACCTCCAATCGCCCGCAGAGCTTCATTTCGCACCCTGAGCTGCTCATGAATATCGAGCCGCTGGCAAATCGCGAGAAACGACTCCCGTTCACGCACCTCCGTCCTCTGTCCATAGCTGACATGCACCGCAGCCGCCCGGTAGTCACGGGCCGCCAGCGCGGCGCACACGCAGGAATCCATCCCCCCGCTGAGCAGCACGACCGCGCGGCGTTTTGTCGGCAGCGCCATTTGGCGTGAGAACGAGATTGTTGATTGCTGATTGTTGATTTTCGTAGCGAAAGTCCTCGCTCTTCGAATCAACAATCATTCAATCGACAATCAGCGATTCTCCTAAACTCCCTTCATCGCCGGATCCCAAACAAACTTGTGCAATTGCAGACTCAACCGCGCAGGCACATTATCCGCCAGCATCCACTCCGCCAGTTGCTGCGGATCGATAAGACAGTGCGAACTGTCGCGCGCGCCCGTCGCATCCTTACAGAAAGCGGGCGAAAACAACACTGCATTCACGCGCTCCGCCAAACCGTGTTGCGCCGTGAAATCGCGCGCGAATTGGTAGTCCCGCCGGCCGCTGATCACAAACTTGATTTCATCCTGCTGAGTCAACGTTGCCAGATTGTCGAAACAGAAAGTATCCGCTTCGCCCGAGTTTGGGCACTTCACGTCAACAATCTTTACGACCGCCGCTGGAACTCGCGCCAGTGGCCGTTCTCCACTAGTTTCAAGCAGGACTCGATAACCATCCTGCACCAGCTGATCCATGAACGGAACGAGCTCTCGCTCCTGCAACATGGGTTCGCCACCGGTAATCTCCACAAGCGCGCCCGACGGACTGAGCCTTCGCACTTCATCGGCGACCTGATCCGCCGTCATTTTGCGCCCACCACTGAATGTGTACTCGCTATCGCACCACGAACAGCGCAGATTGCATCCGGTCAGCCGCACAAACACGCACGGCAGTCCCGCATAAGTGGACTCACCCTGTATCGATTTGTAGATTTCGGTGATCTGCATGAAAGGCAGCCGCCAGTTGCCAGCTTCCAGTTATCAGTGTTAAGGACTCTGCTTGTTTTGAGACCGAGGTCAATCGACCATTCAGGATTCGACCCAAGTCAGCGGCAGTCTGACAACTGATTACTCGCTGTACTTGGCCGTAGTCGTGTCAGTCTCAAACACAGTCACGTCCTTCACCCGTACGCGGCCACCGGTTACGCCCTGCAGTCGCCCATTCGATTCGTCGTAAAAATACTTCGCCAGATTTTCCGCCGAAGGATTGATCACCGTGAAAGGCTCGATCTCATTGATCATCTGATGATCCAGCCGCTCGATCACGTGCCGCATCACTTCGCGCAGATCTTTGAAATCGACCAGCAAGCCGGCCTTGTCCAGTTCCGCGCCGGCCAGCGTCACCCGGATCTTGTAGTTGTGCCCGTGCGGCTTCTCGCACTTGCCCTTGTAGTTGCGCAGGTAATGGCCTGCGGCAAATGTGTCTTCCACCGTCACTTCAAACATTGGTTTCCTCAAACATGCTTTCCTCGAACGTGACTGCGCCTCGTTCCTGCCAAATGTGCGCTTTTATTGCGAATATTTATTGTATCGCGGATGCGCCGCCCGTCCTGCTTGACGGCCATTGCCGTGCGAATGTAGTTTTCCTATTCGCTCCCAAAGGAGATTGCGCATGCGTCATCGTCTTCTTCACCTGCTTCTTGCCGCTCTTTTTGCCGTCCCCTGCACTGTCGCCCAAAACAAGCCGGACGCGCCCGAGTACGATGCCAAAGAACATTACACAAAATACGAATATCGAATTCCCATGCGCGACGGCGTGCATCTCTTCACTGCGGTATACGTGCCGAAGGACAGCTCAAAGCCGTACCCATTCCTGATCAACCGGACTCCTTACAGCGTCTCTCCCTATGGCGTGGATTCCTATCGCACCCAGCTCGGCCCCTCGCCTGACTTCGACAAAGCCGGGTACATCTTCGTCATGCAGGACGTTCGCGGCCGCTACATGTCCGAAGGCACGTTCGTCGAGATGCGTCCGCACATCGACAACAAGAAATCCAAGCAGGATGTCGACGACGCCAGCGATCTCTACGACACGATCGATTGGCTGCTCAAGAACGTGCCCAACAATAATGGCAACGCCGGCATCTGGGGAATCTCCTACCCGGGATTCTTTACTTCCGCCAGCATCATCGATTCGCATCCCGCGCTGAAAGCCGCATCGCCGGAGGCTCCGATGACCAATCTGTTTATGGGTGACGATGCCTATCACGGCGGCGCATTTATGCTCGCCGCGAACTTCGGCTTTTACAGCTCCTTCAAGCCGCAGGAAAACCCGCAGCTCCCGCCGAAAACTCCCGTGCCTTTTGACTGGGGCACGAAAGATGCCTACGAGTTTTATTTAAACGTCGGCCCAACCAGCAATCTTTCCAAATTACTCGACGGCAAGAGCGCTCTGTTTGATGACCAGCTCCATCACGATACCTTCGACGATTACTGGAAGGTTCGCAATTTAGCTCCGCACATGAAGAACATTCATTGCGCTGTGCTCACGGTTGGTGGATGGTTTGACGCGGAAGACCTGCAAGGCCCGTTTTCGACTTTTCACGCGATCGACCAAAACAATTCTGGAATCTTCAACGCGCTCGTGGTCGGCCCCTGGGTGCACGGCGGCTGGGCTCGCTACGATGGCGAACACCTCGGCCGTGTCGAGTTTGCCGCCAACACAGGCGACTTCTACCGCAAGAACATTCTGTTCCCCTTTTTCGAGCAATTCCTTAAAGGCAATGCCGACGCGAAACTGCCCAAGGTGTACGTCTTTGAAACCGGAACCAACGTGTGGAGACGTTATTCGGCATGGCCACCGAAAGAAGCGGAACACAAGACTCTTTACTTCCAGCCCGGCGGCGGCCTGTCGTTCGATCCGCCGATCGCCGATTCGGCGTCGTTCGATGAATATGTAAGCGATCCCGCTAAGCCAGTGCCTTTTGTCAATTACGCGGCATTAAACGTCCCGCAGGAATACATGCTCTCCGACCAGCGCTTCGCCGACAGCCGCACTGACGTTCTGGTTTATGAGACGCCGGTGCTCCAGGAAGATGTCACGATCGCCGGTCCGATTTCTCCACGCTTATTCGTTTCCACTTCCGGTACGGATTCCGATTGGGACGTGAAACTGGTCGACGTCTATCCCGCCGATTATCCCGACAGCAAACTCGACGCGCCTCGACCGGAGGACAAAGACAAGCCCAGAAAAGACGTGCCACCACCCGCATTCGCCATGGGCGGATATCAGCAACTGGTTCGCGGCGAGCCCTTCCGCGGAAAATTCCGCCACAGCTTTGAAAAACCCGAGCCCTTCATTCCCGGCAAAGTCGAAGAACTGAACTACACTTTCCAGGACGTAAACCACACCTTCCGCCGCGGCCACCGCATCATGGTGCAGATTCAGAGTTCCTGGTTCCCTCTGACCGACCGCAACCCGCAAACTTTCCTGGACATCCCCAACGCCAAGCCCTCGGATTTCATGAAAGCCACCGAGCGCGTATATCACTCGAAAGAGCAGCCATCGGGAATTGGAGTCGGAGTGATCGGCGGCCCCGGCATGGCGGACGAGCACAGATGAAGTGATCGCAAAGAATGCCGATTACTAATTTTAAAGGAGCATTTTTTGCCACGGCTCGATTCACAGGGAAGAGTTACCATTCCGGCTAAGATTCGGGCTGCACTCAAACTTAAGCCGGGAGATCGCATAGATTTTGTCGAAACGGAGAAGGGCCGCTTCGATCTTGTTCCGATCACAGGGAGTGTGCGAGAGCTGAAAGGACTCTTCGGTAAAAGAACAAAGGTTATTCCGATCGAAGAAATGAGTCCGTTAAGCAACCGTTCCAGACGAAAAAGACGCTAGAGGATTCTCATAAATATGTTGAGGAAGGGCACGACGTTCAGTCGTGCCGTCCAGCGCCAATGAATTGGCGGGTCTTAGCCCTAGATATCCTTCACGAATTCCTCACACACTCGCTCCGAAAAACTCTTCGACCACCTGCAAATCTGTGGTCTTCTTATAGTTCGGCAAGCTCTCGATAAACACACGGCCATACTGCTTCTTCAGAATGCGATTGTCGAGCAGCACCAGCAACCCGCGATCATGCAGAGAACGAATCAATCGTCCGAAGCCTTGTTTCAGCGTGATCACCGCCGCAGGCACCTGATACTGAAAGAACGCGTTGCCGCCATCGGCATCGATGGCTTTCACTCGCGCCGCCACCACCGGATCGCTGGGAACCGCGAACGGCAGACGGTCGATGATCACGCAACTGAGTTGTTCGCCCTGCACGTCCACTCCTTGCCAAAAGGATGATGTGGCGAACAACACCGCGTTTGGCGTGAGCCGAAACTCGTCGAGCAGCGCGCTCTTTGGAGCGTCGCCTTGTTTAAGCAGAGGGAACGCAACTACGCCGAGCAGCCGCTGGTAGATTTCATTCATCTGCGCGTAGCTGGTAAACAGCACGA
Source organism: Candidatus Sulfotelmatobacter sp. (assembly GCA_049584475.1). GTDB lineage: Bacteria > Acidobacteriota > Terriglobia > Terriglobales > Acidobacteriaceae > Sulfotelmatobacter. The sequence continues at coordinate 38,258 of JBAUXX010000035.1, read as the reverse complement.
ACGCCCGCCCGCGCGTTAATTCCAGCAGCTTGCGAATGCGCTCGGAAGCCATCGACACAAACTGCGGCGTGCGCGCATCGGGAAGATCGGGCGGCACGTAGAACAAAGCCTGCGATTGGTAATCGAAATGTGAAGGTAATACAACTTCCCGCGCGTGCTCCATTCCAAGCCGTTGCCGGATGTATTCGAATCCTCCGCCGACCGCCAGCGTCGCTGAAGTCAGCACCGCGCAATCGAGCTTCGACCACAGGCATTCACGGAGAATGGGTCCAACATCAATCGGCGTAGCTTGTAAAAAAACATTCTGCCGTCCCTGATATGTTTCTTTCGTTTTCTCTGTGGCGGAGCCTGCCCTGAGCACAGTCGAAGGGTGTCTCTGTGGTGAAAAGGTTTTTCCCCGCCGTTCGATCCAGAACACCGTGTTGCGATCTTCCGATTCCATCGCGTACTGAAGCTGCACCTGCAACTCCTGCGCCCGCCGCGCGAAGTTGAAAACCTCTTCCGGCTTTTGCGGCAAGTTTTCCAACTCGCCCGCCACGCGCGTTAATGCCTGGTTCAGCGCCAGAAATTCATCGCCGTTCTCTTCCAGAAACTCGCGCCGGTTTTCGAATGAGAATCGCCCGTCTCCCGGCGGCAACAGCGAAAAGAAAAACTGTGAACGCTCGCGCAGGCTGCCAATCGCGCCTGACAGCGACGCCGACATCATGCGATTGTGCTGCATCGACGATTCCACATCGCGCGCCAGATCGTCCATGCGCAAGTTACTCACCGAGATGCCAAAATAATTTCCCGCCACATCTTCCAACTCGTGCGCTTCATCAAAGATCACCGCTGCGGCTTCCGGCAGAATGCCCGCGTCCGGCGCGCCATCCGCTTGCAACTTGATGGCAAGATCGGCAAAGAACAGGTGATGATTGACGATAATGATGTCGCTCTCCATCGCCCGCCGACGCATTTCCGTGATGAAGCAGCGCTCGAACTCTCTGCATTTCTGCCCGGTGCAGGTATCGGCGCGGGCGTCGAGTTTGTGCCAAAGCTGGCTGGCCTCAGGGAGTTCGGCCAACTCAGCACGATCGCCCGTCTGTGTGTTCTTCTCCCACGCCGCGAGCGCGCGGTATTGTTCAATCTCTTCGAGACCGCTGAGGACAGGCTGGTCGGTCAGATCATAGAGCTTCTTGCGGCACAAATAATTGTTGCGCCCTTTCATGTAGCAGACAGAAAGCTTTCCCCTCGCTTCCCCGCCACCAGCCTTGTCATTCCGAGCGCAGCGAGGAATCTGCTGTTGCTCACCCGTAGCACTGCCGTCTCCGAAGAGTGCCAGCTCCAGAAACGGAACGTCTTTGTAGAAAAGTTGCTCCTGCAGATTCTTCGTACCAGTCGAGATGATGACCCGCTTGCCTGATCGAATCACAGGCAAGAGGTACGCCAGGGTCTTGCCTGTACCGGTGCCCGCCTCCACAATCAAGTGCCGCTTTTCTTCCAGCGCCTGCTCCACCGCCTGTGCCATTTGCAGTTGTCCGCGGCGAAACTCGTAAGCGGGATGTGTTCGCGAAAGAACTCCACCCGGCGCAAAGAACTGGTAGAGGGAAGCGTCCGTTCCGCTCGAAGCAGGCCGATTTGAAGTCGTGGAAGCCACAGAGTCTCTATAATACGAGTTCCACTCACAAACAGCGCCAAAGGCATTTCCGAGCAGTCCAAACTTTGACTCAACCCACTTACAATTCGAGCAGCACTCTCGCCACCACCGCAGCCGGCGTTCCCACGCTCGCCATCGTGGGCCGTCCGAACGTGGGAAAATCCACGCTGTTTAATCGCATCGTAGGTTCGCGCCGCGCCATTGTCGGCGACGAACCTGGCATCACTCGCGACCGGCTCTACGGCGATGCGGAATGGCATGGCCGCCCTCTGCGCATCGTCGACACCGGCGGCATTCTGCCGGAAGAAAAAGATTTTATTCCGTCAGAGATCTTCCGCCAGGCTCGCGTCGCTCTCGATGAGGCCGCCGCGATCGTCCTCGTAGTAGATGGACGGACCGAACTGGCTGCCCCTGACATGGAACTCGCGCGCCTGCTGCGCAAGACAGGCCGTCCGCTTTTTCTCGCCGTCAACAAAGTGGATTCGGACAAGCAATCGTCGCTGGTGGATGATTTTCACGGCCTGGGGATCCGAGGAATGTTTCCGGTCTCCGCAGAACACGGCCGCGGCGTCGACGACCTGCTCGATGCGGTGCTGGAAGTTTTGCCGCCGCCTGCGCAGGTCTTAACTGCAGAGGACACAGAGGAACTACTGGCAGAGGAAGAATCGCAGCCAGCGAATGAATCTGAACCGGACACTGAAGCTGCTCACGAAACCAAAGTCGCCATCATTGGCCATCCCAACGTCGGCAAGTCCACGCTGCTGAACGCGCTGACTGCGTCCGATCGCGCGATTGTCTCGCCCATCCCAGGCACCACGCGCGACGCGGTCGATGAAATTGTCGAGCACCACGGGCGTAGTTTTCGTTTCATCGACACGGCTGGCATTCGCCGCAAAGGCAAGACGCACCTGATGGCGGAAAAACTTTCGGTGGTGATGGCGCGAAAGCATTTGGAAGCCGCCGACATTGCGCTACTGGTTATCGATGCGACCGAAGGCGTGAACCAGCTCGATGCGTCGATCGCAGGCTACGCACACGAGAGCGGACGGTCTGTGATCATCGTCGTCAACAAATGGGACCTTGTGACGAGCGCACCGAAAAAAGATGTGCGCCCGACAAAAGCATCGCGCATGCGCGAGAGCCGGCGACCTGGCGACCGTGAAGCCTACGAACAGCGCTTGCGCTACGACCTGAAATTTCTTAACTACGCTCCGATCGTTTTTGTCTCCGCCAACACCGGCAAGGGAGTGGAAAGAATCTTCCCACTGATTGAGAAGGTTGCTGCCGAACGCCGCAAGCGCATCTCGACGTCGCAGATGAATCGCTTCATCGAGCGCGTAGACTTTGAGCGCGCGTCAGTTCCCATGCACTCGCGGGTGAAAATTCTTTACATGACGCAGGCCGCGGTGGCTCCGCCAACATTCGTGCTCTTCACCAACCGCGCCGTGAAACTGCACTTTTCCTACCAACGCTTTTTGGAGAACCAGATTCGCGACGCCTTTGGCTTTGTGGGCACGCCGATCTGGATCAAGACCCGGGCAAGGGAATAGGCCTTACACATTCCGCAGAAGTGTTCTACGTAGAACACTTTGTAAAGCCCAAATTCGGAATTTTCGGCTGCCGTTTCCCGAAATGGGAAAGTGGTTTGACAGAAACTCACTCAAGGAATCGAAGAGCGCCGGGAGTCCACCAGAAAGGCGACTCGCAGAATGCCGGCTGCGCGCACGCCGTCCAGGGCTACCTTTACAGTGCCCCAGTAGGTACGCGCGTCGGCCCGAATGTACACCTTCCGCTCGATGCTTTTATCTTTCATGCGATCCGCAATCATTCTTGGGAGGTCCTGAGAATTCACGCGGTCAGTTCCGAAAAAAACATCGCCGTTTCTCATGATCGCCACTTGCATGGCGTTTTCTCGAACAGCGCCCAGCATAGAAACAGGATGGGAAACCTTCGGAATGTCAACGCTGACGCCATGATGATGCGTGGGCATCGTCATGAAGACCAGCAGCAGGACAAATACCACCATCCCCATCACGCTGGCGAACTGGATCGTGTTGATGTCGCTGAAAAGCCTTTCCGATCGATGATGTTTTCGCAACATGGTGCGCCAGATCGTTATTCCATCACGGGATACCGGCAATAAAAGATGACTGCCGTAACCGCTACGCAGCAAACGGCGAGGCATAATCATTCCCCCTCCAGCATTCGATCCTTGGTCAGCAGCCCTACCCGTTTCACTCCCGCATGGTGCGCCACGTCGATGACATCCGCCACGTACTGGAAGTCGACATCGGCATCGCCGCGGACGAAGGCTACTTTTTCCACGCGCTTCAAATAGATTTCTGCCAGCCTTGTTTCAAGATTGTCCCAGGTCACATCTTCCTGGTTGATCTTCACCGTGGGCGGCGCATCTTTCGTAGTCCAGACCACCTGGATCACGACCGTGCGTGGTTGGGAAATCGGCTGCGTTTGTTTTTGATCCGGTTGCGGAATCTGCGCACTTTCGCCTTGGTCCTGCTCCATTGCAACCACGAGCATGAAGACGACAATCAACGTCAGCAGCACGTCAATCAGCGGTGTGACATTAATTTGCGGACCGGGCGGACCTCCGCCTGCCATTGAGAAAGACATATGAAAGCTCCTTCGCTTCGCTTTGTTTCTTTTCTTTCTCGTCAGGCACGCGCGTGTCTGCAACATCAGACACCCTCCTGCTCAGCGAAGTTCCCTGAACGTGAGGCATGACGTTTTCCCTTAGAATTGGAACTTCGGAACATCACTTCTCGATTTATGGCGATCCAAACTGACAACAAGAGAGCGATCATCGTCACAGGCGCAAGCCGGGGAATTGGAGCCGCGACGGCCCGTTTGCTCGGCATGCAGGGTTATCCGGTGGCTGTGAACTTTGCGAAGAATGAAGCGGCAGCGTCGGCGGTCGTGCGCGAGATAGTTTCCGGCGGAGGTAAAGCTGTCGCTGTGCGGGCGGATGTGTCCCGGGAATCCGAAATTCTTCGTCTGTTCGAGACCTCAGACCGGGAACTTGGGCCGCTTGGAGGCTTGGTGAACAATGCCGCCGTCACCGGAGGCTTTGCTCACGTTCGCGACCTGAGCCCCAAAACGATAGACGCTGTATTTGCGCTTAACGTGACGGGAGCAATGCTGTGCTCGCGGGAGGCGGTGCGTCGCATGTCAACCAAAAGCGGCGGAGCGGGAGGGTCCATCGTGAACATTTCTTCGATCGCAGCCCGTACCGGCGCTGCCGGCGAATGGGTTCACTATGCGCGTCGAAAGGAGCGATTAATAGTTTTACTGTCGGACTCGCGCGAGAAGTAGCGACACAAGGCATTCGAGTAAATGCCGTTGCGCCTGGACTGATCGAGACCGACCTGCACGCCGATAATGGCGCGCCTGAACGCCTGTCTCGCTTGCGATCCACGATTCCGATGGGGCGTCCCGGTACCGCCGAGGAAGTGGCTGAAGCTGTGGCCTGGCTGCTTTCGCCGGCCGCGTCCTACGTGACGGGAAGTATCCTGGAAATCGGAGGCGGCAGGTAACCTACGCATCCGTTGCGTCGCGCAACCCTTGTCTCTCCTATGGCCGGCATAAAGAATTTCGATTGGACTTCGGCGCAGTTCCCGCCTAAAGTGCTGTAAACAGGGCAAACTTTCATTCACCGTGAAGTTTGGCGGGAACACTCCCGTAACACCAGATGCGCTCTCCACAAGGTAAAATTCTTCTTCACCCTTTAAAATGAAGTATCCAGCAGGTTTGCCGATCAAGGCTGTATGTGGTGTTCGCTGCAGGAGGCAGTTTACCGATTGAACCGAGACAAAAGCGTGATTGAGGAATTAGAAGCGAGTACGATGCCCAGCGATCCAGGCGTCGTTCTTACGCTGGACGAGATCGCGAACCTGGCGGCCATTGGCGGAGAGCCGGAAGAGACGCTGATGAATGTGGTGGCGCTGATCGCGCGCCGATTCGCGACCGATGTTTGCTCCGCCTACCTGCTGGAACCTGACCGAGCCAACCTGGTGCTGGCCGCCACGCTCGGATTGCGCCGGGAATGCATTGGAAATCTGCGCATGGGAGTTCACGAGGGCCTGGCCGGTCTGGTTGCGGAACAAGTGCGGCCCGTGGCGGTCGAACAAGTTGAAAACCATCCTCGATTCAAATACTTCAAGGAAGCGGGAGAAGACGACTACCACTCGTTCCTGGGAGTGCCGCTGATTGACCGCGGAGTTCTGCAAGGCGTTCTTGTCGTACAGACGATCAAACCTCGCATCTTTACCGAAGGGGAGATTCAAATGCTTACCGCGGCCGCCACGCAGGTGGCTCCCGTGGTCAGCGAAGCGCGGACGCTCGACCGCTTTATTGCGCCTCTCCAGGAACGCTTCTGGACCGTGGCCCGCAATCTGTGGTGGAGCTGGGACCATGATTCTTCGAGCATGTTTTTCGATCTGGATCCTGCGCGCTGGGCGGAACTGAATCATAATCCGGTGGCGCTGCTGGGGGAGTTTCCGCTGGCCAAACTGGAATCCCGCACCACGGAACTGGTGCTGCACAGCCGCATCAACTATGCCTATCGCCGCCTGCGCGAATATCTGGAAGCTGATAGGACTTGGGGAGCAAGGCACGCCGGCGTTTTGCGGCCGCGTCCAGTGGCTTATTTTTCCGCTGAGTTCGGTTTGCATGAATCATTACCCGTCTATTCGGGCGGCTTAGGAGTGCTGGCGGGCGATCACATTAAGAGCGCCTCCGATTTGGATATTCCGTTGATTGGCGTAGGCCTGTTCTACGGGCAGGGATATTTCCGGCAACGCCTAGATGCGGGCGGGTGGCAGCAGGAAGAATATCTCGACACAGACGTAAACCAACTGCCCATGGAAGCGGCGATTGGGACTGACGGCCGGCCCATCGTGGTGCAGATCGATACGCGCAAGGGATCCATCCGGGCCAAGGTTTGGCGGGTGAAAGTTGGCCGCCGTGATCTGCTACTGCTCGATGCCGATGTGGAAGGCAACGCCGTCGAAGACCGTGAAATGGCTTCACGCCTCTACGGAGGCGACCGGCGCATCCGCATCCGCCAGGAGTTATTGCTGGGGGTAGGCGGCTTGCGGGCGCTGCGGGCGTTGGGAATTGCGCCGGGAGTGCTTCACTTGAACGAGGGCCACAGCGCGTTCGCCGTGCTGGAGGCCGTTCGCATGCGCATGGAAGACGAGGGCATCAGCTTTGAAGCCGCAGTGCCGCGCGTTTCGCGAGAAGTAGTCTTCACAACGCACACGCCGGTTCCCGCAGGACACGACCGTTTTGACGCCGCTTTGGTGGAAGAGCATCTTGGACCTTTGCGCGACGCGCTGCATCTCTCGACGGAAACTTTTCTTGGGTTGGGCCGTGAGAATTCCAGTAATGCCGAAGAGCTCTTCTGCATGACGGTGCTGGCGCTGCGGATTTCGCGGCGGGCGAACGCGGTTTCGGCGCTGCACGGCGAGGTTTCCCGCGCCATGTGGACAGGGCTGTCCGCAGGAAAGCCGGAAGATGAAGTTCCCATCGGCCACATCACCAACGGAGTCCATGTGCCCTCGTGGCTTGCGCCGCAGATGTTCCGTCTTTACGACCGGCATTTGGGCGCGGGCTGGCAACAGCGAAGCAGCGAAGCGAAGATCTGGGAAGGGATTGAGAGCGTTGACGATGGCGAACTGTGGGAAACTCACCTGATTCTGAAGTCGCGACTGCTGGAATTTGTGCGACGCCGCGCTGTGGAACAGGCAGAACGCCGCATCGAACCGCGCGACGAAATACAGCGGTTGGAACGCGTGTTGAGTCCCGACGCGCTGACGATAGGCTTTGCCCGCCGCTTTGCCACTTACAAGCGAGCCAATTTGATTCTGAAGGACATCGAAAAACTGGCTTCGATGGTGAACGATCCCAAGCGACCCGTGCAATTTGTTTTCGCCGGCAAAGCGCATCCGCTCGATGAACCGGGTAAGCGGGTGTTGCAGCAGATTGCCAACCTGATGCGCGATTCGCAGTTCGCCGACAAGTTCGTCTTTGTCGAAGATTACGACATCAACGTCGGACGCTACCTTGTGCAGGGCGTTGACGTCTGGCTGAACAATCCACGGCGTCCGCTGGAAGCTTCCGGGACCAGCGGCCAAAAAGTTGTGCTGAACGGCGGCTTGAACCTGTCCATTCTCGACGGCTGGTGGGCCGAGGCTTACGACGGGATGAACGGCTTCGCCATCGGGACGGGGCGCACGCATTCCAACATGAGCGTTCACGACGACCGCGACGGCGAGAACCTGCTGAGAACGCTGCGCGAGGAAGTGATTCCGCTCTATTATCAGCGCGACCGCGACGGCTTACCTCGGGGCTGGATCAAGCGCATGAAGCGCACCATTCGCACGCTGGGCTGGCGCTTCAACGCCGACCGCATGGTGATGGACTACACGCTGAAATGCTACGTTCCGGCGGCGGGCGGGACATCCAGCGACATGCGCTCAAGCTGGTGAGTTTCCACAATTCCTAAATCTTCGCGTCTTTCCTTGCAACAATTGCGGCCAGAAGTGGTTTAATGTGTGGTCGCAGATTGCGGATCGAGTTGCAGGAGCAGACGCCTTCAATGAAATCACCCCACGTCCTGTGTTGCAGGCTTGCATTTACTTTCCTGGCTGTCACGTGCTGCGCGCAGTTCGCTTTCCCACAGTCCTCGGGATCGATTACCGGGACCGTCCGAGACAAGAGTGAAGCGGTTGTCTCCGGCGCCGAAGTTGTGGTGAGCAATACCTCAACGGGCCTGCGACGAACCGCTGCTTCCAACTCCGACGGCGACTTTCTTGTGGCGGCGCTTCCCGCAGGCAATTACAACGTAAGCATCAAGGCCGCGGGCTTTCAGAAATTTCAGGCGAAGCAGGTTGTGCTTCGTGTGGGCGCGCGGATCAGAGTCGATGCCATGCTGCTGGTGGGTGCGGTGACCAGCGAAGTAGTGGTCGAAGGCAACGCGGCCGGAGCGGTAGAGACTCAGTCGTCGGAACTGGCTGGCACTATTACCGGTGAGCAGATCAGCCAGCTTCAGCTGAACGGACGCAACTTCACACAACTCATCACTCTAATTCCCGGCGTCAGCAATCAGACTGGGCAAGATGAAGGAACAGTCGGGCCGGCGGGAAGCGTTTCTTATGCCATCAACGGCGGACGAACGGAGTTCAACAACTGGGAGGTTGACGGCGGCGAGACGTTGGATACAGGCAGCAATGCAAACCTGAATATCTATCCGAATGTTGACGCACTGGCCGAAGTGCGCGTGCTGACTTCAACCTACGGCGCGCAGTATGGCCGGAATGGAGCGGGCACGATTGAAGCCGTGACGAAATCGGGGACGAATCAGTTCCACGGCGAGGCGTTCGAGTTTCTGCGTAACCAATTTTTCAACGCGCACAATTATTTCGATCAGCCGGGAACTCCCAAGACTTTTTACAACAAGCAGGATTTCGGCTACACGCTGGGCGGGCCCATTCGCAGAAACAAGCTTTTCTTTTTCTGGTCACAGGAGTTCCGGCGGGAGAATGAGCCGCGCGTCTACAACGGCGTTTACGTACCGACTGCGGCGGAGCGGGCGGGGGATTTCAGCGATGTGTGTCCAGCGCCGGGAACTCCGTTTGTGCGTGACGGAACACCAATCTCCTTGCCCAACGAAGTGGTGAACATCGATTGCCCCGCTTACCAGGTGGATCCCAATGATCCCAATGGTTTTGACGGCTTTCCCAACAACAATCTCTCCAGCCTGATCGATCACGCGAATTCCGATCCCCTCGTAGCGAACATTCCGTTGCCGAGCTCGGACCACAAACTTTTCGTAACCGAGCCGCAGCCGCTAACCTGGCACGAGGAGTTATTCAAAATTGACGACAACATCAATTCCAGGCTGCGGGCGAGTTTCCGCTTCGTCCATGATTCCTGGCAGCAGTCGTATCCGTACTCGCCGAGCGGGTCATCGAGTGTTCCGGCATTCGGCGGAGTGATTAACGGCCCAGGAATCAGCGCGGTTCTCAACCTGAACGCGACACTATCTCCGACGCTGCTCAACGAATTCATTTTCAGCTACGGGGCGAATCATCTTCATTACTTCAATACAGGGTCTGCGTGGAAGCGGCCTTCGACGATGACCATGACCGGATTCTTTCAAAACGGATTTAACGGGACGTTGCCGTCGATCGGCGTCGGCGGACCAAACGATTTCGGCAACATCTCGGTTGATCCCGGCTTTCTGCCGTGGAACAATTCCAATCCTACGTATTCGTTTCACGACAATGCGACGAAGATATTGGGAAAGCACAACCTGCAATTCGGCGCTTACTTCGCCGCGGTGGAAAAAAACGAGCCGGCCGAGGAGGAGCCGAACGGGAGTCTCAGTTTCTCGGGGAATCCTTCATTCAGCTACACGACCGGCAACAGCACGGGCAACGGCTTTGCCGATCTGTTGATCGGCGACATCGCCAACTTCGCGCAAGCGAATCAAAACGTCAAATATTACAACCGCTACAAAGTTCTTGAGCCTTATCTGCAGGACGACTGGCGGGTCAGCCGGCGCCTCACTTTGAATTTGGGAGTACGAGTCAGCTTGTTTGGCAGCTACTACGAAGCGAAGGGACAGGCGTACAACTTTGAACCGGCGGCCTACAATCCGGCCAAAGCTCCGATGATTTCCCCCGACGACGGCTCGCTAATCTTCGGTCCCGGCCAGAGCATCAACAACATGACGGGCATGGTGCACTGCGGGACGAACGGGATTCACTCCAGTTGCATGAGCGGCCATTTGTTCAATCCTGCGCCGCGCATCGGTTTTGCCTTCGATCCCAAAGGCGACGGCAAGATGGCTATTCGCGGAGGCTACGGAATATTTTTCGAGCACGCTAATGGCAACGACGCGAACACGGAGTCACTCGAAGGAAATCCGCCGCTGATTATCGCGCCGCTGCAATCCGATATTAGCGGGTATACGAATATAGGCGGCAGCGCCAATGGCGCGCCCGAACTATTCCCCATAGGTGGAGGCACGAGCCAGTTGACGTCTATCACGACGAAAACCCAATGGCCCTATGTCCAGCAATGGCACCTCGATGTTCAACGCGAGGTCGCGCGGAACACGATGGTGACGGTGGCTTACGTCGGCAGCAAGGGAACGCATCTGTCGCAGCAAGTCGATCTGAATCAAATTCCTGGCACGCCTGCATCGCAAAATCCATTCCCCGCTGGAATGCCCATCACCGATCCGATCTGCTCTTCCGATCAATTGCCCAACGGCACTAATTTCACCGGACAAGCGCTTTTGAATCTCACGGTCGCGTGCGGATATACCGGAGACCTCGCGGGCAACATTCCCGCATTGCCCGACGGAACGGTCGATCCCGATATGCTGCGCCGGTTTCTCGGCTATACATCCATTTACGCAATCATTGGCGGCGCGAATTCCAATTACAACGCACTGCAAATTTCCGGACGGCGAAATGCCGGCGGGCTCGAGCTAACAGTCGCGTACACGTATAGCCACTCCATTGACAATTCCTCCGATCGGTACGACGCCAACTTCGTCGACTCCTACAATCTCGCAGCCAATCGCGCCAGTTCGGTGTTTGATCAGCGCCACATTCTGAATGTTAGCTACGTTTACAGCTTGCCCATTTTCCAGCACACTGCCGGATTGGAGAAAGCTGTTCTTGGCGGATGGCAGGTCTCCGGAATCACCAATATGCAAACCGGTGAACCGGTCAGCATCATCAACGGCGGCGGCTACTACGACAACGCCGGAGTGGCGAATTATGTTGGCTCGGGCTCGTACGCTGACCTGGTAGGCGATCCTCACGGCCATGTTCCCAAGGGTTCGTACTACGGAGTAGACGGGCCGCTGCTGTTCAATCCGGCAGCCTATGAAGTGCCTACGGGGCTGACCTTTGGAAATTCGGGACGGAACTCCTTGAATATTCCGCGGCGCACAAATTTCGATATGGGAGTTTTCAAGCATTTCGCGATCCGGGAATCGATGACGCTGGAATTTCGCGCCGAGGCGTTTAACGTCTTCAACCACACGCAGTGGGATGGAATCAACAACTCAACCTGCGGGCTGGAATTCAACTCGGGTGCGCCGGATTGCGTGTTCGGAATACAGGCCCCGGATCCAGCAAACAGCACACCAGCCAGCAATTTTCTCCATCCCAGCGGCGCGCACAATCCGCGCATTGGGGAGTTTGCATTGAAGCTTATTTTCTAGGCCCCCGGCAAATCACTTAGCGGTAGCCTGGGGCAGGGGCTTTGAAGCGGCTGATTTCGAAGTTGTCACGGGTAGTGACTTTGTGATTTTGTAATCGCGATACTCAATGGTAAGCGTCGCGCGCCCGCCCAGGCGGATCACGCTTTCCGTATGGTTTTCGGCGGGAAGCCAGAAATCATTCACCTTGATGTAGCGATGTTTGATTTCCGTCTTCTTAATCCAGAAGGACGGGTTCTTAGCCGGTTCTCCCTCAATGCGGACTACGGCAAAATCCTGTGCATCGACCCAGATCTTTCCGCGATACAGAAATTTGTTCCTGCTCTTCGGAAGCAGGCTCAAAACATATCGTGCGCCCTCGGGCGTGCTTTCGTATCCTGCCCAGGCGAAGTCGTAGTTCTCTGTGCTGAGGGCGGTGAGGCGGCGGTTTTGCGGGTTGGCAGCTTCTTGTTCGCCGTCCAGCAGCCTCTTGAACACGTGATCGATGACGAACTTTGACCCGCTTTCCGAGAGCACCGTAAATTTCCTGGAGTCAGGCGCATTGAAAACTGTATGCACTACCATTTGCGCGTCGCGGTCTCCGGGTAAGCCGCGGTATTCCATGCGGTAGATACGCGTCCCGGAAAACTCCTCAAGCGCCGCCGCTCGTTGCGCGTTCCTCTGCTGGAGATTGCGGACGACTTCATCGAGAGACAGAGGAGCGTCCTTGGAAGGGGGAGAGCCCGCGCCGGATTGCTGGGCCGGTGCCGTCACCCAGAAGGTGACCAGCATCACGAGTACGATGATGCGAAGGCACACAGGAGCCATTCTCATATTTTCGGCAAACTCGCTTCCGGATCTTCGGCTCGTTCCGCAAGCATCCGGCGAATGACGACTAACAAGCGCTCAAAGCCTGATTCGTTCCTCCTGCGCCGGCCACGCTCTCAGCCTAATTGAGGCAACAGGCTCGAAGCCCCAAACAAGAAAATGGAGCCGACAACTACGCTATAAAGCGCCGTGGCTCCGATTACAAATCTGAGAACCTTCGGCTTGGCGGCGCTCATGCCAAAAATTCCCACGGCGGATGCGGTCATCAAAGTATTCATGGTCAAAAGCCCTGCGAGAAATACAGCCAGCCCCAGAAAGCCGCGCCCCACGCCTCCCAAGTTCGCCGCCAGCAAGAACAATAACAACTGGCTGGGAGTTTCCGCACCAAGGCCATGAATGATGCCGATAACAAAAACCGAACGCCGGCTGTAGCTGGTGGATTGTTGCGGCCGCTCGCCGGTCTGACCGAAGGCTCGACCGAGCTTCCAGAACAACCAGCGGCCGGAGCCGATGAGAATTGAAGCGCGAGATTTCGGCAAAGCGGTCTTGTCCCGCAAGAGCGTGCCGAGAACATAAAGACCGAGAACGAGTAGCGTGAGTCCAACCGCGCGCTCGGCCCAGTTGTCGAGGCTCCGCGGCAAGGAGCGCTGAAACAAAATCACCGCGCCACCCAGGATGGCCACCATGGTTGCGTGTCCTAAGACGTAGACCAATCCCATCCGCATGGCGCGTCCGCGATTGCTTTCAACGCTGGTGATGTCGGTAATCGCGGCAATGTGGTCGTAATCAAACCCATGCCGAAATCCCAGTACCGCCGCTGAAAGCAAAGCGAGATTCAAAGTCGAACCCATCCCGGTATCCTAAACAAAAAACGCGTCCGCCGCTTTTGTACAGATATTCCCGTAGACAATTTGATCAATCGAAAAAATTAGCCGGGCTAAGTCTTGAATCGCTCTCCGGTTTCTGTTACAAGAGCGAAAGAGACGTAAGCCGGGTAGAGACCTTCGCAAGTTCGAGCGAAATGGTTTCGCAAAATGGGGCATCTCCCCCGCGAAGTGGGAGAGTGTTTTAGCGTTTGTCCGGCGCCCTGAGGATTCGTTGTTGAACGGTTCTCTCTGGCGTAAACCTTGAACCTCCTGTAGCACGTTGTAGGAGTTTCCGGTGGCTTTCGATCGTCAGTATCAGTATCCTCCGTCAGTTTCGGGCGGAGACCTGCGTTACTCGTCTGCTGTTCAAGCTTTCTTCCGCTCAAAATCTCGCAGTACAAGTTCCCGCCGCGCGGTTGGCCAACCCGCTTTCCGCATCCTCGCACCCGAACAATTCAAACACGCTTACGCCGGAGGAAGATAATGGCGACCAATCTCGTGCAAATCGACAGCCGTAACGATGAGGAAATTAAACAACGTCTGGAAGCGGAACGCGCCCGGCTGCGCAAGATCGCTGGCCTCGACCAGCCTACACATTTTCATCGTCCAGTAGAGAGGGCGTTTACTGCCGAGGAGCGGGATCAAGTCACGATACTGTTTGGCGGCTTTACCTGGAAGCACGAGGATTTGATTCGCGCCGTCTTCCAAGGCTGCGGTTACCGCTGCGAGAAGCTACCCGTACCCAACGTCGCGGCATTCCAGACCGGCAAAGAATTCGGCAACAACGGCCAGTGCAACCCAACTTATTTCACGGTTGGGAATCTCGTACAGTATCTGCAATTCCTGGAGAAGGAGGGCCTCTCGCGCGACAAGATTCTGAACAACTTCGTTTTCTTCACGGCGGGATCGTGCGGTCCCTGCCGCTTCGGCATGTATGAAGCCGAATATCGCTTCGCGCTGAAGAATGCGGGCTTCGACGGCTTCCGCGTTCTGCTGTTTAAAGACAGCGATGGCATCAAGGCCGCGTCCGGCGAGCCAGGATTGAAATTCACGATCGATTTTGGATTCGGCATGCTGAATGCCATGCACCTGGGCGACGTCATCAACGACCTGATTTACCAGATTCGCCCCTTCGAAGTGAGCAAGGGCGAAACCGATCGCGTCTTCCGCGAAATGGTGGACGGGCTTTGCCACGATCTCCGCAATCGCGACTCCTTTGAGATTGAGAAGCGCGCGCCGAATTGGCTCAAGCCGAAATTCAAGAGCAACAAAGTGCTGCGAAATACCGCGAATGTTTTTGGCAAGATGCACGAGCATCTGTGGGGCGAGGACTATCTCGGCGCTCTGCACAGGGCCCGCGAGCGTATGGATCGGATAGAAGTGGATCGCACCAAGGTCAAGCCCGTCGTGAAGATCACGGGGGAGTTCTGGGCGCAGATAACCGAGGGCGACGGAAACTTCCACATGTTCGATTTTCTTGAACGCGAAGGCGCTCAGGTGATCGTCGAACCGATTGCGACCTGGGTCGCGTATCTGATGTATCAGGCCAAGGCTCATGCAATCGCGAAATGGCCGGTAAATCGGCCGCATCGCAATCCGGAGTGGTATGAAGTCAAGAAGAATTTCGCTAACTACATTGGCCTGCACAAGAAGCTATGGGGCATCGGCTTTGGCGAGAAGGCCTGGCAGTTTTTCTATCACCGCACAATTAAGAACATGGGTGGCATCACTCATCGTCTCGTGCCGCAGAAAGAACTGGCGGATTTCGCCAACCCTTTCTACAACCAGTTCGCGCGTGGTGGAGAAGGGCACCTCGAAGTCGGCAAGAACGTTTACTACACCGTTCACAAGCTCTGCCACATGGTGCTGGCGCTGAAGCCCTTTGGCTGCATGCCCTCTTCGCAGTCAGATGGAGTGCAATCGGCGGTCGTCAACAAATTCAAAGACATGATTTTTCTGCCGATCGAAACATCGGGCGAGGGCGAAGTCAACGCTCACAGCCGCGTGCAGATGGCGCTGGGCGAAGCGAAAGTCAAGGCTAAGAACGAGTTCGACCAATGCCTGAAATCCACTGGCAAGAGCCTGGACGAAATCCGCGAATATATCGCGGAGCATCCCGAACTCAAGCGCCCGTTCTACCACGTACCGCATCGCGAGGGCGTTGCCGGAACCGCCGCACAATTCATCCTTCACGTGAGTGATCGCATGGATAAGAGCACGCGGCTGTGGAAGCGCGAGCGCGTTCCCGGGATCGCGCTGCCCAACGCCGCGTAAAGGTGGTGCGACCGCCGTCTTGTTTGGAATTCGTTCCATCGAGATGGCGGTCACCATGATTCGCGAACGCTCCAAGAACCTTCTGGCCAGCTATCGGAGAGACAATGCACGACCATCTCGAACAGCCAAAAGCTCAGCTATTGCAAATTGCTCCCTTGCCTCCACAAAGGCCGCACGACCATCACACGGAATTCATGGTGGGACTTGACGTGGGCTCGACGACGGTGAAGGCGACGGTCGTAGATGCGGCTACCGATAAAGTTTTGTGGCAGGACTACCAGCGTCACGAAACCAAGCAGCCGGAAAAATCGCTGGAATTTCTGCGGCGCATAGAAAAAGAAGTCGGCATCAACAATCGCAACACGCGGATGTTCATGACCGGCTCCGGCGGCGGCGCCATTGCCGATCAGATCGGCGCAAAGTTTGTGCAGGAAGTGACAGCCGTGTCCTTGGCGGTCGAGAAACTGCATCCAGAAGTGTATTCCGTGATCGAGTTGGGCGGTCAGGACGCGAAGATCATTGTCTTCAAGGACGACGATGAAACCGGGCGCAAGAAAAAGATTCCATCGATGAACGATAAGTGCGCGGGAGGAACTGGCGCGGTCATCGATAAGATCAACGCGAAGCTGAAGATTCCGGTGGCCGAGCTCGCAGTGCAGGGCTATCACGGAATCAAGCTGCATAAGGTTGCGGGCAAGTGTGGCGTCTTCGCGGAAACCGACATCAACAGTCTGCAGAAAGTCGGCACGCCTTCCGATGAATTGATGGCTTCGCTGTTTGAGGCGATCGTGCTGCAAAACCTGAGTGTGCTCACTCGCGGTCACACGCTGCGGCCACATGTGCTGCTGCTGGGCGGGCCGAACAGCTTCATCAAGGGCATGCGCGAGGCCTGGCAAGCGAATATTCCCCGCATGTGGCAGGAACGAAAAGTTGAGATCCCCGAAGGAGCGAAGGCAGAAGACCTGATTAAAGTTCCGCAGAACGCGCAATACTTCGCTGCCATGGGCGCAATTGAATTCGGCAAGAGCGAGGAAGACAGCGTCGGCTGCTATCAAGGATACGAAAAACTTGTTCACTACATCGAGTTCGGACGGCAGGAAGAGAAAGCCAAGTCGGGAGCCAAGGGCTTGGCCAAAGATGACACGGAACTCGGTGACTTCAAGGTCTCCTACCGGCGCAAGAAATTCACGCCGGCAATGTTCAACACCAATCAGACGGTGGGGGGATTTATTGGCATCGACGGCGGATCGACTTCGACCAAAGCCGTGCTGCTCAACGAAAGCGGCGACATTCTCTGCAAGGCGTATCAGCTCTCGAACGGCAATCCCATTCAGGACACCATTGAAATGTTCGAGAACCTGCGCGGCCAGGTGGAGGCGCAGAAGGCGAAGTTGGAAGTTTTAGGAGTCGCTACCACCGGTTATGCAAAAGACATTCTGAAAGACGTCTTGCACGCGGATGTCGCTCTGGTTGAGACCGTAGCGCACACGGAATCTGCTCTGAAGTTTTACGAAGACCCGCACGTCATCGTCGACGTGGGCGGGCAGGATATCAAGATCATCATCCTGCACAACGGCCGCGTGAAAGATTTCAAGCTCAACACGCAGTGCTCGGCGGGCAACGGATATTTTCTGCAATCAACCGCGGAGGGCTTTGGATTGAGCGTGGAACAATATGCCGACCTGGCCTTCTCCGCGCAATCGATGCCGATCTTTGGCTACGGCTGCGCTGTTTTCATGCAGTCGGACATCGTGAACTTTCAGCGGCAGGGCTGGCGCGCGGAAGAAATTCTGGCAGGCTTGGCGGCGGTGCTTCCGAAGAATGTGTTTCTCTATGTGGCCAGCATTCCGAACCTTGCGGCTTTGGGTACGCGATTTGTTCTGCAAGGCGGAACGCAAAATAATATGGCCGTCGTGAAAGCGGAAGTGGACTTCATTCAAAACAGCTTCCGGGCGGCGGGCAAGAGGCCGGAAATCATCGTCCATGAATTCTGCGGCGAATCCGGTGCGATCGGCGCGGCAGTCGAATCTGTCCGGCTCTGGCGCAACGGTATGCAAACGTCATTCGTAGGATTGGACGCAGTTCGCAAGATCGAATACCGCACCACCCGCAACGAAAGCACGCGCTGCAATTTCTGCAAGAACAATTGCCTGCGAACCTTCATCGACATTCGCACCGTTCCCAAGGATGATCTTGCCTTCATCCCCATTCAAAAAGTGACCAAGGTTCCGCTGATGCACGGGGAGCAGCGTCTCATCATCGCCACCTGCGAAAAAGGCCTGGTCGAAGACATCAACGACATGAAGGACATCAAAGCGGGCATCGACGAGATCAAAGATAAATATCCCAACTTTGTCGATGACGCCGCGCACGAAGTTTTCCGACCTGTGAACGCAAAGAATGTCGCCGATCCGATCCCCGTAACGACATTCTGGAATAAGTCAGGCAAAGAACGCATTCCGCTGATGCAAAATCGCAAGAAGGTGCGCGTCGGCATTCCGCGCGTGCTGAATATCTACACCTACGCCCCGCTGTTCAACGGATACCTCGAAAGCCTCGGCGTACAGCCCGAAAATATAATTTATTCCGACTACACGAGTTCCGATCTGTATCGAGCAGGCGCCAGCCGCGGAGCTATCGATCCATGCTTCCCGGCAAAAATCGGCATCTCGCACGTCTACAACCTGATTCAGGAAAAGCACCGCAAGAAGCCGTTGAACGTAATTTTCTTCCCGATGTACGACGTGCTGAGTTCCCCGCTGGTGAAAATTGTTGGCGCGAACGCCTGCCCGACAGTGACGGCCACACCGGAAACTGTCAAAGCGGCATTCACGAAAGAGAACGACGTCTTCGCCGAGCACAACGTAAAGTATCTTGACCCGGTATTGAACTTCGCCGACCGCAAACTGTTCGCGCACCAGATGCTGCAGGCTTGGCAGCCGATTCTGGGTTTGTCACAAGAAGAAAACGACCGCGCCGTCGAAGTTGGCTATAAGGCGCTGGAGGATTACGAGACAAGTATTCGCAGGCGTGCCCGCGAAGTTCTCGATCAACTGGAATGTGAAGACCGCATTGGCATTGTGATGCTGGGCCGCCCCTATCACCACGATCCCGGCTTGAATCACGAAATCATGGAAGAGTTCCAAAAGCTGGGCTATCCGATCTTTTCGCAGAACACGTTGCCGCTCGATGAAGACATGCTGGACCGTTTGTTCGGCGACGAAGTTCGCGCCGGAATTACCAGCCACCCGCTCGACATCACGGATGCGTGGAAGAATTCGTATTCGTGCAGCACCAACCACAAAGTCTGGGCGGCGAAGTTCACCGCACGGCATCCGAACTTAGTTGCACTGGAAATCTCCAGCTTTAAATGCGGCCATGACGCGCCCATCTACGGCGTAATCGAGGGCATCATCGAACAATCCGGCACACCGTATTTTTGCTTCAAGGATTTGGACGAAAACAAGCCGACCGGCTCGATCAAGATTCGCGTGGAGACGATCGATTATTTCCTGCGGCGCTATCGCGAGGAAGTCGTGCGCAAACGCAAAGCCAACGAGGAAATCGAAGCGCAGTTGGCCGCCCTGGAAGAACAGCTCCGCGGCCAATTCGAGCAGGAAACTCAAGGCATGGCCGCCGACTGAGTATTTCCGATATCGCGGCCATTCTCGCCGAGAAAACACCCGCACCCGTTCGGATCTCGGAGTACGCCACTCTGCGGCTGCGCGATTCGGCCGACAACCTTCACTCGTTTCAGTTCTTCGGCAGAACGTCGAGGTTTATTACCTGAAATGGCTGAAGGTGAAATGTGTAGGGTTTTCCGGCCTGTAATTCGACGACAGATTGGCCGCGATCTTTCTGCCACGGACTGTGTGCACTGTAGTGTTGTGCCGCTCCGTCTGGCAGTTCGAAGATTGTTTGAACATCGACCAAGAAGTCTTGCGGCTTGTCGCCTGGATTGCGCAGCGTCAGAATGCCTTTGCTCGGCGACCACGAAGCCCAGCCGTAGACTTCAAGCATGGCGGGATCGCCGCCAACCCAGTGTGTATCCACGAGCACATCGGCATTCTCGCGCGACCACTTTGCCGCTTCCGCCAGAGTGTTCCAGTTTTCCGGCGAGAGCAGCGAAGGCGTTATGTACATCTCCTGAAGCTGCGTGCCCGTGCCGAAGTAGTCGTGAATTTCGTCGCCAAAATCGTTGTTGGGGTCGGTATCGAGATGCCGCGCATGCCTGGCATAGATCATCCCATGCAGCATGAGAGAATTCACGGGAAACAACGGTCCGGATAGAACGATGCCGGCGTAAGTATCTGAATCGCGGTACGTGATCCATCGCTGACGATAGCTGCCGACGCCGGCAAAGCTGTGATCGTCACCCCCGCGCCAAATGGAATCGGCATACCGAAGCCAAAACGGAGACGGATACGTTCCGGTCGTAAGGTTGATATAGAGGTCGGGCTTTTCAGTGCGCAGCTCGCCGATCAAATGGATAGCAGCGGCGAAATCGCTGTCAAACTCACTGCCGGAAAACGCCTGATCTGCATTGCCGGTACCGTCGATCTTGAACTGGTTGACGCCATACTTGCGGATCATCTCCAGGCAAGTGTCACGAAAACGCGCATAGTATTTCGGGCCGGAGAGCATGAATCCCTTCTCATTGGTCTCAAACCCTTGTTCTTTCCCCAACTTGACCCGTTCTCGATGCGGTTCACCGTAACCTCCCCAGGGAGATAGCCAGATGCCGGGCGCAGCGTCGTATTTTGCGGCTGCTTCTTTTACCGGCATAAAGCCATTCGGAAATCCGGAATTGAAGGTCCAGAGTTTCCGGTCATCGTCCCAGCCATCGTCGAAGAGAAACGAATCCAGCGTAACACCGCGCTTTCTTGTAAGTTCGGTTCCAATGGCATTGATGACATCGACGGCGCCTTGTTCATCGTACTTGTTGAAATATCCGAGGTCGTACCAGGAGTTGTAGTGCAAAAAAGTTCGGTAAGGGTGAGCCCGCTCTCGTTCAACGTAGTGCAGGAATACGCGCCGCATCTGGCCCGGAACGGTGACGCCGATCACGGAAGAATACGTTACGGATTGACCGGCTTTGAGAGGTAGTTCGCGCGAAATCGCAGCGATCGCGCGGTTATCGATTGCTCGACTCTCCGATAACGGGTGCTCGAATCCAAAAAACATGTTGCCGACAATAATCGGAGAGCCTTTTACGGCGCCCGACACGTGCGCTCCCCTGATTTGCAGATCCTTGATTTGCAGATCGAGGATTTGCAGATCAATGAGACGAACACTCGTAATGCTCACGTCTTTGTCTTTTGCCTGGAGAGTCAATTCCTGCCGAACATAATTCGATCCGTCGCGCAAAATCCCGCGCCAAACTGCGCTCAGCCGGCGGTCTTTGTCTTCGAGGTGCACTTCGATTTGTTTGCCGCGAAACTGAAGCGAGCGTTGCGGCGAGTTGGAATCCGCAATTAAATTTTTAATCTCTGGCCCACTTACTACTGTCATCGCGGAAGCCCAGATGACCCCTCCCTCCGAAATAGTGATCGCGAACGCTTCCGATAGAGGCACGGCTTCGCCGGTGAGGCGATTGATGACGCGCGTAGCCCGGAACCCTTCATCCGAGACACTCCACTCGTGTGTGATGACTTCATTACTAAGAGAAAATGTCTTGCCCTCGACCGACGCGACAGCGTCGCCAGATTTTTCAAGAGTGGCCTGGGCGGCGGATTTATTAGAGACGACGAATGGCAGGAGCAGAGCCAACGCCATAAAGACGATCCGGGGACGGCGGCGATGAAGCCAAACTTTCATGTTCATTGATGAGCACCTAATGCGAAATCATTCTTTATCGTTCCCGGCCACGTCCTCGCTAACCAACGCCCGCCCTTTATTGGAAAATTCGTGTTTCGCAGCCCAAACGCATGTGCGCCCTGCGGCATAATCAAAATCTACGCCCTCGTCTAAAGCAGCATAGTAAACCAGCAAATGCTCCGCGCGGTCTAACGGTCATCGGTCTGTGGCAACAATCCACGCGGTCTTTTGCCGGTGGCATGCACCTCCGGATTCAACTCAAGAATCCTACATGAATGCAAACAAATGAAGGCATGAAACGCCGCGATGGTAGCGGGGTTTCGCATAGTGACTTTCTGGCATACCAAAGTAATCGCGAATTACCAAAGCGCATAGCACGTGGGACATCTACTCGCGATCGCGTGCCGATGAGATGTTGAGAGACCACAAAACTGAGCCCATGGGAAAAGAAGAAATGGAAGAGCTTCATCTCCGCATCGCACGCGTTACCGACGATCTGCGCACGATTCAGCAGGAACTGAATTGCGCCGCCATGCAGGCTCCCAGCGATCCGGAACTGATGGAGACTCTAAATTCATTGTCGGAAACCGAGCCGATCGACACTCTGCGCACCGCGCTCGACCAGATGCGGCACTTTCTCTGGTTCTATTCGCAGGTCATGAGCAACGAGCCCGAACTCGGCGATAAGCTGCGGCAAAGCATTTCCGGCAAAACTGCCAGCGACGAGAAGCCGAAAGTAGAGAGCTCGTTTCTGGACCAACTGTCACGCGCCGACGAGGCCATGCTGCTGCACCACTTAGCCGAAGCCCGGCGCCATAAACCGAACTAAGCTCGATTCGAATTAAGCTCCGTTCGAAACCTGTCCGCCGACGACCGTCGCTCTCACTTCTCCCGCCGCCGATAACACGACGAAATTCGCTTCCGCGCCCTGGGCCAGCCGACCGTGACGTTGTCCCACACCAACCGCCTGAGCCGCATTCAACGTGGCTGCCCCCACGGCATCCCGCAAGCTCCAACTGGCAAATTCAGTTACATTGCGGACCGCGCGGTCCATCGTGAGAACACTGCCGGCCAGCGTTCCGTTCACCGTGCACTTGCCGTCCTTCACATCCACCATCATCGGCCCGAGTTGGTAGCGGCCATTCGGCATGCCGGTAGCTGAGATGGCGTCGGTAATCAGCACTGCGCGCTGCGTTCCTTTGGCGCGCAGGAAAAGCTGCACGATTGCTGGGTCAAGATGAATGCCGTCGGCAATAATGTCCGCAGTAATGCTGTCGTTGGTGAGCACTTCGGCGATGATGCCCGGATCGCGATGATCGAGCGGCCGCATCGCGTTGAAAGTATGCGTGGCGTGACGCGCTCCAGCAGCTACGGCTTCGCGGGCCACAAGCAGCTCGGCGTTGGAATGCCCAATGCTGACGCAAACCTGCCTTCGTGCCGCTTCCGCAATAACTTCCATTGCGCCGGGCAGCTCGGGCGCGATCGTCATCACGCTGATGTGCCCGCGCGATGCCTGCCAAAACTGCTCGAAGATTTCAGCCGTTGGTTCGATCAAATTCTCCGGAGGATGAACGCCGCGCCGTTTATGACTAAGAAATGGACCTTCGAGATGAATGCCGAGAGGCCGAGCCTGTACGACGCCGTTTTGCGCGGCCGAGATTGTTTCTATGGCACCCGATATGCGGTCCAGAGCTGTGCATATTTGATCGAGCGGCGCCGCTACGGTAGTGGGAAAGTATGCGGTGACCCCGTGCGTCGCCAGGAACTTGCCCAAGCGCGGCAATTCGGTCGCTGATGCGACCATGACGTCCAAGCCTGCCCCGCCGTGAATGTGAATATCGACGAATCCTGGCGCAAGAATTTCGTCCGCAAAATCCACATGGTGGGCGGCGGCAGGAAGTTCCTGTGCCGTTCGCGAGGACACGCTGGTGATCAATCCATCTTCAACCACAACGACAGGGGCAATAATTTCCTCAAGCGGCGTGTAGAGCGAAAGTGCAGTGAAGACAGTCTTCATAGAAGGCAGAAGGAGTTATGGTATCCGCACTCCGCGCTCCGACGCAAAGTAAAGCCGATTTAACGGAGTTCACTCATTGTCTTCTGGACGAAACCTCGATTTGCGATTATGCTCTCCGGTCATGGACCGGCGAACTTTCCTTCAGGGCGCTATGGCAGGCGCCGCGGCATTATCTCTACCCAACCATTTACTCGCGGATCAGGACGAGCTTACCCCAGTCTGGACGCAAATCGAAAAACATCACGACGAAGCGGTGCAGCGTTTGCAGGAATGGATCAAGCAACCTTCCATCGCAGCTGAGAACCGTGGAGTGACCGAGGGCTGCGATCTCACCATGCGCTTCCTTCGCGAGGCCGGGTTCGGCGAGGTCACCAAGATTCCAACCGATGGCCAGCCGGGAATTTTTGCCACCCTCGATGCGGGAGCGCCTAAAACGCTCGGTCTCTATTTCATGTACGACGTCAAGCAGGTTGATCCGGCGGAGTGGTCATCACCTCCGTGGGCGGCGGCTCTGGTCGAAAAGCCCGGACTCGGAACGGTGCTGATTGGGCGAGGCGCAGTGAACCAGAAGGGACCGGAAGCCACTTTCATCGCGGCCCTGCATGCGATTCGCGCCTCCGGTCGCAAGCTCCCCGTAAATCTGGTGCTGGTTGCGGAAGGCGAAGAAGAGATTGGATCGCCGCATTTTGCGCAGATCGTGCGCCGTCCCGAAGTCCTGGCCGCACTCAAGCCCTGCGTTGGAATTTTTATGCCATCGGCTGAACAGGATCTTGATGGCACCGTAACGATGACGCTTGGTGCAAAGGGCGTGGTGGAGTTGGAACTGGTTTCGAGCGGAGAGCGCTGGGGCCGCGGACCGCGCCACGACATTCATTCCAGCAACAAGGCACGCGTCGACAGTCCGGCATGGCATCTCGTGGAAGCCCTAGCGACTCTTGTGTCCGCCGACGGAAACGAACCTGTGATCGAAGGCTTCGCCGCCAAAGCCCGTCCGGTTTCCCCGGCCGAAAAGGCGATGATCGCCACAGCAGCGCAGCGGCTCAACGAAGAAGTCGCGAAGAAGCAAATGGGAGTTGAGCACTGGGTGCACGATGCCGACTGGCAACAGGCGCTTGAGCTGCTGATGTCCCGCCCAACGGTAAACATCGAAGGCCTGGTCGGCGGTTACACCGGTCCCGGCGGTAAGACCATTCTTCCTCACCGCGCAGTAGCGAAAATCGATATGCGCCTTGTGCCGGATATGACTGCCAGCGAAGCTTTAGCCGCGCTCAAGGCGCATCTGGGAAAACACGGCTTTGGCGATATTGAAGTGAACATGACCGGCGGCTACAACCCGAACAGCACCTCGGCCGACGCGCCGCTCATTCGCGCGCAGACTGCCGTATACAAACGCCGCGGCATCGATCCGATTGTGTTGCCGCGCAGTGCAGGTTCCTGGCCCGGATACGTGTTTACCGACGAGCCGCTGCATCTTGCCGCCGGGCACTTCGGCATCGCCCATGGCAACGGAGCTCACGCGCCCGATGAATATTTTGTAATCGAATCCAAGAATGAAAAGGTGCAGGGAATGGATGGCGCAGTGCGATCGTTCGTCGAATATCTCTACGAAGTGGGAAGGATCGCATAAGAGTTTCGGGCGGCGAGGTCCACCGTTCGTAGGCCAGGACGAAATTTCGTCCGATACCGTGTAGTAGAATAAGGGCACTAACTCCAGTCGGGGAGTGGCTCAGCCTGGTAGAGCACCTGGTTCGGGACCAGGGGGTCGGAGGTTCAAATCCTCTCTCCCCGACCATTATTTTCAAGCACATAAACTACACTTCTGGTTTTCCGTCTACATCGATGGTGTCGAAATTGTAGACGGTCGTGTTTCTCTGGATTTCCCGCTGGGTTTCCATCGAGAATTACAAGCCGATTTTCCTGCAAGAACTCGTCTTAGTCGTCCAAGTAGAACATCAATGCAGGGTCATCGTCTCGGTCCGCGATACGCTCTTCACGACTGACGGCCCATCAGTCGGAGGCTCGCAAATGCGCCGACGACAACAGTTCCTATCCCCGGTGCATCGCATGCTGACAGTGTGCCTTCGTTTTGCAAAAGCGCACTCGTGGGAAGTGGCCAGTTGGCGAAGGACATTTCGCCTACCGTTTGGTCTCTCACCAAAGCGATCAAAGGAACCAACGGGAACACGATCAAACCGAACCGATTTGTAATACTCTCAAGAGAGGAGTGCGTGATGGACCAATTGTCACTTTCGTTGGGGAACAAACGAAGGATCGATCACCAAGTGCGTGTTCGGATCGGTTCTGCCGACCTCATTGTGTCTGAGGTCTTTGACACCTATTGGAAATTTGCTGCCGAGCGACAAAACATCTTCTTCAAAAGGTTGCGGAATGAATATCCATTGACCACAGATTCCATTTTGTCGTCGTTCAAGTTTACGAATGCGTACCGGGCCTCGGACCGAGTCAGTCAGTACCTTATAAGGGAGATCGCATATTCGGGCGACCAGACCCATAATGAGCTCTTCTTCAGAATCGTGTTGTTTAAGATATTTAACAAAATCGAGACTTGGGAACTGCTTTGCCAGGCATTCGGTGAGGTCTGTTATCGTAACTTCGATTTTGACGCGTGTGACAGGCTGTTAACCGATGCTTTGCAGAAAAACGTACGAATCTATTCAGCGGCGTACATCATGCCTTCTGGGGGAGCGCACGGTGAAACAAGAAAGCATCGGTCACATCTCAGGCTACTGCGGCAGATGATGGACGATCATGTTCCCGAAAAAATTGCCACGATTGGAAGCATGAAGAGCGCGTTTGAATTGTTGCGGTCGTACCCAATGATCGGAGATTTTCTGGCGATGCAGTTTATCATTGACCTTAACTACAGTACCCTAACGAATTTCGATGAGATGGAATTTGTTGTTGCGGGACCAGGAGCTAAAGATGGCATCCGAAAGTGTTTTCCAGATGCGGACCTGCGTTCCACACCGGAAATCATAAAGTTCATGGCTGATTCGCAAGAAGAACAATTTGGAAGGCTCGGAATTCGATTTGACTCATTATGGGGAAGACGCTTGCAATTGATTGATTGCCAAAATCTATTTTGTGAAGTTGAAAAGTATTCGAGGCGAGCGCATCCCGATATTCCAGGGAGGTCGGGAAGAACACGGATCAAACAGCAATTTTTAGCCAAGCCCCAGCGACTCAGCTTATTCTACCCGCCGAAGTGGAGTCTGAATTACAAAATTCCCGTTGCATACCAGGACGTAACATCCTTACGCCGCAACACCGAGGTACTTGAGCTGTCTGGAGCTAAGGTCGCAGCTTATTGATCCGCCGCCATTATCCCGAATTCTTCGCCAGACTTGATAGCCACACAAGATGGCCTGTTCCCAATCGTTCAGCGAGCGTTGAGATACTTCCAGGTGTTGCGCCATTTCCTGACAAGTACGTAGGATGCTGAAGTCGACCGCCGAGACGCCGTCAAGGTAACGATGGTTCTGCGCATAGCCGAAAACTAGCGCGCAAATTCCTTCTTCGATGGCGATGGCCCTTCCTCCGTCTTCAACTTCGTCAGTTGTCGGGTCGCTTTTTCGCTTCCGGCCTAGGTTCGCTCTGAGAACTGGCGACCAACCAAGGATAACCGCATACGAGAGATGGAATATGTCATGAAAACGATATCCGTCGTCCGCATAAGCGTTGTCAGTTAGGTAATCACCGGTCTTTTTCCCGTCGATAAGCAGTTCTGTCTTGCGCTTAGCGCCTTCCTGAAAATCACGGATCTGAGCCACAAACGTTCGAGGGATGCGTTCTGCAACCGGGAAATGTTGATCAAGAAACGGAGGGTCTGGACATTCGTCGAGCCATCTAGCTCGAACTTTTTCCAAATTGCTATTCGCGACTTCAGAAAGAGTCAAGCCGCTTTTGCGGGCAATTGTGGCAACGTACCACAGTATGTCCCCGAGTTCTTCGCCGATGCGGCTGTTAACGATCTGGTACGCATCGCCGTCTCGAAGCCATTTCTTGTATAGCGTCAGTAGCGACCCGGCCTCGCCAGCTAGGCCTAACAAAGGGACAATTAGCCCGTCTTTGTTTTGTGTCGTGGTCTGTTTATCCGTTTTGGCAGCTTCGACTTGATATTGGTCTAGAGTCATGAGACGTGTTCCTCCACCGGTTCCTGCTGGCGAAGATCCAAAAGCGGCGTCACCTTGTTGGGAGAGACTTCGAGGACCGCGATTGTGGTGACGCATGTCATCGCAGTCAAGTTGAGATGCATCTCATGTGCCATAAATCTACCGAGCTGAATTAACCCGAGGTAATTACCATATGCTCGTTCAAACAAATATTGGAGTGGATAAAACCCTACGATGTGGAGGGTCTCTGATTCCGCATCAGGGACGAATGCAACTTGTTGCATACATGGAAAGCCCTGCTGGCGTGCATTATTCAAATCGAGCTCCGGAACTATCACGCTGGCTTGTAAAGCGCTGCGGCGGTGGTTTCCGCTTAGGTAAGTTTCTACGACGTGCTTCAGCTGGTTGAAGCCGGTGTGGTCTGCATTCGGGTAATGAATCAAGCGTTGAAAGTAAGTTCCCCGCCGATTTTTTAGACATTTCCGGACTTTGGGAAAGATTTTCGTGTACCGCTTGAACAGTGCCTCCTTGGGTTGGAGGGGGTTCCACAGGGAAGTGGGGAAAATGGTGCCAGCGACGGTTTGAACAACCGCCATGCCCTCCGCGACCAAAGTGGTGTCGAGCGCGGCGCGAATTGCGGAGTCCTCAGTAAGTACTCCGTCTTCCAGGTCGCTCACGGTCACGTTAAGGTTAAGGACTTCCCGGCTTGGTTCAGAAGATGTCAGCTGAACAGCGTTGAGCCAGGCGTCGGTGATGGAAGTTGATCTGATATCAGGCATCTTTTGGCTCCGGCAAATATCTGTAGTCGTAAAAACCGACGAATTCTTTTCGGCAGACACTGATCTTGACCTCACCGCCTCCGAGGAGAGGTAGCTTGGATTGGCCGACCGCCGTCGCTTGGAAGGTGGCGGGGTCCAAGGCTGTCACAATTTCCGAGGTATTTTGGTCAAGTCCGGTAATGACGTCGCCGATCTCGGCGTGAATGTGCGAACCGGCCCAAGATGAATGTACGGGCCACAGTTCGGTGCGACCATATTTCGAAATTGACGGTGTTAGGCCCTGTTTGATGTTTTGAGGTTTTTCCTTGATCAGCAGATCGAATTCGTCTTGCGCCAGGATCCTCAATGACCAGCGCATTTGGTGCAAAAGAGAGGTGTATCCGACTCCAAGCCAGGAAGCTACTTTAAACACTTCAGCTGGACTCGGCTTCGAGGTTGTTGCGCCAAGGTGAGAGAATCCTGCATGAACGGCGCGCAAAGGCATCAGCAGGAAACGTGCGAACATGTCGGCGAGCCGTTCTTCTGGCCCGAAGGATGAAAATCGTTCTTTATAGTCCAGATCCGGATCAAGACTGGAGCCGTGTCCAAAGACATGGTGACCTAGTTCGTGCGCAGCTGTGAACCGTTGCAGACCGGCTGGCCTGTATGCGCACACGTTTATTTGTGCCGCAGTTCCGTCGACGAGATATAACCCCTCCAGAGATTTGACTTCCATGAATCGCAATTCAATAGCCTGTCGGACGATTAATTCGTAGACATCGCAAGGAGCATCCAATGGGATTCCATTGCGCACACGGTATTCGAGTGCAGTCTTGAGTGCATGCCCGAGAGGAGCTTGCGATCTCATCGTCTACCGATCACTCCCTTCGCGTCGGAATGAATCGATGATTCGCATAACGGTCTGTAAGTCACTTTCCTTGAGCCCATGCAATTTCCGGGCGGCCAATTTGATCTTGTCATTGGCGTTGAGGGTATCGGCCATGAGCCACTCAACAGAGACGTGATATAGGGTTGCGAACTGCTTGAGCTCTCCCGCAGACACTTTTCGTGCTTCGTTTTCAATTTCTGTCACTGTCGGTCTATGCATATTCATCAACCGTGCGACCTGCCCCTGCGATAAGCCAGCAGCTTCACGAGCTTGGCGCAGTCTGTCGCCGATACCGGGCAAATCCGTCGTTTTAGGCATTCTGTTCACTACCTCCTTTCTTTTTTGTTTTTTCTTCTGCCAAAATGGCCTGTGCAACCTCTCGTATTGTCCTGGGCTTTGCTTTGGCCCCTTTTACGAAAAGGTCTTGCTCAAGCTCCTTGTGAAGCTTCTCTTCCAGATCGACCAGGATCTCGATTGCGCATAAACTGTCAAATTCCTCTAAATCTTCGAGGGGAGTAGTGTCGGCGCTCAGGTCGGGAATTTCCTTCCCGCCCGCTTCCATGCAAGCGCGGATCGCCTGGATTAGCTGCTTTACGAGCTCGTCTTCACTCATCTGAGTATGGGTTGCCACCGGATAGAACCTCCTACCGTTTGGTAAGAAAATCTTACCACACGGGGGATGCCAGTGCAAGCAATGGATTGAGTTCTATTGACCAATGAGGAGGTCAGATCTGGAAATTCCACTTTCAGCCAAATCAGCATCTGAGACTTGCGAAACGATTCTGTCATGGTAGCTGGCAAGCCAACGATATTTCGAAGTCACAGCAGGTAGAGTTGCTTCGGAGAGCCCTTTACGGACGAGGCTGGCGTGAGTTTTCAAGAGGTCCAGTCGTTCGCTCAAGTGGTCCCCAATCTGGAGATAATCGACGCTGTGCACGATGTCGTCTCCCCGAAAAAGGAAACGGGAATATAGGACCGAAAGCCGCTCGTCGAGATTGGCGTCGCGGGCCAGACTTTCGAGAAGAGCCGGATCAATAACGACTCTGGGGTGAACTGCAATCGTCTGTTCAAGTTCATACGCCCGAATTAGCGCTGGACCAAATACAAGGTCCTCATCAATATAGAGCGGGCCGCGGGTTATTGCCCCCCTTACGAACACGCCATTCACCGCAAGATTAGCTTGGATATGCTGAAGCTCCGTGAGTTCGAATTCGATCGCGTCTACTGATTGGATTGCACTAAGGCCGTCCAAACTGACGGTTCTTACAATGTGGTCAGAAAACGCTGACAAGCCGCGGCTAGTCACACGTATGAACTGCGGGTCGTGCGAAGACAACGACAGCAGTTCCTCCAGGGACTCCACAATTCGGTCTGGCGGTGAGCTGGCCACCACGTTTTTGAACCCCAGGATGTCGAAATAAGAGACGAGGGAGTCACGGTAAACAGTATCTTTCCCCCGTTCTGTGAAGGAAAATGGATGACCCCAATCGTTGGAGAAAATGAGTGGTTCTGCGCGTTGAAGCTTAATCCGGCGCTGAGCGACGGGTTGGCCGATGCTGACTAGCGCCAAGATCTCGATTCCAGCGGGAGCGGAAACGACAAGCCTCATTTGTTCCGAAGGGAGAATTTCATAAATAGTGGCCGGATAGCCCATGGCTTTGGAAGCGAGTGTGAGTCGCATGGAGCAGTGAGCGGTGGCAACTGTAACCCAATCGTGAAGAACTTGGCTGTCCTCGGTAGCCGTTTTGTAACGTCGGTGTTGCTCGGATGCGGGCGAAGCCTCGTCCAGGCGATTCACGAAGTCGAGTAGTTCTTGGCGGGATTTTTGTTTGTCTACGCCGATGGCGACTAGTACAGGTGCCAATTTGAGAGGTTCGGATCCCATCGCATCGGCCACTTGGTGAACGTGAGTAGGGTCCGTGATGACCACCAATCCCCAGGGATTAGCGAACAGATCAGTGTCGGATTGGAACGCCGCGCGGAGGATGACTTGCAAATCAGTGAGAGGAATAGTGCTATGAGTGTAGGTGGCAGGGTTGGGTCCACCAAATATGATATTCCGGCTGCGTATCACCTTGGTCGAAGCGCCTTCCTCGCTCGCGGTGCGGGAATGACATCACAAAGTGTGGCACGGATGGCTTCACGTGATTCTTCGATACGATCGTTGGCCACAGTGAAAACGGGATGTTGCCGACTCTCTTGGCTGGCAAGCTCGTTGTATAGAGTGGACAATCGATGGAAGCTTTCTGGGGCATGTTCTGGACGCAACGGAGTGGATCGCGTTACGAGGAAGGCAAGCGCCGGCACAAAAGGTCCCCAGGCAGCCTTTTCGGCCTCGATAAGCGTTCGGAGTACTTGCACGCTTACGTTGTCTGCCGTGCCGTAGACCCATGTCGACCACCAGTAGCGGTCTAAAAGGACAAGGGCTCCGTCAACTAAACGCGGCACGACTCTCGTTTCAATATGGTCGAGGTGTGCAGCAATGTGCAATGCCTGAAGGCTCAGGGGAGTGAGGGCGTCCAAGCCCATTTGCTGCTTATTGTGATGTATTTGGTCGACGATCCAACCTAGCGTGCCAAAAGTCTTACCGGGGAACGAAAGACTCTCAAATTGAACATCGCTTTCAGTGAGGAAATCCTCGGCATACCTAACTAGAGTTGACTTGCCAACGCCGTCAGGGCCCTCAAATACCACAAGTTTTCCGGGATCAGGCATCGGAACTAAATTACCATCAAATTGAGGGCTCGCCGCAGAGTCGAGACCGTAGCTTTTTCCCCGGTGGCTGCTGGGCTGCAAAAACACACCGGGAATCATGTATTGGTTAAGACACGAGTCTGGGACCAGTGGGCACAAAGGACCTTGAAAGTCGGGTTGCTACATTCGCTCAACATTTCTTTCACCGCCCCGGTCCAGCCTTTCTTCCTGGCTGCTTGAGCTGCGAGAACCAAAATAAAGTTTCGAAAGGCCGGGGGACGACGTCGGCATGCTGCTTTCTTCAAGCATACGTCTGTGAGGGATTCGGTCATCAGCATCAACATGTCCGCTTCTAGATCTGCGAAGGCTTCGTCAGAGTCGAGCTTCGGCAACATGAGAGTGTCGGTGTTTACTGCGGTAATATCCCTGCGCGGCTGTGCCAGTCGAGGGAAGTCCCGGTGATACACATGCAAGCTGTCGCTGAACTGCAAGTAGCATCCCAGTTTCAGTCCAAGCCACCCCGCCAGAACCTCCTGTAAGGACGTGAATTGTACAAAATTGTAGGGCACTCCCAGAAACAGGTCGTTGCTCCTAAGAATTTGGGCCCACTCCAAGCGACCTTCTCTGACTTTTAGCAAGGAGCAGACATTGCAAGGAACGTCGGGAGAGGCGGGAATCCCCGAGGTGCTGGGGAGGTCCGTCCTTGGATCCCAGATCTGGAGCACGATCTGTCTGCTGTCTGGAGCAGACAGCAGAGCTGAATATGCTCTCTCGATTTGGTCCATACCGAATTGATGGCGAAGACGATATCCATAAGCGCCATCGTACTCTGGTCCCTCGCCTGCAAATCTTGGCAATTTAGGGTTCCAATAGTTCAGGAACGCTGAATCCTGGCGGCCGCGTAGTATCCAGACAATCTCGGCGATCGCGAAGGCTGGGTTTATGGACGGTCGTCGGGTCACGACCCACCGTTGGCGAGGGTCATGAATTACAAAGGACGCGTGCAGAATCTCGCTGGTGTCGCCATCACGACTCGGCTGGTTCCTGCCATGCTGTTGTTGCTCGAATGCGGCGGCGGCCGCCTGCCAAACCTGATCGGCAGAATCACCTTCGAAGGAATGCATCAAGGCCTCGGGTGCTATTTCCAACATACTAGCTCACTGCCGGAAACGGTAGAAACCGTAGACCCCCAAGATCGAAGGGTCGAAATGAGTAGTATCAGAACGGAAGGGCCCACAGCGATCGGGGGGCTGATCAGTCATTGCCTGAGGAGCTTAGCCATTACGGCCAACATCGCCAAGAAACCTGCTATCGCAAAAGGCCCGTATATCAGAACAAGAGTATGAAGCCGATCAACGTCTTTTTGAAGCTTCGATAAAGTAAGGCTGTTGCCTCCAAGCAACTGAACATCCTGCAGACGAATTCCTTTTAAATTCTGCTTGAAATGCACCTCCTCCTTCCCGCGGTCATCCCCAATCGTACCCTCGGCGAGGCTCGAAAAGAAGATTGAGAAAGTGGGTTCGCCAAACTTCAATCGAATGTCTGCCGGACCAACGTTCTGGACTGCGAAAAGGAGTTTTCCCTGAAAAGTTGGATCAACGTGAAATCCGGATATGTTTACGAGCCCTTGCATTTTGAATTGAGTCCTAATAGCAATGAACGCTAAAAGATTGTCGGGCATTTTGATGGATTCGTGCGATGTCAAAATGGCGAATTGACCAGGAGCGATGAGCACGTAGGGTTTGCCTGCGGTTACCTTGTCAGGTGCTCGATGTCCAACGATGTAGACCTCATCTCCGAGCCGAAGATCGTATGAAGCTTGTTTGACAAATTCTTCCCTGTATTCTGGCCCGAGAATTTGGTCTTCCCACTGTCTTTTCTTGATTTCGCTTTTGGGCAGGAATGCCATCACTGTCCTCGCAATACTTGGATGGCACGTACAATCGTTGCACCAACGCCTGCGACCATGACGAGTCCAAGTCCGGTCAGAATGCACCAATAGCTGGCGTGTGTGGTGTGAAATTCCGTTTTCGCGTCACTGTCGTGCCAATTCCGCTTGGGACTAGCACTCCAAGGGATAGCAATAACCAAGCTAAAGAGTCCGACCCCAACAATAACGCCACCCCAGATCATCAGACCCACAAATCCTATGCGCACAACACCAGTCCCTTTCGTAACGTCATTGGACAGCAGTCTTGCCGTTGAAGCCGCGAGTCAGAACCCTTAGCAACTCCTAAGCTAACGCCGAATCGCCTGTCGATCCATTCACGAAGTAGGTACCTAGTGTCAAGCACGATTCCTAGGTATCCCGACCCAACATCCCCATCCGAACGTCCGTTAATCAGTACGCTATCGGAGAGTTGATTCAGTTGCTCCGATGGATTGCCTCTGACGGCCAGTTGAAAACCGACGATTAGATCATCGACGAGATGGTTGCGGTACTCGGATTCAGCCGTAGAGGAGCACGAATCGAGAAAGCTGTGCAAGCCGCTATTGCATACTGGCGTCCACGAGCGTAGCTTCTGAGGTCGAGAACTGACCCGCTTTCGAATCCGGGTGCCGAGTTGGCGCTTACGTACTGGAGAGCCTCAAGATCCCGGTCCGCGCCCTAGACCATGATCGGCGGGCCCCCAAGCTGACTGACATTCCATCAGCCCTCCTCCCACGAGATTCGACATATTCGCTAGTCCGAGTGTGCCAGCGATAAGCTTGGAAGTCTGGGCATAGTGCCCGCATCATACAGCCGCTCTCCTTTGTGAATCTCTCCATTTCACGCAATTAAACTTCGTAGCGGGGGAATAATTGGGGACCACACTGTCGCTGATCCCTGAATTTGCTCAGCAACGCCTGATGCAAATCGAAGAATCTCGGTCCACAAAAAAGCGGAACCAACAAGACCTAGGGACGGAGCGGACGCTTGTGTTCCTTGGTAAGTCAGAAAC
Organism: Candidatus Sulfotelmatobacter sp.; assembly: GCA_049584475.1. Lineage (GTDB taxonomy): Bacteria > Acidobacteriota > Terriglobia > Terriglobales > Acidobacteriaceae > Sulfotelmatobacter. Next base: position 3,167 of record JBAUXX010000035.1, on the reverse strand, counting down.
CCGCAGCTTCCGGGGGTTTCGCGAAGTCTTTCAATGAATGGTGTGGTCTCCTGGCCCTTCGGAGTAGTTTGATTTTCCCTCTCCGAAAACAGCCTCTTACCCAACTCGGGATTCGCCGGAATTGAGTGCCAAGAGACTCGTGGCGTCAAAAACGAATCTCCAAGACCAGCCTCGAACACCCAGGAATATCCTCCGGCCATCGTCATCCGCCTCACCTCGAACCGATCCAAGCCCATGATGACGACTTCAGAATCACTGCCTGAGCGCCGCCACCCCCAATTGACCTCCTGCACCTCTCCATGGGCATCCCATCCCCAGGCACGCAACCGCTGTTCGAGGTAATCCGCTTTCGACACTCCAATCCATTCCGTTTGAGTCTCGATCAGGATCTGCGTCGACCAATTCGGCAATTCGAACACATCTTTGTCTACCAATCGAATCCGGGGCATGCGCACGATGTATCGCTCGAGAAAAAAAAGCAAGGCAAGATAGGCATGACCCAAATGCCCCAGTCCGATAAATTCCAAGGTCCCTTCAGGAAGATCAAAAGGGGCATTGTCGGGCGGTGATAGGGCTAACTCGGGGACGGAGAAGTCCTCTCTATAAGCGGGGATTCCGCATGCGGATGCCAGAGCCGCGAACCCAAGATACCCGGCAAGCGCGAAACAACCTCCTGGGGTTGCATGCCTGTCCCCTGACTCTAGGTGGGAACCAATCCGAATCTTTCCGCCTCTGGTGTCGCCGCAGAGATCCACCTGTTCCCCGGGAATTAGGTAGCCAAGACCTATTCTGATCGCGCGATGCGAACTCCTGGCGTCCACAAACCGGCAGCGAGCACTGAGCTGGGCCGGCTGCCGCAAGGGATGGGTCAAGCCAGCCCTGATGTAGATATTTCCAGAAAATTGTCTCTCAAGGACGGCTGCCACAGACCAGATGCACGGCCATAAATCATCATCAGTGGCGCGACCGGGATTCACGATAATCTCGATATCCCGCGAAAGTAGATCAGCAGCCTGTTCCGGGTCATCGACGGCAGCAGCTTTCAGCAAACCATTCACGATGCGGTTCTCGTAGGTTTCCAAACCTATGCCTCCTTTACTCGCACATGCTGCTGAATCTGAGCCGGCGTGAGACGCCCCCATCCGTCGGAAGTTCGAATGTGAATTCCCATCTGCTCGATATTCCAGGGTTCGTTCCCGTAACATGGAACGACAATCGACCAGAATCCCCTCTTCGAACAAAGCTGGTTCCTCTGGTCGATCCAGCTCAAGTCGACCCAATCCTCAGGGTGGGTGTGAATGCCAGCGATGAGCCTGAGTTGGCTTTGGCTAAGCTCTTGGTACAGCCGGAATTTAGCCTCTTCCGTCAACTCCATCGATCTGGGCCTGCCCCGATCGTCGCACAGATGATGATGAAACTTCACCGTCTCCGCGCGCCATTCGGACCCGACCACCCGCCCACAAAATATAGCCGCACTTTCCCGCCATCCAGCGCTGCGCGTCTTCAACTCCGTCAGAGTTTCATGGAGTAGTTCCCGAGGAACTATCAAGTCGGTTTCGAGAGAGCTTGGCGCTCGTAACCCAACATAGGGAGATTCAGTCTCTCCCGAAGAAAGTTCAGGTAGGCAACGATCGGATTTTTCGTCTTCGTCCATGCTCTTCGGACCTTCCATTCCGGATGATGTACTAAACCTGTTGCATCTTGTTCCCAACATACGAACAAATTTGGATGTTTGAACTTGATCCACTGTTCAAAGGTGCTGTTTCCCCGCGGCCACGCTGCTTCTACGCACACCCGTGTGGTCGGATCTACAAATTTACAGTCGACCGGCTCTTCGCCGTACTTCTCACAAGTTAACCGCGCCAGGTAGCAGCGGTCGTCGGGAGCAAACAGACAGACGTACACTACGTTCCCGACGACCTCTACCAGTTTCCAAAACAGCTGATCAACGCCATGCTGAAACTCCGAAGAGTCGAGGTCCACCCGCAGCTTGTCGTCAGTTGCCGATGCTGCCATGCACAACAGATGCTGTTGAAGCATGACAGTCTAGGACACCTAACGCAGGGCATCAGAACATTCGATTATTATAAGCTGTCATCGAGACTGGAAGCCCTTTAAGCAAACGGAGTCGATTCTCAATGAAACGAGTATTTGCCTACGTCCGGCCTCGGATATCAATTCTGGCGAGGCGCACAGTCGTTGCGGCCTTGGTACTCGGTCCTTTTATTCTCGGCGCTCAATCGGAAGAGAAAAACGCAAATTCCCAAAGAACGTATATCAACCGTGCCTTAGGATTTTCTTACATTTACCCAATACAGCTCATTCCGAACACTAGCGACTTTCGCCGATCGCTGCGTTCTTCACAACAACGTGACGCCCAAGGCGTTGTCCTCTTCTCAGCATTCGAGGCCACAAATCCGGGGAAAGCCCGTGATGGTGTCGTGGTCACGAGCGAGGATGTAGCCCACTACGGTACGACCTGGGATGCAGAACACTGTTTGCGCAAAGTCACAATGATACTATCCCGGCAGGACTGGACAGTCTTGCGACAAGGTGCCCCCGCAACCTTCGATGGTCAGAATTTTCTTAGGTCGGATTATAAGCATACGAATCCACTGGTGTTCCAATCGGTGGTCTGTACCATTTGGAAGGAATCTGCGTTGGAATTTGTTCTCTCTGCGGGCAGCGAAGAAGAGATAAATCAGCTTTTTCGATCTCTTGAAACACTCCACTTTTGGCGTTCACTCAGAGAACCAGCGCCTCAGTAGACCCAAAGAAGTACGAATGCCTTCTCCTCAGTTTCGCAAAAAGATTACCACGATGTTCGCTCTCGAGGTCGATTTTAAGTCAGAGCCCAAGTTCAAAATAGAATTTCCGAAATTCGCAGTGCATGCGAAATCGGCACTGAAGTGACTCGGCGCAATGTAGACGATTTTGTAGCGGTCAAAGCATTACCGTTCATCAAAATTCCACAGCGTTCAAAACGCGCCCGCAACGAAAAACAAAACAAATCACTTGGAATCTCCAAATTTCAGGAGACTTCAACAAACGTCTGAATCTGGTTCGGGACCAGGGGGTCGGAGGTTCAAATCCTCTCTCCCCGACCAATCTTGTTCTCGCGTTTTCTCTGATTCCACAAGCAAGAACTCTTGATGCGAGCAGCATCG
>JBAUXX010000034.1:0-36994 GCA_049584475.1 Candidatus Sulfotelmatobacter sp. | reverse complement strand
GTCCACGGCCGCCTCCACCACCGCCGGGCCGTCCACCACGACCGCCGCCATGCGGACGATCTCCCCGCGGACGGTCACTATGCGGACGATCCCCTTGAGGAGGACGATCTCCCGCCGGTCCGCCCTCGCGATTAAAATTCGGCTCATTCGCAGCTTCGTCCGGAAAATCTCCGCCGCCTTCGATCACCACGGTTCCTGTCGGAGACGCCGATCCTTCTGGAGAGACTTCCGAAGCAACTCCTTCTTCGCCGGCCGGAGGCGCTCCGCCCATCTTCGCGCGCTGCTCTTTCAATATCGCCTTGCGCGAAAGCCGGATGCGGTTGCCTTCCACCGCGAGCACCTTCACCAGCACCTGATCGCCTTCCTTCAGCTCGTCGCGGACATCGGCAATGCGATGCTCCGCCACTTCGCTGATGTGCAGCAAGCCGTCCGTGCCCGGCAGAATTTCGACGAACGCTCCGAAATCCGCCAACCGCGTAACTTTGCCCAGATAGGTCTTCCCTACCTCGGCCGTCGCCGTGATGTCGCCGATAATCTGCAACGCCTTCGCCGCCGACGCCTGATCGCTCGACGCCACTTTCACCAGACCGGAATCTTCGACATCGATCTTCACACCCGTCTGCTCGACAATGCTGCGAATCATCTTGCCGCCCGGCCCAATCAGATCGCGAATCTTGTCAACCGGAATCTGCACGGTGTAGAAGCGCGGCGCGTAATCGGAAATCTTCTCGCGTCCGGAAGAAATCACTTCTTCCATCTTCGCCAGAATATGCAACCGTCCCCGCTGCGCCTGAGCCAGAGCCTCGCGCATGATCTGCGGAGTGATCCCTGCGACTTTAATATCCATCTGCAACGCGGTGATGCCATCTTTCGTTCCGGCAACTTTAAAGTCCATGTCGCCATAATGATCTTCCGCGCCGGCAATGTCGGTGAGAATGGCGTACTGCTCTCCCTCTTTCACCAACCCCATCGCAACTCCGGCTACCGGCGCTTTCAAAGGCACACCGGCGTCCATCAACGAGAGTGAAGCTCCGCAAACCGTAGCCATCGACGATGACCCGTTGCTCTCAAGAATGTCCGAGACAACACGCATGGCATAAGGCCACTTCTCTTCATTCGGCAGTACCGCCGACAAAGCCCGTTCGGCCAGCGCCCCATGCCCAATCTCTCGCCTGCCAGCCCCACGCATAAACCCAACCTCTCCAACCGAAAACGGCGGGAAGTTATAGTGAAGCATGAAGCGTTTTTTGGCTTCGCCTTCGAAGCCTTCGAGGCGTTGCATGTCGTCGCTGGTGCCCAGAGTCGCGGTGACCAGCGCCTGGGTTTCGCCGCGGGTGAAAATTGCTGAACCGTGAGTACGGGGGAGAATTCCGGCTTCGACCCAGATGGGACGGACTTCGTCGAAGGCGCGGGCGTCGGGACGGCGTTTGTTTTCGATGACCTGCTGGCGGAAGATGCGTTCGCGGAGAGCTTCGTAGTAATGCTTGAGTTTGTCCAGCGCTTCCTTGTCGTCTTCCGGAATTTCCGCCTGAAGTTTCTTCTTTAATTCTTTGACCAGCCCGTAGCTTTCGGCCTTGTGATGTTTTTGCGTGTCGAGGGCGTCGGTGAGCTGGGCGCCGACTTTTTTCTTCACATCGTTGTAATAGGCGTCGTCAAATTGCGGCGGCTCGACGGTGCGCTTCGGTTTGCCCACCTTCGATTGAAGTTCTTTGATACCGGCGCAGATTTTCTTGATTTCGGCGTGGCCGAATTCGATGGCGTCGACGACGGTTTCTTCTTTTACTTCTTTCGCGCCGGACTCGATCATCACGATGGCTTCGGCGGTGCCGACGACCATGATGTTCAGAAGGCTCTCGCGCATCTCAGTGTAGGTGGGATTGACGATGAACTGTCCGTTCACCAGGCCCACGCGCACGGCGCCGATGGGGCCGAGAAAAGGAATGTCGGAAAGAGTAAGCGCCGCAGAGGCGGCATTGATGCCGCAGACATCGGGATCGTTGTCGGTGTCGGCGGAAAGGACGAAGGCGATGACCTGCGTCTCGCACTTGAAGCCTTCGGCGAACATGGGCCTTACGGGGCGGTCAATCTGGCGGCTGGTGAGCACTTCGCGTTCGCTCATGCGGCCTTCGCGTTTGATGAAGCCTCCGGGGAAACGTCCGCCGGCGTAGGTGTATTCGCGATAGTCAACGGTGAGCGGGAAAAAGTCGATGCCCTCACGGGGATCGGGATTGGCGGTGGCGGCGGCGAGGACGACGTTGTCGCCGAAGCGGACGACGGCAGACCCTCCGGCCTGCTTGGCCAGCTTTCCTGTTTCGAAGGAGATTTTCTTGCCGCCAGCGAGGTCGATGGTAATTTCAGTTGCTTCTGGTTTCATTGTTGTTTCCTTTTGGATTGTGCACGGTCGAGTGCGAGGCAGAGAGGGTGGTTGGAAAACCGACCCTCAGGGGCTGAAGCCCGGAATGAGCAGAAACGTTTATGGCACGACTGAAGTCGTGCCCGTCCCGTTCTTGTCTCAGAACGCGAATAGAATCGCGTCCTTCCCATCCGTTCCCGGATAGGGGAGTCTGTGAGGGTTGCTCTAGAAAACGCACGTGTGGAAGTTCCTCAGATGCTGAACCGTCTGTTCGCAGACGGAATTTTCAGAAATATCCGGAGCCTACGCCCACTTCTCGCGCACAAAACGCGCGAGAAATGGGGCACCCAGACAAGTCATCTACTTGCGGATGCCGAGTTTTCCGATCAACGTTTTGTAGCTCTCGGAATCGTATTTCTTGAGGTAGTCGAGCAAGCGACGCCGCTTGCTGACCAGCATGAGAAGGCCACGGCGCGAGCCGTGATCTTTCTGGTGCGTCTTGAAGTGCTCCGTCAGTTGGCCAATGCGTTCGCTGAGTAACGCGATCTGGACCTCGGGGCTACCGGTGTCCGTGGTATGCGTGCCGTACTGGTCAATGAGGGACTTTTTTTGCTCTCTGGCTAGCACTAACCTGATGCACTCCTGTCTTTTAATCGATTGTCTTTGTGACGTTTACAGAGTAACACGGAGGGTGAAGAGGCGTAAAGAAGGGGCTTCGGGTTTCCGCTTTCCCGCTCCCGGTTACAGCTTTTGTCCGCGCGCAACCTGATTGTGAAGCAGGAAAGTTTTAGGGTATTTGCCTTCGCCGCAGAGTTTGAAGGACCCGAAATCTTTGAACCGCCGACCATCGGGTACGTTGGCTTCGACTCCATCCATAGTCTCAGTTGGCTCAAGTCTTCAAGGCTGATGTTGCCGTCGTGCAGGCGCTCGACCAAGTGGTTGCGAATGGGCGCGCGAAGCCGGGACCAGGTTTCAATCTGGGGCATTGCTTATTCGCCGAAAACGAAACGGCCGAGGGCATCGCCTAGTTGCCTCACCTGGTCGGGGTCGCTGGCGGCGCGAAATCGGTTGGCCAGCTGAAAAAACTCTTTCTCTTTTTGCTGTTGGGCCTCGATTCCCTGCTCGATGAGTTCCACGAGGACACGGTTGTCGCTGAGGTCGCGCTGTCTGGCTATAGATTCAACTTGTTTCGCGACTTTTCGGGGCAAAGTTACGCTTCGCCGGATGTGTTTTGCGACGGGTTCTTTTCGTGCTCGTTTCGGCGTTGGCATCGTGGCACCAGTTTACACCACTTTGGTGCATTTCTTGAGTGTTCGACGTTTCGATCGAGACGAAGGTTGGGGCACCACGCGAATGGCCTCCCTACGGGACACGCTCATAACAAGGCTCAAAGAAGTGGCGGCATTTTGTGGATGTTAAGCCGAACTGGAGCGGGGTTGATAATGTTCCGCCTTATGTCGCCCTGCCGTCCCTGCCGGGACTTGGTTCCATTTTCTTCGCATTGTCCACTTACGTCCGGGCTACTTTATGTCGCCCCTCCGGGCTGCGGAGCCTTTTGGAAACGGCGGCATTACGGGAAGATTTTGGGAAGTTTAGGTGAAGCGCCGGATATACAACGGCGGAAATGCATTGCACTGTAGGAGCGCCTACTCGTCATTGCTTCGCTCATCGGCCGTCCAGCGGCCACGTCAATGCGTCTCTTGAAGGTTCCAGCCACGATCCGGTGCAGACTCGATAACTCGATGTTTGGCCACTCACAATCACCAATTCTTCCCCCGGAGTGAATCATGCGAATCCAAAGCAGTCTCGTTTTACTCGCCGTTGCTGCGATGTCCCATATGATGAGCGGCCAGTCCAACATTAATCTCAATAACCTAGACATCCGCGTCGAGAGGCCGGACCGTATCCGCGAGCCTCAGGCACCCACGTCGTCGAACTGTTATGACGGGAAGGACAACTTCTTCAATGAGATAGAGACTGCTTCAGGCACGACTGCAGCCACCTTCTACGGATATACCGCCAATGGTTATAAGAACACGCAAAATGAAAACTCTACTGTCGCGTCCACCTGTGTAACCAGCGGCACCCAGGTTTATAACATGAGCGGCCCGGTGACGGGGGCGGCTTACGGAGGGAATCCCGATAACTCGGAGACGGCGTTCAGCAGTTGCGGCCTGTGGCTCGATGGCAGCTACAAGTCAGGCAGCACTTACTACGGGTTCTCGCACGCCGAAGGTTACGGTACGAGCACTTATGGCCCGGTCTGTGACTATCCGCCGACGACTAAGTCGATGGCGCTGTTGACATCTTCGGATGCCAAGAGCTGGACGTTACAGGAGCAGATCATTTCCGATCCCAGCGCGCATAGTCCGGACGATTCGGAATATGGCGAGGGGGATTGCACTCCCGTACCGTTCAGCAGTTACGTTTATCTCTATTGCAGAAGGACCCAGGATACGCAGACCTCGGTTGCGCGAGCTTCGAACACCAGCAACTTCGGGCCGTCGGCGTGGCTGAAGTATTACGAGGGGTCGTTTTCTTCTCCGTGGGATGGATCCGATGATGCGCTGGGATTGTATGGAAATTCGGCGTCAATTTTTGCGAACTACGGAAATATCATGCTCCTCAGAACGGAGTTAGGCGGCACCGGCATTCAGGGAGTGGCGATGTCGTTTTCGACCAGCTCGGACGGAACACAATTTGCGACCGTGCCGGAGCCGATCTTGTATGAAATTGCTTATCCATTTCCTTATGGCAGCACGACATCCGATCTGGTCGCGTATCCATCTGTCGTCAGCAGCACGGACGGGAGCCGGACGTGGAGCGGTTTCTTTCTCCTGACTTACACTTATGTCCCGAACAATTTAGAGAGTGGAGCGGCAGGCGCACCTGATGGTCATCATGGGCGCACGCTAGTGATGCGAAACGTGAGCGTGGCGGAAGAAACTACCGCGCAGGTACCTCGAGTGGGAGTCGCGCTAAGCCGCTGGTCCAGCAGCGCCATTGGCCAGAGGATCAGCTCGACGGAACCGGTGCCTTACAACTTCGCGACGGTGAGTTTCACTTATGAAACGAAGACCGGGTACATCATGACGATCGCCCCTGCCAATGGGCCTTCGACCGAACTGTGGGAGTGCCAGAATCTGACCTGGCCATCGACTACGAATCCCGATCACACGCTGACGTTTGCGAACTCGTCGGAGTGCTCGGGGAGCGGCGCGACCTACGTGAAGTTGCGCGAGGCGGGCTGGCTGTATTCGGCGAACGATCCGCAGCCGGCAAATACGGTACCGGTTTACCGTTGCAAATCGACGGCTTCGGGTTATACATCCGGAACTCACTTCACCTCTACCGCGAGCAGCTGCGAGGGGCTGGGGACGGAAGAATATTTGCTGGGGTACGGCCTGGCGAATTAGTGGCTGAGATCTTTGTTGCGACCGGAGTTGAGGGCAAGGAGGCAGCAGCAGGCTTCTTCACTGCGCGCCGCTTCGCTCCGACTCCGGTCGAAATGACAAATTCGGAGTGTCAGGTATCTCGACCTGCGTTTTAGGGCCAATTCCGCATTGTCGCGGCGCACGGGCTTTCCGTAAAATCGGGTTTGTCCGCAACTCTCCGCCGGAAAATTGTTCGTTCCTCGGCATGACCGCTCCATCCGGGATCGTCTGCTCTCAACGTTGTGCCACCGAATGGAGATAAACATTTATGAAGCGACTGTGCTTCGTCCTCCCCGTAATGCTCTTGTTCACAATTATGCTCTTCGCGTCGTTTTCTTTTGCTCAAAGCCACTTCGTTTACACCGATGACAATGTGAACGTCGGCAATGATCAGAGTTCCGTGAACACGGTTTCCGCGTTCTCTGTTGCCGCCAATGGCAGTCTTAGCCTGATTGCGGGTTCGCCTTTTACCACTGGAGGAAGCGGCGGGGGAAACAACATCGATCCGGAAGAAATCGCGATCGCAACATTGCCGGGAACGTCGTACCTTTACGCAGCCAACGATGGCAGCGGCACGATTGCCGCTTTTCGCATTAATGCGGTCACCGGATATCTAATGCGCGTGAACGGTTCGCCGTTTATGGCCGATGGCGCGCCGGGGGGCGATTATTCGCTGGCGGTGAGTCCGAACGGCAAGTTTCTGTTTGCCACTGAAGAAAACGTGACCGTCATTCATGTTTATTCGATTAACCCAACAACCGGGGCTTTGACGGAGATTTCCAGCTCGCCATTTCAAACTGGCGTCAGCAACCAGGGTCTCAACGTCACGGCGAATGGCAAGTTTCTGATCGTGGGCGAGGGCGCCGCCACGGCAGTTGCCGTATACAGCATCGGTTCTAACGGAACGCTGACGCCGGTTTCAGGCTCTCCATTTGCGGCGAGCGCCGCACCGCTTAACATTCAATCGAACTGTGCCGGCAATCTGGCTTTTGTTGCCGACACTACGCCGCTGATCGACGTGTATTCGATTGGCAGCAATGGCGCTCTGACTCCGGTACCGGGAGAACCGTTCAGCAATGGCACACAGGATACCAATGGAGGACTGGCGCTGAGTCCGAACAATGACTTTCTTTTTGTCAGCGATACATTTACTAACGATCTCTCCTCGCTGGCGGTCGCTTCCGACGGAACGTTGAGCCAGGGTTCCGGCTCTCCATTCAGCACATCGAACTGGACTGGAGGAATGGCGGTCACGAAGTCGGGAAAGTTTCTGTATACGTCATTGTTCACCGTCGCTGAGGTCGATGCGCGGGCGATTGACGAAAAGGGCAAACTTGCGCCGGTTCCGGGAACACCATTCAGCACCGGCCAGTCGCAGACCGGAGTGCCGACGGTGATTACGTTCCCGCCGCCCGCGTGTCCGGCGGAGTGAGAGAGTGCTATTTCATAAGCGCCAGCCCACGCCTTGCGCCGTGGGCTTTGTTCTTGCGCTGCTTCTCGGAGAGAGTTGTCCGAGGCGATGGCGAACCGCAAAAGTTTTGACTTCCTGCACCTCGCGTCCTAACATGGCGGCACGCGGAATCTTTCCACGTTTACATCTTTTCATTATGTTCGGGAGGACATAGTGGATTCGGCACAGTTCGGTCCGCACTGATTCGCCGATACTGATCGGTGACCACGATCGCCAGAAAAATGATCGGCCAGACCATCTCGCACTACCGTATCGTCCAAAGCCTGGGCGGCGGCGGTATGGGCGTGCTGTATGAGGCCGAAGACGTAACTCTGGGCCGTCACGTGGCGCTCAAATTTCTTTCCGACGATCTCGCCAAAAGCCCCGTCGCGCTGGAACGTTTTCGCCGCGAAGCCCGCGCCGCCTCGGCCTTGAATCATCCGAACATCTGCACCATCCACGAGATCGGCGAGCACGAGGGCCGCGCCTTCATCGTGATGGAGTTGCTCGAAGGCATCACGCTCAAGCACCGCATTGCCGGCCGCGCATTGGAAATTGACGAACTGCTGCTGCTCGGCATGGAGGTTGCCGACGCCCTCGACTTCGCGCACGCCGCCGGGATCATTCACCGCGACATCAAGCCGGCGAATATCTTCGTCACCAAGCGCAGCCATGCGAAGGTTTTGGATTTCGGCCTGGCCAAGCTCCTCAAGAGAAACGAACCAGTGCTGGACTCGCTGGCCACGCAAAGCGACGATCGCGCCGATCTCACCTCCGCCGGCGACGCGGTGGGGACTGTGGCTTACATGTCACCGGAACAGGCCCTGGGACAGCCGCTCGATCCGCGCACGGACTTGTTCAGTTTCGGCGTCGTCCTCTACGAGATGGCGACCGGACGCGCGGCATTCTCCGGGACTACGACGGCTGCGATTTTCGATGGCATTCTGCATGGCGCTCCTGTCGCTCCCGTGTATTTGAATCCGCAGGCGCCGGAGGAATTGGGGCGCATCATTAATAAGGCTCTGGAAAAAGATCGCGAGCTGCGCTATCAATCGGCCGCCGAAATCCGCGGAGATCTAAGGCGATTGAAGCGCGAGACCGATTCGCGCAAGCCGATTGCCGGCGCTTCTCCGATCAGTGCATCGCAACTGGCGGCGCTTGGCGTCAGGGCCGACAGTGCGGGTTCGGCGCATCCAGTGGGTATGGAACATCGGGGAACGAGTGTCCCCGCGAGCCTGCCCGTCGCGGAGTCGCAAGGTTCAGGCCGATCGAAGCTCGGCAAGGCTCTCTTAGTCCTCGGCACGGTCTTGGTTCTGCTCGTAGCCGCCTTTTATTACCGCGCACACCGTTCGCGCACGCTCACCGCAAAAGACACCATCGTCCTGGCCGACTTCGCCAACTCCACCGGCGATCCCGTCTTCGACGACACGCTCAAACAAGCCCTCAGCATGACGCTGCTGCAATCACCATTCCTTAACATTCTTTCCGACGATCAAGTCGCCGCCACGCTGAAACAAATGACGCGCCCCGCCGACGGCCCGCTGACTCCCGCCGTCGCCCGTGAAATCTGCCAGCGTGATGGCAGCAAAGCCTATATCTCCGGCGCCATCGCCAGTCTCGGCAACGACTACGTTCTGGGCCTGAAAGCCGTGAATTGCCAAACCGGAGACATCCTCGCCCAGCAGCAGGTGACAGCTCCCTCCAAAGAAAAAGTTCTCGCCGCGCTCAGCGATGCTGCGAAAAACCTGCGCCACGATCTCGGCGAATCTTTAGGCACCGTGCAGAAATTCGATATCCCGCTCGAGCAAGCGACGACCTCGTCGCTCGATGCCCTCAAGGAATACAGTTTGCAAATCAACGCCATGCGCGAAAAAGGTTCGGCTGCAGCCCTGCCTCATGGTCTTCGCGCGGTTGAACTCGATCCCAAGTTTGCTTTGGCGTATTGGGCCGTCGGAGGCAATTACACCGATATTGGCGAGTTGGGCCGCGCCCGCGATTATTTCGGCAAAGCCTTTGAGTTCCGCGACCGCGCCAGCAGCCGCGAGAAATTATTGATCGCAGGCTATTACTATCTCGACGTAACCGGAGAAGTCGATAAGGCGGCGCAGATTTATCAGGAATGGGTGGAAAGCTATCCCCGCGACTACGTCGCTCACGGCAGCCTGGGTTTAGCCGAGTTGGAACTGGGGTCATATGACAAAGCGTTGGAAGCGAACCGGGAATTCCTGCGTCTCTCTCCGGACAATGTCATCGGTTACGTGAACTTGAGCGGGACATTCATGGCGTTGCAGCGCATTGACGACGCGCGGCAGGTCCTGGTGCAGGCAGAACAGCGCAAGCTGGACGAATTGCAGATTCATCAGAACCTATACGCGGTAGATTTTATCGTTGGAGATGTGTCGGCGATGCCGAAGGAGAGTTCGTGGCTGCAAAGCCATCCTGAATATCGCAGCCAGGGCCTCGCACTTGAATCCGACACGGCTGCCTTCGCCGGGCAACTGCGTAAGGCCCGCGAACTGACGGGGCAAGCGGTGGACGCCGCGACGCTCACCGCCAACAAAGAAAATGCCGCCATGTTTCAAGCCAATGCCGCACTGCGCGAAGCCGGCTTCGGCAACTTTGCCGAAGCCAAGAATGCTGCCGGTGCCGCGCTAAAACTCGCGCCCTCCAGCCCCGGCGTGCAAATTGAATCGACGCTGGCCTTCGCTCTGAGCGGCGACACTGCGCGCGCCGAGCCTCTGGCCAAAGATCTTTCCGCGAGATTCCCTCTCGACACGCAGATGCAATCGCTTTGGCTGCCGATTATCAACGCGCAACTCGCGCTCAACAAGAAAGATGCACAAGCTGCCATTGATTTCCTGCAACCTGCCAAATCGATGGAGCTGGCGCTGATCCCGTTCACCACGAATCCCTCCTGCCTGTATGCCCCGTACATTCGAGGCCAAGCATACTTGGCCTCGAATCAAGGGGCGCAAGCGGCAGCAGAATTCCAAAAACTCCTCGACCACACTGGCCTGGTATGGAACTGTTCCCCCGGAGCTTTAGCCCACCTGGGCTTGGCCCGCGCGTACGCAGCAGAAGCGGGAATTCTCGGTGCTCACCTGGGGACAGGCGCCTCGGCTGTCAGCCCTGAGCAAGGCTCGGCAGCCACCGCTGGCAGCGCCGACAAAGCCAAAGCCGCCTACCGCGACTTCCTTACTCTTTTGAAAGATGCCGACCCCACCATCCCCATCCTCCGCCAAGCCCAGCAGGAACAGGCCAAATTGCCTAAGTCAATTGGTCGTTAAGTTCTCATTCCGGCGGGAGTTGGAGCAACAGCGCAGAGTGAAGCAATCCGCGGTTTCCCGTAACGCCAAATCGGCGACTTGACCCGAGCCTTACTGGGTGGTATATACCCCATAGTGGTATACATCGAATCGCGCGCTTGTACTGCCCGCCTACACGATTTGACCGGAGGGTTGGCCTTTACGGTTCTTAACGTGATTCAGGCGGACCTGTTCAAGAATCCGGCTCGCGGAAGCATCATCCAGGGTTTGTGAGGCATTCGCAAAGCGCGCTGCTCGAATCCCGCCCGCGGCAAAGGAAAACGCGGTGGCTTCAGATACTTATACTTGTACTTGTCGGATCGCGATCACGTTCATCTCCTGTACCTGCTGGATAAGGATGAGCAGGAAGACCTATCCAGCGACGAGCGCAAGGCGCTCCTGGGATTGGTGACAGAGATTAAGCAAACAAGAAGAGGAAATCAACTTCAAATGAAAGTCAACACGAAAAAGAAGGTCAAACTTTTTGCCGATCTGAAGCAATCCCTCTCAGAGGCTATTGCCTCCCAACAGGGCAAGAAAATAGCAGTGCGGGTGAGCGAGCTGCCGCCTCCTCCAAAGCCATTAACTCCTCGCCAAATCCGCGCCATCCGCCAATCGTTCAACGTAAGCCAAGCTGGCTTCGCGCGCATCATCAATGTCAGCCTAAATGCGGTCGAAAGCTGGGAGCAGGGAGTACGCCGCCCCCGTGAAGCCACCCTAAAACTACTTACCATCGCTGACAAACACCCCGAGGTTCTCCTATCAATTGATACCCTTTAGTGCGCTATCGGGCCTCCGGCACCGGGTCAACTTCGTAGTAAGATTACCTCAGCATCTCCCAAACGACATGAAACGAATCGCTCTATTCGTGCTGCTTGCCTTAACCCTTTCTTTGACCACCAGCCTCGCCTGGTCGCTGCCGCCGAATCCGCAACGCGAAAATCGCAGCATCGGCGAAAATCAGCGCGAAGCAAAAAAGGCCGCCAAAGACCAGCGTAAGCTGGATCATCGCGCCGCCAAGAAACAGCGCAAAGCGATGAAGCGATACAACAAGGCGCAGCGCAAAGCATCCAAGCAGCAAAAACGCCGCTACAAATAAATCTTTCATTCCACGCTCGCGTCCACTTTAGGCAGCGAGCACCGCCCAACGCCGCCAAAGGATGACCAACTCCGCTCCCTAGTGCCTTTAGACTATTGCCTCCCGGTTCGTTCGCGGCTAACTTTTCTTGCCAAACAGTATCGATGGGAAAAAGACCGAGCTTGCGATCCTAGTCAGTTTCTGAGCCTCAATTTCAGAAAGGCAGAATCGACGCATGCGAGTACTGACGGAACGGACCGAAGGCATCGCCCGGTCAACGCACATGCTCGCAAGCCTCCCTGTTCACGGAGCCGGACAGATTTCGATCCAACAATTGGCCAGCCTCCTCAATCAAATTCAAACCGTAACGAACACTGCGGAAAAGCTGGTTCCCGGCCGCAGCAAAGCCGACCTGAACGCACGCCGGGAGCCAGGGTCATGGTCTGCCGCGGAGTGCTTCGATCATCTCGCACAGACCACGGGTGCGTTCCTTCCAGCAATAGCGGATGCAGTCGCCGCCGCCCCGAGCCTTGCTACCAATCGCGCACTACGTACCGGCACTCTCGCGCAGTTGTTCATCCGCAACCTCGAGCCTCCCTACCGTCTTCGCTTCAAAGTCCTCGCACAGCTCGCGCCGAAGCACCAGGATTTTGCGGCGGCCTGGGATAGCTTCATGGAATCGCAAACGCAACTCTCGGCGACCATACGTTCCGCAGCCGGACTGGCCATCGATAAGGTAAAAGTAAAATCCCCCGTGTATGCCCGTATAAGCTACAACGTCTACGGCGCTTTTCGCATTCTCGCAGCCCACGAGCGCCGCCACCTTTGGCAGATAGAGCAGATTCTCGGCTCCCTCGATCGTGGACAGATGCTGAGAAGCGCCAAGCTCTTCCGGTGAGTCGCAGGGCCTTAACCGTGTGCCGACCGCGCGGAACTCTCCTACAATTCTTGAACAACTGCCCTGAGAACTGAACGAATGTCCGACAAAGCCCCCTCCAGCGATTGCGATGTGATTGTTATCGGCGGCGGCTTGGCTGGCAAAGCGGCATCTCTGCATCTGGCCAAAGCCGGCCTGAGCGTGACGTGCATTGAACCGGCAGAAGCGGTTCGCCAACCCGTCGGGGAGTCGTTAGATTGGTCCGCTCCCGATCTGCTAAAGGCGCTGGGAATGCCCATGGAGCATTTGGTGAACGAGGAGATAGCGACGTGGAAACGGCACGTGACATTGCAACAGCGCGACGGTTGTTCCGTACACTACGTCCCCTCTGCCTGGCTCGCTGGTCCTCCGTTCCATGTCGAGTTACGGACGTTGCATGTGGATAGGCTGCGGCTGGACCAGGAACTCCTAAAGCTGGCGGTTTGTCAAGGCGCCACTCTGATCCACGACAAAGTTGTCGGAATCGAAAGGGATGGCAACAGGATTTCTTCAGTTCACACTGCCGGAGGCTCGCAGTTTTCATCCTCATGGCTTATCGATGCATCCGGGTTCGGAAGCACCTTGATAGCTCGTGAATTCAATCTTCCCGTGATCCAGCATGGGCCGCCAAAAGTAGCTCTCTGGACTTACTTTTCGGTTCCTGAATCAGTCGAAGGAACAACTCTCTATCTCGACCCCATGCCTGGGGAATATCTCGACTGGATTTGGGAAATCCCCATAAAGTCTCGTACGGTCAGCGTGGGATACGTCACGACTGGCACGGCGATCAAGGCCGCACGTGAACGCGGACTTGCCGTGGAGGATATTTTTCAGCAGCAACTGACAAAGTTCCCGCGTTTCGAGCCGCTGCTGAGATCGGGGGCGCTCAGCGCTATGAACGTAACCTCGTTCCGATGCCGCGTGCATGTGGGAGTTGCCGGGCCAAACTGGCTGATTGCGGGAGAAGCTGCCTCCATGGTCGATCCCATAACCTCAAACGGAGTTACGGCTGCGCTCAGGCATGCGGCTGAGGCCTCCGCGCTCATTTTAAAGTTTCACAGGCAGGGCACGCTGCCGCTCCGCTCGAGGATCTCATACAGCAGCCGTATCCTCCAGATGGCAAAATTTTTTAACGGTGGAATCGAAAAAATTATCTACGAACCGCCGGTAAGGAATCGGATTGGCGTGCCACTCGCGGGAACTATCTACACCAGCCCCGCCTGGAGTATGAATGTGGTGTACGCGCGTCTGAGACCGGATGGGATATTCTCGACATTCCTTTTAGCTGCATCTCTCGGAATCTTCCGCGTAAGTGCATGGATATTGCATCAGATTTGCAGCCGCTTCCGACCCGCGGTGACCGAGACAATTGCGCACTGACCGTAGATTTTCAGCACTCTACGCCCTTGAATACCACTCCCTCCGCCAGACCCGCAATTCCGGCATTCTCCCGAGAGGCCAGACTCCAAACCTTTTGCCACATGCAAATTCCTTCATCTTGACGCGGTCATCAAACCCGATACATACTCCCCCACTCGGTCGTGGCGTCATCTCGCCGAACCCAGGCGGCCGAATAATCTGTGGAGGCCTTTGTGAATCGCATTTTCTCCCCCTGCGCCGGATTGCGCCTGTCCATCTTCCTGTCATTATTTTTATTCGTAATCGCCGCCTCCCCGATTTCCCTTGCCCAAACGGTCACTCTAACGCCGGCTACGCTTGCCTTCAGTGCGCAGCCGGTCGGCACCACCAGCGCCGCCAAAACCGTCACCCTGAAAAACACCAGCACCACCGCCAGCCTGACGATCAAGAGCATCGTTCCCACCGGCGAATTCGCCGACACGACCACCTGCACAGGCACGCTTGCCGCTGGCGCATCGTGCACGCTCAGCATCACCTATACTCCGGCGACGCTCGGCGCAATCGATGGCGCAATCACGATCACTGACAATGCCACCCCTGCAATTCAAGTCGTGAACTTGACAGGAAAGGGAGCGGCGCCGCTGACTCTCGCGCCCGCAACGCTTACTTTTGCCAGTACCGCAGTAGGAAAAACTGCTGCTGCCCAAACCGTTACGCTGACAAACTCCACCGTTGCCCTGACCATGGGCACCGTCACCGCCAGCGGAGACTTCGCCATCTCCGCCAACACCTGCACTGGCACCATCGCAGCCAGCAAGACCTGCGCTATCAGCGTCACATTCACGCCTACGGTGACGGGCGCAATCAGCGGCGCGCTGACTATCGCCGACGGAGCATTCGGCAGCCCGCAACTCGTCCCGCTTTCCGGCACCGCCACCGGAACCGTCACTAACACAGTGAGCTTTTCTCCGACATCTCTGACATTTCCCAGCCAGGCGACCGGAACCACCAGCGCCTCTCAGGCGATCACGCTTACCAACAAAGCCACCACGACTCTTAAGATCACGACTGTCGCCGCCAGCGGAGACTATGCCGAAACCGACACCTGTACTGGAAAATCCATTGCCGCAGGAAAGACCTGCGCCATCACGGTGACTTTCAAACCCACCGCCGCCGGAACCATCAAAGGCGCAATCACGGTAGCCGATGCCGCCACCACCACTCCGCAAGTTGTCGCGCTCACCGGAACCGCTGTCACCCCGCTCACCTTCTCGCCTGCCACGCTCACCTTCACAGGTACGGTCGGATCCACCAGCGCCGCGCAAACTGCCACACTCACCAACAACTCGAGCGCCTCCATCACAATCTCCAAAGTCGTCAACAGCGGAGACTACAAGCAGACCAACACCTGCGGCACCTCGATCGCGGCGGGTAAGAACTGCACCTTCAGCATCTCGTTCGCGCCGCTTGTTGCGGGAACCATCGACGGCGCAATCACTGTGACCGCTAGCGGCATCACCGCGCCGCAAGTGCTCAATCTCGCCGGAACCGCGACCGTCACCACCGGTCCTTCGGCCCGCTACGCCTACGACGTCGAGTTCAGTGCCTGGACCTCCGGCCTCATCGACGCTTTCGAAATCAATCCCACTACCGGCCATCTCCGCACTCTCGAAACCGTTCAGCTTCCCTCCGACAACTTCGGCATCGTCGTCGATCCCTCCGGAAAATTCCTCTACATCCCCAATGGCCCGCAAATTCTCGGCTACGCTATCGGCGCCAACGGATTGCTGCAATCTCTCACCGGATCACCCTTCACGCTCGATGGCGGCAGCACGCTGCGTTTCGCTCCCAATGGCAAATTCGCCTACACGAATCTCGGCAACGAATATTCTTTGAACGCCACCACAGGCGTGCTCACGTCAGTCGGAACGGCTACCACCGGTGCCGAGCCCTTCGACGTCGCGATCACTCCCGCGAGCACCTTCGTCTACATTCCCAACTTCAAAGACGCAACTATCTCCGCATTCTCCATCAACGCGACCAACGGCACTCTCACCGAAATCACCGGATCGCCATTCAGCAACGGAGCCACCGAACCTGCGGCAGCAATCGTGAGCCCCAATGGCAACTTCCTGTTCGTCGCGAACTCGTCGAATACGACTTCCGTGTTCGGCATCAACGCCACCACCGGAGCCCTCACCGCCGTCACCGGATCCCCATTCGCCGGCGGCACTGCGGGGGACGCGATCGCGGTCGATCCCACGGGAAAATTTCTCTACAGCGCCGGCACCAACCTCGCTGCCTTCACCATCAACGCCACCACCGGAGCCCTCACCGCCGTCACCGGATCGCCTTACACGCTCCCCGGCCAATCCACCGGCATCACAATCGATCCCACGGGAAAATTTCTCTACGCATCGCTCTTCAATGCCACCACTCCCGACGTAATCACTTATTCCCTCAACACCACCAGCGGAGCCCTGACTCAAATCGCTACGCAAGGCATCGACGGCAATCAAGGCGAAGCCTTGGCCATCGCCAGCGGCAGCAAAGCCGTAGTCTTTACTCCCAAGTTCGCCTACGTCACCAATTCGACCGATAAGACAATTTCCGAGTACACCATCAACGATTCCACTGGTGCCCTCACCGCAATTTCCGGTTCTCCACTATCTGACTCGAACGGTCCAGTTGCCGTCGCCGCCGCGCCGTCCGGAGCATTCGTCTACACCGCCAACTCGAACAATACCGTGTCGGAATACATCGTGAACGCCACCACCGGAGCCCTTACAAAAATCAGCGGCTCACCCATTACTGGATTCAGCAGCGTGAGCGCCCTGGTCGTCGATCCCACCAGCAGCTTCCTTCTGGTGCTCGATTCCACTAAGCAAGTCATCGACAGCTATTCCATCAACGCCAAAACCGGAGCGCTGACTTCGCTCACCGGCGTCAACACCGTCGGAGCTTATCCCGCTATCGCCCTCGATCCCACCGGCACCATCACTACTGTCGCTAGCGGTTCCTCCATCGACACCTATCGCGTCAACAATGGAGGTCTTGTTCCTCTCGTCGCCGGCACCGTCCCCGGAGTGTCCGTCGTCTCCTTCGATCAAAGCAGCCAATACATCTTCGTCGCCGAACCCAATTCCAACACCGTCCTCACCTACGGACTGCTCACAGGAAAGCAAATCTCCTCAGTCGCGACTGGCAACAGCCCCATTGCCGTCCTGGCCGAACCCTCCGGCAAATACGTCTACGTCGCCAATCGCGGCGACGGCACCGTCGGCGCGTACAGCCTGAGCAACACCACCGGAGCGCTGACAGCAATCGGCACCGCGATCGCGGCCGGTTCCGGAACCGACGCGCTGAGCTATTCGAACGACGGTAAATACCTCTACGCCGTCAACGGCACTGCGGGCACCGTCTCAATTTTCAGCATCAACGCCAACGGCAGCCTGACCGCGGCCGGCACTGCGACCACCGGCACGCTCCCAACCTCCATCGCAACTACGGGAACTAACCAGTAGGACTTGCTCTTGTCGCGGAAGCGGAGTCGTTCCGAAGGGAACAGTCCGTGGCCTCAGCGGCTGAAGCCGCTACTGATCTTGCCGAACTTACGGCATGAGTGAAACTCGTGCCCTTACCGTTCGTCCCCTGTTCCGGAGTTCCGACAACCTGTGGTCGCCCGAAAGGGACGATTCTCCGACGAAGCGATCGCCATGGCGGTGCGACGATCAGAACGTCAGGTGCATGGCCAGTTGCAGGAAGCGGTTGCTTCCTACAGTCTGGCTGATGACACCGAAGTTCTGAGGATTGGGCGAGGACGTGGTTAGTGGAGTAGTACCGAAACAGGGTTGCGGATTGAAACACGGGTTCAGTTCGAAGTCCGTATTGGGCGTATCGAAGCTGGGATGGTTGAAGATGTTGAAGGCATCGGCCTGGAATTTCAGGGCCATACGTTCGTTGATTTTGACGTTCTTGAAAATGGAGAGATCGAAACGTGTTTGGAATGGCGCGCGGAAAAGGTTGCGGCCATTGGAACCATAGCCGGTTTCCACCGTGTCACAGAAATTTGCGCTCGTTCCCCCGACGGTGGGACCGCAGGGTGGAACGCCGCTCTGGCCCGGAGACAGGTACGGAACCGCGAAATCATTCGGATTCACGTAGGGAACACGCGTTCCGGCAAACTGGCCGGATGTGAAACTTCCATCGGTACCACCCTGCGTAGCCTGTTTTGGCGAGATGCCCGGGGCCAGCGGAAGAATCGGATTGGTGATGAAGTCATCGGCGCTGAAATAAATGCTGGCGGCGGTTCCCGAGAAATCGATGATGCTGAAGGGCTCGCCGCTTTGCGCCACGGTGACGCCTTGAATTCCCCAGCCGTTAATGACTTTGTCGGCGAACCGAGATGAAGTTTTTAGATTGGGAAACTGATACACGTAACTGATAGAGAAAACGTGCGTGCGGTCGAAATCAGAAGAAGCGTAAGAGCTTCTGGGATCGAGCGGATTGTTTCCGTTGAAGAAAATTCCCGCGCCCAAGCCGCTACCCTCATCGAGCGAGTGCGAATAAGTGTAGGAAGCGTTGATCATCAGGCCATGCGACATTCTCTTGGTCGCCTGGAACTGCAGGGCGTTGTAGTTGGAGATGCCGTCGGCCCGCCAGAAATCGGCGTTGGGGTTGAACCCAATAAACGGAGTGCGCAGCGCTGTGTTGCCGTCGCTGAAGGAAAATTCGCCGATCGTGGTCTGCACCTGCTCGGTGAGAAGACCATTGCCGCCGAACGAATTTGAGCCGTCCAGAGGCTGGAAGCCGTAAGAGTAAATCTGCCCGTGCACCGGGTGCGATGGTGTGGCGACTTCAGGCTGGTTGAACGGCGTGGGCACCGGTTGGTGGACGCCGTGATTTCCGATGTAGGCCAGGGTGAGCACGAGATTGTTCTTCGGCTGCCACTGCATGTCGAGGCTCCAGTTTTCGGAGTAGGGCAGCTTGTTGGCGGGATCGTAGCCCCCGAAGAGAAAATCGAAGTCGGCGTTGCCGGTGGGAGTGCAAGTGGGAGTAACCGGTTCGGGGCAGCCGCTCAGTTGCGATTGATTGTGAACCAAGGTCGCGACGTCGCTTAGATTGCCGGGAGGTGGAAGCAACGGGACCGTGCCGAAAGGACCTGCGCTCAGACAGCCTTTGCTCACAGCGCATCCCGCGTCCACGGGAACGGTGAAGGGTTCCTGCGTGGTAACGCTGAAGGGTCCGCTGATTCCCAAGCCGGCGCTGGCGGAAAGCTCGGTAAAGTATTCGCCGCGGTCGGCGTAAATTCCAAAGCCGCCGCGTACCACGAAATTCTTGACGTACGACGGGCTCCAGGCAAAGCCGATGCGCGGGGCAAACATCCACTGGCGGCCGGTTAGAGTGGAATCGCTTACCCCCTTGAAGCCGTAAGCTTTGTTGTTGCCGGCGACAACCAATCCGATTCCCGGCTCGCCGTTAGCCAGCGTTCCGAATGTGTCGGTGGCGAGATCGTATTTGTAATCGGACGGATAAAAATTGGTGAGCAGGCCGTTGGCTTCATACAGAGGACCATCCCAGTCCCAGCGGACGCCGAGGTTGACGGTAAGATTGGAACGGACCTTCCAGTCATCCTGAACGAACAAGCCAGCGGAGCGAGAGCGAAAATGGCGATTGGTCTCACCGTTAAGGAACTGTCCGTTGCTGCGATCCGAGCCGAGGGTTCCGGTGAGGAAGTCGGCGAAATCGTGGAAGGTGAAGGTGGCAACCTGGTTTTCACGATTGGCGACGTTGAGCTGCATGTAATCGAAGATGCCGCCGAAGGCCAGCGTGTGACTGCGGTGCACCCAGTGAAAAACGGAAGACGGTTCGTATTCATTCTGGAAGATTCCGGCGTTGGCGAAGTTGGTGGAGGGTCCGATCTTCTCCGCATTCCCTTCGTTGTAGGGAACCGTCCCACCTCCGGCAAGGGACGCGCCGGCGTCGGCATTATCGATGGTGATGCCGGGAAAGAATTTGCTGCCCAGCAGGTTCAGATTCACCTCCGAAGGCGTCAACGCCTGGGCAGTTTGAGCATTGGCGACTTCGCGCACAAAGCCCAGACGGTTTTCCCAGGTGGCGTTCGGCGTAAAGATCGTGGTGTTATCGAGCGAGAAAAGCTGGCTACCCGCGTGCATGGTTTGGGGAAAACCGAGGACTGAACTCACGGCAAACGGAATAGTGGTGGGATCGGTTTGAAAATAATACTTGCCGGCAAGCCGGTCTTTGGGGCCAAAGATGTAGTCGATATTGCCGTTGACCTGGCTGGCGTTAAATTGGCTCGATGGACCTTTCACAAATGAATTGAACGGCTGGTCGCCGCTTTCCGCGTTGGGCGCGTTGGACGATGGAATGATGAACTGGCTTCCGGTCTTGGCCTGAAGAATAGAAAGCGCTACCGGATCGACCTGGCTGGCAGTAATGCATGCGGGACTCCGGCCGACGCCGCAAGTGTCCGAAGCGTTCACGAGGTTTGCGAGATCGGCCGCATCGCGATTGGAATCGGTCAGTCCCTGAAGAGTGGGAACGCCGCTAAATGCGCCGCTGAGCGCGTCGCTGATGCGCTGGCCCTGATAGGAAGCGAAAAAGAACAGTTTGTTCTTAATAATGGGTGCGCCGATGGTTCCACCAAACACGTTGCGATGCAGCGGCGGGGCGCCGGTGAAGAACGGATTGGCGGCAAGAAACGTGGGAGCGGCATCGAAGGCGTTGCTCTGAAAATATTCGTACAACTGGCCGTGGATCTGGTTGGTGCCGGACTTGGTCGTAGTTTCCACGTGCGCGCCGCTGGCCGAACCCATAGAGGCGTCGTACATGGAGGTGGTGACATGCACCTCCTCAATCGTTTCGGTCGGCGGAGTAGGCAAAGCTTGGCCGATAGCGTCGAAGACGGAGCTGTTGGTTTGCACCTGGCCGCCGACACCGAAGATCTCGCCGGTGTTCAGAGTGAAGCGGCTGTCGGAAATATTGCTGGTGGAATTTCCGTTGAATAAATTGTTGGCGTTGACGCCGTTGAAGGTGAAAAGGTTGCTGGTGTCGCGCTGGCCATTGGCGACGATTCCCTGATTGCCCAGGCCTTCGTTGGAACCGGAACCCGAGAGGAAATCCGCGGCAACGCCGGGAGCGAGGATGGCCAACTGAGTGAAGCTTCCGGTGCCCAGCGGCACGGCCTCGATTTGTTGAGCGCCCATGGTGTAACTGTTGGCGGTGTCGGTTTGATTGAGCAAGGGCGTGGCTTCGACTGTCACGGTGGACGTAACCGCTCCGGGCTTGAGAATGGCGTTCACCGTAGCGGTGCGGTTGCCCTGGAGAATAATCTGCGGATAGATGGCAGTCTGGAAACCATCTTTTGTGAAGGTCACTTCATAAGTGCCAATAGGCAAGTCGGCGATGCTGAAGGAGCCGCTGTTTTTACTCTCGGCCGTAACCTCAAGGTTGGTTGCAAGGGCGCGCGCTTTCACGCTGACCCCTTGTATGACCGCGCCCGAGGTGTCGGTGATAGTGCCGTTGAGCCCGCCAAGCGTTTCCTGCGCAATTGCTGAGGCGATGAATAGAGAGGTTAGGACGACCAGCAGGAGGAAAGATTTTGTCAGGGATTGCGAAACACGGCGGCTTGCGATCGAACCACAAGTTGGCATCGGGACGCTCCTTGTGTGGGACTAAGTTTCATAACAAAGCAGTTGCGGGAGGTTCAAGGAGAAATAGTTAAAATCTGTTGAAAATTTTGTAAAGGTTTTTTGGCTACAGTGTTTACCCGAGTGCGGTGGCGTACCAAGTTTGATTCGTCGTGGTGTGCCAAGCACAATAGTCACGACCGGCGAGAACGTTTCACCTTCTACTTTGCTGTGGTAGTCGCACGTGACGCGGCTTAAATGTCGTAAGCTATAGGCGAGGAAACTCCGTGCGCTGTTCGCGCTGTGGGAATGAGAATCCGGGGTTAAACCGCTTTTGCGGAATGTGCGGGTCGACGCTGCTGGAGCCGGCGGCTGCTGCCGCGAGTGTGCCTCCGTCCAAGCCGGGAGAACCTGCGAATCCTTATCCCAGCCGCGTTGCGGGTGGAAGCACCATGCCCAGCATTCCGACTCCGCCGCCGCGGCCGCCAGAACGGGTGTCCACGCGAGTTGAGGAACCGGACTCGCAGCCTGTGATTTCGGGGCCTTCATTCTTAGGGTTAAATCAACCCGTACCGGCAAGGCCGGCGGCTTCCGGGCTCGGACCGTATTTAGAGAGGTCGTCAGAAAATTCGGCGCGAAGTCTTGATTACTTGCTCGAGGAGGAGGAACCGGAACCTCAGGGGCGAGGAAAATTTGTTTTAGTCATGATCGCCCTGGCGCTGGCTTTGGGCCTGGGATATTTGCGCTGGCGCAATGAAGGCCTGGATTGGCTGACCTCAGGGATCAAGAAAACTCTGGGCAGCTCAAGCAGTGACAGTGCGTCGCAGCCTCCCGCGAACGGCAACGCTGACAATTCCACGGCGGCAAACCCTGGTTCGACGAGCAACGGAACTCCGGCGAATGCGCCGCCAGCGGCTCCGGCGAACGGCACTGCGCAGCCCGATGTGCAACCGGTCCCTGCGAGTGGCGGAGCACCGGGTAATCCCGCTGCGGCAAATCCCGCACCGGGTGGTCGAGAGGTGGTTCCAGTTGATTCCGATTCCGGCGCGAAATCTCCGGCGGATGCGGGAGCGAACTCTTCTGCGGCTAAGGGAGCGCCTGCGAATCCAGCACCGGCGAACGCAGATTCTACGGATTCATCCGACGATGGGAGCCATGTGGCTGCTCCTGCGGCGGCGGCGAGTACTAAGAGCTCCGCGAAGAATAAAGCTAACGACGAAGATGCGGACAGTTCGGATGATGAAGACTCTGCACCTGCGGCGAAGCCCGCGCCAGCGCTTACGAAACCACATGCGGCGAAGCCTCTCGATGTCGTGGCTGACGGTGAAAAATATATCTACGGACGTGGTGTCGTACAGGATTGTGATCGCGGAGTGAAGATGATTCGCCAGGCGGCGAACCAATCGAACGCCAAGGCCATGATTTCTTTGGGAGCGCTTTATTCTGCGGGGCTGTGCACGCCGCGCGACTTGCCTACGGCTTATCGCTGGTTCGCTATCGCGCTGCGCAGGGAACCGGATAATAATTCGGTGCAAACGGATCTGCAAAAATTGTGGAGCGAGATGACGCCGCCGGAGCGGCAGTTGGCGATTAAGTTGAGCCAGTGATTTTGGAGCCTTCAGCAATTAGCAGTCAGCATCCAGTCCTTGCGGCGGTTTCTCTCGCTGCAATCGTCGCATCTATTCGTAACTTGTAGTAACCTTGGGCCTTCTGCGCCAGCAGGAAAGCGGCAGCAATCCGGCTGGGGTTGTGGCACGTATCTTTAATTAGGGAAGAAGTCAGCGATTGTCGAGTTCCGAACGACAGGCAGTTTCGCCCGATCTGGCCACCGTAACGGCCTTGAAGTCGGGCGACCAGGGCGCGATGGCGGTGCTGTACGACCGCTATGCAGCCGTTGTGTATGCGGTCGCGTTGCGCGTTCTGGGCGAGGCGGGAGCGGCGGAAGACGTGTTGCAGGAAGTGTTTTTGCAATTATGGAGGAATCCGGGCGCGTTCGATGCGGCGCGCGGAAGTTTGGGCGCGTGGCTGGCGGTGATCACACGAAATCGCGCAATTGATTCTCTGCGCAAGCGGCGTCCGGAGACTGACATTGAAGATTGTGTGGTTTCGGTTGCGCCCGATCTTGCGGGAGACGCTGATCGTTCGCGGGCGGCGGAAAAAGTTCGCAGCGTTCTGGGCGGGATGCCGGCGGCGCAGCGGGACGCGTTGCAGATGGCGTATTTCGAGGGGCTGAGTCACACAGAGATTGCGACGAAAACTGGCGAGCCATTGGGAACGATTAAGACCAGGATTCGGGCGGGATTGATGAGTTTGAGGAAGGCATTTCAGACGTAGGCAGTCGGTATTCCCACTTCTCGCGCATAAAGCGCGCGAGAAATGGGGCACCCCGGGTGGGGATGAAATGAGTGAAGTCGAAATCCCCACTCGAAGAAAATATTGATGAGTGCGCACGAACAATTCGAAGAGGATCTCGCGCTTTACGCTTTGCAGGCGCTGGAGGGACCAGAGCGCGTGGCGCTGGAACAGCATCTGGCGGGGTGTGCGGCTTGCCGTCTGGAGCTGGAACAGTTGCGCGGGGATGGGGCGCTGCTGGCGCTTTCGACTACGGGGCCGAAGCCTCCGTTACGCGCGCGGCAGAGATTGCTGGATGCTGTGGCGCATGAGACGAAGGCTGCGACACCCACGCTTGCTCAAAATGTGCGCAAGGATGGGGTACCAGCGTATTCAAAGCCTCGACGGTCCTGGTGGGGAGTCTTAGGATGGGCCGCAACTGCGGCGGTCATCGTCTTCGCGGCTTCGTTGTGGAAAGAAAATGCAGCGCTGAAGCAAGATGTGGTCAGTTGGCGCGGATTGGTTAGTCAACGAACGTCGGAACTGGAAGCTGCACAGCGTTTCGTCAATACGATTACAAATCCTGAGGGACAGCACTTTACTTTGGTGGCGGGAAAGAATCCTCCGCAACCGCAGGGGAAAGCATTCTATCTAAAGAATCGCAGGAGCCTGGTTTTTCTCGCGTCGAACATGCCCGCGCTTCCCGCAGCGAAGGCTTACGAGCTGTGGCTGATTCCGACGCAGGGCGCACCGATTCCGGCGGGAGTGTTCAAGCCCGACTCGCATGGGAGCGCGACGGTGACGAATCCTCCGTTGCCGGCTGGGGCGGAAGCGAAGGCGTTTGCGATTACGGTGGAGAATGAGGCCGGGGCGACGACGCCGACGATGCCGATTGTGATGATGGGCGCGGGGGAGTAGGGCCGGACCAGCTCGGATTTGTTTTTCAAGAGCGAATAACTCCGGGATTCTTAACACCCCCAGCGGCTAAAGGCGGATTACGTATGAAAAGATTTTGGCACGACTGAAGTCGTGCCCTTCCCTGGCTTAATTCCCGGCTCTCTATTTCGCTCCCAGGTCGTCGTGCTCGTGGTAGTTGGGATATGCGGGGCGTTTGTACTGTGGGAGTGGATGATCTTTTAGTTGCTGCATGACAACTTCGATTGCCTTGTCGAGTTGCGAGTCATGGCCGGTGCGCCATGCAGCGGGGTCGAGATCGACTTCGACGTCGGGCGGAACACCGTGATTCTCGACTTCCCATTCGCCATTCAACCCATAGATTGCGGCGCGAGGCGCGGTGACGTGGCCGCCGTCGAGCAGTTCGGGATAGCCGCCGATGCCGACGAGCCCTCCCCAGGTGCGCTTGCCGATAAGCGGGCCGATGCCGGCTTTGCGGAAGTACCACGGTAGAGCGTCGCCGCCGGAACCCGACATTTCATTGATAATCATAACCTTGGGGCCGTAGATGGCTTCAGAGGGGCTTGACCAGTCGTGGCCTTCGCGCGTGACGACTTTGCTCATGATGGGACGGCGCAAATAATCGATGATGTAGTCGGCAAGCTGGCCGCCTTCATTGAACCGCTCGTCAATGATCGCCCCTTCTTTGCCGACCTGCGAAAAGAAATAGCGGTTGAAGCTGGTATAGCCTGCGCCCGCGGTGTTGGGGACGTGAACGTAGGCGACGCGGCCTCCGGTAGCCTGATCGACTTTGCGGCGGTTGCTTTCGATCCAGTCGAGATGGCGAAGATTTTCTTCGCTGTCGACGGGCACGATCGTGACTTCACGGGAGTCTTTGGCGTCGGCGTTCGGTCCGACTTTCAAGACCACCTGCTTCCCTGCTGTCTCTTCGAAAAAGCTATAGATGACGTCGGAGGAGTGCAACTCGCGGCCGTTGACGGCGAGAATGTAATCTCCTGCTTTGACGTTGACGCCGGGCTGAGTGAGCGGAGCCTGGATGCCGGGATTCCAGTTTTCTCCGTCGTAGACTTTGGCGATGCGATAGCGGCCGTTTTCCAAACTGTAATCTGCGCCGAGCAGTCCGCCTTTTACTTTTTTCGGCTCCGGCTTTTCGCCGCCGCCAACGAACATGTGCCCGACGGTCAACTCGCCGAGACATTCTTCAAATAAATAAGTGAGCTCTTCGCGCGAGGCGATGCCCGCCAGATACGGCTCATACTTTTTCTTCGCTTTGTCGAGATCGAGGCCGTGATAGTGCGGGTCGTAGAAGAAGTCGCGTTCGATGCGCCAGGTCTCGTTGTATATCTGCTTCCACATGGCGCGAGGCTCAACGTAAACCTGCCAGCCATCGAGCTTGAGCGGGCCAAAACCCGGTTTGGGCGGGCCACTGCTGCCGGGGCCCTCGTCGGCAGAGGCTGTGCTCCATTGATCGCCTTTGCGGTAGAGAATTTTTTCGCCGTCGAAGGAGATGGCGTAGTCGTTGACGTCTTCCAGAAATTTATCGACCTTGCGTTTGCTGAGATCGAATTTCTGGAGGGTCTGGTTGAGGCCGGGACCGTCGTCTTCTGTCTGGACCAGCGGGCCTTCGGAGAGGAAGAGAATTCCGGATTTGCCGGATAGCATATTGACGTAATTCTTGCTGGCGATGGGCAGCGAGAGAATGCGCTGGCCGATGCCGTCGAGATCGATCTTTACGACGACCGGCTCGTCTTTCTTGTCTTTATCATTTTTATCTTTGCTCTTGTCGTCGTCTTTGTCTTTGGCCTTGTCTTTCCCCGCCTGCTTATCGTTTTCTTTTGCTTTATCCTTATCCTTATCCTCTCCGGCTTTCTTTTCGTCTTTGGGTTTTTCTTCGTCGCTCTCCGGCGCCAGCGGGGATTTTTCGTCCTTGCTCAGAACGGCGACGTAGGCGCTGCGCGAGACGTGATGCTCTTCGCTCGACATGTCGAGTCCGGCGGTCGAGAGGCCGGTGTTGGTCGATGCGGTGAAGTAGAGATACTTTCCGTTTTTGTCGAAGCTCGGATACAGCACGTCGCTCATGCCGTCCGTGATTTGCGAAGCTTTGCCCTGCTCGGTCGAATAAACGAAGAGCGCGTGCAGGCCGCTCGGGAGTTGCTTGGTGTAGGCGATCCACTTGCTGTCGGGCGACCAGGTTTGATTGAGCTGCGTGGGACCGAAGCCGCCGAAATAGTCTGAGTCGACGACCTTGGGCGCGGGTTTATCGAGATCGACATACCAGAGTTGCAGGCGCTTATCGGTGTAGGCAATTTTTTTGCTGTCGGGCGCCCAGGTGGGTCCGTAGAAAAATGACGGCGGATTGCCGAGTTTGATGTGGCGAACAGGACCGAGGCCGTTCTGGTCGCGGATAGCGAGTTCGTATTCTCCCGACTCGTCGGAAAAATATGCGATCGACTTGCCGTCGGGAGACCACGAGGGATCGCGATCGGCGACGGCGGGAGAGCGCGTGATATCGCGAATGTCGCCCTTATCGGTGGGGACGGTGAAAATTTCTCCCCAGGCTTCAAAGACGGCGCGCGCGCCCGTGGGCGAAAGATTGAAATTCTGAATGCGCTTGGGATCGACTTTGGCGAAATGCGGACGAATTGTGTCGATGTCTCCGGCGACGTGAATGGAAACGTTCTTTGCCTGCTGCGTATTCAGATCGTAGAGCTTGATTGCGCCGAACTGCTCGATGGCGATGGCGTCCGGCCCGGCGGAGATGGTTTTGAAATCCAGACCGTCACTGTGCAGGACTTCGGAAACCTGCTTGGTCTTCGTGTCGTAGGCGAAGAGACTGACTGGGCCGTTCCGGTCGGAGAGAAAATAGACTGTATCGCCGACCCACTGCGGGTAATGATCGTTGGAGTTGTCGCGCGGAACTTTGACGATGCTCGAATCTTTCAGGTCGGCGATCCAGAGGGGCGTGGTTTGCCCGCCGTGGTAGCGCTTCCACGCGGCTTCCCACTGGATGTGCGGAACGTAGGCCAGGTGCGAACCATCGGGGGAGAAGACGGCTTGGTCGCCAATGGGAATCGGCAGCTCCGTGGGGAATCCTCCGTCAACCGGGACTGTATAGAGCTGAAATTCGAAGTGCATGAAGCTATTTCCCCAGGAGCAAAACAGGATGTTCTTGCCGTCGCGGGTCCAGCCCATCACATATTCGTCGGCAGGATGGTAGGTCAGACGCCGCGGCTCGCCGCCCGCGGCGGCGACGACGTAGACATCGACGTTGCCATCGTATTCGCCGGTGAACGCGACCTGCGTTCCATCGGGAGAAAAGTAAGGATCGCTCTCGGTGCCGATGCCGGAGGTGAGGCGGCGCGCGTCGCCGCCGTCGCGGCTGACGATCCAGAGATCTCCGCCGTAGTTGAAGACGATCTGCGTTTTGCTGACCGTGGGAAAGCGCAAGAGCAAAGGAGGATCGGATTGGGCTGCGGAGTTGAGAGATAGAACAAAGCTTAGGACAAGAGTAAGCGGAAAGAACTGGCGCATTTAGGCTCCTGAGGCGAAGCGAAAGTTTATTGCGGGAGCGGGATTGAGGTCAACAGGCCTCTAGGCGGCCTGTGATCCGGAAGCAGGAAGCCGATTCTCAGTCTCCAGTTCCGGTCAGACTCACATTTTGCGGACTTTGGAAGTCGCTGTCGGCGATGCTGAAGGTTCCGGTGCGCGCGCCGGTTGCCGTGGGTGTGAACGTGATGCTAACCACGCAATTGGCTGTGGCCGCTAGCGGGCTCACGCAAGTATTGGTCTGAGCAAAGTCTCCGGTGGTGGCGATGGCGCCAATGTTGAGCGGAGTCCCGGTGGTATTCGTCAGGGTAAATTTCAGCGGCGAACTTGTGGTTCCAACTTTTTGCGTAGCGAAAATCAGCGATGTCTCTGAAAGATTCACGCCGGTCGCAGTGCCTTTCAACGTCAGCGTCTGCGGACTGGCGGGATCGCTGCTCAGGATGTTCACCCCGCCTTCGACTGTACCTGAAGTGTTGGGCGAAAAGGTTACAGCGATTGAGCAACTCTTGCCCGCAGCCAGACTCGTGCCGCAGGTATTGGTTTGGGCGAATTCGCCTACGACCTGGATCTGAGAGATTGTGACGGTCGAGGCGCCCAGATTCTTCACGGTGAATGTCTTTGGGGCCGTGGTAACGCCGATAAAAGTACTGGCGAAAGTTACGCTCAGCGGCGAAGTAGAGAGGGCCGTGCCGATACCGGCAAGAGTCGTTTTCGCCGGACCCGTCGTTCCGTTGTTAGCAACGGTCAACGTTCCTGTTTGAACGCCCACAGTAGTGGGTTTGAACTCAACTGAGACAGCGCAGGAACTGCCGGAGGTGAGCGACGTTCCGCAGGTGTTGGCGCTGACGGTAAAAGGTCCAGTTACTGTCTCGCCGGTCAGAGTGAGCGTTGTCGTCTGATCGTTGGCGACGGTAATTTTGCGCGCGGCGGATGTGCCGCCGATCTGCTCCCATCCGTAATTTTCGTTTTGCGCGGAAACCAGGGGACAGATGCGAGTCTTCAACAGATATGGCGGGCGCGGCGATTGAGTGAAGTCGAAGCTGTCGGTTGTGTCGTTGGCGTCGACATCGCGCTGCCCCAGACTGGGCAACCCGAAGACTTCTTCGGCGAATTTTATGATCGACGAAAGCTCGTACTGAGTGTGCACGACTCCGGTCCTGGCAAATGGAGAAATAATCAACAGTGGGACGCGCGGACCCAGGCCATAAATATCAACCGGCGGGGGAGCGACGTGATCGTAGAATCCGCCGAAGTCATCGTAGGTGAGAAAGACCGCGGACGAAGACCAGTCGGGCCCGTTCATCAGAGCGTTGAGTTGCGTGACCGACCAGTTTTCTCCGGAGCAGATGCTGCCCGGTGGATGCTCGTTGTTGTCGACGGAGGCCTTGCTGGTGGTCTCGGTTGTGGTGGTGCCGGTACCGAAGCTGGATTTGCCGGTGGTCACCAGCCAGGCCACATTGGGGAGATTTCCGGCAGCGGCGTCAATGGCAAATTGCGTATCGGGAAACACGTGCTGGGTCCACAAGGAAGTGTTGCGGATGTGGTTGATGGCATCGTACGTGGAAAAAACGTAGCCGGCGCTGCCCTTCTGCGGAGCGTAATATTTCCAGGTCAGTCCCGCACCGTCCAGCAGATCAGCCAAGGTCTGAAAGTCGAAACAGGGGAACGGCTTGGTCACGACGCGATTGAGATCCATGGCCGGCACCTGTGCGTTGGGATTTGCGTCACAACCCCAGATCTGTCCCTTGCCATCGATTTGCAGGGTGTTGTTCCACACTCCGCCGGATTGCGCCGCGATCGTGTAAAGGTGATTGGGAAAGCTCGCGCCTTGCAGCGAAGAAAACATGTTGTCGGCCAGGACAAAGTTCTGCGCATACTTCCAATAGTTTGGAATGTCGGTTTGGTGCAACTGCTGGAAGCCGAGATAGTCTCCATTGACGCTGCCGCCGGTAACCAGATCGAAGCGGTCCATTTTGCCGCCATCCATTCCGGTTATGGCGTCAAACCAGCCGTGGCCGGTGATATCGTTTGGCATCTGGTCGGCCAGATGGCCCATGGTGATGGTTTGTCCGGTGGAGATGGTGGCCGTTGTTGCGCCGTTGGCCCCGGGAAAAGTGCCGTAGAAACTGTCGAATGAACGGTTCTCTTTAATGATGTAGACGATGTGTTGAATCTGGCTGATATTGGGCGGGGCGTCGGGGCTCTGGGCAACGGAGAAAAGCGAGGAAAAAAGCGCACAGCACAGAACAAGAATCGCGACGCGGCAGGCCTTCAACATTTAACATCCTCTCGCCGGGAAACCCGGCCCGGCTCGAACATCCATCCACGAACGCACGGTCGCGGATCGTTATTTTTAAAGTCTTTAGATTCTCCGAGGAGCTTTGTGCTTGTTATCTGGCACGAAGTAGCGGGGATTGAAATGTTCCCATTAGATGGAAAGCTTGTCAACGTGAAGGATTTTGCATGTGCAGGATATTGCAACCGGAAGAGTTTGTGCAATTTGCGCACTATTCCACAGCTTCCCAACAAGATCAGGCCTCAAATGAACCGAAGGGCCATAACTTCAAGGAAACCAAAATGCGACCCTCTGTAAGCCACTTCCCCTCCAAGACCTTATCAGGGAGCGATTGATGGATATGCTGGATTCCTTACTTCGCAAGCCCAGCAGTCTCGGCCCGCACACAGAAAGGCTTTTCCACAATGCACTCAGCAAGTGCATGTTCGCTTAACCTTGACTCGCACACGGCAAAAGCGTCATTCTGAAAGCGTTCACGAGCGCCATCGGAGCCGTGCTCAAGAGGCATGTCTAAATTCTTTGTTTCAAAGATTTTGCCCGCAAGCAATTGCAGCCCTAGGATTACTTTGCCTTTTCCCCCTAACTCAATGATTCTGAACCATCGGCATGGGGATAGGTACCTCTATCGCCAGCCTAAATTCCTGGTCCGGGAATCGCTTAGCTCCTGCATTGCGCTGATCCTCCTCGTACTTCTTGCAACCAATCTTGCCTCGGCTCAAGCACAGCGCGGGACGCTGGTGCATGAAGAATCCATCCGAGTCTCTCCGGACGGCAGCTCCGCAAAACTTGGCGAAGCGCAACGTGGACACGAACTGGTCATCATCGACACAAGCCGCGACTGGACGCATGTGGAAGCGATTCTGGCCGAACCCAAGCGGGACGCCGACGAAGGCGATCCGGAGGCGGAAGGCAAAACGATCACCGGGTGGGTATCAAGCCATGCCTTGGTGAACCTGACGACGCCCAACGGCGACAAGATTATCTTCGGGGAAGCTGCGGATTCGGAGGATCAGGCCAGCCGCCGCCTCGGACGCCGCGATGCCGCGCTCGATGCCATGCGGCTTTACTACCGGGTCTACGATTTGTTCCCTACTTCACCGCTGGCTGCCGAAGGACTGTATCGCGCGGCCGATATTCGCTGGCAGATGGAACGCTCCGACGTAATGACGCGTCCTTCTGCCCGGGAACGCGAAGCCTATATGCGCGCCCAGATCAATGAAGAGTGGATGAAGCTGGTGATGAAGAAATATCCCGGCACCAAGTGGGCCGACCTTGCCGAGTTCCGTCGGATCGAAAATAAACTCTGCGGCGATTGGGAAGGCATATCCAAGTGCCCGGAAAAAGAAGCCGATATCTACGAAAAGTACGCAAAAGAGCACGCCCAGTCGCCAGCGGCTCCGGAAGCCCTCTACGACGCCGCCTGGCGCCACTCCGCCCTGATCGAAATTTATAAGACCGAAGCCAACCAGAAAAAATCGGAAGAGGCAAAAAGCCGAGCCTTGGCGCTCGCGCAAAAAATAGTCAACGATTACGCTCAAAGCGACTGGTCGCTGCGCGCGCAGAGATTAATCTTCTACATGCAGAACGGCGTGCCGACGTTTGGGAACGCGGGGGACTGAGTTATTCTCTCCGCAATTGTTCCAGCATTGCGGGATCGATGTTGCCGCCGGAAATGACCGCGACGTTGAGCTTGGTTTGCGGCAACTGATGCGCGTGAAAAATGAAGCCTGCTACAGCGACTGCGCCGCTGGGCTCAGCCACAGTTGCCGCATTCGCGCTCAAGTATTTCATCGCCTTTCGAATTTCTTCTTCGGTGACGGTAATGATGTCATCGACATATTTCTGAATGTGGGCGAAGTTAATGGGCCCGATGCTCTGCGTGCGCAGCCCGTCGGCGATGGTGCGCGAAACTTCTTCCGCAGGCTTGTCGACAATGTGACCCGAGCGCAGGCTGGCTTGCGCATCCGCGGCAAGTTCCGGTTCGACGCCAATAACTTTTGCCGACGGCTTACTGAGTTTGATGGCGGTAGCGATGCCGCTAAGCATGCCTCCGCCGCCGACGGGCGCGAGAACGGTTTCGACCTCAGGCAGATCTTCAATAATTTCCAATCCCATCGTGCCCTGTCCGGCAATGATGTGCTCGTCGTTGTATGGAGGCACGATGACGTACCCGTGCTGCGCGGCAAGCTCTTCGGCTTTGATCTGCCGCTCGGTGCTACCCGGTCCGACGGTGACGATCTCCGCGCCCAGCGCGGCCGTGGCTTCGCGCTTGATGGTGGGAGCGTTGTTGGGCATGACGATGACGGCTTTCACTCCGAGGGCGCGGGCTGCGTAGGCGACGCCTTGGGCGTGATTGCCACTGGAGTAGGTGATGACTCCGCGTTGCAGCTCTTCGGGCGAGAGCGACGCCACTTTGTTATAGGCTCCGCGAAGCTTGAAGGCTCCGATGGGCTGCTGATTTTCAGGCTTGAGAAAGAGGCGGCGCGGATCGTCGTCGCAGAGTTTGAATTCGATGAGGCGCGTCCGGGTGGTGACGCCCTGGAGGCGGGTTTGAGCAGCGCGGATATCGGAGAGTGTGACCATGAAGTCGTTTTCGAATTCCCAAAAAGAATCAAGCAACATCTTAAATCAATCCTTGAGCTTGTGTGATCTATAAGTTACGATCAGTAGAGTGGAAATACGCCGTTATCTGACCGCTTCAGGTAGGGATGTTTTTGGCGAATGGTTGCGGGCATTGAAAGATGTCCGAGCCCGGGCGCGGATTGTTGCCCGAATTGATCGGCTTTCTGTAGGAAACTTCGGCGATTGCAAGCCGTTGCGCGGCGGCTTATTCGAACTGAGGATCGATTGTGGACCGGGTTATCGCGTTTACTACGCGATCATTGGCGGCGCATGCATGTTACTGCTTTGTGGCGGAGATAAAGGAAGGCAATCATCCGACATCGAGCGGGCGCTCGAATACCTGAAAGATTACCGGGAGAGAACACGATGAAACGAAAGGTAAGCACATCTCATGATGAGGCTGTGATTCGCGAGTTGCGCGATAGTCCAGAATTTGCCGCCGAGTATCTGCGGGCCGCGCTAGAGGATTCCGAGGAACCGAGCGTATTGCTTATCGCTCTGCGCCGGGTCGCGCAGGCGCGGGGAGGTATAGCGAAGATTGCTGCGGCGGCAGGCATTGAGCGCGAGAGCCTGTATCGTGCGTTATCGCCTCGGGGAAATCCGAGGCTTTCGACTCTTGTCGCGGTAGCCAAGGCAATGGGATTGAAGGTAACGGTTGAGGCCGCATCGTAGACTTGGCTTCCCGTTGAAGAAGTGTCGGACGAGATGCCGTCCGGCGGATTTACAAGTGCGTCGCGGTTCAACTCCCTCGTGAGTCCCGCAACGCGCGATATAGCGCGGCGCTCTGTTCCAGACTGAGCGTTTCGGCCCGAGCCGCGGGTTTTATTTTCGCGTGGGCCAGTGCCTGGCGCAAGTTTTCTTCCTCATAACTGGTCTTCAAGTTATTCCACAACGTCTTTCGTTTCTGGCCGAAGGATAGGCGCAGGAAATCGATGAAGCCATCGCCGGCTACGCCGAGCTCTTCCTGCCGAGGTTGTAACGTTAACCGCAGCACCGTCGAATGAACTTTTGGCGGCGGATTGAATGCGCCGGGCGGGAGCGTGAATAGTTTTTCCACTCGTGCGTAGAGTTGCGCCGTTGCCGAAAGCATTCCGTATTCGCTGCCTCCGGGTTTGGCCGCGATGCGGTCTGCTACTTCACGCTGGACCATGATCACGAGCGTATCGAAGTATCGTGCATATTCAAACAGCCGCAGCAGAATGTCTGAGGTGATGCCGTAGGGCAGATTGCCCACTACTCTCGCTGGCTGCGGCTTCAAGTCGATGCCGGGACGGCTCAGTCCTGGCTTGGGTCCGAAGAGAGAATCGAAGTCGATGGAGAGAATATCCGCTTCAATCACTTCCACGTTGCGCGCCATGCCGAATTGCAGACGCAGTTGTGCGGCCAATACGCGGTCCAGTTCAACCGCGATCAAGCGGCGGGCACGTGTTGCCAGTAATGACGTAATGGCTCCGCGGCCAGGGCCGATTTCGAGAACCGTACACTGCGAAACGTCACCGACGGCATCGGCGATGCGGCTGGCGTAGTCTTCGGCGACAAGGAAGTGTTGACCCAGCTTTGGCTTTATTCGTGGACGGTTGGCGGAAGCGGCGTGCGGCACGTTGACCCTCTTTTCTTCTTTTCTCTGCGCATATAGACTGAGTTCGTTCCCGCGTGAGTCGCTTTTGTACATCACGTTTTGCGCAGCGATTACCGCAAGCCGACCCCGCCCGGGATTTTCTCATCCATAATACCGTGTGCTCCTCATCCCAAACCTGAACAAGAGCTGAAAGAATAACGCAGCTCTGGAGGTTCCCGCTCTCATGCATATCTCGTTTGTGGCTTCGGAAGGTGTTCCCTTTTCCAAAACTGGCGGACTTGCCGACGTGGTCGGGGCTTTGCCGCGGGCGCTGGCGGCGCTGGGGCATCAAGTCACCGTTTATTTGCCACGCTACCGCCAGACCAAACTCGTTGACCCTGCGACGGTGGTGCGCAGCATCACGGTGCCATTCGACGACGAATATCGGTTTGCTTCGGTGGTCAGCGGTGGCACGCAAGCGGGAGTCAAATTTTATTTCGTCGAGTATCCGGAATTTTTCGATCGCGATGCGCTGTATGGAACTCCCGCGGGTGACTATCCCGATAACGCCGAGCGCTTTGCGCTGTTTTCGCGTGCGGTGCTGGAGGCCTCGAAAATTCTGGGTGTGCCGCAAATCTTTCATTGTCACGACTGGCAGTCGGCGCTGGTGCCGGTGCTACTGCGGACGATCTATAAAGATGATCCGGCATTTCGCGACGTGGGAACGGTGTTCACCATTCACAACATGGGATACCAGGGATTGTTTCCGCCGGAAGTGTTGCCGTTGCTCATGCTCCCGTGGGATCTGTTCGCCATGTCGAAGATGGAATTTTTCGGGCAGGTGAACTTTCTTAAGGGCGCATTGACTTATGCGGATTATGTGACGACGGTCAGCAGGAAATACAGCCAGGAAATTCAGACGGCTGAATATGGCTTTGGTCTGGAAGGAGTACTGCGCGGGCGCGCTGGGACGGTGACGGGAATTCTTAATGGCGTGGATTATGAGGAGTGGAGTCCGCAGACCGACAAATTTATTGCAGCTAAATATTCGCCGCAGGATTTGTCGGGCAAGGCGAAGTGCAAGCTCGATTTGCTGGCGGCTTTTGGGATTCCCGCATCCGCTGCGAAGCTGCCGGTGATTGGAATTGTTTCCCGCTTCGCCGCGCAAAAGGGATTTGATTTGATCTTGCAGGTTGCGGACCGGTTGGCACGCGAAGAGATGGTGCTGGTCACTTTAGGCGCAGGCGACAAACCGTATGAGGAGATGTTCCAGCGTCTGGCCAAGCAGTTTCCTAACGGCATCGCGGTGAAGGTCGCGTACGACAATGCGATCGCGCACAAAATTGAAGCGGGTGCGGATATGTTCCTGATGCCGTCACGCTATGAGCCTTGCGGCCTCAACCAGATTTACAGCTTGAAGTACGGCACGGTCCCTATCGTTCGCGCCACCGGCGGACTCGACGACACGATTGAACCCTGGGATGCACGCACGGGCAAAGGAACAGGCTTCAAGTTCAGCGAATATAACGGCGAGTCGCTGTTGCTGACGGTGAAGCAGGCGCTGCAAGCGTTTCGCGATCAGACTTCCTGGCAAGTGCTGATGCGCAACGGAATGAATAAGGATTTTTCGTGGAACGCTTCGGCGCGGGAGTATGGGAAGATTTATGAGCGGCTGCGACAGGCCCGCGGCATCACCCTGGCCGGAGAGAAGACGGCCGTTTAGTCGCGGAACATCGCACGCGTTCAGGAATGTCAGTGCGTCTCACCAATATGGGGCTGGACTGAGTGACATGCATCACGAAGCGCTCCCTCGCCATGTATCCGCAGCAAGTGCACAGCATTCTCAATAGGGATACGCATCAGCGTAAGGAGCGCCGTAATAGCCGTTCCAGCCCCACCATGGGCTATACCAATACGCCGGCCACTGCCAGAAAGGACCCCAGAAATCCCAACCCCAGCCCCATCCAAATCCCCAGCCGAAGCCGAGACCCCAACCGCCACGCCAGCCAAAGCCGCCGAAGCCCCGGGGGCCAAAACCGCGCCAGCCGCCTCGATTGAAATTGTTGCGGGCCAGAGTCGAGCCGGCCACACCGCGCACGCCTGCGCGTTCGCCGGAAAACGAATGCCATCGGCCGTCGGCAATCGCTGCATGGGCTGAGCCTGTTTCCGATCTTACTCC
>JBAUXX010000033.1:0-70875 GCA_049584475.1 Candidatus Sulfotelmatobacter sp. | reverse complement strand
TCAATATCAGCAACAGCGAAATGGTCCGCGAAATCCCCGACTATCCCGCGCCGCCCAAACCCGCCCCGCCACCCGAACGAGCACTCGAAGAAGAAGCCCAATGGATCAAAGAACGCAAAGCCAAAGATGCGCACGCCCAGGTGCTGTCCCGCGCTCTCGCAACCATCCCCGTGCCAGTCGCAGCAAAACCAGTCGTAGCAAAACCAGCCGTAGCAGAACCAGCCGTAGCAGAACCAACGCCGGCCCCCGTCTTGGTAGCCGCGCCGACTGCACCCGCAAAAAACATCGTCACCCAACAGGTGACTTCAGAAGAACGTTTTCCAATCGATCCTACGCAACGCAAACCGCCAGCCCGCGCGGGAGCCCCCGCAACCAGAAAAATCGCCGTCAGTCAGCTAAAGACTCGAACATGAAACGAAGCCGCAGCGAACTGCAAGGGGCTCAGACCGAATTGCTCACAGACGCTGCAACGCAACGTCTGATTATTCCAGGAGGGCACATGACACGAAACCGTCTCAACCCAGCAGCATGCGCGATCATCGTCTGTGCGTTTGCAGCCGCTACTGCGGCATTGCGCACGAGTGTGGCCGCCGCTCCATCGAATGGTTCCTTGACACCCGCAGCGGCGATGCTCGAACCACGCTCCGGACACTCGGCGACCCTGCTCCCTGACGGGAAAGTTCTCATCGCAGGAGGCATGCGGCGCAACCAGGATTTCTACCGCTCGGCTGAGTTATACGATCCGGCCACCGGCAAGTTCCAGCGCACCGGAGAGATGAGCATAGCCCGCGTGGGACAAATAGCCGTGCTGTTACCCTCAGGCAAAGTGCTGATCGCCGGTGGATGGATCGGCCACGGTGCCACTGACTCCGCCGAACTGTACGACCCCGCCAGCGGCAAGTTCACGTTAATCGGAAAGATGACCACGCCGCGTGGCCGGCCCAGTGCCACAATGCTTTCCGATGGCGATGTGCTGATTGCCGGCGGAGAAGTGCGCAACAACGAATCTTTGGCATCGGCTGAAATTTTCCATCCGAAGACGCTTTCCTTCCAGCCTACCGGGTCCATGCATCAGGCTCGCATCTCCCACACCGCAACTCTGCTCAATGACGGACATGTCCTGTTAGCGGGTGGATACTCAGGCGCCGTAATGTCGAGCGCGGAACTGTACGATCCCAGGAGCGGTACTTTTTCGACCACCGGCAATCTGAACACGGCGCGCTGCAAAGATACCGCAGGATTGTTGCCCGATGGCCGCGTTCTGATTGCAGGGGGCTCCGACTCTCGCGGTTGGAATGGCAACCTGAACAGCGCCGAGATCTACGACCCGCGCACGGGCAAGTTCACCAGCATCTCCTCAATGAATAACAGCCGTTTCAAACTTCCGGATGAAGCCGTGCGCCTTCAGTCTGGCAAGCTGTTAATCGCCGGAGGCAGCAAGTCCGCAGAGGTTTTCGATCCGCTCAGCGGCAAGTTTCTGGCGGCCGCAGGCGAGATGAACGATCAGTGGCACTTCATGTCTGAAACCCGGCTCCGTGATGGTCGTGTTCTTCTGGCGGGCGGCTACCCCAACAGCGATCAGGCAACCTCCCAAACCTGGATCTACCGGCCGTAAAGAATGTAGCGCGGACACTTCTGTCCGCGAAATGCCGGGCGGTCCCACGCCGGTCTGACGCCGCCCGAAAAGTTGCGCCTTTGGTGGAAACCTGCCACAGAAGCCCTGTACGCGCCGCTCGCATTCTTGCTAGAATGTGCGGTCGCGGAGAACGCAGTGGTAGTAAAATCGATCTTAGGGGAGTGATAATCGTTATGACTTACGTGATTGCCGAGCCTTGCATCAACACTAAAGACACCGCATGCGTGGATGCCTGCCCTGTGGACTGCATCCATCCCAAGAAAGACAATCCCGCCTACGCCACGGCGGAATTACTCTACATCGATCCGGTGGAATGCATTGATTGCGGCGCATGCGTGCCCGTGTGTCCGGTATCGGCCATTTTTGCTCTCGACGATCTGCCGGAAAAGTGGAGCGAGTTCACTGCAAAGAATGCCGCGTATTTCGGACGGTAGCGAATCTGCTTGCACACGGAAGCATATTCGTCGCGTCCGCGACGGAGGCGCGGTGCTTTTTTTCGCTTGCACTCCCACTACGGAATCCGCTGTATGGCGTTAGTTCTCTCTCAGTATTAATTTAGGTTTTGTAAGACACGAGCAAATGGTTTTACAAATTCTGGCGATCATGGTTAGCGTCGCGAAAGACACACAGCGACATTCCGGCCCTCACGATCGCCTTTATATTTTCCCGCGGCGGCCCTCATTTTCTTTCATTCCCCCTTCCTAGCCCCGGGCCGTCGCCGGAATTATCCTGGATCTTCCTCACTGCTACCATAGCCTCATGTTGTCGCAACGGGGCTGCCAATGGCGCTAAAGGAATCGGAAGCGATTGTGCTGCGCACTTATCCGTTGCGCGAGGCTGACCTTCTGGTCACTCTCTTCACGCGCGCCGAAGGCAAAATCCACGGCGTAGCGCGTTCGGCAAAAAAATCGAAGCGCCGTTTCGGGGGCGCACTTGAACCACTGACTCATGTCCGCGCATTCTACGACGTGCGTGAGCGCCAGGAGCTGTCGCGCCTTGATGCCTGCGAAGTTCTGGAGTCACCGCTGGCCACAGAAGTCACATACGCCCGGGCAGTCGCATTGGCCCACGTGGCCGAATTGCTCGATGAACTTCTCCCCGACCACGAAGCGAACGATGCCATCTTTCGCCTCACTCTCTTAGTCCTGCAAGCCCTGCAAACCACTTGTCATTCCGAACCGGATCGAAGTCCCGGTGAGGAAATTGCTTCCGTTGCGCAGCATCCGCAAAGCTATGGCATCTGGATGCCGCTAACTTACTTTGAACTTTGGCTCACGCGCCTTGTAGGTTTTCTTCCCGAACTGACGGAGTGCACCGTATGCGGACGCAATTTGAATGGAAGCCGCGCCTTTTATCACGCCCTGGCAGATGGCCTGATGTGCCCCGACGACAAGCGCCTCGCTTCATCTGAAATATCCAGTGAATCGCGTACCATGGCCGCGCAAATGTTTCGCGCTCCAGTCGAGAGCTTCACCGCAATACCGTGGCCCAAATCCCAAGCCGCCGATCTGCGCAAATTTCTGATCCAGATATTGCAGCGCCACCTCGAAAAGAAGCTGGTCACGGCTGGAATGCTGGAGAAGGGCGGGTTTTGATTTCAGTCTTTAGCTTTTACTGCCGGGGATCCGCGCAATGAACCCAGTTTAGCTGACGGCTACCATCCCCATCCGTTACAATCGATGATTGATCCGCGCTCTTCTCTGTCACCGTATGAGTCGTGGCTAATCGCCCTGTCGCCGCCCGCACGAGACTGAATGCTGAGTGCTAATTGCTGAGTGCTCCCAAACTTGACTCACGCTGCCAATAATTCGTTGACATTCCAGGAGCTAATCCTGCGCCTGCAAACATTTTGGGCGCAGCGTGGATGCGTGCTGCAACAGCCTTACGACGTCGAAGTTGGCGCAGGCACTATGGCGCCCGAAACATTTCTGCGCGTGCTCGGACCGAAGCCTTATAAAGTGGCATATGTGCAGCCCTCGCGCCGTCCCGCCGATGGGCGCTACGGAGAGAATCCCAACCGGCTCTTCAAGCACATGCAGTTGCAAGTAATCCTGAAGCCTCCGCCGGAAAATGTGCAGGAGTTGTACCTGGAATCGCTGGCTGCGATCGGCATCGACCTGCGCCAGCACGACATCAAGTTTGAAGAAGATAACTGGGAAGCGCCCACTCTCAGCGCGTGGGGCGTAGGCTGGCAAGTGATGCTCGACGGCCTCGAGATCACGCAGTTCACCTACTTCCAGCAATGCGGCGGCGTGGATCTATTTCCAATTTCCGCCGAGCTGACCTACGGCCTCGAACGAATCGGTGCGTTCCTTCAGGATGTCGATTCGATCTACGACATTGTGTGGGCCCGCGATCCGGAGAATGGTCATGAAGTGAAGTATGGCGACGTACGTCTGGCGGATGAACTCCAGTTCTCCGTCTACAATTTCGAGCAGGCGGACGTGGAAAAAGCATGGAAGCATTTCGATCTCTATGAGGCGGAATGCAAGGCATTGTTGGGAAATTACAAGCTCGATGGTGTTTCGCTGGTAACGAAATTTGAGGAGACTACACCACATCCTGAGTCGAATGAGAGTGCGCGGTCGAAGTCACGTTTCCCACTGTTGGCAGCCTATGACCTCTGCCTGAAATGCTCGCACCTGTTCAACATCCTCGACGCACGCGGCGCAATTTCTGTAACCGAACGCGTCGGAATAATCGCACGTGTGCGCGCGCTCGCCGTGGGGATCGCCAGAGCATGGGTAGATCAGCAAAAGAGTGAAACCTCGGCCAATAAGAAAGATGAACCCGAACCGGTCGTCGAAAAGAAACAGAAAGTGAAGAAAGAGATTTTGTCGCCAGCGCTCACTTGAATTTGTCATCCGGAGCTGAGTTATGCAGTAACAGCAAGCAGCCAATGCCAGACTTTCTATTAGAGATCGGATGCGAAGAGATTCCGGCCCGCATGATCGGCCCGGCGTCACAGGAACTGCACGAGCGCATCCACAAACTATTGCAGCGCGAACATCTTTCGTCCGCCGACGCCATCGCGTCCTTCGACACTCCGCGTCGTCTTGCCATTTTGGCTCCCGGCATCGCCGCTTCTCAAGCGGATGTTACAGAACAGGTCGTCGGACCATCG
The DNA here is from genome assembly GCA_049584475.1 of Candidatus Sulfotelmatobacter sp. Classification (GTDB taxonomy): domain Bacteria; phylum Acidobacteriota; class Terriglobia; order Terriglobales; family Acidobacteriaceae; genus Sulfotelmatobacter. The sequence continues at coordinate 66,115 of JBAUXX010000033.1, read as the reverse complement.
GTGAACATCGCTTATAAAGATGGCCAGCCCACTCCTCAGGCGCAAGGCTTCGCTAAGAAGAACGGTGTCGATGTATCCCGGCTGGAAAAGATCGTAACCGCCAAGGGCGAATGCGTTGCCGTGCAGATTACGAAGAAAGGCCGCAGCGCCGCCGAAATTCTTGCCGACAATCTGCCCAGGGAAATTGCTGCGCTCTACTGGCCTAAGAATATGTACTGGCGCAAGGCGAACGAGCGCTTCGTGCGTCCCGTCCGCTGGCTGGTCGCCATGCTCGACGGAGAGGTGCTTCCCTTCGAGTTCGACGGCATCCGCGCAAGCGCTGCTTCCCGCGGACACCGAATATTGTCCGATGCGGCCATAACGATATCCCGCGCCGGTTTCGCATACGTCGATTCCCTGCGCTCAGCCAAAGTTCTCGGCCGCGCCGAACGCGAGCAGCAGATTCGCAAATCTCTTGATGCGTCGGCGCGGACGATTCCCGGTGCGCGCTGGCGAGACGATGACGCGCTGCTGGATACGGTCGTAAATCTCACGGAATTCCCCTCTGCAATTCTGGGCAGCTTCGACCCGCAATTCCTGGCGCTACCGGAAGAAGTTCTGGTCACGGTAATGCGCGACCACCAGAAATATTTCGCTCTTGAAGATGCCCAGGGCAACCTGCTTGCCCACTTTCTGGCGGTGTTGAACACCGACAGCGATCCTAAAGGCTTGATCCGCCATGGCAACGAACGCGTTCTGCGCGCACGCTTCAACGACGCGCGATTCTTCTGGCAGACTGACCAAAAGAAATCGTTGCTCGAGCGTCTTGAACTGCTGCGCAACGTGACCTTCCAGAAAGATCTGGGCAGCTACTATGAGAAGACGCAGCGCGTACAGCGCCTGTGCAGCTGGCTAAGCGAAATCATCAAGCAGAGTGGAATGACCGTTCGCCCCGGCGTGATCCACAAAGCCGCTTGCCTGGCGAAGACCGATCTCACCACCGAATTGGTCAAAGAATTTACCGAGCTTCAAGGCATTGTCGGTGGACTCTATGCTCGGGCTCAGCAACTCGACCCCACTCTACCCGAGGCCACTCGTTTCGCGATTGCCGACGCGATCTACGATCAATACAAACCCGAATCGACTGACGACAGTGTTCCTCGCTCTCTCGAAGGCGCAGTGCTTTCCGTGGCCGACAAAGCCGACACCATTGCCGGAATGTTTGCGCTGGGCCTGATTCCAAGCGGATCAAAAGATCCGTTCGCATTGCGGCGTCAGGCGAATGCGATCGTAAAAGTGATCGCCGAGAAAAATCTTCCGCTCCTGTTGGAGGATCTGCTGCGCGACGCGCGTTGCGGCTATAAAGGATCTGCGGCCGAAACGAAGTTCGTGGAAGACGCGGCGTTCCAACAGTCGGCGTGTGCATTCTTCCGTGAGCGCTTAGAATTCTACTTAAAGGACGTACGCGGATACGCCTACGACGTAGTCAAAGCGGTTTTGGCGGCGGACGCCGACGATGTCGTAGATGCTCTGGCGCGGGCCGAGGCAGTGAAGCACGTCATGCACATGCCGGAATTTCTGGCGATTGGCGCAGCCTGCAAAAGAACGCGGAACATTCTGAGGCAAGCGGAAGAAAACGGAATAATTCCGTCGGAGAACTTTGAGTCTCTGCCAGGCTCATCCGAAGAAGAGAATAAACTCGCGGCTTATATCGAGGACTATGGTGCTCGCGTCGAAGAGCATCGCAGGAAAAGGGAATACCGCGACGCTTTGCTATTGCTTTCGACGGCCCGGGAATCGGTGGATGCTTTTTTCGACAGGGTCATGGTGATGGCGGAAGATGCAAAGATTCGCGCGAATCGCCTGGCATTGCTGCGAGCCTTACTGAAACAATTCTCGACGATCGCGGATTTTTCGGAGATTGTCACGGAGAAAGCGGAGAAATAAGACAGGGGCAAACCTAAACTCGTTTTATGGCAAGGCAGTCTTTCCGCACCAGCTTGACTTCGCCGCTCCAGCCAATTTCCAAAGTGTACTGACAAGTTTTGCAGAATCTCTAATATAAGGACTGATTGATCATGGCAACAATGACGCTCCCCGAAACTGAAGCAAAAGAAAAAGAAAAGAAGAACGGCACGCCCAAGAGCAACACAACGAAATATGTTTTTTCGTTTGGCGGCGGCAAGGCTGATGGCCACGGCAAAATGAAAGACGATCTCGGCGGCAAGGGCGCGGGCCTGGCCGAGATGACCAATGCCGGACTTCCTGTCCCTCCCGGCTTCACCATTCAGACAGAAGCTTGCCGCGAATACATGCGCGATGGCCGTGTGTCCAAAGCCGTCGATACGCAAATGGATGAGGCGCTGGCGAAACTGGAGTCGCTACAGGGGCAAAAGCTCGGCACCGGCGAGAACCCGCTGCTGGTCAGCGTCCGGTCGGGCGCCAAGTTTTCCATGCCCGGAATGATGGATACGATTTTGAACCTGGGCCTCAACGATAAGAGCGTCGAATCGCTGACCAAGCGCAGCAACAATCCGCGCTTCGCGGCCGATTCTTACCGCCGCCTGATCCAGATGTTCGGCAATGTTGTTCTCGACATACCGAAGCACGCATTCGACGAAGTCTTCGACGCGAAGAAGAAGCAGAAGAAAACCAAGCTCGACACTGACCTCGACGCCAAGGCGTTGAACGAAGTTATCGCCGAATACAAGAAAGTCGTGAAGAAGCACGCCAAGCGCGACTTCCCACAAGATCCGCGCGAACAACTGGTCATGGCCCGCGATGCCGTACTCCGCTCCTGGCAGAACGATCGCGCAAAGCACTATCGCCGCATCAACAATATCGATGACATGCTCGGAACCGCGGTGAACGTGCAGGCAATGGTTTACGGCAATCTCGGAGAAACCAGCGGAACCGGCGTTGGCTTCACACGCAATCCCGCGATCGGCACCAAAGAATTCTACGGCGAGTTCTTAATGAACGCGCAGGGTGAAGACGTGGTTTCCGGTGTTCGCACTCCTGTTCCGATCCTCGAACTGCAAAAGATCATGCCGCATGTCTACGACCAGTTGCGTGATATCACGACGCGCCTGGAAAAGCACTACAAAGACATGCAGGATTTCGAGTTCACCATTCAGGATGGCAAGCTTTACATGCTGCAAACGCGCAATGGCAAGCGCACGGGACTGGCCGCCGTTCGCGTCGCGATCCAGATGGTGGAAGAAGGTCTGATCACAAAAGAAGAAGCCATCTTCCGCGTCGAACCGAATCAGCTCTATGACTTTCTTGTCCCGCGTCTCGATGAGAAGAGTACCAAAGTAGAAGTGCTCGCGACTGGTTTGCCGGCATCTCCGGGAGCTGCTGTTGGCCAGATTGTTTTCACTGCCGATGCCGCCGTAGAAAAAGTCGGCCACGGAGGAAGCACTCCCGTAATTTTGGTGCGCGCCGAAACCACTCCGGAAGATATTCACGGCATGGAAGTGGCCAAAGGAATTCTTACGTCACGCGGTGGCATGACCAGTCACGCCGCCGTAGTCACGCGCGGCATGGGCAAATGCTGCGTGGCTGGAGCGGGCGATATCGATGTAAACGAAAAATCGCGTGAGATGCGAGTGAAGGGTCAGACATTCAAAGAAGGCGACTGGATTTCCCTCGACGGTACGACGGGCCGCGTGATCAAAGGCAAACTGAACACGCTCGATCCTTCACCCGACGATCCTGAACTGCAAAAGTTCATGCAGTGGGCCGATCCGCACCGCACGATGAAAGTCCGCGCCAATGCCGACATTCCTCGCGATGCGATTCAGGCGCGCACCTTCGGCGCCGAAGGCATTGGTCTTTGCCGCACCGAGCACATGTTTTTTGGCGCGGAGAAAATTCCGCACATGCGCGCCATGATTCTCGCGGATAACGAAAAAGACCGCCGCGCGGCGCTGAAAAAACTGTTGCCAATGCAACGCAAGGATTTTGCCGGAGTTTTCAAAGCCATGGACGGCTTGCCGGTAACGATCCGCACGCTCGACCCGCCGTTGCACGAATTCCTTCCGCGCCGCGAAGACTTGATGGTCGATATCGCCACGCTTTCCGCAGCGACCACTGCAAATAAAAAAGAAATGGTCGCACGCTATCGCGACTACGGAGCGAAGGCCGCTGGCGATCTCAAGAAGCTTTTGCCTACACTTCTCAGCCGCGTCGAGCAGTTGCACGAATTTAATCCCATGCTTGGACATCGCGGCTGCCGCCTCGGCATCACTTATCCCGAGATTACAGAGATGCAGGCCCGCGCCATTTTCGAAGCGGCCGTGGATGTCACTAAGATGGGCGTGAAAGTTTTCCCGGAAGTAATGATCCCCCTGGTGGCGACGGTTAAAGAGATGGCGAATCAGGCAGCCATTGTTCGCCGCGTTGCCGACGAAGTCTTCAAGGAAAAAGGTAAGAAGGTTGAGTACATGGTTGGCACGATGATCGAGTTGCCGCGCGCCGCGCTCGTTGCCGACGAGATCGCGAAAGAAGCCGAGTTCTTTTCCTTCGGCACCAACGACCTCACACAAACCACGTTCGGCTTCTCGCGCGATGACGTGAACAAAGTGCTGCCAACCTATCTTGCCGAAGGCATTCTTAAGCAGGATCCGTTCGCGGCACTCGACCGCGAGGGCGTTGGGCAACTGGTAAAGATGGCTACCGAGCGTGGCCGCAAGACGCGTCCCAATCTGAAAGTTGGAATCTGCGGCGAGCACGGCGGCGAACCGTCTTCAGTTGAATTCTGTTATCAGGTAGGACTCAACTACGTTTCGTGTTCGCCATTCCGCGTGCTCACCGCGCGACTGGCAGCGGCCCAGGCCGCGGCGGCCGAGACCCTGAAGGTCGAAGGTGGCAGAACAAAATAGGCAACCAAAACGGGCACAGAGCTATTCCAGACTCTGTGCCCTCTGTGTTCTCGGTGGTAAAGATTTTGACTTGAAGCTTAATTCCCTCACTGCACGCGTTGCAGCCGGGCAACCAGCTTCTGCGCCAGATTCTCCTGCGACTCCGACCACAGCAGACGCGCATTAGCTCGGGTATTTTTCTCGGCCTTCCCGGCAAACTCTACCAACTTAGCCACGTTGTCCCGCACCTTCGCCTGAGTTTCCTCGGTAAGCGCGACATTTTCCTGCAGGAATGGCGCATCGAGCCCAAAATCCACTTCGATGTGCCCGCTTTCACGATACGCCGCATCATCAAATTCTTCCCCCCGCGCAGTGAACTTCACTCGCGACGGTAGAAGCTGCCATTCTTTTCCGGTACCAGTCTCACTGGGCGTCCACAAATCCCAATGCGCGTCGAAGATATAAGCATAATCGTCATGCACCATGTCGGCCGCCACGACCAGCGCCTCCTCCGGCTTAACACCGGGCACGAAACGCCGCTCCAGCACCGAAGCTTCATTCCACGAAACCGGCTGCACTGAAATATAAGTAATGCCGGGAATCGACTCGGAGAATGGAAACTGCTGCATTACCGACAAAATATGCGGCAGCATCGCCGGTCCCTCGACATCGGGAAACCATAAGCTTAAATAAAGGGAATCGGGCATCTCGCTCCTATGGAAGAACCGCACTCAAGTCCTGATAGGTATTGTAGATTGCTGCGACGCTACGATGCACCTGGCGAACCTCCAAATACCGCACAAGGATATGATAGATTTTTGACACCTCCAGCCACCGCTGCTAGTATCAAAGTTCGCAACTGAAGTTGCTTCTGATTTCGCTGTATAGAGGCCCTACCCAATCGTCCCCGTCGTCTAGCCCGGCCTAGGACATCGCCCTTTCACGGCGGTAACACGGGTTCAAATCCCGTCGGGGACGCCAATCTTATCTAGCACTTGCGAAGTCACCAGCCGCTTAATACGTCATGCGTACGTCATAGCGCCTCTCTGGTCAAGGGATGATGGGTAGCGCACTCGCTCACTACGAAGGCATTAAGGCTTTCTCGGAGACAGACCAAACGAACGATCTGAAAGCAATCACTGTGCCGACTCTGGTGCTGCAGGGCGATGACGATCAGATCGTGCCGTATAAGGATGCCTCATTGCTGCAGGCCAAACTGCTGAAGCACGGCACCCTCAAAATTTACCCTGGCTATCCGCACGGCCTGATGACGATTCATGCCGACGTGATCAACGCGGACATTTTGGAATTCATTAAAGGAGCCGCAGTCAATCGTAAGTCGGAAATGTAGCTCCAAACATGGGCCGCTTGCTGATCGACTGTTCTTCGGTCGCTTCATCCTGAATCACGTCCCAATGCTCGACAAGGATCCCGTTTTGAATGCGCACGATGTCGGCGGCAATCCAATTGACGCGAGCCCCGAACCCGCTGAAGCGCCCATGCACGATCACGATGTCTCCTTCAGCTACGATCGTTCCCGGCTCGTACTTCAAGGTTGGCGGGATGCCCTTGATGAGATCAAAAAGGCCGTCGCGGCCGGGTCCGATATGAGCGCTGTGCTGAATATAGTCAGGCGACCAGAAGCGCTCAGCGGCTGCATAGTTACGTTTGTTGAACAGCGTGTCGAAGGCTTCCAGAACAAGAGCTTTATTTCTCGGTTCGATCTTCTCACTCACCACCTCTATTTTTTCCATTTTGTCGTCCCTCCTTTTCTCCTTGAGGCAATTCCATCTGAGCGAGTCTTTAAAGCCTCGATCCACCGTCGACTGGAATGCTCGCTCCCGTAATCCAGCGGGCGGCGTCTGACACCAGGAACGCGACGACGTCCGCGACATCTTCCGGCTTACCGATCCGCTTCAATGCCTGCATCCCAAGCACGGTGTCCCGGCCTGCCTCAGTCTTTGTGAAGTTCGACATGTCGGTGTCGATCGCACCGGGCGCGACTGCATTCACGCGAATGCCTCGGGGTCCAAGAATGGCAGCCCAGTTTTTGACCAAAGTCTCTAATGCTCCTTTGGTCGAGGAGTAGGCAAGCAGCGAGGGGTTGTCCAGGCCGGGCTTGCCGACTACTACTCGAGCTCCGAGCGAAGAAATAACGACGATGTTCGAGCCTTCACCGAGGATGGGTATGAGTTGCTGCACCAGGAAAAATGGGCCCCGTACATTCGTTGCGAAGAGAGTGTCAAAATCTTTCACCGTATGATCCTTGATGGTTGCAGCTTTGCTGATTCCGGCATTGGAAACTAGTACGTCCAATCGCTCCCCCACAATCGAGCGAACTTCCCGCGCCAGCCGCGTCGCTCCGTCGGGAGTCCCCAGGTCGGCGGTGATTGCATCCGCTCGCCCTCCTTTTGAGCGGATCCCTGCGACAAGAGATTCCGCATCCTGCGCGGAACGGCCGTAGTGAACCAGGACATGCGCGCCGGCCTCACCGAGCGCGGAGGCGGTGGCGCGCCCGATTCCCCGCGACGCGCCAGTCACCAAAGCGGTTTTTCCTTGAAGTAAAGCCATCTATAGACCCTCCATCCTGTCGGTTGATCCTTCTTCACTTTCGGCAAGGCCGTGGATCGCGGCCGTGGAATCAGGCAGCCAGCATTCCTCCATCGACCGGGATCGACGCACCGGTCATGTACGACGCTTCGGCTGAAGCGACAAAGGCGATCACATGAGCGATCTCCTCCGGTGTTGCCAGGCGTTTGAATGGCACAGTCGAGACCAGTGCAGCCTTGTTCTTGTCCGTATTGGTGAAGCGGGTAAGCATGCCCGTATCCGTAGTGCCTGGCGCCACTACATTTACGCGCACCCCCGTCCCCGCAACTTCCAGGGCTGCGGATTTTGTCATTCCCTCCACCGCGTGTTTGCTGGCCACGTAAACCGATGCTCCGGCCGCTCCCACGCTGCCATAAGCCGACGAGACATTGACGATACTTCCGCTCCCCTGTGGCAGCATTATCCGCAGTTCGTGCTTCATGCTCAACAGGACTCCAAGCACATTGCTGTCGAACGTGGCCGCGTAGCTCTCCGCAGTCTGTTCGGTTACGAGACCGCGCAGTCCTTCAGTCCCGGCATTATTGACGGCAATATCGAGATGGCCGAAGCGCTTGACGGTTTCATCCACCAGATTGCGCACGTCTTCTTCGACCCGAACATCGGTTCGGACAAACTCAGCCTCGGCTCCCAGTGCCCTGAGTTGCGCAACCAGTTCTTCCCCCTCCTTGTCCCGGCGGCCAGACACCATGACGTTGGCCCCCTGCTGTGCGAAGAGTACGGCGCTCGCGCGTCCAATTCCCGTCAGCGCTCCCGTAATTAAAACTACCTGGCCTGACATAATTCCTCCTTGTGCGTTGATGTAATGGACAACTTGCGTCCTGTTTGACAACCCTGCCGATGGCAGTGTTCCTGTCCGGCGTAAGCGTTTCCAATGAGTCCTTCCGTGAGCTTGCCGCCTCACGTGGTTATGAACCATTCAGTTCTATATGATGAGGGCGGCACATCAAGGATGCAGGAATATTGAACTATTCAGTTCTCTATCGGATAATGAAGAGATGGGACGCCCGAAGAGCTTTAGCCGAGAGGAAGTGCTGGAGAAGGCCATGCCTGTCTTCTGGATGCATGGGTTCGCCGACACAAGCATGCAGGCACTGGAACGGGCCACCGGCGTGAACAAGTCCGGACTGTATTCGGAGTTTCGCGACAAGAAGGATCTGTTTGTCGCATGCCTTCAGCACTATCTTGAACTCCAGGAGAAGAGAGGGCTGCTCACCAAGAAACCGCTGGGCTGGAACAATGTTGAGGCATTTCTCAAACATGGTCCCCTCAACAAAGGAGAACAAAAGGGATGCTTTTCCGTCAACTCTATGAGGGAATTCGCAATCCTTCCGCATCAAGCCCATGCGGTCGTGGCAAAGAACCGGGAAAGGTTGCGGCAGCTACTGGCCAGCAATATCGAGGCGGAGGATCCGAGAATGGATCCCGATGCGATTGCAGACATGGTGCTGTCCTTCTTCGCCGGAGTATGCATTGAGCGAAATCTCAAACCCGGCCAAAAAGCATCGACCCGCAAGACTGACAATTTTATGAATGTCCTTCGCAGTCTCTGATCGAATTGATCCGAAGGACGCTGAAGGTGCCGTGAGCCCTGCTCTTAACTATGACAAGTCGCTTAGTCCCCAGCGCCAGTCTTGCAGAGCGGTTCTTCACGTACAATCAGCCGGAGCTATTTCATCTTCGCGCCAAAGAGCTTCTTTCACAGATGTATGTCGATTACCGGGGAGCGAAACAATGTAGGCTATGCGCGCACGTCGCTTCCCTTTCCAATCTAATGGGTAAATCTCGGAGGTATTAACGATGCGGACGATGCGTCCTTGGTATTTGGAGGAACGATGCTTAACTACATCGCCAACTTGAAATACTCTATCGCGTGCCATTTGAGGCTACTATCGCCACTTTTGGCCAAAATTCCAATCGGGGGTTCCCTGTTTTGACGATAGGTGAGCATCCCTCGGAAAAGGCAGGGTTGCTCACATGAAATACCAGTTCTTATCCTCCAGGGATAGTTACGGACTTAGCTATCTCCCTTCGGGTGACTGAATTCTATCGCAGCGCGACACACCGCAATCTTGCTCCTGGCACCGAAATACTCGAAGGCGCAATGAGCGCTCGTCATTTGCCATTGCCGCCGCGTACGGATTTTGCCGCGCAACTTGATTCTCTCTGCCATTGACCGTCTCCAAAGACGGCTCTTCGAAAAGTTGGCGGGCTAACCGGGTGGCTTGCAGGATGTTATTTAAACGCTGGGTTCTCACGCTCGCAAAAGTAAAGATCATCCATGCGCCAATTCGCGGAATCAATAACGGGAAGTAATTTCTCCCTCGACGGAGGCGCTCGCATGCAACTCAAACCTTTCCTGCTCGATGTCTGGCTTGATCAGTACGAACACGATACAGAATTCAATCTGGCTGCGAGCACCGGACCGGCCTGGACGGTAAACGAGATTCTCGCCCTCGCCGACGACGAAACGCGCCACCGCTTTCTGAACCATAACTTGGTCTACGGCCGCCCCGCCGGCGCCGACACTCTTCGCGCGGCGATTGCTGAAATGCAGGGTGTGCCTGTAGAGTCGGTGCAAATCGTGACGGGCGCATCCGAGGCGCTGCTGGCGCTGATGTGGCTCGCCGCCGAACCCGGAGCGAACGTCATCATTCCGCAGCCTGGATTCACGACTTTCTCGGCGTTGGCGGAATCGCTTGGCCTGGAAACCCGTTTCTATCGCGTGCGGCGCGAGAATGCCTTTCGCATCGACCCTGACGAGATCGAGCGGCTGGCCAATGCGAAAACCAAGCTCATCCTGGTGAACAGCCCGCACAATCCGACGGGCGCGACCATCGGCGACGAGGAGATGGAAGCGCTGCACGACTTTACCGCCGAGCGCGGAATCCAGTTGGTGAACGATGAAGTCTACCATCCGATTTATCACGGCAGACCGACGAAATCGGCGGCGCGGCTGCCGCATGCCACCGTGATCGCCGACCTGTCGAAGGCATTTTCGATTGCCGGAGTACGCACGGGATGGATGATCGAGCACAACGCGCAGCGCCGCCAGCAATACTGGACTGCCCGAGCCTACTTCTCGATCTGCAATACAACCACGGGAGAAATTCTTTCGGAGATTGCGATTCGTAAACGTGACGTTGTGCTCGGTAAGACCCAGGAAGCTGCGAGCCGAAATCTCAAACTGCTCGAGCGTTTCATGGCGGGGCATCGCGACGTACTTGGCTGGATTCCGCCGCAGGGCGGTATGACCGCGTTTCCCTGGCTGGTGAGCGGAGAAAATGCCCGCCCGTTCTGCCAGGCCGCCACCGAGCGCGGAATCCTGTTGGCCCCCGGCGACTGCTTCGACGCGCCTTCGCATTTTCGCCTGGGCTTTGCCGCGGCAGGCTATGATTTCCCAAAAGCGCTTGACCGCTTCGGAGCATTCGTCAAGAGTTGGCCGGCGAAGATGGTCAGTGCATGATTGTCCTGGAATGATCGTCAGAGAATGACGGTCAGATCGTGGACTGGGCCTTACTACTACGATCCACCGTCTGGCGGCTACCAGCAGCCAGCGTGAGAACCACCATCCACGTGCAGTATTTCTCCTGTCACTTGACCCGCCCCTGCCAGGTAGAGAACCGCGTGGACAATGTCTTTTACTTCCACGATTTTCCCCATCGGCTGCCTCGTCGTAAGAGAGTCCTTAGCATTACCCTCGTGAAGCGGTGTGTTTACGACACCGGGGGCGACGGCGTTGAAGCGGATGCCCTCTTTTGCGTATTCGATGGCGAGGCTCCGAGTTACTGTATTCAGGCCACCCTTCGTCATCATCGAAACCGAAGCGTTGATGCCGGCGATCGGCTGATCCGCAAGCGCTGCGGAGATGGTCACAACATTCCCCGATTTCTGTCTCAACATCTGTTTCACCGTGAGTTGCGTGATGTAAAGGAATCCCAGGAGATTGGTCGAGACCAGGGCGTTGAAGTCTTCGGTTGTGAACTCCGTGAAAGGCTTGGTGCGGTAGATTCCGGCGGTATTCACCAAAACGTCGATGGTTCCGAAATGGTTGATCGCTGCTTCGACAACGTTGGCAGCGGTTTCCTGTTTACCGATATCACCATCGACCAGGAGCAGGCTCGGTGAGGCAGTCAACGATTTGCCGGCATTAAGAGAGGTTGCGACGACCTTATAACCCTCCTTCAGGAACGCTTCGACCAAACCCGTGCCAATCCCTCCTGATGCTCCGGTGATGATCGCCGTTCTCTTGTCTGACATAAACGACCCGAGGTCTAATCCTGTTCCCCAAGAGTTTGGGCATAGGTTTGGCCGTACGGATAGAAGAGTTCCTTGCGGCCCTGCTGCCACGCTGCTTTGAGTTCGGGTGTGGTGATATCCCAATCCGGCCGGCATTTCCTGGTAACGGCGCGCAGGTCCTGCCGGAGCTCTTCCAGCGTAGGCCGGCCCAAGAACCAGTAGCCGTTGTAGATCTTAAAAATGACAAGCCCCGGCTCGAGGACTATCACGTGAGGGATCATGGGATTGTTGAGCGGGTCCGTGTATTCGGCGATGTCGAGATCTTTTTGCACGATGCGCCCGGCGTCCGAGAGGAAAGGCCAGTGCGCGCCGACTCCGGTGCGGTATTCATTCGTCTGAGCGATATTGTCGGTGCTAATGGTGACAAGGCGGCAGTAGGCAACCTCGAGTTCACGATGGAGTTGAACAAGGCCTTCCGCTTGCCGGCGATCCTTGGGACAAAAACCTCCGCGGCTGAGGACGAGAACCATCGGATGTTGTCCTTGGAGCTCGGAGAGCTTCCGCCGCTTAGCGGTGTGGTCGGAAAGTTCGTAGTCGGGGAAGATCGTCCCGGGAACGATGTCAGCTCGCATGATAGGTCTCAATCATAACGACGGTCAGATTTGCCCATATGTTCATAGAGCCAGCAAAGTGAACGCGGAACGTAACGCAACTTCTCATGCAACTCGACATCTCGGAGCGGCAAATTCCGTGAGTCGCGATTGTTGAACACTGCGGTTGTCAGCCGGCCTCACATCGTCAGAACAACGCGGAACTCCGCTTTGCCGCTCATCATGCGCGCGTACGCCTCGGCTGCCTTTTCGAGCGGATAGGTTTCAATCATGGGACGCACGCCGCTCAGTTCGGCGAAGCGCAGTGTGTCCTCGGAATCGGCTGGCGTTCCCGCAGCCCAGCCCTGAATGGTTCGACTTCCGTTGATGAGCTGCACCGGGGTGACCTCAATAGGATCGAAGGTCGCACCGATCACTACCAGCTTGCCGTTAGGACCCAGACCGTCGATCAGTTCGGACATGGCTTTCGAGCTTGGAGCCGTCGCTACAATCACGCGTGCGCCGCCCAGCTTTTGCAGAGCCTCTACCGCGTTGACCGTTGCGCTGTCGATGTATACCTGCGCTCCAAGTTTCTTTGCCAGCGCCTCATTCTCCGGCCCGCGCCCAATCGCCACGACGTTATAACCAAACTTGTTCGCGAATTGAATTCCGAGATGGCCCAGACCGCCGATACCCTGCACCGCAACAACGTCACCCGGCATAGCGCCGCTGTGCCGCAGCGCGTTGTAGGTGGTAATGCCGGCGCAAAGGAGCGGCCCGGCGTCGACATCTCTTAGGCTCTCCGGTATCGATACGAGCGCTTCCACCGGAGCCACCATGTACTCCTGGTATCCACCGTCATAGCTGATGCCACAAACTTTTGCGTTCTGACAATTGCGAAAATCTCCCCGCCGGCACTCGCGGCACGTACCGTCATGGCCGCCGTGCCAGCCGACGCCGACACGCTGTCCCTTCTTCCATGCGGAGACACCTTCACCGACCTCATCGACGATGCCCGCGACTTCGTGTCCGGGAACGCGGGGGTATTGAATTCCAGGCCACAAACCCTCTTTCGTGAGCACGTCACTGTGACAAACGCCGCAGGCCTGCACCTTGATCCGAACGTGTCCCGCAGTGGGCTCAGGAATCTCGCGCTCCACCATCTGGAAATCTGCTCCGGCCTTGGGAACCTGTGCCACTCTCATTTGCTTCGCTTTCATTGGCACGACCGCGATTTTTGAAGTTGCCATAAAACCTCCCATGGGTTGAGACGTTATTTGGAAATTATTGTTGCGGATGATGCGACCGACATTGCCCGCTGCCTTGCATCACTACTTCGCTTCGCCGGGATGGCTGAACCTGCATGAATTGATTCTGTTGTCGCTGAATCGACTCAAGAAAAACTATCTCACTCACTTGATCTTTGTAACTTGCATGAGATTTAAAAACACCGAATCAAGATGACCCATGGATACGCCGAGCGGACGAGGTGACGTTCGCGATTTTGCTCACGGGACAGATGGTTGGGTCGCGTGGCTCGGGCCCGGCAGAGCAGAAGTGCGAAGCAGTATTCACGACCTCTGATGAAGAACAAGGATGTCGAGAGTTGAAATGAGGACCGAAACAGTCTAGTATTAAAGCAGACTAGATCGGTCCTAATTTCGGCGACTGTTAAGCCTATGATTCGACTTGGCAAACTCACAGACTACGGCGTGGTTTTGATGACCTACATTGCCCGGGACGGCTCGCCGATTCTGCGCACCTCTCGTGATTTGGCGGTCGAATCGAAGCTGCCTTTGCCCACTGTGAGCAAGATATTGAAGAAGCTTTTGGAAAGTGGCCTCCTTACCTCGCACCGCGGCATTAAGGGCGGATACAGTCTGGCCAAAAAGCCGGATCAAATTTCCGTGGCCGACATCATTGTGGCTATTGAAGGTCCGATCGCGCTGACCGAGTGCAGTGACGCAGTCGGGATGTGCGACGTGGAGCGCTCGTGCCCCATCAAAAGCAATCAGAGAATCGTCAGCGAAGTGGTGCGAGGCGCGCTGGAAAAAGTGACGCTGTCCGATCTCCTTCATCCTTTGCAGTTAGTAGCGATAAAAAATTCGCGCGGGCAAATGGTTCCTAGTATCGAAATCATTTCCGGGAGCATGCAATGAGCAGCAGCAATCTTGAGACAATCCGCAGTCTGGCAGAACAGGATTACAAGTGGGGATTCATTACCGATATCGAGGAAGAGCGCGTTCCCAAGGGGCTCGACGAGAAAACTGTTCGCCTGATCTCGGCCAAGAAGAACGAGCCGGAGTTCATGCTGCAATGGCGACTGAAGGCGTTGCAGCATTGGCAATCACTCGAGAAGGCGGAAGCTGAACCTACGTGGGCGAACATTAAATATCCGCCGATCGATTATCAGGGAATCTCTTACTACTCGGCGCCCAAGCAGAAACCGAACCTGGAGAAGTTGGAAGATCTCGATCCCGAAATTCTGCGGACCTACGAAAAGCTCGGCATTCCGCTGCTGGAGCAAAAACGGCTGGCGGGCGTTGCTGTGGATGCGGTGTTCGACAGCGTATCGGTGGGAACGACCTTTAAGGAGAAGCTGGGCGAGATTGGCGTGATCTTCTGCTCGTTTTCGGAAGCGGTGCAGAAGCATCCGGAGCTGATACAGAAATATCTTGGCTCGGTGGTTCCTCATACGGATAACTTTTTTGCCGCCCTGAATGCGGCGGTCTTCACCGATGGGTCATTCGTTTATGTGCCCAAAGGCGTGCGCTGTCCGTTGGAGTTGTCGACTTATTTCCGTATCAATGCCGCTGAAACCGGGCAATTTGAGCGGACGCTGATCATTGCGGACGAAGGCGCTTACGTCAGCTATCTCGAAGGCTGCACCGCTCCGATCCGCGACGAGAATCAGTTACACGCGGCCGTGGTCGAATTAGTAGCGATGGACAACGCGCAGATCAAGTATTCGACGGTGCAGAACTGGTATCCCGGCGACAAAGAAGGCAAAGGCGGAATTTATAACTTCGTAACCAAGCGCGGCAAGTGCCAGGGCGTGAATTCCAAGATTTCGTGGACGCAGGTCGAGACTGGATCGGCGATCACTTGGAAATATCCGAGTTGCATTTTGCAGGGCGACAACTCGGTAGGCGAATTTTATTCCGTCGCGCTGACCAACAACTATCAGCAGGCCGACACCGGCACGAAGATGATTCACATCGGCAAAAATAGTCGAAGCACAGTTGTTTCCAAGGGAATCTCAGCCGGCCACGGACAGAACACTTACCGCGGCCAGGTGAAGATCATGAAGGGCGCCACGGGAGCGCGAAATTACACACAGTGCGATTCCCTGCTGATTGGCGACAAGTGCGGCGCGCATACGTTCCCTTACATCGAGGTGCGAAATTCGACGGCGCGCATGGAGCATGAAGCGTCCACTTCGAAGATCGGCGAGGATCAACTCTTCTATCTGCGGCAGCGCGGCCTGAGCGCGGAAGATGCCGTTTCCATGATCGTGAATGGATTCTGCAAGCGCGTGTTTAAAGAATTGCCGATGGAGTTTGCCGTAGAAGCGCAGAAGTTGCTCGGCGTGAGCCTGGAAGGCAGCGTCGGCTAGTGATTGCGTTGTACCGTCGAAATTAGAAATTAGGGAATAAAGATTAAAGGAAAAAGAATGAGCTTACTGGAAATCAAGAATTTGCACGCCAGCGTGGATGGCCACGAGATTCTTAAAGGCATTGACCTGACCATCAATGCCGGCGAAGTGCACTCGATCATGGGCCCGAACGGTTCGGGCAAAAGCACGCTCGCGCAAGTGCTCTCGCGCCATGAGACCTACACCGTGACTCAGGGTCAAGTTCTATACAACGGAAAAGACCTTCTGGAGATGAAGCCGGAAGAGGCTGCGTGCGAGGGCATCTTTCTGGCGTTTCAATACCCGGTGGAAATTCCGGGCATCGGCAACGCTTATTTCCTGCGCTCGGCGCTCAACGCGATTCGCAAGTACAAGGGCGAAGACGAAATGGATGCCATGGATTTTCTCCCGATGTTCCGCGAAAAGCTGAAGTTGCTGGAAATGGATGACAAGCTCATGAGCCGCTCGGTGAACGAAGGCTTTTCCGGCGGTGAGAAAAAGCGCAATGAAATTCTGCAAATGGCGGTCCTGGAGCCGAAGCTGGCGATTCTGGACGAAACTGATTCCGGATTGGACATCGATGCCTTGAAGATTGTGGCCAAGGGCGTGAATGCATTGCGCACTCCGGATCGCGCAATGCTCGTCGTCACGCACTATCAGCGGCTGTTGAATTACATCGTGCCGGACTTCGTGCATGTGCTGGTGGATGGACGCATTGTTCGTTCGGGAGGCAAAGAACTGGCGCTGGAACTGGAAGAAAAAGGATACGTATTCGAGACCGAGGCGCGGCAGGCGATGCTTGCCTAGCGGGCTTCTCAGCGACACATTACAGGGATAAATGATTTCGACAACTGAACAATTGCAAAGTTATCTCGAGAATTTCAGCGAATTCGCGAAGCATGCCGCCGGGCGCGATTTAGGATGGCTGCGACAATTGCGCGAAGGCGCATTCGCGCGCTTCTGCGAGGTCGGATTCCCGACCACGCGGGACGAAGATTGGCGCTTTACCAATGTAGCGGCCATTGCGAAGTCTGGTTTTCGCCTGGCGACGAAGTCAGGGGCTACGCTAGAAAAGAGCACGCTCGCAGATCAGCGCATACCTGAATCCGCGTGCCGGCTTGTATTTGTGAACGGACACTTTGCGGTGGAGTTGTCCTCAATTGGCAATCTGCCAGCAGATGTCGAAGTAAACAGTCTGGCGTTGCAGATTCAAAAAGATCCCGCGTCGGTTGAACGCCATCTTGGCCGCTATCTGAACATTCAGCGCGACGCGTTCTCTGCGCTTAACACGGCATTTGCGGAAGACGGTGCGTACGTTTACGTTCCCCGCCGCACAGTGCTGGAAAGTCCCATTCATCTGCTGTTCGTATCGACCGGAACTTCTTCGACCCAACCGCCTCTGATGATGCACCCCCGGAATCTCATCGTGGCCGGAGCGGAGAGTGAAGCCACTATCGTTGAAGATTACATTTCTCTGGACGATAGCGTCAGCTTTTGCAACACGGCAACGGAACTGATTGCTGGCGATGGCGCAATAGTGTCGCACTACATGCTCGAACGTGAAAACCGGCAGGCGTTCAATATTTCAACATTGCGTATACACCAAGGCCGAAGCGCAAATGTCGCATCGCACTCCGTACTGCTTGGAGGTGCGCTGGTACGAAATAATGTGCATCCTGTGCTCGCGGGAGACGGTGGAGAATGCCTGATTAACGGCCTCTTTGCGGGAACCGGAAGCCAGCACCTCGACAACTACATGCTGGTTGAACATGCCAGCCCGCACTGCGGCAGCCGCCAATTTTATAACGGTATTCTCAATGATCATGCGCACGGAGTGTTTCACGGACGCATCATCGTTCACAAAGATGCGCAAAAGACTGACGCCAAACAAACTAATCGTAACCTGCTGCTTTCCGACGATGCCCGGATCGACACGAAGCCGCAGTTGGAAATTTACGCCGACGATGTGAAGTGTACGCACGGCGCGACCATTGGCCAGATCGACGAAGTCGCGCTCTTTTACCTGCGCTCGCGCGGCATCGATGAAGCTTCGTCACGAAAACTGCTGCTCTCCGCTTTTGCCGGCGAATGCCTGGACCGTATGAAACACGGCTCGGCGCGAAGCTATGTGGAGAAGTTGATTGATGATTCGTTATCGAGTTTTCTGCTGAGTTCTGGAAATGCTTCGAGCGAACTGATCTCGAAGGATCGCGACTTAAGTTGGGAGGAAGTGGGATGACCGTACTAGCCGATAAGCTCCCGGAAACTTCCGCAGGGGAATTCAGAACGAATGGCTCTCTCGACGTAGAAAAGGTTCGGAGAGATTTTCCGATCCTGTCGAGACTGGTTCACGGGAAGAAGCTTGTGTATCTCGACAATGCCGCGACTTCCCAGAAACCGCGGGCGGTGATCGAGGCGATTTCCGGTTACTACGAAAACGACAACTCCAATATTCATCGCGGCGTGCATTTCCTTTCCGGTCTGGCAACGGAAGCCCACGACCATGCGCGTAGAACCGTGCAGAAGTTTATCAATGCGGCCAACTCACGCGAGGTCGTCTTCACTCGCGGCACTACGGAAGCGATCAACCTGGTGGCCCAAACCTACGGACGCGCACACGTAGGCCCCGGCGACGAAGTCCTAATCACCGCCATGGAGCACCATTCCAACATCGTTCCCTGGCAGATTTTGTGCGAAGAAAAGAAGGCGCAGCTAAGAGTTGCTCCCATAGACGATCGCGGCGAATTGCTGCTCGACGAGTTCGAGAAGCTGTTGAACCAGCGGACGAAGATAGTGGCGGTCACACACGTCTCCAATGCGTTAGGCACGATCAATCCACTGGCGGCGATCATACCGATGGCACACCAGCGAAACATTCCCGTGCTGGTGGATGGGGCGCAGGCAATTCCACATTTGCAAGTAGATGTGCAAGCTCTGGACTGCGATTTCTACACGTTTTCCAGCCACAAGGTTTACGGGCCGATGGGCATCGGAGTTCTTTACGGAAAGGCTTCTCTGCTGGAAACGATGCCTCCATATCAGGGCGGCGGCGACATGATCAGCTCCGTTACGTTTGAGAAGACGACTTACAACAAGCTGCCGTATAAGTTTGAAGCTGGTACTCCGGATGTCGCCGGCGCGATAGGCCTGGGCGCAGCCATCGATTACCTGAATCATTTGGGGCGGGAAAACGTCGCGGCTCACGAGCACGAATTGCTGGCCTATGCGACGGAAACTCTTACGGCAATTCCTGGATTGCGTGTGATTGGCACCGCTCGTGAGAAAACCGGTGCGCTTTCCTTCATTCTGGAAGATATACATCCGCACGATATTGGAACGATTCTGGACCAGCAAGGAATCGCAATTCGCACCGGGCACCACTGCGCTCAGCCGGTGATGGAACGCTTCTGCATTCCCGCGACGGCGCGCGCATCATTTGCCGTTTACAACACAAAAGAAGAGATCGACGCACTGGCCGCCGGCATCCAAAAGGTACAAGAGGTGTTTGCCTGATGGCCGATTTGCGCGAGTTGTATCAGGAAGTGATCCTGGAGCACAGCAAGACGCCCCGGAATTTCAAGCAGCCGCCGGCCGTCAACCGCAGCGCCGAAGGCTACAATCCGCTGTGCGGCGATCACTTCACGGTTTATCTGGATATGGAAGGCGACTCCATTCGCGACATTGGATTTAAAGGGTCGGGATGCGCCATTTCCAAAGCGTCGGCGTCGATGATGACGCAGATCGTGAAGGGGAAGAGCAAACAGGAAGCCTCGGCTTTGTTCGAGGACTTTCACAAGCTCGTGACGGGAACCGATGAAAAGAGCGCGGACCTAGGCAAGCTGGCGGTGTTTTCCGGCGTTTCAGAGTTTCCGACACGAGTGAAGTGCGCGACGCTAGCCTGGCACACACTGCAAGCGGCACTCGCGGGTCAGCACGATGCCGTTTCGACAGAGTAAGGCTTGATTCGGACTGAATCTTTATGACGGCTGTTGGACCAATCACGCTGAATCGGGAATGCGATGTGGTACAAATTCCCAGCGGTTCGCGCGGCAAGCTTCCGGCCGGTACGCCGGTGCGGATCATGCAGTCGTTCAGCGGAACCTACACGGTCTCGACCGATCTCGGCTACATGTGCCGTATCGACGGCAAAGACGCGGATGCGCTTGGACTCTCGAACACTGAAGCGCAGAAGCCCGCGCTGGAAGGCACATTTCAGGAACAAATGGTGTGGGACCAGTTGAAGACAGTTTATGATCCAGAAATTCCCGTCAACATCGTGGACCTGGGATTGATTTATTCCTGTGTCGTTACGGCGCCGGACGACGGTGGCAAAAAGATTCTCGTGAAGATGTCGATGACCGCACCAGGCTGCGGCATGGGCGACGTCCTCAAAGCAGATGTGCAAAGCAAGCTTTCCCGTTTGCCGGAAGTCAAAGAAGTGCAGGTCGACGTGGTCTTTGAACCCGCGTGGCACATGGGACTCATGTCCGAAGCCGCGAAGTTGCAACTCGGGCTGTGATTCATGATTTCTTTCCTCAGTGTTCGAACCTGCCTCGTCTCTAGCCTTCGTACCGCTCCCACCCGATACAATAATTCCTGCTGTTTGAATCCTGCACCGTAAAGCGTAAATGCCTCAACCACTCGCTCATTCCGCCCTATTGGCCGATCTATATGAACTCACCATGGCGGCCGCGTATTTCGAAAACAAGCTGACCGGGAATGCTACGTTTGAATTGTTTGTGCGCTCACTCCCGCCAGAACGAAGCTTTCTTCTTGCGGCAGGTCTGGAGCAGGCACTGGAGTATTTGGAGCACTTGCGTTTCAGCTCCGAAGAACTTTCTTATCTCCGTGAACAGCCCGTCTTTGCCCGAATCGGAGATGACTTTTTCGACTATTTGCGGAACTTTTCTTTTCACGGCGACGTCTGGGCCATGCCCGAAGGCACGCCGGTCTTCGCGGAAGAGCCGCTACTGCGCGTTTCCGCACCTATCATTGAAGCGCAAATTATCGAGACGTTTCTACTTTCCACGCTGACGTTTCAAACCATGATCGCGTCGAAGGCCGCGCGAGTGACGTGGGCTGCCCAGGGGCGGCAAGTGGTTGAATTCGGCTCGCGCCGGGCGCACGGCCCGGAAGCGGGCGTTCTTGCGGCTCGTGCCGCGTATATCGGCGGATGCAGTGGAACCTCCAATCTGCTGGCGGGAAAGACCTTCGGCATTGCGATCTTTGGCACGATGGCACATTCTTTCGTTATGGCGTACGCAGACGAAGAACAGGCGTATCGCCGTTTTGACCAGCTCTTTCCCGAGCACAACATCTTGCTCGTGGACACGTATGACACTCTTGCCGCAATCGACAAAATCATTCTTGCTAAATTGCGGCCGAGGGCGGTTCGCCTGGATAGCGGCAATCTTTTGGAGTTGTCGCGCCAAGTGCGTGAACGTCTCGACCGCGCGGGGCTCATGGAGACTGATATTTTCGTGAGTGGCGATCTCGATGAATTCCGCATTACGCGTTTACTAGCGGACGGCGCACCGATCGATGCTTTCGGTGTAGGCACCGTATTGGCTACATCCAAGGATGCACCGGCTTTAGGTGGCGTGTACAAACTCGTTGACCTTGAATCGGAGCAAGGGGTGACGTACCGCGCCAAGTTGAGCGAAGACAAAGTCACCTATCCGGGGGCGAAACAGGTCTTTCGTTTTTCGGATGGCGATGGAATCTACCGGAAAGACATTGTCGGCCTGGAAAACGAAGAGTATCCTGCGGCAGCCCCGCTGCTGCGTTGCGTGATGAAAAATGGAAGTGCGACTCTGTCGCCATCGCTGCAAGATATTCAGCTACATGCACGGGAGCAATTGGCCAAGCTTCCATCAGCGAGCCGGGAACTGGGTCAACCGCAGTCGTATTCGGTTTCATTCAGCGAGCGTGTGAAGGCTTTATTGGCTAACGTGCGCCGTCAGGTTCAAAGCGAAGTGCGTTAAGGGCTAGTCGGCACTCAGCATCCAGGCATTTGCTGCTCTGGCTGATCGCGACTGCTCGCTTCTCAGAAAAGCATTCCAACTGTGAGGTGGTTTATGGATCAGAGAGGACGCCGCGATTTTCTTCGCTTTTCCGGCGCAGGAATTGCAGCTGCGCTGCCATACGGTTCGGAAAATACGCAGAGTGCTTCGGCCTCGCACGCTGCGGACATTCATGACGTCCGGGCCTTCGGAGCGGCTGGCGATGGTAAGACGATCGACACTCCGGCCATCAATCGTGCGATCGAGGCCGCAGCCTCGGCCGGCGGCGGCACAGTGCTCCTTCCCTCGGGGAGCTATCTCAGTTACTCCATTCGCCTCAAAAGCAACGTAGCTCTCTGCCTCGACCAGAATGCTGTCATCATCGCCGCCGGCCCAACCTCATCAGGTTCGGGCGGATATGATCTTGCCGAGCCCAACACCGCATGGGACGCCTATCAGGACTACGGACACAATCATTGGCACAACAGTTTGCTGTGGGGCGAGGGTCTGGAAAATATTTCAATAACCGGCCCAGGCCTGATCTGGGGACGAGGGCTCAGCCGCGGCTACGGGCCGGGGCCGATTGCCGAACACGCGGGCGTTGCTAACAAGACAATAGCTCTGAAGAACTGCCGCAATATCACGCTGCGTGACTTCTCGATTCTCAAGGGCGGGCATTTCGGTGTGCTCGCGACCGCCGTCGATAACTTAACGATCGACAACCTGAAGATCGACACCGATCGCGATGGCATCGACATCGACTGCTGCCGCAATGTGAGAGTTTCCAATTGCTCGGTAAATTCACCCTGGGACGATGCGATTTGTCCCAAGAGTTCGTTCGCTCTCGGTTATGCCCGCGCTACGGAAAACGTCACCATCAGCAACTGCTACGTTACCGGCATTTACAAGCTGGGTACGCTGTTGGACGGTACCTTACAGCGCCTTGACGCCAGCGAAAAGCATAATGGCAACGGACGCATCAAATTCGGCACGGAATCGAACGGCGGCTTCAAGAACATCGCGGTATCCAACTGCGTTTTCGAAGGCTGTCAGGGCCTGGCGCTGGAAACCGTCGATGGTGGCCTGCTCGAAGATATCTCGATTACGAATATCACCATGCGCGATATCGTTTCTGCACCGATCTTTCTGCGCCTGGGAAGCCGCATGCGAGGTCCTGCCGGTGTGCCCGTGGGAAAGCTGCGCCGTGTTCTGATCGGTAATATCGTCTGTTCCAATGCCGCTTCAGATTTCGGCTCGATCCTCAGCGGCATTCCCGGCCATCCTATCGAAGATATTCAGATCAGCGACGTCTACATTCAGCATCGCGGTGACGGGACAGCAGAAGCGGCTGCGATCCAGCCACCGGAAGCGGAGAATAAATATCCCGAACCCAACATGTTCGGCACAATGCCTTCGCATGGATTTTTTCTGCGTCACGTGAAAAATGTCTCGGTGAGCAATGTGGAGATCAGTTCCATTGAAGAAGACCGCCGGCCGGCCTTTGTTCTCAAAGACGTGCACGGAGCAGATTTTTTTCGCGTCCGTTTCCCTCGTACAAAAGACGTGCCGACATTTTCGCTGGACAATGTGAGCGGCTTCTCTGTAGGCCGCTGCAACGGAGTTGCAGATACGTCGATCGATCACGTCGACAAGAGAAATCTCTGAGAGGGACTGCCTCGGCGATCGTCATGATGGAATCTGTCTAAGGAAGCACTTCCTCTGGCAACCACCAGACAGGTGACACGTCATCTAAGCTGGGTCATTGGAGGCGCGATGAGCCGGCAATCTAAGTCAAGCACGAGTAAGAAGATTCGCTACGCGGTCGTAGGCGTCGGTCACCTTGCACAAGTAGCTGTGCTGCCTGGGTTTTCCACCGCAAAGAATTCCGAATTGGTGGCTTTGGTCTCGGGCGATCCCGAGAAACAGAGGAAACTTGCCGGCAAGTACGGTCTAACGCAAACATTTTCGTACGAGGACTATGATCGGGCGCTCGCGGCTGTGGACGCCGTGTATCTGACCGTGCCAAACCATCTGCATCGCGAATATGCGGTGCGGGCTCTGGATAAAGGAATCCATGTGCTGTGCGAAAAGCCCATGGCGGTGACGGCAGAAGAATGTGAAGCGATGATCCATGCAGGAGAAAACAGTGGGGCGAAACTGATGATCGCGTATCGTCTGCACTTCGAGCGAGGCAATCTCGATGCGATCAAAATCGGCCAAAGCGGACAGCTAGGGGAGTTGCGCATTTTTACGTCAGAATTTGCGCAGCAGGTCGCCGATGGGAACATACGTATCACCGAACCAGAAAGCCGCGGCGGCGGAGCAATCTATGACATGGGCGTGTATTGCATTAACGCTGCGCGATATCTTTTTGGCGAAGACCCAACGGAAGTTTTTGCGGCAAGTGCAAACAACGGAGATCCTCGTTTCAACAAAACCAGTGAAATGACTTCTGTGGTCATGCGATTTCCGAACGAGCAATTGGCGTCATTTACTTGCAGCTTCGGTGCGGTCGACATCAGCCGCTACACGCTTATCGGCACAAAAGGCAAACTCACTTACGAGCCTGCATACGATTATTCGATGGCACTCAAACGGCAACTGAACATCGACGAGAAAACTACGAGCAAAACTTTCCCCAAACGAGATCAATTTGCAGCTGAATTGGTATATTTCTCCGATTGCATCCTGCACGATAAACAACCGGAGCCCTCAGGATTGGAGGGTCTGGCGGACGTGCGAATCGTTCAAGCGATTCTCGAGTCAGCGCGCACCAAAGGACCGGTCGAGGTGCCCCAGTTGCCGGCGAAAAAGAAGGTTTCTCCGGGGCAGGAAATTCATCGACCGGCGCACGGAAAACCGAAAACCGTGAATGCGAAATCGCCATCGGGTGAGGCGGCGTAATAGACGGTGTGGCTTACGGCTCGCTTCGGAATTAGTTCTTGCTCACAAGTTCGCGCTGCTGGCTCGGTTCGTATTCGACGATATAACCGGCGACGGCACTCGCCGCTACGGTCAGCGGCGAAGCCAGATACATCTGCCCCGGGCCGCTGCGTCCGGGAAAATTCCGGTTTTGCGCGCTGATCACGACTTGATCCGGCCGCGTAGACACGCCCGGTCCCGCATTGATGCACGCCCCGCAACTCGGTTCGATCACCTGCGCTCCCGCTTTCTGAAAAACATCCAGATAGCCGCGACGCAGGCAGTATTCGCGCGTCTCCTGTGAACCGAACTGAATATAGAACTTTGTCGAGTCGGCCACGCGCTTGCCTTGCTTTAGCGCATCGGCAAGCACCGCTGCATACATGTCCATGTCTTCGTTCTTGCCGGCTGTGCAAGTGCCGCCATAAGCAATCTCCACCGGAACTGGCGTATGCAAATCGCGAATATATTTTCCGTTCCCCGGATCGCCCGGCGTCGCCACCATTGGATGAATCTCTTCGGCATCAAGTTCGATGACGTGGGCATATTCCGCGCCCGGGTCGCTGTATAAACCTTCGATCATGCCTTGGGCTTTTGCGCGGTCCATATTGCGGCGTTCGACGAGAAAGTCGACCGCTTTTTTATCGGGCGCAACAATTCCGGTGAATCCGCCGATCTCCGCCGCCATGTTGGTCATCGTGGCGCGTTCGTCCACGCTGAGCTCCTCTATGGCTTCGCCGGAATATTCCATGACTTTGGCCAGCGCCTTGCCGCTGCGAACGTAGTCGAGACTTAGAATTTTCAGAATGAAGTCCTTGGCGGTCACATTGGCCTGCCGTTTCCCGCGAATCACAATTCTCACCGACTCCGGAACTTTCACCCGGACATCTTTCGTGATCCAGGAATTGAATACATCCGTCGTGCCGATGCCGAAGGCCACGCAGCCAATCGCTCCGACGTGCGGCGTGTGAGAGTCGGAACCGATATTCAACTGCCCCGGGAGCGCGTAGCTTTCAAGCACAATCGAGTGGCAAATTCCTTCAGAACCTTTGCGGTCCTTGAGTTCGCCATGAAGCTTAATTCCCTGCTTGGCGGCAAAATCCTGCTGCTTGATTTTGAGTTGCGTTGCCAAATCGAGAAGTCCAAGTTTTTTCTTCTCTTCCGAAATCACCTCATCGAGAAACGTTAAGTGATCGCGAAAGAAGATGACGCTCGACGCATCATTGACCTTCGCATCCTTGCCCACGTATCGCTCGAAAAATATCGCGGCCATAGGAGTAACGTACTCGTGGCTGAAGCGCAGATCGGCGCGTGCAAAGCCAGTATCTCCGGGCTTTACCGCCGGAACGCCGGGTTCACCTTTCTCATTGAGCATGTGACGCGCGAAGATCTTCTCCGCTACGGTCATTGCACGTGTGGCGCGGGCGCCCTCGCCCGCTTGTTCGAGAGCAGGCAAAAATACCTTCCCTTGCATTCGCGCCACGTTAAACGGAAACAGCCCGCCATACTCAATCACCTGCCGCGTGATCTCGTCCTCGCCCGCCGTAAACTCGCTCAGCGGAATCTCTTCCCCGCCGCGAATCTTATCGATCAGGGAAAAGTTGGTCGAGGTCAACAGTCCCAGATTCTGGCAATTCTGTTTGTAGATGCGTTCGATATTCTCGGCGATTACGACTTGAATGCCGGCGCACATCTCCGCATAAGGAGACTGCTCGCGGCTGGAACCTTTACCGCGCCGCTTGCCACTCACCGCGCACACGAACCCGCCGCGCTTTACATCGCCCCGACCAATCGGCGCAACATTGCCGCACTTCAATCCGAGGTAAGGAATCTCGCCCAGCGTCTCGTCAAAATAAAAGCAGTAATGCGCCGGAGTGATTTCGTCGGTAGAGATGTCGTCGCGCAGCTTGGGATTGTTCGCCGGATTCTTCGTGTCCCAGGACAGGTCCTCGCCGGCCAGTTGCCGCTTGATGAGTTCCGGATCTTCGGTGAGAAAAAGAATGCGGCCGTGCAGCCGCACATGGTCGGGACGTTTTTCAATTTTGCGTTCTAAAAGGGAATTGATCACAGCAACCTGCGCGGAGAGAATTTAGGATCGGCCGGAAACCGGTGTGGGCTGGTCCCTAGCTATTGTAGCGCGCCGGAGTCGGGCGCTGTCCATCTCTTCGCCGTTAGTGGTGCGCGTGCGCTGCTTTGTCGAACTTCTCTCCTGCCGGAATCGCCACCCTCAAGCGATTTTCTTTCGGCGCCAGCGGACACGTGGCATAGGGAGTCACTGCGCAGGGCGGGTTGTGAGCCCGGTTGAAGTCGAGAACTACTTTGCCGTCCACAACCGGTTCGGTGTAAAGAAAGCGACCGCCGGGATAAGTATCGCTCTTGGCAGTCAGGTCGTTGAAAACAAAAAACAGGTCTTTCGCTGGATCGCCGCTCAGGTCGGTTAGCCGCACTTCCTGTCCGTTTATCTTGAAAACAACCACTCCGGCAATCGGAGTCGGCGTTACATCGCCAAGCACGTTCGGAATGTCGATCGTACTTTTTCCATCGGAGGGCTCCCACGTTGCCGTCACCACATAGTTCATATCGAGAGGATAGAAAGCTAGCGGACGAAAATTGTGCGCTGCCGCGCTGTCCGAGTCTTTGAGGCGAATGCCAACGCGGTCGCCGCGCACGATCACATGGAATTGCAGAGTGTTCATCTCGACCAAAGAGGGGTGTCCGGAAACATCGGAATCTAATTTTGCGGTCTGAAGAGGCTTTCCTGCGACCGTGGCGTGCGCATCTGCCACCACCTTCATGGTGACATCTTTGCCCTCGAGGTCGAACTCGCCCGCGTGCGCCGGACCCTTCGGAAAAACTACCGCATTGGCCGGATCGGCGCCGAAGCTGTTCGCGCCCGGCTTGAGCCAATACAGACCTGCCAACGGTACCCAGTTCTGCTTGAGGTCATCCGTCAGTTCCGCCTTCCATTTCTCGTAGGACTGGACGTACGCTGCGTCAGGCGCGGAGACCGAAGGAGACGAAGCCGCGCCCACTCCTGGAGGAATGAACAAAAACGAAACCACTGACAAAAGCACGACGATCGCAAGCTGGTTTCTTCGATTCATGTAACGGCTCTATCTCTCGTATTTGCTAAGCTCGGGCAACGGCTCCAGGCCGCGCCCCGCGAAGATTTCTTTAAACTCAGCCACCAGCGCTCCGTGCACCAACCCGTTCGATGCCAGAGTCTCGCGGCTGTTAATCTCGAATGCCGAACCGTCAAAGCGGCTCACCTTGCCTCCAGCTTCTTCCACGATCAACACACCCGCCGCCGTATCCCAGGGATTGAGATTGAACTCCCAAAAACCGTCGAAACGCCCGCTCGCCACATTGCACAAATCGAGCGCGGCCGAGCCCGCGCGCCGCACTCCGTGGGTGCGCAATGTGATCTGGTGATAGAAATAAATGTTGGGATTCTTGTGCCGCTTATGACTGGGAAATCCGGTGGCCACCAGGCATTCATTGAGATTCGTTGTCTGCGAAACACGAATCGGCTCACCATTCAACTGTGCGCCTCCTCCCTGCTCCGCCGAGAATAATTCGTCGCGCGTTGGGTCGTAGATCACAGCGGCAATGCGACGGGCGTTTTCCCCCAATATCCTATGCTCCAAGGCAATCGACACGCAGAAAACCGGAAACCCGTGCGCGAAATTCGTCGTGCCGTCCAGCGGATCGACGTACCAGCGATACTCGCTGCCTTGATCGGTCAGGCCTTGCTCCTCACCCAAGACGTCGTGGGAAGGCCAACGCGAATTGATACGTTCGCGGATCAACTTCTCCGATGCCCGGTCGGCGGCCGTAACCAGGTCCGCGTCACCCTTGTATTCGATCTTGATGTGCCGCTGAAAATAGGTCATCAACAGCGCGCCGGCCTCGCGCGCTATGTCGCGCATAGCAGACAAAAACTCATCGGATCGCAGTTCGGTCATGTCGGGATTAGAAAAGCGGACCTCAGACGTTGGACCTCAGCCAGTCCCAGCGGACAAGTATTTTGCGGGAAAGCCCGCCGCGCATTAAACATCCGCACCGAAACCCACCGCACGAATCCGATTTCAAGGGGCAGAAGTCCAAGGTCTGACGTCCGAGGTCTGACGTCCAAGGTCTGCCTCACTTCTTCCGCCCACCATCCTCGGCAATGTACATAATTTCGTGTTTGTAGATGAACAGATTCGGAGCACCCTCGCGCGTCAGCCGGATCATTTTACGATCGTAATACTCCACCCAGCCGCGGACGACCTGACCATCCATCAGCTTGACGTTCACCGGTTTCTGTTTCTCGCCCAGCGCTTTTAAGAACCCAGCTTCTTCAAAAGTGTCCTCTGGAGGCGGAGTCCGCCCGCGCTTCCCCGCATTCGCACCTGGCGCCTGAAAACTCATGGCTACGATTCTACACGGATCACCGCAGGCCGGAAGCTGGGAAACCCACGCACCGGCTGAAATTCAGCTCTAAACTGAAATTGGTGTCCTCACTGAAATTCAATCTCAGAAATTCAGTTTCAACGAAAATTCCATAACTCGCGGAGAACCGAGCGCGAAGACGCCCGAGCCGAGACCCAGGCGATTGCTGCTCGGCTGCTCACCTGACGTACCGTTGAGCGAACCCGGTACCGATGAGCCCAGTTGGCTCAGCGCACCGCTCAGCGGATTTCCCGGCCCGTCAAAGTTCGCGAAATTCATTACGTTGAAAAAAGATACTCCGGGCTGCACTTCCACTTTTTCTCTAAACTTGTAAACCCAGTTCAAGCTAACGTCGAAGGCGCGCAGCCATCCCATTCCCGCCTCCTCGAACGGAGCCTGCTGCAGCGGTTGCTGCACTCCGCCCAGCGCCTGCAGTTCCTGCAGAGTGAAATCGTGATTATTGATCAGCGCCTGCCCGGCGGGCGTCGGCTGGCCGGCAAAATTGTGGTTGTAGTAATTGATGAACGTGTTGATATTGCTGGAATTCACCCCGTGTCCGAATGATCCGATGTTGGTCCCCGGTAATACGTCACCGATGGAACCGTTCGAGGCAAAGCTGCCGTCCCCAGTACCGTCGCCGGTGACGTCGGTTACGAAGATGCCGCCTGCATTTCCTGTCGGACTCAGAGTGAGCGTTACCGGCAGCGGGCTGTAGAAGTGGCCGATCGTGCCCAGACGGAAGTGATAGGGCAAATCCATGGTGCCGCCGAAAGAAATTTGGTGTTTGCGATCGAGTCCATTCGGGCCGAGATAGCGTTGCGGGCTGTTGAAGTCGGTGGCGATGGTCACAAAGTCGTTATCGGACGCGGATGCGACGTACCGCTCCAACTGATACGAGGCTTGCAGATCGAAGTTCTTGGCGAAGCGGAACGGATGCTCGAGGTGCTGTTTAAGAGAGGCCTGAACCGCGGTGTTCTTCGCGTAGCCGATCGGAAACAACATCTGGTTACCGCCAAGATTCTGATTGATGCCGGGGAACGCAGCGTTCGGACACGGAAATCCGCCGCAGAGCGAGTAACCGGAGTCCAGGCCGTTGGCGGCAAAATCGGAGATTGTCGCCGGTCTCGGCGAATACGGTCCTCCGGCCTGAGGCACCGGGTTATTCGGGCAGTTGGAGATCGCGGCTTGGACCGTAGTGACGCCGCAATTGGCAAGCGTCGTGTTGAATGCAGCCAGCGCATTGGCCGGATTGAAGAAGCGCGCATCCCCGACATGATTCGTATCAACCGCAATCAGCGTGTGAGTCTCGATGTTGCGCAGATAATCCATCGTCAGGACCATGCCTCGACGGATCTCACGTTGAAAGCCCGCGTTCATCTGGAGCGAGCGCGGGCTGATGTAAGTGGGAGCTAGCAGGTCCGTGCCGGTTGAATCCAGGCCATCGGCCAACTGATTTGGATTTCCAATGAAAGATGGATTGCTCGCCGGCCCCGCAGCGATCGTGGCCGCCTGATATTGCGCCTGGAGTGCGGAAATCTGGCTGGCTACGCTGCCAATCGGCTGGTTACAAAATGTCGGTGTGACAGTTGTGCCCGTCGGCAAGGTTAAAGGTTGAGCATTGCCGTTGGAACAGACCGTCGTATCCGCCAGGAATAATCCTTTTTGCAATCGCGCAGGCCGGTCGAACTCGATGTTGTTCCAGATGGAGTTTTCATAAAAAAGGCCTGCGCCGGCGCGGAACACTGTCTTGCCCTTCCCGGAAGGATCCCAAGCCACGCCCACCTGCGGGGCAAAGTTCGTGTTGGGTTGATGCACACGATTACCCAGTCCGGAATAATACTGATTGTCGAACTGGTAAAGAGATGGAATCGCGCCCAAGTCACTGTCGGTGCGGCCCGAATCGCGCACGTAGCGCAGACCGTAAGTAAGAGTGAGCGTGGGGCGCAGTTTCCACGCATCTCCGATATAGAACGAAATTCGATTGTCCGGTCCGCTGCCGCCGGCAGGAAAACCGAATGCAGGAATTTCCGAGTCATAGCCCTGCCCGTTGCCCAGAGATACGCTGCTCGCGGGGTAGTTCAGCGGATTGCTGGCTCCGCCCGGCAAGCCCTGACATACCGTGCCGCAACTTGATAACCCGGCCCCCACCGCCGGCGCCAGCTTCAGGAAGCTGGCAAAACCTCCGCCGAAAATGTGGTTGAAGCCGCCACCATAGCGAATGATGTGCGCTCCCCACGCTCTGCTGCCGTCGTATTTAATCTGGTGATCGGATTGGTACGTTTGCTGCGGCGCCAGGAAGCTCGGTCCCGAGCAGAAAAAGTCCGCACCTGAAGTCAAACAATCCGGATCGTCGCCAATCGCCAACTCAATGCCGGGCAGCGGATTGTAGATGCTGCTGCCCGCCGTTGCGTCCACAATTCCGTTACGAAACTTCGTGTAGCCGAAGCGGATGCTGTGCGTGTACGGCCCAGTGTTGAAATCCAACCCTATCGCATGCACTGGAGTGTGATTCACGTTGCCGAAGGGCTGAAAGCTGTTGGGAATGATGGCCAGTACACTGCTGTTCTGATCGTAGGAAAAGCGGTAGAAAAATTTGTACCTGCTATTGATCTGCCAGTCGAGCCGCCCGATGCCTTCTACCTCACGGAAGGGCGAGTCGTAGCTTCCGACCAAACTGGAAAACGGACCGCTTGAAAGCACAGGATTCAGAAGATCCTGTTTGGTCCGCTCGGCATCGAGAAAGAAAAAAAGCTTGTCCCTGATAATCGGGCCGCCAACGTTTCCACCGAATTGATTGCGCTGGAAATAGTTGTCGCTGCCGCCGGGCAGGTCGGCGTCCAGACTCTGGTCGCGGAAAGCGTAGTATCCCTCGCCGTGATAGCCATTTGTGCCCGACTTCGTGGTCACATTCACAGACCCGGACGACGTCAATTCGGTCGAGAGATCCAAAGACGACTGCTGGATCTGAAATTCCTGAATCGCGCTCGCCGGAACATTTTGCGTGGTGGTTCCCACTGTCTCGTCGCTGATGTCGAGGCCATCTACCTCAATACGGGCTGTGCGCCCAAAGCGGCCGCCAAATGAAATCGAAGAAAATCCATTCTTGGTGGGATCGAAATTGCCGCCATCCTGAATCTGCACTCCCGGTTCCAGTTGCGCCAGGTCAAGAAAATTGCGCCCGTTGATCGGCAAGTTTTCGATTTGCTGCGTAGTCAAAACTCCCTGCACCGTCGCCTGCTGCGTGTTGACGGTAATCTCGGTGCCCTGCACCTCAACTATTTGAGAAGCTTGCCCTACCTCCAACTTCACACTTCCCGCCGCTGTCACTCCCACTTGCACGGTTACGGCAACTTCGGTGGTCTTGAATCCCGGAGCTTCAACGTCTAATGTGTAATCGCCAGGAGTCAATGCGCCCGAGGTATAAGCCCCGGCCGACGTGCTGGCAACCGTAATCACGCGGCCCGTCGCCTTGTTGTGAATGGAAATCTTCGCATTGCTCACCACTGCGCCTGAGGGATCGGTGACGAGGCCCTGGATGCTGCCGGTGGAAATGGTGGTCTGCGCAGACAGAGTTGAGGTCAGAGAGCAAATCACGAGGCATAGCAGCAACGAAACAACTGCAAGACGACTCACTGATTTCGGCCCGAATGACCCGCTACGCAACGAGCTGCGGCTGAAAACGCCGCTGACTGGCAACATAGAGCACTTTCCTTTCACCATGTTTGTCCCACCTGTTGTTACACAGCTACGGATCGAAAGCCTGCCGGGGCAGGGCTGCTTGCAGGCCGACGCTGGCTTAGACTGCCAAAACTCGCTTGGGTGAGTACCCGCGATTATACAGCGCAATCGATTCGATCATCGCGAGCTGGCACGCGTTCTGAATGACAAGCTTTTTTTAGGCTCGCTAGAAATCCGACTTCACCGTGTAATATCCGGCCCGGTGCCGCACTCGATACGCCGCCGATTCGGGTACTCCGTTAACCTTGACTTCAATCTTGCGAAAATCGGAAAACGAAGACTGCTGCGATGGATAATAGGCAAGCAAATATTGCGTGCGCAGTTCGTCGCTGATTTTCCGGAAAGCGTCGTCGAGTTGCGCCATGGATGTCGCATAGTAAAACTTGCCGCCGGTATCTTCGGAGAGCTGAATCAACGCGTGCTCGCCCCCGGTCTCGCGCCCGGCGCTATTCTCGATCGGCACAACGATGATGCTGTAGACAATCGCCTCTGCTTCTTCGGCAGCGCGAACGGCCTCTTTGTAATCGACTTTACTGATCGTGTCACCGCCGTCCGTTATCAGGACAACCACCTTGCGTCCCTGCCGCCGATCAAGCGCCCGTGAGACCAGGTAGATTGCATCATAAAGCGCCGTGGCCGCGCCCACGCGAATGTGATCGATTCCTTCGTCAATGCGTTTGACATCCGGAGTGAACGGCGTCGCCTGCTGCACGACTTCGTTGAACCCGTAAACAGATAAGGCATCGACCGGACGCAGAATAGTATGTACGAAACGCTTGGCCGAAGCTTCTTCCAGCGGCAAGTCGTGGCGCGTGCTCAAACTGGTATCGACAGTAAGCGCAATCGAAAGCGGCATCGCCGATTCTTTATCGAAAACCGCAATCTTCTGCTCATGCCCATCTTCTTGCAGAACAAAATTGTCTTTCGCCAATCCGCCAACCGGCGAGCCATGTTCGTCCGTCACTGTAACAAAAACGTTGACCAGCTTTACGTCGACCTTGAGAGTAGTCGAAGGTTCCGAGCGCGGTTGCGGCTGCTGCGCCGGGGCGATCTGGGCCAGCAACAGCGCAAAAAAGAGGCTCGCAGAAAAGCATTTTGCAACTCGCAGCTTCAGGGTGAGGGATTTTCTCATTGAGTGATGGGATTATACCTTCGCTTATTTCCTGTGCCCCCGAACGAAAAAGAGTTCCCAGCCGCCGTCCGAGCCCGCGCACTCGACCGTTCACTTAGATGCTTGCCTCGCTGTGGGGCTGCCCGCTGGTCAAGAATTTGCGCGGGGAACTTCTGCGGGAAACGGCTCGCCATCGGCCCATACCGCGCCGTCTTCGAAATATTCTTTCTTCCAGATGGGGACTTTTCGTTTGAGCGTATCGATGAGCCAGCGGCAGGCGTCGAACGCCGCGGCGCGGTGGACTGAGACAACCACGATCAGCACGCTGGTCTCGCCAATTTCAAGCCGGCCCAACCGGTGAATCAGCGCAACATCGCGCACCGGAAATTGTTTAAGAGCTTGCTCTGCAAGAGATTCCATCTCCCGTGAAGCCATATCCTCGTAAGCCTCGTAGTCCAGATAGAGCGTCCTGCGCCCGCGCGTTTGATTGCGAACTATGCCTTCAAAGATCACCGCCGCGCCGTCTTCTGCGTGCTTGAGGTTGGCTAGAATCTGTTCGGTATCAATCTTCGCGCGGACGATGCCGGTGTGACACCCGCTTCGTACCGGCGTAGTACTAGCGTCTTCCGAGCCTCCACTCACCGGCGGCAACAATGCAATTTCGTCGCCAGCTTTCAACACGGTCTGCGGTTCCGCATATTGCTGGTTCACCGCGACAGCCAGCGATGGCAGTGATTCCTTCAGTCGCGGAAATTTCCCCGCGTATTCCGCCAGCACATCGCCGACCGTGGCGCCATCGGGGAGGTTCAGGGAATCATTTTCCGCGCCGACAAAATCCTTGAGCATCCCGAAAAACGATACCCGTACCTTCATAGGAAGGAAAGCTAATCACCGCTGCCAGTCTAATTGATTCAGGTTGATTCGGAATCTGACGAAGTGGACGCAGCGGCTGTCAGGCGACCGGCAGCGTATGTTCTCCGAACCGAGCCCTGCGTCGCGTTACCTCGCCGAAGCTAAGGAACTACTTTGAAAACCGTGCCACAACTCTGGCCGTTATCTGACGAACAAGTCGCGT
Organism: Candidatus Sulfotelmatobacter sp.; assembly: GCA_049584475.1. Classification (GTDB taxonomy): domain Bacteria; phylum Acidobacteriota; class Terriglobia; order Terriglobales; family Acidobacteriaceae; genus Sulfotelmatobacter. Next base: position 30,919 of record JBAUXX010000033.1, on the reverse strand, counting down.
CGCCGCCGTTGGTCGTGCCGTAGAGCGCGCCATTCAGCAAGAGCAAGTCAGCCTGCGGATCACTGCCATCACTTCCGCCCTGGAAGTAATAAAGCACGGTTCGGTTCCAACTTCCACCCTGCCCGGCTGGCGGTGTGAGTCGGAAAACGCTGCCCCAGTGACCATTGCCGCCGAGAGATGTTGTGCCATAAAGATTGCCGTTTCCATCGAAGGTCAATCCGCCCTCGGGGGCCCGGCCATCGCGTCCCGCGGGGAATGCGGCTATCTGCTCCTCATGCCAGGCTCCGCCTTGCGTGGCCGGAGGCGACAACTCGAAAACTGTCCCGCATCCGCCTTGTCCACCGGTCAGGCACCTTCCCCCGCCGCCGAACACAGTTGTGCCGTAGACGTTTCCTTTCGCGTCAAGAATTACACCCGCCACCGGAGTGCCTCCGTCGCTACCGCGCGCGAACGCATGCAGCACTTTCACAGTCCAGGCGCCGGAAGTCGCCGGCGGGATCGCCCTGAACACAATACCGCCGCTGGGACCTAGTCCTCCGAAGTAAGTGGTGCCGTAAAGATTTCCTTTTTTGTCGAATACCAGCCCAGCATGTGGAAGCGCCCCGCCGGCGCCTGCGTTAAATCTGTAGAGCACGGTCTCCGTCCACGCTCCGTCGGAAGTCGGCGGCGGAGCCAGCTGAAAGATCGTGCCGCAGCTGCTGTTATACGGGCAGTTCAAGCTGCCGCCGCCGCTGGCGGTGGTTCCGTAGAGATTCCCGGCTTGGTCGAACATTACTCCACCCCGCGGGCCTTGGCCGTCGCTGCCACCCTGAAAGCTGTACAACAGACTCTCGGTCCAAGCGCCGCCACTCGAAATGGGCGCCGTCAATTTAAATACCGTGCCGCAGCCACCGCTGCATTGATCGCTGCCACCATAGCCCGTCGTTCCATATAGATTTCTCTTGCTGTCCATGACCAGTCCGGCAAAAGGCTCGGCACCGTCGCTTCCACCCTGGAAGCGGTATAGAACGGTTTCCGTCCAGACTCCGCTGGAATTCGGGAAAAGCTCGAATACGGTGCCGCACCCTATAACCGTGGTGATGAACAGGCACTGCGGGCTGCCACCGCCATAAGTCGTCGTGCCATAGAAGTTGCCCGCAGAGTCGGCAATGAGCCCCGCAGCCGGGCCCGAACCGTCGCTGCCTCCCTGGAAGCGGTAGAGCACGCTCTCGGCCTGAGCCTCCGACTGAGACACAAGGATCGCGCTGGCGAGCAACGCCGCCATGAGAGTAAGAATCATGCTGAGCAACGAGCGAGAGCAAATAAATTTCATGAGCGGCATCCTTGGGAACACTGAGGATTGCGAAACCTAGAACAAGTGTAGAAACGTTAGACGATAAGAAAAACTTGAGAGGCTCTTTGGGAAGGGCCATGAACAATCTACATGGGATGCGTTGGGCCGTCCAGCACGGATTTCAGCGCCGGCGAGGCGGCCAAAAAAATGCCAGATCCCGCAAGCGGGAACTGGCAATTGATCACTTGCAACCTTAAACCACGCTTTTCCTTCGGAGCCTCACCCCAACCCGTCCTTCACACGCAAACGCGGTAGCAATTACGGGCCGAGCCCGAACCAGACGCACGGCCGCACTACTGCTGGCCTTTTCCACGATTACGGCGTTATCCGATACGCGGTTCCACCCAAGCCATCATTTGGCGTTCCGCCGTAGGCGGTTGTACCGAAAAGGAAGCCTCTAAGCAAAATCGGCCGGCCCACAGGATTTCCCCCGTCGTGACCTCCGGCAAAGTCATGAAGCGTGGTTTCCGTCCAGGCTCCGCCAGAGATGGCCGGCGGGCTGAGTTTGTAGACGGTCCCGCATCCATTGGCGAGGCAACTCACGGGAACGAAGTTCGCTCCCCCATCGGCAACGCCGTAAAGGTTCCCCGACGGATCGCGAAGCACGCCCTGAACCGGACCGCTGCCGGCGCTCCCCCCGGTGAAATTGTAGAGCACCAATTGCGTCCAGCCCTTTCCTCCAGACGGAGGAATGAGCTCAAAGACAATGCCGGAGCCAAGGCTACCGGTAAAGGCTGCGGTTCCAAAGAAGCTTCCGCCACTTCCTGCGGTCAGCCCGCCGGAAGGAATGCCCGTGTTGTTGGGAAAGTTGAACAGGATTTTCTCAGTCCACGCTCCGCCCGACGTTGCCGGCGGCGTCAGCTTGTAAAAGGTTCCTGCCTCCAGCGTTCCCCCGAAAGCCGTCGCGCCATAGAGCGCGCCGCCCGGTCCGAAAACAACGTAGTTCGGGACGGTGCCGTCGTTCTCTCCAGCCGTTCCGAAGTTGTAGATGGATTTCCCCGTCCAGGCTCCTCCGGAGACGGCCGGCGCCTGCAACTCGAATACATTGCCGCACGGCGAATCGCCGCAGAGGAGCTCGATTTCGATCCCTCCGCCCGAAGTTCCGTACAGATTTCCCGCCGCATCCAACACCAAACCGCCCACGGGATTGATCGCCACCGTGCCGTCGTCGAAGCTGGCGATCACCTTGTAACTCCATGTGCCGCCGGACGTAGCCGGAGGCGATAGCTCGAAGACCGTGCCGTTCGAGTTTCCGTTCACCCCCACTCCTCCGTAGAGCGTGGTGCCAAACAAATTGCCGGATTTGTCGAAGGTCAGGCTTCCCAGCGGCGTTGCTCCATCGGCATTGTTGGTGAAGTCGTGGAGAATCGTCTCCGTCCAGGCGCCTCCCGCCGTCGCTGGAGGTTTGAGTTGATAGACTGTGCCCCAATCGGCAGTGCCACCCTGGTAGGTCGTGCCGTAGAGATTGCCGGATTTGTCGGCTACCAGGCCACTTTGGGGATTCACGCCATCAGTCGTTGTGGGGTTGAACCGGTGAAGAATGTTTTCGGTCTGAGCCGCGGCGGCGATAGACAGCAGCGCAAAAATGAGCGCCGTCGATGCCTGCATCCAGGGAGCAAGGTGCTTGGATTTCATGTTCAGGTTCCTCCATATCTGTTTAGGTTCTTGTCGTACGCCGCCGTGAGACGAACAATGCCAGCGCTGAAAATAAGGCGCGATCTACAGAGAGTCTTGCGAGAACAACCATGGGACCACCGCAGCATGAGACAACTGAAGGTCACAAACCTCGACTATCAGAATACAGAAAACCACGGGGGAGGGACGTTCAACAATCTACTTTGGGGACGAACCCTTGTCCAACGCGGATTTCATTGCTCACGACCTGAGTCGCAGGCAAAAAAATGCCAGCCCCGAAGGACTGGCATCTGAGAACTAACTACTGACTACTGAGAACTGCCTCTTACGCCTGCGTGAGCACCGCGTCGTGACGTGGTGTTGCCGCTTGCTTGATGGTTGGCGTCGAGAGAATCTTCGCCGCCGGCCCCTCCGCCACTTCGGGCAGTGAGAATTGCAGCGCTTCGCCGATGGTCTTGACGTAGTGAATGCCGAGACCTGCACGCTGTTCCGCCGCAAGATCTTCTTCCACGTTCATCTTGTTTTCCGCCGGCAAGATCACGTCCGTGACTCCGGCGCGCTTGGCGGCCAGCACTTTTTCTTTAATGCCGCCGACCGGAAGAACGTTGCCACTCAGCGTGATTTCACCGGTCATGGCGGTAAGCGGGCGAACACGGCGGCCCGACAGCAGCGAAACCAGGGTGGTTGCCATAGTCACGCCAGCCGATGGACCATCTTTAGGAATCGCGCCAGCAGGCACGTGCATGTGAATGTCGTGGTCGGCAAAGAAGTCTTCCTTCAATCCGAGCTTCGCGGCATTCGAGCGTACCCAGGTCAGCGCCGCCTGCATGGATTCCTGCATGACCTGGCCGATCTGTCCAGTCATCGTGAATCCACCCTTGCCTTTCATCGCATTGGCTTCGACGAACAGCACGTCGCCGCCAGCCGGAGTCCAGGCCAGGCCCACGGCCACTCCGGGCCGCTCGGTGCGCTCTTCAATTTCGCCTTCCACGCGAACCTTGATGCCGCCCAGAAATTCCTGAACGACTTCCTTGGTCAGCACTAACTTGTCGGTCTTGCCTTCGGCCAGCCGCCGCGCCTGTTTGCGGCAGATCGTGCCAATGGTGCGTTCAAGATTGCGCACGCCGGCTTCCCGCGTGTAGTGCCGAATCACATAGCGAACTGCTTCCTCGGGAAATTCGATCTGCTCCGGCGTCACACCGTTCTCTTCGCACTGCCGCGGAATCAGATAGCGGAACGCGATGTGAACTTTTTCTTCTTCCGTATAGCCTTGCAGCTCGATGATCTCCATGCGGTCGCGCAATGGCTCGGCGATGGGGTCGAGCATGTTCGCGGTCGTGATGAACAGCACCTTCGACAAGTCGAACGTGACGTCGAGATAATTGTCGCGGAAGTTTGCGTTCTGCTCGGGATCAAGCGCTTCGAGCAACGCCGAGCCGGGATCGCCACGGAAGTCGCGCCCAACTTTGTCGATTTCGTCGAGCATGAAAACCGGATCTTTCGTCTCCGCGCGGCGAATGCCTTGAATGATCTGCCCCGGCAATGCGCCAATGTAAGTGCGGCGATGGCCGCGAATTTCGGCTTCGTCATGCACGCCGCCAAGAGACAGGCGAACGAACTTGCGTCCCAAAGCGCGCGCAATCGATTTGCCCAGCGAAGTCTTGCCCACGCCCGGAGGTCCGACAAAGCAAAGAATCGGCCCCTTCATATTCGGCTTCAACCGGCGCACCGAAAGATAGTCGAGAATGCGGTCCTTAACTTTTTCGAGATCATAATGATCCGCATCCAGAATCTCCTTGGCCTTGGGAATCTCAATTTCCTGCCCTGACGTTTTATTCCACGGCAGCACCGCCAGCCACTCAACGTAATTTCGCGTCAGCGAATAATCCGCAGCCATCGGCGACATGCGCGAGAGACGTCCCAATTCCTTGAGCGCTTCTTTCTTCACATCGTCGGGCATCCCCGCGTCGTCAATTTTCTTTTTCAGATCCTCAACATCGCGCTGGCCTTCATCCTGCTCGCCCAACTCTTTTTGGATCGCCTTCATCTGCTCGCGCAGGTAATACTCGCGCTGCGTCTGCTGCACGCGGTCCTGCACTTCGCTCTGAATCTTGTTGCGCAGTTGCTGGACTTCGAGTTCCTTCGCCAGATGCTGATTGATTTTCTCCAGGCGCACGCGAACGTCGGTCGTTTCCAGTGTGTCCTGTTTGTCCGGCGTCGAAAGCGACGGCAGCGACGACGCGATGAAATCAACTAACCGTCCAGGCTCATCAATGTTCATCGCCACGGTAGAAAGTTCGTCCGACAACGTTGGCGATCCTGCAACAATCTGCTGAAACAGCGTAAGCACATTGCGCTGCAACGCTTCTACCTCGGAGCCCGGAGCCACCATCGGCACCTCGGGCACCGGAGAAACGCGTGCGCGCATGAACGGCGTCAACTGTGTGAACTCGCCCAGCTTGACTCGCTCCAGGCCTTCTGCAAACACGAACAGGCTCTGGTTGGGCATCTTGACGACCTTGTGAACTACAGCGGAAGTGCCCACAAGATAAAGATCGCTGGGCTGCGGGGAATCGACGCGCGCTTCGCGCTGGGCGACTACGATAATCGTCTTATCCTCGCCTAACGAATTGATGAGCTGCACCGAGCTTTCCCGGCCAACGGTGAGCGGAAGAACGGCATGTGGGAACAGGACCGTGTCCCGGACCGGCAGCACTGGAATGGCGCGTTGATCTTGTGTTTCCTTTGGTTTAGGAGCCGATGGCTGACTCATTGTGTCTCCTTGAGTGTATCTCGCTCAACGTTTAGATGATACGCCTCGCGGAAAAGGTTCAGCGGCGCTCCACGAGATTGATAGCAATCTTGGATTCTATCGGCGAGGTTAGTGCTTCGCATCATGCCCAAGGTGCAGAGGCTATCGCGGCGGACGCTTGTGGAGCAAGAACTGAGTAGGTACCGGGGTGGTAAACTCAGGCGGCCGGAAAGCGCTAGACGGCGCGATAGATCCCCAGAACCTTCACGAAATCGGCGACCTCGCCCAGATGCCGCAGCGCATTGCGCGCTGCTTCGTCATCGCCGCGGAGAAAGTCGACATAGAACACATACTCCCAGGGCCGGCCTCGCATCGGGCGCGATTCGATCTTGCTCAGACTGATATCCCGCAGGGCAAAAACACTCAGCGATTTGAACAATGCGCCGGGAGTGTTGGCAACTTTGAACGCGATGGAGGTTTTGTTCGCGCCTCGCGGAACGGAGAATCGTGCCGGCGCAGATGCGGCAGTTCCCTTCCCGCTCCTCGCACTACGCTTGCCGCGTCCTTGTGGAAGTTTGCGGATAAGAAAAAAGCGCGTGAAATTATTCTTATCGTCTTCGATGCCCGCGGCCAGAATCTTCCCGCCATATTCCCGCGCCGCCTGGCTTCCGGCGATGCCTGCCGCATCCATGATTTTGCTTGCGACGACATGCTTCACGCTGCCCGCTGTGTCATAGAACGGAACCGCTTCAATCCCCGGATGCATGCGAAAGAAATCGCGGCACTGATCGAGAGCCACAGGATGCGACAGCACGCGCCGCAACGAAGCCGGCTTGCCACCTGGAGCGGCGATCACGTTGTGAACAATGCGGAGCAGATATTCGGATTCAATAAATACGTCGCAGGCCACCAGCAGATCGGCGTGTTCGGCCACCGTTCCTGCGAGCGTATTTTCGATAGGAATGACGGCAGCGGCTGCGGAGCCGCGCTCCACTCGGTCGAACACCTCACCCGAACGCGCGCAAGGCATAATGCTGCAACCCGGCGCCATCTTCTGCGCCGCCTCGTGGCTGAAGCACCCGAGCTCGCCCTGGATGGCAACTTTCATCGACAAATGCAACGTATCTGGAATGGCAGGGTCAGCGCAAACGGAATTTACGCTGGCACAATGAAACCGCTATGCCGATTCCGAAGCGAGCGATTTGCGCAGCACATAAGCATCTGCGCCGTCGGAGTAATAACCAGGTATCGTTTTAACGATTTCGTAGTTATGGCGTTTGTAGAACGAAAGCGCTCCGCCATTGTCGACCGCAGCTTCCAGACTCACGGCATTGATTCCCATGCTGCGAAGCCGGTCTTCCGCCGCGGAAAGCATTTGCGACCCAACACCGGAACGGCGCGCCGCAGCCACCACGTCAATAGTAATGATGTGCCCCGCAGCACCAGCATGCGCCACGATAAAGCCCGCGATCTTTCGCCCGGACTCGTCAATGGCCACAAGAGTAAAGGATCCTCGCCGGCGCATGAAGAACTTCAGTTCGGATTTCGCATAGGCGATCCCGCCCGCAAAACACTTTTGATCGATCCGCCACAGAGTTTCAAGATCGTCTATCACGGCATCGCGAAGAGTGAAAGCCACGGCACATTCTAACTTCATGAGGCGGTGTGAGCTCTCTCAGCAGGCCATCGCTCCCAGCCAACCGTGCTATCCGCTTCGACCACGGCTTCAATTCCCGTCGGCACCCGAGGTTTTCCACAGACCCCGCCCATTCGTTAGGAAAAAAACCCGCGAATCCCCCTTTGCCCTCTTGCTTCGTCAACAACCGGAGAAGTACCATCGGCATCAGAGGAAGAGTTGTGGTGGGCCTTCTGCTGATCGATGTGGCCGCAGCAGTCGTTGCATTAGGACTGTGGTATTTCCTGTTTGCTACCTACAACCGCCGCCGGGGCGCTGAAGCTTTGCGCTGGGTGCAGTCGGCGTGCGCCGGAAAGGGCCGCATCCTCGAATCGCGCTGGGTAGGCACCTCTAGCCTGTACGCGAGTCTGCATTTCCCTTCCCGCTGGTTTGAAAACGCTCATGTCACCATGAAATTCCGCCCGCGCGCTCTGCCCGTCCCCTGGCTGCTGAGCTGTTGGCACAAACAGAAAGAAACGCTTACGTTCGAGGCCGATCTCGGCGGTTCTCCCAGCTTCAACCTGCAAGTCGTTCGGCATCGCTGGTGTGCTCACAGCCGTGGAATGACAACGCGGAGGCGTAACGAGCGGGAATGGGACGTTTGCCAGCCGGGGCCGATCATCCTAACCACGCGTACCCACTGGAAGCAGGATCCTACGCCCGAACTCAGTGCTCTAATGACAGTGCGCCAGCAGGACGTCTTACAGGTTCGCTTCCGTCCGGAGTCTCCTCAGTTTTCCGCAACCGTATCTCTCGATGCACTGTCCGATCCCCAGAGCGCAGCCGGTTTCCTGAATACCCTGCGCGAGTTGGCCGCCGGGGCTTCGGCGCACCGGCAATAGCGTTATTCCAATCAACTGTTCGTCAATTTCCTATTCGCCCGATGACGTTCGCCCTTGCACATCAAAGCGACCGGCGGATTTTTTGCTCAGCCGGTTGGGGCGAGGATGTCTCGCTGTAAAACCGGGCGGTGGCGCTCAAAATTCTCTGCTCCGACGCGCTTGTGGCATACGCCTCCGGTGAACTCACAGTCGCGTGCTCTGCACAGATTCGAAGGAAAGCAGCTTCTGTGCCAGCCTCGGCGAATCCCTGCATCGAGTAGCCGCATAGAAGCGAGAAAGAAAGTTTCCCGGCCAGGCTTTTCCAAAACCGCTCCACGACCAATGCGGCTTCAAGCTCCCGCTTCGCCCACAGCAAATCAACGAGCTCGCCGAAAACCATGACAAACGGATCTTTCGCGCGGCACGCATCTCTGGCTGCGGCAATCGCTCCGCCGATCAGTCGATCAAATCGCTCGAAATCCGGTCTGCCATCCACCACGAATTCAGAGAGAGATTCGCTCGCGTCCAGTTCGACATAGCTGCCATCGGCCTTGAGGGCATCGACATCCACACCCCGCGCTCTGAGGCATTGCAGGATGGCGCCCCGGTGCTTCTCTGTTGCCACGATCACCACCCCATCGCGCGCCTTAACCGCGCTGACCAGGAAGTCGCACAGAATGCCGAGGAGAAAATCCTCTTTCAAATAAAACTGCACGGCATGTGGATAAAGACGGTGGTCGCGACCGAACGGATCTGTATGCGGAAGACGGACGATCGTACAAGGAGTCGAGGGAGCTTCCTGTTTCATGACTAGTTCCTTGCGGGGCCGAAATCCGGCTGTTTTTCGCAAGAAACCGTCACCTGACGAGGCGTGGCGGAAGGATGCGGAAGCAGTCTAGCGCATCCTACACCTAAACGTGCGGCAGCGCACACACCTTTACAAATCCCGACCTTACTATGAAGTTGGTGAGGATTCTAAACCGACTCTGGGAGTGACGCGGGACGGGAAGCACACAGTTTTTTCAGCGAGGCCAGCAAGCGTTGCGGAATCGCCTCCGTTTTCGAGATCACCTCACTAATGCCAGCGCTTTTCGCTTGATGAACCAACTCGTCGTTCGCATGCAGGCTGAGCATAACCATCGGGATTTCCGGGGCGATCATCGCGATCTCGCGCGCCGCCTCAAGCCCATTCATAACGGGCATCTGTAAATCCAGAATGATCACGTCGGGCCGCAACTCTTTGACTCTTTCCACTGCGACCGCGCCGTTCTCTGCCTCACCACAAACGCTCAGCTCGCCGTGACGCTCAATGCATGATCGAAGGGAGCGGCGGATGTGGACGTTATCGTCGACAATCAGGACAGTTTTCGACACCGGCAGCCTCTTCTTCGCCCTGGGCAGGCTGCTGGCCGTGTCTCACGTTCACAGCGACTAACGCTTGGGAAGGGCAGTTCCCACGATACTCGCAGGAACTTCTGCGTAAATACAATCAACACTGTACGCTATCGCACATTCGCGAGTCCAGTAGATTACGAGATTAAGTTCGCTTGACCGTTATTTAAGATACATCGACCCAAATAGGGAGTATGGTTGGGTAGTCTCTTCTAGCATCTTTCCGCCGCGCCCTACGGGTGACGGTCCCTTGCGACAAACAGACAGGGTGTTCGCTGCGCAAGGAGGCCGTTATGGCCGGCAATTCCCGTTCATCCGCCCAGCTTTTATCTAAAGCCACTGTCCTCGAATCCATCCAGAATGACGGTGACGGAAACAATATTCACAACGAGATTCTGCTCAATTTGCCGCAAAAAGAGCGCGAAGCTCTATTTCCAAAACTAGAATTTGTAAGGCTACAGGTCAATCAGGTTTTGCACGAGCCTGGCGACACCTTGAAGTCCGCCTACTTCTGCGATAGCGGACTCATCTCCATCTTGAGCGTCTTTCCCGACGGAAAATGCGTGGAAGTTGGCCTGATAGGCAAGGAAGGTTTGGTAGGTTTGCCGCTGATCGCGGGTTTTCGCACCGCCGCCACCCGCGCCATCGTGCAGATTGAAGCCACGGCTTTTCGCGTGGACGGTGCAACGCTGATGGCAATTCTCCGTGACCATCTCATCCTGGATCGGCGCTTGCAACAGGTGGCGCAAATCATGGCCATGGAACTGACCCAGGTGGCAGCCTGCAACCGGCTGCATGAAGTGGACGAAAGATTGGCTCGATGGCTGTTAATGAGCGCGGATCGAATCGGATCGAATGCACTGCCCCTGACGCACGAATTGCTGGCTCAAATGCTGGGCACCCGCCGGGCCAGTGTAACCGTCTCGGCAGGAATTTTACAGAGAGCCGGTCTCATCGCGCACACCCGCGGAGACGTAAGAATCGTCGACCGGCCCGGCCTGGAGAAAGCGGCCTGCGAATGCTATGGAATCATGCAACAGCAGATCAAGGAGTGGAGAAACGGCTCCGCCTCCTAGTAGGTTTTCTCTGTTCGATACCGGACTGACAACCCCGATACCTTGCGATATCTTTGCGCCTTCGCTGGAGGTCCCCGGTGCAGCGCAACTTTGGATCAGCCGCTCTTAAGCCGCGATTCCCCGTGTGCCCTATATGCAACGAGGCGGTCGAGCTACAAACCAGCAAGGCAGATGAATTTGGCCGGGCGGTGCATGAAGAATGCTATGTGCCCAAAATGACTCTACGGCACAGCCCCAGCCAGGGTGGAGACAGCACATAGTCCGGCCGGCGCCGAAAACGGATCGAAGTAGCTTTCGGCCACGCGCATTTGCGCGATCTTTAAGGCGCGAACGATTTGCCGGGATTACGGGCAGGAATCAGAAAACGTATTTACTAGGGCTTGAGCTATGCAGCAACAATTTCAAGATCGAATTACGCCCCGGGGCAAGCGCCGTTCGAAACTCAAATCAAATGGAGATATTTCCGGCGAACTTAGGCCGGGCGAATTGCTCCACTTCGCGCAATTGGCCCGCCAGGCCGTTGATAAAATCGAAATCGAAAAGTCCCTGCGGGAAGTATCTCTGAAGATTAACCAAGCCCAGGGATCGGAGCTCCGGCAAATTGGTATGAGGCTTCACCACGTTCTATCTCGATCCCTGGATGTGACGAATCCCGGTCTGGCCCCGCACGTCATGAACCCGCCGGTCGATGGCGAGGGCGTTGCTCAAAAAAGTCAAGAGATCCCGCCGGTAGAAGCGCAGGCACGGCAAGACCGCACTCTTATAAATCGAGCGTATCCGGTTGCGGGGGTGGATAAATCTCTTTTATCCGCCGCATCACCTTTTTCGATTGTGTGAAAAGCCGGGGGCGCGCTATCCTTCCCTGTTGATTACCAGCCATTGCAATTCCTGTGCGTCGCGATCAAATTTTAAATTCTCTCGGAGGCTGAAGGAGATTCATGTCCAGCGAGTTGCGCAATTTTCTGGCACTAACCTACGACGAACTCGAAGAACACAATTTGGCAGCGAAGGAGCAGCGCAGTAAACGGGTCGCGATCCACAAGATTCAGGAAGAACGGCTCAAGTACTTGACCGATGAAAAGCGGATCAAGGCCATTACCGTGCTCTTCAGCGATCTCGAGGGCCGGCTGCACATGCTCGATTACGACAAGAAGTTTTTGATCAAGAGCTGGGACAACCTGACCTTCGATGGCTCATCGATCCGGGGCTTTACCGCGCAGCGCGAAAGCGATCTGCGCCTGGGCATCGACTGGTCGGCGTTTTACTGGGGGCCGGCAGATGTTTTCGGCTCTGGCAAAGTTCTTGTCTTCGGAGAGGTAATCGACAAAGGCGGCACACCTTACACCGCGGATATTCGCGGCGTCCTCAAAGGCTATGCCGAAGCTCTCTACAAGAAACATGGATACACACTCAATGCCGCCAACGAGATTGAAGGCTTCCTGTTCAAAGGGCCAGACGCAGAGCGCCATTACAACGAAAGCGGAAAATTCGAATACGTAAACACCGGCGGCTATTATCACTCCCTGCCCGGCGACCCGCTGCGCACCTTCATCGACACGACCGCGGAAGTGCAGCGCTCGATGGGCTTCCAGAATGAGAAAGATCATCCGGAAGTCGCGCCGTCGCAGTTCGAAATCAATTACGGATACGGCGAAGTTGTCGCGGCCGCTGACCAGATTCAACTCTACAAATTGATCTGCCGCCAGGTCGCCACCAACATGGGCTTGACCGCGTCATTCCTGCCCAAGCCCGTCGTGGGCGTGAACGGCAGCGGCATGCACACCAATGTTTCGATCAGCGAGAAAGGCAAGAATCTCTTCTGGGATGCGAAGGGCGAAGAAAAGTTGAGCAAGACTGGTTGGCAATTCGTCGACCGCATTCTCACGCATGGCAACGATCTTTGTCTGCTGCTCAATGCCAGCGTGAATGCCTATCGCCGTCTCGATCCCCATTTTGAAGCGCCGAACCAGATCAAGGCTTCCGCGGTGGATCGTGGATCGATGATCCGCATTCCCATCGGCAACGAGAAGAGCATGCGCGTGGAAGTGCGTTCGGTCGCTCCCGATGCCAACCCCTACATGGTGATGCTCTCGATCTTTAAAACCGGACTCGATGGCGAAACCTCGAAGATCAAAAACCTGCGCCAGGCCGAACGCTACTTGCCCGACAACATCTACACGGCGCTGGCAGACTTCCGCAAAGCGGAGTGGACCACCGAACTTCTTGGCGAAGACGTGAAGGGCCGGTACGCAGACTTGAAGCAGGCGGCCGCCGATCGTTGCCCGCGACTGCTCGGCACGTTTGTGAAAGCGCCTGAGGTGCAATATCACCACGATGTTTATAACCAGTTCTTGTGGAATTTGTTTTAGAAGCAAAGTTTCAGAGTTTCAGAGTTTCAAAGTTTCAGAGTTTCAGAGTTTCAAGGTTGCACAGGTTTCAATGTTTATACGGCGCCCTGGCTTTCGGCTGGGGCGTTTTTCTTTGTGACGGCGGCGCCCGGTACATGACAAATCCTCAAAGCGTCAGCCATTACAATGCGTGCCGGAGGATTCATGTCGAGATCGCGCAGGGAGTTTCTTACTCAGACGTCGCTTGGCCTGTTGGCTGCGGCCACGGCTTACCGCAGCTTTGGGCAGAGTGCTGACGAGTTGCCGCCCGCTTCTCCTGGCGCGTTCGGCACCGCGCCGGCGGTTGGTCCTGCGGTCTCCAGTACAACATTTGCCGAAGCCGAGAAACTCGTGCAGTTCCCTCTGACCGCCAGCCAACGCGAGATGGCCGCGGGGAGTTGGCGCAAGACGATGGCGTCGCTTTACGAGCGGCGAACCGGTCCACGGAAACTCGCCCTGGAACCGACACTTGCTCCCGCGTCGCGCTGGAATCCGGTGCTGCCCGGTATGAAAGCTGGCCCCGAGCGCGAGCAATTTCTTCGCAGCAACACCGATCCAGGTCCGTTGCCTGCAAACGATGAAGACATCGCCTTCGCGCCGGTGACTCAGCTTTCGCGCTGGATCGAGCAGCGCAAGTTGAGCTCCGACCGGCTCACGCGGATTTATCTCAAGCGTCTAGAGCAGTTCGATCCCAAGCTGCACTGTGTCATCACGCTCACCCACGATCTTGCACTGGCACAAGCGAAAAAAGCGGACGAAGAAATTGCCGCGGGAAATTACCGTGGGCCGCTGCACGGCATTCCATGGGGAGCGAAAGATCTGCTCGACACCACCGGCATCCGCACAACTTACGGAGCCGAACCTTTTCGCAATCGTGTGCCTGCCGATGACGCCGTCGTGGTGAAGCGCTTGCACGAAGCGGGAGCGGTGCTCGTCGCCAAACTCAGTCTCGGTGCGCTGGCGCTTAACGACATCTGGTTTGGCGGGCAAACGATGAACCCGTGGCTGCTCGAAGAAGCGTCGTCGGGCTCGAGCGCCGGGCCCGGTGCATCGGTGTCCGCAGGGCTGGTCGCTTTCGCGATCGGCAGTGAAACCGGCGGCAGCATCGTAAGTCCGTCGATGCGCTGCGGAATTACCGGGCTGCGTCCTACTTACGGCCGCGTGGCGCGCACCGGTGCGATGACGCTTTGCTGGTCGCTGGACAAGCTCGGCCCGATGGCGCGCACGGTGGAAGATACGATGCTCGTGCTGCACGCGATCTCGGGGCCCGATGCTGGCGATGTGGCCAGCACACCGAGCAAGCTTGACTTCGATGCTTGCGCATCCGTGCAAGGCCTGCGCGTCGGATATTTTCCTCGCTGGCTGCATGAAAATCCCGCTACTGAAGTGGACCGCTCTGCCGTGGAAACCGTGAAGAAAGTGGGAATGGTTCCGGTGGAGATGGACATTCCCGACTGGCCGTATGACGCGCTCAACCTGATTCTGTTTGCCGAGGGAGCGGCGGCGTTTGAAGAACTCACGCTGAGCGGCGGAACGGATCAGCTCAAGGCGCAGGTACCGGATGCGTGGCCGAACATTTTTCGCGAAGCGCGATTTCTTTCGGCCGTGGACTTCGTGCAGGCCGACCGTTTGCGGCGAAAAATTGCCGAGGAGATGGAGCAAGTGTTCGCCAAGGTCGATTTGCTGCTGGTACCTTCTCTGCGCGACGAGATGCTGACGATTACGAATTTCACCGGCCACCCTTCGCTGACGCTACGTGCGGGTTTCATCGAGATCGCAAAAGCGCGCAGCGACTGGGCGCCCGACCCGAACCATCCGATGCCGCGATTCTCGCCGCCGCGGCGCGTACCGCACGGCGTCACGCTGATTGGGCGGTTGTTCGACGAGGGCACGGTGGGCAGAGCTGGACTTGCTTTAGAACACGCTTTTGGCGTGGTGGGCGAGCGTCCGCCGGGCTTCTGAGAATGCATCTCCAGGTATCCTGGGGGAGGGTATACCGAAAACCCGATAAAATATCTGGAATCAACCGTTTAGCAAATCGCGGTATGGCTAAAATACACCTTCTAAACGACTTGCGCTAAAATACCTGCTTTCAGTCGGTTAGCGGAATGCGTTGAGGTAAATCCTCTAGAATCAGTTGGTCGTATCGGCGGATACCCCAGCCAAAGTATTGAGCGGCCCATCCTCAAGCCTTGAGGCGATTTTGTTTTCAAGGAGCAAGTTCAACGTGATCCCAGAGGGTCACATTGCCATCATGGACGCATTCATTTCAAGAGACAAGGTCAGACGTCACATGGGGATTGTGCATAACTTGGGCCTTGGAGTTGCGCTCGATAACTAGGGTTTGACCTCATAAACGACTCCGGCACCCGATGCACCTCCGAAACCAGTCGTGCCGTAGAGATTGCCCTTTGCATCCATTACAAGCGGCGCGATTTGAGGATAGTATCCATCCCCTGCGGTTGTCGAGAATCTGTGAAGAACTCTCTCCGTCCAAGTTCCGTTGGAATTTGGAGACAGCTCAAAGACGGTGCCGTGGTGGTTTCCTCCATAGTCGGTTGTGCCGTACAAATTACCCGCTTTGTCGAAAACCAGAGGGGCGGAGGGATACGCGCCATCGCTACCGCCGGTGAAAGTATAAAGCGCCTTTTTGGTCCAAATTCCGTTCGATCCCGGCGTCAGTTCAAAAGCGGAATAAGCGGCGCCGAAAAGGTCGCCGGAAGCGTTGAAGATAACTCCGCCGATGGGTCCTCCTCCGTCAGAGCTTCCGGCAAAGGCGTGGACAGTTTTTTCTGTCCAAGTCCCATTCGATTCTGGAGAGAGTTCAAAGATCAGTCCGTAGTCATGCGGGCCACCGCCATTGGCCATTCCGTAGACGTTCCCGGCATGGTCGAGAATCAGCGTATCGCTCTCAGGCTGGGATCCGTCGTTGTCTCCGGAAAAGCTGTGGAGAATAGCTTCTTTCCAGGTTCCATTGGATCCACGAATCAACTCAAAAACAGTTCCAAATCCGTAGGCCCCGCCCGGATCGGACGAGCCGTACAGATTTCCTGAACCATCGATCGCCAGGGCTCCCCCACCGAGAGGTACGGCGTCCGTGTTGCCCCCGAAGCTATAAAGTATTTGTTCCGTCGATGTCCCGTTTGAACCGGGGGAAAGCTCATAAATAGTCCCGAGGCCATACTGGCCTCCGGCGGAGGTCGTACCATAGAGATTGCCGCTGGAGTCAAAGACCAGGCCAGAGTCTGGGCGGACTCCGTCGATTCCATCAGACGAAAATGTATGGAGCACGGTTTCGGTCCAAGTACCATTGCCGTTCGGCGCCAGCTCGAAGAGTGTCCCGGAGCCTGAACCGCCCGCGGCAGCGGTTCCGTACAGGTTTCCTTTGGCGTCGATTACGACCCCGTTTGGCGATCCACCATCGCTGCCGCCGGCAAAGGAGTAAATAACTTTTTCCGCCTGGGCTTGAACTCCGCGGGCAACAATCAACAAAAAGGCGACAGTCGCCAGAGTGATCCCGATACGGCTATTGTTCTGCATAGATTCCATCCTTCGATTGCCGGATAGCACTGTTGCTTGCGTCAAGGAGTAACGGCGAATACAACGCCGTTATTAATTCCCCCCTGCTGGGTCGTGCCATAAAGATTACCTTTGGCGTCCCGGGCAAGCGCTGCATAGCCGGGAAAAATGCCGTCTTCCCCTGTTATCGAGAATTTGTGCAGAATCTTTTCCGTCCAGGTGCCGTTGGAGCCCGGAGATAATTCGAAAACTGTGCCCCGGTGGGCTCCGCCTGTGGTGGTAGTGCCATAGAGATTCCCCGCCTTGTCGAAGATCAGCTTCGATTCCGGGTATGCGCCGTCGCTGCCTCCGATGAATCGGTGAAGTTCTTTCTCTGTCCAGGTCCCGCCGGTCCCCGGAATCAATTCAAAAACTGCGTAGGATGATGCACCGTAAAGATTGCCGGAAGCATCGAGTGTCATACCGCCGATCGGGAAGCCGTCGGCGCTTCCCGTGAACGCATGCAGCACTTTCTCTGTCCAGCTTCCACTGGAGCCATGCACGAGTTGGAAAACGACTCCATAGTCATGCGCGCCGTCGAGAATGGCGAGTCCGTACACGTTACCCGCAGCATCAACGGCGAGTTGCTCGCTGCTGGGATAGCCGCCGTCGTTGCCCTCCGAGAAACTGTGCAGTACCGTCTCGCTCCAGGTTCCGTCCGAATTAGGACTCAGTTTAAAGACTGCTCCGAATCCATAGGTTCCGCCGTTTTCGGTTGCCCCATAAAGATTTCCTACGGAGTCAAGAGTCAGGGTCTCTGTAAATGGCGAACCAGCGTCGGGCGCGCCGGCAAAGCTGTAGATCACTTTCTCTGTCCAGGTTCCGTTGGACCCGGGCGAAATCTCGAAGACCTCACCGTAGCCAAACGTTCCCCCCGAGAAGCTTTCTCCGTAAAGATTGCCCTGAGAGTCCAGCACCAGGCCGCAAGCTGGAAGACCTCCATCGGTGAAATTAAAGGAAAGAATCACTTGCTTGGTCCATGTTCCGTCGCCATTCGGCGTGAGTTCAAAAACCGTCCCGCCACCGTTTGCGCCTCCCTGTAAAGTCGTGCCGTATAGGTTTCCCTTGGCATCCGCAATGACACCGGCCTCGGGAAAGGCCCCGTCGGTGCCGTTCTGAAAGGCATAAATGACGCTTTCGGTTTGTGCCTGAGCGGCACTCGCCAGAACAAGGCCGAGCATGGCCATGGCGATAGTGACAAGAGCAAGTGTTTTCTTGTGCATGAACTTTACTCCTGGGCGGGGGGAAGCGAACAAACTTCGACGGGCATCGTAGCACGAGAGTGGGCGGCTAACAATCACCCCAGTAGGCTATGTTTCGGCTCGCCGCAGCCATAAGGCGGCGGCATTGGCAAAGGGCGAGATTCGGGGTATTGCATTATTAGCACGATAGTGCAAGACTAGCATGCATAGGCGATATGAAAACAGTTGAAGTGACTTCCGATTCCGATCTCGTTCGCCAGCACGCATCCGAGGTCTATCTTGCGGCGGCACGACGGCGCCGCGAAGCGACGATTTCCGTAAATGTTGGAGCCGTGCATAAGGCTTTGGGCTTGAGCAATCGGGTGCCGCTGGTGTGCGCGGCGTTGGGATCGAAGAAGTTTTTGACGGAGAACGGGCTTCGACTGATTTCGAAAACCGGGCCGCCGTCCGGGTTGAGCACGACTGTCACATATACATACGAATTCGTGGAGGCTGCATCCACACCACCCTCGTCACCGGCCAGCCAAAACGCCTGGGCCAAACTACGCGGTTCTCTCAAGGATGTTTATGCCGAACTGGGTGGGGGCGAGGCTTATCTGCGGGCCGAGCGGAGCGCCTTTCGGTCTGAACGGAATCCCAAGTGAGCCGGATTTATTGGGATTCCATGCTGTTCATTTATTGGCTGGAGAACCATCCGGTGTTCGCGAAGAGAGTGGCAAAGATACATTCGCGCATGCAGGAGCGGCAGGATCTCTTGATCACGGGGACTTTTACTTTCGGCGAAGTACTGGCAGGAGCCTATAGGCGGGGCATGCCGCGTGTGGCAGATGAGACGCGCGGACTTTTGCTCAGCGTGATTTCCGAAGTGGTTCCGCTTACGATTGAAGCTGCCAGCCACTATGCGCGCATCAGGGGGACACTGGGTATCGCGCCGGCGGATGCAGTGCATTTGGCATGCGCCGCGCATGCAGGCACGGATTTGTTTCTTACCAATGACAAGGCGCTGGTGGGCAAGACCATTCCTGGAATCCAGTTCATCGGCGGTCTGGACTCGAACATTATTTGAGGGGATCGGTGGGCCCCGAGCTTGACGCTTCTTTTCTACCACTCTTACAACTGCGAAAGACCAACGCCGGCGAGACGCCGGCGCTACTGCCGGAAGTAACCATCGGCTGTTACTAATCGCTGCCCTCTTCGCTCAGTTCCTGTAACGGCCGCTTTATTTCCCGCCGATCAACCCAAGAGAGTATTGGCAAGCTATCTCACCCTGGGGCGTACATGCAGAAAAACGTGGCTACGGTTGTTGTGATTTTCCTGATTCTTTTCTCTTTAGCATCCTGGGCTCAGAATGTGCCGAACGTTATGCCAGTGAGGGATTTGCTCGCTGTTCGGCCAACCGACCGCATCATTCAGCCCATTGACGAGAACCGGCGGGCGGTGCTTTCCGGACATCTTCATCCCATGGCAAGAGCGGAGAATACGACCGGTTACATGCCATCGGAACAGCGCATGGAGCAGATGGTGCTGGTGCTGCGGGGAAATTCCGAGCAGGAAACGGCGCTGGAAGAGCTGATCGAGGCGCAGCAGGATCCGGGATCGGCTTATTACCACCAATGGCTGACGCCTCAAGCTTTTGCGCAACGATTCGGAACCTCGGTCAATGACCTGAAGCAGATCAGCGGATGGCTGCAGAGCCACGGCATGGAAATTGAAGAAACGCCATCGAACCGGGCGGTTATTTTCAGCGGTAGCGCGTGGCAGGTGGAAACGACGTTCCATACGACCATGCGGACGTATGTGGTGAACGGCGAGGCGCATTACGCGAATGCGACCGATCCGGAAATTCCCGAAGCTCTCGCGCATGTAATCCATGGCGTGGCGTCGCTGCACAACTTTGTCAGCGAACCGATGCATGTTACGGCTCCTGCGTTCACTTCTGGCAGCGCTCATTACCTGATGCCTCGGGATTGGGCGATGATTTATGACGTAACTCCGCTGTACAACGCGGGGATTACCGGCTCAGGAGAGAGCATTGCCGTGTTGGGACGCTCGGACATTTATGTGTCGGACGTTCAATCGTTCCGCGCGAATGCGGCGCTGCCGGCGAACAATCCACAGACTATTGTGAACGGCGCGGACCCTGGGGTTTCAAATTCCGGCGATCAAATGGAGTCGACACTCGACGTAGAGTGGGCGGGAGCTGTCGCACAAAAAGCTGCCGTGAAGTTCGTGACGTCGAAATCGGGATCGAGCGACGGCATTGCGCTCTCCGCGCAGTATGCGGTTGCGCACAACGTGGCTCCGATTGTGAGCTTGAGCTACGGTATGTGTGAGGCGGCGGAAGGATCGGGCGGCAACGCTTTCTGGAACAATCTTTGGGAACAAGCGGCGGCACAGGGCATGTCGGTGTTTGTTTCCGCGGGCGACAGCGGGGCTGCGGGTTGCGATGCTTCAAACGCTCGAACCGCGACGGAAGGCCGGGCGGTGAATGGACTCTGTTCGAGTCCTTACAGTACGTGCGTGGGAGGCACTGAATTTAGTGAAGGTTCAAACTCCACGCGATATTGGGCGTCCAGCAACGGCGTGGGCATGTCGTCGGCTCTCGCTTATATCCCCGAGAATGTGTGGAACGAAAGTGGAAGCGACGGACTGTGGGCTGGCGGAGGAGGTGCGAGCACCGTTTACAGTAAGCCCAGTTGGCAGTCGGCGCCCGGAGTTCCTGCGGATGGCAAGCGGGATGTTCCCGATGTCGCGATGACGGCGGCGATTCATGACTCTTATGTAATTCTGATGGATGGATCGCTGCAAGCCGTCGCTGGTACTTCGGCGGCGGCTCCATCTTTGGCCGGCGCGATGGCGCTGGTGGTGCAGAAGGCGGGCGCGTCGCAGGGCAACGTCAATCCAGTTCTCTACCGATTGGCCACGCGGCAATTGTCGGACGGCGGGGCCGATGTATTCCACGACATTACCAGCGGCAACAACAGTGTCCCGGGAGTTTCAGGATTCAATGCAGGCACCGGCTATGATGCGGCGACGGGACTGGGATCGATTGACGCTGACTTGCTGGCCAGCCATTGGAACGATGCCAGCGCGAACTTTGCGCTCACTCTCGGCTCTTCCAGCGTGATCGTGGGCAAAGGAACTTCGAACAGCGTCAGCTTGAGCGTAAGCCCGTCCGACGGTTTCAACTCGCCGGTGACGCTTTCGGCCAGCGGCGCGGCCTCCGGAGTTACGGTGCGATTTTCTTCTGCCTCGCTGACGGCTTCGTCGCACGTTACGGTTACGATTTCCGCCGCGACAACGGCGGCGGCCGGCAACTCGACGCTGACGATCACAGGAAAAGGTGCGGGGCTCAGTCGCACTGTCACGCTCACGCTGTCGGTGAAAGTGCCGACGGTCACGCTTACCGCGAATGCTGCGAGTGCAAGTGTGGCCACGGGCAAGAAAGCTGCGCTTACCTTGACCACGGCGGCGCAGAATCTCAATTCAGCCGTTGCGCTGTCAGTGAGCGGATTGCCCAAGGGAGTTACCGCAAGCTTCGCGCCCGCGGGCATCGCTTCGCCTGGCAGCGGCAGGAGCACGCTGACGTTGACGGCTGCCTCGGGCGCAACTTCCGGGACCGCCAAAGTGACGGTTAAGGCCACTGGCGGAGGGCTGACGAAGACTCAAGTGCTCAGCCTGACGGTAACGCGGTAGTCCGACCGATGGCACTCTGGGGTTCATGCTCCGAAGAACCATTCTCTACTTTAGGAAATCGGCAAGCGTTTCTGGGCTCGATGCACGAAGTCTGCGGCAAGTTCGGCGGTTTGTAATCGGGATCGACTCGAAGTTTCTCTCTTACCGTTTCATGCAAGACTGAGCCTTCGGGAATCACGCGTCTTGCGCCGAAGGGGATGCTCCACTTCTTCTTTTTCTCGACGAAATCGTAATAGGAGTGAGGCAGGAATTCCAGAATCCACCATGCCCCTTTCAGGGAAACATTAATCTGCTGCGCCGCACGTGGCGGGACCGGCGGTGGAGGCGGAACTCGTCCCAGGGCCTGATCGGCTCTTACGGGATCGACTAAAAGCCCGAGCGGAACTGCTTCGCACAGCATCCATTCCAAGGTAATCTGCGACAAGCCGCTATCCATCGGCGCGTACGAACCGCCAACATCGGAGTGAACTCCGGCAAACCAAACCTGTTTCAGGCTCTGCTGCTGTGGAAGCTGAGTGCCCCACAAATTGTTGCGAAAATAACAGCGCCGTTCGTCGATCGAAATTGCATGGCGGCCGTTGGCCATGTCGGGATTCTGCGCCGTATATGGCAACTTCAGAGGATCCCAAACCCAACCGACGGAGCTGACGGTGTCCCAGACCCCGACAAAATGCAGCGGGCAGTGACGGCCGAAGGTAGCTTTGAATCCTTCGGCGACCTGAAATGTGTGAGTCATCCCTGCGGCGTCACGCGTTCGCTTCGCATACATCCGGATGACGTACGGGATCAGCCCATCATTTCCCGGACAGAGCAATCCGAACATGTGGAGGACGCCGGCAAGCGCTCGCACCGTGTAGGCGCCGCGGCTGAAACCGAACAGATAAACACGGTCGCCATCCTCATAGGTATTCATCAGAAACCGGTAGGCATCGCCGACATTCGCCAGCAGCCCGACGCCAAAGGCAAGGCCCATTACCACGGACCATGCCGAGCTGATCTTGTTATGCGCCGTTGGATCGCCCATGGTTCCAACGCCGGGATGGTAGTAGCCGATTTGCCGCTTACCATCAATGATCAGAGTGCTGTAGAGCTTTACGACATTGGAGTTGTGGTCGCCGAATTGGTTTCCGGTTCCGTCGCAGCAGATAATAATGTTCTTGGCCACGTGATCTCCTGAAGACTTACTCTGACGTTAAAACCTGAGCCCGTGTGCAAAGAGGAAAAAAGTGTAGCAGAGCCTGAGCGTCCGGTGTGCTAGATTCAGAGGCTTCGATGGAGACCGTATCCACTATTTCGATTCAGGGGCTGACTCGGCGCTTTGGACAACTGCTCGCGGTCGATAACGTGAACCTGAACGTATCTCCGGGGCAATTCTTCGGGTTCCTCGGTCCGAATGGTGCGGGAAAATCCACGACCATTAAAATGTTGACCGGACTGCTGGCACCCAGTTCGGGGCGCATTGAAATCCTTGGCCTCGATCTCGAGAAAAATCCGGTCGATGTAAAACGGCAGATCGGGGTCGTGCCCGAGGGCATGGCGTTGTTCGGACGGCTGACGGGGTCGGAGTTCCTGAACTTTGCCGGACGCATGTACGGACTGGACCGGGAAACCGCGGCCAAGCGCAGCGCCGAGTTGCTCGACTTCATGCAACTCGCCGATCAGCCGAAGAAGCTGGTTACCGATTACTCGCACGGCATGCAGAAAAAACTGGCCATGGCCGCGGCAGTAATTCATGGGCCGAAGGTTTTGTTTCTCGACGAGCCGTTTGAAGGCGTCGATGCGATTGCCGCGGGCACGCTGAAATCGATGCTCCAAGGCATGATCACCCGCGGCGCCACGATTTTTCTCACATCGCACGTTCTGGAAATTGTCGAGCGATTGTGCAGCCATGTGGCCATCATTCAAAAAGGCAAGCTGGTGGCGCAGGGATCGCTGGAGGAGCTTCGCGCAGGAGTGGAGGCTCAGACGCGGGCAGACGATGGAACGGCTGCGGCAGAGAACTTAACTCTAGAACAGATTTTCCTGCGTACCGTCGGGAGCGAACGGAAGACGGAGCAGGAACTATCGTGGCTGGGGTAGGCGGCAGCTGTTTGTGAAAATCAATGTGAGCCGTTGAGTACGAGGTCGGAGCCCGGGGCATAAGCGCTGGCATCAACCATCTTGAAATCTTTCACAAAATCCAGAGTAACGCGATCGTATTCATGGTCCGCGTCCCTTTGCAGCAATGTCACAATCACCTTCTTCGGTCTTCGATTGCACTTTTGCGGCAATCCGTTCACGATGGGCCTGCGACTTTGTGTCAGAAATTCGATGGGGATGCTGAATGCTCCGTCTTTGACCATCGCTTCGCCGGATTCTCCGACTACACCCTTTGCATAGACTAGCTGGACGCGGACTTCGGCATTGCCCAGCGCATGATTGACGCCGCCTTTGACAATCACCGAATCAACCGGGCATTCGGCTTGTACAAGTGTGGAGACGGACAGGGCAACGCTGAAAACTAACCCGAAAGTTTTTGCCGCGGAGAAAAGCATAAAGTCGCCTCCCTCATCCCGTAGAATCATGCCACAACTTGCTAGGACCCTCGTGCTTTAACGAACTGAACGCACAGGAAAACCTATCCGAATTATGACTGACCCTGCGCCCAAGCTTGACACGCGCGCACAGCTCGCCGCCATCGCCGGATTGCGCTGGAGGCTCTTTGTCAATTCGCTGCGTACTCGGCGGGGCAAGACGGAACTGGTGTCGCGGGTAATTGTTTCCCTGGCATTCACTGTGGCCGGGATCGGCGGCGCTGTGGGCATGGGACTCGGCGCGTGGTATTTCATTTGGGAAAGCAAGCCTGAATATCTGGCGCTGCTGCTGTGGCCAATATTTCTTTTTTGGCAACTTTTTCCAGTGATGGCAACTGCCTTCACCAACAATCCTGACTCATCTGACCTTTTGCGTTTTCCGTTGAACTACCGATCTTATTTTTTGGTGCGCGTGGCGTATGGCTCGTTCGATCCCGCTACGGCTCTGGGCACGTTGTGGCTCGCGGCCATTCTGCTGGGAATCACGGTTGCGCATCCGTTGTTGTTCTCCTGGGCCGCGCTGGTATTGATCATTTTTGCGGCATTCAATGTCTTCTTCCTGCAAATGATATTTGCCTGGGTCGAACGCTGGCTGGCGCAGCGGCGCACGCGGGAGATCCTGGGCGTTATGTTCATCGTGCTCATGCTGAGCTTCCAGTTGATCGGTCCGGCGATTGAGCACTTCAGCGGGCGGTCTAAGCCTCAAGTGCAGCGCTGGATTGAAATTGTGAAACCCGTGCAGCAAGTTCTGCCGCCCGGATTGGCCGCGGATGCCATCGCCCAAATTGCGCACGCTGAACTCATGGCCGGGTGGAGTTCGTTTGTGCTGTTGACTGTACTTGCGATGGCGATGGCTTCCCTGCTCCACTTGCGTTTACGGGCGCAGTATCGCGGAGAAAACCTGAACGAGTCTCCAGCCAGTTCCAAGAAAGAAAAAGTCACGGGCTTGCGCCGGGGATGGAATCTGCCCGGACTCCCGGCAATAATTTCCGCCGTGGTGGAAAAAGAAGTGCGTTATCTTGCGCGTAGCGGGCCCATGATGCTGACGCTGGTCATGCCGATCTTTGTGCTGGTTGTTTTTCGTCTGGGAGGAGGGAGTGCCACGCGGCATTCGAGCTTTCTCATGCGTGCGCCAGATATGGCATTCCCTGTGGCGGCGGGCTACACGCTGCTTTTGCTGACTAACCTCGTCTACAACAACTTCGGCGGCGATGCGGGAGGCATTCAATTTTTTTACGCGGCTCCGGTGAGTTTTCGTCAGATCGTGCTGGCGAAGAATCTTACACACACCGCGATTTTGCTTTGTGACATCGCCATCGCCTGGCTAGCCGTGATTTTTCTCTATGGTCCGCCTCGGCTCGACGTGGCCATTGCATCCCTGGCGGGAGTGTTCTTTGCTGCGCCATTGAATCTTACAATCGGAAACCTGCTCTCACTTTATTCGCCGAAAAAGATCGATTACTCCGCCTTCGGCCGCCAGCGCGCTTCTCAAACCACGGTGCTGGCCAGCCTCGGAGTACAAATTGTATTGATAGGACTTGGCATCGGCATCTTCGTCCTCGCGCGGGTGCTGGGCAATTACTGGATCGCAGTGCTGATTTTCTTGTCCTTGGCGGTGATTTCGATTTCGCTTTACGTGCTGACTCTGGGTCGCATGGACGGGATCGCGGTTGATCGCAGAGAGGCTTTGGTAGCGGAACTCTGCCGCGCGTAGATGCCGATTATTTCTCCGGCTCTTTCGGATGCGCGAGGAACCGGTAGCCCACACCGCGCACGGTAAGCAAATGCCGCGGCTGGGCCGGATCTTCTTCAATGTAACGTCGCAAGCGCACGATGAAGTTATCGATAGCGCGTGTGTCCGTATCTTCGTGCAAGCCCCAGACCTCTTCCAGAATTTGTTTGCGCGACACTACACGTCCGTCATTCTGCACGAGATGCCGGAGCAGTTGCGATTCCATCAGCGTAAGTTGGATTACGTCTTCTCCGGTATGCAACTCCAGCGTGCCAAAGTCGATGGTCTTGCCCGCGAAAGAAAACTTACCAAAATCCCCGATGACACGGGGATCGGACGGAGTCTCAGCCGAAGCTGTGCTTGCATCGGCGTTGCGCAACCACTCCCGGCGTCGTAATAACCCCTGCAAGCGCGCGAGCAAAATGGAAAGATCAAACGGCTTTGGGAGATAATCGTCCGCGCCCGAGGCGAAACCCTTCAGCACATCTTCGGGACGGCCTCGCGCGGTAAGCATAAGCACTGGGACGTAATTGCGTGCCGCACGCAACTCGGAAACCACACTGAATCCATCTTTGCCCGGAAGCATGATGTCGAGGACTACGGCGTCGAAGTTCTCTTTGTTCTCCAGCAGGCGCTCGGTAGCGCTCTCGCCATCACCGGCTATCTCGGCAGAATATCCTTCGGCTTCGAGATTGAAGCGCAATCCCTGAGCGAGGTGAGCCTCGTCTTCGACCACTAACACGCGGCTCATTGGCGGGACCTCGGCAACTCGATGATGAAGGTCGCGCCTTGTCCCTCGCCTTCGCTTTCGGCGAAGACTTTGCCTCCATGTTTTTCCGCGATGGCCTTAACGATGAATAGTCCCAGGCCGGTTCCTTTGATGTGGGCGAGCGAGCGGTGGGTGACGCGATAGAAGCGGCGGAAAATGCGTTTCATGTCGTCGGAGGGAATGCCCACACCATTGTCCTGCACGCTGAGCACGATACGTTTTTCATCAGGTGCGGTGAGCCGCACGCGTACATCGACATTCTCACCGGAATATTTGATGGCGTTATCCAGGACATTAAACACCGCGGTGCGCAAATCTTCACTGCTTCCCATCACGCGAGCTCCCGCTCCATTCGCGGAGTCCTCATAACGCAAAGCTTCCGGCGGCAGATGGTGACGGGTGCGCGCCGCGTCCATGCACTCCTGCACCAACTGGCGAAAGTCCACTTCGGATTTCTGCCGGCCTGCTCTCTTGTCTCCCGCGCTGCCCGCGCGCAAAACCTGTTCCACTGTTTCTGTCAGGCGATCTGTGTCGCTCAACATCAGGCGGTAGAACTCCTGCTTCTGCAGTTCGGACAGATTGCGCCGCTGCAACGTTTCCAGATGCAAGCGGATCGAAGCAACGGGCGTTTTCAGTTCGTGGGTCACGGCGTTGATGAAGCTATCCTGCTGCTCGTTGCGGCGAATCTCACGCAACAAAAAACTCGTGTTGACAATCAGTCCGGCAATGATAAGCGCGAAAAATATGATGCCGAAAACCAGCAGCACGCCTTCGCGCCAGTTGAGAATGATCCAGCCAACGTTGAGCGCGACGGCGAGCGCAACCAGGCCGATGCCCAGGCAGAGAAAGAAGACGATGGTTCCGCGGCGGCTGGTGATGCGCATGGCGAGTCAAGGGGATTTTACCGCTTTCAGGCGGGAACGCACTCACCAAGAGATCGGCCGTTCAATGCTGATCCTGATGCGCCGCTTCGTCATGAGAACAAAAAGGCCCCGACCTTTCAAGATCGGGGCTAGGTTCAGAAGTTTCGCAGGTCTAATCGCCAGCCACAGAGGCTTCCGGCATCGGCATGGTGATCAGCTTTCCGTTCGGTGAAGCCACCAGGCCCTGCTCGATCTCGCCCAGGTTCACGCGCTTGATATCCCAGGCCAGGCCTAATGTCTTGAGAGTCCAGATGCCGTACCAGTTCATGTCAACTTCGTACCAGCGGAATCCGTGTTGCGCGGCGGTGGGATGCGCGTGGTGATTGTTGTGCCAGCCTTCGCCGAATGTCAGCAATGCGACCCACCAACTGTTGGTGGAAAGATCGCGGGTGGCGAAGCGGCGCGTGCCCCAGGAGTGCGTCGCGGAGTTCACCAGCCAGGTGGCGTGAAGGCCGACGACTGTGCGCATGAAGATGCCCCACATCAGGAATGGCAGGCCGCCGATGGCGAGCAGGATGACGCCGAGAACAATCATCGGGACGTAATGATACTTCGTGATCCAGACATGGAATTTATCTTTGGCGAGGTCGGGAACGTAGCGGGCCAGAGTGGTCGTGTCATGGTGCATCGATTTGCCCATGAGAATCCATCCCATGTGAGCCCACCAGGTACCGTCGATGGGCGAATGCGGGTCGCCCTCTTGATCCGAATATTGGTGATGAATGCGGTGCGTGGCCACCCAGAAAATCGGTCCGCCTTCGAGCGCAAGCGTGGCGCAGACAGTAATGACGTACTCTACCCACTTCGGAGTCTTATATCCGCGGTGCGTGAGCAGGCGGTGGTAGGCCATGCCGATACCCAGGCTGCCGGAAACCCACCACAGGAACATCGCGACAAAAAGAGCCTTCCAGGTGAAGAAAAATAGCGCGGCGATTGCGCCAACGTGAAACAGCGCCATGAAGATTGCTGTGATCCAATTGATTTCGTCTTTGGCAGCTTGCGGTCGTTCGAGGTCTTCTAGTTGCATTTCCAAGGGGTCCCCGTTTCGTGGTCCTGTACTTTTTCTACGCTACCAGCATCATCGGACGGCGAGTGTAATACTTATGTAATAGGAGATTCCGCTAATTACCTTTGTAACGGCCCATTTGGGCTTAGGGACCTGGAGACAAACCCATGCAAACTGTCACGCCGCCTTTACCTTTCTCGTTGCAAACCTCTTTGCCGACACTCGATGAGATCAAGCAGGCGCAAGAACTTGTCTATTCTGTGATGCAGCCCACGCCGCAGATTTCCTGGCCTTTACTTTGCCAAAGGCTGGGGACAGACGTGTGGGTGAAGCATGAAAATCACACGCCAATTGGAGCATTTAAAGCGAGAACAGCGATTGTCTATGCCGCCGAACTGTTTCGCCGGTCGAGCGGCATCAAGGGATTGATCACGGCCACGCGCGGCAATCACGGGCAGTCAGTGGCGTTAGCGGCGCGCAGGTTTAATGTGCCGGCGCACGTCGCGGTACCGTTTGGGAACAGTGCGGAAAAGAACGCCGCTATGCGGGCGCAGGGCGCGAATCTGATTGAGTTCGGCAACGACTATCAGGAATCAAAGGAGCACGCCATGCGGCTGGCGGAAGAGCATGGATGGCATTATGTGCCGTCCTATCATCCGGACATTGTGAAAGGCGTGGCGACCTATTGGCTGGAGTTTTTTTCGGCCGTACCGGATCTCGATACTGTTTATGTGCCGATTGGGCAGGGGTCGGGAATCTGCTCGTGCAGTGCGGTGCGGAATGGCATGAACTTGAAGACGAAGATCGTGGGCGTGGTGGCGGAGGGCGCGCCCGCCTATGCGCTGTCTTTTGAAGCGGGACACAGCGTGTCGGCACCAGTAACTACCTTGCTCGCCGATGGCATGGCTTGCCGCGTGCCGGATGAGGCGTCGCTGGAAGTGGTGTTGAAGAATGTGGAGCGGGTGGTGAGGGTGAGTGAGGAGGAGATCGGCGCTGCGATGAAAATTTACTTTACCGACACGCACAACGTGGTTGAGGGTGCGGGAGCGAGCGGATTAGCGGCGGCTGTGAAAGAAAAGTCACTGCTAAAGGGAAAGCGCGTGGGACTGGTGGCCAGCGGAGGGAATGTGGACCACGATGTGTTCGCGCGGGTGCTGGCGGATTGAGACCAGCAGGCTGGTAACCGTTGATTGGGCCCAGGGCGCATTCGCAGCCGCCGAGACGGCGGCGTTATTTGTATTTATGCGGCTTTTCCCTTCACTTGAATGCCCGCCCACTTTTCCAGCAGCGTTAGCGTGGCGGCATAGTCGAGATCCTTGTGGCCCTCTTCCGTGGCCAATTCGTAAATCTCTTCCACCGTTTCGAGCGCGGGCAGTTTGACGCGCGCTTCTTTTGCGGCCTCCAGTGCCAGCCGTATGTCTTTGTGCATAAGGCGCAGAGGAAAATTCGCGGTGAAATCCCGCTGTAGAACGAAGGGCGCCTTGTACTCGACCACTCCGGAACGCACCATCGTAGCTTCGACGAGAGACACCAACTGCTGCGAATCCACTCCGAGTTTGGCAGCCAAAGTTAGGCCTTCGGCGAAGCCTTCAAAGATCAATGCGATTTGCAGATTCATGGCCAGCTTGGTGGCTTGCCCTTTACCGGTTTCGCCCATGCGAAAAATCTTTTTGCCCATGGCGGCGAATAGCGGCTTTAGCCGTTCGACTTGCGCCTCATCGCCTCCCACCATGAAAATTAGCGTTCCCTGCTGTGCGCCGATTTTCGATCCGGTCATGGGAGCGTCAACGTAGGCGACGCCTTTGCCGCGAACGCGCTCGGCGAACTTGACCGTGGCGCTGGGGGAGATGGTGCTCGAATCCGCGATGATCATGCCCTCGGCAAATGACTGCTCGGCTCCTTCGGGACCAAAAAGCACGCTCTCGACCGCATCCGTATCGGAGACGCACATCCATATCACTTCGGCTCCCTGCGCCGCTGCCGCGGGATTTGGAGCAATTGCGGCGCCCTCGACTTGCTTGCCTGGCGTGCGATTCCACACCGTCACTTCGTGACCCGCCTTGGCAACATTCGTCGCCATTGCATGACCCATAATTCCCAAACCCAAGAAAGCAACTCGCATTTAAAACTTCTCCTGCGCCATTGATGAGAACCATCGAATTAGATATGAGCAGCACGATTACGGTCAAGCAAAGTGCGGGAGAATTATTCACAATACCCAAAATGAGACGGATGGACCCTGCAATCTCGCTCATAAAGTAGTGGCTCAATTTGAAATGAGGAAGCTTAATGGCGTCTTCCTGAGCGGAGCCGCTGTTCAGGCGGAGCGAAGGATCTCCCACTGATCAGGGATTGGGGCACGTGAGATGCCTCCGCCGGCTGGTGAAAA
>JBAUXX010000032.1:0-11071 GCA_049584475.1 Candidatus Sulfotelmatobacter sp. | reverse complement strand
TTTTCACCAGCCGGCGGAGGCATCTCACGTGCCCCAATCCCTGATCAGTGGGAGATCCTTCGCTCCGCCTGAACAGCGGCTCCGCTCAGGAAGACGCCATTAAGCTTCCTCATTTCAAATTGAGCCATTACTGGAGTGTGGCTCATGGAATTGCGATTAACAAGCCGCCGCTTATTCCAAGCGATTGTTCGTGGCCGCGCCCAAAGTTGTACTCGTTGCCCGGTTCGAGATACCAACCGAATCTATGCTTCGCCGACGGCCAGAACATAAAATCCAGCACGGCTTCAGCGCTAACGGAGTTCGTTGTCGTGCCGTATTTCGTCGCATGAACCCACTCCGGACCAACGCCCGCCATGAACTCCGCTTTTTTCGAGAGCGCCCATGGCTTCTTGAACAGAAGGTCGACGTCCCATTCCGTGGAGTGCCGGGCAAAGAGCGATGTAACCCCCGCCTCCAGTTCCAGCCAGTTCTCGATTGGCGTCACTTCAACCGCGACGGTAGGCCCGAAGCTCGATCCGCCTTCATTAACACTCCAGTCAGCGGCTCCTCCAAACTCCAGGACCGCGACCGGTTCCTTGTCGGCCGACTGCGCGAAGGCATTTCCCAAAGAGAGGCACAGAAGAAGAGACACTATCAACGCCGATCTTGTCGCGTCCAGAACCCACCTCTCAGCCTGTTAGCTCTTGGCAAACCAAAGTAATACGGCAGCCATTTGCATGGCATTATCGCACCGGCGCGCAATCGACATTCACCGCCGCTCTCGATGTGTAAAATAAGCTCTCTGAGACTCCACGCTATTCCAGCGCGGAAACAATTTCCTCCACGTTGAGGTTGCCTTCATGTCCGACAAAGCCATCGTAGACGTTCCCGGAGTTAACATCGATTCCATCCTGCAGGAGCAGCGCAGCTTCCCACCGCCCGCCGAATTCAGCCAGCACGCTCACATCAAGTCCCTCGCTGAATACGAAAAGCTTTACAAGGAATCGATCGCCGACCCCGAGAAATTCTGGGCCCGCATCGCCGCCGAGTTGCACTGGTTCAAGAAGTGGGACAAAGTTCTCGAATGGAATTGCCCCTGGGCCAAGTGGTTCGTGGGCGGCCAGATCAATCTTTCCTACAACTGCCTCGACCGCCACGTCGAGACCGCGCGCAAGAACAAGCCCGCTATCATCTGGGAAAGCGAACCGGGCGAAGTCCGCACTCTGACCTACACCGAGCTGCACCGCGAAGTGCAAAAATTCGCCAACGTCCTAAAAGCCCTTGGGGTAAAAAAGAACGACCGCGTCGCTATCTACATGGGCATGACGCCCGAGTTGCCCATCGCGATGCTGGCCTGCGCGCGCATCGGCGCGCCGCACACGGTGGTCTTCGGCGGATTCTCTTCCAACGCATTGATCGATCGCATTCACGATTGCCAGGCCTCCGCCGTCATCACGCAGGACGGTTCCTATCGCCGCGGAGCCGAAGTCAAACTTTTCCCCGCCGTCGAAGAAGCGCTCAAGTCCTGCCCCGAGGTCAAGAACGTTATCGTCTATCAGCGCACAAAAACCGCAATCAACATGCAGTCAGGCCGCGACCACTGGTGGCACGAACTCATGGCCAAAGCCTCCGACATTTGTCCCGCCGAGCCGCTCGACGCCGAGCATCCGCTCTACATCCTCTACACCTCGGGCACAACCGGCAAACCCAAGGGCCTTGTCCACACCACCGGCGGATATTCCGTCGGAACATATCTCACCACGAAATGGGTTTTCGACCTCAAAGATGAAGACACCTACTGGTGCACCGCAGACATTGGATGGGTCACCGGCCACAGCTACATCGTCTACGGCCCGCTGCAAAATGGCGCGAAGGTTCTCATGTACGAAGGCGCGCCGAATCACCCCGAGCCCGACCGCTTCTGGTCGATCATCGAGCGCCACAAAGTCAACATTTTATATACCGCGCCAACGGCGATTCGCACCTTCAACAAGTGGGGCAACGAGTGGCCGAAAAAGCATGATATGTCGAGCCTTCGCCTCCTTGGCACAGTCGGCGAACCGATCAATCCCGAAGCCTGGATGTGGTACCGCGAAATCATCGGCGGCAATCGCTGCCCCATCGTCGACACCTGGTGGCAAACCGAAACCGGCCACATCATGATCACGCCGCTCCCCGGCGCAATCGCCGCCAAGCCGGGCTCCGCGACCCTGCCATTTCCCGGCGTCGTTCCCGAAGTCGTGACCATGCAAGGCGAACCGGTGCCCCTCGGCTCCGGCGGATTTCTGGTTCTCAAGCAGCCGTGGCCCGGCATGGCGCGCACCATCTACGGCGATCCCGATCGCTACGTAAAACAATACTGGTCGCAGATTCCCGGCATGTATTTCACCGGCGACGGCGCGCGCCGCGACAAAGACGGCTACTACTGGATCATGGGCCGCGTCGATGACGTGCTTAACGTCAGCGGCCATCGCCTTAGCACCATGGAAGTGGAATCGGCGCTGGTAGCGCATGAAGCCGTGTCGGAAGCCGCTGTGGTCGGCCGTCCCGATGAATTGAAAGGCCAGGCCATCTCCGCATTCGTAACGCTCGAGCAGGGGAGAAAGCCCTCGAAAGAATTGAAAGAAGACCTGCGCAAGTGGGTAGCAAAAGAAATCGGAGCCCTCGCCAAACCCGACGACATCCGATTCACCGACACGCTGCCAAAAACGCGCAGCGGCAAAATCATGCGCCGCCTCCTGCGCGAACTGGCCAGCGGCAGCGACGTGAAAGGCGACACCACAACGCTGGAAGATTTCGGAGTGTTGGCAAAACTGAAAGAGCAAGACGAAGTCTAATCGCTCTTACCCTGACTCCCGCTCTTTATCATCCTGAGCGAGGATTGATCTGTGCGCGAAGCGCACAGATCAACCGCAGTCGAAGGATCCCTATCACCCCACCCGCACCAGCGCCCCATCAAGGCATTCTCACCCGCCATTTGTAAAATCATCGCCAAACCAGCCACCACCTGCCGTTTCGGTGTTATATTCGGCAAACTGCCGTTACCACCATTCGATCCCGGGGGCCAGATGCAAATCAGAAAGACTCTACAGTCCATTCGCAAATTCCTTTTCATCTTCATAGCGTCCGCAATCTCAATCGCAACCGCCCATGCCGCCAGCACCACCAAAATCGTTTACAGCTTTGCCGGAGGCGCTGACGGCGAATACCTCGACAGCGACCTCGTCACCGACTCCGCTGGCAACATCTATGGCAGCTCGGTGCAAGGCGGAACCTTCGGCGGCGGCACGGTCTTTGAAGTCACGCCAGCCGGCATTCACACGGTCCTCTACAACCTCACTGGCGGAGCCGATGGTGGCGAGCCTTACAAGGGCGTCACGCTCGACGCGCACGGCAATCTCTACGGCACCGCAGTCACAGGCGGCGGAGGCTCCTGCGAAGGCGGATGCGGCGTGGTCTACAAGCTCACCAATTCAGCGGGAACATGGACTCAAAGTGTCATCCACACATTCACCGGCGGCAGTGACGGCTCCGGCCCCGGAAGCGGCGTCACCTTCGACAAGCAAGGCAATCTCTACGGCACAACTCCCACGGGCGGCGCAAAGGGGCAAGGAGTCGTCTATCAGCTCAAGCCCGGCGCGAGCGGTTGGACCTTGCATGTGATTCATACTTTCACCGGAGGAGCCGACGGAGCCGGTGGTTCCGCAGGACGCCTGATCTTCGACGCAGCCGGAAACATCTACGGTGTCGCAACGGTCGGCGGTGTAAACGGCGACGGCACGGTCTTTGAACTGAGTGTCACAGAAGGCAAGTGGCAGCTAAAGACTCTCTACGCGTTCAAAGATCAGCCCGATGGCGCTTTGCCCTACGGCGGCCTGATCTTCGACAAGCAAGGAAACCTCTACGGCACCACCTATTACGCCGGAGCCAATGATGACGGCACGGTCTACAAACTCACTCGCGGCAAAATTTCCTGGACCGAAACCGTTCTCTACAGTTTCAAAGGCGGCAACGACGGCAGCGCTCCGATCAGCACCCTGGTTTCCGACTCCGCCGGTAACCTTTACGGCACCACCAGCGATGGCGGAGGAGGATGCGGTTGCGGCGTCATCTTCAAGATGACGCACAACGCCAACGGCTCCTGGACCGAGAGCGTTCCATATCGTTTCACCGGCGCGCCCGCTCCCGGCTTCGCCTACAACGGAATGGTCGTCGATTCGTTCGGCAATCTCTACGGCACCACGGTCCACGGCGGCACAACGAACGATGGCACGGTCTACAAATTCACGCCGTAGCAATCTAAGGATAGACATGACTATTCGTATGCCGTCATCCCGAGCGTAGCCGTACTTCAGGCGAAGCGAGGGATCTCGCGTGCATCTGCATAGCCTGTCGGAGGTTCGCCTGAACTACTCGCGTTAGCGTTTACTGGCGGGAGCTTCGTGGGCTCGCACTTCCGCGAACGCCCTATTCTTCTTGAAGCGCTGGGGAAAGCTCTTCTCATACGAAGCCAGGCTGGGACAAATGAAATGATGACCGCGGCTGAATCCAAACTCCTTCATCTCATTCATTGCCTGGTCGGCGCTCCAGCCTTCCAGCCCCATCCGATAGGCGGCGACCATCATGCCAGTGCGGTCGTCGCCCAAGCGGCAGTGGGCAAAGATTTTCTTCCCGGGATTTTTCTGAACCAGCCTCAGAAACTTGGCAAAAGCCTCATCCTTTGGAAACGGGCAATGCCACGGAATCGTCACATACTCCATCCCTAATTTTTTCGTTTGTTTTTCGTCGCGAGCCGAACGCCCGAAGTCGACCACAATGCCAATCCCCATCTTGGAGAGTCTTTCAAACCCTGCCGCCGTTGGCTGCCCGCCACGGTAAAGTTCTGGCGTGACTTCGCCAAAATTTGGCAGGCCCACGCTGGTGATGTGCTTACCAGCAGAACGCTGATTGGATGAAGGCTTCGTCCCCTGCGGCGGTTGCGCTCCCGCAGGCATTCCAAAAGCAAGCCACAAGACAGCAGAGCATCGCAGCAAGCGCCGGCACAAAGTCATAGGGTGAGTAGGTTCTATCCTATTCGATGCGCGGGTTCTTATGCTGTCGCCGCGAAAACGTTTATAAAACAACGAAGGCCGGGCATCCCGGAAGATGATTCCGGATCCCGGCCTCGCTGTCTCTCAACTTGTGTACCCGGACGATAACGGTATGGGGAAGGGCACGACTTTAGTCGTGCCGCTAAAAGCCGATAAGGATCGGGCTTTAGCCCCTGAGGAACTGTTTCTAGTTGCCCGAGTTCGTGTTCGCCGCCGACGTAGTTGGCGTCGATGTCGTCGTGCTGTTGAACCGCGCCAGCCGTGGATAGAAGGGTGTCACTTCGAACGGCATCTTGTCGCGAGCCGACGTGATGGCCAACGGAGCCGTCTTCACCATCTCCGCTTTGTCGTCCCACGGATTGATCTTGATACGGCCGCCCAATGGCAGCGCCGCAATCTGATCGAGCTTGCCCATGTCGAGCGCCGGACCCTGCGTTGCCAAAGCCGACAAGCGGGTGACGGTGCCGCCTTCCGTCAGCGAATTTCCAAGATGCGTCGTCAGCAACGCTCCCAGCTGCGGAGACCGCGTTTGCAGCGCCTTCAGGAACAACCCAACGCTGTCCAGCTTCTGCGCGTAAGGAGAATTCTTCAGCAGGTCGACGGCTTTCTTGTCGGCCGCTGTTTCTTCTTCCGGCACATGCTTGAATCCCAGGTTCTGATAAGTCGAATCGTCCGAGAACAACATGCGGTCGTTGAACGCATACTTGCTGCCCAGATTGTGGCCCAGAACAATGTGCGCCAGTTCGTGCGAAAGCACCGCCGCCAGGCTGGCCTCGTCGGGCAGCACGTCAATCAATCCTCGGCTGATTACAATCGTGTTGCCTACGCTGAAAGTTTCCAGCGGCGCCGTCAACAGCACGCGAGTGCGAACCGGTCGCGGCAGGTCGATGTTGTTGGTGACTTCGAGGTTATTGACGACCGTTTGCAGAATCTTGTCGACGTCACCTTCCGGAGCCAGCAATCCAGCGCGCGTCAAACGTTCAATCGAGTTATTCTCCGCCTGCTGCTGCCATTCGCGCTCCGCCTGCAACGGAGACGCATCCTGCGCCGTCGCGCTGTCATCTTTCACGCTATCCACGCGGATGTTGGTCAACTCATCTTCGCTGTCATTCTTCTTCAAGTCATAGCCCCAGATGCGGGTCTGCGCTTTGAATGCCAGTTTGTTTTTCACGCCAGCGCTGAAGTCGCCTTCTTCGCTGTAAATGTAAGCGGGCACCCAGTAACCGGGAATCAGATTCAACCTCCAGCTATCCATGTGAAAGAAAAATGTGTTGTGCGGCGCCGGAGCATACGTTCCGTTCAGGCGCACGATGCTGTAGTCCTGATCTTCCACCCACACCCGTCCCAGAAAGCGGCCCTTGCCCGAATTCTTTTTCGGCGTCACGTCGAAAACTAAGCAGCGCACATCGCCCAGAAATTCGCGGCGGATGTAGTGGAACTCATAATGGTCGCGGTCAAAATCCGTGCGGTCGGCATACACCATCCACGAGAAACCCATGGGCTGGTATTGCACTTTGAACAGTTTGTGGAATCCGCCCATCAGTTTCGCCTGCATCGGGTCTTTTTCTTTCAAATAATCCTTGCGGTCTACCGTCTCGCCCATGTCCATTCGGCCAAGAAAATAGTGATCTTCGCTCGGCACCGGCCCGAGCTGCGGGTCAGCCGTCAGATTCTGTAAATAGGTTTCGACCACTGGAGTGCGAGTAGAGAGCATCTTCATCAACCCATGCTCGCGGTCAATGAAGCGATCAACCACCTGATCCATCGTGGTCGGCGCTGCCATCGTCGCCGGAGCCTGCGGCGCAGTCTGCGCAGTTTGGGTCTCAGCCGGAGTCGTCGCTGTCGGCTGTGACGGCGCATTTTGAGCGGTCTCAGCCTGAGTTTGCCCGCTCTGAATTTGATCCACCACTGACGCGCGCGCTGCCGGTTGCGAATCCGCCGTTTGCGCGGCCGCACTCAACGATGCCAGCAGTGCCGCAGTCAGAATTAATTTGCAAGTCCGCATTTCTTTTCTCCAGTTTTCCTGACAGATTTCTTAGAACTTTTTAATCGCAGTCGCCCCGTTCGCCGCCAAATGTTTTGCCAGTGCAATCAGTAAGCCATCTGGAACACAACGTGTACCACCGCCGTCGAATCGACCGGCTGGCCGGCGCGCGTTGCCGGCTTGAATCGCATCTTGTTGGCCGCGCCGATCGCCGCCTCGTCCAGCCCATGTCCCAGCCCGCGCACCACGCGATTCACATGCAGCGTTCCGTTAGCCTCGAACATCACTTCCAGAAGCACTTCGCCTTCGAGCTTCAGGCCTCGCGCTTCATCCGTGTACACCGGATTCGGCTTGTAAGTAATTTCCACACCTGAAGTCGCAGCTCCAGAATCCGCTTGCAGCTTCGGCCCGCTGTGAACCACCTGCTCCGATCCGAATCCTCCGGTCGCCACCGCAGCGCCGCCATTGCCTCTGGCTGTCGTCGCCACGCCGTTACCAAAGTCCGCGCTGGCCACCGTACCCCTCATTCCCTTTGCGCCACCCGTTCCATTGCCCTGTCCCGCACCCACCGGCATATCAAAGCCGCCCGCCTGCGCGGCATATAATTTCGCGCCCTGCTTGCCTTCACCCTTCAGCCCATTCGGATCGCCGAATCCACCCGTCTGCACCTGCTGCACCGCCGCCTTCAGTGTGGGCGTTGCCGAGCTGCCAAAATCTCCTGTATGCACCAATTGCGGGTGCTGCTCGCTGGACACCATCTTCAACTGTGGCGCGGCAAACTGATTTACCACCACCTTCGGAGCCTCTTCCGGCTTCGGCATCTCGCGATGCACCTCGCGCGGAACCATAAGCTTGGGCGCGGTAAACACCGGCGCCGGAGGAAGCAGCTTCATCTTGATCTTCGGCCGCTTCACCGCATGTTCTTCCGGACGCGCTGCCGGCAACGGGATCAATTCGGTGACGTGATAGTCCTTCAACTGCAGCTTTTCCGGCAGCAACAGCCCGATGTTGATGACAATGATCAGCATCAGCGCGACCAGGGAGTAGCTGGTCACCAATGCCCGCTTGTCAATCTTGCGTTGGGGCAGTAATCCCAGTTGAAATTCGCGATCAGGCATAGCCATGCAGTTTGTGCTCCACGGGGACCCAGATGGGGAGAGTGCTGGGACTGGAGCTTTAAAAATACGGGAGAGCGGACGGTGGGTAAATGTGCCCACGGCTCTTGACCGAAAGTAACGAATTCGCGTGCCGATCTGAAACAGGACCAACACGGGCACGGAGCGCGGGTTTGCCGCGCGGCTTCGCTATTTGCTTATTTCGAAAATTGTCATTCCGATCGCAGCTGGAGCGACAGCGACGCGAAGTCGAGGAATCTGCTTTTGCCTTCCCCACCCGGCGCACCCGCCCCATACCCTTTCCTTCCTCCCGCAATTCCGGTACAAACAGAAGCATTCCAATACGCACGGAGCAATCTATGACCGCAGCCCTCCGCACCCTGACAATTCTGCTTCTCTTCGCCATCACAGCCCCACTCGCCACCTACGCTCAAACTGCCGCCACCGACAGGCCTTTCGTCGTCGAGTATTACTACAAAACCAAGTGGGGACACGCCGACGAATTCCTGAAGCTGTTCAAGAAGAACCACTACCCTCTGCTGAAAAAAGAAGTCGAGATAGGCCGCATGTCGAAAGTCTGGATGGACCAGCCCCGCTACCACACCACCGAGGACGGACGCTGGGATTTTCGCGTCACCATCGTCTTCAAGAATGCCACCGTCGCCAACCAGGACTTCGATGAAACTCAAATCAAGAAAGATCTATTCCCCGATCAGGAAACCTACGCCCGCGAAGAGCAACGCCGTTTCGAAATTCTCGACGCCCATTGGGACCTGCCCGTAAAGACCATGGAGCTGGAAGGGAAGTAGATCGTCAATCGGGAAGGGCACGGCTTCAGCCGTGCCATCTCAAGCTGCAAACCCTAGGGCTTCAGCCCCTGAGGGTTTGCTCTATGCCGATGCCCAAGCCTTCTGGACGATGTTAAAAATCGCAACAATCCACCCCGCATTTCTTTATCGCGCCAATCAAAATTTGGAATTAGACACCGCGCGCCGCGCGTCCGTAATCTAGCGTATGGAAACCTTACTCTCGATTGAAG
This sequence comes from Candidatus Sulfotelmatobacter sp., assembly GCA_049584475.1. Lineage (GTDB taxonomy): Bacteria > Acidobacteriota > Terriglobia > Terriglobales > Acidobacteriaceae > Sulfotelmatobacter. The sequence goes on along the minus strand of JBAUXX010000032.1, from coordinate 1,864 downwards.
ACTCGCACGTCGAGGTTCTGCACGAAATCGGAGTCCGCCTGGCTACGGCGGACGGATTTCACGAAGTCCTGGTCCGCATCGTCGATTTCGCCTCCGCGCTGGTCAAGTGCGATTCCTGCCTCATCTATGTTCTCGAAGGTCAAGAACTCGTCTTGCGAGCCTCGAAGAATCCTCATCCCGATGCGATTGATCGCCTGAAACTGCACGTGGGCGAGGGAATCACCGGATGGGTCGCAGAAAATAAAGAGCCGGTCGCGGTTTCCGAACACGCCGCGCAGGATCCCCGCTTTCTGTTTTTCAATGAACTTCCCGAGGACAACTACGAAGCGTTCCTTTCCGTTCCTCTGATGTGCCGCGGCCGCGTGGTCGGCGTGATCAACTTGCAGCATCGTCTGTCCCACGTCTACAAGAAACGCCAGATTCAGTTGATCTCGACCATCGGTTTCCTTGTCGGTGCGGAAATTGAAATGGCGCGCTTGGAAGAAGCCAATTCCAATCTCTCCGAGCAATTAGCCACCCGCAAGATCGTCGAACGCGCGAAAGGCATTTTGCAGCGCGATCTCGGACTGAACGAGGAACAGGCCTATCTCGCGCTCCAGCGCCAGAGCCGCCAAAAGCGCATCGCGATGAAAGAAATTGCCGAAGCCATCGTGCTCAGCGACGAAGTCAAGGGCAACTTCCGTGAGCAGAGCCTGTCCTAACAAGCGGCTGAAAACTCACCAACTCGAGAGCATGACTACGGACACCACCATGCCGGAAGGACCGTGGAAGAGCGGCCCTTCAGGGCCGCGTAAGTGCTCTGAAATAATTCCGGGCTTCAGCCCCCGTGGCGGTCTTTGCTCGCGAATCGAGTGTTTCCGCAACCTCCCAGCAAGCAATCCTAAACAATTCCGCAAGAAAATCGGGAGCAGATTCAATACGAATCTGCTCCCGAAGTGTTTACTGCAACTACTTTGATGACGCCGAAGCGCCTGTCACCATAGCCAACTCACGCGTCTCCGCCGGCACCGCGAAGTGCAACGTCTTTCCGATCGCCGGCAACTCCATGACGCTGACGTACCGTTTGCCCGATTGCGAAACCAGTGTCAGCTTGCCATTCTCGGAAGGCGCCACTGGCGCGGGAGCAACGCTATCGACGTCATTCACCAGAATCATGAATCCCGAGCCCTCGCCGCTTACCTTGCGCAGCGTCAGCATTTCCGACGGCCCACGCAATTCAACGGAGAATTTGTAGTCTCCTGCAGGCACCGCCACGTTCTGCCACTGAACATTGTGAGTGAGAGTGAAACCGCCGCGTGCGTCCTGAGCCGAAGCCGGGACAGACATAAAAGTAAACGAACTGAGTGCCAGCACGCTGGCATAAACGACCTTGCGAATCGATTTCATAATGATCTCCTGTTCTTGTGAGTTGAGCGGACAGCAGTCTGCGAACACACAAATCGGTGCGACCGAACGCATGAACTCAGATTGCAGTGGAGAACAACGGGGTCAGGAGATTTGCAGCGCAGCAACAGAGCTGGCCACAAAAGAGTGCTTCAAAATGACAGCGTCAATGCTGGTTCTTGAAGCAGTTCCACTATGAGGGAAGCCAGCGCCAGAGTCCAATTCAAAGTATTTATGCGAATCATTAGTAAACAAGTAGGCAATATGGCGGACGAAAGTTGTCCTGCGCGGCGATAGATGGCCGCAAACCGCCGCAGAATCCGGCGATGTAACCGTTCGATGAGTCATCTGCGCTTTTGAGCCCTTTGCGTTTGCCGAGTTTCGTCTCGACGTGAGAGGATGTAAGTTGCGGTGGCGGTGACCAGCCACCGCCACCAGAGAGGATCAACATGTATCAGAAACGCCCGGGAGTCTATATGGC
>JBAUXX010000031.1:0-19099 GCA_049584475.1 Candidatus Sulfotelmatobacter sp. | reverse complement strand
GGGCCGCCACTGGGGCGATCTCCGCTGGGACGTGGTGCATGGGTTTCGCGCGGCGCATCACTTGCCGGCGCTGCTGCTCTCGTTTCGTCTGCCATAAATTATTCCTTCGTCTCTCGGGCAGTCAGCCTCGGGGGCTAAAGCCCGCATCTCTAAATTGGTTTCTGACGGCACCCTTCGGCTCCGCTCAGGGCAGGCTTCTAAAGTTGTGCCCTTAACAAACCTTCTTTGCGCGCCGACAAGTTTTGTTACGGCGCTGCTGGAGCTTCGACCGCCGCCGCCGGTGCAGGTTCTTCTGCCGCCGCTGCCGGAGCCGGCGCTGTAGGCTGCGCGCTTACTTTCTTTTTCGCATCGCGCAGCGCCTTCACTTTATCCAGACGCTTCTGTTCCTCGTCGGTGCGCACCGTGATGAACTTGATCACGGGCTCGGTTACGCGCAAACGGCGTTCCAGTTCGTGGACGGTTGCGCCGCCGCCCTCGATTGTCATCAGCACATACATTCCTTCATGGAACTTGCGCACGGTATAGGCCAAACGGCGCTTGCCCATTTTGTCTACGCCCTTCACGGTTCCCCCGGAAGCCGGCACTGCCGCTTCCAATGTGCCAATCAGTTTGTCCAAATCTTCTTCCGCCATATCCGGCCGGACGATGAACATCAACTCATAAGTACGATTCATTCGCTGTCTCCAAAATCTTTAAGGCAGTTCTCAGTTGCTGGTTCTCTGTTCTCTGTTCCTGGTTCACTCGCCGCTCGAGACTCACCGCTCACGGCTCTTCCTTGCGGTTAAAGCGGTTCATCGCCGCTGCCGCGCCTTCTTTCAGGATCACTTTCACCGCGTCTTCGGCGATGACGAGCACTCCATCCACAACTGCAAGTTCCGCTTTACGCATGGGTGACAGCAGATAATCCTTGCCGTCGCTCACTTTGTGCTCCGGCGCAACCCCAATCCGGATGCGCAAAAAATCTTTCGTGCCCAGCGAATCGATGATCGATTCGATCCCGTTGTGCCCCGCCGAACTTCGCCGCGTGTGAATCCGCAGCGTTCCCAGCGGAAAATCCAGCTCGTCCTGAATCACGATCAGGTCCGATTCCGGTTTTGCGTCGTACTTTTCCAGCAACTCGCGCACCGACAAGCCGCTCAAATTCATGTACGTCTCGGGCTTGGCCAGCAGTACCGCTTCGCCGCCAATTTCAGCCCGCGCCGTGAGCGCCCGGCAGTGCCTGTTCCTGACTTCAACTTTCAAATTTCCGGCGATGCGATCAATCGCGAGAAATCCCACGTTGTGTGGTGTGGACTGATACCCGATACCTGGGTTGCCAAGACCGACAATCAGTTTCACGATTTTGAGTCCTGAGCCCCGAGTCCTGAGCCCCGAGTCCTGAGCCATGAGGAAAAACCCTTTAGTCCTGAGTCGCGAGGAAAAACCCACGCTCGGGACTCGGGACTCGCAACTCGGGACTAGTGAGCTACTTCTTCTCCTTCTTCTCGCTCTTCTTTTCGCCGCCCTTTTCCGGCTCGGCGCCTTCCTCGGTCTCAGCCTTGCCCTTCTTGATGACTTCAGGCTCCGCGGGAGCCGCTGTGGCATCCGCCGCCGTCGCTTCCGGTGTGGCCACAACTTCTTCCTTCACCGAGGTGACGTGCGCTACCGGCTGATTTTCGTCGGTCAGGAATTTCAGTTTCTCGTTGTGCGGCAGGTCCGACACGCGGATCACCTTGCCGAAGGCCAGCTCGCTGACGTCCACATCGATATGGCTGGGTATATCTCCCGGCAAACATTCGATTTCCACCTCGCGCAGCATCTGCTCCAGAATTCCGCCCTCGGTTTTGACGCCCGCAGGCACGCCTTGCAGCACGATCGGCACCTCGACGCGCAGCACCTTGTCCATGGCAATGCGCTGCAAATCGATATGCAGCAGCTTTCCCTTGATCGGCTCATACTGCCAGTCCACGATCATGGCCTTGGTGTTTTCGCCGCTCAGACTGAGGTCAAAAATCGTATTGTGGCCGGTGTCGGAATGCAAAATGCGGAGCACCTGCCGCGGATCGACGCTCACTGGCAGAGAGTTTTTTCCGGCGCCGTACACCACGGCCGGAATCTTGCCGCCCACACGTACCCGGCGAGCTTGGTTCTTATTCCCCGATTCACGGGGCTGCGCTTCCAGTACGTTTTGTTCTAATGCTGTCGCCATAATGTCAGTTCCTTCTATGAAATCAGGTATGAGCGGTGAGCCATGAGCCGTGAGCAGTCACGGTTAGCTCATAACTCATCACTCACTGTTCATCGCTCAAGTAAACAGTTTGCTGACTGAGGTCTCTTCGTGATTGGCCTGAATCGCGCGGCCAATCAAGCCTGCAATCGAAAGCACTCGAATCTTGGGCTCCCGCTTTGCCTCTTCGGTGAGTGGAATCGTATTTGTTACCACCACTTCGCGAATTGCCGACTGGGCAATGTTACTTACCGCGGGCCCGGAAAAAACCGGATGCGAGCAGCAGGCAAACACATCCGTCGCACCGTTTTCCAGCAGAGCCTCCGCGGTTTTCACAAGCGTTCCTGCCGTGTCGATTAAATCGTCGATGATCAGGCAGGTGCGGCCGCGCACTTCGCCGATCACGTTCATCACTTCCGCCACATTCATTTCCACGCGCCGTTTGTCCACGATGGCCAGAGCCGCGTCGACCTTCTTGGCGAAAAACCGCGCCCGCTCCACACCGCCCGCGTCGGGCGAAACCACCGTCAAATTCGGCAGACTCAACTTCTTAAAGTGATCCACCAGCACCGGCGACGCGAATAAGTGATCCACCGGAATATTAAAAAATCCCTGCAACTGCGGCGTATGCAAATCCACAATCAGCGCCCGGTTCGCCCCCGCCGTGGTCAGCAGATCGGCCACCAGTTTCGATGAAATCGGACTTCGCGGCTTATCCTTCCGGTCCTGGCGCGCATAACCAAAATAAGGCATCACCGCCGTGATGCGCCGCGCCGACGCGCGCTTCAGCGCGTCAATCATCAGCAGCAACTCCATCAAATGTTCGTCCACCGGTCGGCACGTCGGCTGCATCACGAAGACATCGGCGCCGCGCACGTTCTCCTGAATCTGGACGTAGCACTCGCCGTCGCGGAAGCGAATGACTTGCGCCTGTCCGCGCGGCATGCCGAGGAAGTTACAAACTTCGTCGGCCAATCCCTCATTCGCCGTGCCGCTGAAAATCTTGAACTTCTCGTCCACCCGCGGACGCGGCTTGCGGTCCGTTCTTTCGTCCGGCACCGGCGGAGTCTTCTTCTCGGCCTTCTCTACTTTTTCGGTCGGCGTAACCAAAGTAGCCATAGTTAGCTCGTGAGCTGTGAGCCATGAGCTTCGAGTCCTGACTCGTAGCTCGCAGCTCAACGCTTGCATTTTGGCTGGGCCGCTAGGATTCGAACCTAGACAAAGTGCTCCAAAGGCACTTGACCTACCATTAGTCGACGGCCCAGTATTCCCACATCTTCCGCCGCCAACTAGATCCCTCGCACAAGACGCTCGGGATTTCGGCTGCGGGCTCCCGCTCCGCTCACGCCCGCAAGGCGCCTCAACCTACCATTAGTCGACGGCCCAGTAGAAACAATTTGGTGATTGTCAATTGCTGATTGAACCTCGAAAGCGAGGAACAGATTCATTGTCAATCAACAATCAAAAATCAACAATCAAAAATTTCATCCAGACGCCGATCGCAACTCTGTGCTCGGGATCAGGCCGTCACACGAAAATCTTCTTCCAGTACTGCCGCCGAGTCAGCGTCGCCGTCGCCTGAGCCCTCCAGCCTTGCTTGCGCAACCTGGCCACAGCCCGCGCCGCATCTTCCCGCGAAACAAATAAACCATACAAAGTGGAACCGGAGCCCGACAGCGACGCATACTTCGCGCCCGCACGCTCCAGCGCGCGCTTTGCTTCACACAGTTCGGGGTACTCAGGAAAAACGACAGTTTCGAAGTCGTTCGTGATCCCGGCCCGGACAAGCTCGAGAAGCGGGTTCTCGGCCCGGCTCCTTCTGGAATCAGCAAAAGGAGCACCGGAGTGTGGCATGCTCAGCCACGCAGAGTACGCACGGCTAAGCTCAACCATTCTATCGGATGAAGCTGAGGCCGTCAATTTTGCAGAGCCTTTAATCGTGGGGGGACGGGTGCCTTCGCCCGTCCAAGCCGAGCCAAGCTCGACTCGGTTTCTGCCGGCAATCGCACGATTCTTGCCTCTCAGCAGGCTTTCGCGGGCAGGAGTGCCCGCGCCACATGAACGATCCCACTGCGCAAATGCTTTGGGAGTAGACACTCCAACATCCGGAGTGACGATCACAGACGCCATCGCCGGCAAGTCCGCCACCGGATAGACCTGCTCGCCGCGGCCTATGCCCAAGACAGTTCCTCCAATCAGGAACAATGGAAGGTCCGACCCGACCTGCGCTGCGATCTGCAATCGCTGTTCCGCTGGCAGAAACTTCTTCAGCGCCCCCTCCAAGCCCACTAACGCCGCGACTGCATTCGAGGAAGCTCCACCCAGCCCTCCCTGCAGGGGAAGGCGCTTCTCAATCTCAATCACCACGCGGCCCTTCGCTGGGAGAAGGCGGCGGGCGCCATCGACAACGCGGTAACAGGTGTTCGATTCGTCTTTGGGAACGCGCGGGTCGGAGCAGCGAATCTCGATGCCATGTCCACGTTCCAAGTGGACGCTAACGATGTCGTGCAGTCCGATTGTCTGATAGACGGTCAACAGTTCATGGAAGCCGTCGCTGCGCTTCGCGCCGATGCGAAGACCGAGGTTGATTTTCGCGAACGATCGTACCGTCACCATCATGCCAACCGCATTTAATCACATTGCCGCTCCACGCGATATCGGCTCCGCACAAGTCGCGTGGTGATAAGAGAATCCCGCTCCGCTCCTCCCGCCCGGCGTACCTCTTTCGTAATCTCGACAAGGCTCTATGCTCAGAGCATTCTTAATTTTGATTTCGATCCACGCCGTTGCGGACGGATCCCCCCGTTTTTGGAATCAAGTTAGCACCGCAAACACAGAGTGCCGATCCGAAGCCGTTCGGAGACCTGTTCGGCGCTTTTCCCAAGCCGGGAAGTGAGCAGTGTGCGCGGAGGGCAAGGGCGGCCGAATCCTCTGGCCTGGCTGGGTTGACTTCATCGTCGACGCCAGGCATCGAAAGGGACCAACATGCGCCGGATAGCGCAAAACATTCTACTTCTCGTACTTCTGCTCGCCGCCGCGGGCATCGCCTTCGCACAAAACGGATATAACGTCATCTCCGTCACCAACGGTGGCACAATCTCGGGCACGGTAAAGTGGAGCGGGCCGGTGCCGCACAACCTCGATTTCCCGGTCACCAAGGATCCGCAAATCTGCGATCCGGACTCGAAGAAAACCACGGATCTCGAGCGCCTGCTGGTGGGCCCACAAGGCGGAGTGGCGAATACAGTCGTGTATCTCAAGAATATTTCGAGCGGCAAAGCGATGGAAATGCCAGAACAGCGGCGGCACCTCGACCAGAAACACTGCCGCTACGTTCCTCATATTCTTCTCCTTCCCGAAAATTCGGTATTGAGCATGCAAAGCTCCGATGCCACGTTACACACCGTTCACATGGACGGGGCGGCCACGTTTAACCTGCCTTTTCCTTTTGTGAATCAAGTCACATCGCGCACGATGGCGACACCGGGATTGGTGCATTTACGCTGCAACGGCGGCCATGTCTGGATGAACGCCGAGATGTTCGTCGTGGCGCATCCCTACTACGCAGTGACCGACGAAGGCGGAAAATTCGAGTTCACCGATGTTCCGCCGGGAACCTACCAGATTGTCGCCTGGCACGAAGGCTGGGGCGTGGCGGGCAGGGAAGCCGCCTACGATGTTCTGACCGAGCACAAAGTCGAGCGCCCGATTTTTACCGATCCAAAGACCTGGGAAAAATCGGTAACCGTCACGGGCAGCCAGGTCAGCACTGTGAATTTTGTGATCGGCAATAAGTAAAGAAGCGAGCCGGCCTCATGTAGTCGTAGCGAGAAGCCAAGTCTCAAGCTATGATGATCGAGGGGTAGAAACATGGCAGCTCTCGATTGGTCGCAGTGTCCGGCGGTGGAAAGTATTCCGGGAAAGGTAAGTGGCGCTTGGGTGTTCAAAGAGACACCCGTATGCCAGTGGCCACTGTGTTCGAAAACCTAGAAGCTGGATTGACCGTGGAGGAAGTCATGGATGAATTCGCCGTGAAGCGGGAACAAATCAACGCTGTATTGCAGTTCGCTGCAAAGAGCTTGGAAAGGCCAATCCCGGCCCCGTCGCATTCTATGCCCGCCGATGCTCATCCTCTTTGACCACGCACTCCCCGAAGCATCGCCCGCAGGCTTCAAGGTCATATTGTTGTGGAAGCCATTGCGAAAGGTTGGGATAGATGAGCCAACGGTGCGCTGCTGCAAGCCGCGGAGGAGGCCGGATTTGACCTCCTATTGTCCACTGACGAGAACATTCGGTACCAACAAAACCTCCAAGGCCGCAGAATCGCAATCGTGATACTCGGCAATTCCCAGCGCCCCGCGGTTCACCGCTACATTGATCGGGTCGTCGCCGCAGTGGATGCAGTTACACCTGGCAGCTATTCCGAAGTGGACATTCCATTCCGATAACCCGGAAAGCCGCAATCGGAGAATTACCTTGCTACCTCGCTCATCAACGCCAGAAGATTTTCTTCCGAGTCGCGGAAGAACGTCATCCACAGATCGTGGGTTGGCATCTTGGCGATCTCGTGCGGTTCGTCTTCAAAGCGGACTCCTGATTCTTTCATCTTCGCGTACGCGGCTTGAATGTCGGGCACGGCGAAGTACAGAATCGAGCTGGGATGGTTGAATTCGGGCTTCTCCGCCCGGTTCAGCATCAGGCGCACGCCGCCGCAGTCGAAAAATGCCAGGCCCGGCGGAGCTTTGAACAGCAGCTTCAATCCCAGCACATCCTGATAAAAGGCCGCGGCACGTTCCACATCGCGTGCGTTGATTGCGATCTGGCCCAGGCGGGTAATTCCAACTTCGCTCGCAGTTGTGTTCATGAATTCTTGACCTCCCGATCCGAATTAGTTAGCATAGCTAACTATAATCGATGAGTAAAGTCAAGCCTCAAAATGAAAAGTCTCGCGCTGAAACTACCGCTCTCGCCGACCGGCTTCACTCCACCGCGATTCACCTTCTGCGCCGAGTGCGCCAGCAAGATTCCGCTCTTGGAGAAGGGCCGGCGCGTCTTTCGGCGCTTTCCGTTCTCGTCTTCGGAGGCCCGCAAACCTTAGGCGGGCTTGCCGCCGCGGAGCAGGTAAAGCCACCGACGATGAGCCGCATCGTCGCCGGCCTTGCCCGCAGTCGCCTTATCGAAGTCCGCGCTGACGCGGAAGACGCGCGCCGTATGCGGATCCGCACCACGGCTCGGGGAAAGCGGTTGCTGCTGAAGGGGCGTCAGCTTCGAGTGGAGAAATTTGCCGCACAACTGGCGAACCTTGGCGCGGCCGATGTCGCCAAACTGGACGACGCGATCGGGGTGCTTCAGGAAGTGCTGCAAAACTGGAATTGATTCAGATCTCGATTGGTAGTGATTGAATTAGGGCTGCGGCAAAAATCCTACCGCTGTTCGGGTTTTGGAAAATTCTAGCGTTAAAGGAACAGTTGTTGTCCGTTTTCCGTAAATGGACGCGACTAGCGGCCCAAATCCTAATAGCTAGCTTCCTCAATGAATATTTGCTTTGTTGCGGCTTGAGTTTAGCGCCCCGCTCGGGCCACACTACGGTCATTACCAGTGCGACGGCGATTCCGACGGACACTTCAGCAAATCGATGAAAAGCTATTCGCCAAGCGGGCTCCGTCCAAACGATACTCGCAGGGCAGCCGCGCAGATCGCACTTCATAGCACCCTCCAAAGGATTGACCCGGGTCGCGTTGCTCGCCCCCGCGTCTGACATACCGATGACTCCGGAGTTAAAATTTCCGCCTCTTACCCGAATGGAAGCGGATACATCCGTGGCCCACGACAGAGGTTGATGCGCGACTGATATCGTTTGCAGCGGCCGTCGAGGTTCTCGATCACGGACTCTTGGAGGAATCATGAGCACCGCAACCCCCGTCTTTCCCAGCCGGCGCGAACCAGAACTCCTCGGGCAGACAGTCGTCGTGATCGGCGGTAGCGCCGGCATCGGACTCGAAACGGCTCGACGAGCACGCGCTGAGGGGGCCAATGTGATCCTCACCGGCCGGAATCCCGAGTCCCTCCAGCGCGCTGCTAGCGAGCTTGAAGCGCTGAGTAGCGCGGCGTTCGACGCCACAGACCGTGCTTCATTGAAAGGGTTCTTCAGTGACCTGCCGGCAGTCGACCACGTGATGGTGACAGCCGGCGGGCCGCACTACGGGCGACTCCTCGAGCTGGACTTCGAGCAAGCGCGCGTTGGCCTGGACGCACACCCTTTGCTGATGCTCGAGGTCGCCCGCAATGCCGCGCACAAAATGCGAGCGGGAGGCACGTTGCTATTCATGGGTGGCACCGGCGGGCGCCGCCCAGGAATCGGAATCGGAATTGTTCCGGCCGTCACCGCCGCGCTCCCTGCTCTCACCGCGAGTCTCGCGCTCGAACTCGCGCCCATCCGTGTCAACCTAATCGCCGCCGGCTTTGTCGACACACCATTGTCGGCTTCGCTCCTTGGCGATGAACTCGAAAATCGCCGCAATGAGCTACGTGCCACGCTCCCCATCCGGCGCGTCGTTGGACCGGCCGACGTGGCCGCGCTCGCGGTACACATCATGAGCAACACGGCCCTCACCGGCGCGACCTATGACATTGACGGCGGGCAGCAACTTGTCGCCCGCTAGCGAAAGGAGAACGCATGTCCACGATCCACCTTCATCAGACAACCACCTCGACACCGGAGCAGTACGTCGCCGGGCTCACCGACTTCGGGCCTGGGCGCTCGAAGCTCTTTGGCAACGGCGCCGACGAGTATCTCAAGGTGCATAGCCGCGGCCCATCGGAGGCCGACGTCACCGAAGGCTCGGGTGGCATCTGGGAACGCCTGCACTACGACTGGTCCAATCCCAACCACGTCGTCCTCACAACGACCGATTCCAACACGTGGGGAGGTACGTCGGGCCACACCTACACCTTCACACGTCGGCCCGACGGCATGACGGACATTGACGTCGTCGTCGTACGCGAGGGCAAGAACCTCAAGGGATGCCTGCTAGGCTTGGTCGTCGGAACCATCGGCAAGGGCGTTTTGGAAAAAGTATTTGTAAACTCCGTCAAGGCCATCGAAGGCCGGAACGGTGAGGCGAGAGAGGCACGCGCATCATGAGTTAACGCCGCAAGTTTGGTGGCGCTCAGGAGTCCGGCGACAGTCACGCTGTCTGGGGGGAGAAGATGAAGACGCTTTCGGAATACAAAGTCTGGATCGGCGGAGCGGCCGGCTTGCTCGTCATCGCTAGGCGCAGAGAATTCCAGGCATAGGTAGGACATTTCGGCACAATGCGATAGGTATTTCTTTGTGAAGACTGCGTGGCGGAGAGGGAGGGATTCGAACCCTCGGTACAGGTGTTAGCCCGTACAACGGTTTAGCAATTACCCGGTTCCACATGCCTGGTGTTCGGAACCAACAACTTACGTTTGGGAAATTGCACTATATCTTGGGCAGAATGGGCCTATTCGGTGGCATCTGTGCAACCATTGTGCAACGGATCGAAAGGGATCTAACTGCAAAGTCGAAACAGAGGGTCTAATTCTGACGACTCCATAGAGGCTCAAACGCAGCAAACCTGCGACGTTCTGCATGCAGGTAGTAACTATTGAGTGCTTACTCTGGGGCAAGAACGACTGATGAGATGGCAGTCACACTGCATCAGTTTTCAAGCTGCGGGTAGGTTATCGTGGCGAACTGGTCCCATGCCTACTTTGCTTGTGACTCGCAAGCAGCCCAAGATGTGTCGCCTGTTCTGTAGTCACGACGACGAAAGTAAGCGAAGGCTCATTTTCGCCGCGTGGCTTTAACGACTGGAATGAGAGGGGGGTCCTTGGCAATGGCTTCTATCCTCGCCGTCGTGGTTCTGAACTCGTGATGGCTGGACAGGCGACGAATCACAGTTAGGGCAGAAGATCGCGAGACTGTGTTTTTGCGCATCGGTTAGAGTGGCATCGCTTGCGTGTGCGCGAGCTTGGCCACGAATGATCTGTGAAATTGTCTTCTTGAAATCATCTTTGGAGACACTGTACATCCCACCTCGGGCGCCTTCGAAAGAACAATTCCACGCCGCGAGAGCTTGTCCATAATGCAGGGCCTCCACGACCTCATCTTCCTCCAAGGCATGTAGGGCGAGGGCGCCGCCAGCGCAGATTTTCGAGAGGATTCCTGCTGTACACCAGTCGCCCGACCCAGAGGTGTCTTTCAATGATGAGGGTTCGAATCCTTCCAGACGGCGCCAACCCAAGCAGGAGACTTCCGGCAGATTACATTTGTAACGCAATCCATCGTCTCCCAAAGTCTCGATTTGAAGGACCGGATACTTCGTCGCGAGAAGATCCCAGAAACTGTGCGCCCGCTGTTGCGCATACTTCAATACGTGCGTGTACTTGAGAGCCTCACGAAACAGTTTGGGATCGTTCGTTCCCGATGGCTCAAAAACGATCAGTGAGCCACTTGCAGCGGCGCCTAAAGCGCGGTTATTGGAAACTACAGATTCTGCGGTAGAGCTTATTTCTCGAACGGCTCCTAGAAACGCTCGCTGGGCAGTTGTTGCTCTGCGTCTAATCGGTACAAAACAATCGATTCGGTTGCTGGCAAGGATCGTGCTTCTTAATATTCCGGCGCGAAAACCTTTCGTCGAATCAATCTGTCGTGATCCGGCGATTATGGCTCACTTAGAGCACTATAGGAATTCCGCTCGTAGGTGTCATCAACGCGTGCGCTGGCTATCACGTGCGTGCAGAAGGCTCGGCAAGTCAGTCCTAAGGGAGGGAAACTATGTTCGCTATATTTCTGGACAGAATAGGTGATGTTGCGGTCCTTCAACCAGACGGTAGATTCGTTCAGGCCGACGCCGTATTGGCCCTTCGTTGTGCCGTTACATCCCAAGGAAAAGCGCGTGCGATTGTGCTCGATCTGTCAGAAGTAGAAGCCTTGGAGGACCGCGGACTGAAAAGGCTGGCGTCGGCGGTTCAAGGCCACCACATTTCAAAGCACTTAGATCGAATCAGCAAAATCGCTTCAGTCCGCGCTCAGTCCGTTCTCAGCGGGCTTACTACCAAGAATGGCCTGCAGAACTTCCCCTTGGGCCGTCATCCGATCCGCGCTAACGCTGTGTGCATAGAGCTGCAGCGTCGTCTTCACGTCCGAATGCCGCAAGAAAAGCGCCTGCACCGTCTTTGGTCGGTCTTCGAGCGAACCGCGGGGCCGGGAGAGCATCTCGGTCGTGACCAGCGATAAAGACTTGCTGCGGGAGTCGGTAGCACACTCAGTCGCGCGGCAATCCGCTTCCGAATTGTTGCGGAAAACACAAGGGCCTTCCTTGAAAGAGCAAACGCTTAAACTGTCTTTACGCGAGCGTGAACGTCGTGAGCTGCCGATTGCCCACGAGCGAGGCTGCGGCAACGCGCCCGAAGAAACGAGAGCACTTAGAAAAGGCCCCACTCCCGCAACAGTGCAGAGCATCGACCTGCAGAAACCCAGTCACGAGCAGAAGCAGGAGCACAGCATCGAACCAGGCCACTACTATGGCATCAGCCGGTGACGCCTAAGGAATGGGATCCTACAATTCTTCCGGTAGCAATTTGCCCATCCTTCGGCGAGAATCTGGGGCGTTCAGCGTTTACGATTCGTGAGTTAGGTCTGCCCGTTAAAGCACGCCGCGCACGCTGTTGCAGAGCGACTCGATAGTGTTAACGCAGTAGGGCTCGTCAATTTGGAGATTCCGCAGATGGTTCTGAAAACTCAGCGCGACCCGAAGAGGATTCCGAGTTTCGGGGACTCCGCCTGTGAGTCCCCTTTGGCACTTGCTTAGATCCTGAGCTGCTTTCGAAATTTGGGCAGAATTTATTAAGTCAATTCGGCGAATAAAACGGCGGGCATCCTGAAATCGTAACGCGGCGTAGGTTTCCAATGAAAGAACGCCTGATTAATCTTCTCTCGAACGTCCCAGGGGCAACTCATTGTCTCTTCGGATGTTATTCCGCGTCCAAGCTAATGGTTGTTCGAATTATGGGACTTTTTCAGATTTATAGAAGTTTCTTGCTAGACACTCAGTAAAATACGCATCCTGACAGTCTACTCATTGTGTTAGGAGGACAGACTATGAAGCCCTTACTGGCATGCACCGTTGCTATCGTGCTCAGTGTTGCACTGCTCTCGGCGGTCAAAAGTAAGTCACAGCCAACGGCGGGCTCTCAGATTCGGATTGTGACGTCTACGGGGACAGCTCTAACGTCGCTCTTCGACGGCATTTCTCCGACCGCGTTCGGACAGAGAGCTGTTCAACAAAACCGTGAATACGGTTTGAGTACGCCCAAACCGCATAAAGGTGGGCTTTGCCAGAACGCAAAACGGAGTGACCTTTTATTAAAAGACTCTTTCGACGGTGCCCATTTGACATCCGCTTGTTTTGAGGGCGGATGCGCCGGCCACTATGTAGTCTTGCAAGAAGCAACTCGTTGTCAACGGTGTGCCAACTTTACATATACCATTGATATTGAGGGCGGTGACCCCAACACCGGCGAAATGGAGCAGGATATAGATTGCTTCGGCGTTTGCTGCGCAAGCTATACCACGTGTTCTAATCCATGCGAGCCGGGTGAATGTTTCTGAGGATGGTTTATGGTGGCAATGAGATTGACCTTTCTGGTTTTGGCCTTATCGTCGGGCACATGGTTCGTCTCTGCTGATAGAGATGGTTCGACAGGATACTCGCTCTCTTCGCCCTACCGGCAAGAAGAGATGTCGGACGCGTTAGATGTGAGCCATTGGCCTTGGAAGCGGTGGAATGGAAGCTATCTAGTCGCACATAATTTGAAGGCGACTTCAGACTCTCCAGTTGTTGCACTGTTTGACGCGCACGGTGTACGTGTTCGCACTGGGACAGTGTGGTTTCCTTCCGCGACATCAGTTTCGGTGAGGGGAGCTGCCGCAGATTCTGTCGGTACTATTTTTGTATCTGGAGGAAGTCGGAGCGTCGATGGCTCGTTGGCATTCTTCATCGCTCAGCTAGACAATAACGGACGAGTTTCCGGCGTTGTAAGGACGACACCCTTTATCGCGTTGCATTTGTGTACGACAGGGGATGGCACAATCTGGGCGCTAGGCAGTGATCGACAGGCGCAAAGGGACCGATCGGCTAATTTGATCCTGCGACAGTTTAGCTTTGCCCGCGGCCAACTCCGAGCCGTGTTGGATATGGCGTCTGTTGAGTCTGGAATGCCAATGGACACCGAAGCAATGTCCCTCTTTTGTAACTCGAATACAGTGGGAATGTTATTGGATTCAGCTCGGGCATCGATTCACAAATGGATCGAACTCGATGTCAATACAGCGAAGATTTCCACGTGGCAATTGCCCGCGCTCCGTGAGAAACGCAAGATAAATGGGCTTGCATTCACCGCTGGTGGTCGGTTATTTGCGACGGTTCACGACTATTCCAGTCAAGAAGCAGTATCGGCACTGTTTACAGTGGAAAAACAGAAAGACGGCCTTGCCGCATGGGTGCCCGTGAAGGGAACATTCGGGTCTTTGGCCGCGCAAGATGTGCCAATCTGGGAATTGCTTGGAAGTGAGGATAATGACTTGGTGTACACGGCCGAGCGCAACAATAAGACCGTAGTGTTGTGGTCGCACGTCCATTTGGGGAGAAATGGATCTGGGAACTAAACAAGTCCAATTTTGAATCCATTCCGTACTAGAATACCGCAAGAGTTGTTAGAGGGTTCGTTCTTTAGATTTGGAGGAGCTTATGAAGAGATTTCTGTTTTGCCTCGTGGGCGTTTCGGTACTTGGCTTGATGTCAGTTGCTCAAGATGTCGCCGGCTCCGGTTCTGCTATGTCTGCCAATAGCAGACAGGAAATTCGCGTGGACGTTCAGACGATTACGCTGTCGACACCTGCTGGAAAGGCGACGGCTCACGTTTATACTCCTCAAACCAACCGTCAGCTTGCTGGGGTCGTGTTCTCCCATTCACAGGTAAAGGGCCCTGATAGCGTAGCCGATCTCCTGCCATTGGCTATGCGTGTGGCTAAATCAGGCGCTGCTGTCATTGTGGTTGATCGAGCCCTTCTGTGGCCGGTAGAGGATGCGGATGTGAACCGTGGGGGAGGGGGCCTTACGATAGCCGCTCTTCATTGGCTGTTGACGCATGCGAATATCGACTCTACCAGGTGTGCATACGTTGGTCCTAAGTTCAAGGACCCAGCGAATTCTGATGCTCTTCGAACCTTGGGTTATCAGGACGGCATTCAACCTTCTCCTTGGGTGCCGCTAGGAGAGTCGCAGAATGAGGGGAATATGTCCAAGCTGGACAAACCAGAGGGTCAGATGAGAGTTGAACACTTTTTGCACAGACAACTTGGCCTTGGCGACGTGGCTGAAGGCGGGTCGTAGACGATCCGCAACCTAATTGACAGAAGAGTGTACGGCTAACTGAATTCGTGGGTTGCGGCTCTAGCACCGTTGAGTTTGTGAGGCGGGATCTTGAGCTATTCTTTATTGGCGAGGCTGACTGGAGTGTTGGCCGTTGGTTCTTTTCTGTCCGCCATTGGGGTTTCACTCTACAACTCGGTTCATCCATGCGGTATCGTTGTGCACCATTTGGCAGTTCCCCCTGAAGTTGTTCCCGACTTCTCGATTGCGGAAATTGACCGCCTACACCACGATAGGGGCTTTGGTGCCTTTTACTGGGGACGGGTCTATCACATCGGCTATCACTTCATAATCTTGCCGGACGGAAAGGTTTTGCGCGGACGTCCGGAACGTCTGCGCGGCGCTCACGCATTAGGCTATAACGACTATTTGGGTATCTGCTTAGTTGGTGACTTCAGTTCACGCGACAATCCCGATGGAAGAATGGGACTCATTTCACCCTCCGACGAACAGATGCGTTCACTCGCGAAGCTTACCCGTGACCTGCAGTCGAAATATCGAATACCGGATGCACGAGTCGTTTTGCATCGCGAACTCAACGCTCAAACCGAATGTCCGGGAGATCGGTTTGACAAGGATTCTTTCTTGAGGCGCCTCGCGGTATCCAGCCGCCATTCGAGTTTTTGAAAATGCTGTCCCTATTTCGTTCGGCATGTCTGGCCAAGACTCGATTACTAGGGTGGTTGGCGCTGGGGATTTCGAATCGTTAGTGGTTTACACCCGAATGCATCAGCGTTATAGTTTTCGGTTCGGAGATGTATCAATTAGAGCCAAGTGTTGATCCGGATCACTAAATATGTGGCTGCTCTTCGCGTGCCTAATCGGCTGCGCCGTAGCTCAGCGGCCAGGCGGAATACCGAGTGGAGGATCGCGAACTGGAATTGATGCGACCCACGTCCAGTTCTCAATCATGGATTTGCAGGTTTCGCAAGCCCGCAATCAAGGCGACGGGCGAGAGTCACGGTTCGATTCGGTTTCGAAGCTCGATCTCAAAGCGCCCGGAAAGGCTAAGAAGGAATACGTAAAGGGTGTAAAGTCTCTGTCGAAGCGGGATTTCAATGGGGCAGTTCAGCATCTGTCGAACGCAACGATAGTGTATCCGTCATATGTGGCCGCGCATGATGCACTCGGCATTGCTTACATGGATCTTGGCCAGCACCAACGCGCGCGGGATGAATTCCAAGCAGCTGCTTCCCTCGACAATCACCTGCCCGATTCCCTTGCGAACCTATGTAGCGCAGAACTTGCGATAGGTGATTATTCTGCCGCGCAGCGGGCGATTGAGAGAGCATCGTCCCTGGCACCGCTAAATATTGAATTTCTCACCACATTGACATTTGCCGAGCTTCTGAATCGGCAGTATCAGCAGGCGGTGTCCACAGCCCATCAAGTGCACGAACGCAAGCACGAGACTGCCGCGATCATTCACTATCTCGCAGCTCTAGCGTGGCATGATCAAGGAGATCCGAATGAAATGCGGCGCGAGTTGGAAACTTTCCTGACGGAAGAGCCGATGAACCCCGTCGCAGAAAAAGCTCGACAATTGCTCGCTCACATCGAAGATACTCAGACTCGTCGTAGTATGACTTCTACGATTCAAATGCATGAGCCCACCTCAACCGAAATTGCAGAACGAAAACAGGTTGTGGAAGCGGAAGCAATATGCGAGGGCTGTTCAGACACATCTGGTTCTAATGCTGCCGATACCGCCAGGATCTCGCAACCGGTTGGCGACCTTTCTGGTCCCAGTGTCAGGACCGGTTGGATTCTGCGGGAGACCGTCGACGAGGTTGCGCTACTTTTTGCGGCAACGGATCACGGGAAATCCGTCCCCGATCTCACACCCCAGGACGTACGAATCCGTGACAACGGTGAGCCTCCTGCAGCTATTGTCGATTTTCGGTCCGAAGCCGAGTTGCCTCTGCGCTTAGGTCTTGTCATCGACACCAGCGACTCGATTAGTGGCCGTTTTGCCTTTGAGCAAAAAGCTGCCGGTAGGTTTCTCCAAAACGTGCTCACGAATCGGAATGACCTTGGGTTCTTGGTTGGTTTTGCAAATTCTGTATTGCTAGTCCAGGACTTCACTGCGGACCAGATACAACTGTCGGAAGGCACACAACTATTGGCACCCGCCGGCGGGACTGCGCTGTGGGACGCAGTTGCCTTTGCGTCTCGCAAACTAGGCAGCCGGGTTGAGCGAGGAGTCGTGGCAAGGATCTTGGTTGTGATCAGCGACGGGGATGACAACTCCAGCACAGAGACACTCAAGCAGGCAATCCAGGCGGCAGAGACTGAGCAAGTGAGTGTGTACACAATTAGCACGTATGAACCTTCTGTGAGGGAGATTGGTTCCACGCCGATAGGCAAACGTGCACTGAAGGTACTCGCGGAACAGACTGGTGGAGCATCTTTCGCTCCAGGATCTATCCGTAGCCTTGATCGGAGTCTTGCAGAATTGCAAGAGGTGATTCGGAGTCGCTATCTGGTTTCTTACAAACCAGCCCACCTGGAGCTGAACGGTCGTTTTCGGAACATAAATGTCAAGGCAGAGAAATCCGGCCACAGACTTCGTGTTTATTCCCGCAAGGGATACTACGCCGAGCTGAATTCTGCCGGTGAGGAACGTTTCTAATTCTCAGTGAATCTCACGGTGGCGACATAAACGCCAGGCGAACGGCAGGTGCTCCCATTGCCATCACAGAACGCTGTGCGAAGCCAGACGTAATTGCTGTTTTACGTGCCTTACTTGTGACAGTCCCCGTTGCTGGTGCTGTCGTGTGGCGCGACGCCGTTTCACTCTTTCGTTATCCGTTTCCAGTAGGCGTGGATGGTTTCTATTACGCGCAGCAGATCAAGTCGATCCTAGCAAATGGCACGCTGTACTATCCCTCACGGACGCCACTGGTCTTCTATCTAATCGCGAGTGTTTGTGGAAGACATAGTGACATCGTGAAGTGCATTAAGCTTTCGTCGATAGCAATAGAAGTGTCACTATTCTTGGGCTTTTGGATGCTGTTATGGCGGCTTACGAGCTCTGGTTGGATTACGTGGTGGGGCGTAGTCATGATCACTCTTCTTCCGTCGCATCTGTTTCTCTTGGCAGATTTCACCAAAGAATTACTGTGCGTCGCTCTTTTGGCATGGGCCGCCGTTTGCATTCACATGGCAGTCTTAGGACGTCGCCATTGGCTATATGGGGTGGCGATCGTATTGTTCTTGCTGGCGGTACTGTCCCATGTCTCCGCTCTACTCTTACTGGCCACACTGGTAATCGGGGCCGGAGTACTGAAGCTATCAGACAAGAATAACTATCTCGCGGGCACTCTGATTTGTGTCTCATGGTGCGCTGGCTTTGTGACTGCATTTTCTCCATCTTTGGCTTGGTTCCTTCACACGGCTAGCCTGCATCTCCCTCCTGGTGGCACCACTTGGTGGACAGCTGAAAGATTGGCAATTCTAACCGTCAGTCTAGTACTCCTTGTCATTTACACGGGAGCTGTCGAACTCGCGAGACTGCCAATGCTGGCCTTTGGAACGGTGGCACTCCTGGCTCTCTGCGTGACCGCCAACCCCTGGCTTGATCAAAATTCCGATTTTTTGTTTGGCAGAGCGTCGATGACAGCTAATCTTCAGCTTGGACTGCTAGTGTCGGGGTTGCTTTACTCCCGACGAATAGAAGCTTACAAAGCAGAGTTGTGGCCGATGTACGCGGTTCTCGCAGGTTTTGTGAGTCTCGCGATAGCGAGTCCTCCCCAGGTGCGAGGGT
This sequence comes from Candidatus Sulfotelmatobacter sp., assembly GCA_049584475.1. GTDB lineage: Bacteria > Acidobacteriota > Terriglobia > Terriglobales > Acidobacteriaceae > Sulfotelmatobacter. The sequence continues at coordinate 666 of JBAUXX010000031.1, read as the reverse complement.
TAGACGCAGTGTATCTGAGGCGCCGGGCTGAACTGGTCGATGTGCTGCTTCAAACAAGGATTTCTGAGCAGCATGCCATTGTCATAGCACCACAGGGCGATCAGTTTGCGGTCACCTACCTCACAGGCCTTCGTTCTCAGCACAGTTGGAATGAGGGCTTTACTGTCCCTGTCTACTGGCTCCTCTTGGGGGCGCCGTCGGGCCCGCCTTCGCCACCACCAAGTCATCACCCTGATGATCCAATGCGGTATATTCTGCGGAGTGACAATTGTCTCCGGAAGGAGTGGCAAACATACGACGAGGAACTGCGTGACCGGCTTATTGAGAATAATCCCGAATTATTGGTCGCAGGATACAGCCTCTGACTGCATGCATATAAAAGCGCTTCAGTCTGGCCAATGCCGAGCAGAGATTGTTGTCGCCTATCCGATGTCGTGCATCGGCTCGCTCAGCGAAGCGAAAGGGCCTGAAGGCAAGTGGGCAGGTCACTAGGTCTTGGGCAAGTGGGCAGAGAAACACCTGCCGGATTATCCGAGGCGTAGCAGCTGACGAGCTGAGGGTACTCTGTCTGTTGAGCTGCGGTACCGTTGCCGGATTGATTAGCTCCTGCAAAAGCCCAGAAACTACTGGCGAGCGCCACCGATGAGGACGCTATCTGATCAACTG
>JBAUXX010000030.1:0-89530 GCA_049584475.1 Candidatus Sulfotelmatobacter sp. | reverse complement strand
AATCAGGCCGCCGCGGAGGCCGAGCGGCAGCGCGCCGAGGCCGACCGGCAACGACAGGACGCCATCCGCCAAAAAGAGGAAATGCGTGCCCGCTTGCTGGCTCAGCTGAATCAGGTCTTGCAAACGCGCGACACGGCGCGCGGTTTGATTGTCAGCATGCCGGACGTTTTATTTGATTTCAACAAATACACGTTGAAGCCTGAGGCTCGTGAGCGCTTGGCCAGAATATCGGGAATCGTGCTCGCCTATCCCGACCTGAAGCTGCAAGTCGAGGGTTACACCGATTCCATCGGCAGCGACGAATACAACCAGACGCTTTCCGACAAACGCGCCGAATCCGTGCGCGATTATCTGGTCAGCTCGGGAGTCTCCATGAACAATGTGGCTGCGCAAGGAATGGGCAAGGCCGATCCGATCGCCGATAACAGCACCGCCGCTGGCCGCAAGTTGAACCGCCGCGTCGAAATGATCGTCTCTGGCGATGTGATCGGGAGCCAATTGACGCCTGGGACTCCGGGGAGCGACGTTCCAAGCCCACCCGCCAATCCTCAATGAGCTAGAAGATTTTTTCGGGATGCAAGCGGGCAAGAAAAAGGCGGAGGCAATCGCGACAGAGTTCGCGGTTGCCTCCGCCTTCAGTTTAAGGAGTCGGCCTACGCCACGCGCCTTGTTGGTTTCCGCGTCCCTCTGGTTGCTTTTGGTTGTTCTTCTTCCTGCAACTCCGCTTCCTCGTCCTGGTCGACTTCTTCGCCACCCTCATTCGCCTGAGAATTAATCTCCTTGGCAAGTTCGGTCAGCTTCTCATCCGTTTCCTTTTCTTCGTTCAGCGTTTCCTCGAGCAAGGACGCAGCATCGGTCTCACCGAGTACATTGGCGAATTCGAGTACAGTGCCATAAGCGGCGATTTCATAATGCTCCACGCGCTGGGCGGCTCCGATCAATGCGGCATCCATCACCGCATCCTCGAAGTCTTCTCCCATCACTTCCGAACCTTCTTTCACTAATCCTTCCATACCCATGCACTTCTTACCTTTAGGACTCTCGTCCAGGGCTTCGAAGATTTTTTCCAGACGGGCCACATGTTCCTTTGTCTGTTCAAGATGCTCTTCAAAGCCTTGCTGCAACTCTTCCGATGAAGCGGCCTTGGCCATCTTGGGCAGGGCTTTCACCAGTTGGTTCTCGGCGCTATACAGATCTTTTAGTTCGTCTATGTAAAGTTCCTTCAATCCTTCGTTTGGCATGATGCCTCCTGAATGTGAGTTGTCTTTTGGTTGCACGAAGCGATGTGGCAGTTGGTAAGTCATGCGCTTAAACGAAATTATCTTCAATTCGAAGAGTGAACTCGCTTCGACGAAGGCGCTATGTCGCAGGTATTGCCCCGCGCAAAGGCCAACCGTAAATTTCGCTGCGAAGGTGCGGGGAAGCGGAACGTACTAAATCTTAGATCTCTCGATACTCTTCCAGCGTTCCAAGCGGTTGCGCTTAAGCCGTCGCATTGTAATGATTTGTCGTCGCATCTGCGATGTACAGGTTGAATACAATTTCACCCACTTCGTGCAACTTCAACTCCGCTCCCGCATCTGTTTGAGTATGGCCTCCGAGCTGACCTCGAGGTCGCTTTGAGGGTGGTTATTAAACTGAAAAGGAGTAGATAGCGAAATGAAATTTCTAAAGTACATGGCTCTTCTATCGACGTTAGCGTTGGCATTTCCCCTGAGTTCCTTCGCCCGCAGCAATAATGCGCGAACCGTTACCATCAGCGATCCGGTGCAGGTGGGCGGTACGCAATTGAAACCCGGCAATTACAAAGTCGAATGGCAAGGAGCAGGTCCGGCGGTTCAGGTGAGTTTTATGCAGGGCAATAAAACAATGGCCACGGTGCCGGGAACGTTAAAGACGAACGACGACCAGATTACCCGGGACGCTGTCGTGACCGATACAACAGGTTCTCACGGCAGCACGCTCAAAGAGATCGATTTTCACCACCAGAAAGAAGCGGTGTTCTTCGATCAGAGCGGCATGTAACACTCCCGCTTTTTCCTTAGTGGTGTGGCAATAGCACCCCATCTTCTCGCAAAGTTCTTGCAGAAGATGGGGTTTACTTTTGATCTACGCGGCAGGTGAACCCGGCAGGTCCACGGAATTCGGCACTGTATTACGATCTCCTTACTCCGATCGTACCAGCCGTCAGCAGGCGAGTTGATCGCGGGAAATCTTCAGGCCGTGAAGATTGCCCAGCGCCGCGACTGCAACCTTCTCCGTCTGGAAAAACTCGTTAGCCAGACCTTGCAGATCGTCGGCGGTGACCGCTTCAATTTTCTCGATGAGTTCGTCGAGGTCGTAAAAACGATCGAAGTACATTTCCTGGCGGGCCAGGTTCGACATGCGCGCCGTGCTCGATTCAAGTGAGAGCATCAGGCTGCCCTTGAGCTGATCTTTGGAGCGGCGCAACTCCTCGTCACCGACCGTTTCCTGTTTCAGTTTGCGGAACTCGCTGACTACTGACTGCACTACCTTGGAAGCCGAGGCCAAAGATGTTCCCGCATAAACGGCCATGCATCCGGTATCGCGGTAAGGATTGAGATCGCTGTAAATCGAGTAGGCCAAGCCCTGACGCTCGCGAATGTTCTGGAAGAGACGCGAACTCATGCCACCGCCAAGAAGGGTGTTGAGAACATAACCAGCGTGGCGTTGCTCATGGGCAATCGGGTGACAAGGAACACCGAGACACAACTGCACCTGCTCGAGTGCTTTCTTGTTGCGCAGAATGATGCGTGAAGAAATCTTTGGCTGCGCCGAATGAAAGCCGTTCTTCGCCGGTTTCATGTGATCGAAGTGCTTGGACACAAGTTCCACAAACTTGTCGTGATCCAGGTTCCCGGCGGCGGAGACGATGATGTTGCCCGGCGCAAAGCGATGAGCGTATGTATCGAAGACCGTCTGGCGCTCAAAACGCTTCACCGTTTCTTTGGTGCCGAGAATAGGCTTGCCCAGAGGGTGATCCTTCCAGAAATTTTGGGTAAAGATTTCGTGGACGAGATAGTCAGGATTGTCCTCGTCCATTTTGATTTCTTCCAGAATGACACCGCGTTCGCGGGTGATATCCTGCGCATCAAAAATGGGATGAAGTACCAGGTCGGCTAGAATATCGAGTGCTACCGGAACATGTTCATCAAGGACTTTGACGTTAAAGCAGATACACTCTTTGGCGGTGAAGGCGTCCATGTTGCCGCCGATGGAATCGACCTGGCGCGCGATCTCTTCCGCCGTGCGGTGTTTGGTCCCCTTGAAGACCATGTGCTCGATGAAGTGAGAGATCCCGTTTGACTCGGAATCCTCGTCCCGGGAACCGGTCCCCAGCCAGATTCCGATGGAAGCCGAGCGAATATGCTGCATCTGCTCAGTAATGACGGTCAACCCATGGGGCAAGACCTGACGGCGAATATTGCGAACTTCTTTGACCATGACGGACGTCCTATGAAGGCATTACTGGAATGCGGGTATGAGAACGGACCAGCATCATTATTCTGACATAGCAGGGAACCGCGTGCGAAAATAGTTAGTCGTTTTGAATCAATAACTTACAAATGACTAACATCCGCGCGAAGCTGCATACAGGGTGCATCTGACCGCCTCTCAGACCGCCCCGATGAAGGTATCATCAGAGTTTGGACATGTCTGATCAAACGACAACTACGACTCGGCGCTCCGAAACGCTGCTGGGGATGGACAGGGCGGAACTTTCTGCCGTTGTGCATCGGTCCGGGGAGCCTGCGTACCGCGCTCAGCAGTTGCGCGAAGCGTTATACCGGCAGCGAGTGCAATCCTTGGAAGAGATATCGACCCTGCCTCAGGATTTTCGTGAATCTCTGGCGCGGGACGGTTTGTCAGTAGGATTGCCCGCAATTGAGAAAAAGTTTACCTCTCAAGATGGAACTGTGCGCTACCTTCTTGCTTTCCGCGACGGCCAAAGCGTCGAAACCGTTTGGATGCCTCAAGGGGATGGCGGGGAGGCTGGGGATGGATCGGAAGCTGGCGATATTGCGCAGCAGGATCCCAGTTCCGGCAAGAAGCGTCCTGGTGGCGGCAGCGCCGCCTTCAACCGGGCGACAATCTGCGTTTCAAGCCAGGTCGGTTGTGCCGTCGATTGTCAATTCTGCCTGACCGCCCTGCTGGGAGTGAAGCGCAATCTGACTGCGGGAGAGATCGTCGCACAGGTATGCGCGGTTTTGCGGGAACAAAAAGTTTCCCCGCCTGACGATCGCGTCAACCTGGTTTTTATGGGGATGGGCGAGCCGTTTTTGAATTACGAGAATTTCATGAAAGCGGTCCGCTTGCTCGCAGCGGAAGTTCGGATTCCCGAGTCAAAAATGACGGTATCAACCGCTGGAATCGTGCCCAGAATTTACGATTTTGCAGCCGAAACCGTACGCCCGAAACTGGCGATCTCGTTGAATGCCCCCAACGACGAGCTTCGTTCGCGCCTGATGCCACTGAACCGAAAATGGAATCTCGAGCGATTGATCGCGGCAGCGCGAGAGTTTCCGTTGCGGCAGCGGGAGTGGATTACGTTCGAATACGTGCTGCTGGATGGCGTCAACGACTCCGTTGAGAATGCCGCAGAAGTGGCGGAGTTGCTCCGCGGAATGCGGACCAAGGTGAATCTGATTGCCCTGAATCCAGGACCGGGAATCGATTTTGCCACGCCCTCGCCGGACCGTGTGGCCAAGTTTCAGGGAATTCTGAGAAGTGCTGGTATCCCAGCGTTTGTACGGCGTCCCCGCGGGCGCGATATTTACGCCGCTTGCGGTCAACTCAAGCGAACGGTTGAGATTGCCACCGCACCGGAAGCTTAGCTCCAGTTACCGTTCCGGGCCCCGCAGCTAAACCCGGCAGTTCCAGGCGGATCGCGAAAGTGCCATCCTGGCATCGTTGAGATGAGACCTCTCCGTGATGCTCCTGAACAATTCCACGGCAGGCGGTTAAGCCGAGAGGATCAATCGTATCGCTGGCCGAGGCGATGTTTCCTGTTCGCTGCGCCGGGCTTTCGCCCCTCGCTACAGGTTCCCCAATCGACACAACGCACGATCCGGCAATCGTCTCGGTAACAAGGCAGAGTCTAGTTCCGTTACGCTCCTGCACCGAATGCAGGCAGCTACCTAGAAGCTGCAAGCAGACCTGAAGTAACTGGTTGGAATCTCCCAGAACCTTAGGCAGTCCCGGGCAGAGATCCGTAGTTATCTCTATTTTCATCGCCTGCCACTGGGGTTGGGTCAATTTAACGGCGGTCCGTGCCAGCGTGTTTAGATCGACGGGAGATTTGGGAGCGGGCGTACTGCGGGCGAAGCTGAGCAGGCTGGCCACCAGAGACCTGGTTTTGCGCGCGTGATGGCTGATCTCAGCGGCGAGCGTGTGCTGTTCCGGGCTAAGTTCAGTGCTGAGCAGCAGATCGGAATAACCGAGCATGGCCGTGATGGGATTGTTGAGTTCGTGGGCAGCGCCGCCAACTAACTGGCCGATAGAAGCCATTTTTTCCGATTGCAGGATTTGTGCCTGCAAACGCTTAAGGTTTTCGATTGATTCGCGGGAATCGCCGAGCAACCGGTTCAACTCGCGATCCAGAAGGTTCTGGCGCACAAAGACCATCACACCCATGACTAGGGCTGCGCCCAGGCTGAGCACGATACGAAACAAGCGCACTACAGGAGGCAAAGATGGGTCCCAAAGCGTCCTCGCCGCAAACAGGGGCAGCGAGAAGGCGGCGATCATGCCACAACGAGCGATCCACACCCCGTAGGTAGTTGAAATGCTGCCGTTGAGCGCTTCGGATTCGTCAGTCTGGTTCCACAAGGCAATCAGGGTCATCCAGGCCATGGACGCAACCAGCGGAATATCGTAAAGGCTGCCGCTGTAGTAGACGCCGCGGCTGATGGCCCAGTTAGCGACGTAGGAACTGGCTGCGTAGAGCAGGCTCGCGCCGAAAAGATTGGCGTAGAAGGCTTTCCAGCCTCCCCTGCAATGCGCCCAGCTAACCGCTACAGCAACCAGGAAAACAATTTTCTCGACTAGATAGACAGCGTTGAGGTTGTCATTGTAGTGGGACTTGTCCGGCATCGCATATTGCCAGGCCATGACCAGCAGCGCGTATAAATAAACCCACCAAACGAATAGCAAGGCAAAATCCAGGTGTCCCAGCCGTGCGGCATATTGATCGCGGGGAACATGAGGACGCAAGGCCAGAGCCGCGATGAGAGGAACGATGTGGATGAACAGAACGATGTCTGCCCAGAAAATATCCGGTACATCGGCGCGCAGGAACACTTCGAAATACGTCCACAGAATCTGATAAAACAGCCAGAGAGCGAGACCCAGAGCCAGCAACGACCAAAATAACCTCATGCGGGCTTTTGCGCTTCGCGCCTGTGCGAGGAATGAAAGTGTTGCGGAGGACAGGAGCAAACATTGAATGATGTCGCTGAATGCGGTCAGCCGAAAAGATTGGCGCAAGAGCAGCGCTGCCACTACTAATGCGCCCAGGCAGGCTACTACCGCGGCAGACCAAAGCTTGATGCGTGCGCTCAAGACACTCCCCTGACGGATATTTTAGATGGGAGCGCGATTTCACGATGGTTACTCTGGTAACCTTGGCTTATCAGCTAAAAATAGTTTGGGTATGAGCGGCATTCCGAAGAAAAGTTTTACTTGCGGAATCCCTTTCCAATCAATAGTATGCCGCAGTGCTTTGAGGCCCTGGAGAGGTCATTCGATTGAGTCACGGTGATCGCTACCGGTTTTCCTGGAGACTGCAGGATCCTACCGATCCCGGTGAAGTGCGCCGTATTGAACGCTGGCTAGCGACATCCCGCGTGTTTCTTGCAATCTCGGCTCTGGCCGCCATTTACATGGACCCCACGCAGCTGGGGCATGCACCGATCGCCTACGGCCTGCTCGGCCTTTATCTGATTCATGGCGTGCTCGTGATGACGCTGCTGCGGCGACGACAGCAGTCGACCGTGGCGTTTCGCCTGCTGGTGCACGGTGCGGATATCGTGTGGCCAGCGCTGATTTCGGTATTTGCCGAAGGGCCCCGGAGCCCGTTCTTTCTGTTTTTTTTCTTTGTTCTCGTGGCGGCGGCCTATCGCTGGGGACAATGGGAGACTCTGAGCACAGCCGCAGCCGAAGTGGCATTGCTGTGGATAGAGAGCCTCCTGCTCCACGTGTGGAAGCCTGGGCGCTCATTGCCCTGGAGCATATTCTCCGGGCTGAACATCAATCTGGAGGAGTTCGAGCCCAAGCGCCTGTTCATGCTTTCGGTTTATCTCCTGGTGATGGGATTGCTGCTGGGATATCTCGCCGGGCAACAAAAAAAACTGCGCGCAGAAAAAGCCTTCATCACGCGGATTCTCGCCAAAGCCCGCGTGGAGGCTGGGCTGACCGGGACACTGCAGCAAATCTTCGGTGAAATCCTCAATATCTATGGCGCGCGGCGGTTGCTCGTCGCGGCGCAGGAAACTCGTAACTACCGGGTTTTCCTGGGTGAATTGGGGAAGTCCAATGAAGTGTTGTCCGAGTTCACCTGGCTGGATTCCAGGCCACGCGATGCGGAGATTTACCTCGCCGATTTCCCTGGGGACGTTTGCTATGGCGCAGCCGACGGTGAAAAATGGCAGACCCTGGCGTTAGGCAATGACGGCAATCAACTTTCTTCTGCGTCGACAGAATCGCTGGCGCGTTTGCGTGCGGCCCAACCTTTCGAATCAGTTGTGACAGTTTCGTTTCTGTTCGGCAGCGAATGGGGAGGCCGTATTTTCCTGTTCGATCCTCGCTGGCAGGGAGACAAACTGGAAGAACTGCGTTTTATGCAGGACCTTATTCGTCAGGTGGGTCCGGCGATTTACAACGTGTATTTACTGCATCAACTGCGGCGCAGAGCGGGCGCGGCTGAACGGGCTCGCTTCGCCCGCGAACTGCACGACGGAGCGGTGCAATCGTTGATTGCCGTGGAAATGCAGGTGGACGTACTACGCCGTCAGGACGCTGCCGATAAACCCATTGGCGGGGAGTTGGGAAGAATCCAGGGGCTGCTGCGGGAAGAAGTCTTAAAGCTGCGCGAGCTCATGCAGCAGATGAAAGCGATCGATGTCGATTCTCATCGCTTACTGCCCGTTCTTAATGATACGGTGGAGCGTTTTCAACGGGAGACTGGCATCTCCGCGCGTTTCGTGACCGATCTGGAAGAACTCGACATGCCACAAAAAGTCTGCCGCGAATTGCTGCGCATTGTGCAGGAAGGTTTGGTTAACGTGCGCAAGCACAGCACAGCCCGCCATGCATTGGTGCGGTTGGGCTCGAACGAAAGCCGCTGGAACCTGACCATGGAGGACGATGGAAAGGGATTTCCCTTTACAGGGCGCTTCACGCAGGACCAGTTGGATGAGATTGGTAAAGGACCTATGATCATTAAGGAACGTGTGCGTTTGATTGCCGGAGAACTCACTGTAGAATCAAATCCCGGACAAGGAACACGCCTGGAAGTTAGTGTGCCCAGAGGCGGAGAAATGCCGCATGAATTTTAAGAAGCCACAAACAGTGCGCATCGTGATCGCCGACGACCATCCGATTTTTCGTGACGGCCTGCGCCGCCTGCTGGAGGCCGAAACCGATTTAAAGGTTATGGGCGAGGCTTCCGATGGCGCGGAGGCTGTGAAATTAGCGCGCCAGATCAAGCCTGACATTTTGTTGCTCGATCTCGCCATGCCCAAACATCCGGGGCTGGAAGCATTACGCGATCTGAGCGCGGGATCGACATCCACGCCGGTGCGAGTGATCCTGCTCACGGCCGCCGCGGAAAAAGGCCAAATCGTTGAAGCGTTGCAGTTGGGCGCGCGCGGAGTCGTGCTCAAGGATTCCGCCACCCAGTTGCTGCTTAAAGCAATTCACACCGTAATGTCGGGGGAGTACTGGGTAGGACGCGAAAGCGTCTCCAACCTGGTGCAATATCTGCGAACTCTAATGCAGTCCTCCAGCGACGAGGCGCGGCAGAGAAAATTCGGCCTGACGCCGCGTGAATTGGAGATTGTTTCCGCGGTGGTGGCCGGATATTCCAACAAAGAAATCGCCGAATACTTTAAAATCAGCGAAGATACGGTAAAACATCACCTGAGCAATATTTTCGATAAACTGGGGGTATCGACCCGGCTGGAGCTGGCTTTGTTTGCGGTAAATCAGGCGCTTCCATTAAAGAGCATCGCGTGAGCGGTGACTGGAGGCCCTGATGGGGCAATCCCAACCTGTGGCACCTTCGTGCCATTGGCCATTGTCCGATCGCCCGCTAACATCGGAAGCAAGACCAGCCTCGGGAACAGTTGACAGTTCGTTTTAGGGTAGTCGGTGTCCCCCTGTTCAGAACGTAGGGGTTTAGGTTTATTTAAGCAGAAAGAGAGGGAGCCCGTGGCAAAACTGTTACAGCATCTGTGGAAGGATGAGAGTGGTCAGGATATCGCGGAATACGCCGTGATGCTCGCGGTGATTCTGGTGATTGTGGTAGGAACGATTCGCCTCATCGGTTCGAACGCCAATAACGTATTCTCGCAGGTTGGCAGCTCGATCCAGAATTAAGCCAGAATTAAGAACGCAATCTAGGGTCCGCACCCGCCTCGACGGCGCGCTTTCTTGCGCGCCGGAGTTAGCGTGCTCTATTCATCGTTCCCGCTAGATATCCGGATCCCCCCAGCTTTCAGATGTCGCTGTTCTTGTTCTCAGCGCGACATAAGAAACTCGACTTCCTGTTCAATCTCCGAGATAACGATCGGAGCCATATTCTCCTGCTGGAGTTTCTGATTGATCTCCGGTAATCGTGCTTGCTTGAACGTCGCCCATTCCGCGATCCGCGACTTGACGTAATGGCTGGACTCTTCATACAGAGCGATCGCCTGCGAGGGCGCGGCTCGTTCTCCACCTTCGACGACTCGCAGAGCCGACGCCACGCCGGCATAAGCTTCTTGTAATCCGGGAGTCTTATCTGCCGGAGCAGCCTTGTTCGCAAGAATCTTATTCAGTTTTGCTTGAGCCTCAGCCAAAGCAGATTTAAGCGCCGAGTCTTTTGCATCGAGTTTTTGTAGAACGTCGGCGACTTGCTTTTGCAGCGAACCGATCTCGGCAATGGCGCGGCGCGCATCGAGAGTCTCCCTGTACATTGTTTGACCGAGTTCTAGCTGTTGCTGAAGTGTTTGTGAGGTCGCGGCTGAGCGCGGATCCATAGCAATTCGCAGCGCCTGCGCTTGAGTCTTTCCGTCTGCGGTGAGCCGAACTTGGTAAATGCCCGGCACAACCTTGGGCCCGCTGGGATTGCGGTATTCGGAATCTTCATCTCCACCCGGGCCTCCGGAACTGCTCCATGTCAGGTCCCAGATAAAGCGGTGCATCCCTTGAGTTTTCTCCAGGACCTCCGGCTCCGGAAACCAGCGTTCCGCGATGGGTATCGGGGGGCGCGTCGCAGGACCTTTATCCGCGGAGGAAAATCTGCGCACCAGATTCTGCCGTGCATCGAAAATCTCCAGCGTGACTTCATTGGCTCCTGAGTTAAGGTAGTAATCGATACTCGCCCCCGCGGGAGGATTCTCAGCCGTGGGCTCTTCGGGCGGAAGCGGCGTTCCAGGGAAAGAGTCGTTGTCGATGCGAAACGCCGTCGCAGGTTCAAAAAGCCATGCGGCGATCGCCTTGCCCGCCTGATTTACCTGACGAAGCGGTGTGACGTCGTCAAGAATCCAGAAAGAACGTCCGTGTGTGGCAACGATCAGGTCGTCACCGTGAATGGCGAGATCACGGATGGAGTTGACAGGCAGGTTGAGCTGCAACGATTGCCAGTGATCGCCGTCATCGAACGACACATAAACGCCCGACTCCGTTCCCGCGAAGAGCAGTCCTTTGCACTGAAAGTCTTCGCGTATGGCGCGCGCAAACGCCGGGGCGGCAATGCCATTGGTAATCAGTTGCCAGGTAGCGCCATAGTCGCGCGTTCGATAAATGTAGGGCGACTGATCGTCGAGCCGGCTGCGATCCACAGCAGCATAGGCGACGGCCGGATCAAAATGCGAGGGCTCGATGAGCGAAATTTTGCTCCAGTCGGCAAGCCCTGGCGGCGACACTTCTTTCCAACTCTTCCCGCCATCGCGCGTTACATGAATCAATCCCGTGTCGCTGCCCGCCCAGATAAGATCGCGGTTAAGAGCCGATGGCGCAATGGTGAATACGACTCCGTATCCGCGTTGCTTCGCATTCTCGACCGTCGGCAGTCCTGAGGGCTTGTCATCTTTGTCTTTGTCTTTGTCTTTGTCTTTATCATCTTTATCTTGCGTGCTCTGCTTCGCGCCGGTCAGGTCGGGGCTAATCGTCTCCCAGTGCAAGCCACCGTCGAGAGTCTTCATCACATATTGCGTACCAAAATAAAGCGCCGCTGGATCGACCGGAGAAAAAATCAGTGGCGGGGTCCACGGCGCCCTATATTTGCGTTGACTGATTTCCGAGCCGAATGCCTGGACGGGCCACGGTGTGACGTTCTGGCTGAGGCCGGTTTTCCTGTTGTAGCGGTCAACGCCGCCGTATGCGCTGCTCAAAAAAATGACGTTCGCATCCTTCGGATCGGGCGCCATGTATCCGCTCTCGCTCTCGCCCGCGGGGAACCAGTCGCGGGGCGTGATTTGGCCGTGGTCTGTGCGGCTGAGAACGGCGGCGCTTCCACTATCCTGTTGTGCCCCGTACACCACGTAAGGAAATTGATTGTCGGTAATCACGTGATAGAGCTGCGCCGTAGGCTGGTTGTACCAGGTGCTCCAGGTCTGGCCGCGGTCGAGGCTGACGCTGGTTCCCTGATCCGTGCCCAGAACCATGCTTGCGGAATTCTTTGGGTCAACCCATATCTGGTGGTAATCGTCACCACCTGGAGCTCCGCGCACGATGGAAATTGTCTTGCCTCCATCCTCGGAGCGATAAAGAGCGACGTTCGGGATGTAGATCACATCAGGATTGCTGGGATCGATTGTGATGCTGTTGAAATACCAGGCTCGACTCGTAAGACGCGAATCCGCATTCTTAAGAACCCATGTTTCGCCGCCGTCGTCAGAGCGGTAGAGCCCAGCCTTCTTCGCTTGAATCAGCGCGTATACCCGTTTCCCATCCGCAGCGACATCGACTCCGATCCGTCCCCAGTCACCTTCCGGCAGTCCCCCGCCACTAAGGCGAGCCCAGGTTTTTCCGCCATCTTGCGACCGGTAAAGGCCGCCGCCGGGCCCATCGATGGGAGCGTAGGTGCTCCAGGGCGGACGATGAGTGTGCCATGTGCCGGCAAATAAAAGCTGCGGTTTCCCAGAACAGATCGCCATGTCCGAGACGCCGATCTCGGGCCCTTGATCCAGCACCTTAGACCAATGCGTTCCTCCATCGATGGATTTGTAAACTCCGCGCTCCTCGTTCGGAGCGTAGGCGTGCCCTAGCGCTCCGACATAAACGACATTAGGGTCTTTCGGGTCGATGACGATGCGACTGATCTGGCGCGTCTCTTCCAAACCAATGTGCGTCCAGGTTGAGCCGCCGTCGATCGATTTGTAAACGCCGTTGCCCGAAGACAAATCGGAGCGAATATCCGATTCTCCCGTTCCGGCATAGATGACTCCGGGATCGGACGAAGCCACTGCAATGGCGCCAATCGACCCGACGGCCTGCTGGTCAAAGATTGGTTTCCATACAACTCCGGAGTCCGAAGTTTTCCAAACACCGCCATTAACGGCGCCAAAATAAAAAGTCGTCGAATCGCCCGGCACGCCGGTGACGGCAACCACTCGACCGCCGCGAAATGGCCCTATCGATCGCCATCTGAGCCCATTCATAAACCCGGGAGGCACGGACTGGGCAAGGACAGAACCGGCGAGAAAAAGAAGAAACAACGCAGCGAAATGGCGGACGAAGTGCGACGAGGCTTTGGGCAAGGAGTGGTCTCCAAACGTGGAAATTTAGTCTAACTCTAAATTGCTACCTGTCATATCTTTAGCCGACTCGCGAGGGGCCATCTGCATTCACCTGCTGTTCACTCATGGCTTGCGCCTTCTAGGTGCTCCGCTGTATTGCCCCGCAACCTTGCTTCGCGATAAAAATAAACGGGCTAAACGTAAATAGGCTTAATTCGCCTTTCATGATTCGCCTCGTTCGACTGTAATCTCCGCGCATGCCCACTGCCCCCATTTTTAAACCAACTCAAAGCATTCCGTTGGGCGCGAGCCGTCTCTCGTCCGGTGAATGGGTGTTCCTGCTTTGGGCGCCGCTGATAAAGCGTGCGAGTGTCCGTCTGCTTGGACCTGAGCGCTCTGTTGAGATGGAAAAGGACGAGCACGGCTACCACTTTTCTGTCGTGGACGGCCTGGCAGCGGGTGCGCAATATTTCTATCACTTAGATAACGCGCGGGACTTGCCTGACCCAGCCTCGCGCTTTCAGCCCGAAGGTGTTCATGGTCCGTCTCAATTAGTGGATACCAAATCTTTTCAGTGGAGCGATAAGCAGTGGAGCGGCATTGATCTCGAGCAGAGCATCTTCTACGAACTGCATGTGGGGACCTACAGCGACGAAGGATCATTCGCCGCCGTTATCGCACACCTTCCTCAACTTGCCGAACTAGGCATCACAACGATTGAACTGATGCCGGTGGCGCAGTTTCCCGGCTCGCGAAACTGGGGCTACGACGGCGTTTTTCCTTTCGCTCCTCAAAATTCCTACGGCGGCCCGGAGGGCTTACGGCGCCTGGTAAATGCCGCTCACGGGCACGGACTCGCTGTCGCCCTCGACGTTGTTTACAACCACCTGGGCCCTGAAGGAAATTATTTGGGACAATATGGCCCTTACTTCACCGGTCGTTATCAAAGTCCCTGGGGGCAGGCCATCAACTTTGACGGTGCGGACAGCGATGAGGTGCGGCGTTTTTTCCTGGAGAACGCGCTTTACTGGCTTGAGGAGTACCACTTCGACGCTCTGCGCCTGGACGCCGTCCATGCGATTTTCGACTTCAGCGCCCTGCATTTCTTAGCGGAACTCAAGGCCGCCGTCACTAGTCTGGCATCGCGCCTCGGTCGCAAGATTCAAGTGATCGCAGAAAGCGACCTGAACGATTCGCGCTTGATTCTGCCGGCAGAGCGTGGCGGCTATGGCCTCGATGCACAGTGGAGCGACGACTTCCATCATTCGGTGCATACCCTCCTTACGGAAGAACGCAATGGCTACTACGAAGATTTCGGCACACTCCCTCATCTGGCGGAAACGCTTCGGAATGGTTGGTATTATCGCGGACAATATTCCAGGCACCGTCAAAGAAAACACGGCAACTCACCACATGGAATTCCCCGCTCACGTTTTGTGGTCTGCAATCAGAATCACGATCAGATTGGAAATCGCGCCGCCGGAGAAAGACTCAGCGCTCTGGTGAACCTCGAGGGACTGAAACTGGCAGCCGGCCTGACCTTGCTGTCGCCTTTTGTTCCGCTGCTCTTTATGGGAGAAGAGTACGGCGAGACAGCGCCATTTCAATACTTCATCAGCCATTTAGATCCGAACTTGGTAGAGGCCGTTCGCCGCGGCCGTCAAGAAGAATTTTCGGCATTCGGCTGGAAGAGCGCCGTGCCCGACCCGCAGGATGAATCAACCTTCGAAAGATCACGGCTGCAACACTCGCTGCAGGCACAAGAACCTCATGCCACTCTGTTTCGCTTTTATCGCGAACTGATTGAACTGAGAAAGAAAGAAGACCTCGGGAATGGCGGCTCGTGGCATGTATGGGAATCCTCCAATCCTGTATTGTTGGTGTACCGCGAATACCAGTCGAGGCGTCTGGCGATGATATTCAACTTCTCGGATGAAATGGCGGCTTTCGATTTGCCTGAATGGGAGGGCGTTTGGACTGTCCGGCTCTGCTCTGCGGACGCAAAGTGGCGAGGAAATGCCGTCAGCCACGCTGAAGGAATAGAACTTTCCAAACCCTTTCGACTGGAGTGGCATCCTCTTTCTTTCGTAGTTCTGGAAGAATCCGTCTCAGACAGGCAGCCGACATGAAATACATCTGTATTCACGGGCACTTTTACCAGCCTCCGCGGGAAAACCCATCGTTGGAAGCGATCGAGTTGCAGGACTCCGCTTATCCCTATCACGACTGGAATGAGCGCATTACCGCGGAGTGTTACGCTCCCAACGCCGTCTCACGGGTGCTCGACGGCGACAATTGCATCCTCAAGCTGATGAATAATTATGCGGAGATCAGCTTCAATTTCGGACCCACATTGCTCTCCTGGCTGAAGGCAAAAGCGGGCAAGGTCTATGACGCAATTCTGGAAGCCGACAAGGCAAGTCAGAAACGCTTTGGCGGGCACGGCTCCGCCATTGCTCAGGGCTACAACCACATGATCTTGCCTCTGGCGAACCGGCGGGACAAACTCACGCAGGTGAAGTGGGGGCTGCGCGACTTCGAATCGCATTTTGGCCGCAAGCCGGAGGGAATGTGGCTTCCGGAAACCGCGGTCGATACCGAGACTCTCGAAGTTCTGGCCGAGAATGGAATCAAGTTCACGATACTTGCGCCGCGCCAAGCCAAGCGCGTTCGAGCACCGAAGAGTGCCAAATGGGACGATGTGAGCGGCAGCCGTATCGATCCCAGCCACGCCTATCTAACCGAACTGCCTTCCAAGAAAAAAATCAATTTATTTTTCTACGATGGACCCATTTCCCAGGGCGTCGCCTTCGAAGGTTTGCTCAACGATGGCAAGCGCTTCGCCGACCGGCTGATGAGCGGGTTTTCCGACGGCCGCAAAGGAGCGCAACTGGTCCATATTGCGACCGATGGAGAGAGTTATGGCCATCACCATCACTACGGAGAAATGGCGCTTAGTTCGGCTTTGCACCGGATCGAGGAAAGCAAAGTTGCGACATTGACGAACTATGGCGAATTCCTGGAAAAGCATCCGGCGGACTATGTGGCTGAGGTCATCGACAACAGTTCCTGGAGTTGTGTACATGGCGTGGAACGCTGGCGCTCGAACTGCGGCTGCAACTCCGGCGGCACCACTTGGAATCAGGAATGGCGTGCTCCGCTGCGGGCAGCCCTGGATTGGCTTCGCGACCGGCTTGCGCCCATTTTCGAAAACGAACTCGGAACTCTCCTCCGGAATCCGTGGGAAGCACGCGATGAATATATTCGAGTTATTCTCGATCGCTCCGCCGAATCGCGAGCCCGGTTTTTCGCCGCTCATGCTCTACGCCCTCTGAATCAAGCCGAAGAGGTCAAAGCCTTAAGACTGCTCGAAATGCAGCGTCATGCGATGTTGATGTACACCAGTTGCGGCTGGTTTTTCGATGAACTATCCGGGCTGGAAACCGTGCAGGTGATTCGTTACGCCGGCCGCGCTTTGCAACTGGCCGAGCAGTGTTGCGCGCAAGACCTCGAATCGCAGTTTCTGGAGCAGTTGGCAAAAGCCAAAAGCAATCTTCCGGAACACGGCGATGGCGCTCAGATCTACCAGAAATGGGTCAAGCCTGCGTTCGTTGATATTGAGCGCGTCGCCGGTCACTATGCCATTAGTTCGTTGTTTGAAAACTACGGCGATAAAACGCAAATCTACTGTTACGACGTGGAACGCGATAATTATTCGCTCGAGGCGGAAGGAAAAATGCGCCTGGCGACAGGTGCGGTTCGGCTGAGCTCGGAAATCACCGAGGAGTCGGCGCAGTTCGACTTTGCGGTGTTACAGCTGGGCGAACACAACATCACAGCAGGAGTCGGCCCGCATGATCGTTTGGCCAATGGCGAGCTCCGCGGAAAACTGGTCGAGGCGTTCTCCCAGGCGGACAGCCCTGAAGCGATACGCATTCTCGATCAGATTTTCGGGAGCAAGATTTATTCTTTGCGGCTGCTCTTCCGGGATGAACAGAGAAAAATTACGAATCAGATTTTGAACGAGTCTCTGACCTCGGCGGCGGCGGTCTATCGCACTATTTTCGAGAGTCAGGCGCCATTGATCCGCTTTCTTCATGGCCTGTCGATTCCAGTGCCGCGCGCCCTCATGTCAGCCGCCGAAATCGCACTCAATAGTCAGTTGCAGCAAGCGTTCGAGCGTCCCGATCTCGACGCCGACAGCATTCGCGGACTCTTGCGAGAGGCAACCGCCAGCAGCATTGCGCTTGACGTTACAACCCTCGAATATGCAATTCGAAGGCGCATCGAGAAAGAAGCGGAGCAGTTTGCCGTCAATCCAAACGATCCCGCGACTGGAGAGCGCCTGACGGCATCGCTCGATTTAATCCCTTTTATTCCGTTTCCGGTTGTCCTCTGGGAAGCGCAAAACATTTGCTATGCGCCATTGGTGGAGACCCTGGAAAAGCTCCCAGAATCTGCCGGACCCGCCGATAAACAACTCGAAATCCTCTTGCACTTAGCTGAGCTGTTGAAAATTCGGGTTCCCCAGCCGGAGTTGCAGGCCGCGTAATTATGCCGCCTACTCGCATCCCGAACGCGACCTATCGGCTCCAACTCAACAAGGATTTCCGTTTCTCCGACGCCTGCAATGTTCTCGACTACTTAAATGGCCTTGGCATCTCTGACATTTATCTCTCGCCCATCCTGGCCGCACGTAAAGGCAGCGGTCACGGCTACGACGTCACCGACCCCACCAGAATTAATCCTGAATTAGGTTCGGAGAGTGAATTTGAGACGCTTCAATCCGAACTGCAAAAGCGCGGCATGGGACTTCTACTCGACATCGTTCCCAATCACATGGCTGCGAGCACCGAGAATTCCTGGTGGATGGACACACTGGAAAACGGAGCGGAATCCGCTTACGCCGCATTCTTCGATATTGACTGGCACCCCTCCGCGCGCAGTCTCGACGGAAAAATCCTTTTGCCGGTCCTCGGTCGTCCTTTCGGTGAAGCTCTCGATGCGGGCGAACTGAAGCTCACCTTTCAGGACGGCAGATTTTATTTGCAGTATTTCGATTCCTCATTTCCCATCGCTCCGCGCAGCTACTACGAAATACTCAGCCGGTCGGCAAACCGATTGAAAAGCCTCCACGGAGAAGAATCGGCAACCTATCAGGAATATGCAGGCGTTCTCGAATCATTGCGCAGCTTGACCAATGGCGACAGGCGTTCTGGCGACACGGTTGCCGACCGTAGGCTGCGCCTTGAGACCGCCCGCACAAGGTTGGATTCTCTAGTCAAGACCAATGCGGAGATTGCGGCTTTGATCGAGGAAAACCTTCGGTCATTCAACGGTATTCCGGGCGACGCCGCGAGCGTGAGTGACCTGGAGCGCCTCAGTGCTCAACAGAATTACAAACTCGCGTACTGGCGCAATATCAACGAGAGCATTAATTACCGCCGCTTTTTCACCATCGCCGATCTGGTCGGCCTGCGCGTGGAAGATCCGGTGGTTTTCGAGGCCACGCACGGTTATTTATTGCGCATCATTGCCAAAGGCCCGTTCACCGGCCTGCGCATCGACCACATCGACGGCCTGCGGGATCCCTATGCGTACCTGACCAAGTTGCAGGAAAGACTGACGCCCACGGAGACAGCACAACGTACGGCTGACGCGAACACCTATCTGATCGTGGAAAAGATTCTCGCTCGCCAGGAATGGCTGCCAGGCGATTGGCCAGTCAGCGGAACAACCGGCTACGACTACCTCAACTATGCCAACAGTGTCAGCGTCGACCGCGGCGGCGCAATCCAAATGGCGGAGATTTATGCGCAGTTCACCGGCAGCAAGGAAAAGTTTGTAGATGTGCTCTACCAAAAGAAAAAGCTGGTGATGAACAGCCTTCTCGCTGTAGAAATGCGTTCCCTCGGCCGTCAACTTGCCGAACTCGCGACGCTGGACCGGTACGCCCGTGAATTGCCTCGTCTGCAACTCATCGAGAGCCTGACCGAAGTGACTGCGTGCCTTTCGATATACCGCACATACATTCGCAATTTGGAGATTCCCGATCTCGCCGCGACCTACATTCGTGAAGCGTTGGACGGGGCCCGGCGCCGGGCGCCGCACATCGCCGCAGCTTGCTTCGATTTTGTCCAGGAAGTACTGCTGCTGCAAAATCTTCCTCACGTTCTTCCGGGCCAGCGCGAGGCTCGGCTGGCGTTTGTCATGCGCTGGCAACAATTCACAGGGCCGATTGTTGCCAAGGGAATGGAAGACACCGCGCTCTACGTTTACCATCCTTTGCTTTCGCTGAATGAAGTGGGGGGTACGCCGGAACCTTCCGACGTCAGTTCGCGGGAAGAATTCCTCTCATTTCTCAAAGTCCGCGCCGAACGGTGGCCGTACAGTTTAAACGCTTCCACCACGCACGATACCAAACGAAGCGAGGGGGTACGGGCCCGCATCAACGTACTGTCGGAAATGCCCGATGAATGGCGATCACACCTGGATCTCTGGTCAAGACTCAATCTGCGGCACAAGACAGAGGTCGGAGGCCGCCCAGCGCCAGACCGCAACGAAGAATATTTTCTCTACCAGACTTTGCTGGGCGCGTGGCCGCTGGAATGCCAGGGCTGCGAAACGTTCATTGAAAGGCTTCAGGCTCACCTCGTCAAAGCTACGCGGGAAGCCATGGTTCACACTCGGTGGACGCGGCCGAATCAGGCACACGAAGAAGCCTCGAGGAATTTCGTCGCCAGGATTCTCTCGTCCGGCGCCGAAGATTTCTTGCAGGACTTTCGGCCTTTTCAGAAAAAGATTGCATATTGCGGAGTGATCAACAGCATTTCTCAGGTAACGATAAAAATTGGCTCTCCCGGCGGTGCAGATTTTTATCAAGGATCTGAACTTTGGGATTTCCGGCTCGTCGACCCAGACAACCGCGGCGTGGTCGACTTCGCGGCCCGAACCGCCATGCTCGAGAATTTGCGCAAACAACAATCCAACAGCCCCCCCGAGATGATTCGCGATCTCACCGAGAACTGGCACGACGGCCGGCTGAAATTGTTCCTCATCCAAAAGGCGCTATGCTGGCGTCGCGAGAATGCGGAACTATTTCACGAAGGCGAGATTTTGCCGCTGCAAACAAGCGGCCACCACTCCGAGAATGTTGTCGCCTTCCTGCGCCATCACAAGGATAAATTCGTTCTGATCGCGACGCCGAGAGGTATCTCTAAAATGAGCGGCGCGGCAGAAGGGAACCAGACCGAGTCCTCGTGGAAGCATCTGGACTGGAAAAATACCGCGGTAATCCTGCCTCCGGGTGCTCCCTCAACATGGCACAGCATACTTGTTGGGACGAAACTTGAATGTGGCGCAGGCCGGAGCGATCTGAGGGCCGATTCTCTATTTCGCGATTTTCCGGTCGCCTTTCTGCATGCTGTCGAGTGACCTCCCGACATACAAGGTCCCGCCGGGCAAATTCGTACAATAACAACTCGCCACGTTTTCGCGGCATCACAGTGACACTGACATCGGGGAGTCTGCTTTCTTAAGGGTATGGCTTGGAGTGTGTTTTCAGTGAAGCGAATCAGCGTTCGACGCCTGCCCTGCCCGCTCCGTCGCTTTGCCGTGCACTTGGTGAAATTGTTTTTTCTTTTGGCGCCGGCCTGGTCACTGGGCTGGCCGCAGACAACCTTTCAAACTCCACAGGAAGTTTATGAAGGGCAGACGGTCAGCGCCATTGACCTGATTGCCAATCCCCACCGTGACGTCGAGCCTCTTCGTCCTCTGCTTGAGCAGAAAATCGGTCAACCATTTTCCCGCGCCAACGTCCTAGCCAGTATTGCGGCACTCCGGGAAAAAGGCGGCTTTCCCAAAGTTGAGTTAAATGTCGTCCCTGATCCTTCAGGACTACGGCTGGATTTCGTGCTCGAACCTTCCTACTACGTGGGAGCGATCGATTTTTCTGGCGCCTCTAAATATTTCTCCTACACGCGTCTTCTTCAGGTTGCAGACCTGTCAGAAGCAGATCCCTATGACAAAGCGCGCGTGCCGGTTGCCCAGGCGGCGCTTTTGCGCTTCCTGCAAAGGAATGGATATTTCCAGGCCGCGGTCGGTACCGCCATTCAAATCGATGACGAGCACGAACTAGTGAATGTGGCCTTCCTGGTGCAAATGGGGAAGCAAGCCCGCATAGGCCAGGTCGAATTTACCGGACCAGACAGCTCAGAGAGCGCCAGTCTGGAACACGCGGTACGGTCGCTTCGCGCCAGATTTACCGGCGGATTGCTGAAGCCAGGAAAGCCTTACACTCCGGAGCGCATCAAGGCCGCTACCTCGCTGATAAAGAATGCGCTGGCCAGGCAAAATCGCCTGGCCAACACGGTCCGCCAAGATCCTCCTGCATACGATGCGGAGACGAACCGGGTTAATGTTTCCTTCAAGATCGACATCGGCCCCGTGGTGACAGTGCGAATGAGCGGCGCCCGCCTTCACATAGTTCCCTTTCTGTCGTCGCGGGAAATGAAAAAGCTCATTCCGATTTATTCGGAAAGATCGGTGGATCGCGATCTGGTGGACGAAGGGCAGCAGAACCTGTTGGACTATTTCCAAAAAAAGGGATATTACGACGCAAAGGTCACGACGTCTTTTGAGCGGCAGCCCAACCAGATTCTCGTCGCTTATCAAATCGACCGCGGCACAAAACACAAAGTTGAAAGCATCGCGTTTCACGGCAACCACCAGATTTCCGAATCCGATTTGTCGGCTCAGGTCACCGTAAAGAAATCGCATCTGTGGACGCATGGCAGCGTCAGTCAAAAAATCGTCAAGCGGAGTGTGGACAATCTCCTGGCGCTGTATCGCGATAAGGGCTACGAAGAAGCCAAAGTTACATCCCAGATCACGGACCACGAACCGAAGATTGATGTGGCATTTGATATCGAGGAAGGAGCGCAGACCTTGATCGCGAAGGTGCAGGTCACAGGCAATCCATCGGTCCCGCTCAATCAACTAACCGCGCCTCGTTCATTCGAAGCACGTTCTGGTGGGCCTTATTCGGCCCGCAGATTGGCTCAGGACCGCAATCGCATCGCCGCGACTTACCTCAATCGCGGATACTTGAACGCCGAAGTGAAGACCAGTGTGGTTCGTCACACCGATGATCCGCATCAAGTCGATGTGTCCTATGCGATCACCGAACACCAGATGGTTCGCGTCAGTGACGTTATTTACTTAGGCCAAAAGGTAACTCGCCTGTCGCTGTTGAAGAAAACCGCTAGAGTTAAGCCGGAATCGCCCATGCAAAGAGCCGAACTCCTTGAAGCCGAGAGCCGCTTATATGACTTGAGCGTGTTTGACTGGTCCAGTGTGGGCCCCAAGAAACCGATCACTGATCAGACCCAGGAAGAAGCCCTGGTGAAAGTTCATGAGGCGAAACGCAACGAAGTCACCTACGGATTCGGATTCGAAGTTTCACATCGCGGTGGAAGCATTCCCTCGGGGACCGTGGCCGTGCCTGGCCTTCC
Organism: Candidatus Sulfotelmatobacter sp.; assembly: GCA_049584475.1. Classification (GTDB taxonomy): domain Bacteria; phylum Acidobacteriota; class Terriglobia; order Terriglobales; family Acidobacteriaceae; genus Sulfotelmatobacter. Next base: position 67,056 of record JBAUXX010000030.1, on the reverse strand, counting down.
CCCCGTCAACCTGAATGGCAACAATGTTGCGCCCAGCCAATCGACGTTCGCCAGCCCTCGCGGCTCCATTGAGTTCACTCGCCGGAACATGCGCGGATTAGCCGAAACCGCAAGCGCGTCTATCCTGTTATCTCGCCTGGATCAAAGGGCCTTGACGACCTACAGCCAGCCCCATTTCGCCGGTTCGCCGTGGAGTTCTTTATATAGTTTTTCTCTGGAGCGCAATACCGAAAATCCCCTTTTTGCCGCAAACCTGGGCGATCTTTCATTCCAACTCGAACGATTGCTGAACCGCAAGACAAATACCCGTTTGCAGCTTCGCTATGACTTCAACAAAACCGTTCTTTCCCACTTGTTGGTGGATGAACTTGTTCTTCCCCAGGACCGCAACGTTCACCTGTCAACAGTGAGTGGCACGTTACTGCGCGACACTCGTGACAAGCCCCTCGATGCGCATCGCGGGAGTTTTTCGACGCTCAATCTCGCTCTCACGCCGACTGGCCTTGGTTCCAGCGCCAGCTTCGCCAAGCTCTTCGGTCAATACGCTTTTTACAAAGAAGTTCACTCTATCGTCTTTGCTGACAGTATTCGCTTGGGACTGGCAAAGGAATTCTCGGGTAGTTTTGTCCCTACGAGCCAGCTTTTCTTTTCAGGCGGCGGCACTTCGTTGCGGGGCTTTCCTATCGACGAAGCGGGCCCGCAGCGCCTGGTTCCCTTCTGTAATGTCTTGCAAAACCAAACTGGCTGCGTGAACGTCACCGTACCCGTGGGCGGACGCCAGCTTTTTATTTTGAACTCTGAAATGCGCTTTCCTCTCGGCATCATGAAGGCCCTCGGTGGAGTGCTCTTCTATGACGGAGGCAACGTTGACAGTGCGATCAACCTGAATAGCTTCTTCACGAACTACACTAATACCGTGGGCATTGGTTTGCGGTATTCGACTCCGATTGGACCGGTTCGTTTTGACTTGGGACGCAACCTGAATCCTGTGCCGGGCATCAATCCGACGCAATACTTCATCACGATTGGGCAGTCGTTCTAAAGGACACTATGCGGGCTAGGCGAATCATCGGATGGACAGTGGCAGGGCTGGTGGCTCTCATCGTGTTTGCCGGAGGAGCCGGGATTTTGTTCCTGCGTTCGCACTACTTCGCGGATTATGCCCTGCGAAAGATTGTGGACAATATCAATGACGCGACCGGCGGAAGAGCTGAAATCCGCAACCTCGACTTCGATCTTTTTACCCTAACGGCACATCTTTACGACGTTACTGTTCATGGCAGTGAAAACTCTGATCGCGCGCCGCTTCTTCATGTGGACAAGCTCACCGTAGGGTTGAAGATTCAATCTGTTCTGCGCCACAAAGTCACTTTGAGCGAACTTCTGATCGAGCATCCCGATGTAAATCTGCTGGTCACCCGCAACGGCAAAAGCAACCTGCCGCAGCCGCGCGCCTCCCAAACCAGCGGCAACACGAGTGTGTTTGACCTGGCTGTGCGGCACGCCCTTCTGAGCCGCGGCGAAATCAACTACAACGACCAGCAGACGCCGCTCGATGCCGACCTTCACGATCTCAATGTTGACATTCATTTCAATCCGCGTACGACAAGCTATTCGGGATCGATCGCCTATGACGACGGCCATCTGCGTTACGCGAAGTATCGGCCGCTGCCGCATGATCTGGCCGCGGCATTTAACGCGACGCCTTCTGGTCTTTCGCTCGATTCGGCGAAACTGAAGGTTGCTTCCTCGACCCTTTCGCTGCGCGCAACGCTGGTGAATTACGCTCAGCCCGTCGTCGATGGCAGTTACGACATCGGCGTCCATTCACAAGATTTCGCCGCCATGTCTTCGTCGGCCGTTCCCGCGGGAGACCTTTCGCTTCACGGCAATCTCCATTATCAGAATTCTGGAAACCAATCTCTGCTGCAGAGTATTTCCATCGACGGACACATCGCGAGCGATCGGTTGACCGCTGTCTCCCCGGATCTTCGTCTGGAACTACGAAAACTGCAGGGCAAGTATCGCCTTGCTCACGGTTCTTTGCGAGCGGACGAAATAAAGGCTGAAGTCCTCGGCGGCATTTTGACCGCGTCTCTCGACCTCCAGCATCTCGACGCGACGCCTTCGACCAACATTAGCGCGCTCATGCATGGCATTTCTCTGCGAGCGGTCCAGGAAGCCGCCCGTGCCTCACGCGCCGCACCACTCACCGTGATGGGCACCGTCGATGGAAACGTGGCTGTGGCGTGGACCGGCAATATTCAAAATATTCGCGGCCATTCGGACCTGACACTTCGGTCGGCAAAGGCTGCTGCCGCCAATACGAGTCAACTTCCAATCGATGGCGAAATCCATGCGAGCTACGACGGTCAGAGCGGAGCCCTGATCCTTCGCCAAACCGCACTTCACACCGCTACAGCGCAAGTCTCCGCTCAGGGCGAAATCAGCAAGCGTTCGAATTTGCAGATTCAGGCTTCAGCCGGCGACCTACACCAGATTGTTGAACTCGCTTCCGCCTTCGGATCTGATGCCTCGAAGCTTCCCGGAATTTCCGGGTCGGCTTCGGTCAACGCCACCGTGCACGGGTCTGCGAGCGCACCGCAGGTGGCTGGACAGCTCTCCGCTCAAAATCTCCAGGTGCAAGGTAGTGAATGGAGCAGCGCCAGGCTCTCGTTCCGGGCTGATCCCTCTGGAGTTCAAATCGATCAGGGATCTCTGGTTAGCGCCCATCAAGGGAAGGCTACCTTTAGCGGAAGCGCCGCGCTGCGCAACTGGTCTTATCTTCCATCGAATTCGATCCACGCGAATCTTTCGGTGCAGCAAATGCCAGTTACCGATTTGCAGCGGCTGGCGGATCTGCAATATCCAGTATCGGGCGATTTGTCGGCCGACTTGAACGTAACGGGTTCGCAATTAAATCCCGCGGGATCTGGTTCGGCGCACATCGTCAACGCCCGCGCTTATGATGAACCGCTGCAAAATCTGACGGCAAAATTTCAAGCAAGCAGCGGCGTCGTCACTTCCACTTTGGCCGTCGCTTCAGCCGCAGGCTCCGTCAATGCCGATCTGTCCTACACACCCCAGTCGAAGGCCTATTCATTCCGCATCAATGCGCCTTCTGTTGTCTTGCAGAAGATTCACACACTTCAGGCGAAGAACGTGCCTGTCACCGGAACTCTCGCTCTGTCGGCGCAGGGGCAAGGAACGCTCGATCGTCCGCAACTCACTGCCGTCATTGAGTCATCGCAGTTGCAAGTAAAACAGAATTCGATTTCCGGTTTGAAGGCGGAAGTTCGCGTTGCTAATCAACGCGCCGATTTATCTCTCAGTTCGCAAGCCGCCCAATCATCGATCCGGGCCCAGGGCCATGTGAATCTCGAGGGTAACTATGAGGCGGAAGGCAGCATCGACACAACGGCGATACCGCTCGATTTATTGCTGGCCACCTACACGACTGTGCCTGAAGGCTTTCGCGGTAAAACGGAATTTCACGCTACGGTAAAGGGCCCTCTGAAGGACAAATCGCAGCTCGAAGCGCACTTGACGATTCCCACCTTCAGCGCCAGTTATCAATCGCTTGAGATCGGCGCCGCAAATCCAATTCGCGCGGACTATTTTCACTCGGTTCTCACGCTTCAGCCTGCAACAATTAGCGGCACGGGAACTTCTCTTCGTATAGAGGGCACGATTCCCTTCAGTGGAAACGCAACTCCTACGCTCACGGCAAACGGAACGGTGGACGTCCGGATCCTTCGTATTGTGGCTCCCGATGTTAGAAGTTCCGGCACGCTCGCACTCGACATTCGCGCTTCAGGTTCCGCCGCGAATCCATCCCTGCAAGGCCAGGTCCTTCTAAAGGACATCTCCCTCGCCACCGATGCAGCGCCGCTGGGTTTGGAAAACCTCAACGGCACGCTGGACATCGCCAATGACCGCATCCAGGTTTCGAGTCTCGCCGGACAACTCGGAGGCGGACAACTTTCGGCTGGCGGCACGATCGTTTTTCGCCCCAGCGTTCAGTTCAATCTGGCATTGCAGGCCAAGTCAATTCGCCTCCGTTACCCGGACGGACTGAGGACGCTGCTGGACGGCAACCTTGCATTCAGTGGAACCACCGAGGCTTCCACTCTGAACGGAAGAGTGCTGATCGACAGCCTCTCGTTTACGCCCGATTTTGATCTGGCGAAATTCAGCGATCAATTCGGCGGTGGGTCGGTCCCTTCACAGCCCGGCCTTGCCGACAACGTCCGCCTCGCTATCGGAGTGCAATCCAAAGACAACCTGAGCGCAACCAGTTCGCAGATCAGTATAGAAGGCAATGTAAACCTTCAGGTGATCGGGACTGCTGCCAATCCCGTTATCGTGGGAAGAACTGACTTGACCTCAGGTGAACTCTTCTACCGTAATGTCCGTTACCAGTTGCAGCACGGTTTGATCACTTTCGACAATCCTACGGAAACCGAACCGAAGATGGATGTCGCGGTCACCACCACCGTCGAACAGTACAACCTCACGCTTACTCTGCGAGGAACTCTCGACAAGCTCGACACTTCCTACACTTCCGATCCTCCTCTGGCGACCGCCGACGTGATCAACTTGATCGCCCGCGGGCAAACGACCGAAGAGTCCGCGGCTTCCAGCCAGGGTACGGATTCCATCGTCGCCTCGCAGGCTGCGAGTCAGGTGAGCGGCGGTTTGCAGAAATTGGCGGGCATCTCCAGCTTGCAGATCGATCCACTTATAGGAGGCAATAATCAGAACCCATCGGCACGTATCGCGCTGCAACAGCGGGTTACAAAGAATTTTCTGTTCACTTTCTCGACCGATGTAACGCAACCTGGGACCGAAATCGTCGAAGGCGATTACCAGCTCAACAAACGCTGGTCCGTCAGCGTGGCTCGCGATGAGACCGGAGGTATCGCGGTCGACGGTCGCTATCATACGAAGTTTTGAGGAATCACCGACGCTCGAGCACTGTCTCGAAGAGTTAATTACGCAGCGCGACCAAGATCGCCCACCCCAGCCGAATTTTCCTTCTGCCGTATCTCTCCGGCGTCGCTCTCCTTCGCCAGCTCAGCATTGAACTCCGCGCCCACAAGAAGGACAAACGAAGTCCAATAGAGCCAGGTCATGAGCGCGATAAAGCCGGCCAGTGTTCCATAGGTGCGGTTGAAGTGGGCAAAATGGCGAAAGTAAATTCCCAATAGGTAGGAAAGGGCAATCCAAAATGTTACGGAAAGAATCGCGCCGGGCAAGCTGGCGGCGAATCTCTGCTTCACATTTGGAGCCAGAAAATAAATTATTTCGACGGCCACCACGGCAAAGCTTATCGCAATGCTCCAGTGCAGAAATGGCCATAACATGACAAACACCCGGGAAAGTTCGAGCCTTGCCGCAAGCCACTCGCCAAACCTGGGTCCGACGATCAGCACTGCCAACGCGATCAGCAATAATCCACCGCTGATTGCGGCAAGCCCCAGAGCCATTAAGCGCGTCTTCCACATCGGACGGGGATCGCGCACATCGTAGGCAATGTCCAGCGCCTCGATGGTTGCATCGAACGCCCCGGAAACGATCCACAAGGTCCCGATCAATCCGAACGAGAACCAGGCTCCCTTATTGGAAGACAGCACATCCACCAACACCGACTGGATCGAGCGCATGGTATCTTGCGGCAAAAGTCGCGTTAGAAAACCGAGTACGGCGCCAAAAAGATCGGGCACCGGCAGAAAACCTACGACCGCCGAGAGCAAAATCAGCGCCGGAAAAATCGAAAGCATGAAGTAGTAGGACAGCGCGGCTGAAACCTGAAGCGTGTGATGATGCAGCACGTCATGATATGTACGTCTTACAGCGCGACTGAGTGCCGCCAATGTCACTTGTTTTAGAGTGCTTCGCGTCAATCCAGGGTTGTGTTTGTATTGTTACGGCATGCGCAGAAAAAAGCCGCATTCCGTCTCCTTTTGAGAGGCGGAATGCGGCATACCCTGCTGCTCACCCTTGAGTTTAGGATCCTTCGGTTGCGTGCAATACGCGAAATGTATTGCCACCGTTAGACCAAACCAACAGCAGAGCATCCTGCCCCTTGGGCACGGCGTTCAATGCCTGCTGCACTTCTGCCGCCGACTTCACTTCATGGCGATTTACTTCCAGAATCACGTCACCACTTCGTAGTCCGGCATTGTCCGCAGAGCTGCCCGGCTGCACACGCTCGATCACGGCGCCATGCAGGTCGCTTGGTCCCTGTAATTGGCTGCGCACTTCGGGAGTAAGATCGCTAAGGCCAATTCCCCAGCGCACTTTGCCCTGGCCTTCGCCATTCGCGCTCACTTCGCCCTTGCGATTGCCCATTTCTTCCAGGATCACCGGAATACTCAGACTCTTCCCATCGCGCAAGACTTCGAGCATAGTCTTGGTGCCCGGCTTCGTTCCGCTGATCACAACCTGAAGTTCTCCCGCATCCGTGACTTTCTGCCCATCGACTTGTGTAATGACGTCGCCAATTTTCAAACCCGCCTTGGCGCCCGGAGAGTCAGGTTCAACTTCTGTAACCACAGCCCCGCTCGCGGTCGAGTCGTCGAAGAACTTCGCGTTTTCCGGAGTTACATCAGTTATGCCCACGCCGATGTGGCTGTGGGTGACCTTGCCGTCACGGATCAGCGTTTCCACGGTAGGCTCTGCAATCTTGGCCGGAATTGCAAATCCCATGCCGGAAAATGATCCCGAAGGAGAAAAAAGAAACGTGTTAATGCCGATCACTTCGCCACGTGCATCGACCAGCGGGCCACCGGAATTGCCGGGGTTGATGGCTGCATCCGTCTGAATGAACTGGCCGGGTTTTCGCGGATCACTGGAATCAGGATTGGCGCGATTGACGGCGCTCACGATTCCACGAGTCACCGTGAAGCGAAATCCATAGGGATTGCCAAAAGCCAGCACCGTCTGACCCGGCTCCACGTCCGAAGATTTTCCCCAGGGAACGCTGGCCAAGCCGCTGGCGTCAACCTTAATCACGGCAAGATCGGTCAGAGGATCGGTGCCAATCAGTTTCGCTTTCATCACCCGCCGATTGCTGGTCGTCACGCGGATATCGGTTGCATTTTCCACTACGTGATTGTTGGTGACGATATATCCGTCGGGCGAAATCACCACGCCGCTTCCAAGGCCGTGCTCAATCTGTGGCCCCTGCGGCATCATTCGCTGCCCAAAGAATTGCCCGAACGGGCCATCCTGCCCGCCATTCTGATCGAAGAACCGCTGCAGGTCCCGCGGGAGTTGTTGGCTTGCCTGATCCTGTTTTTCTCGCGATGTCACTGTGACATTCACCACTGCCGGCGTTACATGAGCGGCCAGGTTTTCCATGGCGTGATCAACCGCCAACAAAGCATTGACGCTCTCTTCACTCAGCGGCGGAGCAGCAGGCGCAACAACTGCCGCGCTCGCTGTTGCCGGCCGTATGGTTTCATAGGTACCGAACGAAACCGCAACCGCCAGCACAAACGCGGCTGCGATCCTCGTCCACTTGTTTGAGAAATATTGCTTCAGCTTCATAACCGTTACACCCTTTCCTGAAATGAGTTATCAACTAATTCGTTAGTTCCACTGCGCACACACGTACTCGAAAAATGTCCCTCAGAGTCTAAGTTTCCTTTCTCGGAATTCCGCTGCCGGATTCGGCAGGCGGATGCACCAGCAGGAGATACCACACTGTCACGCCGCGAAACTCCCGGCCTGACGTTTCATATTCATCCTGTTCGACCAGGACGAATACCGCTCTGGTTGCCGCGGGACTTCGGCGCACATCAATCGCCGTCCGAACCAAACTCGCACGATTGTCTTGAGAAACGCGAGGACGCCGGTCCAACGCGACGTAGCTCTGAGTCGGAATCCCGGCATCTTGCAACCTGGCCTTTGCCTCTATCATTCGTGGAGCTTGCTGTCCCGTGTCTGACTTCCTGACAACGCGTTGCGTGTGCGCAGCTGTCAGACCGGCCAAAGCCTGCGGTTTCGCATCCACGCGTGGCAGCAAAGACGGTGAAGTCGATGAAGAAGCAACCATGGCGGGGGCCGGCGATTCATCGAACACGATCAGCCGGGGCGCTCGCTCGATTCCGGCGACGCACGCGACCGCGAATGCCGCGACCAGCGAAACAGCGAGCGTCCCTTTCTGCTTCATGTTTGCCGCCGCGGTCCGATCCACATCTAGTATCCGCGCCACCCGCAAAGACGTTTGGGAAAGCCTTCCTACCGCCGCCTGAGCCAACGCGATAGTGCGGCGAATCATGCTCTTCTCGGCAAGCCGCACCAGGCACGCGGCATATTCTCGAGGACGTGCGTTCTGCGCCAGCACCGCATCGTCGCACGCCATCTCCCGCTCCAGCAGGAGCTTGTTTTCAATCCACCACACCGCCGGATGAAAGAAAAACAATGCCTTCACGATCTTCTGCGCGAGGTTGGTCCAATCATCCCAACGTCGCAAATGCGCAAGCTCGTGCAGGAGGATCTGATTCAACTCCGCAGCGGAAAGTTCTGTCATCAGCCAGCTCGGAATTACTACCGCCGGCTTTACAAGGCCAATCGCAGTAGCCGTATTAACCAGCGGTGATGTACACAACACCACTACTCTCGGCTGCCTCTGCGCCTTCAGGATTACCTGCGTGCCGGCATCCAGCAAACTCATGTCTACCGGGGTCAAGCTCCTGCGCAGCACGCGCAGGTTCCAGAGGCTGATCCATACGCGCGCGAGTGCAACTGCCGCAATCGCAGCCCAGGCGAAAAATAAGTAGATCGCCCATGATCCCGGTATGGTGATCGCCGAACGAGTCGTCGCCATTCCTGCCATTTGTCCGTGTGTTCCGAAACCGAGTCCCAAAGCGCCGTCCAGCCACGGCAAGACAGCAATAGCCAGGAGGGCCGAGAACCAAATCGCAAAGCGCACCGATGAATTCTGTCGCGGAGATACTCGCAGGAATACCCACGCAAACACCGTAACCAGTGCGCCGATGATCAACGACTCACCACCCAAAAGGGCCACAGCCTCGGCAACGGTGTTGAAATTGACAGCGGCCATCATGCCTCTTTGTTCCCTTCGATGTTCCCTTCGAGCAATTGGCGCAGGCGCTCCATTTCTTTCTCGTCAATTCCCTTCTCTTCCAAAATGTTCAGCACCAGCAGATCATGGGAGTTCCCAAAGAACCGGCTCACCAGATGCCGGACTTCAAACCGTGTCGCATTTTTCCGGTCAACCTGAGGAATGTATTTGTGCGAACGCCCATCCTTTACGTGTTTCACGTAACCCTTCTTTTCCAGAATTCTCACGATCGTCAGGATAGAGTTGTAGGCCAGTGCCGGCTTTGGGGGAAGGCCGCTCAGAACATCGTGTACCGTCGCCGACCCCCTGGCCCAGAGCACATTCATGATGCGCAACTCGGCTTCGGTCAGGGTTTGCGACTTGTTGCGAGCCACTCCACGCCTCCAGGATTCAACTCCCACCAAAGCATCAGACGTACCGGCGGAAAAAAGGTCAACTAATTTGTTAGTTGCTCAAGAAAATTTCCGAGTTGCCCGGTTCTGAACCCATATTCCTCGGCGAGTCAAGAAGTTAGCAAGCGAAAGCGGCGGATAAACAGGGTATGACGTCCCGAGCGTTAGAAGCCGACTCCGTAGATAGTGGCCTCACCTTTGGGTGGACCAACCAACTCAAGCGTCTACACCAGTCTCTTTTCTCTTCCCTCAAAATGTGCCTCGATCTCTTCCAGCGTCCTGCCTTTGGTTTCCGGCAGGAAGACCGCAGCCGTCAGGAAATAAATCACCGTACACCCGGCAAATCCGAAGAACATTGTCGAGTAGCCAAACTTGCCGACGGTCGGGAGAAAGACAGCGGCAATGGTCGTCGCCACCGCCTGATTCAATAGGAGCGCGATGCTCATGCCGTTCGAGCGGATCCGGGTGGGCATCAATTCTGAAAGGGCCAACCAGACACACACACCGGGCCCTACCGCGTAGAACGCCATAAAGATAAACAAGGTGATCGCCACCAGCCAACCGCTGCGCTCGCCGGGGACCGGAGTGATTAACGCGTTCTCGATCTTTAGCGGAGCATGGCGCGCTGCGTCCAGATCGCCAAACGGATTCGAAAAGAATGCCACAACTTTGTTATCTGGCACGCAGCTTTCGCGCGTGATCTCAATCGGCTTTGCCGCCTGCACGTCGGAGCGCGCGACCGCAGTCGCGGCGCGGAAATCCCCGTATGAATAGATGACGATCAAAGAAGTCGGTCCGCGGCTGATTTGCGAACCAGAATTTCCAGCGGCCGCCAAAAGCCTTCCGGCCACCTGTTCGTTATAAGCAAGCTCCATTTTTTGATCGGGCGTGACCATCGACTGAACAGTATCTCGACTATCCACGCGCCGGCTTTCCGTTTGATGGAAAAGAACGCCCGTACAAATGAGCGACACGATGATCCCCGCAGTCCCCATCGACAGAAGAAACTTGCGGCCCTTGCGGTCTACCAGCATCACGCCGCCGATCGTCGTAAGGAAATTGACGATCGTGAAAATAACGTAGCCCCAATGCGCCTGCACATCGGAGAGGCCGCTCTGCAACAGGATATTCGTGTTGTATCCGATGATGGAATTGATTCCCGTGGCTTGATTGCACGCGAGAATTACGCATGCGAGCGCAAAGGGAATCACGTACTTACGCTGCAAGAGCGATTCCCTGCCCTTTTTCCCCGGAGAAGTTGTGGACTCGGCGGCAGCGGCCTGCTCCATCTCTCGCAGCTCTACTTCAGCCTGCTCGCTAGTGCGTGACCGAAGCAGCGCGGCGAGGGCTACGTCTCTCTTGCCCCGGCGGAATAGCCAGCGTGGTGACTCAGCTACAATCAAACTCCCGATCACGAACAAAATGCCCGGCGGCAACGAAACCCAGAAAATACTGCGCCAGGCCGTGTCTTTGAAAGCAAAAAGCCGCGCCGCATCTCCAAGCTTGGTGACTTCGTCGACGCGGATGCTGAAGTACATGCCAACCACCGCGGCGGCGACAATGCCCAGAGTCAGCAGCCATTGGAAGATGCCGGTACCCTTGCCACGACTCGAAGCCGACAAACATTCCGCAAGATAAAGAGGAACAACAACCCCAATCAATCCCGCGCTGATGCCCTGCAACAGGCGGCCCAGAATCAGTGGCTCGTAGCCATGCGAAAGTGCGATGACGGGAATGCTTACGACAAACAGAACTCCACTGAGCGCCATCAGCAGCTTGCGCCCCATCCAGTCGGCCAGTACACCAGCAAACAAAGTGGAGATCACGCTGCCCAGCAGCACAGCGGCCACTACTACTGAAAGCTGGCCGGCGTTCAGTCCTGACGTCGCTTCCAGATAGGGCAGCGCGCCGGCGATAATGCCGACATCGACTCCGTAGAGCAGTCCTCCCAGACCCGCCACCAGCAGGAGAAAGCGGTTGTAAAAAACTTTGTCGCCAGCTTGAGACTTAGCGTTTGTAGCCATGTCAGCAGTCATGAGTCCGATTCTTCACGGGCATCATTGTGACACGCAGAGGCTCGACCGCTTAAGATTTTTCTCCGGAGAATCTGTTCCAGGACCCGCCCCCAGGGTGAAACAAAGGTAAGCTGGGACGAAGCAAGCCCGCACCGGGGAGGGCCATCAAGGTAAGGGCCGGTAACGCAACCCTTCAAAACTTACTAACGTCACCTGCGTGGTTGACGGTGACTCCGAGTTGCGGAGAGTTTCCCGGAAGCCGATTTCTCGGTGCCGATAAGCATCACGGAGCTACGTCGCGCGCCATCTCCGCAATCGGCCGGGCGTAACGCACTAGATCGAGGAGAAACTTTCCCCGTTCCTCGGTCATTGGCATGTGTCCGGAATGTTCGAACCAGACAAGTTGTTTCTCCGGCGCTTTCACCGTATCGAACCAGGCGGCAGCGACCTCGGAATTCACGGTACGGTCGTGACGTCCCTCAAAGAGAATCAGCGGAACCGAGAGCTTGTTGACCTTGGTGAGATCAAGTGCAACTACCTCGGGCAAGAGGTAGGGAGTCGAGAACTTATTGCCATCCCAGATGTGAGAGATCTCCTGGTCAGTGTAGTCCGGAGAGAGTTGGGCAAGCGCGCTATCGTCGGAATTGTCGCGCCGGTAGGCCATCACGCCGCCGTAATAACTAACCCACTTCCGCTCGACATAAATGTCCTTGATCGGGATCGTCCGGCCGGGGGCGCCGTAGGGGGCAATCGCTTCGAGCTCTTTGACCGCCTCGGCGTTTCCCCCACGTCGCGCGGCGTCCATGGCGAAGTGCCAGCCTCGGCGCTCACTCTCGGGTCCGTCGATCAGCTGGCAAACTCCGATATAGGCATAGAGCCATTCAGGGTGACGCTGTGCGAGCTGCAGACCGAGAAAGCTCCCGTAACTGTGGCCAAGCACAAATATTTTGTCCTTAGCGAATTCCTTGCGAGCCCATGCCGCCATCTCCTCGGCGTCAGAAATCATGCGCTCGTTAGAGAGCGTCGGCGCTATCGTGGCCGGATCGGTGAGGAGAAAAGTCTTGCCGGCAGCGCGCTGATCCCATTGGACGACCGTGAAATATTCCTCCAGGCCGCGAGAAAACCACCAGCTCATGGGGATTGAGACGTATCCGGGACCGCCGTGGATATATAGCAGGACTGGATTCCTGCGATCGGTTCCGCGAATCGAAACCCATTGATCGATCTCCCCGATCCTTACTTTCTCCAAGCGCTCCACCCCATTGGGCGTCAAAATCTTGCGTGCATTTGCGATGATCGCGGTCGCTTCTGCGCGGCTGGCGGGCTTGGCCGGTTCCTGCGCCCTAAGAGCGGCAGTGGCGAATAACACAAAGGAGAGCAAGATCAAGATCGGACTCATGCCCTTTATCGCAGAGTTCCTGGCGAGAGGCAGAAATGTCCAACCGTCATTTGAGATTCTCACCACGTTCTCCCACTCTGCCCCGATGAGACGCTCCGGATTAACTTGAGATGCAATCTTCATGCGAAGAGCTGTGTCCGGTCCGGCGGAGAATGGGTCTCCGACGACAACCATCCAGCAGTAGTAAGGAACTGCTAGCAGCTCGTTATTGGATCAAAGCTATTCTTTGGGAAGATCGATCATGACGACCTGCGAGTTTTCACGTAAGCGGTCGAAGACGATTTGCTTTCCGTCGCTTGTGACGTCGAAGGTCCGCATGCTGGCACGGTTTTGCAGCTTGGTGAGCTGGCGCGACTTCTTGGAGGCGAGATCGAGTAGCCAGAAGTCCTGGGATGCCAGCAGTCCCTGCATGTAGATCAGACTCTTGCCATCAGGCGAAAACCGCACGTGCTCGCCCAAGCGGCGCAAGTTGATATGGGGCAATTCGGCGCTGGCTCCGTCCGGACGCACGGCAAGGAGAGGAGCGAAAGTGCTGACATTCGTGCCCGCATATACGATCAGGCTTCCATCCGGCGACCAGACAGGATTGAGTGCCGGCCCGCTGACCAAGCGAACTAGCGGTCCGCCGTCCAACGGAATCTTGAAAAGCCCTGGACCGGTGGCATCGCTGCCGCCGGTGATGATCCATCTGCCATCCGGCGACCAGCAGCTCGACCCCTGGGCGACAATTCCCTCCGCCATAGGCCGGAGTTCGGCTCCGTCTGAAGAGAGGATGTGCAGTTGGCTTTTCCCATTCCGCCGCAGCACAATGGCCACGCTATCTCCATCCGGCGAAACAGCTGGTGTCTCCAGCAACGCACCATCGGCGCCCTTCCAGACCTCAGCAGCCCGTCCGTCCCGAAAGCGCCACAGTCCGTCGCCCGTCCCGAGCGAAGACAAGTAAAACAGCGACGAACCACCAAAGCGCGGCGCCAGAGCCCGGACGTTCGGCACTGTAAGCGGTTTTACGTCACGTTCTTCGGCGACGCGATCAAGAATCGGAACAGTCCAAAGTCCCGCAACGGGATTGCTGATCGTGGCTACCAGCTTACGGCCGTCCGCGCTGGCTTGCACGGACGTATATTTCTCGAGGCCGACGCTCACCCGCCGCGAGTCCTTCCGTTTCAGATCAAACGCCCACAGCCATGGTCCGGAGCCGTCCCCGTCCCGCGCCACATAGAACACTGTCCGGCTGCCGACCGGGGTGGGATAAGCCATGTCGGTATTGCTTTGCGTGAGGCGCTCCGGGTGACCGCCGTCCGGGTCGATGCGCCATAAATCCATCTCCTTCGTCGCCGGCGTCCCATGAACGAAATAGATCCAACGGCCGTCCGGCGACCAAGTCGGGAAATGGTTGTGAAGTCCCGGCCGGTCCCCGAATATCTGCCGTGCATTGGCGCCAGTGCGGTCCGCCACGAACATAGGGTCGCCTTTACCGAAGGTGTGATAGACAATGCGCTCGCCGTCCGGTGACCAAGCCAGGTTGGCGGTCTCCTCACCGAGGAAATTACGCGGCGCACCTCCCGTCAGGGGAATCAGCCGCAGCCGCATCCCCACATCACCACCGCCGACCCAAATCTCCGAACCATCTCCGGAAAAACCGACATTTCGTAAAGGCCCAGGTAATGGGCCTGCCTTCCCTTGTGTCAGATTAACCAAGCGTCCACTGCCTACTTGGGTGAGCCATACATCGAAGGGTCCGTCATGATCGGAGACAAAAGCCACGAACCTGCCGTCCTGCGAGATCGACGCTTCCACACTCTCCAAGTCGGTCACGCGCGTGAAATGCGCTTTTTCGAGCGGGTTGGCCGGCGCAGCCGCCGGCCGAGCCATTTCCCAGACCGCAGTTCCCATCAATATAGCAGCGGCTATTACCCAAGGGAGCCACGCTCGCATTGAGTTCGCCTTCCGCTGCGGCACACTCTTCGCTGCCGTCGTTGCGGACGGGGTTCCGGTCGCAGTTCCACTCAGGGATTCGATGGCAAACGCCAGATCGCTGGAGGACTGGAATCGTCGCGCGACATTCTTTTCCAGGCATCGCACAAGAATCCGTTGCAGTTCCGGCGGACCTTGCCAGCCGGGGTCGCTCAGCCCCTGTGGCTCTTCGCGCAAGATTGCGGTCATCGTTTCCGCGGACGTCTCGCGTTTGAAGGCTCGTTTGCCGGTGAGCATCTCGTAAAACATCGCACCGAAACTGAAAATGTCCGATCTCGGGTCGATTGCTTCGCCCCGCACCTGCTCTGGCGACATGTAGCCTACGGTACCCATCACCATGCCCGGCAAAGTCGCCGGGCTCGTAAGCGTCATTTCAGGTTCGCGCTTTTCCTCCGGCCTAACCAGCTTCGCCAGCCCAAAATCCAGCACCTTAATCCGTTCGTCACGAGTTACAAACACGTTCTCCGGTTTTAGGTCCCGGTGCACGATTCCTTTCTCGTGTGCCGCCGCGAGTCCTTGCGCGATGCCGAGCGCGTATTCGATCGTGCGCCGCACCGGTAGCGGCCCCGTTACGAGCTTCTGCCCCAGTGTTTGTCCTTCAAGAAATTCACTGACCAGAAACGGCGCGCCGTGGTACACACCAATGTCATGGATCCCCAGGATGTTCGGATGGTTCAGCGCGGCAATCGTGCGCGCTTCTTGTTCGAAACGCCTCAGTCGGTCGGCATCATTAGCCAGCCCCTCTGGCAGCACTTTGATCGCGACATCACGCCCGAGCCGCGTATCGCGAGCGCGGTACACCTCGCCCATGCCGCCCGCTCCTACTGGCGATACGATCTCGTATGGCCCGAGTTTGGTGCCCGAAGTAAGCGCCATCGATGCGCGCAATTATAGCCCGTATGCGTTGCAGAGAAGCGTACCGGTTCCGGACGTTTGGTCGGCAAACAGGAAGTTATCCACAATCGGGCTTCCAGAACCTTCGGGCTAGAACCACATTCCGAGGAATCGCATTTCCCCCAAGCCGACTTCTCGTTGAACGCAAGTGTACTGCTCGGCGCGCTTCGCTCAGAACTGCGAACACGTTGACTAGCCTCGACCCCCGTCCCTAAGATGAATGCTTCGGCGACAAACGCCTCCCATGATCGGCCAAACATGATCGGCCAAACATGATCGGCCAAACCATCCTGCACTACCGCATCATCGAGAAGCTCGGCGCCGGCGGCATGGGCGTAGTCTTCAAAGCCGAGGACACCAAACTCGATCGCTTTGTTGCGTTGAAGTTCTTGCCAGAAGATGTGGCTAAAGATGCTCAAGTCCTCGGCCGCTTTCGCCGTGAAGCCAAGGCCGCTTCCGCTCTGAATCATCCCAACATCTGCACAATTCATGAAATCAACGAACACGATGGGCAAACCTTCATCGTGATGGAGTTTCTGGATGGCATCACACTCAGGCACCGCCTCGCGGGACGACCATTAGAGACTGAGACGCTGTTGGAGGTAGCCATCGAGGTCGCGGATGCGCTGGACGCCGCGCACACCGGAGGTATTGTTCATCGCGATATTAAGCCCGCGAATATCTTTATCACCAAACGGGGGCACGCCAAGATCCTGGACTTTGGGCTGGCCAAAGTTGGCCTGCTGCCGAAAGCGCAGTCGTTCAGTCCCACAGCCGTCACCATTGCCGACAGCCACGAGCTTCTCACTAGCCCCGGAGCGGCGGTTGGCACCATCGCTTACATGTCCCCGGAACAGGCCAAGGGCAAGGATCTCGATGCCCGCACCGACTTATTTTCCTTCGGGACAGTGCTGTATGAGATGGCCACAGGAACCTTGCCTTTCCCGGGAGAAACTTCAGCAACTATCTTCGACGGCATCCTCAATCGAACTCCGCTGCCGCCGATACGGTTGAATCCCACCGTGCCGCCCAGGCTGGAAGACATCATCAACAAGCTACTGGAAAAAGATCGCGAGCTGCGCTACCAAGCCGCGGCCGAACTTAGAAGCGATCTCAAGCGGCTCAAGCGCGACACCGAATCGGGCAGACCCCATGTTCAGGACCAGGTTCAGAATTCCGTTCAGGATTCCACGGCCATTCGCGTTTCGAGTGCATCCGTGCCCGTCGCAGGAATTGAGCCCGGCTCCAGTGCCTCGGCCCTGGCCGCCGCTGCGCGCCAGCATAAAGCCGGCGTTGGAGTCATGGTCGCCGTCGTACTGCTACTGATCGCCGCGGCTGCATTCGGCGTATATAGCTTGTTTTTCTCCGCGCGTAGCCAGGCTTTCCAAAGCATCAAGATCACCAAGATCAGCGGCACTCACAATGCGAGGATCGGGGCCATGTCTCCCGACGGAAACTACCTCGCCTACGTATTGAACAACGAGGGTAACGAATCATTGTGGCTGCGCCATCTGGCCAGCGAAAGCAACGTGCAGATCATTCCGCCAGAGCATGTGCAATACTCCGCCCTGCGCTTCTCTCCCGATGGCGGCCACATTTACTTTTCGCACACCCTGTTGGCCAGCGGCCCTGCGTCTCAGGATTACGATCTCTATCGCATCCCCGTGCTGGGTGGAACTCCACAACTTCTGGTCAAGGATGTTGACACGAATCCAAGTTTTTCTTCCGACCGGCGGCGCTTCGCTTTCACGCGCGCCAACGATCCCGACCCTGGCAAGTACCACCTGCTCATCGCAAATGCCGACGGCAGCAACGAAAAGAGTATTTTCGCCGGTCCACTGGCCAACGTGATGTCGGATTCATCCTGGTCGCCGGATGGTAAGGCGATCGTCGGTACGATCCTCGATCAGGCAGAAGACAGCACAAGCGCACTGATTTCGATTGATCCGGACACCGGTGCCCAGAGGACCATATCCAAGCCGCCTTACACATTTCTAACCCACGTGTCCTGGCTGCCCGATGGAAGAACCCTGGCAGTAATTTTCTCCAGGATGGAAACAAACTTCAGCCGTCAGCAAATTGGGCTGATCAGTTATCCGGATGGTAAGTTTCGTCCCATTACCGCCGACACCAATGACTATGCCAACTTGAGTGTCTCCGCCGACGGCGCGACCATTGCCACTCTCATGCGCCAGCCGGTGCGCGACGTTTATGTGAGTTCAGGCCTAAAGGCCGATTACTCCGACGTCAGGCAGGTTAGTTCGGGAGACCCTGTGCCGACGGTCGCTTGGGCGAGAGACGGCAATCTGCTGATGGAACAGGGGTCATCTATTCGGGAGTTCAGCCCGAACGGCGAACTCAAGGGGGAGATCGCTTCCGAAAAGGGGTCTGCGGCGATGCAGCCTAACGGCTGCAGCGACGGCCACCTTGTTTTCGCGCGCCTGTTGAAAACTCTCTCGGTGAACATCTGGCGCAGTGCAGCTGATGGCACCGAATTGCGCCGCCTCACCGAGGGCAAGCGAGATATGTTTCCCATGTGCTCTCCGGATGGCAAAACCGTCGTTTATACAGATATAACCGTTCCTGCCTATATGAAAGTGTCCATCGACGGAGGTCAGCCGGAACGAATTACAAACGATTTTGCGGACTTCGATACCGGTTTTGACGTTGCTCGCGACGGAAAGACGGTGGTGCTGGGGATCTACGATTTCAAAGCCCAACGGCCCGCGATCTCCCTGGTTTCACTTGATTCCGGCCAGGTCCTGCGAACCTTCGAGTATGACCCGCGGCATCAGGGACAACCCCGCTTCAGCCCCGACGGTAAAGGTATCGTCTACCCCATCCGTGAAAAGGGAGTGGACAATCTGTGGCTGCAACCGCTCGGCGGCGCTCCCGGCCGCCAGCTAACGAACTTTACCTCGCTAAAAATTTATTCGTATCAATGGTCGCTCGATGGCAAAAGCCTGGCCCTGGTGCGCGGAGATTCCCCTTCCGATCTGGTATTGATTCAGAATTCTCCAGGGAAGTAGTCAGAACCCGCTTTGGCGAATTCCGGACGAGTTGTTGGCCGTTCGGAACTGCCATAACGGGCTTGTAGGAAGGCCAAATACTCCTTTGGGGTGCAGCCCAGGCAAACCGGAAAACTCCAGGAGAGAGGTTAAAGAGATTCAGGGAAGCAGTTCGATCAAAACTGCCGTGCGCACTCTAGCGCTATGAGAATAGATTTTGTTGCAAGGTTCTAAATAAATTAAAGACATCCACTCCATCTAGTTTGTTCCCAGGCGGCCTCTTAGCTCCCTTGCCAGATTGTCGATCGCCTGGATTTTCTCCGCCGCCGGAGCGGGAACGCCGGGAAGCGACATAGCCAGTTCGCAGGACAATAGCAGCGCGGTCAGAGTCTCACCCATTTCGCTGCGTAACTGGTCTTCCACGGCCCGGCGCGCGGCAACCTCTTCGCGTTTGCGGCGGTGAAGGGCCGAGCGTACCTCGCGAACCAGACGGTCCAAACCGGTGACGGCGAAGTTCACGTACACAGGAAACGCCGTCCCTAGATGCTCCAGCATCTGGTCGCTTTCTTCAGGTTCGGTTTCAAGCAGGAACTGGTCAATGACCGCTGCCGAATAAGTCTGCTGGCGCAGTTGTGCCGCGGCTTGTTGTACCGTCTGTGCCCAGTCAACTTCCGTATTCGTGGCTGTCTTCAGGGCATCTATACACTGTTGGCCGCTGGCCGAAGCTGTGATGATCAAGATCATGCCCTTTCCCGATGCACGTTTGCCGCCAGAACCGCGCCGCAGATGTCACATTGAAAAGACAGCGGTTAACCGGGCTGCTGGTTCACTCACGTCCGCTTCGGGAACCAGAATTCCAGAACGGGTTTCACATGTGGGAATGCATCGCGTAGTCCTTCAGCTTTCTATACAGTGTCGTCTTGCCGATTCCCAGCAGTCGCGCCGCTTGCAGCTTGTCTCCGTTCAGTTCGGCTATGGCGCCGAGGATGGTCTGCCTTTCCAGTTCAGCCATAGGGACGATTTTGCGATGCCCGTTGGTGGGCAAAAGATCGGAAGCGGGAAGTTTGGCAATCTCTCGCGGCAGATCGGTCGTGTGAATCAGCGGTCCACTGGTAAACGCGGATGTCCGCTCCAGGCAATTCTCAAGTTCGCGCACATTTCCCGGCCAGTCATAGGCCAGCATTGCCTTAAGCGCCTCATCGCTAAGAATTTTTTCCTGTCCCGAATTGCGCGCCATGCGGTCCATGAAGTGGCCGATCAACAATGGAATATCCTGCCGCCTTTCGCGCAACGCAGGAATCCTGAGACTCAAAACATTGAGGCGAAAATAAAGATCGCGGCGGAACGCGCCCTGCATCACCGCCTGCTCCAGATCGCGATTGGTCGCCGCCAGAATGCGAATGTTGATCGGGATGCGTCGCGTGCTTCCAACCGGACGGATTTCCTTTTCCTGGATCGCCCGCAGCAGCTTCGCTTGCAGATCGACCGGAAGTTCTCCCACCTCGTCAAGAAAAATGGTCCCCCCTTCCGCGATGGCCATCAATCCGTCCTTGGCTTGGCTGGCTCCGGTGAAGGCGCCCTTGACGTAACCAAACAGCTCGCTCTCAATCAGCGTCGGCACCAGCGAGCCGCAATCCACTGGAATGAACGGCTTGTCGCGGAATGGCCCGGAATAATGAATGGAGCGCGCCACCATTTCCTTGCCCGTTCCACTCTCGCCCAAAATAAGTACGGGATGAATGCTGTTGGCCGCTTTGGAGATGATTCGGTACAGCTTTTCCATCTCCGGCGCACGGCCCACAATGCCGCCGAACCCCTGTTTCGATTTCACTTTTTCCCGCAGCATCCGGTTCTCCGACTTCAGCCGCAGATGGTTCACCACGCGCTCCAGCAGCAGCTTGAGTTCGTCCAGGCTGAAAGGCTTGGTGACGTAGTCGTAAGCGCCAATTTTCATCGCCTGCACCGCCGATTGCACGGTCCCGTAACCGGTCACGACGATCACCAGCGCCTCGGGCCTTCGTTCTTTGATCCGCCGCAGCGCATCGAGCCCTCCCGCGCCAGGAAGACGAAGGTCAATAAGGGCCGCGTCAATGCTTTGCGTTTCGAGCAGGCGGTAGGCATGCTCGGCGGAGTCGGCGACATACGGATTGAAGCCGAGTGATTGTGCGACCTCCCGGCAAGCCTCGCGAATAGACCTCTCGTCGTCGACGATCAGTAGGTTGAGAAAGTTTGCCGGCTGAATTTGCGGAGTGGTGAGAATCGGACTCATTGTTACCGACGTCATGGCGTTGACTCCTGGTGTTACTCGAAGTGTCTTGGTCTACGTGTCTATCGAAGTTCTTGGTCGCGCGTGTGATTGCGTATCTCTTACTTTGTTTTTGCTTTTGTCGGTTCCTCTACTGCGCTTGTGCCTAACCATGACTTCGGCTAGTCTGCCATCGTCATTTGCACTTCAGATCAAGTGCGGGGAAGCTTGCGTTGTATCTTGAGCGATCGGTCGCGAACTCGCTGCGGGCAATAACACGATTACGCTCGTGCCTCTGCCTGGAGCGCTTTCCACCTGCACCAGCCCTCCGCAAGCGGCGACGATGCTATGAACCGTCGTCATGCCCAGTCCACTGCCTTTTCCTTCTTCTTTAGTAGTGAAGTAAGTGTGGAAGACGCGCCGTCGCGTTTCTTCGGTCATTCCAATACCGTTATCGCGGACCACAAACAGAACGCACGGGATTGCGGTCAGCCGGTTCGTACCCGCAGCTTGTTCACCCCCGCCGTTGCGGAATACCTGCACACTGCAGTCTTCCGTCTCCACCCGAATTCGTCCTCCCCGGGGCATCGCATCCCGTGCATTGAGCACCAGATTGAGCAGGATTTGCTGCGCCTGTGCCGGATCCAGGCTGACCAAGGCCAGGGCGGGATCGAGGTGAAAAGACAATTCGATGTTCTCTCCCAGCAGCCGTAACAGTAAATTGCCCATCTGTTCCGCGATCGCATTCAGCGAAATGGGATAAGGATGCGGAGTTCGAGGCCGCGTGACCGACAACAACTGTTGCACAACGCCCGTCGCTTGCAGTCCGGCGGAACGTATCTCTTCCGCGTATTCCCTCAGCCTCTCACGTGCGCACGCACCTTCAGCCATTGGGCTGGTCGTCGACTCTTTCGTATTTCCCGGGTCTCCCACATTCAGGCTGTTCAGCATCAGATCGCTATAGAGGAGTATCCCGGTTAACAGATTGTTGAAATCATGCGCGATGCTCACTGCCATGCGCCCCAGAACCTGCCATTGCTCCGCCTTCGCGAAACGTTGCTCCTGCTCGCGCTTTTCGGTCACGTCTTCGGCCAGAAGCAGAACGCAATCGGGGGTATGGACGCTGCCGCAGACACCCCAGACCGTCCACCGCAACCACTTGGCTGCTCCGTTAGAGCTTTTGACTGGGCTGTCGATCTGAAAGCCGGCTTGCTCCCCGCTCATTATCCGCCGGAAAATCTCCGGCGTGAGATTGTGATTCTCCAGGGAAACGATGTCCGCGAATCGCGGAACCAGGATCTGAGGGGCAATCCCGAGCAGCGCAGTGAGTGCTGGATTCATCGCCAGCAGGTTCCCATCGCGGTCACATTGGGCGATTCCCATCGGCGCGTTTTCGAGCAGCGGCCCGAGTTCTGTTCCGGCACTCCCAAGAGGCCAGGGAAATCGAGTGGCAGTCGCCATTCCGTTCTGTCTCCTCGTGCTACTTAAACTCTCGCTCGGGACGATTCCCGGAAGGAACTGGAAACCCTCATCCTCGTACTTTGGTTTTCCCGAAGTGGGAGATCGCGCACGCGAACTGACCCGCTCTGGAGTTGCTTCCTGGTTGCGGGCTCCACTATAGGAAATCGCGAGAAACCGCTATAGGACTCTCGTCACTTAAACGGGAAATCTTTCTGTGGAAAACTCGGCCCAATCAACGGCGAGTAAGAGCGAGTAAGAGAATGACGGAAAAGATTGGATTCGCAGTGACGGATTGCTACTTACCGCTAGATAAGGCATTGTTGCTGAGCTCTGCGGGATCCGGCACTGGGAAGGAAACGGCAGAGGTCAGGCGGAAGGTCAACAGCCGACCCTTCTCGATGAAGACGGCGCGAGCGCCTGCGGTCGCGGACCGGACCGGCAAGAGAGCAGCTTTGCTGGCGGCCTGAAGTACATCGGCCTGACCCCGGGCAAACAGGCTGGAGGTCTGCAATGGGATTTCCCGGCCGTCCACTCGCATCGAAATCAGCGTCACCCTTACGTAACCACGTTCCCCTTTGGTTTCAGGAGCTTGCGACGCTTCCACCCTCCCGCGAACCAAAGTCCCACGGGCCAAAACAGCGCTTTCGTTCGCGATCACTCGATTGTCCAGGGAAGCCGTAAAAACTGCGCCGGAACTGGAGTTTGTGGCCGAAAGCGAGTCCGTCAAGCGGACGGTCAACAGACTTCCCGAGGATAAGTTGCCAGCGTCGGAACTGGCAAATGGCACGCCACTGCGATTGGGATCGTTGCCCAAATCCCATCCCGATGACTTTGGACTCGCCGCTTGATCGTTCGTATCGCCATGGAATGGCAGAGGCCGCTGGTCTTGCGCCGTGTCTCCGGCCGAAGCAGCGTCATCCTCGCCAGGCGGGGTCACGCTACGAGAACATCCCACGCTGAGCAAAAGCGCCAACACGGTCGCCATTGCTGCCTGCCGATGCCAGATTGCCGAGGTTGAGATTTTTCCCATCAGAAGCATCGTCGCGTCCACTTCGCTGATCGGGAAGTGGCAACTCCGATACCATGCCGCCATCTATATGAATCAACGACTTGGGAATCGCAGCGTAAAGGGGCAATGTAGATTTTGCTCCCAGTGACGAATCCTTTGGCGGCATTGAAGCGTAGAAGTAACCCATCTTGCGAGAGGAAGAGGAAAAAAACGAGGGCGGTCTGTGACCGCCCTCGATTAGCTATTTCGTTTTGCCTGCAGTTTTACTGTGGCTTGGTAGCCGGTTTCCTGGTTCTCTTCTTGGCAGGTGCCTTCTTCATTTCACCCTCTCTGCCGCCGATTAGCGACAGCGCGTCGGAGGAGTTGAAGGGGAACTGCTTGACCGAGGTTTCGGCCGCTTCGCCGCCGGCAGACTTCAGCACGATGTCCACACGGCGATTGCTCGCCAGTTTGATCACCATGATGTTGCGGAGGGCCCTGCGCCTTTCTTCCTCAGTGAGATCCGAGTTCTTGGTGACGGCATCCTTGACCTCTTGAAGCGTCAAGTTGCGTTGTTTTCCGTAGCCCACGGTTTCCAGCGTGTTTTCGGGAACGCCGTTTTCCACCAGGTAAGCCTTCACGCCAGCTGCACGGCGCTCGGTCAGAGCCTGATTATAGGCATCGCTGCCGCGAACATCGGCGTGAGCTTCAAGGACCAGATGCGCATCTGGCTTTGCAACCAGATAAGTCTTGAAGTTCGTCGCCAGCTTGAGAAGCTTTTCTTGCTGCGTGGGCAACAATCCGCCTCGTGGATCCTTCTCCGTTGGCCTGGCCGTCTGGAAGTAAATACTGTGGCCGAGTCTAAGGTCGGCTTCAAGTTCCGGACTCACTTGCGGTGGCGGCGGATTTTGCACGCTCACCTGTGTCGATGCCTGAGCGTTCAAGCCGCGGTTGTCCGAGCACGATGCGTTGACGGTGATGGTTCCGGGCGAAGCTCCCGCAGTGGTAAGGGTTGCGGTATCTCCGCTGCCGGAAATCGTGCCTCCGGAGGCTTGCCAGTTGGCCACCGAGACGGGAACTCCGTCCGGACTGGTGCAATTGGCGTGGAGAGTAACCGGAACTCCGGGCTGCACGGTGGAAGGATCGGCAGAAATACTTATTGTCGGCGGATTTTTCGGAGGCAGCGGCTTGATCGTGAAGTTCGCCGTGCAACTCGCCTCGTTATTTTTCTTGTTCTTGGGATCGGTCACGTGCGCCGTGACTGCATAACTTCCCGGCGCCGCATCCTTTGTATCGATCGTCGCCGAAGTATCTTTGCCTACGACCTGGCCGCCGTTCCCGCTCCAGCTGTATGTCAGCGGATGTTTCGGATTGAAGTTAGTGGCTGTGACGGTTGCTGCGATCGGCTCGCCGACCAGCACTTCGGTAGGTTGAACCGAGCAGGCAGCCGTCGGAGTCAGCTCGGGAGCCCCACCCCAACTGTAAACGAACCCGGTGCGCAGTCGTGCGCCTTCAAACGCCACACGCCGCAAGTCCGGGAACTGCGGGCCGGCCAGGTGAGGGTAGTCATGCCGCGCCCATACATAGTCGACCTGGAACACGCGCCAGGCAAAATTCTTGAGGATGGGTAAATCCATTCCTCCGCCCAGAATCGCTCCGATCCCGTTATTAGTCGTCGCACCAGCGTCATAAGTGACCCGGTTATAACTTCCTAAAGCATGGAGAAAAAAGTTCGCGTCAGACGTACGAAACATAAGACGCGGTCCCGCGGAGATCGTCCATTCCGAAGAGGCCGAGTTCGTGTCCCGGCTGTAGCCTGCATCCGATTCCAAGCCAAAATGGCGGTCGAAGTTCCAGGTAAATGCGCCACCAATCCCCCTTGCCATGTCTGGAAGTTTGAAGGGAGTGGGATTGTTGGGATCTCCGTTCGTTGCGGGCACGGTTGCGCCCGGATGCATCCATTGATATCCCCCGAATACATCGAATTTCGGGTTCCAATCGTCTTGCTGGGCGACAGCAAAATTCGAAACCACACCCACACACAACACAACAAGAAGGCCGGCCAATGCGCGTCCCGCGCGTGGACTGCAACCAACTGACATGTAATCCTCCAAATGTGATTGTTCGCCTGCACTGGTTGATCCAGGCGTTTGAGAACCAAAAATCGACCGGAACGATTAGAGACTCGGGCCCAATGATTAGGAACAGAAATTCTATCTCACATGTAGCTTAAAGATAAAGTAGTAAAAGAAGCGCTGGGGTCTTCGATCAGGAACTCCCGCGCATCACCGGCTCGTCTCAATTTGAAATTTCTGCTCGGAGCATGAACGTGCCTCCGTTTCCCGTCGACAAGCAGATACGGAACCGGTGAGACCTTGCCCGACACGAACAGGCCGCGTATCGTTGTGATTCGGCAGCGCGACAACCACCTTCCCGGCGCTTCTCCGCTCAAGTGGTTGCCAGCTCAAAGTAAAGACGGCGTTGAAGCGATAACCAGCAAGAGAATGAGCCAGGAAAAAGTATTAATCGTTGAAGACGAAGAGAACGAACGCTCGGGCCTTGCCGAGTTAGTCACCTCTTGGGGATATCGTGTCGAAACTGCTCGCGATGGTGTCGAGGGTTTCGACAAGGCAACGCAGTGGTCCGCCTCGATCGTGATTACCGATCTAAAGATGCCACGCATGGGTGGCATCGAACTTCTGGGAAAGCTCGCCGAGCAAACCCAGACTATAGCGGTCATCCTGGTTACGGCGCAAGGAACCATCGACAGCGCCGTGCAAGCCATGCGCATGGGAGCCTACGACTACATCACCAAACCCATCGAGACGAATCGCCTGCGCACCATGCTCTCCAATGCCTCGGCGCTATTGGGCACGCGCGCCGAACTGGAAGCCACGCGCAGAAAATTGCGCGACACCGGCTCTCTCGGCCGCCTCAGCGGAGCCTCGCGCAAGATGCAGGAGATTTTCCGCCTGATCGAAATGGTCGCTCCCAGCACCGCATCGGTCCTGATCACTGGAGCCAGCGGCACCGGCAAAGAATTGGTCGCCCGCACCATCCACGACCTCAGCCCACGCAAAGATCGCCCCTTTGTTGCCATTAATTGCGCCGCCATTCCCGAGACGCTCATTGAAAGCGAAATCTTCGGCCATGAAAAAGGCGCCTTCACCGGCGCACTCGAGCGGCGCACCGGATGTTTTGAACTGGCCGAAGGGGGCACGCTACTGCTCGATGAAATCGGCGAGATGCCGGTCAACACGCAGGCTAAACTTCTCCGTGTTCTTGAAGACCGCAAATTGCGCCGCCTGGGCAGCAAAGTCGAAACCTCGGTGGACGTGCGCGTGCTGGCCGCGACCAATAAAGTCCCCGATGAGGCAGTCGCGCGCGGAGAGCTGCGCAGCGATCTCTATTATCGCCTTAACGTTTTCAATATTCACATGCCGCCCCTGCGCGAGCATAAGGAAGATATCTCCGATCTGGTTCAGTTGCTGCTCGCCGAAATGAGCGCCAAACACGCACGCAAGGTCGCGGTGGTCAGCGAAGCCGTTCTTCATCTCTTTAACAACTACTCCTGGCCCGGCAATGTTCGCGAATTGCGCAATACACTCGAACGTGCGGTGATCGTCTGCGATAGCGGCATGATCGAGACCAAGCACTTGCCTCCGGGCTTCGGCCAGGCCCCGCTGCGAGCTTCCGCCAACGACCCCGACGCGGTGCGGTTGGGCGTGGGCACAACGGTGGAAGAAGCGGAGAAGATGCTGATCCTGAAAACTCTCGAAGCTACCAGCAACAATAAAACACGGGCGGCAGAAATCCTCGGAATCAGCCTGAAAACCTTGCATAATAAATTGAAGGAATACGGCAACACGGCGGCCGCTGAGGCCGCGACGCTCGCAAAAGAGGAATTAGGATAGCGAAGAATGGCCAGCGGTTAGTGGTCGGTCAAATCCGGATTTGACCCCTGGCCACCGATTACGGCCCACTGCCGTTCACCATGCGCAGAAAAATCATCATCGTGCTCGCCATCACCTTCATGGTGACGGTGATGGTGTCCGCTTTCTCGTATCTCTACATTTCGGTCATCCTTCGGCAGCGCATCACCAACGCCGAGGAAACCGCGCAGCAATTGACCAGGCAACTCGCCTACACCGCCGAAAACGATGTTCCGGACCTGAGCAGCACGCGGATCGACACCAACAATCCAGTCGCCGTGCGCCGTGCACTTCTCGACTACCTCACCACCGACGTCGATCTCAACAACATGCTTCAGTCCGATTTAGGTTACTGGGCCTTCATCTATGACGCTGCCATTGTAGATAACGACGGCAAAGCCCTGCTCCACACCAAGGCCGACATGGTTGGCAAGCTCGTCCCGGTACGGCCTGCCTTTCAGCGGGTGGTCGCGGCGCATTTCTGGCAGCAATTACGCATCGTGTACAACCCGGCGGCAGTCTACGATGTGCGCCTTCCCATACGCCTGAACGACGAGCCTTTCGGCGCAATCCGCATCGGCGTCTCCACGGTCTTCCTCCGATCCGAATTGACCCTGCGTCTCATGCACTCGTTGTATTTTTCGATCGCTTCGATCTTCGCATCTTTGCTGCTGGCCGCGGGAATTTCAAACCTGGCCCTCGGTCCCTTACGGACCATCAGCCGCAATCTCGACAGCGTGACTGCGGGCGAAACAGAAGCGCTCTACGCCGAGGAATCCGGACACGACGAATTCGGCCTGGTAACCCTGAAGATCGCCAATCTTGGCCGCCAGATCCGCGACAGCAAAGAAATCTTCTCGGCCCTCAAAGACAACGTCGATCAGCTGATGGCCAAACTGCAAGACGGCCTTGTGTTGTTCGCGCGTGACTCGCGCATCGTCCTGGTCAGCGCTCCGGTCGAGCGGTTTCTGGGCCGCCCGCGCAAAGAATTGCTCGGTCGCACCGCCAAGGAAGTCTTCTTGCGCGACTCCCCTCTCGGATTGGTGATTCTCGACGCATACGAACGCAGGCGCCCACTCATGCAGCGCGAACTCGAGGCCGTGGGCGGACGACGTGTTCAGGTTTCGCTCGACTTCGTGCAGGAGCAAAATACCCAAATCGGCGCATTGCTCATCATGCGCGACTCCGATTCCGTCCGCCGCCTCGGCGACGAGATCGAGATGTCCCGCCGCCTCTCAGCCAGCGGACGCCTGACACGCGGCGTGGCTCACGAAGTAAAGAACCCCATCAATGCCATTGTTCTCCACTTGCAGCTCTTGCAGAACAAACTCTCCCAGTCGGAACCCGATACGCGCCGCCACGTGGACATCATTGACAGCGAGATTCACCGCCTCGATCGCGTCGTGCAGACTCTGGTAGATTTCACCCGCCCGCGAGATCTGCATCTGGAAGAAATTGACCTTCGCCATCTGTTAGAAGACGTTGCCGGTCTCGCCTCGCCCGACGCCGAACAACACGGCGTCATCATCGAGCGCCTCGTCCCCGGCGGCCCTCTGCCGGTGAATGTCGATGTCGACCTAATGAAGCAAGCCCTGCTCAACGTGGTGCTGAACGGCGTGCAAGCCATGTCCGAGGGCGGCCGGTTGACTATCTCCGCGCACCGCACCGATGAAATGGTTGTAGCCGAAGTGCTCGATCGTGGCGGCGGCATACCCAACGATGTGCAGGACAAAATTTTCGAACTCTATTTCACCACCAAGAAAGAAGGCAGCGGCATCGGGTTGGCGCAGACGTATCAGATATTGCAATGGCATTACGGCTCGGTAGAATTCGAATCAACCGAAGGCGAGGGCACCGTCTTTCGTTTCTGCATTCCCGTCCCTAGAATGGACGATGATCGGGATTTCGACCCGAAATCCCAGCCCGCCGTACTCAAGGGCGAGGATCAACTATAAGTATTTCGAACACGGAGCCTACTCGCGGGCTTGCATTGAGCGTAGAATTGCCTAAGTCTCGGACTTGGGAAGCTTGGTCCCAGGGCATGAATCTGGCCACAACTCTTCCGATCGTTCTCTGGCTGGCGTGTGCCATCTCGCCGGTCATCGCGGTTCCCGCATCTGAAGCAGGACCGCAATCTGATTCCACCTCCACCGGATCACCGCAACAATCCCCGTCCCCGGCTCAACCTTCTTCTGGCGTTGCGGCTCCGCAAACCTCTTCCGCGCCAACGCAAACTACAAACCCGAAGCCCCATAAGCGCAAAATTAATAAAAAGACGGACAAGTCTGGTTGCGACGCCGCGGCATCGAAAAAGACCACCGCTAACGGCCCCATGCCCACCGCCGGTGCCAAAGAAACTTCCGCTAATTGTCCTCCTGCCAAAACCGTTGTAAGAAATGGAGGAACTTCCGAACCAGCTGTTCAACTCACCGAAGGTGAAGGCGCCGCTCAAGCCCAGCAACGCTCGACGACCGATCAGTTGTTGGGATCGACTGAGGACAACCTGAAAAAAATCGCTGGCCGCCAACTCACTTCGGCCCAGCAGGACATGGTCAGTCAGATTCGCCAATATATGCAGCAATCGAAGGAAGCGGTTACCGCCGGAGACGCGGAACGCAGCCGCATGCTCGCGCAAAAAGCCCAATTACTCTCCGACGAACTTGTAAAGCCATAGGGACACGGGCGAAGACACGACTCGCCACCCGCGCGGGAATGGTCGATTCGTGGGATGGGAAGAGCACGAGTTCACTCCCGTCGCTATTCAGTGGAATTACGGGCACGCTTTCGCGTCTGAGGTTTCGCTTTGGCGGCGAAATACTTTTTCCCAGACTTGTTCATTCGCGCAGCGACTCACTTCCCTTTCGCCCGCGCAGCATTCACCTTTACCAACAAGTCCTGCGACATCGATTGCATCGGCCCCTGTATCTTCACCGCCTCCATGAGCACCTCCCGCGCCTCGGTGGTCTTGCTCAACTTTGCATAAGCAAATCCCAGCCGGTAAAGGACGATCGAATATTGCTGATCGTCTTGCCCTTTGAGCAGCGTAGCCGCCGACCGCAACTCGGGAATCGCGGCCGCGGTTTTCTCTTGCTTCATGTATGCGTACCCCAGCGTCGAATGCGCCACACCCGCGGAAAGCTTGCGCGGCTTGTCGGCGTCGGAGGCATCGGCCTTTGCAATCTCGAGCGCCCTTTGCGAATACGAAATCGCCTTCGCCAGGCTGCCCGCCTTGGGATCGTCGGAATAAAAGCTCGCAAGCAACAATAGCGCCGGCAACGAGTTCCGATTCGCGGCCAGAGTCTTTTCTCCAAACGCCACCAACCGCGCCTGATCGTTCAATTGCCCCGGCCCCAGCGTAAACATGGCATAGCTCGAAACCTGGTCCTGATAGATCGAGGCTGGAAATGCCGCGGAATATTTTTCGATATACATCATCCGGATCTTTGCATCGGTCTCCCCGGCAATAGCATTAAAGCCTGAGCTTTCAAAAAAGTTGCAGCTGTTCTGGCTGGAGCTCTTTTCGTCGCTCACCTGCCGCGCAAAGTCTTCATCGCTCACCGCATCTGGCTTGGCGCGTTTCCCAATCGACCTGCAAACCTCACCTCCCTGCACAACGTAGCCCATCAGTTTGGCGTTGTTCTTCATTTGTTGCGCCACGCTCGCTTGTGACACGAGGATATCCAGATTGTGCGGCGCGGCAGCGACCGCCTTGTCTCCGGTATCGAGAGCCTTCTGTAAATCGCCGCCAGTCTGGTATGCCTGCGAGAGCTGCCAGTTCCCATAAGCCACGGCCGCCGGGTTCGTGGAATACTTCTGCACGAACTCTTCGTACATGGCAGTCTTCTTGCTGCCGTCCTGCTCCGCCGTAATGGCTTGTAAATCGTGATCCTCAGGAGTTCCCGCCGCGATCTCGATGTGATCCACCTGGGCAACAGCGGGAACAAGCGAAGACACGATGAAACAGCAGACAGCAACTACTGCGAACCCGGTGAAATGTCTCACAAATCACCTCCGGCGTGCGCAGTGTCGAAGAAAAACGCTGCGACAGCAGCGAATCCTACCTCTGAAAGGCGGAGTATGCAAGCACCCGCACGAAGGCGTGCTCAGGGCATAGATGACACCAAGTCAACACCTGCTTTCCTGGAGCTTAATCCTTTCTCAGTATCTCTATGCCTTCGTGGTGGATTTTCCCCCTCTCCGCTAAAGTAAAAAGATGCGTTCCATTCTCGGCCAGCGGCCGCTGCGTTTTGTCTTCGCAGCCAACGTGATCTCCATGCTGGGCAGCGGGATGAACTCGGCCGCCGTCGCCTGGTACATCCTCGAAGCCACGCACTCCGAGATGGCTCTGGGAACCTTCGCCGTTCTGCAGACAGTCCCTGCCATGTTGATGCTGCCCTTCACCGGCGTCCTCATCGACCGCGAAGACCGCCGCCGCCTGGTCATGATTCTCGATGCGATTCGCGCGCTCATCATCGTCGCCGTGGCAATCCTCGCCTTTGAGCATCGAGTACGCGTGTGGCAGCTCTACTTGATGAACACACTCGTCGCGGCCGGTTTCTGGATGTTCTGGCCAACCATCACCGCGCTGATTCAGGAGCTCACGCCCGAAGGCGAGTTCGTTCAATCGAATACTTTTCTGCTGGCGGGTGTGCAAGGCGGATGGCTGATCGCTGGTTCGATCGTGGGCTTCATGTACAACCACATCGGCCTCGGTGGAGTCCTGCTGATAGACGTTTCCACCTACGTCGTTTCTTTTTTCTGCTACTTCGCTGTGCGCAAGGGACGCCACACCGTTCCCCGCACGCAAGAACTTCGCGCCGATCTTCTCGCTGCGGAATCGCAACTCGAGCGCTTCTGGCGCGAGATGTACGAGGGATGGCACTTTCTCCGCGGCAATCGCCCTGTGGTATTGCTCGGCATCAGTTGGGCGCTGTTTCTCGGAGCCATGATCACGGGCGTGGTAGTGACTCCGTCCTTGAGCGATCGCATCTTTCACGCTGGCGCAGTCGGCTACGGCTGGCTCAACGCCGGATGGGGTACGGGCGCATTTCTCAGCGCACTTTACGCGCCCGCAGTCATTGGCCGTTTTGGAGGCCGCCGCTGTGTTGCCTATTCGATGGCAATCATCGCAGCCAGCATAATTTGCGCCCCAATTTCTCCCTGGCTCGCGCTGGCCATCTTCACCTACGCAGTGATGGGCTCCGCACGCGGCATCGGCGGCATCGCCATGAACACCAGCCTCATGGAAATGGTTCCCAACCATCTCATGGGCCGCGTGCAAAACGCCTTCTATTTCGCCGGAACTTTCCTTCAACTTGTGCTCGCCCTGGCTGTGGGCGCAATCGCGCACAAGGTCAGCTTAGTTGGGGCATTCGCTATGTTGGCATGTGTCTACCTCTTGTCGTTCATCGCCGCCAGCTGGCCCGTCGGGACTCCCGTACCAATCGAAGAAGTCGGCACAATGAAATGAAACCGATTCACCACAGAGACACAGAGACACAGAGAACAATCCTTTTGAAAGCCGTCGCTTCGAGTCTCCACCGAAAACCGGCAGGACCACAGATGTTCAATTCGGTTTTCTCTGTGACTCTGTGGTGAAAGGTCTTGACTCTGTGGTGAAGACTCACTCAGCCTGATATCCTTTCTCGTTCCCAGGAGCCGCACATGTTCTCAGACCTGCAAGGCCGCAACGCCGTCGTTTTCGGAGTCGCTAACAAGCGTTCCATCGCATGGTCCATCGCGCAGGGCTTGCACGCCGCCGGCATGAAGCTCGCCATCACCTACCAGAACGAGCGCCTGGAGCAGGAAGCCAAAGATCTCATCCTCTCCCTCCCCGGCGCCGAAGCTTACATGTGCGACGTCTCCAAAGACGAAGAAATCGCCCGTCTCTTCGCCACTCTGAAAGAACGCCACGGCAAACTGCACACGCTGGTCCATTCCGTCGCCTACGCCCCCGCCGACGAAATGAAAGGAGACTTCATCAACACTACCCGCGAAGGTTTTCGCATCGCACTCGACGTAAGCGTCTATTCGCTGATCGCCGTCGCCCGCGCCGCCGCTCCGCTCATGGAAGATGGCGGCTCAATCCTCACCATGACCTACTACGCGTCAGAGAAAGTCGTCCCGCGCTACAACGTGATGGCCGTCGCCAAAGCCGGACTCGAATGCAGCGTCCGCTATCTCGCCTACGAACTCGGCAAGCAGAAAATTCGCGTCAACGCCATCTCCGCCGGCCCACTCAAAACTCTCGCCGCCCGTGGCATCCCCGGCTTCAGCGACATGCACAAAGGCCACGCCGAACGCGCCCCGCTAGGCCGCAACGTAGAAGTCGCAGAAGTCGGCAACACCGGAGTCTTCCTCGCCTCCGACGCCAGCAGCGGCATCACCGGCGAAGTAATCTACGTCGACTGCGGATATAACATCATGGGGTTTTGAAGAGGTGCATATGAAAAAAGTGGACGAACTGATCGAGTTCTGGCGGGAGTTCCCTTTCCGGGATAATGTGCACCCTTTGGATGCAGCTGTCATGCAGGGTTATCACCGCAGGATTGCACCTACCAATGATTCAATCGGCGTGGAAGGATTCTTGCAACAGTCGACTCGGAATGGACGATTTCCACCTTGTAACGGTCCGTCTCTAGACCTAGCGCCAGTCCCATATATGGGAGACCTGAAATCCGCCGATATATTCCTGTTGATGCGAAACCCAGTTCTCGGCTATGAGGACTATGGCACGAATAGCTGCGCAAAGTTTCAGAACGCTTTGCTGGCGAACATACAGCAGACCAAACAGAACACTTTGTGCTTTGCTCTGGACCCCGAGTTTTGGTGGTCAAGTTGGTTCTCATACTACGAACGAATACTTCGCGCAGCAGTCTGCAAGTACTCCAATAAGAGCAGCAAGACCTATCTTGAAGCACTGAAGACCCTTGCGGGCAGACTGGCGATTCTCGAACTTGCTCCTTATTACTCAACAGACTCGGACTGGCTGAGCAGCAAAGCAAATAAACTTGCATCCACGAAAAAAGTAAAGGCCGCCGCTGACGATCTGAAACAAAGGGCGAGGGAGGGCAACGCCCTTGTGATCGTGCGCTGGAAAGCCGAGATGTGGGGCTTTCAGGAAGCGGACGAGATTGAGTGCCCGAACAACATTTGTTTAGTGAGCGGCAGACAGGGGCTAGGACTCGTATCGGATCGAATTATTAGATTTTTGACGTTAGAAAAATGACAATACCGATAGACACCACGTCCGCAAACCATCGAGCTTGACATTAGCTTAAATCCCGTGCCCATCCGCCAGTTCCGCGCCGCAACCGTGTATAATTCGGGGCACTTTCGGGGACGCCGCCCGAGTCGTTCGACGGCCCTACCATCCAAACCAACCAGGAGACACTGTGAAGCGCTCATCCGAAAC
Organism: Candidatus Sulfotelmatobacter sp.; assembly: GCA_049584475.1. Taxonomy (GTDB): domain Bacteria; phylum Acidobacteriota; class Terriglobia; order Terriglobales; family Acidobacteriaceae; genus Sulfotelmatobacter. The sequence continues at coordinate 32,240 of JBAUXX010000030.1, read as the reverse complement.
GCGTCTGCAATCCTTATCTCTACACTTAGCGGTCCGCAGTCTCGCAATATTTCTTTTTCTGTCCCTCGCATTCTCAGCCGCCCCCGCCTCCGCCCAAACCGGCTACACCGGAATCTTCGGCGGCGGCCCGTTTTATAAAAACGCCACCAACAACATCACCGAAATAGAAAACTCCGGCTTCACCGAAGCTATCGTCTGGAGCGTCGAGGTCAACAGCGTCGGCGACCTGAATTTCAACGGTGAGTTTCCCCTGACCTCCAACGGTGTTTACATCGGCAATCAGACTCACTCCGACTTCGCCTCCAACATGGCGCTGCTCAAGCAAGGCACGGTCAAGCGAATCACTTTCAGCATTGGCTCCTCCAACGTCGGCGACTGGCAGGACATCACTGCGCTGGTTAAATCGCAGGGAGTCGGCCCGACCAGCATTCTCTATAAAGATTTTCAAGCTCTGAAGACCGCCATCCCATCGCTCGACGCCATCGACTTCGACGACGAAAACAGCTTTGATTCCCCGACCACAATTGAATTCGGAGTGATGCTCGGCCAACTCGGCTATCACGTCCTGCCTGACGCGTTCGACGACAGCAGTTACTGGACGAACGTCGTCTCTCAAATCAACACGCAACTTCCCGGCACGGTCGATGGCGTTCACCTCCAGGCCTACGCCGGAGGCAGCGGCAACAATCCCTGCCAGGGATGGAATTTCGGCGCCGTTCCCGTCTTCCCCGGCCTTTGGGATCAGGACGACACGCCCAGCCAGGTGCAGACCATCATGAGCGGCTGGCACAGCGACTGCGGTATCGTCGGCGGTTTCATGTGGCTCTACGACGACTTCGTCGGCAACGGCCTCGCCGCGCAATACGCCGCCGCCATCAACAACGCGGTCGGCAGCAGCGGCTTCACACTCTCCGGACCAAAGAGCCTTTTCCTGAATCAAAACTCCACCGCCAATGAAGCCATCACTATCACCGATTCGAATGGATTCAACGGAAAAGTGAAGCTGACTCTCTCGACTCTGCCAAAAGGCGTTACCGCAACCGTGCAGGGAACAGGCAACAAGCAAAAGGTAGTATTCAAAGCCACATCTTCGGCCATCACAGGATCGAACTCCGTCACTATCACGGGAACATCAGGTACCATCACGCAGGCTTTCACGCTAACCCTGGCCGTAAGCGCCGCCGTCGCTACAACCGGCACAGGCACGCAAGTCGATCTCTCTTCCGAATTCAACCTGAACGGAATCTACACAGACGGCTCGAAATACACTACCGGAGGCATGGACGGACTCGGCTACTCCTACTCCGCCAACCTGCTCACCACTACCCGAGCCTTTAACGGCATCCTGCTCACCTTCGGCCCCGCCAACGAGCCAGACGCAGTCGCCAGTAAAGCTCAAATAGTCACGCTGCCCGCGGGCCAGTTCTCCGGCCTCGAACTATTAGCCACCGCCGTGCAGGGCAATCAAGCCTCCCAAACCTTCACCGTCACTTACACCGACGGAACCAGTTCGAAGTTCACGCAAAGCCTAAGCGACTGGTTCACGCCGCAAAAATACCCACACGAATCCGAAGGCGTAGCCATGGCCTATCGCGATTTCGACAACGGAACGAAGGATCAGCGGACATTCAACCTCTACGCCTACCGCTTCGTATTGAATAAAACCAAAACAGTGCAAAGCATCACGCTGCCAAATAACGCAAGCGTAGTGGTGCTCGCGGCAACGCTGGTGCAGTAAAGATTAGGCAGCAAAGCAGACGCCGGGTGCCCCACTTCTCGCCGGGTGCCCCACTTCTCGCTTCTTTTGCGAGAAGTGGGAACAACGGACATGTGCAGCGTCGGTTTTTGGTTTACTGGTACGATGATGCAAATTCCTTCACTCTTGACGCGACCAACTCCTGAACAGATAATCGCCGTGCTCCGCGTGACCGATGATGTGCGAAAGATTCACGGGACGCGTACTTACTAATAGAGGCCGCATGATGAGATCGACCGGGATACAGAGCGTCTGTGCGATTTTTCTATCTTGCCTGGCGATGACGGCTGGCGTGACCGCGCAAACCTTCACGAAGCTTCTGGACTTTAACGGAAGCAATGGCGCAGATCCCTATTACGGGTCTCTCGTTCAGGGGACTGATGGCAACTCGTACGGGGTAACTTTTCAAGGCGGCGTTTCCGCCAACTGTCAAGCCTTGGGCGTCAACCAGGGATGCGGCACGATTTTCAAGATGACCCCAGGTGGCACATTGACGACGATATACGACTTCTGTCAGCAAAGCGGATGCACTGACGGCTACATCCCAACAGGTATTACGTTATCAAGCAACGGAAATTTTTACGGAACAACCTACGCTGGGGGAACCTATGGCCAGGGAACCGTCTTCAGAGTTACACCCCGCGGAATCCTGACATCCCTTTACAGCTTTTGCGTCCAGGCTAATTGTGCCGATGGCAGAATTCCTCTTGGAGGAATTATTCAGGCGTCGGACGGAAATTGGTACGGAACTACGTTCGGCGGCGGAAATCCTGGTTGTGGCTATGGCTGCGGAACGGTCTTCAGAGTGACGCCTGCGGGCCAATTGACGACTCTGTATACCTTTCCCTCCAGTGGGAACCCCGCTGCCCCATTGATCCAGGGCCGGGATGGTAACTTGTACGGCACTGCGACCGGTAATAGCGGAAACTCAGGCTCGAGCACGATTTTTAGAATCACATTGTCGGGCACGTTCACGACTGTCTACCAGTTCGATCAGCCTGCCGATATCTATTACGGATTGGTCCAGGGATCCGACGGGAATTTTTACGGGACCACTGCTATCGGTGGAAGCAATTCAGCTTCTAATTGCAGCTTGGGTTGCGGGACCGTTTTCAAGTTGACTCCTGGCGGAACCCTGAACACCTTATACAATTTCTGCAGCCAGGCGAACTGCACTGACGGTGCTACGCCGGGCGCGCCATTGATTCAGTCTTCGAATGGCAAGTTCTACGGCACCACTTCCTTTGGGGGAAGCTTACAGGCGGGAACTATTTTCTCCATATCCTCCACCGGTGCTTTGACGACGCTGCACAGCTTCGACGTCACAGACGGAGCCGTCCCATACGGCGGACTTGTTCAGAATACAAACGGAGTGATCTACGGCATGACATCCTCTGGCGGTTCGACAGATGATGGCGTGGCTTTTAGCCTGAATGGCGGCCTTCACCCCTTCGCAAGTTTCGTTCGAAACACGGGCAAAGTTGGATCGACGGTGCAAATTCTCGGCCAGGGATTCACCGGAACTACAGCCGTATCGTTTAACGGCACGCCTGCAACCTACAGCATAAAGTCCGACACATTCTTAACCGCGACGGTTCCGTCCGGTGCGACGACGGGTTTAGTCATTGTAACCGTGCCGGGCGGAACGCTCACCAGCAATCGGCCGTTTCGTGTCAGCCCTTAACAGGCTGCTGAGGGAGCGAAGATCACAGTTTCCCCCGTGTTCCCCTGTGTCCTCTGTGGTGAAGAATTTGACTTTACTCTCAGCGTAATAAGAATCCGCCTGGAAGACCGCGCAGTCGCGGAAAGAAATCCACAGAGCCCTTGTGACATCCAACCTTGCGCCTCACCTCAAACTTGTTTCATCATTGCCCCAGCAAAGGCAGTACAGCCAAACCGCAAAAAGCGGGCGCGCTTAAGAAAGTCCAGGTCACAACTCCTTTGTTTCACGGATTTTGACCTCTAAGCTCTTTGAAAAACGATTTTTGCGGGCGAATTGTTGCGAACCTGATGATTCCAATCACGCAGGGGTAGGGGGGAGGAGTACTTAAATAATAAACAGAAGCAAATCGACCCGAAGCTCACCCCAAGAAAAATTTCGAGCTAGCCTGAACCGGGAATTCACTGCACAACACGAATCCGTCGTTCGCTTTCCCCCACCCGCTCCAACCCAATCTCCACATCTCGTTCGCGCACAAACCGTGGAAATTTCTCGCCCCATTCGATCAGCAGCACGCAATTGTCCGCGCGCAGATCATCCAGGGCGAGAGTATCAAGTTCTCGCTGCGTATCGATGCGATAAAGATCGATGTGGAAGAGAGTAACGCGCGGTCCCCGATATTCATGAATGAGCGTGAAGGTGGGACTGGTCACGTCTTCTTCAGCAGCAGCACTGAAGGCAGCGGCAATTCCTTTGACAAGAGTAGTTTTTCCCGCGCCCAGGTCGCCGCGCAGCAGCACCAGTTTCGGCGGAACAAGCAACTCAGCGAGCGAACGCCCAAAAGCAATCGTCTCCTCGGGCGAGCAAGCAACGATCTCCCGTACCGCTTCTGCGCTCATGATCAAGGCACGCCGGACCCACTTCTCGCAAAAGATGCGAGAAATGGGGCACCCAGGCGTGACGGATCAGTATATCGAGAACCGGAAGCCCGAGAGCCGGACTCTACATGCTCTTGGGCAGTGTGAACACGCTCGACTTCAATCCCAGCAGATCGCGGTCGGCCACGTGATCGAGCGACATGCGCAACCGGCGATGGTCGTCGTCCTCAAGCGCAACAAAACGGAAGGGCTGCAACACTCCGGTTGTCGTTTGCCGCATCGGGCTGAGGACCTCAGCCATGCCGCGCACCGGACCCGACTGAGTCTGGAACGCGACTTCGATGAAATCGCCCTGGGGCAGCGAGTGCGCAATTTGCAGGAGTCCGCCGGTGGCGGAAACGGATTGGAGTTTAGCGCGTGTATGCCGGCCATCTTCTAAACGAATCGCAGCCAGAACAGAACTTCCTAGCTGGACCCGGGCCGCGCGCCGCGAAGGGTGCGGTTGGGGGAAGTGGGTCATAAGCAAGTACACTTTCGCACGATGCCCAGGTTAGTAATAGATTACCGAAGCACATCGCCCGGATTCCTTGCTGGGAGCCTGGATCCGAGCCATCCAAGTCTCTATGCCCGCAGCACATAGGCGGCGTTAACTAATACGATACTGTCCATCAGGACAGGTGCTGGAAGCCAGTCCTCACTTTGGACGGTCAGCGTACCATGTTGTTTATGCGATGCGAACTGTCTTTCATCCTGCTCTCAACTTTGTTGGCTTCAGCGTCCCTCCAGTCTCAAACGGCCGCGGGCCCGCCGCTCCGAGTCGCCATCGTAGGTCTGGTTCATGGACACGTGCAGGGATTTCTGCAGCAGTCGCTTCACAGTCCAGAAATCGAGATCGTAGGAATTGCGGAGGCGGACCAGCAGGTTGTTGACCGCTATGCGAAACAATACGAACTCGACCGCGGTCTCATTTTTTCCGACCTGGAAGAGATGCTGCAGAAGACTCATCCACAGGCAGTTTTGGTCTACACCAATACCTACGACCACCGCCGTGTCGTGGAAATATGCGCCCGCCACGGCGTTCACGTCATGATGGAAAAACCGCTGGCGGTCAGCCTCGAAGACGCGCTGGCCATGCAAGCGGCCGCGCAAAAATACAAGATTCGAGTTCTGGTGAATTACGAAACTTCCTGGTACCCGAGCAATGCCGCAGCCTATGATCTGGTCCACGACCGGGCAATCGGCGAGATTCGCAAGGTCGTCATCCACGACGGCCACAATGGCCCGAAGGAAATTAACGTAGAGCCGGAATTTTTCGCCTGGCTCACCGATCCCAAACTCGACGGCGGCGGCGCGCTATTCGACTTCGGCTGCTACGGCGCCGACCTGATGACCTGGCTGATGGAGGGACAGCGCCCGCAAACCGTCACCGCCGTCACGCAACACATTAAGCCCGATATCTATCCTCACGTCGACGACGAAGCCACGATCATTCTCACCTACCCCAAGGCCCAGGCCATCGTCCAAGCCTCGTGGAATTGGCCCTTCGGTCGCAAAGATATGGAAGTCTACGGACAGAACGGTTACGTAATGACTATCGAGCGCGACAATCTTCTCGTGCGCCGCGCCGGGAGCGGCAAGCGCGATGATACCGTCGAAGAGCAGGTCGCCGCCGATCCCCTCGCTCCGCCGTACGACAACGAGTTGTCATATTTACGCGCGGTGCTTCTGGATGATGCGAAACCAGACGTTTTCTCTGCGCTCGACACCAACGTTACGGTCGTTGAAATCCTTGACGCCGCGCGCCGTTCGGCAGCAGAAGGAAAGACGATCCACTTGCCAGCTTCACGATGATGAAACCGGACGTCGGACCTCAGACCTCAGCAGTGACTTCCGCCGCATTTTAAGGTCTGAAGTCCAAGGTCTGAAGTCTGAGGTCCGACGTCCGGTTCTTACCAACACACTAATTTTTCACGCGCCATCGCCTCTGTGCGCCGGAATGCCTCAGGCAATCCTCGCAGTAAGTCAGTCGCAACCAGCGAATGTTCGCCCAAGCTATCGCGCATCACATCGCCTGCAAGACCGTGCAAATGCACTGCAGCAATGACAGCAGAAAGCGCATCTTCATTCTTCGGATGCTGCGCGATCATTCCCGCAACCATTCCGGTGAGAATATCGCCCGTGCCTCCTGTTGACATCCCAGGATTACCGGTAGTGTTCACCCAAGCTTCTCCGTCCGGCTGTACAACCAGCGTGCGATGTCCCTTCAGCACGACAATCAACTCATGCTCGTGTGCGAATTTGCGCGCAACGCCCAACCGATCCTGCTGCACCTCGGCAATCGTGCATCCCACAAGCCGAGCCATTTCGCCGGGATGCGGAGTGATCACCAGCGTGCGGCCTCTCCCGTTCAACAGCTCAGTACGATCCTGGAAGGCATTCAAGCCATCTGCATCGACCACCATTGGCAACTGGCTATTCGCTACCAGCGTGCGCACCAATTCCGCCGTTTGCGGATCGCGGGAAATGCCAGGACCAATCGCCACAACGGTCTTCCCTTTCATGAGCTCGCCGATTATTTCGCTGGCCGCGGTCGAGATCGTTCCCGCCGAAGTTTCGGGCAACGGTTCGGTCATTAACTCCGCATGAAATCCAGCCACCGTCGGCAACACCGACTGCGCCGTCGCCACCGTCGAGAGTCCCGCGCCTACGCGCAACACTGACATGCCTGCCATCGCGACCGAACCCGCTTTCCCAACCGATCCGCCGATCACCAGCACATGACCGTAACTTCCCTTGTTCGAGTCAGCAGCGCGCGGCGAAACCATTGGCCCAAGATCGCGCGCAGTGATCACGTTCAAATGCAGCGCAGAAACAATCGCCTCCTCGGGCGAGCCGATGTCGGCTACAAGCGTCGGCCCATTCGTTAATTGCCCGAACACATGCGCTGGACGCGCCGCCGTGAAAGTCACAACCGCATTCGCTCGCGCGATAATTCCAGTCTGCGGCTTCATGTTATTTGCATCTGCGCCAGAAGGAATGTCCACCGCGATCACTGGAATTTGACTCGCATTCATGAGCGCAATGGCCTCGGCATACAATCCGCTGACCGGCGGTTTGAACCCTGTTCCCAGCACCGCATCAAGATACAAATCGGCCGTTAGAGAAAGCCGCACGCGTTCGCTCTTCAACTCGTCAACGGAATGAATAGCAATCGCCGCAGCAGGAAGTTTGCCAAACATGACCGCAGCATCGCCACGCAATTCAACCGGATCAGCCAGAAGAATCACCTGCACTTTCTTCCCCTGCTGATGCAGTCGACGAGCGGCGACGAAGCCATCTCCCCCGTTGTTCCCTTTGCCGCAAAAAACCACAACCCGCCGCGCAGCCGCGTGATGCGCTAAAGCGTAATCAGCGACCGCCGCGCCCGCATTCTCCATCAAAGTGAGTGACGGCACACCGAAGCGCTCGCTGGTCGCGCGGTCGATGGCACGCATTTCTTCTGCGCTAACGATTTTCATGGCGGGCACAGTCGTGGGTTTCGTCGTTGGCCTACGCGTGCGATTAGTTCCCTAACGACAACCAAGTAACGGCCAACGACTGACTATAAAACAAAAAGGCCCTCCGCGTTGTGCGGAGGACCGGTTGAAATCACTGACCGCTAGCCACCGATCACTTGCCACTGCTTTTCTGCATCGCCTGTACCCGGCTGTGCTTCCGGCTGTAAGTGAAGTACACTACCAATCCGATTGCCAGCCAGCCGACCAGCCGAATCCAGTTCCACATCCCCAGTTTGGCCATCATGTATCCGTTTGTGATCACGCCGAGGATTGGGATCAACGGCACCCATGGCGTCCGGAAAGGCCTCGGCTGCGTGGGGTTCGTGTACCGCAACACCAACACCGAGATCGACACAATCACAAAGGCAAGCAGCGTCCCGATATTCACCATCTTTCCGATCTGGTCGATCGGCGTCACGCTGCCCACAACCGCGGCCAGCAGGCCCACCAGAATCGTATTCTTCCACGGTGTGCGGAATTTGGGATGGATAGCGGCGAAGAATTTCTTAGGCAGAAGTCCGTCGTTGGCCATCGAATAGAGCACGCGGGTCTGGCCCAGCAACATCACCAGCATCACGCTTGTCAGGCCGGCCAGAGCTCCGAGCGTAATGATGTTCGCCGCCGTCGTCGCACCCCGGTCCAGGAATGCCGCCGCGACCGGCGCTTCAATGTTGATTTGTTGCCAGGGCACCATACCGGTCAGCACACCGGCTACGGCGATATACAAAACCGTGCAGATGGCGAGCGAGGCGATCATGCCGATCGGCAAATCGCGCTGCGGATTTTTCGCCTCCTGCGCCGTGGTCGAAACCGCATCGAAACCAATGTACGCGAAAAATATGTAGGCCGCGCCCGCTCCAACGCCGGCGAAGCCGTTTGGGGCGTAGGTACTCCAACTTGTTCCCCAGTTCGCCCGATTGATGTAATGAGTGCCGAGCGCGATGACGAACAGCACCACCGACACCTTGATCACAACGATGCCAGCGTTAAATCTCGCGCTCTCCTTTATGCCCACCACAAGGATCGCCGTGATCACCAGGGCGATGAGGAAGGCTGGGAGATTGAAGCCGATCTCCATCCCGAACAGATGCGGCGCGTCCAGCAAGTCGTGCGCCCGCTGGACCAATTCAGGAGACTGCGCGCTTATGATCGCAGTGACTTTATCCAGGAAGGCCTGCGTGGTTCTCGCCAGCGACGGGTTCGCCGCCGCCACCATTTGCCGCGCCACCATATTTTGCGCGGTCTTCAGCGCCGTCCAGTAGTCGTAGGCCAGCCAAAGCGGCATCTTGATATGAAAAATATTCAGCAGTTCGACGAAGTGGTTCGACCATCCTGAAGACACCGTGCTCGCGCCCATGGCATATTCCAGCGTCAGATCCCAGCCGATAATCCAGGCGAGCAGTTCGCCGAGCGTTGCGTAGGCGTAGGTATAAGCGCTGCCAGCCAGTGGAATCATCGCCGCGAATTCGGCGTAGCACAGGCCGGCAAAGGCACACCCCAGTCCCGATAAAACAAACGATAACGAGAGCCCAGGGCCGGCATAATGTGCCCCCAGCCCAACCATGACAAAAATACCGGCGCCAATGATCGCGCCCACGCCAAGGGCTGTGAGTTGAAAAACTCCCAATGTCCGTTTCAGGCTGTGCTCGCCCGTGTCCCGCGCTTCTTCCATCAGCAGGTTCAGCGGCTTGGTTGCGAACAGATTCGGCATCCCTTTTGTTTCTCCTTGGATTTTAGGCGGACTCAATTGTGTCGCCATGTCGCGACCTCCTTGACCACGCATAGTACACGGGGATTCCCAGCAGCACTACAATCAGCCCCGGCCACGTAAACTGCGGCTTATAGCGCAATAGTACGACATCAATGAACAAAGCCATCACAATATAAATCGCCGGCAACACGGGATATCCCACCGCCTTGTAAGGCCGCTCCGCATTGGGACGAGTCCGCCGCAACACGAACAGGCCGACAATCGTAAGAATATAAAAAACCAGAACCGCAAAAATAATGTAGTCCAAAAGCTGCCCGTAGCTGCCGGAGATGCAGAGAATACAAGTCCAAACCATCTGCACCATCAGCGAAACCGCGGGCGTTTTGTATTTGGGATGCAGCTTCGCCACGCTGCGGAAAAAGAGCCGATCTTTGGCCATGGCATAGTACACGCGCGCGCCGGAGAGAATCAGGCCGTTGTTGCAACCGAAGCTGGAAATTAAAATCGCGGCCGCCATCAGCAAGCCGCCCGCGGCGCCGAACATCTGCGTCATCACCGCAGTGCCTACGCGCTCCTCAGCGGCATATTTGATCCCACGCCCCAGAATCGTTGCCGCACCAGCAGTTCCGTCGAGCGGCAGGGCATTGAGATAAATAAAATTGCAGGCGATATAAAGAGCAATCACTACGCCGGTTCCCAGCGCTAACGAAAGCGGCAGGTTGCGGCTTGGATTTTTCACTTCCCCCGCAGTGAAGGTAACGTTATTCCAGGCATCTGCGGAAAATAATGAGCCAACCTGAGCCACCGCGAGAATGGTAAGTGTTCCCACCATCACAATCGGCCCACCGACACCCACTTGCACGGCATGCTGCGCTCCGAGTCCCGCGTTTCGCCAGAAGTGCCCGCCAAAGTTCGCGGCCAAAGCCTGCGCGTTGCGTCCCAGCGCAATGCCGAACAGTGCGAGTCCCAGCAATGCCGAAACCTTGGCTGCGGTAAATACATTCTGAATAATGGCCCCGGTTTTCAACCCGAATATATTTACGACCGAGAGAAAGATTACAAGCAGGATGGCAACAAGGTTCTGCGTGTTGATGCCCACATCCATATTCCCCAAAACCATCGGGCCAATGTGAATCGGTGGAACTTTCCAGAGGTGCAGAATCCAGTTAGAGGAAGAAATGGCGGGAAAGAAGACTCCAAGAAACTTGCCGAACGCCACGCCCACAGCCGCAATCGTCCCAGTCTGAATTACCAGAAACAACGTCCAGCCGTAGAGAAATCCCCACAGCGGACCCAGCGCTTCGCGCAGGTAAACATACTGTCCGCCGGCGCGCGGCATCATCGCGGCAAGTTCGCCGTAGCTGAGCGCCGCAACGATCGTCATGAAGCCGGCGACCGCCCACGCGCCAATCAGCAGCGCCGGAGAATCCACCTCTCGTCCAATTTCCGCCGACACAATAAAGATGCCGGAGCCGATCATCGATCCCATGACCAGCATGGTGGCGCTGGTCAGGCCCAGGCCCTTGACAAGTTCTTTATCCTGGCGGCTATGAACTTCCCAGTCCGTGGCTGCGACCGGCGTTGTCGGTGTACTCAGGAATTCCTCCGGAATCGGTCGTTGGTCGATAGTCGTCAGTCGTTCGCGAAACCCGTTCGGTTGAGCCTTTACTAACGACTAACGACCAGCGACTAACGACGAACTACCTTACCTCAAGATGCGGAAAAATTCCTCTGCTGATTTTCGTGGGTCTCTAATTAAGTCGGAGATCACAGCGACCGAGTCGGCCCCCGCCTCGATGACCGATGCCGCGTTGGCCCGCCTAATCCCTCCAATGGCCACCAGGGGCTTGCGCGTTAAGGCACGTGCCCTCCGCACGCCATCGAGGCCAACCACCGGGTCAGGATTCTCTTTGCTCGAAGTCGCAAACACCGGCCCGATGGCGAGGTAGTCGGCGGAAGTTTTATCCGCCTCGGCGAGTTGCTCCGGATTGTGCGTGGAAACGCCCAGCCAACGATGGGGGCCGATGATCTTGCGTACGGATTCGGGCGAGAGATCGTCCTGGCCGACGTGCGCGCCATCAAACTCCGCCGCTAAGCATAGATCAGCCCGGTCGTTCATGATCAGGCGCACAGGCCGCGGGTGCCCCACTTCTCCCTGGTTTTGGGAGAAGTGGGCATTTTGACTCTGGGAACTGAAGAATCTCCTCAGTTCCCGCGCATGTTCGAGCATCACCCGTGCATTCCCTGACTTGTTGCGATACTGCATCAGCGTGCAACCGGCAGCAGCGAGTTCCTGCGCTGCCGTCATCAAGTCAAGAACGGTGGGAAAGCAACTGGCATCGAGAATGGGATAGAGGCGCGGAAGGACGATCATGCATTGCTCAATTTGCACTTAGTGCGCGAGCTCTATCGCGAGAGCTCGCAAATCCAATTGACTTCCCAGGTCTTGCCGCCATCCGGCGAGTACGACTGTTCCATGCGTGAAGACTTGGGAGAAATGTCGAGCCAGACGTAGCGCACAAGAATAGTGCGGCCTTTAAGTTGTTCCTGATGGAAAAACTCGCCGCGTTTGCCGTTAAACCCGCCAACCACAGGAGGCGCGTCGAGAGTTCCATTGTCGAGATCGATAAGGTAAATGCTCCACTGGCGCGTCGTAGGGTTGTAGAGGCGCAGCGTCTGCGCCTTGATGTGCAGCTTCTTGTCGGCGTTGGTCACGTCAAATTGTTCGAAGTTGGCGTTGCTATCGAGAAGTTTGTGGTGATTCGAAATGCCGTCGTACAGGTCCCAAGTGTTGGAGTTGTTGAGACGATCCGGAAGCCGGCGGACGTGGGCTTTCCAATCACCGATGAGGAAATCGAAGTCGTGAGAGCCGTCGCGCTGGGGAAGCAGCGCGGGATCTGAAGGCGTTTGTGCTCTTACTGCAACGGCCAGCGCCATGCCGAGAATGAGCACCGCCAGGGTCTTGTGCGAGCGGATATTCATAGCGGTTCCTTTCGAGACTCTTGCTAAGGTGCACCGGTAGGACGATCAGTCAGAACGCCGGTTTCGTTCTCATTTCTCGGCCGCGGCTGGCGAGCGCTCTCATTTTCCTTTGGCGAGGAATCTCTCAATAAATCCCGTATCAATCTTCCCCGCGCGAAAATCCGCATCCGCCAAAATTCTGCGGTGCAACGGGATCGTCGTGTAGATGCCCTCGACGATAAACATCTCCAGCGCCCGCGACATGCGCGAAATAGCTTCGGTGCGGTCCTTGCCGCGCACGACCAGCTTGGCAATGAGCGAATCGTAATACGGTGGAATGATGCCCTCCGCGTAGGCCGCGGTATCCACGCGGACGCCGGTCCCGCCCGGTTCGTGAAATGCCGTGATCCTTCCCGCCGACGGCGTGAACTTTTCCGGATGCTCGGCGTTGATGCGGCACTCGATAGAATGCCCGCGATGCGTCACCGGTCCTTGCAGCACTTCGCTCATGTGGGCTCCGGCGGCGATCATGATCTGGCTCTTTACCAGATCGACGTCGGTAACCATCTCCGTGACCGGATGTTCCACCTGAATGCGCGTGTTCATCTCGATGAAATGCAGGCTTCCGTCCTGATCCATCAGAAACTCGATCGTTCCCGCATTCGTATAGCCGATATCAGTCAGCGCCTTGCAAAGAATTCCACCGATCCGGTCGCGCAACTCCGGTGTCACTCTGGTGGAAGGAGACTCTTCGAGCAGCTTCTGGTGGCGCCGCTGAATCGAGCACTCGCGCTCGCCCAGGCTCATGACGTTGCCATGCTCATCGGCAAGAATCTGAAATTCAATGTGCCGCGGATGCTCGACATATTTTTCCATGTAGAGATCGCCGTTGCCGAAGGCTCCGGCGGCTTCGGCCTGAGCCGTCTTGAACAATCCCGGCAGTTCTTCTTCATTGCGGACAATCCGCATGCCGCGTCCGCCGCCGCCCGCGGACGCCTTCACGATCACCGGAAAACCCACTTGCCGCGCCCACTGAATCGCTTCATCTTCGGAAGGAATAATTCCTTCTGAGCCCGGCAAGATGGGCACACCCGCGCGCTTCATAGCGTCACGCGCTTTTTCTTTTTCTCCCATCAGCCGCATCACTTCCGGCCGCGGGCCAATAAACTTAATCTCACTGGTCTCGCACACTTCGGCAAAATTGGCGTTCTCCGAAAGCAGTCCGTATCCCGGATGAATCGCTTCAACGTTGGCAATTTCCGCCGCGCTGATCACGGCAGGAATATTCAGATAACTCAGGGCAAGCTGAGGAGGGCCAATGCAGATAGCTTCGTCGGCGAAACGCACCGGGAGAGAATTGCGGTCGGCTTCGCTGTAAATCGCGACCGTGCGGATTCCCAGCTCCTTGCACGCGCAAATGACGCGCAAGGCAATCTCTCCGCGATTGGCAATGAGGATTTTCTTGAACATGAAAAAAGCTGTGAGACGAGCTTCGAGCTGTGAGCTGTGAGCTGTGATTTATTCCCAATCGAGCCATGCTCGAAGCTCGCAGCTCATCGCTCGCAGCTACATCACTTCTTCGGCCTGATAGCAAACAATTCCTGGCCGTACTCAATGGGCTGGCCATTGGTAGCCAGTCGTTTCACAATCTCTCCGGCGACGTCAGATTCAATCTCGTTGAGCAACTTCATCGCCTCAACAATGCAAAGGACCTGGCCGACTTCGATCGAATCACCATTCTTGACAAAAGGTGGCGCGCCCGGCGACGGCGCTTCGTAAAACGTCCCCACAATGGGCGACTTCACCATGTGCAGATCCTCTTCAGGAACTGCCGCCGGGGCGCTTGCTGCCGCAGGAGCAACCGCCGAAATCGCTCCCGCTTCGGGCGCGGCAATCGGCGCTGCGGGCACCGCGTAAAAGCGAGGTTCCGAGCTGCTGTGAACGACGCTGTGCGCGCCCCCGCGTTTGACTCGCACCTTGACATCGCCGCGCTCCAACTCGAACTCGGCAATGTCTTTTTCGATTAAGAACTCGATCAGTTCCTTTAGCTCTTTTTGATTCATCCGGGTTAATTCTTCCGCTTTCCGGCTAACGGTTCAATTGCACCAACTAAGCCAGAATCTTTGTGCTGCTCGATGGCCTTTGCGGTTGCCCGCTTTCGCAAAAGCCACCTCTGCACAATAAAGCCGGGCATCCGTGCCCGGCCTGAATTCGAACCAACTTAAATCGCCAGGAAATTCTTCGCCGTCGGAGTCAGGATTTCGCATCCCTGCGGCGTCACCGCGACCATGTCTTCGATCCGAACGCCCCATTGGCCGGGAAAGTATACCCCGGGCTCAATCGTGATGACCATACCCGGTTCAAGCACCTGCTTCTGCCCGCCGGCCACTCTGGGCGATTCGTGAATCTCAAGACCCACGCCGTGCCCGGTGGAGTGAGTAAAATATTGGTCCAGTTTCGCCTCGCGCAGAACTTTTCGCGCGGCAGCGTCAACCGCAGCTACCGTGGCGCCGGGTCGAACTGCGTCGATTGCCGCCTGCTGCGCGTGGAGGACACTGTCGTATGCATGCCTAGCCTCTGTTGAAGGCTTGCCCACCCACACAGTACGAGTCTGGTCCGAACAATAACCTGCGAGTATAACACCGAAGTCGCAGACCACGAATGCGTTGGCAATCGGCTGATTCGAAGCTCGCCCATGCGGCAGCGCCGAACGCGCTCCGGATGCAATGATGGTGGGGAAAGACATCTGCTCCGCTCCCGCGCGCCGGGCGGCATATTCCATCTCCGCCGCAACTTCTGTTTCCTTCACTCCCGGCCGCAAGACTTTTAGCGCCCGGTCGAACAGGGTCGCACCCAACTGTACCGCAGCCCGAATGTAGTTCAATTCGTCTTCGTCCTTGACCATGCGCGCCAGTTCCACCGCAGCCGGAGCGTCCTTGGCCACCACTTTGGACGGCAAACCATCGTTGAAGCGCTTCTTTTCGGCGACCGTAATGTGGCTGGCATCGACGCCTATGATCCATCGGCGAGCCTTCGCTCGTTTCGCGCTCACCCATTCCGCCGCCGCCTCCAAGGGAGACTTTTTGGTCACCACGACTTCAGCGCCTTTGACTTCTTCATGGGACTGCGTGTCATAACGCACGTCGGTAAAAAAAATAGTTCTGGCTTCTTCGACCAGCAGCAATCCCGCACTACCCGTGAAGCCGCAAAGATAGCGAACGTTGGGAAGGTGGCTGATCAGCAGGGCATCGAAGCGGGTGGTGGCAAGATATTCTCGCAGCTTGGTCTGTCGAGATTGAAAATTCATTTGCTGGGAGTTTAACAGGCTATAACGCCTGTCAAACTTCAGCTAGCAGGCTACGGTTCCGATTCTGGTCGCCTGCGTGGGAGGGCTTCATTTCTTTTTGCACCGGATTGATCCTAAGACCACAAAAAAAATAAAAAAAACGGCTTAATTCTCTCGAATCAGGGACTTGCCATTTTGGAACTCGCTAAATTCTAGAGAACAAAACTACTTGCTTGTAAATCCTTAAATCTAAAGGAGTTACTAGAATTTGTTACGGATAAGTGCTTTAGAATCATAAGGCAGGTCGCAAATTCTTCTATTGAAAGAAGTTAGCTGGGATTGCCGGGCGATTGGAAAGAGCGGACCTGCTAACGCTTTTTGCGTATAGGGAATATCATCGCCGGTCCAGAGAATTCAAGTCAAAGCAATTTCGCGGGGAATGCACGTGTCAGTTCCCGAATTGGAATGATCGAGCCCACAGCGCTTTCGCTACGGTTGCGATTACTTGCGAGTCTATACGTTATCTTAATGGTGCGTATGCCGATTGGTATGTCAAGAGGTCGCCGCCGTCCGCCACGAAGCTGGGCGAGATAGCGGCGCAACACTATGACTCTCATCAAATCCAAAAAACGCGTTGCGGATCACGGCGAAGTATTCACCCCGAACTGGCTTGTAGAAAACATGCTCGACCTGGTAAAGGGCGAGAGCGAGCGCATCGACTCCCGCTTCCTGGAACCTGCGTGCGGAAGTGGGAACTTCCTTGTTCCCGTCCTAAAGCGTAAACTGGCCGCCGTGGAAACGAAGTACAGTAAGTCGGACTTCGAGAAGCGGCAGTACGCGCTATTGGCAGTAATGTGTGCCTATGGGATTGAACTATTGGCGGATAACATCGCCGAGTGCCGCGCGAACATGCTTGAGGTGTTTGCCGGATACTTGAATCTGGCGGGAAATGACGAGCTTCATCGCGCCGCTTCGTACGTCCTCTCGCAAAATCTTATACATGGCGACGCCCTGACGATGCTTACAGACAATGGCAAGCCCATCACCTTCCCCGAGTGGGGTTACCTCGGCAA
This sequence comes from Candidatus Sulfotelmatobacter sp., assembly GCA_049584475.1. Lineage (GTDB taxonomy): Bacteria > Acidobacteriota > Terriglobia > Terriglobales > Acidobacteriaceae > Sulfotelmatobacter. Next base: position 15,358 of record JBAUXX010000030.1, on the reverse strand, counting down.
AGGCAGGTTCCAGAGGCGCGACTTCCGCTTCGAAGCTCTTACGCACATGTCTTCTTTCACCCGCGAAGGGTCGCTCTTTGCCCACCTCGGCAAGCACGAGATCTTTACGCCGATCAAGGAGTATCCGCCAATGACCGCGCGTGAGCTTGCCTGCTTGCCGTTTGACGACAGCTTGAGCGAAGCCATATGAGCGAGCAGGTCAGCTTTTCGCTTCCGCTTCGCGGGCGCAATCCGGATGTGCTGACCTGCATCGCCAATCTTTCCAACGACGAAGTATTCACACCGCCCGAGTTCGCCAACCGGATGCTCGATACTTTAGCCGAGGCCTGGGCGGCAAATAATGGCGGGGCCGACCTCTGGGCAGACAGTTCCGTCAGGTTCCTTGACCCATGCACCAAGTCCGGTGTATTCCTGCGTGAAATCACCAGCCGCCTCAATAAGGGTTTGGCAGCGCAGATTCCTGACCTCCAGAAGCGTGTCGATCACATCCTCACCAGGCAGGTGTTTGGTATCGCGATTACCAAAATTACCAGCCTGTTGGCGCGGCGTAGCGTGTATTGCTCGAAGTCGGCCAATGGAGAGCATTCGATTGCGAAGGGTTTCAAGAACGAAGCCGGAAACATTTGGTTCGAGCGCACGGAGCACAAGTGGGCGGATGACCGGTGCAAATTCTGTGGCGCAGCCCGATCCGTTTTCGACCGGATCGAGGGCCTCGAAAACCACGCGTACGCGTTCATCCACACCAACAGCATCAAGACTCGTCTGGCCGAAATTTTTGGAGGCAACATGCAATTCGACGTAGTCATTGGTAACCCGCCGTATCAGCTTTCCGACGGGGGCCAAGGTGCGAGCGCAATGCCGATCTACAACAAGTTTGTCGACCAGGCGAAGGCTCTCGATCCGAGACTTCTCGTGATGGTAATTCCCGCGCGATGGTTGTTTGGTGGTAGGGGACTAGACTCTTTTCGGAAGTCGATGGTTGAGGATAAACGAATTCGGAAACTTGTTGATTATCCCGATAGCCGTCAGGCTTTTGATAGCGTAGATGTCGCCGGAGGCGTGTGTTACTTCCGCTGGGACCGTGACAACGAAGGCGAATGCGAGGTGGTTACCACCGATCTTCGAGACGGTCAAAGCACTTGCGTGCGTTCTTTACTCGAACTTGGCTCAGACGTTTTTATTCGCAACAATAGGAGCATTTCGATCTTAAAGAAGATCGCGCTTAAGGAGACCGCTGGAAAGGGAGTCGGAATTGGCTTGCCCCCTGATAAGAGGTTTGAGCGGCAGGTCAGCGGCCAGAAACCATTCGGTCTCCGGACCTTTTTCAGGGGAGAGAAGCAAAAGAAGCGCGCCGACGATGTAATCGTCCTGCAAAACGGCGGTCGGGCATGGGCCAAGCGTAAGGATATAACGGAAGGTGTCGAGTTGATCGATAAGTGGAAGGTATTTACCTCTAAATCGTCATCGGAGCATGCGGGACAGGCGGACAAGAATGGTACGAGGAGGGTTCTTTCGCTGAGCGGAGTTTTGCCTCCTGGCTCGGTCGTTACTGAGACCTATGTCATCCTTGGCGCATACGATTCCGAGATTGAAGCGCGCAATTGTCTTTCCTATGTCACAACGAAGTTCTTTCGCTTTCTTGTTGCAACGAGAACGTCCGCGCAGGACCTCCCCAGGGTCGCCTATTCATTAGTGCCAATACAGCGATTTTCCCAACGGTGGACTGACGACAAGCTGCACGCAAAGTACGACCTGAGCATCGACGAGATCGCGCTCATCGACGCCACTATTCGCCCGATGAGCCTCGACGATCCTAACAATGAGTAAGCCAACCGTCGAAGAGATCCTCACACCTAAACCAGAGGCTCGGCCTCGTATCTACGCTTATTCAATCGAGGACAACGCCCACAAAGGGCTTCTTAAGGTCGGGCAGACAACACGAGATGTGAAGCAGCGCATCGCCGAGCAACTCAAGACCGCGGCCATCAAAAACTTTCGCATTGAACTGGACGAGTCCGCCGAGCGCGACGACGGCACTATTTTCAGCGACCATGAGGTGCGTGACGCGCTTGGCAAAAAGAAGTTCGAGAACGCCGAACTCGAATGGATGCGGTGCTCGATCAAGGATGTGAAGACCGTCCTCGCAGAACTGCGCACAGGGCAGCGATTCACCGGCACCCATCATCTGACCTTTCCGATGCGCCGCGAACAGGCTGAAGCGGTAAAGGTCACTCATACCTATTTCCTCTCACGTTGGGCGGAAGACATGCACGCCGTCCCGCGTTTCCTGTGGAACGCGAAGATGCGTTTCGGCAAGACCTTTTCAACATATCAACTCGCTCGCAAGCTTGGAGCGAAGCGAGTACTGGTTGTGACCTTTAAACCTGCGGTGGAAGATGCGTGGCAGTCGGACCTCGAGTGTCACGTGGATTTCGACGGTTGGCAGTATCTCTCGCGCAACTCCGACCTCGACCCCACGGAAATCGATCCGAAAAAACCGGTGGTCTACTTCGGCTCCTTTCAAGACCTGCTCGGCCGCGACAAGGCGGGAAACATCAAGCCCAAAAACGAATGGCTGCATACCGTCAACTGGGACCTCGTAGTCTTCGACGAATATCACTTCGGCGCCTGGCGGGATACTGCCAAGGAACTGTTTGAGGGCGAAGAAGAAGCGGTGAAGGAAAAAGAAGCCAAGCTCGAATACGGCGCCGCCTTGGAAGATGTGAACGAAGACCTTCATGTGCTCTCGGAGAAAGAGTTCGAGTTCCTGCCCATCACCACCAGAGCATATCTCTACCTCTCAGGCACGCCGTTCCGAGCGCTGGCCACGGGCGAGTTCATCGAAGAACAAATCTTCAACTGGACTTATACCGACGAGCAACGCGCCAAAGAACAATTCGCCGCGAAAAACCCGGGTAAATGGAACCCATATGGCGCATTGCCGCAGATGCGCCTGCTCACTTACCAGATGCCGGAGGAATTGCTGGCGGTAGCGAGCGCCGGAGAATTTAACGAGTTCGACCTCAACGAATTTTTCGCGGCTGCGGGCACGGAAACGAGCGCGCAGTTCAAGCACAAAAGTGACGTACAAAAGTGGCTGGACATCATCCGGGGCCAGCACATACCAAAAGAGGTAGAAGGGCTGAAGGTGGGCTCGCGGCCGCCTTTTCCCTATTCAGACGTGCGGCTGCTGCCTTATCTCCAGCACTCGTTCTGGTTTCTACCGAATGTCGCGGCCAGTCACGCGATGGCGAATCTTCTATCGGAGAAGCACAATGTATTCTGGCGCGAGTACAAGGTCGTCAGAGCGGCGGGCGCGGCGGCAGGCATCGGCTTGGAGGCACTGCCACCGGTACGCACCGCCATTGGGGGCGGATTCGAGAGCAAAACAATTACCCTGTCATGCGGCAAGCTGACCACCGGAATCACCGTTCCGCAATGGTCTTCCATATTGATGTTGAGAAATCTAAAGAGCCCCGAAACCTATTTTCAAGCCGCCTTTCGCGTGCAGTCTCCGTGGTCTATCAAAAACCCGAACGGGGACAACCCGAACGAGGAGGAAATACTTAAGCCTGCGTGCTTCGTGTTCGACTTTGCGCCCACGCGCGCGCTTCGTCAGCTCTCCGACTACGGCATCGGACTCTCGCCGAACGAATTGAATCCGGAGAACGCAGTCAGGGACCTCGTATCGTTCCTGCCGGTGCTGGCCTACAACGGCGCGGTCATGATTCAGATCGATGCCGGCGCGATTCTCGACATTGCGATGGCTGGTACCTCGGCTACGCTGCTAGCACGCAAATGGGAAAGCGCCCTGCTGGTGAACGTGGATAACGACACGCTGCGCAGAGTTCTCGATGATCCCGAGGCGATGGCCGCTGTGGAACGCATCGAGGGCTTTCGTGCGTTGGGCGACCACATTATCGAAACCATCATCAACAAAAGCGAGAAGGTCAAGGAACTCAAGAATAAAGCGAAAGAAAAAGAGCTGACGGAGAAGCAGAAAAAGCAGCTCACCGAAGAAGAGAAGGAATATAAGTCGAAGCGCAAGCTGGTACAAGAAAAGCTGATCAAGTTCGCAACGCGCATCCCGGCGTTCATGTACCTGACCGATTTTCGCGAGAACAAACTGCAAGACGTGATCACGAAATTAGAGCCTGACCTCTTTCTGGCCGTCACCGGTCTTACTGTGAAAGACTTTCATCTGCTGGTAGACCTCAAGGTCTTTAATACCGAGCAGATGAATCAGGCGGTGTTTGCGTTTCGTCGTTACGAAGACGCATCGCTGAGATATACGGGCATCGAGAGCCATGAAGGACTTTCGCATTACGGGCTCTACGACACTGTGGTAGCAAAAGAGTAAGGCAGCAGCGTGGTTCTTCCACGGTCGGACATTCGTCTGCGATCGTTTGTGCGAGGCATCTGGAATCGAGCCAGAGTCAAAGGCAAGCGGACAGGAGTGTCCGCTCTACACGCTTTCGGGGCAGTCCAATGATTTTACTGTTTGGCAGGCTGGCCCGGCTTTTCCGTCAACGGCATTCTAACTGAGGCTGCCCCGGTCTTCGCGGTGTTCGCAGGCCGGGGATTTTCGCTGCCGATCCCTTTTTTTTACGCCGCGGGCGTATCGTTGCGGACAATCGCACGGACCTTCATCTCCGCGCGCAGCGGCTCGTTCACCAGAACCGGGCCGCGCTCGTCCCAGGCATAATGGCGGAAACTGCTCCATGTCCACTGCTCCGGTTCAAGCACCAAACCGCGCTCCACCGGATTCTGGTGCATGTAATGCAGCTTCTCCATCCGCTTAATTTTCGTGTATACGACGAAGTCGTAAAAGCGCGCCTGCCAGATATGAGTCTCGTCCGAAGAATGGGTCCATTGGCATTCCTGCTCAGTGGCGCGACTGCGCAATTGTCGCAGCACGGCTCGCGCGAAACGCTGCTTGAGCACCTGGATTACAACGCCGGGATCGGCTCTTTCCGGCTCGCTGAGCAGCAGATGAACATGTTCAGGCATCACCACATACCCGACTACTACGAAGCGATAGCTCTTTCGCACCTGTTCGAGGACATGAAGGAAGAGATCGCGCCGCTGCGCAGATTGCAGAAATCGGAGCCGGTGAAAACAGCTAAACGTAATGAAGTGCAGAAATCCGTGGCCATAGCAGCGATTCAATCGGGGCATTGCTGGAGATTATGGCGAAAGCTGGCACGCTGTATATGACCGATGAACATAGATTTCCGCAGTTGAAATCCCCGGCCTGCGAAAACCGCGCAGACCGGGGCAACCTCGGTTGGAATGGCGTTGACGAAAAGCTGGGCCAGCCTGCCGAAAAACGAACTCACAACTCATAGCTCGAAGCTCGCAGCCAAACGCAAAACCGCCGGCTGCGCGACAGGTTTTTCGCGGGGCCGGCGGTTTTAAATCTTCAACTGCGCTGCTACGTCTTACGCTGTTACGTCTGACGCTCTACGTCTGAATGATGCGCGGCGTGATGAAGAAGATCAATTCCTGGTTTGAAGTGTTGACCTGGGTGTGTTTGAACAGGTTGCCCAGGATCGGAATGTTACCCAGCAACGGCACTTGCGAAATGTTGATCGAGTTCTGCGTCTGGATGACGCCGCCGATCACCACCGTGCCGCCGTCGGTCACCAGCACTTGCGTGGTGGCCTGCTGCGTAATCAGTTCCGGGTTGCCCTGCACTTCCTGACCGAAGTTCGGCGTGGTGTTTTCCACGTCGACGTTCAGGAAGATGGTGTTCTCCGAAGTGATCTGCGGAGTCACGGTCAAGCGCAGGAAAGCGTCGACGTAGGTCACGGTTGGCGGACCGCCCAACTGCGCCTGCGTCACGATCGGCACGCGCACGCCTTGCTTGACCAGTGCCTGAATATTGTTCTGGGTTACAACGCGAGGACGTGAGAGCACTTTGAGCAAGCCGCGCGATTCAGCCAGCGAGAGGACTGCGTCGATGCGCACCGTGTTGCTGGCGTTCACGAAGCTCAATCCGCTCGAAGGCGAGGTTACGCCGAGGTTCGAGAACAGAGGAATCGTATTTCCGGTGCCCTGTCCTGCGACCGTAATGTAGCCGGGACTTCCACCATTGACCGTGGTGGGCGAGGTGCCAGCGGCCTGGTTGCCGCCGATGGCGCTGTGTCCGTTGCCCCAGCCAAATCCCAACTGCGTGCCGATATCGCGAGCGAACTGCCGCGTGGCGGCAACTACGCGCGCTTCGATTTCGACTTCCTGCGTTTTGCGATCTAACTGTGTGAGCAGTTTATCGATCGCCGGAATCGACTTCGGAATATCGTTAATTATGACGGCATTGGTCCGGTCGTCGGCAACTACGTCGCCGCGCTGCGAGAGGAACTTCTTGACCGTTACGATTACGTCTTTGGCTTTGGCGTAGCTGAGGAACCGCGTGACCGAAACTTTATCCACGGCCAGCGCTTCGGCTTCCACCTGGGCGCGGCGTGAATCGGCTTCTTTTTTCAGCGTGTCAACGGTCGCGATGCGCAGAACGTTGCCTTCAAGTTCGCGCGCCAGATCGTTGTTTTTGAGCACGATGTCGAGAGCCTGATCCCACGGCACATCATCGAGAACGATCGTCAGCGTGCCGTGAACGTTGGGATCGAGTACCACGTTCAAACCACTGATCTCGTGAATCAGGCGAAAGAAATCTTTCAGATCAACATCTTTCAGGTTCACCGAGATCGGCTCGCCCGTATATTTCGGCCCCGAAGCAGCCGGTTGCTGTCCTACTTGCGCCTTCTGCTCAGCGGCCAGATTTACCGCCGGTTGAATGGGTGCGTTGGAACCAGCCGCCATTTGCGCATGAGCGCTTACCGGCAGAAGTTCGGCAGCTGTTTTGTCCGAGAATCGCGCAGCAGCTTCCTGCGCGCGAGCCTGCGGTTCGACCGCAGCGTCGTCCTTGGTGGAATTGTCCTTCTTGACCTGATAGGAGGGTTCGACGAAGGCGAAATCGGCCGGCGCAGCGGCATTCTTCGAATCGGTCTTCGAAGTCTGCGTCTCCACCACGCGCGGAGCGAATGGCGAAGCAGGCGCAGCCACGGCTGCCGTATTCTGTGCGACCGTCGTCTGCGCCGCACTCTTCGGAGCCGGCGTCTTGAGCGCCGTTTCCTGAGCGTGCAGCGTCAGTACCAGCTTGCCCGCTGTGCCCGGCGTCAGCTCGTAGGTGCATGCCTTATCGAGATCAATGACAATGCGCGTATTCGGAGGGACTTGTTTATCCATCCCGATGCGCACATCCCTGACTCCGGATGCGCCCACGTTAATGTGGCTCTGTCCGCTGGCCATTACGGTCTGCGGCAGATCCACAACGATGCGCTCGGGCGAATCGATGGAACTGAGCTTTGGCGCCACGGCGCCGCGCGAGTTGATTTCGACACGGACACCGTCCGCGCCCTGGATTACGCTCACTCGCTCGAGCTCGTTCCGCTGGCTCACCGGCTGTGCTACCGGCGTCTGGGCGGCCGCAGCCCCCACTACCACCGTGAAGACCAGCAACGGTAGGAACATTGTGTGCTGTTGCTTTCGCATTTCGCTTCTCCCCCAACCGCGGGCTGGGCCCGCGTGACCTTCTTGAACTTGATTTGTGGCGCGCCCGGCTATCCCGGTTTTAGCTTCCGGCTTACACCGCCGGCGTAAAGATTCTCTTGGTTATTTCCCGCGTAAACGGTTTGCCCAACTTGTCCTGCACCGTCTCCTGGAACACCACCGAATCTCCGGTGATGCGGACTACGTAGCCGTTGAACACGGGATCGTTTTCGCGCAGGAAGTAAGCCTTGTTAAGGTCATTGGTCACTACGGCGATAAAGCCCGTGTCCGACTTCACCACGCCGCGGACGTTAATGTGTCCAATCTCCAGGCACTTCTTGCCCGTCGAGCATCCCGATCCGCCAGCCTGCTGCACCACCGGGCTGAAGAATGGATCCCGCTTGCCGTTCATAGCCCACTTCTTTTCTTCGGGCTGCGGCTGCTTCGAGGCATCGACCGCTCTGGCCGCCTCTTGCGCTGTCTTGGCTTCCGGCGCAGCTTTTACTTCTGTCGTCGCCGCAATCTTAACTTTCTTCGTGGCATTCGTCCGTTTCATCGCCGGTTTCGATGTCGCGGAAACTGGCGGAGCGGAAGCAAACACCGGCTTTGTCGAGCTCTTAGCCGGCACAAACGTTGCCGGAGCAGGCTGTTGCCCCGCCGGGATCGGCGTTGCCTGACCCGGAGCGGGTTTGGCCGGAACTCCAGCCGCGTTCAGCGCGGCGTTGGTGTCGTTGGCTTGTTTTTGCTGCAGCGATTTCGCTACGCTGCGCGCGTTGTCGATAGCGTCCGGGTTCTGTGCCCAGGCCCCGCCCGCCATTACTGCGATTGCCAAGATGCTGGTTGTCAGCTTCATAGTCATCCCTACCTGTTCGCCGCCGCGGTCGTGGTTCCGGGTGTCGTTCCGGGTTTAGGTGCAGCGCCAGCAGTGCCAGGATTCAAATCGTGGCTGAAGAACGTTGTCGCCGTGCAGGCAACCACCACGCTCTCGTTGGGCGCGTACTGATACGTATGCTTCACCTTGGCCCCTGCCGCATTCTTTGTGCTCGCCATGGTTACGCCGGAGATGTTCACGATCCGCTCCAGCTTGCCCACGCGATCGAAGAAATTCAGCACCGAGTAGTACGGCCCGTCCAACTCGATATCGAAGGGCACTTCGGTGTAATACTGCTGAGATTTGACGTCCTTGGCGTTGTACCTGCGCAGCTCGATGCCCGCCCGTTGCGCTTCGCCATCCAGCGTGGTGATGAATCCGTCCACGTCTTTTTGATCGGGAACGATTCTCTGCTCGATTTCCAACTGCTGTTTCAATTCCGCCAACTGCTGCTCGATCTGCTTAAGCTTTGGACGGTAAGATTCGAGCTCGTTGTTCTCCCGGACCTTGCTTTCGAGAGCATGTTGCGCCGCCGTATTTTTTTCGCTCTGGCTCTTGAACATCGTGAAGTAGAGCGCCGCCGTGACTACTGCGCCGCCGGCCAGCACCGCTCCCCACTGTTTCAAGCCTGACAGTTCGCTAAAGTTCGCCATAGGTCCGCCTTTACGACTTTCCCTTCTCGCAGGTCAGGGTGAACTGGAACGCCTGCATGTCCTTGACTTGCTCGTCCTGATAGGTTTCTTTGATCTCGACGTTCTTGAAGAATCCCGTCTTTTGCAAATTCGCGATTAGGTTCGCTACAGCGTCCGTGCTGAGCGCCGTGCCTTCGAGATTCACGTTCGCGCCCGTGTCGTCCATCTTGCTCAGCCACACGGCTTCCGTGTTGTTTACCGTCTCGCCGAGCATGGCCAGCAGATTCACCGGGCCCGACTGTCCCTTGCGCAATCCGTCAATCACATCTACGCGGCGTTTGTAGTTGTCGGCCTGAACCTGGCGCTCCAGAAAGCGCGCTTTGACGTCAGCCAGTTCGCGGTTCTTCTGTTCCGCGGCGCTCATCTGAGAGGCGATTGCCTTGGCCTGATGATCCAGGCGCAGCCAGTACGATCCATTGACCAGCGCGACGATCACGAGCACCACCAATACGGCCACCTTGGGCGAACCCATGCTGCCGAGTTCCATGGCAGGCATCGATGGCATTGCGCCGCCGCCCCGCTTGTTTTTGCCCTTGGCTGTTTCCAGCAGATTAATTTTGATCATAGGGATTCAAAGCTCCTCAGGGCCAAGCCCACCGCTACTGCCATCTGACCCGGATTTTGCTCCACCAACTCCGCTCCATGTCCTTCGGTCGGCGGCAGAACTCGCTGGAACGGATTGAACAGCTCCACCGGCATCGAGAACTCTTGCCGCAACGCTTCCACCAGACCCGGCACCTTCGACGATCCACCCGCGAGATAAATCTTTTCGATATGCTCGCCGGCCGCACTGGCCCGGAAAAAGTCGAACGTCTTCTGAATTTCCAGAACGATAATTTCCGTCACCTGTTGCAGAATCGGCTGCTTGGCATCTTCGCTGACCGTTCCCACTTTGTTGCCCAGCTTGAGCGACTCCGCATCGTCAAAGCTCAAGTCCAGTTCCTTCTGCAACGAGTCCGTGTACTGGTGGCCGCCTACGCTGACATCGCGCGGAAACAGCGGCGTCGTACCCTTCACAATGTTGATGTTCATTACGCTGGCGCCCAGGTTCAACAGCGCCACCACCTGGCCCGGGGCTGGCTGGTAGTTGTACTCGTAACAGTTCTGCAGGGCCAGAGCATCGATATCCACAATAGAGGGCGTGCGTCCAGCCATCGAGAGTACGTTGGTGTAGTTCAGAATCTTGTCCTTCTTGACCGCGACCAGCAGCACATCCATCTGCGGGTTGCCGGCTTCTTCCGACATAATCTGGTAGTCCAGGCTTACGTCGGCGAGATCGAAAGGAATGTGCGACGCCGCTTCCTTCTCGATGGTCTCGGCCAGTTCCTGATCGCTCATGGAAGGCATCGAGATCTTTTTCACGATCACCGAGTGGCCGCTGACCGCCGTGGCGACGGACTTGGTCTTGATTTCGTTGTCGGCGAACAGCTTCGAGATTGAGCTTGAAACCTGCCCGGAATCGACAATCATGGAATCCACCACAATGTCGGAGGCCAGCGGTTCCAGCCCCAGGTGCGCCACTTCAATCTGCCCACCCTTTTTCTTCAGCTCTACCGCCTTGATGCTGGAAGAGCCCACATCCAACCCAACAATGGACTTCGATCCCATTCCAAACATGTGTCCGCCTTTTTTGTGTGGCGCGGGCACTCTTGCCCGCGGTTTTTGCTTCTGACTTATTTCTCTAACTTTGACCCGCGGCAGCCTTCATCGCCTTGGGTTTTCTTTTCGCCCGCGGTTCCATCTGGCTCGACTTCTCTTCCATCCACTGGTCCAGTCTCGATTTCTTGAAGCGCCAGCGGTTGCCCAGCTTGAATGCGGGAATCCGTTGTTCCCCGACGTACTTGTAAAGCGTGTCCGGACTCACTCCCAGATACTGCGAAGCCTGGCGAATGTTCATCACTTCTCGTGAGTCGGCCATAGTTCTCTCTTGCCCGCAGCAATGCTGTCCGGGCCTTTCGGTGTCCAGAGCATATATCAACCCCCTAAAACCCCGGCTCCAAGCGTATGTCCGCGTTTTACGGGCTTTTTTGCGGTTTTTCTGGATTCAGGGAAAATTACAATTCGGCCAGAAATCTATATGTTGTGGTTGGAGGTTTCGTTCTGTCTATTTGCAGTAGATGGCTTGCAGTTGCTGGCGAGTCACACCGGAGAGGGTAACTGAAGTACTAGAGACGGTACCGAAGTACTATGTCGCTCGCGGAAGTGGTTGTGATTGCTGCATTTGACGGGATCCAGCAGCGCGCTATATGGCAGCCCGTGGCGGCGTCTCGGCCCGTTCTCCATGGGCCCGTTCTCCATGAAAGGTCTGGTGCCGCAGGACCTTCTGCAGGCAACGGATAACGGAACATCCGTTCACCCAATTGGGGAAGCAAGGTCGCGGTTTACGAAGCCAATTCTTCCACAGCTCCGGTCCGAGCGAATGACGTATCCGCTTGCAACGGAATCGACACGGTAATGGTTGTACCGTCGGCACCGGACTCAATTTCAAAATTCCCATCTAGGTCGTTGACACGCTCCCGCATCCCGCGCAGGCCGACACCGAAGTGATTTTCACTAATCTGAGATCCTTGGATTAAGTCGGCGCGCATTCCGCGTCCAAAATCTTGCACCGTGAACACGGCTTCGTGCTCGCTGGCCTGCAGGCGAACTTTCACGATAGAACTGCCAGAGTGGCGATGTACATTCGTGAGACTTTCTTGCAAGATGCGGAACAGCGCGATCTCGGTCGATTGCGGCAGCCGCTTCAACCCATCTGGCAAGTCCAGCTTCACTTCGATGCCGCTTCGCTTCGCAAATTCATCCGCGAACCAACCGGCTGCTGAGGCAAATCCAATCTCGTCCAGCAGAGGGGGATGTAAAAGGCAGGAGAGAGTGCGCGTTTCGACTATGCTTCGTTCCACCGATTCCAACGCGGAAGATAACGCCTCTTCTTTTTCTTTGTCCGGCGCGTCTGAGCGACGCAGAGATTCCAGGTTCAGCTTGATGCTCGTCAAATACTGACCCAAACTATCGTGAAGATTACGCGCAATTCTTCTGTGCTCATCATCCTGCGACCGCATCAGTTTGGCTGACAGCTGTTGCAGCGCACCCGTACGGCGCTGCACTTCCGATTCCAGGTGTTCATTAACGACCTTAGCAGACTTCATGTACTGCAAAGTTTGGTAAGCTGCGGCCGCGAAAGTTGCCAGATTGTTCATGACACGGAGATCTTCAGTGTCGAACCCGTGACTTTGGTCGTGGACGATGACCCAGATCGTACCGACAGCCTTCCCTCCGACATAAAAGGGAACTAGCAATACCTCTTCAATCCACGGGGTGACCGCCGCGAAGTAGGCAAAGTGCCGCTCGGGGTGCGACATAAGTTGTGCAGCGTTGCGGTCGAGGACAGTGCCGCAAGGACTGAAGTCGCGCGGCATGCCGCCGCCCACGTGAGAGGCCCACACGCCTGCAAGGGCAGGCCAGTAAAAACGCACGCCATAAGAGTCTAATAGGCTGATTCCGCATGTCTGGGCGTGACAGAGTTGTAGGGCTGTCTCCGCGAGCTTTTGTAGAATGTCGTTGGGCGAAGTGGCCATCTTCTCCGCCAAGGCAATTAAGGCATCGTTCTCCGCAACATGGTTGGGAGCGCGGGTTCTTCGCCCGCTCAACTGAGCCGTCGAGATGATCGACTCCAACCCAACTGTGGTCGGATTTTCAGAGTTGCTGGCAAGCATAGGAGAACCCCTGCACTTTCGAATGTTGATTCGAATGTTAGAAGGATATGGGCACGATCATGCCGCGTTCTTGGAACGCCGACTCTAAATTAATTGTACTCTCGCGAGGAGACTGGGGGTTGGGATAGACCGAATCTCCCGTCACTCCACGGTTGACGTTTATCAGGCCATTACACTCACCCAGCTTCGGCAATAGTCACTAGGCTCTAACGAGCGCTGAGCAGGTCCTGTCTGTTGATTGCAACTCGATAAAGCTCACTGCACGTCGGAAACTTTGCCGTTCACAAACGTAACTTTCATGTCCTTGTAGATGTAAAGTTGCTTGCTACCGAGATTGACTTTCTTGTCCGGCTTACCCAAAGCCGCTTCTACCTGATCCGGAGTCATTCCCTTTTCTATGCTTGCTGGCTCAGCCGGAGGCGCGGCGGCTTCTGCTGGCGCCGCTTGCGGCTGATCCTGGCCGCCCTGCTGCTGGGCGCCCTGGTCCCCTCCGCCCTGCTGCTGATCGCCTTGCGACTTCTGGTCATCGCTGCTGATCGCAAGCAATTGCCCGATCGTATCTTCCACCGAGCCCGCGCTGGCGTTGGCCAAGGATCCTTTGGGGAACTGAAATACGACGGTCGCCTTGTTGTAAGTCGGAGGATCGGTCTTATTGCAGGTATCGCATGCCACGATTCCCATCGCGACCTGGTCCTTGGCTACATTCACCTCAATCTTGTTCGGGTAAACTTTGTCTCCCGAAGCAAATAGTTTGGTCGTCTGCTCCTTGCCGAGCTTCTTCATGCCGAAACCGCCAAGCTTGCTTACAAGCGCGTTCGGAGTATGCACTACTCCACCTTCATACTTGGTGGCGGGAATGCTGCTGGTGTCGGAATAAGGGACGCCGAGGATTCCGCCCTTTTGAATCGCCAGCAACGTGCCCGCATCCACGACGGAGTATCCGCTGGTGTCCGACCCCATCTTCACTAATTTGTATTGCGCGGCCAGTTGTTCTTGCAGCGTGGGCGCCTGTGCGTTGGCCAGCGATCCCAGCAAACTCATGGCAACTAGAATTGCGCCAAGAGCCCTGAACCCGGCAAATGCCCTGTTGAATTTCCGCGACATCGAAAGACCTCCCCGTTATCCTTCGTTAAATTCCGGACGGACAGAATCGCTCCGAACGGCTGCTCATGTCAAAAGAAATTTCGGCTTAGTCAAAAAGGGAGCGCCTTGAACAGCGCTCCCTTCATTTAAATCAATTAAACAGTTCGGACGTTATTGAGTACCGCCACCCGACGAAGCCGCTTCCTGCTTGACTTCCGTCTCCGTCTGGTCGGCCTGCGTCTGCTGATCCTGCAACGTCTTCGCCGCGCTGTTGTCCGGTGGCGGAGCAGGCACATCGGAAGCCGTAGTCCCCGTATCCGGAGCCTTCGGCATACCGCCCGTGCCCTGCTTCTTGGCCAGTTCGCCCATGCCGCTGGTGAGCTGCTCCTGGAAGTGGTTATACATTTCCTGCAAATCGTCCACTTTCACAGAAACGGTTTGTCCGGCAGCGCAATCCGACTTTTTGGTGGCGGAAACGCTGGCGTTCACCATCTGGTCCTGATCCGGAGTGTCCGTCAACCGCGTGACTACGTCGCCCGAACTGAGAGCGCACTCTTGTCCGTTGTTGACCGCCGTGACATCGGTGTCGACAACGAACGTCCTGTGCGCGGGATCCAATGCCGGAGGAACTTCCTGGGCGTTGGCGTTAGCCGGAGCTGAAGCCGGAGCGGCTGCTGCCGCTGGCTGATTTGCCTGCGCCTGCTGCGCTTCCAGTTGCGCTTTCACTTCCTCGGCGATCGCCTGCTTCACCTCGGGTGTCAGCGTTACATTGGCAGACGCCGGAGCACCGCCGCCGTTATCTGCTGGAGCAGCATCGGCAGCCGCCCCTTGATCCGCCGCAGCCGCGGCATCCTGCCGGGCTTGATACGCGGCTTGCAAGTTCGCTGCAATCAGGTAATCCGTGAGCCAGAAGGCCGGCGAAGCATAATAGGGATACGGTGTCCACCAACTGCCGTAGTAGCCCCACCACGGCGACCCGCCCCAGCCCCAGGCTCCCAGGCCCCAGGCAACCGGAGTGGCCCACGGGTTGTACGCCCATCCATAAAACCCAGGGTGATACCAATAGGGGTGGTAATAGCCGTAATAGTTATGACCACCGTAGTAGTAGCCGCGGTAAACACCCGATCGATAAGCGCCGTGGTAATAGTACGTGCGCGAATAATAGGAATGTCCTCCGCGGGTAACGTAGGCGCGCTGGACATAACCGCCGCGTCCGCGCGTCACAATTCTCGCTCCATTATGTTCGGTCACCACTGTGCGCCCGCCGCGCACGCCGTGCTCGATGTGCATACCGTTGCGATCGACAGACCGAATCTGCCCGTTAGGCCGAATGTTGGCCCGTCCTCCGCCCTTCAGTGAAACACTCCGTCCCGGAGGAGTACGGCTCCCGGCCGCGCCTCCGTGGGCGTTCGCAGCGGCCCCACCGCGAGCGCCGCCTGCGGCTCCAGTCC
>JBAUXX010000029.1:0-24246 GCA_049584475.1 Candidatus Sulfotelmatobacter sp. | reverse complement strand
ACTGCGCACAACCCCAAGCTTCAATGCCTGTATCACAATCGACAGCGTTTCCCGCTGTGGTTCGCTCACCAATAGATGAACGTGTTCGGGCATGACGACATATCCCACGACGACCAGCCGATAACGCCGGCGAACCCTCTCCAGAATCTTCAGAAGCAAATCACAGTAGGCCTCATTCCGCAAAAACTGCAGGCGCCGGTAACAACTAAACGTCAGAAAATGTAAGTCGTTGCCGCCGTAGAATCGGTGCAGGCCCTCGGTTATAGGTGGAGAGTAGAAAACTCAGAGAGGTCTGTCTGTGACAAGTGAACATTCATGGCGGCCTGCCTAGTGTTCCGCCGTGCGTCCCAAAGAGACTAGCACAGCCCTATGGCGAACTAAAAGCGAAGAGAGTACCATTTCGGCAGTATGACGAAGAGACATATCCCGAAGCCTCTCAGGGAGTTTCAATATCCGCTCGTCGCAGAGAAGGTGGATGGCCTCTTGATTAACATCGACCGAGACCTACAACGACGAGGCAATCAGGCGCTTCAACGAGGAGAGGGTGACTCAGAGCGGTGTATCTTATTGCTCAACCTCTTTATCCGCTTTGCGCGTAATTCCTATGATGCGGTCCGATATGTCGCAGGGAACACTCCAGAAGACCCAAGGCGAAAACCGAACTACGTTATGGCAGTACCTGCGATAAACAGACAACTGCCAGATCTACTATTCAGCCTTGTTTACATGTTGGACGATTTAGGCGCCCGGTCCCTGCAGTACCAGCGTGCCGGCTGGCGAGAGCTCGAGGAGGAGCACCGCATGTTCAAGGAGCAGTTTTCAAAAGATCCAGAATGGAGGCAGCACTTCAGAACGTGAAGAGGATTTTGGATGGCTTGATCCAGAGTTTTGGAATCACAGCGGCAGAGCGCAAAGACCCAAGGCTAGTTCCATTTTGGAAACATCCCTTCGAGTTGAAAGATGAGCGGACGAAGAGCCGACCATATCTTCGCTACTTAGAAAAGTGGCTGTACGGCGGTACGTCCGCACAAGCGCATCTAAGTTTCTGAGGATTAGCAATGGTCGGGCCCTTTCTAGTGGCCGACCTTGTCGGCGGTGAGGATGAGGAATGGGTGAAGAATAGAACTATTCTCCAATACCACTTCATACATTTTTCACGAACCGCGATTGTCACCCTTGCCATCGCGACAGAAATCGACACCTACTTCAAACTAGGCAACGCCGCCGTGGCTTCCTACCTCTGGAACATCTTTGCCGAGTATTCAGCAGAAGCCAAAGAAATGGTTCGGCATCGGTACGAGAAACAATTCGCTGCTTCCCCGTGATAGGATCGCGGCCGCGAACCGATCTGGCCAGATTTTCGCTTCAGCGACAACACAGAAATCCACAGCGCCCTTGTGACATCTAACCTTGCGTCGCAACATAAATTCATTCCATTATTGTCCCAGCACAGGCCATAGAAGTCGCTCGCGGACCCCGGCAAAGAATCGGGCCTAACTCCTTTGTTTCACGGTTTTTACCTCTAAGTCCATTGTCGAGCGGTTTTTGCAAGCCAAGGTGGGGGTTAAGACGATGATTCCATTCACTTGGGGGGAGGGGGGTAGAGTATTAAGAAGGTAAACAGATTCCCAAACTGACAACTACGCCGTCGAAGTTCGCAAGAATTTTTTGGCACAGCTTCTTTTTCGGAATCGCGAGAAGCCTGGAGGCTTCAAAACAGCGCAGCTGGCCATGGGTTACTGCGTGGCACCGTTACCTCAGTTCCTTGACTCTGTTACGGCCACAAATTAGCTTCGGAATTACAGGCGGTACTCCGCCTTTTATCTGAGAGGGAAATTGCCGCATCGTCCGATCATTACGCTGACCACCGATTTTGGAAGCAACGACCACTTCGTTGGCACCATGAAGGGTGTCATTCTGGAGATTGTGCCGGATGCGGCCATCGTCGATATCTGCCATTCCGTGCAGGCCTTTGACGTGCTCGACGGAGCCTTGACGATCTCTCAGGCTTACTCGTACTTTCCCACGGGAACGGTGCATGTGGTGGTCGTCGATCCGGGCGTGGGCTCGGCGCGGCGTCCGATTGTGGCTTCGAGCGACGGATTCCATTTTGTTGCGCCAGATAATGGCGTTCTCTCGCTCGTCTACGCGCGCGAGCCGCGGATTCACGTGCGGCACATTACATCCGAACATTATTTCCGCATGCCCGTGAGCAACACGTTTCACGGCCGCGACATTTTTGCGCCGGTCGCCGCTTACCTGGCGAAGCAGGTCGATACCATCAAGTTCGGCGAAGAGATCGAGGATTATGTCCGCTTCAACGCGCCCAAGCCAAAGATGCTCGAGCCGAACAAGCTGCGTGGCGTGGTGCTGAAAGTCGACCGCTTCGGCAACCTGGTCACCAATATCACTCCCGAAGACGCGCCCATGCTGTTTCAGGAAGATTCCGAGTGCAAGATTTCAGTCGGCACGCGAGAGGTCGCCGGCATCCACAAAGCTTACGCCGAAGGCGGTCCGGGCGAGATATTTGGAATTCTCGGCAGCATGGGCTTTCTGGAAATCGCGACAAACCGCGGAGCCGCCGCCCAACTCGCCGGCGCAGGCAAAGGAACGGAAGTGATTATCACGATGGGCGAAGCCGCCGCAGCCGGTACGGGCGCGTAGAACGGTTCCCTGGTTTACGATGTTTCAATTTGCTTGTTTCGATTTGCATCTTTTGATTTGATTTGTCATTCCGAGCGAAGCGAGGAATCTGGGTGTTTGCCTCCAGCGGCAGTCGTTGCAGCGCAGGCAAGCACCCAGATCCCTCGCTTCGCTCGGGATGACAATTTTAGCTTTACGAGGCCTTCGGTTTGGGATGGACAAAGCGTTCCATCTCGCCCGTCCACTTCAGAAATCTCCAGAGGTTCCCGCGCTCACGCCACATGAACTCCCAGAATTCAACAAAGCCAATCTGCGTCATCTTCACACCGCAATACGTTTCCATGCGCCATAACAGATAAGGACTTCGCCACGGAGCAAGCCGATGACCCTTTGTCGCGTTCCACAGAAAACGCAGCGAATAGCGCATGAGAGATGATAACTCGACTTTCGGTTTCCGCCGTTTTAGGTTTGGCTCGCCGGTCGGGACTCGCGACTCGCGACTAACTACAGTTCGTACTTCTTCATCAGATGGCGGAACGATCGGTAGGAAATTCCCAGCAGATCTGCGGCGCGGGTCTGCACTCCACTCGAATGGTTAAGCGCGCTTTGCAGCAGCGAACGTTCAATGCCCGCGACGTATGTTTCCATTCCGATCCCACTGGGCAGAACCGCGCCATCTTCAATTCCAACTCCAGCGCCTCCAGCAGCCGCTGCGGCCGCGCGCGCTTTGGGCCGTTCAGCGGGCAATTCGACATGGAGCTCATCGGTCATTTCGAGGGCGACCGCGCGCTCCACTGTATTTTCCAGTTGGCGCACATTGCCCGGCCATTCATATCCGCAAAGGCTATCGAGCGATTCTTTGTGGACACGCAAAATACTGCGCGATGCGGCCGCCGCGTATTTCTTGAGGAAGTGATTCACCAGCAGCGGAATATCTTCGCGGCGTTCGCGCAGCGGCGGAACGCGGACCGGAATCACATTCAAACGATAGTAAAGATCTTCGCGGAACAGATTTTCGGCGACCGCCTTGTCGAGATCGCGGTTGGTGGCCGCGATAACGCGCACGTCGATAGATATTTCGCTGGTGCTGCCCACAGGACGCACGGTCCGCTCCTGCAAAACGCGCAACAATTTCACCTGCATGGCGAGAGTCATTTCGCTGATTTCGTCGAGAAAAATTGTGCCGCCATCGGCGACTTCAAACAGGCCGCGCTTATTCTGATTGGCTCCGGTGAAAGCGCCTTTCAGATAGCCGAAGAGTTCGCTCTCGAGCAAGGTCTCGGGGAACGCTCCGCAGTTGACCGAGACGAAGGAATCGGTGGCGCGCGGCGAACATACGTGGACGGCGCGAGCGACCAACTCTTTTCCTGTTCCACTCTCGCCATGAATCAAGACGGTGCTTGCGGTCGAAGCGACGGTGCGCAGCGTCTGCTTCAGTTTTTCCATGGGCGCGCTGGAGCCGATGATATTGTCGAGCGAATT
The DNA here is from genome assembly GCA_049584475.1 of Candidatus Sulfotelmatobacter sp. GTDB lineage: Bacteria > Acidobacteriota > Terriglobia > Terriglobales > Acidobacteriaceae > Sulfotelmatobacter. The sequence goes on along the minus strand of JBAUXX010000029.1, from coordinate 20,121 downwards.
GCGTGTGGCGGCGTCGCGGCGCAAAGCAAAGTTCTGCTTGCTCAGAACCAATCTTTCAAGCGCGCGATTGATGGCGAGTTTGATTTCATCCACCAGGCCCGGACTCTTACGTATGTAGTCGGACGCGCCACCGGCCTTCACCGCTTCGACAGCTGCTTCGTAATCATCTACTGCTGTAATCAGAATCACGGCCGAGTCGGGAGAAACGCGGTGGGCGTGGCGCAAGACTTCGATGCCGTCGATATTCGGCATCTTGATGTCGGTGATGATTACGTCGTAGAGAGCGCCGTCGATTTTGCTTTTCGCCGCCTGCCCGGATTGCACCGTTTCAACGCGATGGTTGTCGCGGCGCAGGGCAATGTCGAGCATCTCGCAGATGGAGCGTTCATCGTCGCAGACCAGGATTTTAGCCATGCAATCTCCCTCCTGCTGCAACGAATGCCGCTTTCCCGCCCTGTTCTCGCGTGGCAACGGCACTGGCGCTGGCGGCTGCCACGGCCGTGTTGCCGGGCGAGACCGACCTCTCCGTGTCCACTCCTCGAAGTCTCAGCACAAAGGTCGTTCCCCTCCCCGGCTTGGATCGCGCCCACACCTTGCCTTCATGCGCCTGCACGATTTGATAAACGATCGCCAATCCCAACCCGGTGCCGCCCTCGAAATTGGATTGGAAGGGCTCAAATATTTTTTCCGTTTGTTGCGGGCTCATGCCTGTGCCGGTGTCGGTAAAGCCGACCTGCCATTCGTCTTCCACCAGTTCCAGTGCGACGGTAAGAGTTCCTCCGCCTGCGCCGCCGCCCGCGCCGCTCATTGCACGCACAGCGTTCTCGCAGAAATTCCAGAACACCTGCTTGATTTTGTCGCCATCGGCGAAGGCATACGCGCGGAGAACAGAAAACCGGCGCTCGATGGTAATGCCCGTGCTTTCCGCGACCATGCGGTGCTCCATCAGCGTCAGCGTGTCCTCCACCAGTTGCACAAGATCGACTTTGGCGAAGTTGTATTGCTTGGTGCGCGAGTAAGCGAGAAAGTCGCTGATGATGCTGTTCAGCCGCTGCGATTCGCGAGTCACAATCTCCAGCAGCCGGCGGTGCTCTTCATTCATCTCGGGCACGCCGGAGAGCATGCTGACCGACCCGGCAATCGAAGTGAGCGGGTTGCGAATTTCGTGGGCGATGGCGGCCGCCAGGCGTCCCACTGCGGCCAGCCGGTCCTGCATGCGGACTTCGCGCTCCAGGCGCCGGATTTCGGTCAAGTCGTCCAGGGCGTAAACAAATCCGATGACTCCGCCATCTGGCACGAGAAGGGCCGCAACGCGAATTCGCGCCGTCTTGCGAAACTTACCGGGTGTATCGAAACGAACTTCTCCGTGGTATTGGTCTGACTCCGCTGAGGGCAGAGCATCGATAAATAAATCGCGGACGGGACTGCCGGTCAGTTCGGCGGAAGAGCGCTCGAGCAGTTTTTGCGCGGCAGTGTTGGCCAGAGTGATGTGACCGTCGAGCCCGGTAGTGATAAGGCCGCTGCTGATCGATTGAATAATGTAGTCGTGCAGAACCTGCAGATTTTCGAGCGCTCCGCTGGCGTCTTTTAACTGCACCCGCACCTGCCGCAATTTTGCGGTAAGCAGGCCGGCCAGATACGCGACCGCAAAAAACGCGAAGAGATTGACGAAGATAATGGCGAGCAGCGCTTTCAACCCTGGATGCGTGGTGCAGTAGGAAGGAATGACAGCGTAATAGTTCAGCTCGAGAACGGTCCCATAAAGAATGAACGCCAGCGCGGCCACCAAGTGAGACCACACACGGGGCAAAAGCAGGCTGGCTACGATGATGACCAGTGGATAAAGAAAGTTGAGCGAACTGTCCCAGCCGCCGGTTTCGTGGACGACCAGGCTCACCAGAATGAGATCAGTCAAGACCTGCAAAGAAGCCTGCAGGCGGTGCTCCTGCCAGAGGGACAGCAGCAGCACATAAAACAAAGAGAGGCTGTACCAGAAACAAATAGTGCACAGGAACAGGCGCATCGGCACAGGTGTGGGAGTGAATTGCGCCACTGCCAGTTCGATTCCCAGCAGAAATGTCAGGATGAGGATGCGAACCTTGACTAGCCATGCCAGCCAGTTGCGCTCATCGAAGGTCGATTGCATGGAATTCAAGGTTTCAAGGGCGTAAGGTTTCAAAGTTTCAAGGTTTCAGAGGGCCGGGCTGTTCTGGCATCCATGGGATGTTGATCCGGCTTAGAAACCTTGAAACCTCCGAAACCTTGAAATTTTTGCTTCTATCCAGCCAGCTTGGCGATCATGGCGAACAGCGGCATGTAGAGCGAAATTACGATGCCGCCGATCGTGACGCCCAGCAAACCGATAATGACCGGCTCCAACATGGCCAGCATGTCTCTGGTCGCCGCATCCACTTCTTCCTCGTAAAAGTCGGCGATTTTCTGCAGCATGGAATCCATCGCGCCGGTGGCTTCGCCGACTCCAATCATCTGCGTCACCATGTTGGGGAAAACGCCGCATTCGCGCAGCGGATCGACAATCGTGCGGCCTTCCTCAATGGCTTTGCGAACCTTCATCAACGCTTCTTCGAGCACCGCGTTACCTGAAGTCTTGGCGGTGATACTCAGGCCTTCGAGAATGGGAACGCCCGAAGTGATCAATGTACCCAGCGTGCGCGTGAAGCGTCCCACGGCAATCTTGCGCAACAGCGATCCCACGATGGGCAGCATCAGCAGCATTTTGTCGAAGTAATAGCGGCCCCGCGGATTCTTGCGCATCTGCTTCACGCCAAACACCGAACCGATCATGACAGCAAAGAAAACCCACCAGAAGCTCTGCACGAAACCGCTCATCCCGATGACGATGCGGGTGGGCAACGGAAGGCTCACGCCCAGTCCGGCAAACAAGTTCGCGAAAATCGGGACTACCCATTTGAGCAGCGCGCCGACGATGAGTCCGGCAAGGCTGACGACCGCGACGGGATAAATCAGCGCCGACTTCACTGCGGATTTCAGTCGCACGGCCTTTTCCACATAGAGGGCGAGGCGCTGCAGAATAACGTCGAGAATACCGCCGGTTTCTCCGGCCTCGATCATGTTGGTGGTCAGATCGTCGAAAACAACGGGATACTGGCGCATCGCGTTGGCCAATGTTGCACCGCCTTCTACCGTGGTGCGAACGCCGGTGAGAGTTTTCTGGAACGACTGGTTCTCCTGGTTGGCCGCGAGAATTTCCAGGCACTGCACCAGCGGCAGGCCGGCGTCAATCATGACCGAGAACTGCCGGAAGAAGACGGCGATTTCCTTGACCTTGACGGAACCCGATCCAAACGTAGGCATGGAAAACTCTTTGCCTTTTTCGCGGACGGAACCGGGCGTGATGTGTTCCCGCCGCAATTGCTGCGTCAAAGATTGTTTGTTTGGCGCGTTCCGCTCTCCCGAGACTTTCTGGCCGGAAGAATCCTTGCCCGAAAATGTGAAAACTGGCATGGTTTTTTACCCTCTCTTAGTACCGAATTCCTAAAGTCGTGGCGGTTTGACTCGCAGTTGCGCGTCACGCCGCCGTTTCGTGAGCGCGTCTATCCCGATCCCGCTAGCGCTTGGCCGGCGCCGCACCCTTGGCCAGCGGCGTTCCAGCAGTAGCCCCGCCGCGGTTCATCAGGCCGGCGCCGCGGTTAATCATTTCCTGCAACTCATCCACATTGCTGGACCGCTGCAGCGCGATTTCCAGCGTGATTTGTTTCTGGAAGTAAGCCGTGGCCAGAGCCTGGTTGAACGTCTGCATGCCATATTTTTCCTGCCCCGATTGCATGGACGAGTAAACCTGGTGAATTTTGTCTTCACGAATCAGGTTGCGCACGGCGGCATTGGGCACCAGAACTTCCATGATCATGGCGCGGCCTTTGCCGTCGACTTTGGGCAGCAAACTTTGACAACAGATTCCTTCCAGCACCAGCGAAAGCTGCGCCCGAATTTGCGGCTGCTGGTGCGCGGGAAAGACATCGATGATGCGGTTAATTGTGGAGGTCGCTGAATTGGTGTGCAGCGTTCCAAAGGTCAAGTGGCCGGTTTCAGCGATACGCAGCGCCGATTCGATGGTTTCCAAATCACGCATTTCGCCGATCAGAACAACGTCCGGATCTTCGCGCAACGCGGCGCGCAGCGCGTCGGTAAAACTCTTGGTGTCGGCGTGCAGTTCGCGCTGGTTCACCAGGCAATTCTTGTTCATGTGAACGAATTCGATTGGGTCTTCGATGGTGAGAATGTGGTCGTGGCGCTCGCTGTTGATCTTGTCAATCATCGCAGCCAATGTCGTGGACTTGCCGGAGCCGGTTGGCCCGGTGACCAGCACCAGTCCGCGCGGCTTGTCGCACAACTTGCTGACGACAGCGGGAAGTCCGAGCTGATTAAACGATTTGATTTCGAACGGAATCAAACGGAATACAGCAGCGGTAGCGCCGCGCTGGTTAAACACGTTGGCGCGGAAACGAGCCAGCCCTTTCAGTCCGAAAGAAAAGTCCAGCTCCAGGGTCTCTTCAAAGCGATGCTTCTGCGAATCGGTCATGACGCTATAGGCCAGTTGCTTCGTTTCGGCCGGCGTCATCTGCGGAAGGTCGAGTGGATTCAAGTGCCCGTGAACGCGGATTTGCGGCGGAGAATTAGTGGTGATGTGGAGATCGCTTCCACTCATCTCCAGCATTCGTTTGAGAAGATCGCTTAAGGACAAACCCATAAAATCATCGCTCCTTGACCAATCAGTGAAGACCGAATCAGTGAATCGTTTCGCGCGCTACTTCCTCTAAGGTCGTCATGCCCGCCGCAACTTTGATCAACCCGCTGCGCCGCAGCGTGATCATGCCGCGTTCAATGGCTTTCTTTTTGAGCTCGACCGCCGATGCTCCAACTAAGACCAGCTCTCGAATCTCATCGTCAACTTCCATAACTTCGTAAAGGCCGCAACGGCCCTTGTATCCCGTGTTGCTGCAGACCGTGCATCCCTTGCCTTTTTGAATTTTTATGGTCTTGGCTTCTTCGGGAGTAAACCCCTCTTCAATCAGCGTCTGAACGGGCACGTCCACGACTTCGGCGCAGTCTTTGCAAATGCGGCGAACCAGGCGCTGCGCGCAAATCAAATGAACGGAGGTTGCGACCAGGAAAGGCTCGATGCCCATGTTCATAAGGCGCGTAATAGTTTCGGGCGCACCGTTGGTATGCAATGTCGAGAGCACAAGGTGTCCGGTGAGTGCGGCTTTGATGGCGATTTCAGCGGTTTCAAAATCGCGAATTTCGCCGACGAGAATGATGTTCGGATCTTGCCGCAAGAACGAACGCAGCGCCGCGGCAAAGTTCAATCCGATCTGCTCCTTCATCTGCACCTGATTGACGCCGCCCAACTGGAATTCGACCGGATCTTCGGCGGTCATGATGTTGGTATCGGGCTGGTTCAGTCGCGAAATGGATGAATAGAGCGTATTGGTTTTGCCGGAGCCCGTGGGCCCCGTAACCAGCACCATGCCATATGGCTTCAGAATCGCCTTCTCGAATTTCACCAGCGATTCCGGCTCAAAACCCAGCTTGGTCATGTCGAGCCGCAGGTTTTCTTTATCGAGCAAGCGAAGCACGATTTTTTCGCCCCACAGAGTAGGCAGCGTGCTAACGCGGAAATCGAGTTGCTTCTTGCGGCCGCCGATATTCATCTTCAGCATGATGCGGCCGTCCTGAGGCAGCCGCTTCTCGCTGATATCGAGCTTGGCCATGATTTTCAGACGCGAAGTGATGGCGTCCTTCAACTTCATCGGCGGCGACATAATCGCCTGCAACACGCCGTCTATGCGGAAACGAACTCGAAACTCTTTTTCGTAAGGTTCGATATGAATGTCGCTGGCTCCCCGCTTCACAGCGTCGCCCAGGACTATGTTCACCAGTTTGACTACAGGAGCTTCGTCGGCAGCCTTTTCCAGCTCCGACAACTGCATCTCTTCTTGTTCCGATTGCAGTTCGACGTCGCTCTCGTTCATCTCCGACATCGACTGCATCACGGTTTCGAGATTCTCTTCTTTGGTTGTTCCGTAGGCCTTCTCGATACCCGATTGAATCGAACTCTCCGACGCCACCACAGGCTCGATATTGAAACCGGTCATGAACTTGATATCGTCCATGGCGAACACATTGGTGGGATCGACCATGGCGATAGTCAACGACGCACCGACGCGGCTCAACGGAAGAATCTGGTAGCGCTTTGCGGTCTCGAAAGGAATCAGCTTGACGACGGTGGGATCGATTTCGAAATAAGAAAGATTAATCGCGGGAACGCCGTACTGGCGGGAGAGAAAGTTCGTGACATCCTCATCCGTGAGGAAGCCGAGCTTCACCAGCGCAGAGCCGAGGCGGCAGTTCTGCTCCTTCTGCAGCTTATTCCCTTGCTCCAACTGCTCTGGGGTAATGATCTTCTCTTTAACGAGAAGATCTCCCAGCCGTTGCGACATGCTTTACTCTCCTAACCACGAAGTGAAACGCAGTGCTGACACACAGGCGCAACGAGCCGGCTTTTGTTGGGAGAGAAGCACGGAGCATTGCGTTGACACAAATTGTCAACGCAAAGTCGATTACCGTATATGTAACTTTAGTACTTGGACCCGGCGGGGCGTGCGGCACTCAGGGCATGGGCCTGCGGAATGCGCGCCAAATGCCGCTTTTCATCACTTGCAGATTTTCATCCGGCCGGGGTACATGAACTTCGGTAAGATTTCTCGCAGTGCTTCAGGGCTTTCAAAAGGGATCGCGTTGCCTCGCCATCATGTTTCTAAGGAGTTTCCCAGCTGCCTCAGTTCACTGATAACGACGGATTAGCGGCCCTCCGCGAAGAGGCGATTCGCGCTTACTATTGCACGCTGGCGCGCGCCTGGGGACCGCAACATTGGTGGCCGGCGCATACACGATTCGAGGTTATCGTGGGCGCTTACTTAACTCAGAATACGGCGTGGACAAATGTCGAACTTGCCCTGAATGCGCTGCGCTCGTCACGGCTTCTGACCATGGACGGAATTCGGCGCGCTCCCCTCTCGACACTGGAGCGTTTAATCCGGCCGTCGGGATATTTTCGCCAGAAAGCACGGCGGCTCAAAACGTTTGTCGCGTTCGTGGACCGCGAATACAACGGCTCGCTGGCAAGAATGTTTTCTCAGCCTACAAGTAAATTGCGAGACGAGTTGCTCGGACTGAACGGAATCGGCCCCGAGACCGCGGACTCGATCCTTCTTTATTCCGGCAATCATCCTGTATTCGTCGTGGACGCCTACACTCGGCGGATTCTGGATCGCCACCAGATTATGGAACCGACTGCCGGCTATGAAGAGATTCGCCATTTGTTTGAAAAGGCCCTCGCTCCTATCGTTGCCTCACAGGCAAGCAAACCGGCCGAAATCCGTGGCAAGTTGGCCTCGGGACTTCCCGGCGCCCCGCATCCACCGTCCCGTATGAGCAGCGCCCGGCGCTCCGCTCTGGTGCAGGTGTACAACGAGATGCACGGGTTGATCGTGGGTGTGGGCAAGAATTATTGCAAAAAATCACAGCCTCTTTGTGACCAATGCCCTTTACAACCTTTCCTTCCGTGTCGTAAGTAAGCAGACGACGGCTACGACTAGTGCCGTCGCATATGGGCATTTCATTTAAGGTCCTTTCACTCGCTGTTTTTCTTTTTACGATACTACCGTCGGCAGGTCCGACACTGCGCCAAAGTGCCGACCGCGCAGGCATTCTGGTCGGCAGCGCCGCTCGGTCTCCTCTTTTGCAGGAGGCGGCTTACGCGGCTACCTTGTCGCGCGAATTCAACATGTTGGAAGCCGAGGATGCGATGAAGTGGTGGACCATCCGCCGCGATCCCAAGCGCTTCGACTTCACGGAGGGAGACGAACTGGTTCGCTTCGCTCAGGCGCACTGGATGAAGGTTCGCGGGCATTGTCTCGTGTGGGACCACAATAATCCGGAGTGGCTGGCACAGGGAAAGCTCACTCCTGTCCAGTTGTCACACATTTTGCGGGAGCACATCGGCACGGTCATGAAGCATTACGCCGACCACGTCTTCGCCTGGGATGTAGTAAATGAAGGCTTTGATGAGCACGGCAAAGTGCGGAATTCCATCTGGTACAACCAGCCCGGCATAGGACTTGCAGATAAGGATACCGCCTACATTGAGCAGGCTTTCCGCTGGGCTCATGAAGCGGACGCTCACGCATTGCTTTTTTATAACGAAGCCGAAGCCGAAGGGCTCAACCCCAAGTCAGACGCCATTTACGCGATGCTCAAGGATTTCAAACAGCGCGGCGTACCCATCGATGGCATCGGGTTGCAAATGCACATCCCCTCTCTCAATGTCGATCTCCAATCGATAGCCGCGAATATCACCCGCATCTCCGAGCTTGGCTTGCAGATTCACATTACGGAGCTTGACGTTCCTTTACCCGTGAATGCCAACGGCGTTCCCGGCGGCGAGGATTTGGGTCGTCAGGCGCAGATATATCGTGGAATCGTTCGGATGTGCCTCGATAACCCATCTTGTACAGCGGTTCAGACCTGGGGATTCACCGACAAATACTCCTGGATCGGCTCTCACTCGCACGGTTTGCAGGGTTGGGCGCTGCCACTCGATCGAGGCTACCGGCCCAAGGCAGCCTATCAAGCCATTGCCGAGGAGCTGGCTCGGGGCCGCAAGCCTACCCGCTGACCTACACGGCCTGCACGGTTCCGATAGAAAACTCGGCTGTCTTATGCAGGTCATCCGCCCTCTCCGTTGCATCTATAATTCCTTTCGGGACTCGTGAATCACTTTGCCGCAGACCGCTCCAAACCGACTGCCCAAAACCTCCAACCGCAAGCGGGCAATCATTCTCCTCGCGGTGGCAGTCTTCTTTCTACTTGTCATTCTCGTTTCGCAGACGGCTTTCGATCTCAAGTTTCTGACTCCGGGCAATAATCAGGAAATCGCCGTCTTCGCAGCGATTTCAATTTTGATTTTCCTGTTGTTCGTCGCACTTTTCTTTGTGCTCTCCCGCAACCTGTTGAAGTTGTTTGCCGAGCGGCGGCTGGGAGTTCTTGGGTCGAAATTCCGTACGCGCATGGTCGTGGGCGGCCTGCTGCTTTCGTCCGTACCTCTAATCGTGATGTACTTTTTCGCTTACGGATTGATGAATCGCTCGATTGAACGTTGGTTCTCGACTCCTGTGGAAGAGGTGCGATCCGACATTCACGCCATGGCCTCGCTGCTGGCCAATTATGCGGCGCAAAATGCGCGGGCAGAAGCAGTAGCCATCGCTATGGACGCAGATACACGGCGAGCTTTCGCCGGTTACGGATTCGCTCCCGTAGACGCCGAATTCAAAGAGCACGAACCTACGCTGCAGGGAGGATTTGCTTTGGCGGTACAAAACGGCCATGCCCAAGCCAGCTTCAACGCGCCGGCAGGTTGGTTAGCTCTAAAACCCAAGCTTCCATTGGCCGATGCGGCCGCCGGATTGCCCGCTCAATTTACATGGAACGAGACCGAATACGCGCTCGGCAGCGCCACAGGCGAAAATGGCGGATTGATTCTTGTCGCTTTACCTCTTCCGCGCGAATTTGCACAAACTGTGACGCAAGTCGAAGCCAGCCAGAAGCGGTATTACGATTTGGCGCACGAACGCAGGCTGGTGCGCCGCACGTATATGGGCCTTCTGCTTTTGCTGACCCTGGCCGTCCTTTTTGTGACGACCTGGCTGGCTCTGTTCCTTTCCAAACTGGTCACTCGTCCACTTTCCGCCTTGGCGGAAGCGACGCAGGAGATTTCCCGTGGTCGTCTCGATTACCGCGTCGACGTGAGCGGCGCCGATGAAATCGGAGACCTTGTGCGTTCGTTCAACCAAATGGCTGACGAGTTAGAAACCAGCCGCGTGCAGATCGACGCTTCCAGCCGTGATTTGAGCGCAGCCAACGCCGAACTCGATCAACGCCGCCGCCAAATGGAAACCATCCTCGAGAGCATCCCCACCGGGGTGCTCTCGCTCGATGCGTCGCGACGCGTGACGCACGCCAATCAGGCCTTGCTGCGAATGTTCCAGCCGGAGAAGCCACCAGATTCCGCTTCTCTGATTCAACGCGGAGCTTTGCTCACGGAATGCTTCCCTGCTGAAGTGCTCGAAGATCTGGAACCGATGCTGCGCAGCGCCGATCGCATGGGAATCACCACGAGCCAGGTGGAAGTGCAACTTCCGCGCCTGTCTCTGAACATGGCTGTGACGGCTGCAACGTTGCGGCATGAGGAACGGCGTTCGGGATACGTTGTAGTTTTCGAAGACCTTTCGGACTTGCTCAAGGCGCAGAAACAGGCAGCCTGGCGCGAAGTTGCTCGCCGTGTCGCGCACGAAATCAAGAACCCGCTCACGCCCATAGCTCTCTCCGCGGAGCGAATCCAGCGGCATCTGGAGCGCTATCGCGCTTCCGATTCTTCCTCTCTCGATGTCATTCGCTCTTGCGCGGAAACGATTGCCGGCGCAGTCGAAACCGTGCGACGCCTGGTGGATGAGTTTTCAACTCTTGCTCGCTTCCCAACATCGAACCCTCAACCGGCGGACATCAACGAGATTCTAGAGGATGCCCTCGCGATGTTTCAGGGAAGGCTCGACGGCATTCAACTGCATAAAATGTTCAGCGCAGATCTGCCGAAAGTCATGGCAGACAGTGAAGCAATCAAGCGCGCCGTTGCGAACCTGGTAGACAATGCCGCTGAGTCCCTTCAGGATTCTCTTATGAAGGAAATTGAAATTTCATCCGCTCTGGTGGCCAGCCGCGATGCCGTCGAAATTACCGTGGCGGATACCGGGCACGGAGTAACGCGGGAACTGAAAGAGAAGCTCTTCTTGCCCTATTTTTCGACCAAGAAACGTGGCACGGGCCTCGGCTTGGCAATCGTGAGCCGGGTCATAGAAGACCACCACGGCTCGATCCGAGTGGAAGAAAACAAACCGGTGGGCTCGCGTTTCGTGGTAGAACTCCCGCTCGCTCCCGATCCGGTTGGCGCTGTTTCCGTCTCTCAACATGTCTAACATTCTCATCGTCGACGACGAAGAAGGAATTCGTGAAGCGCTGGCCGGAGCGCTTACCGACGAAGGCTATGCCGTGTCTTCGGTCGACAGCGGCGAGGCCTGCCTTGATCTGCTGCGCAAGACGGCTTTTGACGTTATCCTGCTCGATATCTGGCTGCCCGGAATCGACGGCCTGGAGACGCTGGAAAGGATTCGCGCAGTCGACAATGCTCCTGAAGTGGTAATGATCTCCGGCCATGGCAATATCGAAACCGCCGTTCGAGCCACCAAACTGGGAGCTTACGACTTTCTGGAAAAGCCGCTCACTCTCGATAAGACGCTGATCCTGATCAAGAATGCAATCGAATCCAAGAAGTTATGGCGTGAAAATGCGGACCTGAAAAAGCAGCTGCACGCCAAGAGCGTGATCGTGGGCGACAGCATTCCCATGAAGGCGCTGCGCCAGCAAATCGGCCTGATGGCGCCCACCAACGGCCGTGTGCTGATTTATGGAGAGTCGGGAACAGGAAAAGAATTGGTCGCGCACGCCATTCATGCTCAGAGCCTGCGCAAAGCGGAAGCCTTCGTCGAGGTAAATTGCGCCGCCATTCCGGAAGACCTCATCGAAAGCGAGCTTTTCGGCCACTACAAGGGATCGTTCCCCGGAGCGGCCACCGACAAGGAAGGAAAATTCCAGAAGGCCAACGGGGGAACGCTTTTTCTGGATGAAGTAGGGGACATGAGCCTAAAAACGCAGGCGAAGGTCTTGCGGACTCTGGACGAGCAGCGGTTCATTCCCGTGGGCCACGAAGAAATGATTACGGTAGATTCACGGGTCATCGCTTCAACCAATAAGGATCTGGAAGAAGAGATTTCCCGCGGCAACTTTCGCGAGGACCTCTTTTACCGCCTGAACGTCATTCCCTTTTTCGTTCCCCCCTTGCGCGAGCGCAAAGAAGACGTTCCGCTTTTTGCACGGCACTTCCTGAAAGAGCTGGCCGCGACCTATGGCCGGCGTCCGCGCGAGATCACCGACGAGGCCATTGAAGCCCTCATGCGTTATTCCTGGCCCGGAAACGTGCGCGAACTGCGGAATTTGATTGAGCGCATCGTGATCATGAATCCCACAATTAACCGCTTCGAGCGCAAGCATCTTCCGCCACTGGTGTATCGCGATGGCGGACGCCGCACAGCCGTTGCAGAATTCTCCTCGCTGCATCAGGCTCGTGACGCTTATGAGCGCGATTACATCCTCAAGAAGCTTGACGAAAACCACGGCAATGTCAGCCGTGCCGCCGAAGTACTAGGACTCGAACGGAGCCATCTCTATCGCAAAATGAAAACGCTGGGTATTGCCGCGAAGGAGTAACGAAGCGCGAAGAATGACAATGTGCGGCGAAAGAGCTGCCGGCGAAGCTACCGTTTCACCATGTGAATCTCAGTACCGTTCTTGCGGAACTTGACCTCATCCATGAGCTGATTGATCAAAAAGATTCCTCGCCCGTGATTGGAATAAACGTTCTCGCCCAGGGTACAAGTAGGAATCGTTTCCGGATTAAAACCCGGGCCGGGATCACGGACGATGATGATGATTCCTCGCTCCTGTTCGCAGGCAACCAGACATTCCACCGTCTTAGTGGAATCTTCTTTGGCTCCGTGAACAACAGCATTGGCCAGCGCCTCCTGCAATGCCAATTCGATCGCGTCTTCCTTGCCGTCAACGCAACGAATCTCGCGGATGGTTTGCATTACCCGTGCTACGACGGGTTCGACAGCGTGGCGATCCGCAGCCAGTGTGACGCGGACGCGGAGATCCAGTTTGTCTGGATCGAAATCGTGCTCGGGAAGATCTTGCGCCGAAGTAGCGCCGGGTTCCATGGTCGTGTCGGTCCTTGTCCGCCGTTCGCTGCCCGGCTGTTGAGATTCTACTGGTGTCGCCGCTAAAACAGCAATGAACCAAAAGTCATGCCACAAAGGCGCACTCATCAAAACATTACGTTCGATCTCAGTTAAACCAACCTGCCACAGCTATTTATCGCTGCCGCCGCCAGCCGCGTTGTTGGTTTGACTCCACAAGGCATGTTCCATCTGCCGACGCCAGTCGAGTTCTTCCACGAATGCCCGGGAATCGCGCCAGCCTGCCTGTACTTTCACATAAAGTTCCAAGAACACTTTCGTGCCCAACATTCTCTCCAGTTGGACACGCGCGCCGGTGCCAATTTTCTTCATCATCTGGCCATGCTTGCCCACCAGAATGCCCTTCTGCCCCTCGCGCTCACAATAGATAGTCGCCGAAATGCGAGTCAGCTTTGCGCCTTCTTCATAACCATCGACAATTACCGACGTGGCATAAGGAATTTCTTCCGAGGTCGCCAGCAGCACCTGCTCGCGAACAATTTCAGCCGCCAGAAAACGCGCCGGCTGGTCCGTGATTTGATCCTCAGGAAAATAAGCCGGTCCTGCGGGCAGAATACCAATTACCAACTTCAGCAGTTCGTCCAGGCCACGGCGCTTCAAAGCGGAAATAGGAACCACCTGCTCGAAGGCATGCAGCTTTCTGTACTGCTCAATGATGGGAAGAAGAGCGGATTTGTCCCGCAGGCGGTCAATCTTGTTCAAGACCAGAAAGGCCGGAGTCGACGATTTCTTCAACAGGTCAAGCGCAAACTGGTCTCGTGGATCAAACTTGTGCGCTACATCCATGATCACAAGGACAAGGTCGCATCCCTCAAGCGCCTCGCGAATCTCGACGAGCATTTTGCGTCCCAGGGAACTATCGGGCTTGTGAACTCCCGGCGTATCAATCAGGACAACCTGCCCGCCGTCACGGCCATTGCGCTTGGGAATGTGAATGATCCCTTGGATGCGGTTACGCGTGGTTTGCGGTTTCGGCGAAATAATCGCCAGCTTCTCGCCGACCAGCGCATTGAGCAATGTCGATTTACCGGCGTTGGGCCGGCCGAGGATGCAGACGAATCCAGAGCGGAATGGCATGGGAAAATTCGGACCTCGGACGTCAGCCCTCGGACCTTGGCACCGGCACTTCGTTATACAGAAACTCGAAGCCCGAGGTCTGAGATCCGATGTCTGGTTTCTACATCAGCTTCAACTGCCTGGGCTGCACCGCGCTTACGCGCACGCGTTCGACTTTGCGATCGGTCGATTCCACAACTTCAAACCGCAGGCCATCTTCTTCCACAATCTCTCCGGTCTGCGGAATCCGGCCGGCAAGCTCGCTCACGAGTCCAGCCACCGTTGCGGAATCTTTACCTTCTGGCTTCACTCCGAATAGCTCGTCGAGGCGATCCACGTCCATCCCCCCGGAAACCACGTAGGACCGTTCGCCCTCGCGCACAATTTCCGGCTTGTCGCGCTCGTCGCGAATTTCGCCGACAATCTCTTCCACCAGATCTTCTATCGTAACTAAACCTGCGACCCCACCATACTCGTCTACAACGATGGCCATGCGGATATTTTTCCGTTGCATTTCGCGCAGCAGATCGCTGCCGAGCTTGCTCTCCGGCACAAAGTAAACATCGCGGCGCATGAGCGATTCCAGTGTCTTTCGTCCGGCTTCGCTGTCACGGACCTGTAACACATCTTGCGTGTACACAATTCCCCGGATGCTATGAATGCTCGCTTCGTAAACCGGAACGCGCGAATAGTGCCTGGTACGCAGCATCTCTATGAAACGCTCGACTGTCGTATCGATCGGCAACGCAAACATTTCCGGCCGCGGTTTCATGGCTTCGCGTACAGTCTTGCCGCTGAACTCCACGACCGACTGGATCAGATCGCGATCGCCTTCCTGAATAATCCCTTCTTCCTGTCCTGCCTCGATCAGCGCATCGACGGCTTCCGCTGAACTTTCGGGCGCCTCTCCCGAGTTGTGCTGTGTGAGGGACACCACCGACTTCAAGAATCCCAGCACGATCGTGATCGGCATGGTCAGATAAATCAAAACACGCAGCAGCGGAATCCAGCGGACCAGCCATTGACCGCTGGTTCGGGTGAAAAACACAAAAGGCAGGAAGCGGTTGCACACAATTACAATCAGCACCAGGCTTACCGTAGCCTGCAAAATCTCGTAGATGGTCCAGCGTTGATCGGTGAAAACGACAAAGCCAATCACCAGAGCGATCGACGCCATGGTCAACTGTGTGAGCACCGCCATAGAGATCGCTGCCCGGCCACGGCCCACGCCGAGCACCGGCTCGATCTTTTGCTCGAACACATCGATATTGTCCTGAAATTCGCGCGACAGAAATTTCCCGATCTCCTGATACACGCGATCGACGTAGGAAACCAGGGTCAGCAGACCCAGCAAGAGCATCAGTGCGATGGCGATGCCGAAAGTCATTCCGGCCTCCGCGCTTTCACCCCGCGCCGCTTTCTATTTGTTGCTTTGCTTCCAGAATTTTCCGCGCGCTCGATTAATCCCGTTGGCAGTTTGAACCGCCGGCGCAAGGCCACTTCCTTGCGCGCCATTTGCCCGCTGTCGCGCTCATGATCGAAACCCGACAAATGGAGTATTCCGTGCAAAGCTAAAATCTTCACTTCTTCCGCCGCGGAGTGGCCCAGGCTGCCTGCATTCCGCGCGGCAACGTCGGCGGAAATCGCAACGTCTCCGGCCAAAGCCCGTTCGCCGGTGCCAGGCGACTCCGCCGGAAACGACAAGACATCTGTCGCTTTGTTTTTTCCGCGAAAGCGGCGATTAAGAGACCGCACCTCTGCGCTCGTCGTAACCAAGATATTTACCGAGCCTTTCAGCTTCACGGTCCGCCGAACCCGCCGCACAAAGCCTTCGAGCATTTTGTTGCTCAAGTTCGCAATTTTCTTTCGCAGTATGACCAAAGCTAAGTAACCAAAGTCTTTCCGATTGTCACTTTTTCAGCGCACAGACAACACACGGAACGAAGGTCAGCCTCCCTGAATCTTGCTTCCCATATTTCCATCCGGCGCCTCGGCGTGAGCAATCTCCTCGCGCACAATTACCAGTTTGCCGGCTCTTTTCTCGGCGTTAGTGTCGTCCGAACTCGCCATCGGGTCGCTTCCCCGCATTTCAGCTAACGGAAGCGTTTGCTGCTCCGCAACCTTTGACTTGTGCTCGTCATACGCGCGAATGATTCGCTGCACCAGATGATGCCGCACGACATCGCTTTCATCGAAGTGGACAAACGCCAATCCCTCCACTCGCTTGAGAACATCGATGACTTCCAGCAAGCCGCTACGTCGCGCGTTGGGCAAATCAATTTGCGTGATATCCCCCGTGATCACGGCCTTGGAGTTGAACCCGAGGCGCGTCACAAACATCTTCATCTGTTCGGAGGTCGTATTCTGCGCCTCATCCAGAATCACGAAAGAGTCATTTAGCGTACGGCCGCGCATGAAGGCAATGGGCGCAATCTCAATAATGTTTTTCTCCAGATAGCGATCCACTTTCTCCGGTTCCAGCATGTCGTAGAGCGCGTCGTATAGCGGACGCAAATAGGGATCGATCTTGTCCTGCAACGTGCCCGGCAAAAACCCCAGCCGCTCACCCGCTTCCACCGCCGGGCGCGCCAAAATAATACGGTTCACGCGCTTCGCAACCAATGCTGAAATCGCCATGGCGACAGCGAGATACGTCTTCCCCGTGCCCGCCGGACCAATTCCAAAAACCATGTCGTGCTTTTCGATCGCATCGAGATAGCGGCGTTGATTGACGCTCTTAGGCTGCACCGTCCGCCGTCCAAAAGACCGTTGCCTTCCAGCTTCCGTCAGTCCGCGCAATGTCGCATTGGGATCAGCCGTCAATACACGCAGCATGCTGTTCAAATCGCCATTATTAAAACTGTGCCCGGACCGCTGAAGCGCCTCGTAATCGGAAAAGACCTGCTCGGCCCGCGCCACGTCTCGCGGCGCACCTTCAAGTTCGATTCCATTTGATCGCAGGTTGATCGTGATCTTCAGCCCATCTTCCAGCACACGCACGTTCTCATCGCGCGTTCCGAACAGGGTTTCGATGTTGGGACTGATCCCGATGCTTTTCTTCATCTTGTGTGATTACCTGAGCTCATGTGAGGACGGATATCCGTGTTTGTGGGTGAAAGGGCGAGGCGTTCGCTCGTTCTCGATCAAAGCAAAGGGATTAAAAGCCAGCAAGGTGCCGCTTCCACTCGGTTTGTGTCCAGCTATAGTCCTTTCCCATTTCGGGGACAGAACAGGATTATGCTCGGAAGGTGGACCGACCGGGATGCCCATGCCCAGGGGGCAAGTCACTTCCATTGCGTAAAGCCTACCCCCGCACGCAGCCAGAGTCAATGCGGATGCATTTCTGCGGTTGCTGAGGATTTTACCCCGGGAAAGCTGGCGTTCGTTCCCCGATCACTACTAGGTTGAAGTGTTTGCTGGAAGCGGCAGCCGGGCAAGGCACCACCTCGACGATTTCTGTTGCGACTGGACCACGCGAGCGGCTGTGCAAATTCTTGCAGCGAGCCTTTTGCAACGAGTCTTTCCACCTCGAATAAGAATTTTCTCACGCTTCGCAACCGTTCCACATTACAATGCCTCCAAGCATCCCGGTGGTGCACCGCGCTCCCTGCGGCGTTCCGCCGACTCCCCCGGAGGCTGTGTGCACGTACTGGTTACTGCCGATACGCTGTCGGGCGCGTGGACGTACACGCGGGAACTAGTAACCGGTTTGGTGACTCGCGGCGTCCGCGTAACCTTAGTCAGCTTCGGCGATATTCCTCTGCCCGAGCAAGTCCGCTGGATGGAAAGTCTGCACGGCCTCGATTATCGTCCCACAGCTTTTCGCCTGGAATGGATGCATGAGGCCGAATTCGACTGCATTGATTCGGCGAATTTTCTCGCGACCCTGGTACGCGAGCTGCGTCCCGATGTCCTTCACCTCAATCAGTTCATCTTCGGCGCGCTGCCGGTCAATGTGCCTCGCGTCGTTATGGCGCATGGCGATCTCATCACCTGGACGCAGGCGGTGGAAGGATACACACCTCGACTGACCCGATGGCTCAAGTGGTACCGCGACATGGTCATTGCCGGAATCGAGGGAGCAGACGCCGTGGTTGCGCCGTCGGCCTGGATGCTTGATTCGATACGATCCAGTTACGCATCTCCTCAGCGCGATGCCGTGATTTATCCCGGGCGTAATCCCATTTTCTTCAATCCCTACATTAATAAAGAAGACTCCGTGCTTTCGATTGGCAGGCTGGTGGACGCGGGCAAGCAGGTGTTCCTGCTGACACAATGCGCGCACCCGATTCCCGTCTGCATTGTCGGTTCGGAGCAAACGGTCCCGATTCCTCGCGTTCCCATTCGGGCTGACGTAAAACTCGCGCTCGATGAAAATTCCGTTGCCATTCGCGGACCGCAGACCGAAGCGCAACTGCGCGCCCTTTACAGCCGCGCTTCCATTTACGCCGCGACCGCGCGCTATGAGCCGCTGGGCATGCCGGCGCTGGAAGCCGCGCTTTCGCGATGTGCCATTGTGGCCAACGATATTCCCAGCTTCCGTGAAATCTGGGGAGATGCCGCTCTCTACTTCCATACGAATAACGCTGCGAGCCTGGCTGACACCATCCGCCAGCTAAACGCCGATCATGATCTCTGCCGCGCCTATGGCAACCTCGCCTACACCCGCGCCCGCGAGCGATTCACTACCAAGCGCATGATCGACGACTATCTTCACCTTTACCGCAGCTTGCTCCCCGCGCGCGCCGTCGCCGCTTGACCCTGGCTTCTAGACTCTCATCCTCGGTGCTCCTTCGAGTTAGTGATGAAAAGCAAGCAGTTAGGGGTTAGGCAGTATTGATGTCAACGCCGAACCTCTGTATTGTTTGACAGTTATCACAAAGCCTTAGGTATGAGTGTTCCAATATCTGCAGACAAGATCTGCCGACAAAGTTTCTGGAGGAAGGGCCAATGAAGAAGCTTCTTTTGCTGCCGCTCGCGGGGTTGATGTTCTCAGTTGCGGTTTTTGCCCAGGATAATTCCGCCGCTCCCCTGTACCCTGCTACTCCGCATCCCACCCAGACACCGCCGTCGGACCAAGATGCGGCTCCTCAGACGATGAACCAAAACACCGGTCAGAACGATCAGATGCCGGTATTCCGCGTGAACGTATTCGCGCGTACCACCAAGGCGGTGAATTACCGTCATCGCGGCGGTTCCACTACGGTGGATATACGCGGCACAGATCTGATGCCCGAAGTGGGCGGGCATGCCAAGGTTGACGGTAAGGGCGGACGCCTCGCAATCAGCGTCGAACTCACACACCTTCAACCCGCCAGCAAGTTCGGCGGACAGTTTCTGACCTACGTATTGTGGGCTATTACTCCGGAGGGACGAGCGGTCAACCTGGGTGAAGTTCTCCCCGGCGATAATGGCAAAGACAAAATTGATGTCACGACCGATTTGCAGGCGTTTGGCCTGATCGTCACTGCCGAGCCCTACTACTCCGTCACGCACCCGAGCAATCAGGTGGTCGCGGAAAACATTATTCGACAAGAAACCAAAGGCTTCGAAGAACCGATTGACGCCAAGTTCGACGTGTTGGAAGGTGCACAGTACACCATTGATGTACCCGCCAATCAGCTTCCCTCGAGTCAAGCGAGCGGCAGCGTGCCCCTGGATCTTCTTGAGGCCAGGAATGCGGTAGCCATTGCCAAGGCCGCCGGAGCGGACCACTATGCGCCCGACAGTCTGGCAAAATCCGAAGATATGTTGCAACGCGCGGAAGACTACTACCAGCGCAAGCAGGGCCGTACGCCGATTGGCACTGCCGCTCGCGGCGCCACACAAATGGCGGAAGATGCGCGTGTGCTAACCCTGCGGCGGATCGAACAAGAGAAGCTGGATGCCGAGCGGCGCGCGCACGAAGAAGCGCAGGCAAAAGCGGAAGCCGATGCCAGGACCGCGCAGGATCAGGCAGCACAAGCTCAGGCTCAAGCAGATGAAGATGCGCGCCGGCGTGCCGCTGCCGAACAGGCTCAAGCCGAAGCCCAGCGTCAACAAGCCGCTGCGCAGGCCCAACAACAGCAGGCTGAAGCCGCGACCGCGGCTGCGAATC
>JBAUXX010000028.1:0-278858 GCA_049584475.1 Candidatus Sulfotelmatobacter sp. | reverse complement strand
GTGCCGGCGTAACGCGGAGTCACCCCCGCCGAAAGATAGAGACGTTGCAAATCTTCATTGCGTTCTTCTTCGCGGGGAAACAACTCCTGAATTCGCTGCAACCGTTCCACCGCCTTGTTGCGCATTCCATACTGCACCAGAATTTCCGCCTGCAACATCAAGTCCTGCAAGGTAGCCGCACCCAGCGTAGGCCCCGCAGCCGGCGACGGCTCTTCCGCGGGCTTGCTGGCCTGGGTGAATCGGGAGGCAATTGCTCGATATCGACCTTCATCAATCTTGCCCTTCACCGCTTCCAAACGTCTTGTATGCCAGGATTCGTACGGGTCCACTTCCGCGGCGCGGTCCAGGCACTCTGCCGCCTTGGCGAATTCACCGGTGCTGATGTAAAGATCGAACAACTTGAGCAGGGTCTGGCAATAATCGTTCTCCCGGTTCGAAGCGTTGTAGAGTTCGCTGAGAAACTCCAGAATGGGCGGCGAGACTCTGTGGGCCGCCGTAATATCTTGCATGATCGCGATGAACTGCCGCCGTTCGCCGCGCCGCCGCTGAAACTGCTCCAGCTTTCGGGCCAGTTCCACAGCTGAATCATCCTGCTCGCGATCGAGCAATTGCCCAATCAACGCGATCACTTGCTGCAAGCGGGCAGGATTCTGTTCAAACAGTTCCCAGATAATCGGTTCGGCTTCGGTGAAGCGGCCCGCGCCGAGCAGGGCTTCGGCATAAACGTTTCGCAGTTCGGGGCTCGCCTGCCCCATATTTACCTGCGGCTCCAGAATAAAAATTGCAGCGCCTACCTGCCCCTGGGTCAGCAGGCTTTTGCCGTAAGCCACCACAATCGCCGGGTCGGATGAATCCTCTTGATACGCCTTTTCGTACCATGGCGCGGGATCGCCCTCTTCCACCTGGGTCAGTTGCGCCACCTTCAAAAACGCGGCGGCAGCAATTTTCGAATTACCCAGCTCGGAAGCCAGGTCCGCCACCCGCATGTAATTCGATTGCGAGGGGTCGAGCGCGACAATACGCTCAAGAACCGGCATACCTTCCTGTCGTTTATTTAATTTTTCCAGGTCCGAGAGTGACGCTTCATAGGTTCCCACCGCCAGCTTTTTATTCGAGCCTTCCAGAAGTTGTCCAAAGCGAAATTTCTGCTCCCAGGTGGGACTTCCGTGACGGGCAAGTTTCTTATAGGTCAGGCTGGCTCGTGTGGCGTCGCCCGCATTCACCTGCCGCTCAAACAACTCACCCAGCAGCGCCACCGCATCGCGATTCCGGCTGACCGAAAGGCACAGGTCGGCGGCCAGTTGCCGCACTACATCGTTTTCCGGATCGTCACGCAGGACCAGCAGATATTCTTCCAGGGCTTCCTGGCTCTTGCCCTTTTGCAGCAGTTTTTCTGCGCCCGCCGTTCGCCGCGCTACTTCGGCCCGGTCTACGCGCTTTGTCATCTCTGGCATGAGTAAAGTGAGGCGGAGAAGTCCTGCTCCCGATTCTAGGAGTCCGCTCCACGAGCGGCAATGCGGTAACCCCAAGCCGCGATTACGAAGGTCATCACCGGGGACAACAATCCGCTTAGCTGTCAAATGCGTGATGATAAGAGTTACTGGGCGCAATTTCGACAACGAGCCGAACCGTTCCGGCTTGCGGATGCCCGCATTGCGCTAAGGATGGCTGCCCGTGGAGAGAATCCGAAAGGAATCTAGGACGCGCGACGCCTCGACAGGGAAGGGTCGGGCGCTCGATGAGCTGACTGAGAAGATGTATAGGCGGCCATCAACACAAAACCAGCGTTCCAAAATCGAATATGCATCGCTCTTTTTCCACACGTACTCGAATCCAGGGCGGCCGTCCAATGAAATATCCTTCGCAGATACGATCTCAGCGCTCGGATCTCTACGTCCGCGAACGCGTTCTTTGAGTTGGGAAATCGCCTCTGCACAATCACCCGCTTTCTTCGTAACCTTTAGTACAACTCCGAGAGTATCCGATCCTTCCAAGGGAATCGTGTACGATGTCGCACCTCGAAGAACAACAGAATCATGAGCCTTAGGAAGCTCCGGAGCGATGAGCGAAAATCCATCGGTAGGAAACGTGTATTTCTTCCACTCAAGATTTTCCTTTTGGCCGAAAGACAATCCTGAAATGGCAAACACTAACAGCACGATTGATCTGATTCTTGCGGCCATATGCGAGCAGTCTAATGCCACGTAAGAACCAAGTCCAGACCGTTGCGACTGACTGCTGTAATCAGTTCGAAGAATTCCGAAACCTGGTGAACCTGTGCAGTCGAGAACACGCTAACCAGCTGTTCCCGGGTTGGGAGTATCAGCTCGGCATGCTATCGTGCACGCATGTCCTCCGTCCCCGCCATCGCGCACGAAGAAGGCCTTGGCCATCAACTCACCGCGGGGCAAATGGCCATGGTCGGCGTCGGAGGTTCCATCGGCACCGGAATTCTGCTGGGCTCCGGCGCAGCCATGCAGATCGCCGGTCCCGCCGCCATCCTCAGTTTTGCCGCCGCCGCTTTCATCTGTTTCACCGTCACCATGGCGCTGGGTGAACTTGCATCCGCGCATCCAGCCGCGGGATCGTTCGGCGTTTACGGCGAGCTTTATCTAAATCCGTTCGCCGGATTCCTGGCCCGCGCCGGGTACTGGATCGGCATGGCGCTCAACCTCGGCGCGGAAATGGTCGCCGCCGCCACTTACATGGCTTATTGGTTCCCCGGCGTGCAGCCTTACATCTGGGTTCTGGTTTTCGCGGCGGCGCTGCTTCTCGTCAACCTCGCCAGCGTGGGTTCCTATGGCCGCTTCGAATTTTGGCTCTCCATTATCAAGGTGACGATCATCGCCGGATTCATCGTCATCGGCGCAGCTCTGCTCATCGGCGGCCGCGTCGCGCCGCAATACAACGCTCACGGCGGATTTTTCCCCAACGGCCCGCTCGCGCCGATCATCGCCCTCACGTTTGCACTCTACAGTTTCGGCGGAGTCGAAATGGTCGCCGTCTCCACCGGCGAAGCCCGCTCCGCCAAAGACACTCCTCGCGCCATCTGGCTCACATTCGGCATCCTCGTCTGCGTCTATCTCGGCGCAATCATCGTGCTGCTCGGCGTCATCCCCTGGAACCACGCAGGCGTCACCGAAAGCCCATTCGTCACCGTTTTCCGCACGATAAAAATTCCGCACGCAGCAGGATTGATGAATTTCGTCGCGCTGACCGCAGCACTGTCCGGCGCGAATGCATCTTTGTATGTCGCGTCGCGCATGGTCTTCTCCCTGGCACGCACAGGATATGCGCCGCCCGCCTTCGGCCGGCTCAATCGTTCCGGATCGCCGCAGTTGGCCGTAATCATTTCAGGTTTCGGCGTGCTCATAGCCGCCGCGCTGGCTTTATATTTTCCAGAAAACGCCTTCCGCTATTTAGTCGGCGCAGGATTCACCGGAATGATCTGCGCATGGCTCATCTCTCTAGCCGCGCACATCAACTTCCGCCGCCGTCTTTCGCCCGCCGAACTCGCAAAGCTGCCCTTGCGATCGCCGCTGGGCAATTGGGGATCACCACTCGGCGTCGTGCTGGTCTCACTCGCCCTGCTGGAAACCTGGCTGAATCCTCGCGTGAATCTCTACAGCGGTCTGGCCTGCATCGGCCTCGTCGGCGGCGCCTACATTCTGGTGAGTCGCAAAAAGTCGCCCGGGGAACTACATCGATAATTCCACTCATCCAGTTAATACAGAAAACAACCGGTCGTGGACTACTCCTTGGGGAAAGTTGAATTTTCGCCGTGAAACGGGCGGTCGGAAGCCATACCGTCTTGAACCGGGCCAGCAACCTTCTGCCAAGCCCGCTGCATCTATCTGGCGCCCGACGCGTTCGCAACCTGCCCGCCCGGAGGTGCTTGTGTCACTTCGTCTGTATTCCCTCGTTTCCCTATTTTTCGTTGTGCTTACCTTTTACCTGCCCGCGACCGCTCAGAATGCGCTGCCGCCTTCCTGGGTTTATTCGTCGTTTCTGGGCGGCAGCAAGCAGGATGGCATCACCGCGCAGACGCGCGACAGTGCCGGAAACATTTATGTGACCGGCACGACCACCTCCGCCAATTTTCCAACGACAGCCGGAGTCTACGAACCAACGTTTCCCGGCCCTTGGACAGATTCCGTCATGTTCGTGAGCAAGTTTTCTCCGGAGGGCGATCTAATCTGGTCGACGTATCTCGGCCCGGGCTGCTATCAGTTCATCGTTCCCAGCGGCATTGCCGTCGACAGCGAACAAAACGTCTACGTTGCCGGCCTATTTGAATGCGGCAAGTTCCCCGCTACGCTCAAAATCGGAAGCGGCGGCGCAGTTTTTGTCTCCAAGCTGAACTCCACTGGAAGCGAACTCCTCTATAGCGTACTTCTCGGCGGCAACTCCATCACCGCAAATCCGGCCCTCGCGCTCGACTCCAACGGAAACGCCTTCGTCACTGGCTCTGGCGGCACCGGCTGCTGCAATAATCAAACTGGCATCATCGGTCCACTCGGTGGAATCGACGATTTCTGGGTGGCCGAACTCAATAGCGACGGCACGGCATTGACCTGGTCGGTCGAGATCGGCGGCACAGGGGATGACGACTCCGCCTCCATCGTCGTTGATTCCGCCCACATGCTTTACCTGACCGGCTATTCCGATTCCCTTGATTTTCCCGTTACGTCCGGGACAGTCGATCAACCGGGCGCAGCCACATTCGTGGTCAAGCTTGATCCCTCGAAAAAGCCCGCCTCCTCTATGGTCTATGCCGCGCTCGTCGGCGCTCCGGCTGGCAACACCAATGCGTACATTCAGCCCTTCTCTCTCGCGGTCGATGCAGCGGGCGATGCCTACGTAAGCACGTGGACTTACAACGTCGGGATGTACACCAGCCCGAACGCTTTTCAGCGCAGTTCAGCGACGCCGCCTGACGGCTACGTCTTCGAACTCAATCCCTCTGCCAGCGCGATCATCAATGGAACCTACATGGGCGGCGGCGGCGCCGATTATGCCGCTGCCCTTTCCATCGACACTTCAGGCAATACGTACGTCTCCGGCTTCACTGACTCCTGGGATTTTCCAATCACGGCCTATGGCAATCCCGGTCAAGCTGTGAACAACGAAGTAGGTTTCTACATCAAGCTGAACCCGCAATTTGCCGCGGTTTCTTCCGTCCAGTTCGGACCCAATGGCACCAACGCCTGGACCTCCAGCGCCGATCTTAATGGCGGCGCATGGTTCTCCGGCTATACACAAACCGGATTCTTGACTACGTTGAATGCTTATCAACCACAGGATGCGGGTAGTTACGATAGCTTTCTGCTGCACTCCGACTTTGCCGGATTGTGCGAGACTTCGAGCGTAGCCATCTGCGCGATTAGTCCGGATACATACTCCTCCGAACGCAATCAGTTCACTGCGCAAGCGGCCGACGTCGAGGGCGCAACCTCCATCCGTCTGCTTCTCGACGGGCAAACAGCTTTCACCAGCCACGCCGCACAACTGGATACCTGGCTGCCGGTGGCACCCGGAAACCACACCGCAACGGTTATCTCGCTGGCTGCCGATGGCACTTCGCAGAAGACCCAACAGTCCTTCTATGTGCAATCGTCTTCGCCCTGCCCGCTAAGTCCGGTGGTTCCATCTCTGACTGTCTGCAGCCCGCTGAACGCGGCCTCGGTGCAAGGACCGGTTAGTATCATTGTCGAAGCCAACGATACCGG
This sequence comes from Candidatus Sulfotelmatobacter sp., assembly GCA_049584475.1. Lineage (GTDB taxonomy): Bacteria > Acidobacteriota > Terriglobia > Terriglobales > Acidobacteriaceae > Sulfotelmatobacter. The sequence goes on along the minus strand of JBAUXX010000028.1, from coordinate 273,129 downwards.
CGCGGCGCCGGCAAACGTTGGACTCTTCGTCGACAATAAGTTTGTAGCTACTTTGCAAAACCAAAACAACATCTACTCGACCACAATCACCTTGTCCTCGGGTCCGCACACCATCGCCGTTTCAGGCAAGGACACCAGTGGCTACTACCTCCAAACAAGCGCCGTGTTCAAAGTGCAATAGGAGAACTGACTCAACAAATAAAAAACGGCGCCGGGAAACTTTCCGGCGCCGACAGGAAAAAACGCTCGCGAGATGCGGTCAAGCGAGATCGTATAACAAAGTTGTTGGCCTTATTTGCTCTCCGCGGCCGAAGGCGATGGACCCGTGCCAAAGTCACGGCGGTTGCCGGCGGCAGTGCGGGCAGCGCGAGCCGAAGGCTGTATTGCAGCTGCGGCTCCGTAGCGTTCCAGCATCACCGGTGCCATGGTGTTTTCCGCCTCTTTGACGAAGATCATCTTGCTGTCGGTCGCCATATCGACGCGGACAAAGTCTCCAAGTTTCACCTGGCTGGTCGCGACCAGGTTCGCCAGCGGAAATACCAGATTGCGTTCGATCGCGCGCTTCAGGTGACGCGCACCATAACGTGGATCGGTGCCTTCACGCAGCAGGAATTCCTTTACCGCTGCGGTGCAGTTAAAAACAAACTGATTGGTGCCCGCAGCCATCAGCACGCGCTGTTGCACCATGCCCAGTTCGATCTCCAGAATCTGCGAGAGATGTTCATCGCGCAGCGTCTTGAAGACCACGGTCTTGTCGATGCGGTTCATGAATTCCGGCGTGAACTTGCGCCGCGCCGCTTCAACCGCCGAGCGCTGGATCTTGTCGTCGAACGAACCATTGATCTCCACGACTTTCGGCGCAAAGCCCAGGCCGCCGTCCACCAGATTGGTCATCTCCGACGCACCCAGATTCGACGTCATGATGATGATGCACTGAGACAAATCCACGCGCCGGTTGTCGCCGAGCGTCAGCGTCGCCTTGTCGAGAATCCCGAGCAGCAGTTGCCACAATGAGTCGGACGCTTTTTCGATTTCGTCGAACAGCAGAATAGAAAGCTTCAGCTTCTCCGTGAACCACTGGTTCAACGCTTCCTGCGTCAACAGCGGATGCGTCTCGCGGTGTCCCAAATATCCCGGAGGCGAACCGATCAGCTTCGCGATCTCGTGCGAGTGCTGGAACTCCGCGCAGTCGATCTTGATGCAGGCGCGCGAGTCGCCAAAAAGTGATTCGGCCATGGCTTCGACGACGCGAGTCTTGCCGGAACCAGTCGGCCCCAGGAACAGCAGGTTGCCCACCGGACGCCCTGGCGCGTTCAAGCCGGCCAGAAACATCTGATAGATTTCGACGACCTTTTCGACGGCCGGGTCTTGCCCAACAATGCGCCGGCGGAGCGCAGTTTCAAATTCTCCGGCATCGTTGCTGCGGCGGCTCGGATCAAGAACAGTGGCGAGGTTCGTTCTCATAATGTCAGCCCGTTTTTCCCTTCATTCAGCCGCTCATTCCGGCTGTCTGATTCTTTCTTCCCGGTTTCTCGGGCTCTGTTCCGCATCTTTGCCCGTTTTTCAGTAGCGACAAATTTTGTCAATCAGCCAGTTTGCCGCACCCGAAACCGTGTTCGTTCTGGGTACCTGGAATAAAGCAAGCTGTTCGCCACGCAATGCCATCCGGACAGCAAATGGGAAGTCGTGCATCTGGCAGGAGTTAGCACCGATTCGGATCGTTCCGGAAAGCGGAAAGTGAGAAACGCACGAAGGGTAAGAGAAATACTTTGCAGCATCGGGGAAAGAACCCGCGCCAAACGCCGTGCCCACAGCGGAACTCAGCTTCAACTCCCAGCAAACATTAGAACGAATTGGCGATGACCGCACGTAACTAGCGGCTCAAAAACTCGCCGTCTACCATCGCGAACGAAGAGCAGTTCCGGGAGGAACCTTTGCGCCGTTCGTCGATCCACACCATCACCGCAATTTCTTGTCTTTTGTTTGGAGCCGCAGCCTGGCGGCTTGGTCCTCATTCCTATTCCGACTTCGCCGTACAGGCGCAAACTGCGCAAAAGCCTGCAACTCCGCCAGTGGCGGGCCAATCGGCTGGTTCCTCAGCGAAGCTGCAACCCGTGAGCGCTACGGTTACAACAGCGCCCGCAAAAGTCAGCGCAAACATTCCCGCGTTACCGCCGGCTCCGGGCACCGAAATTTACACCGCCAAGCGCGGCGAAAGCATTCCAACCATCGCTCATCGTTATCTGGGACAAACTTCCTATCTGACTTCTTCAGAACTAGCGGAAGCGATCCGTCACGTGAACGGTGATCGCACAGGGAACATTCTGAAAGCGAACGAGAACATCGTCATCCCCGGCATTTTGCCCGAACCCATCGTCGAGAAAACAGTCGCGGTTCCCCGAGATTTTGAAGTGCGCGCCATCTACCTCACCGGCGTAATGGCCGCCAGCGACCACGGGCTGCGCATCATCCGCCATTGGCGAGAAGTGGGCGGCAACGCCGTCGTCTTCGACATCAAAGATTCCGACGGCAGCGTCAATATTCCGTTCGAGCATCCACTGCTGGGCAAACATCAGGTCTACATTCACGACGTGCCCAAGTTCGTGCGCTTCCTGCACTCGCAGAATATGCACGCCATCGCGCGTGTCGCCATCTTCCGTGACGAGCGCATGGTGAAAGAGCATCCCGAACTCGCCGTGCAGTCAAAGAAGAACAAGCAGCCCTGGCGCGAGAACGGTAAGCTGGTCTGGACCGATTCATCGAATGCTAAAGTTCAGGATTACAACATCGCGCTGGCCAAGCACGTCGCCCAGCTCGGCGCCGATGAAATTCAGTTCGACTACGTGCGCTTCCCCGCCGAAGGCGACCAGAAAGATGCGAGCTTCGTCTTTCAAACCGATCACCCAAAGTGGCAGCGAACCGACGTCATCACCGACTTTCTGAAGAAAGCCTACGCCGAGATTCACCCTACGGGCGCACTGCTCTCACTCGATGTCTTCGGTGTGATGGCATGGCAGCGTCAGGTAGACCTTTCGCACACCGGGCAGGACATCGTCGGCATGGCGAAATATTGCGATGTACTCTCGCCCATGATCTATCCCTCGCACTTCTTCGGCATGGACAACATCGCACACCCCGGCGATGCGCCCGAGCACTTCATCGGCGAATCCATGCAGCGCTTCGAGCTGATTACTAAGGGTAGCGGTGTAGTGATCCGCCCCTGGCTGCAAGCCTTCCGCTGGCGCACCAGGACCTACTCGCCGGAATACATCAAGGTGCAAGTAGCAACAGCAAGGGAGAAAGGCGGCATCGGTTTCTTGTTCTGGAACGCCGCCAATGACTACTCAAAGCCCTACGAGGCAATGCCGGAAATGAAAGCGGCAAGCATCAAAGGTAAAGAGAAATACTTTCGCGGAGACGAATTACCGGCGGCAACCGTGAAGGCGAGCCTGAATCCACAGGACTCATTGGCCCAATAGCCGGCCAAAGCTCTTTGCGCCCGAGGAATTTGCAGAAATCGTGAGAGGCGGCCCGCCCAAGCTAGACTTGCTGTGCCCGGTCCCTCCTTATGCCCTACAGCGCATCAGGCGGAGAGAGGCGACCGCTTCTGCTGGAAGCATTCCCGGCAAAAGATTGGACGCCCTTGCGTGGGGCGAAAAGGAACTGTGGTTTCCTTCCCGCATTGTGAACACACCGCCTTGGTTTCTACCTTGGGATAGCGGTAGTTCTGGGCCGGAGCTGGGCCCGTACCCGCGGCGCTGCTGCGCTTAGTTTTGCATTCTTTGCAGCGCTTCGGCTCGTTGCGGAATTGTTTATCGTGAAAAAACAGCTGTTCCCCGGCGGTGAAGAGGAAATCTCTGCCGCAGTCGATACACTTGAGTACCTTGTCCTGAAATTCCATTGAGGATGGCTCCCTTTTGCCCAATCCTCCGCCTGACCACGCGCAGGGGAGCGGCGTGGTGCGAAGAAAAAGGTTGTGTACATCCCCCCTCGAACTGCCCCTGGACTCGGCCCGCCACGTTCCTAGGACGGAACATGGATACAGCTTTTCCTTCTTATGCCGGATGAATGATAAGTAATGATCTATCCCTTCCCCGCCGCTCAACCTGGTGGGGGCCAGATCGAGCAGGGCCGCTCCGGGAAGGGAGCGACCCCTACTGCTATTCCTGACGCATTGAGCTTTACGGCAAGCCCGGAACAATCGCCGTCTACAGCAGGAACATTTTCAATCTTGTTCCTTGCGTGTCTTTTTCCGGGCGCGTTTGCGAGCGAGCGCGGCCTTGACGCGTTTCTTCTCTCCGGGCTTCAAATAAAAGGAGTGTCGTTTGACCTCCTTAATGATGTCTTCCTGCTGCACCTTGCGCTTGAAACGCCGCAGGGCATTTTCGAGGGATTCTCCCTCTTGAAGGCGAACTTCAGCCAAACAAATACACCCCCAGACTCGTCCGGGTCGGACCCGTTAGTTATTACAAGGATTTGAGCGGAAGTCAAGCAGCGAATGGAAAGTAGCTCCGGCGACGGTTGATACGAGCCGCCGTGAGGACGAACGGCCCACGTGCAACGATCTGCGAACGTGGGCCGCACCCAGCAAGCTTCTCCAGACGGTTATGCTCCGAGATACTCTACGTGAACGTAGGTTCCCAGACGCACATTGTAGGCCAGATACCAGCCCTCATGGTCGGGGTCTTCGTAGATGACGACGTCGTCGCCGCCCCAGTTCCAGCCGTCGCAGAAACCGATGTCGTAGGGCGCGACGCTGAAATAGAATCCGCCGAACCAGAAGCGGCTGGGACCGCCGCCGGCCAGGTGCCAGACGTGCCCGCGTCCGAATCCGCCGGTAAAGTGTCCGTGCTCCCATGGATGGTCGACGTGATAGTGGGCGTCGCCCCGTCCCGTGTCGTGGCCAATCCATTTTCCGTTGGCGTGAACGTGCGGAGCATCGGGATGGCCCGCTTTATCGTTGAAATGGCGGTTCTGCTCTGGCGCATGCGGCGTGCGCACCGGCGCGGGACCGTGCGACGGAATATGTCCACCACCTGCCGCGGGATGTTCGCCATGTTGAGCGAAGACGGGAATCGAAAGCAGCAAACTTATGGCAAGCCCTGCCAGAAAGTTCTTCATTGTCTTTCCTCTTTCTCTTTGCTGATAGTTTTAACCCGCGCCCCGTAGAAATGTTTTTACCGCAGGGGCTGCACGACTGTCATTATTGACAGGGTACCTTCGACAAGGCTTCGCCCTGCCAGGCGATCCCTGAACGATCTCTCTTCAGTGATGATGGGAATTCGCAAGGCACGGGCTGCCACGCGAGTCAGGCCTTAATGTGACAGCTTGCCAGGCCGCGCTTCTCCAGATATTGCTGGTGATAGTCCTCGGCGGGAAAGAAAACAACAGCGGGAACGATTTGTGTCGCGATCGGTTTGGAGAACCGGTGCGATTGTTCGAGTGCTTTCTTCGAAGCCTCGGCTTCGACCTGTTGTTCCGGACTGTGAAAGAAAATTGCGGAACGATACTGTGTGCCCCAATCCGGACCCTGACGATTGAGCTGCGTGGGGTCATGGTTCTCCCAGAAAATCTTGAGCAAATCACCGTACGCGACTTTCGTCGGATCATAGTCGACCTCGACGGCTTCGGCGTGGCCTGTGCGGTCTGTGCAAACGTCTTGATAGGTTGGATTTTCGGTATGGCCGCCGATGTACCCCACTTGAGTGGAATTCACGCCTGGCAGCGCACGGAAGGTGGCCTCGACTCCCCAAAAACAACCTGCGGCAAATGTGGCTTTAGCCATGTTCAGTTGCTCCTTAATCTCTCGATTAGATGCTCGGACAGTGCTATAGCTTCAACTCGGCGGTCAAAGCAAGCCGCCAGCTTACAAGAGAGCGGTTTGCTCTAATCCGCTATTCTTCTATAAAATCGGTAGTTTGCTGGGCTGCAATTTTAAGCTGCAAGCGCTGCTCCTGCCGATGGTATTTACTACCAACGATTTTAAGCTGCTTCTGGCTGCAAAGATTCTTTTATGAAAATTCACGAGTATCAGGCGAAGGGAATTCTAAAGAAGTACGGCGTGAGCGTGCCCAGCGGTTCGATGGCCGCATCGCGAGAGGAAGCCGAAGCGGAAGCGAAACTACTGTTGAGCACGGGAGCCAGCGGTGTCGTGGTGAAGGCGCAGATTCACGCGGGCGGCCGCGGCAAGGGAGGTGGCGTCAAGATTGCGAAGTCGGTGAGCGAAGCCGGCGATCTTGCAGCAAAAATGCTGGGGATGAAATTGGTGACGCACCAGACTGGGCCCGAAGGACGGATTGTCCGGCGTTTGCTGATTGAAGAAACGTTACCGATTGAGAAGGAGCTCTACCTGGGCATTCTCGTGGACCGCGCCGAGGGTAAACCTGTTTTCATGGCATCGGCCGCGGGCGGCATGGATATCGAGCAGGTTGCCGCCGAAACTCCCGAAGCGATTCTGAAACAATACATAGATCCGGGGATGGGCCTGGAAGCGTTTCAGGCGCGGAAGATCGCGTTCCAGTTGGGCCTGAAGCCGCAGCAGATCAATCCTGCGGTGAAGTTTCTGAGCAGCCTATACAGGGCTTTTCTCGATACTGATTCTTCTCTGCTGGAAATAAACCCTTTTATCACCACGACTGATGGCAGACTTTTCGCGCTCGACGCCAAGGTCACGTTCGACGACAACGCGCTGTTTCGCCATTCCGACTTGCGCGAACTGCGCGACATTACCGAAGAAGATCCGCTGGAAGTGGAAGCGTCGAAGTACAGCCTGAACTACATCAAGCTCGAAGGCAGCGTCGGCTGCATGGTTAACGGAGCGGGACTGGCCATGGCGACCATGGACATCATTAAGTACGCCGGCGGCATGCCGGCAAATTTTCTCGACGTGGGCGGCGGCGCCAATGCGGAGCAAGTGGCGCATGCCTTTGAAATTCTGCTCAGCGACAAGAGCGTCAAGGCTGTGTTGATCAATATCTTTGGCGGCATTCTGCGCGTGGATACGCTCGCGACTGGCGTGGTCGAGGCCGCGAGAAAGACCAATCTCAAGTTGCCGGTCGTGCTTCGACTTGAGGGTACGAACGTGGAAGAAGGAAAAAAGATCCTGATGAATTCAGGATTGAACTTTATCGTAGCGGCAACCATGAAAGACGCCGCCGATCAGGTGGTAGCGGCCGCGCGTGGCATTCACGGCGTCACCGAGTGGAGATAAGCGTCAGTTCCCGGTTCTCAGTTCTTAGTTCTTAGTTTTTAGTGGAACGACTTGAGTCCTCTGAGAACTGAGAACTAGCAACTGAGAACTCGAAAGAAATTATGGCAATTCTAGTAAACAAAGAGACGCGGCTGATCGTGCAGGGACTGACCGGACGCGAAGGCACGTTTCACGCCAAGGCCTGCGCGGCCTACGGCACGCAGGTTGTCGGCGGAGTTACTCCCGGCAAGGGCGGCACCACTCACGAGGGCTGGCCGATTTTCAATACGGTGCGCGAAGCAACGGAAAAGACCGGAGCGAATACGACCGTCATTTTTGTGCCGCCTCCGTTCGCGGCGGACGCGATTATGGAAGCGGCGGACGCGGATCTCGATCTGATCGTTTGCATCACTGAAGGCATTCCAACTCTGGACATGGTGAAGGCCTGGGAATTTTTGCAGAATCGCCGCGCGCGGTTGATCGGTCCGAACTGCCCCGGAATTATTTCTCCCGGCAAGTCCAAGGTTGGAATTATGCCGGGTTCGATTCATAAAGAGGGCGCGATCGGGATTGTCTCGCGCTCCGGCACGCTGACCTACGAAGCGGTGCATCAGCTTACGCAGCGCGGCATTGGGCAATCGACTGCGATCGGCATTGGCGGAGATCCAATTATCGGGACGACTTTCGTCGATGCTCTGGATCTTTTCAATCGCGATCCGCAAACTGAAGCCGTAATCATGATCGGCGAGATCGGCGGCAACGCAGAAGAGACTGCAGCCGAGTTCGTGAAGAGTCATATGAAGAAACCGGTGGTGGGTTTCATCGCCGGTCAGACGGCGCCTCCGGGGCGGCGCATGGGCCATGCCGGCGCAATCATTTCTGGCGGCACGGGTACGGCCAGTGAAAAAATGAAGGCGCTTGAAGCGGCCGGAATCCGGGTAGCGAAATCGCCGGCGGCGATTGGCGAGACGCTGGCTGCCGCGATTGGAGTGAACGTTTAGCGCCTCCAGCAAGATGGAGCAGTTCCTCCCTTCGCTCGGAATGACAAGACTTTCTTAGCATCACAACTCGGCCAACGCCTGACGAACTAACGACCAACGACTAAGGACCAACGACTGAACTTATGAAGACTCTGCAACGCACTTTTACTATCGTCAAGCCGGACGCGGTTCGCAAGAACGCGGTCGGCGACATCATCGAGCAGTTTGAAAAAAACGGCTTCCGCATACTTGCCATGAAGATGCTGGAAATCTCGAAGCATCAGGCCGAGCAGTTTTACGCCGTTCACGCCAGCCGGCCTTTTTTCGGCACGCTTACCGACTTCATGTCGAGCGGGCCGATCGTTGTCCTGGCGCTGGAAAAAGAAAATGCGATCGCCGACCTGCGCAAGTTGATGGGCGCCACGAATCCGGCCCAAGCCGAAGAGGGCACGATTCGCAAGAAGTGGGCTACCAACATCGAGCACAATGCGATTCACGGTTCCGACGCGGAAGATACGGCGCGTTTTGAGTTGAGCTTTTTCTTCGCGGGATATGAATTAGCGAAATAGTTCTCGGTTCTCCGTTCTCGGTTCTCTGTTCTCTGGGGCCAGACTCTTTTTCGCTGAGAACTGAGAACTCGCAACCGAGAACTTTCCTATGCCCATGGTTCAAATCACGATGCTGCAAGGCCGCACCGTCGATCAGAAACGGAAGATCGCGAAGCGAATCACTGACGCCCTGGTGGAAGAAGCTGGGGCACGCCGCGAAGGAATCATCGTCGCATTCAATGAGGTTTCGAAAGAGAGCTACGCCTCTGGCGGCGAATTGATGATTGATAAGGCGAAATAGTGTCCGGTCGGCTTTTCTGGCTGCTTTTCCGCATACACGCCTCTTCGCTTCCGCTTGGCCAACTGGCAGGAATGCCCTTCGCAGGTCTCGGGGTCCCCGAAATGTTTTTTATCTTTCTGCTGACGGAAAGGTTCGCCCATTATCTCAACCGGCGCTCGAATCCCTCGCAGCCGCCATTGCGATAACGGATGGACGGCCCCTTCCGAGACCCCAGTACGGCCCAATCTATAGAAGCGACGGTCGTACTGGCGGCTGGGTATTGGCAACTGGCAACTTGTTTTACCCCAGCGGTTCGAACAATTGTCCTTCCACGCGGTCGGCGATCTTGGGGAGATCTTTGCGCGCAAATTGCAGAAAATGCGGCGTGGCGCGATGGGCTTCCAGCGCTGCGTCGTCATTGTATTGCTCGTAGATGAAGAAACGCCGTGGTTCGGTCTTGTGCCGATGGCCAAGAAACATGGAGCAGCCCGGTTCCTTGCGCGATTGTTCGCTCAGCTTTTCCAGGACTGCGGCAACATCGGCTTCGTGCCCAACCTTCGCCATCCACGTAACCGCCAACACGACCATATCTTCTCCTCGTTCGCTTTCTTTAGTCCGCCGACTGCGGCAAAGACAAAGACTTCCGCAGGCTTTCCGCAGCCGTTTTCAATTCCGCCGCAAATTCATCTTTGAAGATGGTGTGGTCTCGATCCGCCCCGGTCGAAATCATGCCAATCTTCGTATCCGATTCCTTCTCCAGGAATTCCAGATAATTGCGCGCCGCTTTCGGCAGCTTATCGAAATCGGTGATGCCTTCCGTTGAGGTCTGCCATCCAGGTAATTTCCGGTAAACGCCTTCGATCTTGTCATAATCACTAGACTGCGCGGGAATTTCCTGTGTCGTTTTGCCGTCGATTTTGTAGCCAACGCACACAGGAATTTCGGCAAGTTCGTCCAGCACGTCCAGCTTGGTGACCACCAGCCAGGAAATGCCATTAATCATGCCAGCGTAACGCAACAGAGGCAAGTCCAACCAGCCGGTGCGGCGAGAACGGCCTGTCACCGCGCCATATTCGTTGCCTCGTTTGCGCAGTTGCTCGCCAAACGAGCCCGATTCTTCGCTGGGGAACGGCCCTTCGCCGACTCGCGTGCAATAAGCCTTGGTCAAACCAATCACGGAGTCGATCGCGTTGGGAGCGACACCGGTCCCAGTAACCGCTCCTCCGGAAGTTGCGCTCGAAGACGTCACAAACGGATATGTACCGTGATCGATGTCGAGCATCGTCCCCTGCGCGCCTTCGAATAGAATCGACTTTCCTTCTTTCAAAGATTGGTTCAAAAACAACGCGGTGTCGCGGACGAAAGGCGCGATCTTCTCCGCAGCGCTCGCATACTCGGTGTACATTTTGTCGGCGTCGAGCGGCTCGGAGTTGAACAGGGCGTGCGCGATCATATTTTTCTCGCGCACCGCATTATCGATATGCGTCTTCAGCAGTTTCAGATCGAGCAGGTCGGCCACGCGCAAGCCCCGGCGGCCCATCTTATCTTCGTAGGCGGGACCGATTCCGCGGGAAGTGGTTCCGATCTTGACGCGTCCCGGCGCGTTCTCCGCGGCCAGTTCGATCATGCGGTGATAAGGCAAAATCACGTGCGCGCGGTTGGAGACGAAAAGGTTTCCGTCGACCGCAACTCCGGCTTCCCGCAGGCCGCCAACTTCTTTAAGAAACGCCAGCGGATCGAGGACGACGCCGTTTCCAATTACGCTGCTGCGGCCGGCACGCAACACGCCGCAAGGCACAAGCTGCAAAACGAACTTCTTGCCGTTAATAATTACCGTGTGCCCGGCATTGTGGCCGCCGGCGTAGCGCGCCACCACGGAGAAGCTCTCCGAGAGCACATCGACGATTTTTCCTTTACCTTCGTCGCCCCACTGGGCGCCAACTATTACCGCGGTCTTGCCTCTTTTCAATTCCGTCTCCCGACAGGGAATTTCTCACAAGCGCACACACTGCGCCGCCCGGGTTCGCACACTCCTTACCCGCGGTCGCTGCGCTCAGAAAAATTCGGGGATAAAAGCGGAGAAGACGTGTACGGAATATCTTAACGTTTTCCGGCGGCGAATAGCAACGCAGTGTACTCAACGGCCGTTCGTGGCCTAGAGCTTGGCGGCTTTCCCTTTTTCCAGAGCGGCGTAGATGGCGGGATCGGTGCAAACTTCATAATAGTGACGGTCGGTCCAGCCCTTTACGGAAAAATCGGCAGCGTCGATGCGAGGAATGCGGCTTTGGCGAACGACGATACTGCGAAAAATATCGCGATCCACCGGAACCGTACCGCGGAACAGACTGTATTCCGCCTTGTGCGACACCAGCGACGCAGGCAACTTAACTGACACCGGCTCCAGCGAAATTTCTTCCTGCAATTTGCGGAAGGCACCTTCATTCATACGAATTCCGCTGAGGTTAAAGCTCAACACAACATCTTCCGCGTTGCCTCCGGTTTCCAGGTCGGCAGCCTGGAACACATAAACATGAAACGGCCCGGCATGGGCTTCCATTTCTTTACGCGCGCGCTTATTACAGGAAGAAAGGCGGTCGCTTTCATTCAAAGCTTCAGAGATCATGATCTGATGTTCGCCGTCCATCAGATAAAGCGGAGCGGACTCCTGCAGAGTTATGCCGACGCCGAGTTCAATGCAGGGCATGCCCGAGCGCTGCACGAGTTCGTTATAGCCGCGGACGATTTCAATCATCTCGCGAGCCAGAACACATGCACGGCTGACTGCAAGGCCGGATTCGCCTTCGCGCTCCAGGATTGCCAGAATGATGGCGTCGCCTTCGAGAAAAACTTTCTGCGCCCCGTACTTGGGCAAGAGCTTGTTCACCGGATCATAGAAATTAAGGCTGAAATAGGAAGCGGGGTTTAAGCCCGCATCCATCATCGTCCGGGTGAGACGAGTGGAGTCGCGTACATCGGCTTTGAGGACCACGTGGCGGAGGACACGCTCTTCCTCCGCTTGCTGCTGTTCTTCGGGAAGACGAAACTCGTAGAGCGTGCCGTTGAGCCGGGACAGTTCTCGCAGTTTGTCGTTCGAGACCAGGTTGACGGCGTCCATGGCGGCGTTGAGCGTTTCCAACCGGCGAAGGTCGCGATGGTAGTGGAAGAAATCCTGCAGAAATCGTGCAGCAACTTTAGCGCGTTCGGCTCCACGGCAACCGGCAACCTTGGCCACTGCCGCATAAAGACTGTTTGGCGTGAGGCGGCCATGATCCTGAATCATGCGCTCCACCCGGTCGCACTCCGCGCGCGAGATCAAAGCATTCTTCAGCTGTTGCGCATTGATGCGCGGGGAATATTCGCTGAGCAACGGTACCACGTGGTAGGAGGCGATGACATTCTCCATCACTTGTTCGTCTTCCAGCAGACGCACCCATACAGCCAGACGCTCTTGTTGAGCCAGGCCCTCGGCGGTCGATTCATCGGGCGTGCCGCTTCCTGCCAGAACGCGCGCATTCTCGGGAACATTCATCCAGCCATCGATGGTCTGGCCGCCAGTCTCCTGGCCATAGATCGACCGCAGGAATGCCGAAACAATTTCGCGCATCCGGCCATAGCGGTCTGGATCGCGATCCCAGTTGCCCAGCATCACATAATATTCGGCACAGAGATAATCGTCGCGCCCGTCGTCGCAAAACAGCAGGCGGTTCAGAAATAACGGGTAGGGATCGCTACCGGCTCCGGCGGAATTCTCGCCGAAAAACGAGCGCCGAGTGCGCGCCAGAGTGCTCTTCTCCACTTCGCGAAGCGTGGAAAAAATCTCCTGTCCCGTCTTCCGCAAAATGATTTTCTTGCGCACCTGGAATGCGGCCACACGCTCGCGATATTCCACGGCTTTTTGCTGGCGCACTCCGTCATAGCTTTTCAGCATCACGCGGCAACGTTCGAGCACATGGCCAAACTGCAAGTTCATTTCCGTGCGCAAGAACTTGGTGACTGCGACACGTGCGAGCAGGTCAACGGAAGGCTTTTCCTCTTTCTTGGCGCGGTTCAAAGCCGCGAGTTGCAACTCGGCAAGAGCCGGCTTCCATTCGCTGGCGTCTTTCTTGTCACGCGGCGCAGCAGCGGCTTGGGATCTCATCCAGGAAGGACCCTGCGGAGTCGCTACGCCCTCCGCAGCCAATAAACCATCCATGTCTCCGTAATGCGTGATAAGACGAGCGATCTGCGCGCGCGCGGCCTCGGCGAAACGAGGGCTGATCGCGACGTCGTGACGCAGGTTGTCGACACCGACCATCAACCCTTCCAGCACCAGTGCGGGCGTGGAAGTGACAAGATCGGGCAGCGCGGGACGTTCCGGCGTTCCGCCTAGGCGAAAAATTGGAATTCTGGGCAAGTTTTTCCGGCAGCGAACCGATTTAGCAAAGCCATCGTGAGGCTAACATGGCTGGAAATGGCGCTAAAGTTACGCAAGTTATCGACAGAGCTTGACTGCGGTGCCCGCCATTCAGATTGGAGGCGTACTCAGGGCAAGGCGCTCTTCCGCGCAGCCTCGAATTCGTCGCCTTTTTGCCAGCCAATCATCTTGGACGAAGTAGCGGCTTCCCATCCGAGCGCGAAACCGAAGCGGGCCATCGCTGAATCCCCCGTGAAATCCATCTCCGCGTGATATTCGTCGCTCGGCTGGTGATAGTGCTTTTCGTTGAATTCCTGGTTCTGCTCCGCGCCCCAGGCCTCGTCGTGCCCTTTGAACTTGATTCCTTCGTTGATCGAAAACGCGGGAATGCCAACGCGTGCCAGGCTGAAGTGATCCGAACGATAGTAGTGTCCAGCTTCGGGGCGCGCATCCGGGCGAATGCTCAGGCGAAACTCCTTAGCTGTAGCTTCAACCCAGGGATAAAAGGTGGTACGCTCCGCGCCCGCTACTTCAACTTCTTCCGCTGCGCCCAGCGGCTTAAGGTCGTCATAGTTCAGGTCGAGAGCGATTCTTCCTGCGGCGATGGGCGGATGTTTGCCTAAATATTCCGATCCCAGGAGCCCCTGCTCTTCCGCGGTTACGGCGGCGAATAAAACCGAACGCGCCGGATGTTCCTTCGCAGCGCCATAAGCGCGGGCCAGTTCCAGCAGAATGCCGCATCCCGTGGCGTTATCCTCCGCACCGTTATAGATATTGTCCCCCGGCATGTCAGCGCGGATGCCGAGATGATCGTAGTGCGCGGTGTAAAGGACGGCCTGGTCGCGAAGATTGCGATCGGAACCTGTCAAGACTCCTGCGACGTTGTTGGATTCGAAATTCCGCACCCTGCTGACCATGTGGGCTTTCAGCTTCGCCGGGAGATTCACCGCATGAAAATCGCGCGAGCGGGCATCCGCCATCATCTTGTCAAGATCCACTCCAGGAGTAGTGGCCGCAATCTTTTTGGCCACGTCCAACTGCACCCACGACGCCACTTTCAGCGCCGGCCCTTCCAGCTTCAAATAAGATTTCTCGCCCGAGTTCGAATTGCGCACGACCTCCCAGGGATAACTGGCCATTTCTGTTTGATGGATGAGGATGACTCCGGCTGCTCCTTTGCGCGCAGCCTCTTCGTACTTGTACGTCCAGCGGCCATAGTAAGTGAGCGCTTTGCCTTTGAAAAATGCCGGATCGTCCGACGGTGGTTCATTGACCAGCATCAATAAAACTTTGCCGCGCACATCGACATCTTTGTAGTCGTCCCAGTTGTATTCCGGCGCCACGATTCCATATCCGACGTAGACGATCTCTGCATCTATGTTCGACTCGGTCTGCTGCGTCTGATCGTAAGCCACGTAGTCGTCAAGCGGCTTCAGGTCGATGGGTTCGCCTTGTTTGGGAACGATGCTGAATTGAGTGGCGGGCAGCGTTGTAATCCCGACCAGTGGAACTTTCTGCAAATAGCTGCCGTTATCGCCGGCCGGCTTTAGCCCATATTCGGCGAACTGCGTGGCAATGTATTCGGCGGCAATGTCGCCGCCGCGCTGGCCGGTTCCGCGCCCTTCGAGCAGATCGTGTGAAAGGTAACGCACATGCCAGCGGATATGATCGGGGCTGATCGTTTGCATTGCGGCAAAGGCCGCTGCGGGCAATCTGGTGGAGATCTCCTCGTGCTTAGGCGGAACTGGAGATGGAACTGGCGCGGCGGTACCAGCCCAAAGGAAACTCAAAGCTGCCATGAATGCGGCAAAGACACTTCTTCTCAGGATCGTTCGCATCAATCGATATTCCCCCTCAACGCATGGCCCAATTCACAGCGGTGATTGCTTCGAGGAATTGTAAAGGGATGAGCGGCGCTCAGAGAAGTAATCCGAAGGTCTGAACAACCAGCGACAATGGGCCACTCACTGTCGTGAACGCTGGTTCTCGCCAAAGCGTGGATAACGAGCACCCTCCCCAGGCAGCCAATGAGAAGGCACATCGACAGAGAGACTTCGACTTTCTTTGCGTTTACGTCCTGCGGACCGCAGGATCAGTTCTTCGACCCTCAACCGGCGCGGAAATCGCGAACGTCTTCTCCCGACTGGAAAAGCGCTGCCAATGGCGCTTTGCCGTGCTCGGCCATTCTTCTATTGACGTCTTCAAATTCCTTTTTCACCCAACCCACGGCGGATACTTCAATCTCACCATCGGGCGCAATCCAAAACAGGGTCGGAACATTGGTCAGACCGTAGGCGTTCGAGACGGGATAGGTGTCCAGATCATCGAGCAGCACAGGGAAGGTAACGCCAAATTGCTTTTGAAACGCGGCCGTATCGCGCGCGGCGTTTTGAGAAATGCCGACTAGCTTTACTCCGTTTTGTCCGTAAGCCTTGTACAACCGCTCGAAAAATGGGAACGCATACTGGCAAGTGGGACAAGAAACCTTAAAGAATGCGAGCACCACTGGCCCGTGCGCCAGTTGTTCGCTCAACGAGAATTCTTTGCCCTCGGTTGATTTCAGGGTGAAGTCTGGAGCCTTCGTGCCCACGGTCAGTGCAGCCATCGTTTGTCCCCCAAAAAGCTTTCGCAGCAAGCCCATTGCGTTCCTCCGCGGCGAACTGCTTCTAGTTTAAATCAGTTGGATGCTGCGGAATTATTGTCCGGCGCGCAGTGGAGAAAGACTGGCGCGGCCGAGGATCTTCTTCTTGTTGTCGGCTTTTTCCTGACTATATACAAGGTCCGGTCCGGATTCAGACTGGCTGGTAGCCTCGGCCAGAGTCTCGGCCAGTGCGCGATAGGAGCGGCTGATTTCTAAATCTTGCAGCAGCACAGGGCTGCCGTGATCGATGGCCGGAGAAACTGCCTGATAGGCGTTAGGAACCTTCCAAAGAACTTTGCAGTTCGTTGCCTGAACCACATCGTCGTCGGTAAATCCGGGAATTTTTTTGTAGCGGTTCAGGATGATCCGGAGGCGGTCGCGGCCTGTGCCTTCTTCCAAAAAATTGTAGAGGCGTCCGGCGCTCCACAGAGAGACGACGTCGGTCTGCGCCACAATGAAAACGCCATTCGAAAGATCGGACAATAAATGTGTCGTCGAATCGAGCCGGCTGGAACCATCGATGATCACGAAACGGTAGTGGTTCACCAGCAGATCGAACAAGCGGGCCAATTCCCCCGGCGTGGGAACCGTTTCATACGGCTGCTGCGGACCAGCCAGCAGGTGCAAGCCGTCTTTGGCCGCAGTCATCAAACCGTCGAGCAAAGAAACGTCGAGGCGGTGCAGGTTCTGCAAGGCGTCAAGCACGCCAAACTGCGGACGAAGATTCAAATGTAGCGCCGCGTGACCCATGGGAGCGAAATCCACGAGCACCACGCTGCCATGAGCCTGCTGCAAGGCCAATGCCGTGTTGACGGCAGCTGTAGTCGCGCCAGCGCCGCCTTTGGCGCTGAGAAAAGTAAAGATACGAGCTTTTCCGGCGCCGCCACGAGCCCGGGTTCGGGTGGAACTGAAGCGAGCCAGAGCTTCCAGCAGAGCTTCGGAACCGGCAGCATTGTCGAGAAACTCTCCAGCGCCCGCGCGCATTGCCGCAACGATCGTCGCCGGGTTATTCATTTCGCCATTGGCGAAGATGGCAATCTGCAAAGTTGTAGCGCGGATCAGTTCGATAGCGTGAATTGCCCGCTGCGCATCGCGGGGAGGGACATCGACGATTACGACTTCGGCGCGCAGATCCTGAATCTGCCGCAGAATCGCATCGGTAGGTCCCACGGGAAAACCGGGATGGCTGAACACCACGCGACCGAGGCGTGTCGCCTCGAGGCGACCCTGTAGCGCGGATAATTGTTCGCGGTCCTCGCTAAGGAGGGCGACGGCGATCCCATGCATGGTGCGGTTCTCGCTGATTTCTCTCGGTGTTTGCATGTTAGTGAGAGACAGTACTTTGAGCCAAATGACTAAGGTAATTGGTGCGGGTGGGAACAGTCAGCCAAATCCTGGCACGCCCCAACACGCGACCGCAAGCACACAATGATTGCGAAAAAATCAGACGAAGCTCGTACAGCGAAACCCACTATAGGGGATGTACGACTGCGAAGAAGACTCCGAGGCACCCCGCCCTAGTGAGTACCATTCTAAGCGAAGTCGGGCAATGTTGAAAAGAACCCAAAAGGATGAGAAGAGCCTTGAATCAAACTTTCAGCAGCAGAAGGAAATCACCATGCCCCGCTAACGAGGCTGTGCCGCCGGACGGTCTTCCTCGTGCTCCGCATGCAGCGCTGAAATGCGGGGAAATTTTGCGGACGACTCAGAGGCATCGGGCAAATATTCGTAACCGTCGAACCGCACAGCGACTCCGATTTTTGTTTCCGCCGGCGAGACGGAATGGCCCAGAGAGATTAATCCATTTGCGGAAGGGCGAACCACGCGAAGAATCTGGCCCCGGCAGCGGACACGCATGGAGGCCCCAAGAGTAATCTCTGAGGGCATGTTCAGCGTCAATTCAATAGCGGCGCCCTCCTGAAGCGGCATTTCGGTGAAGAAAAAAACTCCGCGCGAGCTGATGTCCTGGGTAAAGCCGAGCGCTTCGGCGCCGGT
Source organism: Candidatus Sulfotelmatobacter sp. (assembly GCA_049584475.1). GTDB lineage: Bacteria > Acidobacteriota > Terriglobia > Terriglobales > Acidobacteriaceae > Sulfotelmatobacter. The sequence goes on along the minus strand of JBAUXX010000028.1, from coordinate 255,103 downwards.
GGCAACATCGCGCAGGGAAACAGGAAGCAGGAAAGGAAAGCGCTGTCCGGCGCGGCGTTCAACTTGGACTGGGGGAATCGTCATGGGGTGTATACCTGGACCGATCTCCAGCAAGAGAACTTTAGCGTACTTTGGCCGATCTGAGAAGTTAGCAAGTTGGTGACCTATGCAAGCGGACTAGCGGAGATGGTCATTGATTTGCACAAGGTGCTTTTCACTCGGTCATTTTGCAAATTGATGATTTTCTTCATATGCCCGACCTGACAAAGTGTTTCGTTCCGAAGGCCTTTATCATCAAACAAATTTGTGATCGACGCGGATAAGTCCACTCAAGAAAATTCAGCCGTTCCGTCCTCGCCTGCGGGTCTGCGCTGGCAGGCGGCGGGAAGGGCGCTGCGGCATCGCAATTTTCAGCTTTTCTTCAGCGGACAACTCATTTCGCTGGTCGGCACCTGGATGCAAACGGTGGCGCAATCCTGGCTGGTTTATCGCCTGACTGGATCGGGTCTGCTGCTGGGAGCGGTGGGTTTCTCCAGCCAGATCCCTGTATTTCTGGTTGCCCCTCTAGGAGGAATCACTGCCGACCGCAGCAACCGGCAGCACGTTGTGATCGCCACGCAAACCGTTTCCATGCTGCTTGCATTCGCACTGGCGGCGCTCACACTCTCCGGTAAAGTGCAGGTGTGGCATGTCTTCGTGCTGGCTGCGCTGCTGGGAGTGGTGAACGCTTTCGACATTCCCGCGCGTCAATCGTTCCTCGTCGATATGGTAGGCAAGGGAGACCTGATGAACGCGATCGCGCTCAACTCTTCCATGTTCAATGGAGCGCGCGTAGTCGGGCCGGCAGTGGCGGGAATTCTGGTGGCGCGGCTCGGCGAAGGCTGGTGTTTTTTTGCCAACGGCGCCAGCTATATCGCGGTCATCATCGGATTGTTGCTGATGAACGTTCATGCGCCGGCACATGTTTCCACAAGCACTTCGCCCTTCGAGCACATCGTCGAGGGCTTCCGCTTTGTGGACCGCACGGCGCCGATCCGCGCGCTGATGCTGCTGTTGGGCTTAGTAAGTGTTACGGGCATGCCCTACGTAGTTCTAATGCCGATTTTTGCCGACCGCATTCTGCATCACGGTGGCCAGGAACTGGCGTCGCTAATCGGTTCGCACGATCTGGGAGCCGTGCGCCTGGGAATCCTGATGGGCGCGACCGGCGTGGGCGCACTTCTGGGCGCTCTGACGTTGGCGGCGCGCTCGGGCGTTAAAGGTCTGGGACGCTGGGTCGCCGTATGCTGTGCCGGTTTCGGTCTCAGCCTGATGCTGTTCGCGTGGTCGCATTCCTTCTGGCTTTCGGTGATTCTGCTATTGCCGGTGGGCTATTTCATCATGTTGCAGATGGCGTGCTCCAACACTCTGATCCAGGTGATGGTTCCCGATGCGCTGCGCGGGCGGGTCATGGCCGTTTATTCCATGATGTTCATGGGCATGGCGCCAATCGGAGCGCTGCTCGGCGGCGCGCTGGCCGACCGGCTCGGCGCGCCTTTAACCGTGGCCATTGGAGGCTTCGCCTCTCTCGGCGGCGCCTGGTGGTTCAGCACGCAATTACCCAGGATCCGGATTGAGGCGCGGCAATTGATCATCGCGCAGGCCATGGTGGGCGGCGAACCTGCGGAAGAAATGACCGCGAGAGTGATCGAGGATTAATTCGCCCGCCCCTTCGCGGTCCTCATCCGTTTTCCTTACAGATTGTTCAATATTGCCGTGCCGTCCGGCGTACCCAAGCCCGAGCATGCATCCCATCCCGGCCCCGCATTGTAGCCTTTCACGGTATTCGTGATAGCGTTGGTGCCCTGGGTCACATCCTTCACTACGCCCTTGGCCACATTGGCGTAGAGAAAAGGATTGAGGAATCCGACGTTCTTCTTCTTGCCCTGATTCAACAGCACCACCAGCGCCGACATCAGCGGCGCAACGGCGCTCGTCCCGCCAGACGCTCCCTCAGACGAGTCCACGCGAGTGAAGTAGTTCGTCGCGCTCATGGCGATGTCGGGCACGCCACGGCCAGGATTCCCTGTGTCGATCGATACCGGAAGATTCGCGCCCGCCTGGTAGGAAGGCACAGCGATAACTCCTGCACTGATGCCTCCGCCGCTGGCCCAGCCGCCGCCGCCTTGAACATTCACGTCGAACGGTGTTCCATCGTTCCACACGACATCGTTTCCCGTCGAATCGATCTGCGTGCCTCCGCAGCCCAACACCATGTCATCGACCGCCGGATGATCGACATGAATTTTCTTGTCCCAGTCCTGCGCATCCAAGTCTGCCGTACCGTGGTCACCGGAAGCCACGCACACCGTGACTCCTGCGGCCGCGGCAGCCACGAACAGTTCGTGAAATGCATCGACGCCTTGTTGATCGGTGGTCGATTCCGGCCCGCCCCAGCTGATGGAAATTACATCAGGATTGCGTTCGCTATCGTGAACGGCGGCGCTGATCGCATCGATGAATCCCTTGTCGCCGTTATTCGGGGCAAAATAAACCGCAATATTCGCTCCCGGAGCAACCGCTCCCGCGACCTCGATGTCGAGCATGACTTCGCCATCGGCGGAATCCGGGGTGGTTGCCTTGTATCCTGCATGATCTACGGAAATGGCGGAGACGTTCGGCTGTGTAACGCCAATCTCGTGAAAGAAGATCGTCAGATCGCTCGCGCGATAGCCGCCGCCCAACTCTATGATCGCGATGGTTTGGCCGGTACCATCCAGAGTTGTCCCCTGATAAGTGGTAGGGAAGTTATAGCGCTTGGCGAACTCTGTGGCGGCCACGCCGTTATCTCCCCCTGGGCCGGCCGCCGGCTTCGCCCGTTGCTTGACCGCCGATCGGTGCTTGGGCCGGGTGTCGAAGCCGAATACTCCGGTCACCACTTTATCCAGGCTTTGCGGCACGCTGATCTCGCCGCGCCGGCCGCGATAAGATCCACTCGAGTGATGATACATCTGAAGATCGGCCGGAAATGCGCTCAGCAGATCGCCCAATTTGCCGCGCAGCACAATCGATCGTTCGGCCGCGTTGCGATGCACCACCATCAGGTTGTGCTGCTGCGCGAAGTGCTCCACAAGATCGAGGTCTTCCCCGCTGGCTCCGTGCTTTTTGGCCAGTTCGTCTCGAGTGAGATAAGTCCTCTCGTTGAGAGGCTTTTTGCTTTGCTCTTTCACCGTCTTTTCCAGCGCCTTGACGTCGCCTGCGGAGCGTACGCGGACCGTGATGCTGTCGACTTCGGCGGGATCGATTGCACCCGCGGGCTGGGAATTCGGTAACAGCGAGCGCTTGCTGCCTGGGAGCGGAACGTAACCTGCCATCGTCATTCTCCTTGTGAGGTTTTCATTTCTATAGTGTCATCTCGGATGGGAACGTTTCACAGTGTATTTTTTTGTGAGCCGTCGGCGGCCGCAGGGTTAGTCTCGCCGCCAACGGAAAAAATAGCACGAGAATCTCGCTCCGTCGTTCGGAGTGCGCCCTCCGGCGTCTCACCGCCACTTTCGCAATTGCTTCCACGCTTGAATGAGCGTCTGCATCTGTTTAGGGCTGGGCAGGCGGTTATAAAGTGGACGACAGTCCCGGTAAGTCCGCTCATAAAAATCCCGTACCGCCCCCGGGCTGAGGTGAGTCAGGCTGTCACGCAGTTCCTTCAGTTGTGCCTCGCTCAATACTTCCGAATTGCCGCGATCCGGACGCCTCGCCATCGGAAATACATAATATCACTTTCGCTTTTTATTCGCGTCGGCGCAACGATCGATAGCGCGAAAAAGGCCGACAACCGCCCCACTGAGGCTGTCATCTAAATGTTCGCTCGTCTGAGGAGTAACGCGCCATGCGGGTTCCGTCTAATTTCCTTTTTGCATCCTTGTGTGCTGTTGCAACTCTGCTGCTGGCCGGCTGCGGAGGATCTCCGGGAATGGGGGGTTCCGGTTCCCAGACAACGTCCTTTTCTTTGACCGTTACCGCACCCGCCACCGGCGCCGGCACCATCAGCAGCAAGCCGGCGGGAATTAACTGTCCCGGCACTTGTTCCGCCAGTTTCGCGCAGAACACGCAAGTCGCGCTGACGGAAACTCCGGGCACCAACTACTTTTTCGGCGGATGGACCGGCAGTTGTTCAGGCACCACCACATGCAGTGTCACGATGACGGCTGCGGAAACGGTCGGTGCCACGTTCAACGCGGGCATCGGATTGACTGTCGCTACGACGGGCTCCGGCACCGTTACCAGCAGTCCCGCGGGAATCAACTGTCCCACGACCTGTTCCGCCGTATTCGCACCGAACTCGAGCGTCTCTCTGTCTGCGACCGCCGGCACAGGCGACTACTTCAGCGGCTGGGGCGGAAGTTGCACCGGCGCCAGCACCTGCTCCGTCACCTTGACCGCAGCTGAAACTGTGAACGCCATGTTTATCGCCGGAGGCGATGCATTGACGGTTGCTTTGGCAGGCGCGGGCTCCGGAACCGTAACCAGCACTCCTGCGGGCATCAATTGCTCGGCGACATCTACTCTCTGCTCGGGGAATTTCGCACCCGGAACTCAAGTCGCGCTCGCCGCAACACCGGTAGCCACCAATACATTTGCCGGATGGTCCGGCGCCTGCACCGGTACCGCAGCCTGCAGCGTTACCGTGAGCGCCGCCACGAATGTGGGCGCAAGTTTTGGGGGCTCGATACAAACCAACATCAATCACATCATCTTCTTCGCCCAGGAAAACCGCTCATTCGATCACTATTTTGGCTACATGCGTCAATACTGGGCGACCAATGGCATTACCGATCAGCCTTTTGACGGTCTTCCGCAATTCAATCCGCCTTTCACCACCGCGGCCCCCACTGTGCCCGGCTGCAACCTCGCCACCGATGCCGATAGTTGCAGTCAGGACAACACCAACCAAATTCAATCCTTCTCGTTCCACACACTTCAGTTGAATTCTGGCAAGGTAGGGACTGTCTGCGAAGAAAATCAGAGCCCTTTCTGGAATGAAGCTCACAACGATTGGGACTTGGGCAATCCGGCCGACCAGCCCTCTGAGACTCCTCCGCTGAATGGCTTCGTTTACACCGCAGCCTACGATGCGCGATCTAATGCGTTCCTGGATGTGAATGGCGTTCGGGGAATGGGCTATTTCCAGGATGCGGACCTCAACTTCTACTACGACATCGCCACCAAGTTCGGAACCTCTGATCGGTGGTTCTCGCCGGTGATGGATCGAACCCAGATTAATCGCGCTTACATGTTCGCCGCAACGTCACAGGGGTACGCTTACCCTCCCGGCGGCGGCGGTTCATTCGACGATCATCCGTTCTCCGCCACAACCATCTTCGAGGCTCTTCAGAACGCCGGCATCACTTGGAAAATCTACGTCAATCCGACGAACACTTTTTACACGAATCCCACGACAATGATCACGGAAGACTGCAGCACCGAAGCCGCCGGACAGGCTCAGGATCTCTGCCTTGCGGGCGCTTCCTACATGAACCAGTTCATCTACGAAACTCAGATCCAGAATCCGGCGAACAATCTCTGGCAGCACTTCGCGCCAATCTCGCAATTCGCAATCGATCTGCAGGATGAGACGACCTTCCCACAATTCGCCTACATCGATCCCGCTTCAAACGCCGGTCTAGACGAGCATCCTTCCGACGCCGACGGCTCGCCAGTCAACGTTCAGCTCGGAGCTCGGTACGTGCAGCAAGATATCATCAACCCTTTCCTGCAAAGCCCGGTCTGGCAGGATTCCGCCATGATCTTCACTTACGACGAAGCAGGCGGCCTGTACGACCACGTCGCTCCACAACCCGCTGCTCCTCCGGGGCAGTACACCGCAGCCGGGACTGTTTACCCGGATTACCTTGACCCGCAGGATCTCGTATCTGGCGACATCTGCGATAAAGCCGGTGAAACGAATGGGGTCGGCACCTGCACGTTTGGGTGGACCGGCTACCGTGTTCCCGTCGTCGTCATCTCGCCTTATTCGTTGAAGAACTTTGTTTCTCACAACGTGCGGGATACCACAGCCGTTCTTGCAATGGTCGAGGACCGCTTCGGCGTTGCTCCACTCACCAATCGGGACGCTTCCTATACTGCCTCGCAAAATGCAAACGCCAGCATGTCGGAGTTCTTCGATTTCGTGAATAAGCCCTGGGCCACAGCGCCGGTTCCGGTGGCTCAGAGCGTCACCGGAAATTGCGACCAGACGCCGCCCACCACCTGGAACGAACCGCCCGAGGTCCAGGTCCAAGTAACGGGAGCCGGGACGGTCTCGGGCAGCCCGAGCTCTGCTATCGGCAGCTGCAGCAACACCAGCACGAGCCTTAGTCCCACTGATTGCACAGGTGTGTTTTCGACAGGCACTATCGTTACCCTCACCGCGACACCTGAAACGGGCTCAACCTTTGTAGGTTGGGGCGGAGCGTGCACTGGCACTACAACCTGTACCGTGACACCGACTACCCTGTCGATAGTCACCGCGAACTTCACTACGCCTTAGACACAGAGAGCGGCTCTAGCAGGGTTGCGGCAAAACTCACGTTTTGATTTCGCGTTGAAAAGGCGCGGCTTTTAGCCGCGCCGTACATTCATCAGAATCACCGCGGCTTTAGCCGCCGTGTTTCCATCCGCCATCCGCAACTCTACTTCTTCCCCTCATCCTCCGTCTTCAAATCCAACGCCGCCGAATTCATGCAATACCGCAATCCCGTGGGCTTCGGACCATCCTCAAACACATGCCCCAGATGCGCATCGCACTTGGCGCACCGCACCTCGGTCCGCTTCATGCCGTAAGTCGAATCCGTATGCTCCACAACTTTGCTCTGGTCCGCCGGCTGAAAAAAGCTCGGCCATCCCGATCCCGAATCATATTTCGTCGTTGAATCGAACAACGGCTCCCCGCAAACCACGCAGTGATACGTGCCCGCATCCTTCGTCTTCCAATATTTTCCGGTAAAAGCAGGCTCCGTCCCCGCTTCCTGCGTCACGTGATATTGCTCCGGCGTAAGCTTCTGCTTCAGCTCCGCCTCGTCTTTTTTCATGGTTTTCTGTGCCATTGATTATCTCCGTTTGAATTATTCCGGTTCGAACAATAGTGCCTCGATCCTCGCTCCGATTAGGCCCGGGAAGGGCACGGCTTCAGCCGTGCCATTAAACTCAAATGATGCGGGCTTCAGCCCCTGAGGTGGGCGCCTGGCAATTAGATGTTGCTCGCACTGAAAAGTGGCATGGTTGCCCGTGCGGGGTCTTTCCGCCAGATTCTGGGGCACTCCGAAAACGAAGTCTCGCCGCCAAATACCGAACGGTGCGGGCACGAATATAATCTTTCCATGGGGCGAATACTCGTGCACCCGGCTCTGCTGACTTTGCTATGCGTTATAGCCTCGGGAACACCGGCTAACTCACAGGGCTCCGCTCGGCCCGCAACTTCAGAATTCCAGGACGCCGATTCCTGTCCGCAAGCTCAAGAGCTTGAGGCTGTCACGGCCGACTCCCCGCAAATTTCCGTCGCCGAAATCAACTTCACGGGCGATCTGAACCTTCCAATTTCCGATCGGGAAGAGATAGCGGCCTCGTTAAAGGAACGTAAGTACCACGGCGATGTCAGCGCCGAACTTGAAGAGAGAATCAGAGCTGCGTGGCAGGATCGAGGATATTTTAAGGTAAGCGTCAGCGGCGATTCCACGATCCTCACCAGTAGCCCCATCGGCGCTCGCATCGCTTTCACATCTCACATCGTTGGAGGTCCACAGTACCGTCTGGGCGGGATCACATTCGAACACAACCGGGCGATCATCAACCAGCAGGCTCTCCGAAGTCTTTTCCCCAGTAACGACGGCGACATTTTCAGTCGCGAGAAGATTGCTGCGGAACTGGATCGTCTGCGTGAAGCGTACGCACAACTCGGCTACGTTAACTTCACCGCGGTTCCGGACGCCGAAATTAACGCCGACGACACCCTCATCCATCTCCACATCGACGTCGACGAAGGTAAGCAGTTCTACGTCAGCAGCGTCAAGATCCTTGGCGTCGCGGATCCCGTCCGCGAGAATTTACTCCAGGATATTCCCCTCAAAGTGGGTCAGATTTACGACGCCAGGCTCGTTGATCTGTTCTGGAAAAGACACCCCGAGTTTGTTCCGATCGATGCCTCGGCTTCGTCGGCAACTCACCTCGAACTTGACGAAAGAAAAGGAACGGTCGCTATTACGCTAGGCGCGCGGCTCTGTGGATTCGAATAGACATTTGAAATTTCCTGCCGCTCTCATTCCCCTACGTCTTCCCCCGCTCTCCGATACTCTCCCCGAAAAAAAATCAGCGGCTCTCCGTCCCCCACCACCGCATCCTCCACCTCGGCAATAAAAATCGTATGATCCCCCGCATCTTGCGCAGAATGCAGCCGGCATTCCAGGTAAGCCAGCGCGCCTTGGAGCATCGGCGTTCCATGCCTGGTGCGGTCAAACCGCGCGCCAGCTTCTTCTTCCGCACGCTCGTGAGTTCGAGCAGGGCGAGCGTAATATTCCGAAATCGCCCGCTGACTTTCGCAGAGTACGTTTATCCCGAAGCGCTTCTTCGCGTGCAAGTGTTCGTGCGTCGCCGCCCGATGATCCACGCACACCAGCACCAGCAACGGTTCGAGCGAAACCGATGCGAAGGCGTTTGCGGTCATCCCATGAACCTCGCCTTCCAGATCGAGAGTGAGGATGGTCACTCCCGTAGCGAAGCAACCCATGGCTCTTCGGAAATCGGCGGCATCCAGATTCATCTTCAACGGTTCATCTTCGACTGCCTACATTACACGCCGGATGCGTGCAATTGCCAGTCCTGATATCCCCTGCTGTATCATTCGCCTAAGCGGTCGGTTAAACCGCCGAAGCGGTAGGAAGGACGATGCTTTCAAGCGAAATTACGGGCGTATCCTCGTTGCGCGCATCATGCGGCGAAGTGCTTGCCAGCGTGCGCCCGGGAATCCTCATTTCCCGCATTGACGCGCTACATCTGGTCCGCAGCCCGGAAGAGAACTTGCCCCAGCTCCTCGCCGCCGCCCGCGCCGCCAAAGAACGATTCAAGCCCGGCATCATCACCTACTCGCGAAAAGTCTTTCTGCCCCTCACCAATCTCTGCCGCGACTATTGCGGATATTGCACCTTCCGCCGCGATCCCAACGACCCAGGGGCTCACACCATGACTCCGGATGAGGTTCTCCAAATCGCCCGCGCCGGCGAAAAACTCGGATGCACGGAAGCTTTATTTTCTCTGGGCGACAAGCCCGAATTACTTTTCCCCGAGATGCGCGAGACGCTTCGTCATCTCGGATATAAATCCACGCTTCACTATCTCGAAGCCATGTGCGAACTGGTTTTGCGCGAGACGAGTCTCCTGCCGCATCCCAATCCCGGCCTGCTCAGCGCCGAGTGGATCGCTCGTCTGGCCGCGGTTTCGCCCAGCATGGGATTGATGCTCGAAACAACTAACGACTCACTCCTCGCTCCCGGCGCAGCCCATGACAATGCTCCCGACAAAGTTCCCGCCAGGCGCTTGCGCACGATCGAAGAGGCGGGCAAACAAAACGTTCCTTTCACCACGGGCTTGTTGGTCGGCATCGGAGAATCGCCCGAGGACCGCGTGGATACGCTGCTCGCCATTCGCGAACTCCACGAACGCTACGGCCACATCCAGGAAGTGATCGTGCAAAATTTTCGCGTCAAGCCCGCGATCCCGATGGCGCATTGGCCTGAACCAACCCGCGGCGAGATGCTTCGCACCATTGCTGTCGCTCGCTTGCTGCTGCCCAACGTCAACATCCAGGCTCCGCCAAATCTTTCTTCTCCTTATTATGACGACCTGCTCGACGCCGGCATCAACGACTGGGGAGGAATTTCTCCGTTGACGCCCGACTACATTAATCCGGAAAAGCCCTGGCCGCACCTTGAGCAACTTCGCCAGCGCACGGAAAGTAAAGGTTTCCAACTCCGTCAGCGCCTGCCCGTCTATCCGGAATTTACGCCCGCGCTTTTGGCCAGACCTGGATTTCTTTCCGCAAAATTGCACTCCGCAACGGACTCCGATGGATTATCCCGGAGAGCCGCATGATCTGCGTCCTCACCGGCGGCACAGGAGGCGCAAAATTCGTCGACGGCCTGCGCCAGGTCATGCCCGCGGAAGAAATCACACTCATCGTCAACACGGGCGACGATTTGCTCTGGTGGGGACTCTACGTTTCTCCGGACATCGATTCGATCACTTATCTTTTGTCCGGCCTGTTAAGCCGCGAGCGCGGCTGGGGCGTGCAAAGCGATACCTTCCACTGCCTTCAGGCAATGGGACAACTCGCCGAGCCCACATGGTTCCACGCCGGAGACCGCGATCTGGCCACGCACATTCTTCGTTCGCGCCTCCTGACCGAAGGCAAAACGCTATCGCAAGCCACCGCGATCATCTGCGAAAAACTCGGCATCAAATCGCGCATCCTGCCCATGAGCGATTCGCGCGTCGAAACCCGCGTCGATACTCCCGCCGGCGATCTGAGCTTCGAAGAATATTTTGTGCAGCGCTGGTATCAGGACCCCGTCAATTCCGTTCGCTTCGCCGGAGCCAGCGACGCCGAACCCGCTCCCGGCGTCATCGACGCCATCGTTTCCGCCGACGCCGTCTTGATCGCTCCCAGCAATCCCATCACCAGCATCGGCCCGATTCTCGCCGTACCTGGCATTCGCACCGCCCTCAGCCACGCTCGCGGAAAAATCGCCGCTGTCAGTCCGATCGTAGGCGGCGCACCCGTGGCCGGCCCCGCAGGCATTCTCATGGCCGCCCACGCGTTGCCCTGTACCATCGGCGGCATAGCCAAAGCCTATGTTGACTTTCTCGATATCTTAGTCTGCGATAACAAGGATGCCGGCCCAGCCGAAGCCCTTCGCCAGCAAGGCCTGCGCGTTCATTGCACTCAGACCATCATGCGCACCGCCGAAGACAAAGCCGCGCTCGCGCGCGCAGCGCTTTCTTCAGTGATGGAAAATCTTGTCGCCCGCGGTGAAGGCGAGCCGCGAGAACGACAAGAAAGTGCGGACCGAGAACGACGAGAAGAAGGAGCGCAAAACACCACGAGAAAGGGAAGGGCACGAGAAGAAAGGGAAGGGCACGAGTTCACTCGTGCCACTAAATGACCCGACATAGCCGCGCTTCAGCGCCTGAGGTGCGTTTTCCTGCGGCATTGTTTCCCGATCTTGTTGTGAATTTCGCTAAGAAAAAGTTCTCAACGGACAGCCGCTCGTGATCCTAATCCCCGTTAAAAACTCGTCCTCCGCCAAACAGCGCCTTGCGTCGATCCTCGATCAGCCCGCGCGCACCGAACTGGCGCAGGCCATGCTGCACGATGTCGTTTCCGCGCTATCCGAATGGCGCGACCGCCCCGCCGTCGCCCTCGTCACGAGCGATCCATTCGCCGTGAAGCTAGCCGCCCAATATCAGTTCGAAGTTATCCCCGACGAAATAAATCCCGGCGAAACCGGCGCCATCGAAATGGCCACTCGCATCTGCGAAGAACGCGGCATTAAATTTTCGCTCGTGATTCCCGCCGACATCCCTCTGATCGAAGCCTGGGAGTTCGAAGAAATTCTGACGCAAGCTCCCGCCGAAGGCAGCCTTCTTGTTCCCGCCGCCGACGGCCGCGGCACCAACGCCGCCTTCCGCCGTCCCCCAGGCCTTTTCCCGCTGCGCTTCGGCAACGACAGTTTCAAACCGCATCTCGCCGCTGCCCAGGCCACCGGCAAACCATGCAATGTGATCCAATCGCCGGGCATCGCAGTGGATGTCGATAATCCCGCCGACCTGCAACGCCTGCTCGCGATGCCCGGCGACACTCGCGCACAACGCCTCGCCCGGGAGTGGAACGCAGATCGTGCAGGTGTGTGGCACTTATGAGTAAGAAGTCGCAAGTGTCAGCCGCGAAGCGGCGCAAGAGTACACCCCACGGCGCAAGCCGCGGATTAGCGGCGGAGAATCATCCAGCCCCGAGGGGGCGAAAGAATCTGGAATCACCACCGCTGCCCGAAATTCGACTGATTCCAATTCCAATTGCGGATGAAATCCATCCCGCCGATACCCTCTCCGATAAATTAATTCAATCTCTGTTTCCGCGGAGAATTCGTTTCGAATCCGGTGACGTCCTCGTCCTCAAACACAAAATCGTCTCCAAATCCGAAGGCCAAATCGTCGCACTGGACACAATTCATCCCTCAACCGAATCGATTGCCTGGGCCAAACAACATGCCCTCGACGCGCGCGTGATCGAACTCGCTCTGCGTGAAAGCCGCTCCGTCATTCGCCGCAGGAATGGTGTGCTCATCACCGAAACCCGCCACGGTTTTCTCTGCGCCAACAGCGGCGTCGATGTCTCCAACGTCGATGGGGGATATCACGCCGTGCTGCTTCCTAAAGACCCCGACCGCTCCGCCGCGAAAATCCGCAACGCAATAAAGCAGCGCACCGGCCTTTCTATCGCCGTACTCATCACCGATAGCTTCGGCCGTCCCTGGCGCGAAGGCCTCGTCGATTTCTGCATTGGCATCGCGGGTATGAAGCCTCTGCGCGACGACCGTGGGCGCAAGGACTCTCACGGCTACGAACTGCACGCCAGCATCGAAGCTGTCGCCGACGAACTGGCCGCCGCCGCCGGATTAGTCTGCGGCAAGCTCAACCGCACCCCGGCCTGCATCATCCGCGGATTTCACTATGAGTCCGGCCCGGGACGCACCCGCGATTTGCTGCGTTCCGCCGCCACCGATCTATTCCGCTAAACAGAAAACTTCCGCTACACTGGGAATGAAAGAAGATGAAGTTTACGAGTCTTTCGATTGGCCCAACGGTGGCGTCATCCCGAGCGTAGCCGTTCTTCAGGCGAAGCGAGGGATCTCGCGCATCACTACAGGCTGCTGGCACCTTGCAAGGGAACCTATGCCCCGCGAACTCTCACTAGCAGAACTTGAAAACTTTCCCAGCCTCGAGTGGTCAGCCATCGCGCCGCTTCTCTCGCCTTCAGTGCGTTCCTCGCTTGACCGCGCGCTTGAGACGCAAGACGGAGCATCGCTCTCGCTCGAAGAATCCCTGGCCCTCGCCGAATGCGGCGGCGACGACTTGCTCGGGCTGTTGTGCGCGGCGAATCTGCTCCGCTCAGAGCTCGCCGGCAATCTCGTGACCTACGTCGTCAACCGCAATATCAACTTCACCAACATCTGCTTCGTGGGTTGCAAGTTCTGCGCCTTCAGCCGCGGTCCGCGCGAGTCGGACACCTACTTCCTCACGCCGGGACAAGTCGGCGAAAAAGCCGCAAAAGCCTGGCAGCTCGGCGCTCGGGAAGTCTGCATTCAAGGCGGCCTTCCCCACGGCCTGCCTCCGTTTTACTACCGCGACATTCTTCGCGCAGTGAAAAGCGCCACGCCGTGCATGCACATCCACGCATTCTCGCCCATGGAAATCGTTTATGGGGTCGAACTCACAAGCATGCCTCTCGGCGATTACTTAAAGATGCTACGCGACAACGGCCTCGGCACTCTCCCCGGCACGGCAGCTGAGATTCTCGACGACGAAGTTCGCCAGGTTCTCTCCGCCAACAAACTCTCAACCGCGCAATGGATCGAAGTGATCAAGACGGCGCATCGCTGCGGCATCCGCACGACTTCGACCATGATGTACGGGCACATGGAAACTCCCGCGCACTGGGTCAACCAGATGCGCTTGCTGCGCGAAATTCAAAGCGAGACCGGGGGCTTCACCGAATTCGTTCCCCTCGGCTTCGTCCACCAGAACACGCTGCTGTTTCATCAGGGACTCGCGCGCAGCGGCCCAACTCTTGCCGAGCACCTCAAAGTTCATGCGCTCGCGCGCATACTTCTGGCCGCTTCCATCAACAATATTCAGGTTTCGTGGGTCAAGCTGAACCGGCGACTCTCGCAACTCTGCCTGCACGCAGGGGCGAACGACTACGGCGGCACTCTGATGGAAGAAAATATCTCGCGTGAAGCGGGAGCCACCGCCGGCCAATACACCAGCCCCGAAGATTTTCAGTCGCTGATTCTCGAAATCGGACGCATCCCTGCGGAACGCAACACCACCTACACGCGCATCAATATCAAATTGCCGCTCCACGAATTCTCCTCGGAAGAAACTCTGGAGCCTGAATTCGCATGAGCAATCGCAGTCTTGACAGCGAGTTCGGTTTTCAAGAAAGGCTCGGGAAGGGCACGGCCTTCAGCCGTGCCACTAAATCCGTCAAATTAGCGTGGGTTCAGCCGCTTCGGGGATACTCACAAATGCCGTCCCTGAATGACTCGCAAATGCCTGGAACATCGTGGAAGAGCGGCCCTTCAGGGCCGCGTCAGCCCCCGGAAATCAGCGCGGGCTTTAGCCCCCGTGGTTGTTTTTCGTTTGCGAACTACGTTTTCCCACGACCTCGGCCCGCCCTTTTTCTTACAAACAAATTTCCCTTCAACTTTCCTGGGAAAACCGCATGAGCGCCTCGCCTTCACGCACCATCGCCATCCTCGGAGGCACCGGCCCCGCCGGAACCGGTCTCGCTCTGCATTGGGCGCGAGCCGGAGAAACCATCATCATCGGTTCACGCGACGCCCAGCGCGCCCAGCAAACCGCTGCTCTGATAAAACAGAAAGCTGGAAATCAGTCCAATGTCTCCGGCATGGAAAATTCCGCTGCGTGCGCCGCGGCCGGCGTGCTGATGCTCACTGTTCCCTTCGAAGCCCAGGCCGCGCTGCTCAAGCAACTCAAGCCTTCCATCAGCGAAGGCAGCGTCCTGATCGACGCAACAGTTCCTCTCGCTGCAAGCGTCGGCGGGCGCGCCTCCCGCACAATCGGCGTATGGCAAGGCTCAGCTGCGCAGCAAGCCGCCGAACTCGTACCCAAAGGCGTGAGTGTGGTAGCCGCGCTCCACAATGTATCCGCCGAGCTACTGAACGGCGACGATCCTCTCGACTGTGACGTTATCGTCTGCAGCGACGATCCCGCCGCCGCGCAACTCACTCTTCAACTCGCGGCAAAAATTCCCGGCGTTCGCGCCATCGACGGAGGCAAACTGGAGAACGCGCGCATCGTCGAACAAATCACCGCATTGCTCATCGGCCTCAACATCCGTCACAAAGGCCACGCCGGAATTCGCATCACGGGCCTTCCTGCGCCAGCCTACGTTAGGTAGTCCGCACTTGGTATGACTGCAAGGAGTGAGCTGTGAATCAGTTTGTCGTTGCAATAATTTTTTCTCTCTTCGGCCTCCCCGCAATCGCGCAAAGTGCACGTCCAACGCTCCATCCCATAACCGGGGGAACCGAATCTTTGCCGCTGCGAGTCATGTCGAGATTAGCCCACGACTTCCGCCCGCCCTCGACGCCCTGTCAGTCGGGCGGCATCATTGGCAATTTCACGGTCGTGTTGAACTGCGATGGGAACGACAGCGATGGCTCCGCTTCATACGAACCGGTCCCCGACACCGATCTCGCTGTCGGCGACCAATACTACATTCAGACTGTCGATAACGTTTTCACGATCTTCAACAAGATTGACGGCAGCATAGTTCTTGGGCCCGATCTCCTGACCAGTTTTTGGAAAAGCTTTCACAATCAATCCTGCCTCACCGCCGGCTCCGGAGACGACTTCATCATTCGTTACGATAAGGCGGCCAGCCGCTGGGTTGCTGTCTTGCCTATCTTTGGAGATTCTCAAGGCAAATATTGGCTCTGTCTTGCCATTTCCACATCATCGGATCCCACGGGAACTTACTATCAGTACGCGGTTCTTGAAACCGGCCCGTCGCATCCCATCTGGGACTATCCCAAGCTTGGCGTTTGGTCGGACGCTTACTACATCGGCTTCAACCTCATCAGTCCCAAGCCGGCTTACCTTGGCCCGCAAGCTTGTGCGCTCGATCGCACTTCCATGCTTCAGGGATTACCGGCAGCTCCCATGCAGTGTTTTTCCAGGAGCGCGACTACAGATTCCTTGATGCTCCCGTCCGATATCGCCGGCGGGACTGAGCCGTCCTCGGGCGAGCCCGCATTCTTTCTCGACATCGCTCACTCAACCTCCGGCAAGCACAGTGAGTTGAATCTTTGGCAGTTTCATATCGATTTCACGAACTCGCAAAATTCCACGTTCACCGGTCCAACTGCTCTCTCCGTAAACAGTTTCACCGAAGGTTCCGGTTACGTCGCCGAACCGGACAAAGGATTATTGAACTCGCGCAGCGATCGTCTCATGGTTCCGCTCGCCTGGCGCCGCACGGCGGATGGAGTCGAGCACCTCGTTGTCAACGATGCGGTTGTCACCGCTGCGGCTACGACCGAACAATGGTTCGACATCACGAACCCCAACACAAGTCCTACAGTCGCGCAGCAAGGCACGCTCGTTCCCGACGCGCACGACAATTTCTGGATGGGATCGCTGAACATGGATCAAGCTGGAAACATCGCTTTCGGTTTCAGCAACTCCGGCTCGAAGATTGATCCCGGCATCCTGTTCACCGGACGCCTCTCGACCGATGCGGTCAATACTATGGAGACCATCGAGCCCGTGATCGCCGGAGATGGCTACCAGGCTCCGTCAGACTTCGAATGGGGCGACCACTCGATCATGGCCGTCGATCCCTCGGATGATTGCACCTTCTGGTACAGCAACGAATACTACACCGCCGCTAACACAAACACGGACCGGTGGTCAACCAGAGTCTTCGCCTTCAAGTTCACCTCCTGCCAATGATGATCTCGCCGGTTTTTACCCGCGCTCTTGTGGCATAATCTCCAGCCGGGAACTAATTCCTCACAAAATCCATCGCTAGCAAAACGATATTCTAATTTCGGAGGCGGACCATTATGAGCAAAGGCTCACTTACTCGTCGTCAATTCATGCACATCGGTGGCAGCGCCGTCGCTGCCGGAGCTCTCGTCAAAAGCGCCGCCGCGAAAACAACTTTGCTGCGGCCTCATCTGCTCTCGGCCGCGGTCAATCCAGTTCCTCCGAGCGACACCGTGCGCTTCGCTTCCATCGGCACAGGCGTTCGCGGATGCGAGTTGCTTCACGCCACGCTCTCTGTGCCTGGTGTTGAGTGCGTTGCCGTGTGTGATCTTTATGACAGCCGCCACGACGCTGCGCGCGAAGCAGTCGACAATCCCAGCGTTGCCGTTACTCGCGACTATCGCCAAATTCTCGACCGCAAAGACGTCGACGCCGTCATCATCGCCGTGCCCGATCATAACCATCGCATGTTGGTCGAGGCCGCATGCGCCGCCGGCAAAGACGTCTACTGCGAAAAGCCCATGTCGCACACCGTCGAAGACGGCTTCGCCATGGTCGAAGCCGCGCACAAAAACAATCGCATGATGCAGGTCGGCAGCCAGCGCGTCAGTTCGATTCTTTACGCAAAGGCCAAAGAAATCTACGAATCCGGCAAGCTCGGCGAAGTCACCACCATCGAAGCTCACTGGGACCGCAACTCTCCCAGCGGCGCGTGGGTCTATCCCATTCCACCCGATGCCAGCGAACAAACCATCGACTGGAATGCATTCTTAGGCAGCGCGCCCAAGCGTCCCTTCGATCCCGTGCGCTTCTTCCGCTGGCGCTGCTTCACCGACTACGGCGAAGGTCTTGCAGGCGATCTCTTCGTTCACCTGATTTCCGGCACTCACTTTGTCACCAGCACCAACGCTCCGCCGTCGCGCGCGCAATCCACCGGCGGACTTTACCACTACAAAGATGGCCGCGACTTCCCCGACATGATCGAGACGTTCTACGACTATCCCAACTTCCGCGTGTATATGCGCTGCAATTTGAACAACGAGAGCGGAGAGTTCATCGGCTTCTACGGTACGAAGGGGACGATGATCATTCAGGATGCGACCGTGACTTTCACTCCGCAGGACACGCGCCCTCAGCCCGAAGGTTATTCGGTGATGGGTTGGCCGAAACGTTTGCGCGACGAATATCTGAAGCAGTGGCACGGCGAACATCGCGATCTCGCGCCGCTCGCCACGCCGGTAGATGAAGAAGGAGAAAAATACGCCTTGCCGCCAGGCTATAGCGACGTAGTCGATCACCAGGCCAACTTCTTCAACGCCGTGCGCACGCGCAAGCCGGTAGTGGAGAACGAAGTGTTCGGCAACAATGCGGTGATCGGTTGCCACCTGGCCAACTACGCTTACTTCAACAAGACCATCGCCGTGTGGGATGGCAACGCGAAGAAGATCGTCAAAGGCTAGCGCGGCGTGCCATGCTGAGCGAAAGTGAGATCCGTTCGCGTTCTAACGAAGTGTTCTACGTGGAACATATTGTAGAGTTGGAGGCTGGAATCGGGCGATTTGAGGCATCCCGAAATGGCAAGTGATTGAGTGCCAGTTTGTTGCGGCGTTTTGCCTATGCCTACTTTCGTTTACGGCGGAAGTCCACGAAAGTAGGCTTGACTAAGGCTACGTTTGCCCTCCGCAAGGTGCACGTTTGCAAACCTACACAGCAGATGAGACTTGCGCTTCTGATTTGAGGCCGGGGCTGAGGTTAACCGCGAAACCGCCCGTCCAGTCACTACTTTATTATTGAACTTGACCGAGCACACCAATGCCCGCCGCGAAAAAAAGCAAAATCCCTCCCGCGAAGCTAGACCTCTACGAGACACTAATCGCCTCTGTCCCCGCGATCGAACGCAAAGGCGCGGTGCATCCTTACACTTCGCTCAACGGACACATGTTCACTTACCTCGATCAGACCGGAACGCTGGGCCTCCGCCTGTCGCCGGATCAGGCAGAAGCTTTCCTGAAGAAATATAAGACGACCATGTTTGAGAGCTATGGCGTGGTTAAGAAGGATTGGGTAACGGTGCCTGATTCTTTGTTGAAAAATACCAAGGAGTTGAAGAAGTATTTGGAAGCGAGCGTGGCGCACGTAAAAACGTTGAAGCCGAAATAATCTTTTGGCGCCTGAGTGTTGTGCCGATTCACGCGAGGTCCCCCCGTGTTAGCTCATCGCCAGCGTCTTAAACAGCAGATTCCTCGCCGGGCTTTCAGCCCGATTCGGAATAACAAGTACTTGCCTGTTACGGCTTCGCCCCTTGAGCATGTGGTGATGCGCCGATCCGGCTCTTCGCCTGGAGTGCTACCGCGGTGCTTTGCATGACTGCAAGGATTGTGGTCGTGTTGGCAGGTTTGCATGGGTCCTTCGTCGGCAAGATCTGAGTGGATTGTTGGCGCAGCGAATCCTGGCCGACTCAGGATGACAGCGGTTTTCTTGGCTGCGCAATTTTGGGGCCGTTGGCTATATCCGCGAGTTCAAGAACAATGTCAACTTCAACGGCAGCGGACAGGAGTGTCCGCTCTACACGATTTAATCGGGATTGATTTCGACCTGGCGCGGAGGCAGGGCTTGCATTTCGGGATGCTGCGGGTCGCGCCAGATTACGTTGAAGCATTCGCCTTCGTGTTCCGGGCGCCATGTGGTTCCGTCTTCGTACCGGACCGAGGTTGGGAAGAACACCCAACCAGTAACCCCTTGGGCGCTGTCGGCGTGAATGCCTGGCTTCTCCAGAGTTTGCTCCTGACCGGGTGCGATGGGCTTCGTCGATTTCCATTCGGAGTTGTACGGTTGCCGCAGATCGTTGGGCGCCAGAAACATTTCTGGCGCGAGGATCATGCTCGTGATTGCTCTCGCGCTGGTGTTCTTTACTGTCAACGAAAAATTCTCGGGATGCTTCCAGAAATCTCCTCCTGTGAAAGACACGGGACAGGCGCGCGATGGCGGGACATAGATTGTATAAACCGCCATCATGCCAAACTCCATGTGATCTTCCACGTGACAATGAAACATCCACGTGCCCGGATTGTCCGCAACCATGTCCACGGTTTTCATGCTTCCGGGAAGAAGTTCGACGACATCAATATTGCGGCCTTCGTCGGTAACGGTTTCTCCGTGCCAGTGCGGACTGTGCAGGTCGATTTCGTTGCCCATGGCCAGCAGATGCCAGCGAACTTTGTCGCCCTGCTTCATCGTCAAGCCGGGAAGATTTCCAAAGATGAATCCGTTGATGGCATAAAAAAGGCCGGCTGGCTTAGTGCCTTGTTGATCGAAGATCATGAAGGACGCGACAAATTCGCGATCCACGTCTTTTGGAGAGCCGTCGGGATTTGCCTTGCCTTTGGCGGTGACAATAATTGGCCCCAGCAATCCGGCGTTGATCTCGGGCGACTCGTGTGCGTGATACCACCAGACGATGGAGCTCGGCTGTCCCGGCCCCGGTCCGCTCGACGGAAGAGCGAACCAGTGATAGGTATATTTGGCTCCGGGACGAACCCGGTCGCCTTTGCCGAACGGAATGTAAAAGCTGCCTTCGTTGTTCTTGTCATAGCGCAGCCCGTGCGGATGGATATTGTGCGGAAGGTGCGTGCGGTTGAAAAAGTCGACGAGGATGTCGTCACCTACTTCCGCGCGGATGACGGGGCCGAGAATTCCCAGCCACTCGGGCTGAGGCTTGGGCGTAGTGAAGGTATTGTCGGTGTATTCGATAAACCGGGTCTTCGGCCACTGGTGCTTCTGCTGCCATGGCTGAGGC
Organism: Candidatus Sulfotelmatobacter sp.; assembly: GCA_049584475.1. Lineage (GTDB taxonomy): Bacteria > Acidobacteriota > Terriglobia > Terriglobales > Acidobacteriaceae > Sulfotelmatobacter. The sequence continues at coordinate 234,486 of JBAUXX010000028.1, read as the reverse complement.
AGCGGCTCGCCGGTCAGGAGATTATGGCCGCTGGGAGCGAAATCCCAAGTGATGTCTTCGGCGGCGATGTAGTAGTGGCGAGTGACGGCGAACGAGGATTGTAGTCCCAGAAGGACGAGGGAGAGAGTAAGCGCACATCGAATTCTCACGGAAGTCATTATCGCTCGCGCGGAGACATTATCCCATTCGGCGCGAGCTTGTCGGGAACAATAGGCGGCGGAAAAAGTCGAATATGAATTTCTCGGGGGGCTAAGGACCATCGCGATTTTGGGCTTACGTGGCGCCGCTCTTCCACGGTGCTGCACGCATCTGGATGAGCCGAACAACTAGCGGAAATGAATCAGGGCACGCTTGCGCGTGCCCCTTGTGTCTCGTGAGTTGAGATCGATTCCCTGCGCTATGCGCCCACAGGAGCGGCCATCGCTTGTTCGGGTTGCGAGGTCTTTGGCGCTTCGGTGGTTTTCGTCTGCTGCTGGTTTTTCTTCTGTTCGCCGCTGCGGACTTCAATGCCGCCTTTGAGGATGGCTCCGTCTTCCACGCTGATGCGCATGGTCGAAACGTCTCCGGTGACCGAACCTTCGCCGCGGATGTCGACGCGGTCGCTGCACTCGATGTTGCCCTTCACCGTACCCATGACAACAACATCGCGGGCGATGATGCTGGCATCGACTTTGCCATTGCGCCCGATGGTGATGCGACTATCGCGCATAGTGATCTTGCCTTCGATGCGGCCATCGATGTAGAGCGCTTCGGAGCCGCTGATTTCGCCTTTGATGTGCAGCGAGCTGCCGATGGTAGCCTGCTCCATTGGAGTGCTGGTGGTTTTAACGGGATTGTAAGAGTTGGGGTTTGAGGCGGGTGAGGTCGACCTCACGCCAAACGAATTATCTGCAAATTGCGACATGCGACCGCTCCTTAGGGTTCCCGCGCGGCGCTCCTGGTTGGCGTCGCTGCATGCGGTTGGTCTTGATGTTTGGCTTGCGCCGACGTGCTGGCCTTGCGGCCAACTTGACTATCGCACAGCGGGAAGTAATCGGAGAGATTACGGAAGATTGTGTACGTGCCGAAAGTAACGTTACCTGTCCCCTCAAAAGCTTTTCAATGCCGGGTTCGCGGAGATCGCAGAGAAATGCACTCAATCGGGTGATTGCAGAGCGGCCGCGAGTTCTTCCCATTCTTTTATCAGAGATGCGTGACTTGCTTTGTGTTGGTCGAGTTCGCGCGACTGGCGCTGGTTCTGTTCGGCGCTGACGTAGTTCTGGAGCGCTGTTTCGCATTCGGCGATGGCAGTTTCGAATCGGCTAATTTCTTCTTCAAGGTGGTGGATGCGATCTTCGAGTTGCTTACGTTTGATGGGATTCAGACGCTTTCTTGAAGATTCTGCCGATGCGGCGGAGCCATTGTTCCCGTCTTTCTGGTCCGAAGCTGTGTGGCTCCCACTTCTCGCAGAATCGGCGAGAAGTGGGGCACCCAGGTTTGTGGTGGTGTCCGGCTTTGATCGCGCAGCTCCTGGGACATCTTTTAACGTGGGTTCGGATGCCGGCCCGCCTTGCTTGCGCCACAAGTAATCTTCGTAGTTGCCGGGATAAACTTCGACTTTTCCGTCGCCGATTTCAAATACGCGCGTCGCCAGCTTGTCGATGAAGTAGCGGTCGTGGGAGACGAAAACGACCGTGCCCGTATATTTCATGAGCGCATCGAGCAAGACATCTTTGGCGCGAAGGTCGAGATGGTTCGTGGGCTCGTCGAGCAACAGAAAATTTGCCGGATGCAAGAGAAGCCGCAGTAGAGCATAGCGGCCGCGTTCACCGCCGGATAGAACGCCGATTTTCTTGAAGACATCGTCTTCGGAAAAGAGAAAACATCCGAGAAGGCCGCGCAGTTCGGTTTGCGAAGACCCGGGCGACATTTCGCTGAGATCGTCGAGAATACGGGCTTCGGGATTGAGTTCTTTGTATTGATCCTGCGCGAAGTAGTCGGGATCGACGTTGTGGCCCAGGCGAAACTGGCCGCGCGTGAGGCTTTCGGTCCCGGCGAGCAGTTTTATCAGAGTCGACTTCCCTGCTCCATTGACGCCGACCAGAGCGATGCGGTCGCCTCGTTCGATCAGGAAGCTAACGTCGCAGAAAACTTCTTTCTGCGCGCCGTTTTTTCCGGGATAAACCTTCGCGACATCTTCGAATTCGACGACGATGCGCCCGCTAACTTTGGGCTGAGGAAATGAAAAGTGTATGGTCTTTTCCTCCGGTGGAACTTCGATGCGCTCGATTTTTTCCAGTTCTTTGATACGGCTCTGCACCTGCTTGGCCTTGGTGGCCTGGTAGCGAAAGCGGTTGATGAAGACTTCGAGTTGCTCGATGCGGTCGCGCTGGTTGCGGTAATCGGCCTGCAACTGCTCATTGCGCCGCGTCTTCTGCGAGAGAAATTTGTCGTAGTTGCCGGTGTAGAACCACATGCGCTTGTTCCAGAGCTCGGCGATCTTAGTGATCGTGACGTCGAGAAAATAGCGATCGTGCGAAATCAGGATGAAGGCGTGAGGATAGTCGTGCAGATATTCTTCCAGCCAGTTGCGGGCTTCGAGATCGAGATGGTTTGTCGGCTCGTCGAGCAGAAGCAAGTTAGGCTTCTGAAGCAAGAGCTTGGCCAGCGCGAGACGCATTTGCCAGCCACCGGAGAATTCGTCCGTAAGGCGCGGCCAGTCTTCTTTTTGAAAGCCCAAACCCATCAAGACTCGCCCTACTTCGGCCTCAATGGAGTAGCCATCGCGCGTGCGGAATTCATGTTCGACGCGGTGATAGCGGTCGGCGACGGCGGCATATTCAGAGCTGGTGTGATCGAGTTCGGCCATGCTGTGCATCAGCGTTTCAAGCTCACGTTCCATGCCGCGCAGATCGTCGAAGACTGACATGCATTCGGCAAAAACCGTGCGGCCGGAGAGTGTGAGCCCATCCTGGGGCAAATATCCTGCCGATGATCCTTTCGCGATGGTGAGCGAGCCGTAGTCGAGCGTGTCGATCCCGGCGAGAATCTTCATCAAGGTGGATTTGCCGGTGCCATTCGCGCCGACCAAGCCGACCCGGTCGCGCGAGTTGATGAGCCAGTCGGCGTTTTCGAAAAGAAGTTTGTGGCCGAAACGTTTTCCGGCGGCGGAGAGCTGAATCATGGGCTAGAGCTATGTTCTCACAACGGTTCGGGGATTAGCGTGGGGCTTATCAGGCCTTGTCGAGGAAAATACAGAGGTCCTTCGTCGGGAGTCATCCGCTAACGCGAAGCGCTCCACTCCTCAGGATGACAGCGGGTTTTTTGCGTTTACGAATGTGCGGCGGGGCGGCTGTTGCGGGATCCGGAGTGTGTTCCCCACAATGCACCGTTAAACTGAATGCGCTCCAGGGCGCGGTCGATGACGGCATGGAGTTCGCGAGCGTATTTCACTTCGCGGCCTTTGGCCAGGCGGCGTTTGGCTTCTTCAGGACTGAGCCATGTCGGATTGCGCATGGATTCATCCGGGCGGCGCATCTGGTGGACGTCCATCAGAAAGGCTTTGACCACAAATTCCTGCACGCCGTTGGGGTGCCAGAAGACGCCTTTGGAATAAAGATAGAGATGAAAATGGCGCGGCTCGATAGTGCCGAGAGCTCCGGCCTCTTCGGCGGCTTCGCGCTCGGCGGCCTGGCTGTGCGAAAGATGGGCGTCTGGCGATCCCTTGGGAAAGGTCCACTTATTGCCGCCGTTGGTGTTGACCAGGAGGAACTCGACGGCATCGCCGCGGCGGCGATAACAGATGGCGGCGACCTGTAAGGGCAGTAACTTCGAGACTCGTGATGAGGCCATTCGCCCTCCTGCTTCCATCGTAGAGGCAAGATGTTTCAGCAATATTAATATGCCACAGAAAATGTGCAGGTGGGATGATTACGAAAGAGTGACTAGAGCGGCTTTTGTGCGACTGCAACGATGTTACTTCGTTTGCTTCTCTGCAGCCTCCAACAGCGGGCGCAAAGACTCGATGGAGATACCCAGAGTTCCTCCGGAAAATCCATCCATGTAGGCCGAGTTGATTCCGATCACTTCTCCCTTGGAATTAAATACCGGGCCGCCGCTGCCGCCGTGAGCCGTGGGAGCGTCATAGATGAGTTTATCGCCGACGACATCGCCGAGATGTCCGCACGTAGCCGAAGGGCGAATCAGCGAGAGCGCCGCCAGTTCACTGGCCGCCGTAATGTCGTTGTGGCGATAGGCGAGCCGTGCATAAATTCCGTTTGGAGACTTTGCCACCATCCCGGCAATCCCCATCGGGTAGCCGACCACCGTGACCAGGTCGCCGGGAGAACCGGCTGATTTCGCCAGGGGCAATACCGTCAACCGAGCCGCGGCTTCGGGGTTTTCCATGCGCAGCACGGCCAAATCGTTGGTGGAAGAAACTGCCGCACGAGACAGGTTCACGGGCGTGGGAGAGCCCGGAAAAAACACGACCACACTCTCCAACGTAGCGGTGGCCCCATTACGAATCAGCGATTCAGCTTCGGAATCCCCGTACCAGGGCTCGGCGACATGGCGATTCGTGGCAAGCAAGCCGTCCGCTACCAGAAAACCTGTGCCTGAAACTCGAGCCCGTATCGCCGGCTTTTGGCCGGGAAAGCCTACCTGATATACGCCGTAGATGTAGCCGATTGAATTGCGGTAACGGTTCAGCACGGTCGCGGGCATAGCCTGTTCTTGCCGGAGCTCGGCGACCTGCGAATTCAATTCATGCACCTGCCGCTGCAAGTCGCTCGGCGGAACGCTCTGCGCAGCCATCGGCGCATAGTAGTGAAACATGGCTATCGCGCCGATCAACAAAACGACTCCGGTTATACCCTGCATCAACAATTGCCAACTCTCGGAGACTGCGCTGGTTACATCGGCGGGATCAACCGAGGAAATGGAAGTTGCGGGAGATTGAAGATGAGAAGACTGAAGTGGAAAGATTTGCGATTCGTTGTTGCCTGGTTCCGGAATCTGGCCTTCGGACATTGTTCGAGGTCGCCTCTACGGACCGATCATGCCAGTTGATTCTGGCGCTTGTGATCTTGCGTTTAGTCTTTTCGCGGGAGAGTTTAAGGGCTGTAGTGGGGGAAGAAGTATCTTCCCGCGTCCGGCGCGGCTTTTCCACGGTACGGAAGGCGATGTACGGGCGATATCCTTAAATATTTCTTAGGAAGAAATGTGGCAGGAAAGCGTAATAACTCGTTCTAACTGACCGCCCAATGGCCATTTACGGCTGGCTCACACCCAGCCGTTTCGCCATTTCCTCATACAGGAATCCTCTTCCGGCGCGATAGGGCTGGACCCATTCTCCGTCAATCACAAACTGCGGGATGGCCCGTTTGCCGGTTTTCTTGACAACTTCCTCGGCGGCTCCGGGTGCCGTCTCGATGTCGATTTCCTTGTAAGGAATATTGTGCTTGGCGAGGAATCGCTTGGCCTCGCGGCAATCCGGACACCAGACAGCGGAGTAGACGGTGACTTCCATAAGCTCCTAGATTACGACAAAATCTCTCGCGTCGCAGAAACCAAAGAGTCGGAAAGCTACACGTGTTCCAATTGCGAGAGCGTACGTTCATTGCGGACATTGCCAGTGTTCAGGGTCGAAGCCGGCTCAAACAGCAGAATCCAACACTCTTCGTCTGCCACCGGGCGATGCTCCACTCCACGTGGCACTACGATAAATTCTCCGGCTTCAATCCATTCCTGGCGGTCGAGAAACTCCATGCGGAACCGGCCCTTCACCACCAGGAACATTTCATCTTCATTCTCGTGGTGATGAAATACGAATTCACCCTTCAGTTTATCCAGTTTCACATGCTGGCCATTGAGTTCTGCTGCGATGTAGGGCTTCCAGTATTCGGAAATCCTGGAAAACTTTTCTGCGAGGTTAACTTTCTCCATTTGGTCCTCTCAAGAGATTCGGCACACCCAATGCGCGGGTCTTAATGTGCGGTCTTAGGATATTGGTCTCGACCGTCCTGACGCAAAATTCTGTCGTCGTAACCGAGCACGCAAAAGAAAAGCCGCCGGTGATTGCCCGGCGGCTTCCAGTCAAAAAGGTCGATCAAAGCCCCGGCGCCGCGGAACTGGCATGACCGCTGCGTAGAGTCACTCGAATTCCGCGGGTGGAATTTAACCGGGTGGTGCTGCTCCAGTCGATTTCGTCTGACCCTACGACGCCACCGCCGCCGCCGGCGAGAGTATAGGTGATGCGCCCGTCGCGGTAAGTGTAGTTGCCGATCGAGAGCACGATGCCCGTTTTGAGGACGAACACCGGAACCCCCGGCGTTGAATTAAGGGCGGAAGAAGTGACCATCGCCGAATCCAATCCTGGTTGGCCGGCGCTCACGTCCCGCGAAACGAAGCTAGCATAAGAAGCCTGCGGAGTTACGGCAGGGGGGTGCACGACGGTATCGCGCAAGGATAATTGTGGAAGAGATTCGTTCGAGCCTGTCTGCGGGAACGATTCGCTTTGCGGGCGGCCAAAGTAACGCCATCCCGGCGCCAATCCCGGTTGCAAAGTGCTGGAAAGCTGCGGCACCAAAACATCGTCCATCAGGCGCAACTCCAAAGTCGTCTCGCCTTTGAGCTTGGGACGCGGCCCGCGCGCCGGCAGCATCACTACCTTCCACGGCCACAGAGGCGGCAGCATCCATTCCACCACGTCGCGCGTAGCATGCCCATGGCCAATGATCTTGCCTTCGCGGTCCACGCGATAGCTCCGCGTCGCGATAATCTTCGCTTCCAGCGGCAGGTCGCCGCTCGGCAATCCGATGCGGTCAAACTGGAGCTTCAAAGAGCCTTTACCCACGAAGTGTCCCGGCTCTTTGGCGGACTCCAAATGTCCCACCAGGTAGCTGCCGCGCGGGAATGCCTGCTGACCGAATTCGGTAACGCTGCGAAGGTGGCAAAGTACAGGATCTCCAACATCGGCGGTGGCCGAGGAGAAGTTCGGTTCGTTGAGCGTGCATTGCAGAAGAGTACCGGCGGGAAGAGCGACTTCGCGCGCAATCGCCGGAGAAGAGGTTAGCAAGCTCATACTGGCGGTTACTGCGAGGAGAGAGAACAGCAGTTTGCGATTCATACTTCACCTCATGGCACGCCCCAAATACCGGCGGATGGGCGCCTGGGGCCGCGCTGGATTCGCACATCTAATCACAACCGTTCCATCAAGGTCAATGCAGAATTCGAGGGGCACGGATTGGGCAACGTGGACCAGTATTAACCTATGTGACTGGGACGTAACCGAAGGAAATCCAATTGACGGGCGATGCGCTGATGGTAGTCTGGTGTGGTGTTTTGCAATAAGCGGTCGAGAGTTGTTTTGCGCCCATCGCTTCTCCCGCAACTGTCATGCTCCGTCTTCCAGTTTTTGTTGTTGGTGGCCGGCGTGCTCGTCGCTTTTGTTCAGCCCACTCAGGCCGCAACCTTTACCATTCGAGCCGAGCCGACACAGTTGGTCAATGGTGCACCGGTATTGTTTCAGGTGAAATCCACTTATCGCCTGGAATCTCTCGAAGGCACATGGCTGGGACATCACGTCACTTTCAACTTTGACTCGCCCAGCAAGACATGGTTCGCGCTTGTGGGAGTGAGCCTTGAAACCGCTCCCGGCAAGTATGCGTTGGAACTCACAGGCCAACGCGCGGGAACGAAGGCCAAACTCGAATCAACTTTTACGCACAAATTCGCAGTCACACGGGCAAAGTATCCGAAAGTTGAGCTTACGGTTTCCAAGCAGTTCACCGAGCCGAATCCCGATCAGGTCAAGCAGATCGACGAGGATCAAAAGATTAAGAAGGATTATCTGAACCGCGTTACGCCCGAGCGGGAGTGGTCGGGAAAGTTTGACGCGCCGGCCGATGCCGCGATCTCCGACGTATTCGGCACACAGCGCGTCTTCAACGGGAAAACCCAGAGCTCGCATCTGGGTCTGGATTTCCGCGTGCCAAGCGGAACTCCCGTGGAAGCAATGAATGAGGGCACGGTGCTGTTGGCGCGTCCGCTATATTTTGAGGGCAATTGCGTGGTGATCGATCATGGACAGGGGCTGCTGACGATTTACATGCATCTGTCGCAATTTAAGGTAAAAGAAGGAGACCAGGTGAAACGCAGCCAGCAACTGGGCTTGAGCGGAGGTACAGGGCGGGCGACCGGGCCTCATCTTCACGTGGCAGTCCGCTGGCAGGGCACATATCTCGATCCGGCGCGCCTGATAAAGCTGCATCTTCCTTGAGCTTTCGCGGTCCTACATTTTCCCGCCGGATATTTTCACAGGTCCGCTGATCTTTCCGTTTCCTTTGGGCGGCCGTGAATTTTCCCGCATGTCATCGAGGATCTCGCGCAGCTCAAGATTGCGGATCAGCCGGTGCAAATAATTTGGATGCAGGCCGAGGATGGCGGCGGCTTCGACTAAATTCCCGCGCGTGTGTTCCACTGCGTCGAGAATCAGCTGCTTCTTCGCCTGCTTGATGGTGGCATGATAGTTGCCTTCAGTCATCTCCGGCGCCGAGGCGTGCTCCAGCAGGGATTCGGGCAGGTCTTCGGGAAGCACGGTGTCCGAGATCCCGAGCACCAGCGCGCGCTCGACCGCATTTTCCAGTTCCCGCACATTGCCCGGCCAATCGTAGTTGGAGAGAATTGCCATGGCCTCGCGCGAAACCGGCTTGGGCTTTACTTTGCAGCGCTTCGCATATTTCTGCACGAAGTGACGCGTAAGCATGGGGACGTCTTCCTTGCGCTCGCGCAAGGGAGGCATCGTCATCTTCACCACCGCCAGCCGGTAGTAGAGATCGCGACGGAATTGGCCGGTGGCCACGGCATCGTTCAAATCGCGATTGGTAGCCGCAATCAGCCGGATATCGACTTTGAGAGGATGCATTCCCCCGACCCGCTCGAACTCTCGCTCCTGCAAAACTCTAAGCAACTTAACCTGCAGTGAAGGGGCGAGTTCGCCGATCTCGTCGAGAAAGACCACGCCTCCGTCGGCAATCTCGAGCCTGCCTTTTTTTTGGACGTTTGCCCCGGTAAAGGCGCCGCGCTCGTGGCCGAACAAGTCGCTTTCCAGCAGAGACTCGGGTATGGCGGCGCAATTGATCGCCACAAACGGCTTGGCGCCCCGAGGGCTGTTACGGTGCAGCGCGCGAGCCGCCAGTTCTTTTCCAGTGCCGCTTTCGCCTTCAATTAATACCGTCGAATCAGTGGGAGCGACCCGGGCCAGAAATTGATAAATTTCTTTGATGCGCGCCCCCTCTCCCACCAGACTGCGTTCCTGGCTGATTTCGACCGTCAACCGTTGATTTTCCTGTTCCAGCCATTGCAGGCGGCGCGCGTTGTCGAGCGCCACGGCCGAGATGCCGGCGATTGCCGTCACCAGCTGCAAGTGCTCCTCGTCGAAGCGGTTGACCGGATTCGTACTGTCGAGATAGATGCAGCCGATTACACGTTCAAACACCGTGAGCGGTACGCACAGTAACGATCGCACCTGCGACACCGCGAGGCTTTCCACTTGCCGCAGCTCGCCGCTGCCTGAGACATCGCCGCCGAGGATGGCAACTCCCTGCTCCATGACTTTCTTTGCAATCGTGCGGCTGACGTGTACCGATTGCCCTTGCCCGGATTGCCGTGTGCGCGCGTAAAGCGAGTTGAATTCTTCTCCGGAGCGCTCACTCAGCAGAATCGCGCCGCGTCCCGCGGGCGCAACTTCAAAAATCAAGTCCAGGAGCTGTGCCTGCAACTCTTCCAGGTCGCGAATGGCGTGAACCACACGGCTGATCTTGAGCAGCGCATTCAGGTTGCGCGCCAGAGTCGAGGTCGCCGGCAATTCGCGCAACATTCTTTCCGGCTGCAGATAGAGGACTTCCCGGGGATGAATCAGCTTCGTTTCCGCCGTGTGATGGCCTTCGTCGAACTCGACGCGGCTGGGCGGAAGAACCAGACTCTCGTCATCGAGGAGAAAAAGGAAGATCGAGTCGCCAACCGCGATCTCGTCGCCGTGGCGCAGCCATTGTTCTTTGATCGACACTCCATTCACCAGGGTTCCGTTGCGGCTCTGCAAATCGCATATCTGAAAACGTCCATCTTGCTGACGCAAAAGGCAGTGCTTGCGCGAGACCGAAGGGTCGGTAATTGCGACGGCATTGCCCGCCTCGCGGCCTAGCGTCACTTCTCCCTCAGGAAGTGGAACGATGGAGTCTTTTAGAGGTCCGGAAATGGCCAGAAGTCTGGGATGCAAGCAAGCCCCCTCGGATCAGTGCCACTGTCTTATCACAGCTTCGCCAGAAATGCATTCCCTCAGTCAGTCTTGTTCGTATATCCGAACAGCTAATCGATCTATCTGATCGGATAGGAAAAGCGGGCCTGAGAGGGCCAAGGTGGGAATGAGCAGAATTGGAACAGCGGTTGTAAACGACTGGCAGATATTGGGTTGCGGCAGATTTTCACAGAGTGAACCAAAAATGGAATCCCGCGTGCATCACCGCATATTGCGAGAGCTCGGCGAAAAGCGATGGGGGAAGCGCTTTTTGAATGAGTTTTGCCGGGTAACGCTAATCAGAGGCTCGGGGGACCCCCTCATCGAGCCTCTGATTTTTCTCAAAAGATTTTTGGCCCCGTTGTCGCGCCGCTTCACACTGCTGCACTCATGGGTCGGGGAGGTCGGGACGGTTAGCTGGTCGGGATTTTAATCCCGAGAGCTGACTGTCCTCCCCGAAAAATCGCAGGATCGGCTTCACACGGACAACGCGTTCTCTCGTAAGAATTCCCCCAATCGCACCATCGGGTACCCGCACGTAATTGCAACCATAGACGGACTGAGACACGGAGGAAAACGCGAGGCGGCCGGCGGCTTCCGAACGCAGGCCGTTGGATGATTTTGCTCTGTGTCTCAGTGCTTCCGTGGTGAGTGTCGTTCTTGTTGGGATCGAGCCTTTATCCGGCTCTATCCATCGGCGCTGTCGCCCCGGCGGGTGGAACTGCAATTCCATCGCGATAACTGACTGTCCTGCCCGAAATTGCCGGCACGCGATCCCCAGGCACCAGTATTCCGATGAGGTTCAGCGGGTCGGCCGCGGACAACGTTACGGTCTCTGCGTCCGTTGGAAGGTTGCGCAGAGCCCGCACGGAGTCAACCGCGATGGGCAGGGCAAACTGCTCTCCCAGGAAACCGTCGACGAAGCGGCCGCCGCGGATTTCGCCGCGATCTTCCAGCCGCCGGAAACCCATCAACAATTCGCGCCATGAAGGAAGGTTGGCCTCTCGCGCCAGCAGATCGCGAAACACAATTCCATAGCGGCGCAACAGCATCCAGCAGATGGCTTCGATCATGCGGGGCCGCTCGGCGGGTTGATCGGCATGAAGCAGAGCCCACCGTCCGGCACTGTGGCGCGGGCGATTGCTGCGGCCGTGGCCTTGCCCGGCGCGGCGTTTGGGATCGATCAACGCGCGCAGGTTGTCGAATCCGTCGGCGGTAACAACTCCGGCCGCAACCAGTTCCCAGAGAGCGGTTTCGATCTCGGCCTTTAATTTTCCCGTACCCCGAACCATGTCTGCGAAAAATGAAGCGCCTCTTTGTTTCAGGAATTCCAGAACAAGTTTGGCGTCGTGACTCAGGCCTCGCGCCTCAGCCTGATCGCTGGCGGGATGGCGCGGCGTCATCCAGTCGGCTTCTTCGCGCACGAAGAACGTGATCGGAGCGACGCTGGTGGGAATCACACGACGCTGGCGCGGTGCGGTCAGATTGTCCGGTGAAGATGCGCCGTTCGATTTCTCCCCTTTGGGATAATCCAGCGTGGCGGGATGCGGCGATAACCGTCCCCACCCCACGGCGCCCGTCAGGCAAAGCTGGTCGAGCCATTGAGGATCGTAGTCCGCGATGCGTCTCGCCAAAACCTGGCGCTCCCATGCGTTCGCGGGAATCTCAAATCCTTGTAGTTGGCGCAAGACTTCCAATGCGCCACGCTCGCCCACGACCTGCGTTTCCGGCGCCACGTGCTGCCAGCGCAAGAGCCAGCGCATAAACTGCGCCGCCGTCACCGGCTCGATCTGCTTGCGCAAGCTTCCCAGCGTAAGCCGGTGAATCCGCGCCAGCAGACGCCGCTCGCACCATTCAATCTCACGCGGCGCGGGCGCTTGGTGTGGCGCGGACACTGCCGTCCGCGAGGCAGCGCCAGTGAAGTTTCCCCGCAGAACGGTTCCGCTGGCTTCCATCCGGAGCAGCGCTTGTTCGACATCGGAAGCCGGTAATCCCAAGCTCTCACCGAGATGCGACGCCGTGACCGGCCCCAGGTGCGACATCCATCCCGTGACCAAGGTGAGCAAGGCATCTTCGCGAGACAGGTCCGCAGTTTCGACATGACTCATTTGGGGCAGAAACTCTGCGCCAGCAAAAAGTTTTTCAAAGCTTTGGGCGCGTTCCGCAGCCACCCAATATTTTCTCGACGATCTGTCGGCGCCGAGTATCGCCTCCGCTGCACGCCCTTCGCTCACCAGTCGATCGAAATACGCTTGCCATTTAACTGCGACGCCATTCTCGCGTGGCCTGAGTGTGGTCGGAAAGATTTTCTGATTCGGCGAAGCTAAGGAATCGTGTCCCAGAACAAGCGGCTCAATCGCTTGCTCGATCCGTTGCGCATTAGGAAGCCCGTTGGCAACCTCGTATTCTCCTTCGGATTCGTTCACCGGCAACGCTACCAGCGTGTGCAGGACATCGTGCAACTCATCGGCATCGCGGACATCGGGCCACGCCTCCGCGCGCACTTGCGCAATCGCTGCCGGATCGAGTCCGCCCACTTCTTCCAGTACCGACGCCGGCAGCATGCGCCGCATCTCCACTGCCCGCGCGCGCCGCTCCTCCAGCGGCGCGTCGTCCAGATAAGCGTAGGGATTGGCGTTGAGGATTTCGTGCGAAAACTGTGATGGAACCGGGGTGTCCACGGCCACGACACGAATGGCGCCACCGGCCATGCCGCGCAACAATGCTTTCAAGCCTTCCAAATCCATCGCCTCGGTGAGCACGTCTTTCATGACTTCGCTCACCAGTGGGTGATCGGGAATCTTGCGCTCGCCTTGAATGTTTTCGAAACAGGCGGCGGCATCGGGAAAGACCGACGCCAGCAGATCGTCCGAGCGCATGCGCTGAATTTGCGGCGGAACTTTCTTGCCTCCCTGAAAACGTAACAGAGCCAAGGCGCGGCCTGCATCCCAGCGCCAGCGCGTGCCGAAAATCGGAGAATCGAGAGCGGCCTGTTCCAGGATCGGCTGCACCGTTTCCGCCTGCAAGAAATGAAAAACATCGCTCAGAGGAAAACTGTGTTGCTCAGCCAGGGCGATGTTCAAGCCGTTATCAGTCGCTGCGGCCTGCAACTCGAAATTGAAGCCGACGCAAAAGCGCTTGCGCAGAGCCAGCCCCCAGGCTTTGTTAATACGTCCGCCGAACGGCGCATGGATCACCAGTTGCATTCCGCCGCCTTCGTCGAAAAACCGCTCGGCGATCACTGTCGTCTGCGTAGGCACTGCCCCCAGAACCGCGCGGCCCTGCAAGACGTATTCAATCGCTTGCTCTGCGCCGGAGTCATCCAGTCCGCATTCGGCCTTGAGCCATGCGACGGCCGTAGCTACTTCCGGCTGAGTCGCCGAAAAACCCACCGGCGAGGTGTGGGGCAGCATCTCACTGATTTTTTCGCGAAGCTCGCCCACATGCGCCGATAGTTCCTGCGTCCGTGACGGAGCTTCTCCATTCCAAAAGGGAACGCTGGGCGGAGAGCCATGCGCATCCTGCACCAGCACTCGTCCGGAATTCGTCTCGATGCGGCGAATCATCCAAGACGTATTGCCGAGCAGCATGATGTCGCCGCGCATGCTCTCGACGGCGAAATCTTCGTCCACCGTGCCGACTACAATGCCATCCGGCTCGGCGACAACGGTGTAGAGCGAGTTATCGGGAATCGCGCCGCCGCTGGTGATGGCTGCGAGCCGCGCTCCGCGCCGGGCACGCAACATCCCATTGACGCGGTCGCGATGCACATAGGCGCCGTAGCGGCCGCGCTTCGCCGCAATGCCTTCGGACAGCATCTCCAGAATCGAATCGAATACCTCGCGCGACAAATTGCGATATGGATACGCGCGCCGCACCAGCGCGAACATATCGTCTTCGCGAAACTCCTCGGCCGAGCACGCCGCCACAATCTGCTGCGCCAGCACGTCGAGCGGAGATTCGGGAATTATCAGGCGATCAAGATCGCCATGCTGAATCGCCCGCGCCAGCGACGCACATTCGAGTAAGTCGTCTCGCGTCGTACAGAAAAATCGTCCTTTGGGAATTGCGCCGCGCCAGTGCCCCGAACGGCCCACACGCTGCAGCGCTACAGCGATCGATCGAGGCGAGTTGATCTGGACCGCCAAGTCGACCGTGCCCACATCAATGCCCAGTTCGAGAGATGCGGTGGCGACCAGAACTTTTATCTGGCCTTCTTTCAGCTTTTTTTCCGCCGTAAGACGCAGCTTGCGCGACAGGCTGCCATGGTGCGCCGCAACGTTTTCCTCGCCCATGCGCTCGCCCAGATTGTGCGCAAGCCGTTCGGCCATTCGCCGCGTATTGACGAACACCAGGGTCGAACGATGCTCATTTACCAGCGTCACCAGGCGGTCGTAGATCGCATCCCACATCTCATTCGACGCAACCGGCCCCAGTGGCATCGGCGGCACTTCAACGGCAAGATCGAGCGTCCGCTTGTGGCCGATGTTGACGATGACCGGATCGGCGCGACCGTTACCGGTCAAAAAATGTGCGACTTGTTCGATCGGTTTTTGCGTGGCCGAAAGACCGATACGAACCGGTGGAGCATAAGTCAACGCCTCCAGTCTTTCCAGCGACAGAGATAAGTGTGCGCCGCGCTTGTCGTCGGCAACGGCATGAATTTCGTCGACGATGACGGTCTCGACATCGCGCAGGATCGCTCGGCTCTTGTCCGCGGTCAGAAGAATATAGAGTGACTCGGGGGTGGTCACGAGAATGTGCGGCGGGCGCTTCAACATCGCGCGCCGCTCCGGCATGAGAGTGTCGCCGGTACGGACCGCCGTGCGAATCTCCGGCATCAGCAGGCCGCGCTCACCCGCCATGGCGAGAATTTCTCCGAGAGGCACCTCGAGATTTTTCTGGATATCGTTGCCCAGAGCTTTCAAAGGCGAGATGTAAAGAACTTCGGTTCGATCCGCCAAATCGCCGGCCAGCGATTTCCGCACCAACCGGTCAATACAAGCGAGAAACGCGGCCAGCGTTTTGCCCGACCCGGTGGGCGCGGAAATCAGCGTATTTCGCCCGGCAAGAATATGCGGCCAGCCCTGTTCCTGCGGTTCTGTAGCCGTGCCGAAGCGCAGGACAAACCATTCCGCAACGAGAGGATGGGCCCAGGCGAGGGAGGAGGGAAGGGACGCCATCGCTACATTGTAGCCGGAATCTTGTGGCTGAGACTCACTATATTCGCCAATTGTTCGCTGCTAATTTTGTTGACGTTGGGTTAGACCGTGAATATGATGAATATGAATAATAATTGAAAGGAGCGTACCTCGGTGCCAAGCTCCAGAGTTGCGGCTCTGAAACGGGAAGACATTAGCGCCGCGGCAAAAACTTTTCGCTCAAACCGCCAACTGCCGAAGTGGAGCACAATTGTTGACGGACGAGAGCTACCCGCACGGCCGCTTGTTCTGGCGGCGGCGGGAGTGCCTCCGAATGACCCAACGAATTCTCACCAGGCCGTTGCCCTCCTGAAAGAGCGAGGTTTCGAAGTTCGCTACGAAGGCAAGACAATTCAAGAGGAGGAGCAAAAAGAAAAACCGCCTGCGATCGAAGAGTTGATCCGCAAGTTACAAGGGCGTTATGAGGGATCGCATTCCCTGCGTGAGGATCGGGAGCGCGAGCACCGGATTGAGAAGGAACGCTTCTCACGATGAGCAAGACGTACGTCCTTGATGCCAGTGCGATAATCGAGTTATTACTCAACGCTCCCGGAGCTACTCGTATCACGCAGTTGCTAAAGGAAGCCGATCGGTTGGGCATTCCTTTGTTGGTTTCGGTGGTGAACTGGGGCGAGGTGTTCTACCTTTCCTGGCAGCGGCACGGAGAACAATCCGCGCGAGAGACTCTTGCCGACCTTTCGCGCCTTCCAATTCAAGTTGTTCCCGTCGATCTTCCTCAAGCCGTCAAAGCCGGCGAGATCAAGGCACTTCACGGGATTCTATATGTGGATTGCATGGCTGCCTCTCTCGCCGCGACGCACCGCGCAACCCTTGTCACCGCCGACCGCGATTTCGAAAAACTAGGCCGCCATTTCCCAATCTTGTGGATCCCGCGCTAACCATAGCAATGCCTCCGAGCTGTGCTCAAGGTTGGTGGTAGAATTCCCCGTCCATCGCTGACTCGCCGGGAGAATCACTTGACCTCGCTACGCTCTTTAACCTGTTACATACTGCTTTTCGCTTTCGCGCAGTTCTCGCTTGCCCAGACTTTGCCGGACCAGGCCGCACCTTCCGCACATCTGCTCGGTTACACCGCGCAAACTTCGGCGTCACAGCGCGAACTGGAAAAGAAATTCCAGGATGGCATTGTCGCCGCCAATATCCGCGAAAATATGCGCCGCCTCAGCGCGCGCCCTCACCACGTCGGCTCTCCTTACGACAAAGACAACGCAGAGTGGATGCTGGCTCGTTTCAAGGAATGGGGATTCGACGCGCACATCGAAACGTTCGATGTCTTGTTCCCCACGCCAAAAGAACGTGTGCTTGAGCTCACCGGTCCTACGCAATTCCGTGCCCAGTTGCAGGAACCGGCCCTCGCCATCGATCCGACCTCGAACCAGACTTCCGAACAGCTGCCCACCTACAACGCTTACTCCATCGACGGAGATGTCACCGGGCCGCTGGTTTATGTGAATCACGGCAACCGCGACGATTACGAACAACTGGATCGTCTCGGAGTTTCCGTCAAGGGCGCCATCGTGATCGCCCGCTATGGCGAAGGATGGCGAGGCATCAAGCCCAAGGTTGCGGCCGAGCACGGAGCTGTTGGCTGCATCATCTATTCCGACCCAAGAAACGACGGCTACTTTTACGGTGATGACTATCCCCAGGGCGGCTGGAGGCCGCGCGAAGGCGTACAGCGTGGCAGCGTCATGGATACGGATTATCCCGGCGATCCTCTAACGCCGGGCGTCGGTGCTGTTCCGGGCGCGAAGCGGTTGGAGATCAAAGAAGCCAAAACCATAACCAAGATTCCCGTTCTTCCGATTTCCTACGCCGATGCATTGCCGTTTCTTTCGGCACTGCGCGGACAAGTTGCGCCAGAAGGCTGGCGCGGCGCGCTGCCCATTACCTACCACGTCGGTCCCGGACCAGCACGCGTTCACCTCAAAGTCACATCGAATTGGGACACTAAGCCGGTGAATGATGTAATCGCTACCCTGCACGGATCGGCCACTCCCGACCAATGGGTGATCCGCGGAAACCATCACGATGCCTGGGTGAACGGAGCCGACGATCCCATCGCCGGAATGGCCCCGGAACTGGAAGAAGCGCGCACGCTTGGCGAACTGCACAAGCAAGGGTGGTCTCCCAAACGAACGATTATTTATTGCGCATGGGACGGCGAAGAGCCCGGGCTGCTCGGGTCAACAGAATGGGTTGAGACGCATCTCGATGAATTGCGCAAACATGCGGTCGCTTATATCAATACCGACGGGAACGAGCGCGGCTTTTTTGGAGCCGGTGGAACCCAGGATCTGGAATCCGTCATCAGCGCCGTGGCTCACGACATCAACGACCCCGAGAAAAACATTTCGATCTATCAGCGATCGCACCTGCGCGCCATTGAGAGAGCCAAAGACAAAGAAGAGCGCGGCGAGATTCGCGGGCACGCGAATTTGCGGGTGCGAGCCCTCGGCGACGGCTCCGATTACACGGCGTTCCAGGATTTCGCGGGTATTCCCGCGCTAGACATCGGTTTTGGCGGTGAGGACGAAGGCGATCAGTATCACTCAATCTACGACGACTTTTATTGGTATACGCATTTCGCCGACACGGATTTTTCTTATGGTCGTGCATTAGCCCAAACCGCCGGCAGCGCGATCCTGCGGATTGCCGACGCCGATTTGCTTCCTTTCGACTACGCACCCCAATCCGAAGCGATTACCAAGTATGAAACCGATCTGGAGAAATTGCTGAAGGACAAGCAGGATGAATTCACGGAACGCAATCTCGAACTACAAGAAGGTGTATTCAGTGCGACATCGGATCCTCACAAACCGCTGCTGCCGCCTCCCGCCGAAACCGTTCCGCCGTTCATGAATTTTGCTCCCATGAAGAATTCCATCGAGTTACTGAAGAAGAGCGCGGATCGTTACTCAAAAGCGTTAGCCAAGTTCAAGAACGGGGCGCCGGTCTCGCAGCAATCATTGGATACCGTGAACGGCGATCTGCTTGAAATCTCGCGCCTGTTCTTAAACGACAAAGGCTTGCCCGAGCGCCCGTGGTTCAAGAATCAGATCTACGCGCCAGGGGCCTATACCGGCTACGGCGCCAAGCCAATCGCTGCCGTCCGCGAATACATGGATGAAAAAAAATGGCAGCAGGCCGACGCGCAAATTCCCATGGTTGCGCAGGTGATCGCTAATATTGCGGGCGGTATTGATAAGGCGGCTGGTGATTTGGAGAGTGCGGTACAAGCGCAAAAGTAAAGCGTTGCTACTGATATGCACGCAGAGATGGTGTTGGGCGGACGCAATGGGTTTGCATGATCCGATCTTTTGCGCGATGCTAGAATCGCCCCAATGCCCAAGAAGCTCTCGCCAGTCGCCCGCGCCCGCAAAATCAGACTTTTGCTCTTCGACGTCGATGGCGTACTGACCGATGGTAAGCTGTTCTTCCTTCCGGCACCCGCCGGCTCGCCGCAGAATTCAATCGAATTCAAAGGCTTTCACGCCCACGATGGCGCTTCGATCTCTTTGGCTCGACTTGGCGGAATAAAGACTGGACTGATCACGAAGCGAACCTCGGAAACCGTCGCCTTGCGCGCCCGCGACTTGAAACTCGAACACGTGCATCAAGGAGTGCAGGATAAGCGCGGTTGTTTTGAAGAAATTCTTAAGCAGGAAGGTCTTAAGCCGGAAGAAGCCGCCTTCGTCGGCGATGACGTTATCGATCTCCCCGCCATGCGCGCTGGCGGGCTGGCAATCGCCGTTAAGAACGCCCGGGCGGAAGTAAAGCGAGAGGCCCACTACGTCACTCCGCATGCGGGCGGCGACGGCGCCCTTCGCGATGCCGTGGAATTCATCCTTAAGGCGCAAGGGAAATGGAAGCAAGTGGTCGAGAGCTACATCGGCGAGCGCAGCACGGTTCAGTGAGGAACCAACGTTGCCCCGAGAGTAATGGGCGCCAGATCTACCCAGCAGCTAGGCTCTTCTTCCCGCACAAACGTCAAACGTTCCAGGCGAATGCGGCGATTCCCGCGATATTGCGACCACAGGTTGCTTGCGACCTGCATCGCTTCCCGTGCAGCCGTCTCGGCCCCCATTTTAGCGATGGTCATGTGCGGAACGTAGGGCCATTCCTCGCGAAACTCGAGCGCTTGCGTGTTCAATTGACTGTGCAACTCGCTCATGCGTGCAGCCCCGCCAGTCAAGCGAATATAGACAGTGGGTGTCGTGGGCACAAATGTCTCGACGTCTCCCAAATCCACATCAAAGGGCGCGGCGCTCCCGCACACGCTTTCCAATGTCTGGAGCGCAGAAGATTCAGTTCCGCTCAGAAGCCGGGGCGGCAGCAGAGTTACATGCGCCGCCATTTGGGGAAGAGCAGGGTGTAATTGCCGCCGGAGATTTTCAACGAACTCGCCCACCGGGCTTTTTACATATGCTACCAATGCGTAACGCGGGTTCTGCATATCCGGATAGAAATTATAAACGGTTCGGCGGGAAAACGATTGCCGGATTCAGCACCTATTCGCTGGGCAGTTCGCAGTCCCCGAGTTCGGCCAAGGCAGACGAGCTTCGTCAATTGTTACAGCTGCAGCGAGAGCTACAACAAACGGCATCGAGCAGCGAGGAATAGCTCCGGGCAGTCGACTTCTCAAACTTCCCACAAGCGCGCTTGTGAAGATCAACTCATCGCTTGTCGCTTGCCAAGGTCGATAAGCGCGCTATTACGGTCGTTGCTCTTTACCAACGTGCCGTTTCGTCTTTTTTTCGTCGGGTGGATTTAGCGTCGGCGAGGGACTCCCTTTGCCGAGGCCTGGGATCCAGGTGGTTCACGGAACGGTTCCACAGCAATGCGCTCGTAACGCACGTCCAGCACGGTCAGATATTCTGTGCCGCCCGGCAATTGAAGGACTACGCTGTCACCCGCTGCCGATTTCATCAACGCGCGCCCCAGAGGTGACACCCAACTGATGTGGTTGCGGTCGAGATCGATTTCGTCCGTGCCCACGATGCTCACCACTCGCTCCACTCCCGCGGCGTTGGCATAGCGCACGGTCGCTCCGAAGAACGCCCTCGCCGCCGCCTGTCCCGATCTCAGCGCTTCCGGGTCCACCACTTCCGCGGCTTCGATTCGCTTGGTGAGAAAACGAATCCGCCCATCGATCTGCCGCAGCCGCCGCTTGCCGTACTGATAGTCGGCGTTTTCACTGCGATCGCCGTTGCTGGCAGCCCACGCCACCACCTCCGTCACGGCCGGGCGTTCCCTGGAGAGCAGAAACCGGTGCTCATCTTTAAGCCGCTCCAGTCCGCTCGGCGTGATGTAGTTCTTGACTGGCGGCCCGGGGGCGTCCGGCTGTGGTTTTCTTGTGAAGCCTTTTCGCATCTCGTAGTCTTTCCAGCGCGAATCCAGTGGGCGCACCAATGAACGCTGATAAACGGCGATAAAAACGCCGTAGGTTATTCGCGTTTATGGGATTTCATCTGCGGCCCTGGCTGATTTTTTCACGTCTTCCGGTCCCTTAGCGATCCTATCCATCATCTCGGACAAGTGCCAGCGAAGGCATGCTTGGGAGATCAGTACTGATAAGCCGGCTTGTGTGAATCGATTCCAGAAACTCCTGAATCACGGGCAAACCGGAAGTCAATAGTTGCTCGGAGGCAATTTCATTTATTAACGGTCCGGCCAGGGTCAATGAGTGAAATAGCGATGTTACGCCAATTGACTTAAGATGCCATTTGCCGATCAACTGTATATTGCCGAGGGTAGCGAAAAATGGAAATCCACAAACGAAAAACGCTCGAAGATTTTCCTAAGTTTGTCGTGACCGGGGTGCGTTCCGGCGCAACCTCCGAGGCCGGATATATCTCTTTCGAGCTTGAGGGTGGCTTCGACGGAATTCCTCCAAGTAGTTTCAACAATGTTGTGGATGGCATTGGCCCACGGTGGTTTTGGCTCGTGTTCGGAATGCGCGGATACATTTGCGCGTCCGTGCAGTCGCATAATAAGGAAAGAAACGCTACGGTTCTAACATTTGAAGTAAAAGGCGAACCAAACATTGCACCGGGACAGGGGCTTGCTTATCTGAGCTCCTACTGGCAGGGGTACCACGTGGGGATGGTGCTTGACCCGAACTGGGGATGGGAACGAATGCAGTTTCGCGGAACGGATGCGATCGCCGAGGATTACGAGGGCAAGGATGTATCCATCGTAGGCGGTCGCGAGGTAAAGATATGGACGAAACTGGAACCAACTGGGGAAGCTACGGGGCAGAGTCGACATTATCCTGCGCCCGACCAGAGCTTGCCTGTCCGCTCTGGAACGCGGCTCGTTCCCGCGGGCTGGGGTCACGAGCACTGCGAGCTATGCCACGAACATATCGACGCTGGGATGTTCGGGTATTGTGATCCGGGAGAACGCTGGATGTGCGAGAAGTGCTATCAGCGATACGTAACGCCACACGATCTTGCCTTCGTGGACGAGCTTTAAGACGCAGGAAGTCCCAGGCCGGACGAGAGTCTGTCGGAAGGCGCCACCCGCCGTCAGCGTCCGCTGCGCAAGAAGTACACTTGGTCGGTCCAATCCATTCCCCCGGCCTCGTCCACGAGCGAAATTAGAGCACGGACTAGCCCTCCAATGTCCGCCGGCGAGATTGTCTTTTCATCGACAAATATCACACCGCCATGGGATCGCTCTTCCTCTGCCCAGAGCTTCAACAATGGAGGAATCGTCCTGCGATCATAAGTAACCAGGGTCAAGCGTTGCTTCGCCGCCTCCAACAGGCAAACGGAATCTTCCTTCCCAAGATAGTTTCCGTTCTCCCACTGCACCATGGAGTGAATAATTACCGATCGATTGCGACGTTGAACACCATCCATTACGGCTGGAGAGATGTGCTCATCTAGAAGTAGCTTGAGCATCAGCCCCGCTTGGTCTGTCTGGCGGCAAAGTCGACCGCTTGGGGAAGCATGCGCTTTAGGCTGTTGAAGTCAGTTGAATCGTTCTCTGCTATCGCGTCGTCCACCTCTCCGGGGAATGCCTCCGAATAGTAAAGAGCAGCTCGAACTCTCGCTTCAGGCCATTTCAGATGCTTGGCCACATCATTAACCTTGCCCTTGTAACTCCGAAGAAGCAACATGACCTCCCATATCGCCAGGGAGCTGCCTTGGATATAGGCTTGCCTGCCTGCCGGCGAATCGCGAAAATCCAGGAAGGCAAATTCCGACCGCCGTAAACCCTCTTCCACCAGCCGCGCGCTGGCATCGCTCGCTGTCCAGCCGTGCCGCTTCGCGATGCGCTTCAAGCGTTTTCCGCTCTCCACTGGCAGGCGCATACTGAGCACCATCGTGCGCGATTGCTTCATCGATCCTCCGAGAGTGTAACTGTTGTAAGCATTGTATCATTTCATGAGGGAAAATCGCCGGGTGGCCCATCTTTGCATTGCATCATTCCCACGGAGGGTGCACCATCCTTGCGTTTTCTGCAAGAGCCTGCCCTGAGCTTGCCGAAGGGGTGGGCGGCGATGCTGCCGGCGCAACTCATGTAGGTTCTACACTACCCCTCGTGTATGCCGTCGTCGTACCCGCCTTTGCAAAACGCAAGGACGGGGCACCCACGGTGATTTTGCTACTGCAGTCCAAAGGCCGGGCCACACGCGACGGTCTGTGTTGGGCGTTCTCTTTTCACACTGAACCCCATTTGAGTGAATTTTGTTGCGAGCGCAGCGCCTTTAAGAAGAAGTGACCCCAGCTTTCGGTTGGCGGACGATCCGCTCCGATTGCCGACTAATCGGGAGTTGGCTCGCGTTGCACCACAACCAGAAACACCACACCGACAACGGTAAACATGCGGAATGCCTCTTCCTGCCCATTCCACATTTTCGACTGCCACATCAGAAACCATTCGCCCCCGACATCGAGAAATGCCACCAACCACATCAGCAGGCTCGTCGTCAGCGCGATCACGGCGACGTCCAGAGCAGCGGCGAATTGCGCCCTGTCCGCACGACACGATTTCAGCAACCTAACAGCAGCCCACCAGCATAGAAGCATAGTGACTGATTCCCAGGCGATGATGCCGACGTAGAAGACCGTATGTACCAGCGGCGAATTGACGGCGCGCCACGTGAGGTGGTTCCCCGGAAAGGTTGAGTCCATCATCAGGACGTGGCGGACAAACTCATTGTTGGAGCCGTAATCCGTGATGTTGTTTAGGACCAGAATCGTGTAGAAAAGTGCGACTGCAAAAACGAGAACCGCTTTGGAAACGCGAAGCGCCATTCCATGCCGCATAGGTTGTCGCACGCGGGAATTATATCTCTCGGTGCCTTACCGCGAACTTTCT
The DNA here is from genome assembly GCA_049584475.1 of Candidatus Sulfotelmatobacter sp. Classification (GTDB taxonomy): domain Bacteria; phylum Acidobacteriota; class Terriglobia; order Terriglobales; family Acidobacteriaceae; genus Sulfotelmatobacter. Next base: position 210,657 of record JBAUXX010000028.1, on the reverse strand, counting down.
TGGAGTGCGCACAAGTCCTGATTAACGGGCAACTCTTACTCAACTGATAAGGATAAGGTTGCCGACCACTCGTCGGGGACCGTATCAGGCATTTTCAACACTCACCGCTTACCTCATAGCCGCTTCGATTTCCTCCGCCGAGTATGGAACTCCCGGGGTAAGAAGCTCCGCGCCATCCTTGGTAATGATGTACATGTCTTCCAGAAAAAATCCCTGGCCATCGATTGAGGCAATCGGCTCAAAGTTGATCGTGGTTCCTGGCCTGAGTGGTCCAATGGGGCTACCGGCCATCAGGTTTGTCGTATGCACTTGCCAGAACGGAACATTCTTGCGATCTGACCAGGAATCGATCGCGTGCTGCGCAAGCAGACTCTTTGCCGATGCGCGATGACGCAGCAGTTCGGCACGCCAAGTGTCGAAGATCTGGTCTTCAGTGGCCCCGTCGTGCAGCCCGAGGACCCCGGCATGGTAGGCCGCCACGAATATGTTCCAGGTCTCTCGCTGGTCGTCGTCATAATGACCCGAAACCGGCACCGTCCGCCCTAAGTCTCCTATGTAGTGATCCAGTTCGCATCCCACATCAAGGCGCACCAGGTCGCCCGGACGCATATTCCGGTTCAGGTGATCGTATCGCGCGAGCGAAGTGAAAGGTCGCGGGAATACGGCATTGTCTCCCGCCATTGCCCACGGCCAGAAAGAGATGCCATGTACGCCCGCGCTCCAGCATGTGTTTTCGACGACCGCCTCGACGCTCCGTTGCGACACCCCAGGCCGAATCGCACGCATTCCGGCCATTACGGCAGTCACAGTCGCCTTCGCAGCTGAGCGCAGAGCAACGGTTTCGTCCGCACTCTGAACTGCCATAAGCGCTCCAATCCGCTCTCCCGACTCTTTGGCTTCAAAGGCCGGCCATTTTTGCAGAATGATCTGCAGCCACATCGGAGCCTGGGGCGACTTCGGGCTGAGAAGGTTGGCTGGCAGCTCGGTGAATGTTGACAGACCGTTCCCACAGTAGATGGGCAGTGCTTGGCCGGCGCGTGGCGCTAGAAACCCTTCCAGTTCGGACCAGTCAACGACATGTTCCATGCCCAGGCGTTTTGCCGCTTCCGGTCCGGGCTGAACCTCGGGCTGTAGACCGGCACTCAAGAACGGCGGTTTGGATGGCAAGAAAAGCCAGCTTTCGCCCGATTTTCCGTCGATGGCGAGCACAGCCCCCACCGTGTTCCCTAGGCCCGTGAAGTAATAGAAGAAAGGCTCCTGGCGGAAACCGTCCGCAGTGAGCTCCAACTCGGAACTGGCATGAAACAAGAGAATCCCGTCATGGAACGCTGCCGCGGCCCGCTGCCTCCGCTCCTGTAGCGCCGTGTTTTGAGCTGCCGCGAGGAAAGTAAAGCCGATGAGAATAGTCGCCAGAATCAATCCACGAACTCGCATAGCCGAATAACTTAGCACGGCGGGTGGCCTACCTTAGCGATTCTTGTGTACATCATTTCTCATTGTGGTGCCCTATCCTTGCGTTCTTTGCAACGGTGGGCGGCGATGCTGGCGACGCAGCTTTTGTTCTTCCGACAAAGTCGCTTGCGCATGCGTTCGTGGTACCCGCCCTTTGCAAGTTCCGGGCCGTCAGCCTCAAACTGCGCAAAGGACGGGCACCCTCAGTCCTGTGTCTGCCGGCAATCAAAAGCCCGGGCCACGCGCCCCTAGTAGGGATTCCACATCTGCTTCCAGTTTCTCAAAGGATTGATCAGGACCGGGCGCAGGCTGAAGTCGTCCACCACGGTCGATTAGAAAAACCGCCGGATAACGAGCGATGTCGGTGTAAAGGCTGGGGACTCTCCCTTTCAGGGTTAGGAAGGGGGTAACTCAAAGGAACTTGTTGAAGATATTTCTGTTGTACTTCGGCATCTTCGCTTGATATTCCAAACACGACCAGGCCTTTGTCCTTCTGGTCATGGTAGAGCCGGTCTAGCTTCGGCATCTCATTCCGGCAAGGCCCGCACCAGGTCGCCCAGGCGTTGACGAGCACAACCTTACCAGCCTGATCACTGAGGCGCTCGGCGTTTCCGCTGATGTCCGTGGTGTCAAAAACCGGCGCGGCTACGTCGTGCATGGCCATATTTCGCGTCTGTTTGGCGCGGAGAAGGCCGTCCCGAATCGGTGACGCTGCAAGCCCAGCGAAAGAATCGCAAGCAGAAGCCCTATTCTCGCAGACAAGGACAACGCCCTCGTGCGCCGGGCCTTTATTGCCAGGGCAATCGTTGCAAAAGATGGAATGGTCATCGCGATTGTCGATAGCGACAATCGCAACAGCCAATCCTTTTCAAGATCCGCGCTATAGTGCGTTAGCGTCGCATAGACCAACGTTTACAAAACCAGACTTAACACAGGCGAAAGAATCCCCCAGAGGAGTACGCGGTGCTTGGACAGTTTCATTCAGTGCCTCGAACTATTTCTGGAATTTTGCGCGTTGAATCGGTGGAGAGTCCAGCAGAATCTTCCAACTGGTGAAATCAGGCGTTTACACTCTTTGAGGGTGTCCTTTGCATTCCCTCGGCACCTCACCGGCTGTACCGGAGCATGCCTGGAAGTGAACTTGGCAGTGCTTCAACAATTCAACATGCCAGCATTGGCCAGTAATTTTCTGGCCGGGCTACACTGGAAGAGGCAGAGTGCCGCAAGTTGCTCCTTCAAGTGGGGTTTCTGCTCGTTCACGCAACTCCTGGCGCGACTGCCTCTCGCTTTGCCGGCAGAAGCGCTAACAGGACAGCTCCGATCACAAGCATTACGATGACATCGGCAAAGTTCCGGTGGACGCCGTGCATCCACGCTTCCACGGTTTGAATCGCCATCACAGAGCCATGGGAGATGTGCCACCAAGCTGCCAGAGCAATCATCGAGCGATGCTCAGACGGTCTTCTTGCGGCTATAAGTAGAAAGATCCCGACCGGAATAAAAAAGCTCAGAAACATCGGCCCGCACTCGCATTTCCCCTCCGAAAGCCAGCTGGAATGCCACAGATCCAAATATAGAAAATAAATTGGGGCTAGATTCAACAGCCCCACGATCACCAGGACGATCTGTGTCAGTCTTTCTCTTTGTAGTGTCACATTGACCTCATGATTGGAGCGGCCAGTTACGACGTGCGGACAATCTCAACCCCTGACCAACCTCAGATGCCATAGCTTACACTCAAACCAATGCTCAACCGGGGCCATGCCTATACCACAATCATCCCCAGCAAATATCACGGACGCACGCTGCTCTCCCACCTGGCAAACCTTTATCCACACTCAACCTCACAAGCCTGGCAACAAAAACTGAACAACAGCGAAGTCACCGTCAACGGCGTCACCGCGACTGGAAGCGAATCGCTGATTGCAGGCGAAACTCTTGTCTGGAACCGACCACCCTGGATCGAACCGGACACTCCTCAGCACTTCGAAGTACTGTTTGATGACCCGCATCTGTTGGCCGTCAACAAACCTGGCGGACTGCCCACCCTCCCCGGCGGCGGCTTTATGGAAAACACCCTCCTGCGCCTGGTGCAAAAGCAAACTCCCAACGCCAACCCTGTCCACCGGTTAGGCCGAGCCACCACCGGCATCGTTCTCTTCGCCAAAACACCGCAGGCCGCCGCTAAACTAGGCGCAGACTGGAACACACCCAGAGTTCAAAAAATCTATTGGGCGCTGGCTCAAAACGCAGCACAACAAGACGCCTACGAAATCCTCACACCCATCGGCCTTGTACCGCACCCGCGACTCGGATTGGTGTGGGCCGCCAACCCGAATGGCAAGCCGTCAAAGTCATTGGCGAAGGTGGTCTCACGCACCGCCAGCACCACAACATTTGAGGTAAGCCTAAATTCGGGCCGCCCTCATCAAATCAGAATCCATCTGGCATCCATCGGCCATCCCCTGGTAGGCGATCCTCTATACGGATTATCCGGCCAGCCGCTGGAAAATCTCCCCGGCCTCCCCGGCGACGGAGGATATTTCCTGCACGCCCGCTTTCTAAAATTCCACCACCCCATCACCGGCGAACCAATCAATCTAGAGGCAGCCTTGCCGGCTGGATTCTCATTGCATCAGTAGGTTCACGGCGGGATTCAAATCGAAAATTCGGCCACGACTTGGGGAGACGGGACGTTCACTAATTTGCTGCAAAAGCACTGACGTCAGACCATGCCGGCCAGCGTGTCGCATCCGTTATCGATGGTTGTCGCTAGATCGGAATCCTCCGAACTGCTTCTCATGCGAACGGCATTCGTGACGTCGAAATAAACGACATCATGCGGCTGCACGTCGTGTTCAGCGCTGGCCGCTTGATAGATCACGCGGAGCATGATTCGGATGAGTTCCGGGTTGGCACCTTTCTTCGTGGTGCCGAGCTTTACCAACTTCAATCTTCCGTCTTCCTCGACCGCGAGGTCAGGACTTGCCGACAGGCGCACATTGCCGTGCGTGTAGTAGATCCTTGGACGGGGAACTATGTTTCGTTTCCGTTGCCCGTAGATGTCCATGTAGCTGCGAATTGCGCGGAGGTTGTTCCTCAGTCCTGCGCGGGCCTGATTGGTCGTAGCCGCTTCTAGCTTTTTCTCAAGAGCGTGAATCTCTTTCTTCAAATATTCGCGGTCATTCCCCTTAATGTGGTAAAGGCGGATGATGCGGATCGCCCTCGCGTAGTAGAGGACGATGACCTGCGCTTCGGCAGATTTCGGCTTGAGAATGTTGCGAACAATCGAGGCCTTCTTGCTCGGTCCGGCCAGGACGAACTCCGCGAATCCCTTCGCGGAAAGCGGAATTGTTTTCATAGCGTTTTACCTCTCTATGGAACCGTGAAATCACCTGCGTGCGTCCAATCTGTTCCTTGCTTGTCTACCTTGCACCCGAGAAGCTCAAGTCGATTTGCGAGATCGTTGCGCTTGGCGTAATCGTTGTCGAGTCGGACAACGTGACGGCCCGCTATGTCGCTAAATTTTCGCAACTTGCCGACTTCAACCAATATCGTCTTGTTCGGATGTCTGCCTAACGCCAGACCCGCCTCAAACAGAACGTTCGGGCGTGGCTGACCCCGGAGCTTCTTCTCCCCGGCACCGTCAGCCCGCGTGGTGAATTCCGCACGCAGTTTCGCCTCGTCGTCCGGCGAAAATAAAACAACGACGGCCTGTACCTTCGCCATCGTGTTGTCCAAAATGTCGCCGATATATGGGTTCGTTTTCTTCGTCATGAGCACGACTTTTTCCCACTCAAGCGGCTTGAGTCCGAGGGCGCGCAGAAAATCGAAAAGGGAACGCCGGAGCTTATCGTTTCGGCCATGCACTACGAACACGGAATTGTCTTTTGCTTTCGCCACGGGCTGACTCCCTCGCGCCTTGGTTCGTTTCCTAACCTGTGGCTCCGGCGAAACGGAAGGAGAGGCTTGCTGCGTTGAATTGGCCGCGCCGCCAGGACGCAGGCTCCCTCTGATCTGCGCTCTTTCCTCAGGCGTAGAGTACTTCTGAATGTTGACCCCACTCTCGGAGGCAACTACAAACGCGGCCAGATGCCGATCAAGCATAGTGTCCGACGCTTTGTCGGCGATGATGTCGTAAACGCGGCTGGCGTTCACTCCCAACTTCGACTTCAATCTTTCAAGCAGTTGCTGATTTATTCTCGGCATAAGGTCACTGCTTCTTTCCGCTCTTCTTTTTGGAGCGTTGCCGCCGCTTGAAATTGATCAGGTCGATCGCGTTCCGCGTGATGTCCAGCATCGACGAGATTTCTCCCGATCCGAACCCGGCTCCTTGCAGCATGACGACTTTGTCAGCTGAATCTGCCACATCCTTCACCGCAAGAATGCCGAGGATTCGTGCGATCTTATCTTCAGCCGTGAGCGTCTCAATTGCCGCCGACGAATTACCGCTCTTTCCTTTTGGCATTTTTCTTCTTTCCTCCTTTCTTGTCCCGCTTTGCCTTGCTCAGCGTCTCGCTGATCGAGCCGTAAGTAGTACCGAGCATCGCTGCGACATCCTTGCGATCAATACCGGCAGCTTCCAAGAATGATGCTTTCTCCGTGAGTCCCTTCTCCTTCAATTCACCGACCTGAACGCACAGATAGGCGAGAGAGCGAGCAATCACCGGAATCCACTTTTGATATGTTTCCTGATCGGACACTGAAGACCTCCCTTGTTCACTTTGAATTGCGACCCCGACTGGTCCGCGTCTTTTTCCTGATTTCCGCGAGCCGAACACTCACGGCTCCCGGTGTTGATCCAACACATCGCGCAATGTCTGACGGCCCAAATCCTGCCTTGTCTAACAAGGCGACTTGCTCACGCTGTTTCATTGACTCCATTTTGATCAGCAAGAGCGCACGCAAAGTCTTTTCCAATGCGCCCTCATTAAGGTTTTCTGCCATGCAGCACTCCTTGTTTACGAAGATTCGAAATTTCAACGCTGATAGCACCGGGCGAAGTTGCGAGCAGTTCTGCAATTTCGTGACGGCCCAAACCAGCTGAAGCCAACAACCTGACTTGCTCTTTCCGCTTCTTTCCTTCGATCAACGACAACGCCAACAGCCTGCGAATAAAACCCAATTCAGTTATGAGTGCCTGATCCAATTCGTGATTCACCGTGGTCTCCCGTCCGAGGTTCGGCCCGACTACTTCAATCATCATACCACAGAGCTTAGGGCGATGCCTTCAGAATTTAGCAGAGATGTTGAAGATTCGTCGTTTGTTCGCTATTTATTGTGTTTATTTGTAATGAGTTACGGTGTTTATCCGTGTTGTTAGTCGCGTCGTGCTAAACACAAGCATTCAACAGATTATCCACAGAGCATGCACAAGTCTATATTATTAAGATGGTTACATAGAGGTAATTAGCTACTGCTCATTGCTAATTAGCAACTACTGGTATAACTGTGGTGTATATGGGTATTAGGTGAGGCAAGTGCTAACGTGTGCCGAGAGGCGTGTAACGTATTTCGCCATACGTTTGCCCCAACAGTCGAGCCGAACTTCGGGCAGGAGTTCACGGCGAATCACGAATTAGATTAGGTACTCAGAACTGAGTTGAGTTCTCTTTCTTGGGGACGACTCTTCGCGGGGGGATTATGGGGACAGGCGGGTGGCGCACCCTTTGAAGCCAGCATAAACCCTGGGTGGCCCATCCTTTGCAGGTGCATCGCAAAGGGTGGGCCTATCCCGGCTGGTCTCTTGAGCTTTACTTCTTGGGCCGCGACTCCGGCGGCACAAGACCTGCGAGGCGGTAGTACACAACGAGCTGGCCGTAGTGTTCACCGCTGTGTTCGATGAGGCCGTATGCTATGTCGAGAACGCGCGCTTTCTGGTCAGGGAAATAAACAACCTCCGTGGTCATGCCTTTTTCGCCTTTCGACTGGATGGCGGCTGCGCCATCGGCGAAAGCTTTCTTGACGAACGCAACGATGTCGGCCTTGGACTTGTATTGCTCGCGCTTCGGATCTTCTGCCGCGGGAGGCTTCTTCCCCATCACAGGATTCGTGAAGTAGTAGCATGAACCCGCCGCGTGCAGCAACTGCTCGGCGAAGCTCCGTTCCGCGGGTGTCGGCTTGAAGTCATATTTGTCCTCGGGAAAATCTTCAGCCATCGCCGTCAGCTTGCGGCCAATCTCATTCCAGGAATCGAGCACGACTTTCATTTCCGGATCGGCAGGTTTCGCGGCTGCATCTTTCTTCATCGCGTCATTCTTTATCGCATCATTCTTCATCGCATCTTGGGCATGCGCAGGAAATGCGAATGCCAGCAGGACGATAGCGAGAAACGGTATTCTTTTCATTTCTTTCTCCACGATTCTTTCTCCACGATTGTTTGTCCAGGAAAGAGTTTTGCGAATCAAAGCTTCAACTTGTTATTTCGCCTGCGCTAGCTTCGTAACCACTGCGGCAACTTTCTCGAGTGTCTCGTTCCAGCCCTCTAGTTGACCGCTATTCTTTGCGCTCTCCATGGGTTCATTTCCAATGTAGGTGAGTTTCGTCTGGCCGTTCCCGAGATCCTCAAAGATGGTCACGTCATACGCACCGTCGATAGCCTCATCTTCTATCCCTAATTCCGCAGGCTCAATCTTGTTTCCCTTCGAGTCGGAAAAGTACATGGAGGAAACGATCTTTTCCAGGGGAACAATCTCGTGGTATTCAACCGCATTCCAGCCCTCCTGCCCATCCGGCGTTCTCATGCACAAGAGAGATTTTCCGCCCACGCGAAAATCCATCTTGCAAACCGGCGAAGTAAAGCCCTTCGGCCCCCACCACTGCATCACGTATTTCGACTCTGTCCACGCCTTCCAAACCAACTCGCGTGGGGCATCAAAAGTTCTTGTGACGACCATTCGCTCGGTCTCGTTCGCTGTGCTTTTTGTCATCCGTGACCTCCTCTTTCTTCATTTGATCTTTCTTCATTTGACTTACAACTACCTCGAGCTTGTCGAAACTCTCTTCCCAGAATCGGCGATAGCTGATCGCCCAGTCGCTGACTGTCTTGATCGCCGCCGGCCTGAGCGTGCACACACTCTCTCGTCCACGCTTCGTCTTGATCACAATCCGCGCCCGCACCAGGTAGGCAATATGTTTTGAAATCATCTGCTGCGAGAGTGCAAACGGTTTCGTCAATCCATGCACAGAGGCAGGCCCGTGGGAGAGGCGTTCGATCATTGCCCGCCGGGTTGGATCGGACAAAGCCGCAAACGTTGTACCCAATTTATCCACAACCATATGGTAGTGGATTATCTGGCAATGTCAAGAGCGAAGTTTGCGATCCCTGATTTCTGTTCACTGATCCCCAATGTGCCAGCGTTGCCCAGCAAGTTTCTGTCCACGCTACGCTGCGGCTACACTATTTAAGAGGCATCGTGCCGCGAGTTGCTCCTTCAAAATGATTTCTTTCTCAAACATCAATAAGCAGTATGGCAAGCAGTTGCTCTTCGTGGATGCTTCGTTTCAGTTGAATCCTGGCGAAAAAGTCGGACTGGTCGGTCCCAATGGGGCGGGCAAGACAACGCTGTTCCGCATGGTGGTGGGCGAGGAAAGTCCCGACGACGGCACGGTCTCTGTCCCCAGGAAGTTGACGATCGGCTACTTTCGCCAGGACGTCGAGGAAATGCAGGGCCGTTCCGTCCTGGATGAAGCGATCGCAGGCAGCGGACGCGTCGGCGATCTGCACCACGAACTCGAAGCCTTGCAGCGGGAAATGTCCGACCCCGCCAAGGCCGATGACATGGACCGCATCCTCGATCGCTTCGGTCACGTGCAGGAGGAGTACGAGCATTTGGGCGGTTACGCGCTCGAATCGCAAGCCCGTGAAGTGCTCCACGGTCTGGGATTCCGGGGTCAGACATTCAAAGACGATCAGATTGACGGCGACGTGGGCGCTCTCTCCGGCGGATGGAAAATGCGCGTCGCGCTGGCGCGCGTTCTGCTCGGAATGCCGGATGTGTTGCTGATGGACGAACCGACGAACCATCTCGACATCGAATCCATCATCTGGCTGGAACAGTTTCTCAAATCATTTCCTGGCGCGCTGCTGATGACCTCGCACGACCGCGAATTCATGAACCGTCTGGTCTCAAAGATTGCGGAGATTGATGGCGGCGAAATCATCACCTATTCGGGTGACTACGACTTCTACGAGCGCGAGCGGGCGGTGCGAGAGAGCAATCAGCAGGCAGCGTTTGCCCGGCAGCAGTCTATGCTCGCCAAGGAGCAGCGCTTCATCGATCGTTTCAGGACGCACGCCGCCAAAGCTGCGCAGGTGCAGAGCCGCATCAAAGCGTTGGACAAGATCGAGAAGATCGAACTGCCAAAAAAACGTGAGGTAGTAAAGTTTGACTTTCGCATTCCACCACGATCCGGCGAACAGGTGGCTGTGATTGAGAATCTGCACAAGAGTTACGGCCCACGTGTGATTTACGAAGGATTCAATCTCACCATCCGCCGCGGAGAACGCTGGGCCGTCATGGGCAGAAACGGCGCGGGCAAAACTACGCTTCTTAAAATGATTGCCGGGGCAAGCGCTCCCGATGCCGGAAGCGTGCGGCTCGGCGCCAGCCTGTATATGGGCTACTTTGCGCAACAATCCCTGGACGTGCTCAATTCCGATCTCACCGTCGCCGAACAGTTGCAACAGGATTTTCCTCAGGACAGTATTGGCTCGCTGCGGAACCTGGCGGGAGCATTCCAGTTCTCCGGCGACGACACGGACAAGAAGATCCGCGCACTCTCCGGCGGGGAAAAATCGCGGCTGGCCATCGCACGCATGCTGTTCAACCCGCCGAACTTCCTGGTGCTCGACGAACCGACCAATCATCTCGATCTCGCGACCAAAGAAATGCTGGTGGACGCCCTGAAAGACTTTGAAGGCACCATGATCTTTGTATCGCATGACCGCATGTTCCTTCGCGGTCTCGGCTCACGTGTGCTGGAACTGGGCGGCGAGAGCGGCACGGACCGCACTCCCACTGTCTATCCTGGGTCGTACGTTGAATATGTCCAGAAGCTTGGACACGAAGCGCCCGGGATCTATTCGTAGGGCTTGTGTGCAACGGGACACGTCCCGTCTGTTCCCTTATTTTTGGGTGATTGGGTAGCTTCAGTACTGCGGGATAACCTTCAAATCTTCAACTGTAGAACCGTGTTGCGGATCAAGTCGTCGATGAACCCTTCCGCTTGAACCTGTGTGACACGAAGAGTAGAAGGGTGTGCTGCGGAGTTCCGCTGATCAAGTCGGTTCTTGTAGGTCTTGTAAACCCCATCATTGATAATCCCCGCCGAACCCGCGACGTCTATGACGTCGCGCTCGGACATCTCGTCACCAAAATCGTCGTACTTCTTGATGAGAGGCATATTGGCGACAGACCACGCCTTCTTGTTCGGGAAACGAACCGGAATCCGGTCGTTGAACGCTTTTAAGTGGTGCTTCAGGATGAATTGGTAGAGATGATAAATCGCGATGTTCCAAACCATGATTTCGGCGGCGCGGCCCGCGTCATACTTTAGACACTTCAAGGCTTCATCGAAGATGTCCTTCTCCTCGATTTCCGGGATCACATTGACCAGATCCTTGACCATCTGCCGCACGTTGAGTGTCACATCATGCTCTTTATAAAGTTCCTCGTACTTGGCGACGAGTTTCCCCTCGCAGCGGTACCCGCTATTGGGATTTCCGAGGAGTTCGCCTGCCTTCTCCATATTGATGAGGTTCTGGCTGGTGTTGCCCGGCTTGTACGAAAGTTTGTCGTAGCACCAGTTGATGTCTTTTGTGACGAATGTTTCCTTCTTGCGGAGGAAATGTTGAAGCCATGCAAAGAGGCGAACCTTCTCTGCATGGCCTAGGTCTGCGAAGCCAGCAACGCGAGGGATGAAGGCTCGAAGATCGTCTTCCTCGCTCACCCTTTAATGGCTCCCATCTTGCCAACTTCACTCTCACCGAGCCAGTTGAGAGTGTAGGTGCCAGCGGCCTCCGCCTTGTCGAACCACTTCTTCGTTTTGGAGTACGTCATGTTCTTCAGCGGTTTCTCCACGTCCGTAGGCAATTGCGACACCTGCCCCAGAACCGTGAATGCGGTGAAGATTCGGTCGATGTTGATGTCGGTGACCTCGAACTGCTCCTTGTACCAGACCGCCACAATCGCGTACTTGTCCATCATCTCGGTAGCATTCTTCTGCTTCATGAAGTCTTCCAGCGACACCTTGGCTTCGGTCAACTTCGGTTCTTTAAGCATCTTCGGAGCCTTAGGAGCTTTGGGAGTTTTCTTCGGCTTCGGAGTTTGGCCGTCACCAGTATCGTCGGCTTCTGGCTCTAAGATTTCCTGCTCCTGATCTTCAAGCTCCGGTGTCTCAATCTCTTCTTCAAGGTCTACCGCTGGCGTGCCACCACCCGCCGCTATGCGCTTCGGATCAGGTTGAGCTTTCCGCTGGAGCGTACGTCCGGCCAGTGCGTTAGCGATAGAATGCAGGCCATCTGTGACCGAGTCCCCGGTCATGTTTTCTACGCTAAAGTCTACAACTCGTTCCGAATCCATGTAGCGGAACTTGATCTTCCCTTTGCTGCTCCCGTTAGTGCCGGGTTCTTCTTTTCCACGACGAGTGACCATAGAAATACCTCATAACTGCTTTAACTTCCCTGATCGGCTGGTTATCCGGGGAGCTAATCGATTCTACCATTCCACGAGTGAGTTACTTCGTGGGCGGCTTTTGATCGCGCCGACATCACCGACATAGCGGGTGCCCCGTCCTTGCGTTTTGTGCAAGGGCGGGTACGATGCTACCAATATCGTGGGGTTTATCGTGTCCAACGGTCCGCATCGCATTTGCAGTGCGCATCATCTGGACTTTATCAGTTGAACGAACGTCGGACGAAGACCACGTTTCGGGATCGAGCTGCGTAAAAAGCGTCACTGCAGGCGCTCGTGGTACCCGCCCTTGCACAGAACGCAGGAGCGGGGGCACCCACTTTGTTGTTGATACCAGCAAGACTAAAAGGCTGGGCCACCCGCCGGCTTTGCGGCTGTGCAGGAGTTACGAACTCATAACGATGTTCAACACGACCACGAGTAATGCATACCCAATGAGAATCTGAGCAGCAACCACCATTCTCGTAAGCGTACTATTGGGCAAGATATCCCCGAACCCAACGGTGGTCTGCGCGATTATGCTGAAGTACAGGAAATCTAGGTAAGACCACACGTCAGGTGTGGATGTGGAAAGTGAGTCAATACGGCGACCAATTGTTGTCTGTTTCTTCGTCAGATGATTTAGGACCCCGGGGAGGGTCTCTAGCCACTCCGACGTCGTTCTTGGGGAGTTCGTGCCGGTCCATTTTGACCACGAGTCATGGGTATTGAATGTGAACAGTCGCTCATCTTCCTTATCAGTAACCTCGAAAAGGGGGAATACTGACCCTACAGGAGGGTAAGAATAGAAATGGACGGTACAAACGTCGCCTGAGCGTAGACGAACGGATGTCTGGCCTGCTAAGCCTTCGGGTTGTTCACCCGCTTTCAATAGAGCTTGTAGGTCGATGATTGCGTCGTGTGCCCGCCGCAACCGATTCGCAGTCTGATCAAGCAGGACTTGTCTAGACTCGCTCTGCTTCCTAATAATGTCTGTATTGAACGCGAAATTAGTACGGTTAAGGCGATAGATCATGAAATAAATCGCGGCGAAGATAAGTTGCAATCCAACGAACAAAAGAAACGTTTCGATCAGGCGACCGTCGCGGGTGTGTGACGATTCGGGCATGATCTTCACCTGGGTTGTTCTGGGATAAGGTCCGGGGAGAAACGCGTGGCCCTTTTCCCCGTTCAAGGAGGCTACCGATCAGCAAACACCGTGTCAAGAACGCATCCCTGATTGATGAGGTAACGTTTATTGTGTAAAAGACGAAGACTCATTGGGCCTTGCGGAGCTTTTTGTGCGACGACTCGCCGGGTGACAATGCGAGCTCAAACAACAAATCGTTTGTTTCTTTTGGGACACCTGGAAAGCACAAGGACAGAAAGGGACCCGCTGAAAATCGCCACCTTCAACATTAACAACATCAACAAGCGGCTCGATAACCTCTTGGCTTGGTTAGCGAAAGCTGAACCGGATGTGGTGAGTCTCCAAGAGCTCAAGGCAGAGTAGCAAGCCTTTCTCGTGAATGCCCGTCGAACTCTTGGTTGCGAGGTGAGAACATTTCTCGATGGCGGGGTGGCCCGGGCTTTTGATCGCGCCGACATCACTAACATAGTGGGGTGCCCTGTCCTTGCGTTTTGTGCAAGGGCGGGTACGATGCTGTCAATATCGTGGGGTCTATCGTGCCCAACGGCCTGCATCGCACGTGCAGTACGCATCATCTGCACCTTATCAGTGGAACGAACGTCGGACGAAGATTACGTTTCGGATCGCCGCGTAAGAAGCGTCACAGCAGGCGTCCGTGGTACCCGCCCTTGCACAGAACGCAAGAGCTGGGCACCCACTACGTTATTGATGCCAGCAAAACCAAAAGGCTGGGCCACCGGCCCCCTTCGGACTCTTGGTTACGACGTGAGAACATTTTTTCGATCTTCGCCTTTTCCACAACCCCCCTGTGACGTCTGACCTTGCGTCCAAAATAGAATCGGCAGAATATATCAAAGGCGGCAACGCTGGAGACTGCCCAGAGCGTAGACCTAAGTGTTTTATTATCTATATTTTACCCGCAAGTTATTGATCCCTAAGGATCATTGGCAGGTTGGCGAGAAAGTAACGTGCCCGCAACCCGCATGTTTACTGGTGATTCGTGCAATTGAGGCCAAAACAGGGGGGAGGGGGGATACCAGGTTTTCAGGCCCAAACTGTCACCCGCTGGCGCATCCATCCGGCGAGGGCGTGATTTATTTTCGTGGGAGATCCACAGGAACAATTTCTTATCCGCCAACGTACGGAAAGGAACCCGCTGAAAGTCGCCACCTTCAACATTAATAACATCAATAAGCGGCTCGACAACCTCCTGGCTTGGTTAGCGAAAGCTGAACCGGACGTGGTGAGTCTCCAGGAGCTCAAGGCAGAGCAGGGAGCTTTTCCCGTGAATGCCCTTCGGACTCTCGGGTACGAAGCAGTCTGGCTAGGGGAGCGCTCCTGGAACGGCGTGGCCATTCTCGCGCGAAACCACGTTCCCGTGCTGACTCGCACGAGCTTGGGTGGTGGTCAGTTTGAAAATTCTGATGGCATCTTCGCTCGTCGATGGCGTCATCCCTTCGACAAGCTCAGGGCAAGCTCTGAGCGTAGCCGTTCTTCAGGCGGAGCGAAGGATCTCCCACTACGACACTGTGTGCCGCGGGAGATCCCTCGGTCCGCTGGAGAACGCGGACTCTTCGGGATGACGCCGGGAAGTCCTGAAGATCGGCAAGCTCGCTACATTGAAGCGGCGGTTCAGGGAGTGCTGATCACTTCCATCTATCTCCCCAATGGGAATCCGCAGCCGGGACCGAAATTCAATTACAAGCTGGCCTGGTTTGAGCGACTCATTGCCCACGCCGCCGAACTCATGGCGAGCGGCGCACCCGTGGTGTTGGCCGGTGACTACAACGTCGTGCCGACACCGCAGGACATCTATCCGACTCGGTCGTTGGATAACAATGCGTTAATCCAACCTGAGAGCCGGCAGGCTTTTGCGCGGTTGCTGGCTCAAGGCTGGACTGACGCCATGCGGAAGCTACATCCGGACGGGCCGCTCTGGACATTCTGGGATTACAAATTTGAACGGTGGCAGAAGGACAAAGGCATGCGACTCGATCACTTTCTGCTCTCACCGAATTTGTCGGCCCGGCTGGTGGACGGCGGGGTCGACCGATGGGCGCGTGGGCAGGAAAACGCGAGCGACCACGCGCCAGCGTGGATCACGCTCGATCTCTAGACTTGATCTAGTCGAGGTTCCAGGCAGTGTTGTTTGGTCTGACCCTCCTAAGCAACATAAAGAGCTGCCCTTTGCGCCCGCCTATGCATTCGTGCCAATTCCGCATTCGCAATTTCACGCAGTGCACCCCCAGCAGATCTTTCCTCGCTCTGCTAAACGTCGCGAAACCTCTCGCGATGCATTCGCCGTGAAAAAAGCAATCTCGCCATTTTCGAACTCAAAACGGTGAATGTGGTCCACGCTGCCAACATTCCCGGCCAGAGCCGGTCGCGGTGCAATGACTCATAAATGCAAGGTTGGTGCACGGTCGAGGGCGAGTCATCAATTGGAGTGGTCGTAAAGTTGGAAAGTGCTTTAGAATCAATTCTGCTGTAGTGTCGGGGCGTAGCGCAGCCTGGTAGCGCACCTGCCTTGGGCGCAGAATGATTTACTCCAACCGTTCCATTCTTTTTTTTGATTTCTATTGTTTCCAACAATTTGGGGAATCTGCTTTTCGTTCAAAGTTAACCCAAATGGTTTGAATCCCGCTCATATTGGCACGGTTTGTGCACGGTCGCTTTTTTCCAGTCGAGGGGCACATGCAACAGGGCCGACGAAAACCGTCCGGATTGATACGAATCGCTATTCCCGTGCGTACTAGAGTTAGTGGTATTCGATCGTTCGTGGGCCACTCGCGTCGCAGGCAAGGAGGCGGCGGCCCCGGCGTGAAAGATCCATGCGCCTGGATCTGGAGCTTCGTCATTTGTATTCCGTGGTTGTTCTGGCTGAGGAGATGCACTTTACTCGGGCATCTCATCGGCTACGCATCGCCCAGCCCAGCCTCAGCAAGCAACTCCAGCAGATTGAGCGCTCGCATGGAGTGCGTCTGTTCGCGCGCGACAAAGGCCGCATCGTTGGGCTTACGGATGCAGGTCGCACTTTCGTCGACGAAGCGCGGCTTGCCATTTTCCACGCTGAACGTGCTCTTAATCTCGCTCGCGCCGATTGTCGGGCCGACGACTCGCTTGTAATCGGCTACTCGCCAGATGCCGATCACGCTTGGGTTTCGGGCATCCTGGCTACGCGGCGTCCCTCACACACAAATGTCAGAATTCGCCTTTGCTCTCGCTTTGCGATGGACTCGGTGCGCGGTGTTTTGATGGGAGAGTTGAATCTGGCGCTGGTGACGGCACCGCCTGAGGAAAGGCAGATCACTGCGGTACCATTTGCGCGAAGACCGCTATACGCTGTTTTGCCCGATTCTCACCGATACGCTTGCCGCAAAGGGCTGGTCCTTGGAGATCTGGCAGACGATGACTGGATTTTGAATGCCAGGCAAGTTCACCCAACGATTCACGATGCGATTCTCGAAACGGCTAAACGAGAAAAGATCTTATCGAAGAATCTGCATGAGACCTTCACTTACGAACAGGCTGCTCAGTTAGTGCTCGAGCGTGCCCGCGTAGGGATTCTCACGCAGGCGTGTGCCCCAGATTTTCGCGTAGATCATCTTGTTGTCATGCCGCTGTCGGATGCGTCCCTGCGTTTCGATACTTGTCTGGTGATGAGAGCAGTTGACGATGCAAAACTTTCGAATGGATTCGGTCGCTCCTTTCTTCGCAGATTCTCGCGTTCCGGATTGGCGCCGCAACCGTGACGTCCTCGAAAGTGCTCCATAGCAAATCCGGAATAGGCCACCTGGCCGGGTTACGCGGGACTCACCTCCCAAAAACCCTGTGCACTCGAGAAATGCTCTGATGGGGGCGAACCTGGTTTCGAGACAAGAGCTTTACGAGATGGTCTGGTCGATGCCAATGATCAAGGTTGCCCAGCAGTTCAAGGTCTCAGGAAGCTACATGGCGCGGGTGTGTTCCGCACTGCGCGTCCCACGCCCGGAGCGAGGCCACTGGGCTAAACTCGCTGTCGGAAAAGCGCCCGAGAGGCCTCCGTTGCCGGAGGCACAACCGGGTGACCAACTCAATTGGTCTCGCGACGGAGGATTGCAGTCGCCGCCTCGGCCGCGACTTGTCCCGCGCCCACCTGGCCCGCGATGCAGCAGACTAGCTCACCCCATTACCGGCGTTCACGGGCTGATTCGTGATGCGAAGGGATACTATGGCACGAGTTACAAGGTGGATGAAGGCCAGCATCTCAGGCCTCACAAGAGGCTGATGGTCGACGTTACTGCATCAAAGGCTGGACTCGATAAGGCGCTGGCCTTTGCAAATGATCTGTTCAACGCATTGGAATCCGCTGGACATCGAGTCGGCATCTCGAGGCTGGGCGATTACTTCAGGCGTAGCCGCATCGAGGAACATGAGAAAATCTCCGGAGCGCAACGCGGGAATCCCTCGTATGAATACGAGCGTCTGTGGTGTCCAGAACGTCCCACCGTGGTTTATGCCGGCTCGGTCGCGTTTGGCCTTGCCATCATCGAAATGTCAGAGTCGATTGTCCTTCGCTATGTAAATGGAAAGTACATCCGCGAGTCCGATTACAAGCCTGCCAAAACAGCATCCCGGCACGGCGATTACAGTTGGACGTCGACGAAGGATATTCCCTGCGGCCGTCTCCGGTGCGTAGTCTACGCGCCGTACGGTGGTGTCGATTGGTCGCTGTCGTTTCAGGAAACCGAGGCTAGAACGCTCACGAAGGACATCCCGGAAATTGTGAAGTCAATCGAGAGCTCTATTGAAGTTGTGGTAGAGAAAGTGAAAGAGGCACAGCGGAAGGCCGAAACCCGGCGTCGAGAGTGGGAGGCAGAACAGGAGAAGCGTCGACAAGAGGAAGACCGCCGCCGCATCGCTCAGTCCATCGAAGAAAGCCGTGACGAACTTGATGAGGTGATCCAGGAATCGGCGAGAGTCACGAGTGTGGAACAGTTTTTCAAACTAGTTGAGAATCATGCCCGAGATTTGCCCGAAGATCACCGGCAGGAGGTGCTGGAGCGCCTTGCGCTGGCCCGCGAGTTTGTGGGCACCCAAGATCCGATGGATTTCTTCTGCTCGTGGAAAACACCGGTCGAAAGATACGTCCCGTTAGCCATGCGAACGCCAGGATCGGAGGGAGAACGAGAAGGAAAGGAAGAAGAGGAAGAGGAAGAGGAAGGCTGAGTCGACTAGGAAGCATCTGAGGCGAGGTTGTAAATCAGACGCACAATCCAGCGCCGTCGATCGCCAGTTCAGCATCCGAATCAGGTTTGCTCCGGGATTCCTTCCCGCAGGTCGTAGGTGACGAGATTCGGGCTGCCGTCATGCTGACTTTTCCGGGGACATTGGCTGGAATGGCATTGCGATGGAGCGGCCCGCTGCGAGCCCAGCAAGAGTCGGGCCGGTTAGTCTTTGGACCAAAGATACCCGAATGCCTTAGGCGGAAAACCGCCTATCTTGCAAATAGGCGGGAAACCGCCTAAAATGCTTTCAGGCGAAAAAGCGCCTAAGACGTCTTTAGGCGGAAAAGCGCTTAAGAAGCCAATTGACGCAACAGAAAAGAGAACAACATGCAGGCCATTGCACGAACTCCTCTGCAGCTCGGGAATTCCATCCGAGAGCGGCGACGCGAGCTCGGACTAACCCAGGAACAATTAGCCGCAAAAGCCGGCGTGCGGCAGCGCACAATTTCGGACATTGAGAGGTCAGCAGCAGCCCGCTTCGATACAGTGCTGCGTGCGCTTGCCGCGCTTGACCTGGAATTGGTGGTTCGGCCGCGCACCAAGGGCTCATCCCAAGACATTGAGAAACTCTTCTAATGGCCCGCCGAACCTCGCATGACCGTCTAAGAGTGTTTCTCAACAGTCGTCTTGTCGGGCTACTTCGACGCGAGACTTCGGGGGCAATCTCTTTTCAATACGACCGGTCATGGCTGGAGTGGGACTCGGCCCTGCCCGCATCGCTCTCCTTGCCTCTACGCGAACAGGCATACCTGGGCGCTCCCGTGCTGGCCGTTTTCGAGAATTTATTGCCGGACAACGATACTCTGCGGCATAAGATCGCGGCGCACGCGCACGCCGAAGGAACCGACGCTTATAGCCTGTTGAGGGCGATCGGTCACGACTGTGTGGGTGCGCTACAGTTCCTTCCTGAGGATTCCGAACCCACTCCTGCAGGCGTGATCGATGCTGTACCCGTCAGTGAACGCGAAATCGCTGCCATTCTTCGCAATCTAGCAACCGCGCCCCTCGGAATTACGGAAGATGAGAGCTTCCGAATATCTATCGCCGGCGCTCAAGAGAAGACCGCTCTTCTGCGTTGGAACGGCAGATGGTGCAAACCCCGCGGCACAACCGCGACGACGCACATCTTCAAGCCTACGATCGGAAAGCTCCCCAACGGAGTGGACCTCACCTCAAGTGTTGAGAACGAATATCTCTGCCTCAAGATCCTCAATGCTTTGGGTCTACCGGCTGCAAGCGCAGAAATGGAAACCTTCGGAGATAGACGCGTCCTGATTGTTGAGCGTTTCGACCGACTGTGGACTGCCGATCAAAGACTGTTGCGGCTGCCGCAAGAGGATTCCTGCCAAGCACTCTCGGTGCCGCCGACCCTGAAATACGAGAGCGATGGCGGTCCAGGCATAACCGACATCCTCAAGATGCTGCGGGGCAGTGATGAACCACTCTCGGATCAGCGCTCATTTCTGAAAGCGAACATCGCCTTCTGGCTCATGGGAGCTACCGACGGACATGCGAAAAACTTCAGCATCTTCCTCTCTCCAGGTGGACGTTTTCGCATGACACCACTCTACGATGTCATCTCAGCTCAGCCTAGCGTCGATTCAAAGCAGATTTTGTGGAAACACTTTCGGCTGGCCATGGCATTCGGTACAAAGCCGCACTACCAGATCAGGCAGATTGCGCCACGTCACTTTTTTCAGACGGCAGATCAAGCCGGGGTGGGGAAAGAGGTGATTGAATCGGTGGTCCACGAGTTGCTAGAGGGAGGAATTGCTGCGGTTGACTCTGTTGTGTCAAAGCTGCCAAAGAACTTTCCCGATCAGATTGCCTCATCGATCGAAGCGGGAATCAAAGGACGACTTCGCCTCCTGGCGGCGCCGGAAACTCCCAATTCTCAGAAGTAGTAGCGTCGCGATCCGAGATCCTTGCCTAGGACTGGACGCACATGCGGGGATTGCTAATGATCTGAGGCCAACGCCGGAGCCTCTGCTTTTTTCCTCATGATGTCGGCGATTTCGTCATAGTGCCATGGGCGGAAGTCGTGCGTGTCGACTCCCACATCCATGGAGAGCGAGCGCGGAACTTCAAGTAGGCGTCCGTGAGAATGCCCGTAGAGGTGCCATGATCCGCGATTGCTTCGATTCCAGACGCGCAAGGCGTAGTGACAAAGCACAATTGGTTGGCCATTGATCGAAACTTCCGCCAGATTGTCGAGCCAGGACAATTCCTGTTTCAGCTTGCGAGCCTGTTTGTCATGATTTCCAGGCACGGAGAATATCTTCTTACATCGAATCCGGCGACGGTATTCGAGAATCCGGGCTTGGTTCCCGATGCAGAAGTCCCCCAGAAAATAAAGAATGTCATTCGCCTTCACCGAGGCATTCAGTCGTTCAAGAATTGCCTGATCCATTTCTCCGACGGTCGGAAAAGGCCGGCCGCAGTAGCGGATGATGTTGGCATGTCCCAGATGGAAATCAGCAGTGAACCATGTATTTGGCATAGGTTGCGATCAAAGAGACGTTTAGCCGTTGCAGCGTTGTCCATTAGTAATGGACACGTGGAAAACTTGGACACGCGTGATTCCGAACCGACACGCTACGCGAGCGAACGGGCACTAAACGACCTTCACTTCAGCCACCCGTACGTGCTTTCGGGCCGAACGAATTCATCGATCGCCTCAAGAAGATCAGAAAGCGGATCCAAAGAATCGGCGTATTCCCTAGTCCAGTCCGCCACCTGCTGAATATCACCCTTTTCGTCATCGGAGAAATCCGACTGCGAGGTTCGTTCCTCGATGGCTTTAATGAATTGTCGAAGGCGAGCCGCTTCTTCCCAGTTGCCGATGAGTTCTGTGACAAACTCAGCCTTCCGTTTGTGCTCTTCTGCCTTGCGCCGCTCGTCTTCTTCCTGCTTTCGCTCCTCCGCCCAGCGCTGCTCCCGTTCTTCCATCTCTTGCTTTTGTTTCTTGATGGCCGCCGCCGCGACGCTGAGCCCAATGATGAAATCCCCGATGCAGGCTTCTATTCGTTGCTGTTTTCCATCAGCCCAAGTTCGTCGGATCGGTCCCATGAAGGCCGGGAGATTGCTGATCTGTAACTGCAACCTGCCGGTCAGTTTGTAATCGTGCTTGGGCGCCGACCATGGATGCTTCCCTTCCGCAGGAGTCAGAACATGCGCCAGGCTATCGGTGACTTCCGATAGTGAGAACCTGACGGCCTCACCATCGATGCTCACCGCCAATGCGCCTTCCTCTTTTGGCCAGGAGGCCGACCGTCCCCGTTCTTCAAGGGCCAGAAGCAGTGCGTTGAGGATTTTGAGCGCGCGCGGCACTTGCTCTCCGGACACAAAGATGTGGGCCAACGCGCCGTTCTTCGATGTGAGCAACCCTCGCTGGTTGGTCTTCCCGCGTTCGAGAAGTCTCTGAGACCTCAATGCAAGGGGATGGGAGATTTCAGGTGTGACTATGACCTGTGGCGGGACCTGGCGGGTCAGTTCCTCGAATTCTGGGCGGAGCCTCTCCCTGACGTAGATGTCCAGATGCTCTGCGGCATCCTTTGCCACGGGCAATAGAGGGCGAGCGACCTTGTAGCCGGTTTCCTTTCGCCGCCAATATCCCACTGGCGGCACAGGAACGTTGCTCCTTCGGCAGACCTTTGCCAAACCAACGTCGGACATGCCAAATTCCTTGGCAAGTATCCGCATGGGAGTGGCCCAAACTTTCTCGTATAGATCCGCGCGAGTTAGGCGAATTCTTGTCTGGCTCATCAGTCGTTCTTGTGATTATTGTCAGGCACTCGTAACCGGCGCCACACTGGTAGCGAGAACTTGTGTATTTGGTACAACGGGCGATCAAGTAAAGGTCCCGGCAGACCCCCTCAGCCACCCGTGCCGCGGGGAATCAAGCACGGGGTGTCCCGAGACCTTCCTCAGTTGTTCGCACGAGGAGGCAATTTTGTATCACCCGAATTCCGTCGCGCGTGTCACAAACTGCAGGAATTATGTCTTGGCCAAGACTATTGTCATGGCCATGGCCATCTTTCGGTATCTCCCCCGTGCAAGATGCAGGTGGTGGTCCCAGGCGCACAGTTTCCGCTATTACTTAATGTTCATTACTAATAGACAACCTAGAATTGCTGACTCGAGACTCCGAACAGTACTACGATTTGACCGAAATGTCCTTCGGAGTTAGGTTTCTGACGCTCGCGGCCGAGAAATTCGTCGGGAGCACGGGAGCCACGAGTGTTCTCATCTCTTGAAGAAGTCAGCGAACGGCTTCGGTCTACTGGTTACATCGCCGATTCGATTGCCACGACAACGGTTTACCTAGCGGCGAGACTGCAGAAACCGTTGCTGCTGGAGGGCCCCGCCGGGAGCGGTAAGACTCAATTGGCATATGCAGTTGCAGACGCAGCGGACACCACCGTCGAGCGCCTCCAGTGCTATGAGGGCATCAACGAAGAGAAGGCTATGGGCAAGTTCGATGAGTCCCTGCAAAGGCTTTGCGTCGAACTGAGATCCAAGTCCGTTGCTGCCGATTGGGAATTCTTGCAGGCGGAGTTACACAGCCAGCAGTTTTTCAGTGCTGGCCCGCTTCTGCGCGCGCTGCAATTCGAGAAGCCTTGTGTCCTGTTGATCGACGAATTGGACAAGGTGGACCACGCGTTTGAGGCCTTGTTGTTGGAATTGCTGAGCGTGTGGCAATTGAGCATTCCGAAGCTGGGCACCATCAAAGCTAAAAGCGTTCCGTTTGTCGTGCTCACCTCAAACGAAGAGAGGCGAATCGGTGATCCCCTGCGCCGGCGCAGCTTTTACCTGCGAGTTGAGCACCCGTCCGCCGCGCGGGAGGCGGAAATTGTGGCGCTGAGGACTCCGGATTCGAGCCGTGAATTTCATGCAGGGATGGCGGGGCTGGCAAAGGCTCTTCGCGGCTGGAGCCTGGAGAAACCGCCGTCGGTTTCGGAGATTCTGGATCTGGCGCGGGCTCTCAAGGTTCTCGGGGCTGAGCGAGTCACACCAGAAATGCGAGACATCTTATTGCCCCTCCTGGCCAAGACAGAGGCCGACCGCAGAAAACTGCTGTTGCGTGACGGGTTTGCCAGCCTGATCTACGACGCCCAGCAATACACCCAGGAAGCGCTGAGGAGCGCAGCATGACCAGGTACCTCGGCTTCGCAGTAGTTGCTTGCGGTGTTCTATGCTGTCAGGCCCAGCCATCAAGAACACCTACTCGGCTCGAAGCCGAATACTACGTTGCAGTGTATGCGCAACACTACGGAGTGCCCATAGCGTTTGTGCGGGCGATTGTTCAACAGGAATCTGGTTGGCATCGATGCGCCATCTCGCACAAGGGCGCGGCCGGCCTGATGCAGTTAATGCCCTCAACGGCCGCACGACTGGGAGTACGAGACCGTTGCAACGTTAACGAGAACGTTTCCGGCGGTGTGCTTTACCTCGCCTGGCTTATGCACAGATTCCAAGGAGATCTGCGATTGGTTGCAGCCGGTTACATTGCTGGCGAATACGTGGTTACACGACGTGGTCTCGCCTACCACAATACTGAAGTCGTGACCTATGTATCTCGAATCAGGGCCAACTGTCGATCACAACTTGCCGACAGAAGACCAGCGAATCCCGCGCCCGTAAGGAGCAGAGTAATCCAATGAAAATCTGTTGGATTTTTGTGCATTTGATAACGCTGTCCTATTGCTTAGCCCAGGCGGACTCACCTCCAAGGGTCCTGCCCGATGCGCGAATCGTGCGATTGACACTCGACACGCAAAGCGTGACTGTCCTGCACCTGCGGCCAGGGTACGTCAGTTCGGTGCGATTGCCAGAGGACGTCAGCTCGGTGGTGTTGGGGAACCCCAGCACCTTCAAGGCCGAGCATTCCGAGGCCGAGCCGCGGCTGGTGTTCCTGAAACCAACGACCGCAAGTCGCGCCGAAACCAACGCGTTGATCACGACTAGAACCGGGCATGAGATTTCGTTGCACTTGGTCAGTGCGGGAAACTCGGAACGTACTGGCGCGGTTGACTTCGTGCTGCAGTACGACCTTCCACACAGCTTTTTGCTCGGGAATTCGCAGTCCAGCTTCGTGATTGGCGAGACGAAGAGTGTCGTACCGGAACCCTTGCCAAGCACTGTTGGGAATACACCCGCAATCAGCACTCCGGAGCCCCCCAGGCCACAACGCGATCCGAATCCGCATTGGCAAGGCAAACTTCTGCAGGTTGCCGTAGGGCGGATTACCGAGAAGGATCAGCAAATGACAGTGGAGTTCTCGGTGCTGAATGCCTCGCCGAAAACGATTGAACTACTGCCTCCGCAGATACAGCTTGCGGGCAAGTCTAACGAGAAGCACAAAAAGACGGTTAAGGCGGATCCCGTACCCATCAAGGACTATACGATGACGATCCGACGTCTGCCGCCGGGCGCCAGAGCAGACGGGGTCGTGGTGTTCGACCGCCCCTCTTTCAAGGAATCCAGAGAGCAAATGCTGCTCCAAGTCGCTCAGGCGGAAGGAGTGGACCAACCAGTTCTTGTCCCGGTCGCATTCGTGGCACCAGAAGGAGAAACAAGATGATCCCTCAAAACGGACGGAATGGAAATGGGACGGCTGTGGCGGACGTGGTTCCGGAAGCCACGTCCAATGTTCCTGAAGCAACAACCGCGCCCGAGCAGACCATCGACCTGGCGACACGGACGCGGCAACGAGCCAGGCAGCAATTTCAACAGAACAAGTTTGTGATCATCGGAGCCGGCGCCCTGGTAGTTGCGCTGCTGCTGTTTGTTGCCCTCTCGGTCCCGCATAAGGCCACGGTCCAAAAGCCGCGCGGAACAGTTGCGGGCCAACAGGATCCAACTCAGCCAAGTGAGTCCTCTTCCGTTGAACCAAGTCTCTTGCCGATCACTGATTCTGGTAGACCCCCAACAAAAGCAACCCACGAAGGCTTTGTTGATGAGCAGGATCTGCAGCGAACGGCAACCAGGCAGTTGGCGCCGACATCACGCAGCACCCAGAGCGGAACGCTAGCTTCGGTACCACCTTTTCCTGAGCAATGGCAGGCGCCTCCGTATCAACCCGGGGCTGATCGCAGCACGCAACCAGGGGATCTGAGCAAAGCCGAAAGGGAGGCACTGGAGAAATCTTCCGTCGCTTATGTGCGCAACGTTTCGGCCTCACAAGGCGGTTCTCAAAAATTGGCTAACAGTGAGCCGGTGATCGACCTCGGGCTGCCCACAGGCTCACGCCTGCGAGCGCGTCTGGAATCGGCAGCGAGCACAGCGGTCAGGACTCCGGTGTTAGCTGTGATTGAGTACAACTACGAACGTGAAGGGGAGATCATCGTTCCAGCCGGGGCAAAAGCCATAGGGCACATTCAGCAGGCCGACCGCTCAGGGTATATGACGATCGCGTTCGATTCGTTGATGCTGCCAGACGGAGCGACCGTCCCTATCGAAGGGGTTGCGACGGATCTGAGCCTCGGCCCACCCAAAGGCAAGGTCGAAGGCAAGAACACGGGGAAGAACGTGCTCGTTCGGTCATTGTCGGGGATCGGCGAGGTGGGGGCGATGCTGGTGGGCCGGGGAAACCTGGACCAGCCTTTAAGCGAGGAGGACATGCTGCGGGAGCGCGTCAGCAACAATGTCGGCGAAGCGTCGGACGAGCAGGTATCGAGACTCGCGTTGACGGAACATGTCGTCGTCACGATCCCTGCGAACACTGCGATCTATGTGGTGCTCGAAAAGACGGCAACTTCCAGGACAGCTTCGGGAAGAGCCACATTAGGTGGTTCACAGTCCACGGCTTCGGCGAGCACGGATCAACTTCGCCAATTACTGCAACTGCAGCGGGAACTACAGCAAACGGCAGCGGTCAACGAGGAGAAATAACTCCAGTTGCTCGAGTCCGTTGCTTGCCAACTTTTCCATAAGCCGTTGCGCTCATACTTCTTCTTTCTCCAACCAATCCTTTTTCGAGCGGACGACGTTGATGGTGGCGGCGTCAAGCGAGGTTTTGATGTGCACAGCGTAATATTTCTCGATCATGCCAACGCTCTTGCGACAGTCCTTAGCGATTAGATAGAGGTTAACTTCCTCCGTCAACCGCAGGGTGATATACGTGTAGGCTGTACGACGTACGCGGTCGGCCTTCGCGGTCGGAGCGGAGATTTTCCTCCTCAGGATCGTTTTGAAAAGTAGTTATATGCTGTTATGCATGAAATATTATTAAAATCATTGATAATCCTGAGGACGTACAAAGTAACTCTAGAGGATCGGGGCATAATGCGAACTAGCACTCTAGAACAATTCAGGCGACATCTCCGTCCTGGACGTGTGTACCGCAGAGAAGACCTTCTGCCCTGGTCCCGAAGTGTTGATCGACATCTCAAAGAACTTACTGACGACGGGACCCTACAGAAGCTACGTACCGGCTTGTATTACAGCCCTCGCAAATTTGAATTTGGAGAGGCTCCCGCGGACGAGCACGAACTGGTGAAAGCGTTCTTGAAGACCGACCGTTTTGTCGTGACCTCCCCGAATGCCTACAACCAGTTGGGGCTTGGGACAACGCAGCTCTACAACAAACGGGTTGTCTACAACCAGAAACGGCGTGGGACATTTCCGCTCGGCAATCGGATGGTCACCTTCGAGCGTCGCATGAATGTTCCAAAGCAGCTCTCTCCTGAATTTCTGCTGGTTGATCTTGTTAACGAATTGGACGACCTCGCGGAGGATCGCGACGCCGTCCTTTCTCGCGTTCGCGAAAAAGCCAAAGAGATGGACCAGAGAAAGCTGTCCCGGGCAGTCTCTCTCTACGGGAAGTATTCCACGCAGAAAACATTTCGGAAGATGTTGCAACCTGTTACCTGACTCTATGGTTAATGAATGGGTGGAAGCGGGTCTAAATGGATATTTGATTGCCCTCTTCCGCACGGCTAGTGCGACACCAAAACTTCTGCGGCGTGAGCTGGAAGGTTTGGAATGAGCCACCGAAGCAGGAAAGTCGCGGTCAAGGCTCCCGTCAGTTGCGCCACGACGAATAGAGGAACGTCAGCGGGTTGAATCCCGGCGAAAGTACCCGACAAGCACCGGGCGATCGTCACTGCCGGATTTGCAAACGAGGTTGACCCGGTGAACCAGTAAGCGGCGGTGATGTAGCTGGCAACAGCGAATGGCACGGCTCCTGTCTGTATATAGGCTACTTTGCGCAACAATCCCTGGACGTGCTCAATTCCGATCTCACCGTCATCGAACAGTTGCAACAAGATTTTCCCCAGGGCGGGCTCGGGTCATTGCGGAACCTGGCAGGAGCATTCCAGTTCTCCGGCGAAGACGTAGATAAGATAAGAAGATACGCGCACTCTCCGGAGGAGAAAAATCGCGGCTGGCCATAGCACGCATGCTCTACAACCCGCCGAACTTCCTGGTGCTCGACGAACCTACGAATCACCTGGATCTTGCAACCAAGGAAATGCTGATGGACGCCCTGAAGGATTTTGAAGGCACCATGATCTTCGTATCGCACGACCGCATGTTCCTTCGCGGTCTCGGCTCACGTGTGCTGGAACTGGGCGGCGAGAGCGGCACCGACCGCAATCCCACTGTTTATCCTGGGTCATACGTTGAGACGTGCAAAAGCTTGGACATGAGGCCCTGGGATCTATTCGTAGGGCTTTTGCGTCGTCTGCATGACCTGTATTGTCGAAAATCAATCGACATTCGAGCGGTTCACGGTAATCCACTGGCGTATATCTCACGGCTTGCGGTGGCGAATCTGGCGACTCTACAAGAACACCCGTAACGAGCTGGCACGCCAAATCCAAGCGGCACCTCTGCCTCCAGGTAGAGGAAGACGTGAGAGACATGCGAATCGTAAGGCGAGATCGTGGGTCGAACGTGTCCGCCCGAAAATCTCTCTTCGACGCTACGAATCTCGGTCCTTCGAAACGTCGAATGTCTCTAATTTTCGACTGATCTCTTGCGTGAGATCACTATTGCCAAAGCTGGCATCGCAACTACGCGCCTCACCATAGGCGGCTAGAGCCTTTTTGAGATTCTCGCGCGCTTCCGTGTTTTTCCGCATCTTCAGCTGGCTCTGGGCGAGCAGATAATGCGCCTGCGCTTTGCTATGATGGAAGGCCGCCTGTTGAGCTAGATTCATGTCCCGCGCCTGGCTCGGATATGCATCAATCGTTTCCTTATATGCAGCGCACGCTTTTTGCCATTCTTGCTCTGCCTGTTCATATTGGTTCTTTGACATGTAAAGCATGCCCAACAAAGTGATGACCGTGCCTTTATTAAAGAGCGTCTGAACATCACCAGGAAGCAGCCGGAGAAGATCATCGTGAGCCTGAATCGAGTCCTTGTACGACATCTCTGCCGCTTTCGCGTCAGCATTCTCGGAGTCAAGGTTGAAGGAACCTAGGTCTCGCAGAATGGAGGCTTTATAACCCAACAGTAAGGGATGCGAAGGTGCCTCAGCGAGCGCCAGTTTAATAGTTTCAAGGGCTAAGCGCATCATCGAAAGGGAGGTCTCATGGTTCCCCCGCTGCGCGTGAAGCACACCGAGCTTATATAGAGCGTCTGCCTTTGATCCTAGGGTTCCCGGAATTTTGGGGGCTAGCATCAGCGACTTGTCATATGCCTCTATTGATTCTTGAAATCTCCGCAGCGACTCTGACTCGTTGTGGATGGCAGCTTCTGCCTGAGCGATGCTTTGGAGGCCCTTCGCTCGATTAGTCCAGGTGATCGCGAGACTAGGTGAGTGCTGGAACACATGTTCGAAGGCAATAAGCGCATTCCAAAAGCTGTTTATAGCTTCTTTGTGATCTCCAATTGCAGCCTGTAGGTCTCCGAGTGTCAAGTACGCGTTCCCTAGATTGTTTCTGCCAATAATAAAGTCAGGCGCAAGTTTAAGTGCCTCTGTGAAGGTCGCAATAGCTTCCTGTGCAAATTCCAGCGCATCCTTGTTCCCACCGGACTCCGCTAACGAAGATGAAAGTGACTGATAGAGTGTTCCCTTTGTCAGAAGCGCTTCAACGGAATCTGGGGCTCGCTCCAGAGCTTTATCGCAAGTTTCGATAGCAGCAAAGAACGCTTCGATACCTTTCCTCTTCTCTCTCCACCGCATGCAGAGCTCGGCCAAACTTTGCAATGCGGCGGCTTTGCTGACATACGACGAAATCATGTCAGGGTTGCGCCGTAGAAGCTTGTCGTAAGCAGCAAGAGCACCTCGATAACTGTGTCGTGCCGAACGACGGTCCGACTTAAACGAGTAAAGGTCCCCGATCCTCTGCAAAACATTTGCTTTATTGTGCAGAGGAGCGACAATCGTGCTTTCGAGCTTGATCGCCTTATTGTATGCAGACAACGCAGAGCGGCAGCTCTCCAACGCGGCATCGAATTGGCTACGATCGGCTTGGAGTTGTGCGATCCTTTCGTAAACATTCCCTTTGTTGTTAAGAACGCTCGCGTCATTAGGCTCATACGTCAGCACTTCCTCAAAACAGGCCACAGACTTGGTGTATGTTCTCATCGCTGCCTCGTGACGGGACTGCAACGTTTGCAGTTGACCAAGACTCGAAAGCGCCATGCCTTTGTTGTTGCGAATGCCTATGCTGTTGGGAGAAGAACGAAGACCCACGTCATAGGAAAGAATCCCTTCTTCATAGCATTTCACGGCTTCACTGTGCTTGCTCAGCTGAGCATTCAGATCCCCGAGGCATTGCAAGGCAGTGCCGAGGCTACCATTCAACCCTGTATCTTTCGGAGCTTGTTTCAGACATCGCCTCAGTATGGAAGTGGCCTGTCGCAATTCTTGTTCGGCTTCGCTATATTTGGCAAATTGTGAGAAATAATGACTGCTACTTAAAGCAACCCGCGCAACAGCAACGTCTGACTCGAAATTCAATTCGTTCCGAATGCCGACAAGAAGCTCACACAGAGCCAATTTCCCGGCATGCCAGGCGTCAGTGAACGTCGATAGCCACTCTTCTATGCCGCGATGCCATTCGAGTCGATTTGCGTGATAGATAGCATCAGCAACCGCAGAGAAATCTCCGTCTTTCGCTTTAGATCGAAAATACTGCTCCATGCACCGATGGGCAGCCTGCACCACGTCGTCTTTCCGAGTTTGAAAGATGCGTCGTAACAGAGCATGGACTCGATAAGACCCACCACCCCGAGAATCAAAGGGAGATATAAACGAAAACGTCGTAATAACCTCGAACGATGGTGCGATCGTCTTGTAGTTGAGCATTCTCCCTAGCAGGAAATAGACGTTCTCATCGAATAAGCGACACACACTGAGGGCGCGAATCGCGACCTCATATTCCTTGTCCACATAGCGCAGCAGTTGCCGAACCAGTTCATTAGTTCTGTCCTGCGTATCAGGTAGAGCGGGAAAATCATCAAAATTGATGGAGTTGCCGTTTGTGGTAGCTCTTTGAATTATGTCAGCACAAAAGGCCAAATATAGGGGGTGGACGAAACCCTTCGTAGTCGCGCAATACTCAACGAGCTTGTTCCGCATTGGCTCAGCATTGATTCCCGCACTTACTAAGAAGGTTTGTGCGTCGGCCACCGATAGGTCTTCCACCCTGTGCACTTCCACCAAGTGTTCGCTTGTGGCAAACTCGCCCAATTCACTCCAGCGAGGGCGATCCCGACCTGCTACTACGACAATGATTCCACTCGACAGTCTGAGGTTCAGAAGCAGGTCTCTGAACCATTCATCCCGTTCAAAGAATGGAGCGTCTGGCAATGTGCGCTCATGTCCCCAAAATGCTTCATGGGTGTCGAACAGCAAGACGATCCGTTTGGGCGCGTCATCTCCTTGTGCCGCCGCATTTAGATCTTTCGCAAACAACTCAGGGAGTGCATCGACCAACTCAGTGTCAGCATCCATCCTCCTAATTCTCTCAACCTCGGATTCTGTTAACTTACGAGCCTGAAGGTACAATGTGAAACGGGTTCGAAGGTGATTACTAAATAGGTTAAGCACAGCCTTGGCGAGATCTACTCCCGGAACTTCCTTGAGCACTTTGATTGTTTCGGTGAGCAGGTCCAGATCTTCTGCTGGCAATAATGTCTTTAGGCGTTCTGGGTCGAGCCGGTTGGTTTTGTATAGATAAAGAACGCAAGCGAAGTCGTATAGCGGAAACTTTAGCCCGTATCGCGTAAGTGCCCGGCGGATCATCAAGAGGGCCGAAAAGCTCTCCCGGGGCCGATCATCACCACGGGCCGGCATTCCAAAATCCAAAAACGACACCGGTACCGGCTCGTCGCCTTCTGCAGATCGTATCTGCGAAACAAATTCTGCGTCCGGCAGGCTTCGTAACCATTTCCAATCGTCCGCATTGAATCGTTTACAACAGTATTTCTGAAAAAAGCGCAAAATCAGTGACTTCCCGGTGCCCCCATCGCCGAGCAAAAAAATCGCAGTCTTGTGCGGTGACTCGTCGTTCACATGGCCAGTAAACGAACGGATAATGTCGTGCCTGTCGGTGAACAACTCGAGCGCACGCCACCCTTTGACCAATGTCTCTGCTGGTTTCACGTTAGCGAATCGATATCTGCAAACTTGTGGTACCGTGAGCCAGATCTATGAGAAAGCACCCATCTTAACAGAGGCCGATGGCCTAGGGCTTCGATCGCGCCGACACCACCAACATTAGTTGGCGCCCTGCCCCTGCGTTTTGTGAAAGGGCGGGTGCGATGCTGCCGATAGCGTCGATTCTAGGGTACGCGGGTCGGTTGTACTCGTAGATTCATTCGTCAGGGCGATCTTGACGGCGACCGCTGAACCACTGAAAGGGACCCGCTGAAAGTCGCCACCTTCAACATCAACAACATCAATAAGCGGCTCGACAACCTCCTGGCTTGGTTAGCGAAAGCTGAACCGGACGTGGTGAGTCTCCAAGAGCTCAAGGCAGAGCAGGAAGCCTTTCCCGTGAACGCCCTGCGAACTCTCGGTTACGAAGCGGTCTGGCATGGGGAGCGCTCCTGGAACGGCGTGGCCATTCTCGCGCGAAACCACATTCCCGTGCTGACCTGAACAAGCTTGCCGGGAAACCCTGAAGATTATCAAGCTCGTTACATTGAAGCGGCGGTTCAGGGAGTCCTGATCACTTCCATCTACCTCCCCAATGGGAATCCGCAGCCTGGACCGAAATTCAATTACAAGTTGGCCTGGTTTGAGCGCCTCATTGCCCATGCCGCCGAACTCATGGCGAGCGGCGCGCCCGTGGTGTTGGCCGGTGACTACAATGTCGTGCCGACACCGCAAGACATCTATCCGACTCGATCGTTGGATAAAAACGCGTTAATCCAACCCGAGAGCCGACAGGCCTTCGCGCGTTTGCTGGCTCAAGGCTGGACCGACGCCATTCGGAAGCTATCCGGACGGGCCGCTCTGGACATTCTGGGATTACAAATTTGAACGGTGGCAGAAGGATAAAGGCATGCGACTCGATCACTTTCTGCTCTCACCGAAGCTGTCAGACCGCCTCGTGGACGGCGGTGTTGACCGATGGGCGCGTGGGCAGGAAAACTCGAGCGACCACGCGCCAACATGGATCATGCTCGATCTCTAGACCAGAGTCGAGGTTCAAGCCCAGCGTTTTTTTTGGTTGCCTCTTCCAGCAACGTAAAAAGTTGCCTTTTCCCGTCCGCCGTCATGACGACGGGGCCGAACGGCCATTCTGAAATGTCTAGATTGACGGCTAGACGCTAGGACGTGGATCTCCTATTTTCGGATCAAGCCGGTGGCAGCAGCCGCCACTTCCGATTCACCATCGCAAACGAGTGTGATCTCGTCGACTTCTTCACTACTCCGGGATTCCGTCGGAGTGACTTAAGCCCATTGACAACTCAATTGACACGGGCAGTCACGGTCATTAACATCCCCTAGTCTTCGGATTGGAGCACGTGAACACTTCATCAGAGCTAAGGCGCACAACAGGATTGTTTGGGAGGACTGCAATTGTCTTTGGCGGAACTGGTGCAATCGGGAGCGAGATCGCAGCTGAATTACTGGAAGCCGGAGCGAATGTGTATGTTGTAAGCCGTGGTCAACGGTCAAACTCGCCGTTGCAATCCCGCTGCGCTGCGTTACGGATTCACCCAACATTTGTGCGCGCAGATGTGTTAGTTGAGTCTGAGGTTAACAAAGTTTTTAACTCTCTCAGGGGCGAGTCCCAAAATATCGATTTCGTCATTTACAGTGTCGGTAGTCATCCCGATGTCGAGGTTCCTCTTTCTCGATTCCCACTGTCCTCTTGGGCGACGAACATTGATCTTTATGCCACAGGCTTTCTCTGCTGTTTTCAGCAAGCACTTAGGTGGCTCGGTCACGGCGGACACCTTGTTGCGTTGAGTTCCGCGATCACGCGTTTCACGGCGGAGGCGCTGCCGCCATTTCATGCAGGTCACTATGCCGCCGCAAAGGCCAGTTTGAACGAGTTGTGCAAATGGGGGCGACGGGAAGCGCACGAAAAAGGGATCTTGCTCTCTCGCCTTGCTCCTGCTGCCGTTGAGTCAGAAGCGCAGAAGTTCTTGCCGGCAGCAGTCGCGAGACCAATGCTTTCGACCAGAGACGTTGCGACCAGGATAGTGACTGCTTTGCAAACTGGAACTGAGCTTGACGAGGAGTTGTTCGCAGACAAATGACGAGTGAGTCAAAGAGTGCAGGTAAAGTCTTCGTTGAAGGATTTAAGCATTGGGTGGGAGCCGGTGCCCTTGTTCTTACTGCAGCGGTTCTTCTGATGGCTGAAATCCTGGATATCGCCTTTCCTTGGGCATTGGAGAAGCGCCCTTCTCTGAGCCCAATCGTAGTTGTGCTCGCCCATCTCGCCGTGCCATTGCTGTTGGGGACAATACTGACCTACATTGTTCTCGAACGTTTCACAGTCTTGAAAGACCTTCCAACTGGCACGACTCTCTCGAAGGAACTGGAGACCAAAATCGCTGGGCTACTAAGCCAACTGAGAGAACCGAATCGTGTCACGATTTGCGCAACACAAGAGGAAACGTATTCGGAAATCGTGAAGACTATCAGCAGAGTCAACGCAACTGTCAGTGGCCAGAAGGACATGTGGCACGCGATCCTGCACGGCAGCGCAACACCAGAAGGGGTTCTGCAGCCACCCAAGCCTGCGCATCTTGAAGAGTTCGACAGGACAATAGACATCTGCGTTCGCTCAACTGGCAAAGATCGCTGGTTCGTCCACCAGTTCTACAACATTACAACGCTTCAAAGATTAGAGGTCGTGGGGGAAAGGCTGACACGTGGTATCGAAGGTTTCGAAGTGCGGGCAGTCTGTTTGCCCGGTCTCTTACCCGTGTTTTCACCCCTTATAGTCGGTGAAGAGGATGCGTTTTTGGCCATCATTGACTCCGCTGGATACCGAGTTGAAGCGTCAATCCATCTTCATGGCAAACAAGCAGTTGGCTTCGTGACTACCTACTTCAGAGATCTATGGGACAAATCCGAATATGACCTTCGAACGTCGGCCGGCGTTCAGAATAAGGAAGTAGAAAAGCTACATCGTTGTATTCGATCTTTGACGAACTAACAGAGTTCTTCGATATCAGCCGACAGGTGCCCCGTTTCCAAAGTGCATTCGCTGGACTAGAGGGACCGGCGAATATGGAATTACGGCGCACAACCGTATGGGGTGGGCCCATAACGTCGTTTTGGAGAATCGAGTTTCCCATTGGAGGGTAACCGGACGAGGGAAATCGTAGCCACCCATTGGATGACGGGCAACGCGGAACTTATTCGGACAGCACCTAAAGCTCCGGAGCTTCCGGAGGACGGTGAAGGAATAGTCCAGACCGCAAACCTGGCGTAAGCCCTACAAGGCGATCACGTTCGGCGGCGAAAGCCGGGGACGGTATGAAAATCCGCAGGGCTTAAACGGCCCATGAGGGTTCAAGTCTTTCCGCCCGCACCACGTCTTTTGCTTGGGCAATCACCTGCCCCGCACTCACATACGAGCAAGCTCGCCTCATTCGCAGTAACCCAGAAAGATTCGGCTTCTCGCAGAGTTCGGGAAGCGACGATACTAGGGAGAAGAGAAACGCTCTCCTACGAGGATGAGAATCATTACTTACAGCGACCTGCATCTTGAATTTGGCTCGGGCTGGATGTTATCGCCAAACGCCAAAGGAGATGTGATGATCCTAGCAGGCGATATCATTACGCTCGGAGATTACGACCCGCTCGATCGGCTCTTACAGAAATGGAAGAAACCCGTCCTGTATGTGACGGGAAACCACGAATATTACACGCGGAGACCGATGAACGAAGAGGACAAAAGATTCACGGCGTGGCTCGAAGACAGACATCCGCATGTGAAGCTGTTGCTCGCTGAAGAGGTCAGCGTAGGAGGCGTCAATTTCTTCGGCGGCACGATGTGGACGGATTTTAACGGCGGCGATTTGCGCGCCATGGAGATCGCCCGCTCTCAAATGAATGATTACCGCCTCATCTATAACGCCGATGAAATGCCTTTCACACCGGCAGATTCGATTGCGTTACATAAAAACTTCGTGTCGAAATTGCTGAACTGGCTTGGCAAGGATCTAAGCGGTCCGCGCGTGGTCATCAGCCATAATGCACCCGTCATCAATCCTAACTCCAAGTACAAGGGAGGCCCCCTCACGCCGGCGTTCAACTCCCTGGACATGGTGGAGATCATTGAGACCCACCAACCGGCCCTCTGGGTGTACGGCCATACCCATGAATGCGACGATCAGACGATCGGCGGGACCCGGATCATTTCAAATCAGCTCGGGTATCCCGGCAACTTCGGCGGTTTTGAATGCAAGGATTTTGATGAAACGGGTGTCCCAGTCGAGGTAGGCGTTTAGTCCCGAGCAGGCGAGTAATTTGCTTTACGAAAGCAAATAACATGCCGTGCATTCGGTCTCGAATGGCCATTCCAAAAGTTCTCGTAGCCCCAGCCATGAACCCGCCTGGTTTCGAGCTATCCAATGCTCACAATTCCAACAGATTCTTATTTGATTAGCCCTTGCTCTTGAGTGAAGAAGCAGAGTCGTCTTTGTGCATCTCCTGCTTGAAGATGCCCCGTACCGCAATCAAACCCCCCTTGGATGTCCATTCCACGCACTCGACGTGAGAAATTCACGGGAATACGGGCGAGGACCCGCCTCGCTGATTTGCCGGAGATTCATAACGGCCTTATGTTCGGTGCCGACGCGCGAAAGATGCCACCCGGCGCGCCGCGTTAGGAGGGACACCATGGACCTTTCCCGTGGGAGAAATCGACAGCAACATTTTGCTCTAATTTGTCTCGTCGCGATTGTCTGTCTTCAGTTTGTTTCCGTTTGTTACGCCCAAAACCTGGGGACCCAGCCGGCGACAGGCCAGGCGGTACAGGGACAGACCGCTGCCCAACCGGAAGGCACCGTGCTCAACCTGGTGAACTGGGTCGGCAATGTGATCTCTCCTGTCGGAGCGGCGCTGGCCGTGGTCATGGCCGTCATCTCTTATTCCCAAGGGCGCGGTGTCGCGCGATGGGCGGTAACAGCGGCCGGACTGCTGGTGATCTCAGGTCTCACTCGTCTGATCGAGTTCTGGATTCAAAACGGTACAGCGGGTGTGCAGTAAGGAGAAAAGCGCGGTGACCCTGCCCCAGATAATCGTCGACTTGATGAAGTTGCTGTTCGATCTGGCGGTTCCGTCCGCGATCTGCAGCATGGTGCTCGCGGGAATCGCCTTGCGACGGGAAGGCGGCTTGGATTTCCAGGCAGGTGGTCATTTCCAGAAGTGGATCCTCTGGTCCGTTATTTTCCTCACCCTGCCGCAGATCTTGTCCTGGTTGGCCGCGCAAGGTATCACGTTGCCTCCGCAAGGCGGCAGCATCGGTAGCCCCTGGGTCATGAGCCTGGAAACGGCCTTCAACAACTTCGTTTCCGGTGTGGTGGTCACGCACCTAGTTCCAGTGCTCGCGGCGTTCTTCGTCTTGAAGGCCGTGCTGGATGCGGCGCAGGGCCAGAACCCGTTGGCATCGGTCGTGACCGCGATCTTCTTGTTGGGCACATCGAGCACGGTCCAACTAATGCAGTCGTGGAACAGCGGTTCGCAGTTCGCCATGACGGACATGCTGAGCTCGATCTGGAATTTCCTGGCGGGAACGATCCTGCCGGAAGCAGCGGGAATCGCGGTTGTCGGCGCAATCCTGAACTACGCCCGGCACCGGCCGTTCATGCCGCTGATTGGTTCGGGTTTGGCTTTCCTGAGCGTCTCGGCGCTGTGGAAACTGGTCCAGGCTATGGCCGGCTGATGAAGGAACGGAGATCGGAGGTGATCATGTCGCTCCAAAACGGAATGCTCAACCTGACCAACTGGCTGGGCAACGTCATCATGCCGACCATAGCCGGACTGTTTGCGGCTGCCGCGATCTACCGGTTCGGCAAAGCGCAACCCTGGCAGCACTTCGCATGGGCGGGCCTAGCGTCGCTTATGTGTTCAGGATTGTTGCGAGTGCTCGAATCTTTCAGCAACCAGGCAGCTTGGAACAATCCAGACCAGTTCTGGCTGGCCGTTCTGACGCTGGTTAGCTGGGTGGGAAATGTCCTGCTGCCGCTCTACGGGGCACTGCAGGTAGTGCTGAGCGTTGTGCATTTCTCGGGATTGCTGGAACGAATGACGATCGGTGAAGCCTGGGTAAGAAATCTTGTCACAGCCATGTGCTGTTTCGGATTGTCTGGGCTGCTGCGCCTCGCGGAGTTTTGGATTCGGAATGGAACCGCGGGAGTTCGCTAGGCAAGCGGAGAAGAAAAGATGGCGTTGAACGTGACACCGGTAAATCGGAACTTACAGACGCGGGTGACTTTCATGTGCCTGGAATTCGAAGACCTCTTTGTTGTGCTCGGCGTAGCGGCGCTGACCAATGTGGCCGGGCATTTCGTTTCGGGTGAGATTGGGGGGATACCCAGGTCGTACTTCGTCTTCACTAACCTGAATTCCTTGGTCGGCAAAGATCTGCTGCAGCACCCGGACGGGGGCCAGGCTGCCGTAGTCCAGAGTCGTACCAGCCCAATCCAAAATCACGGCCTGAAGTGGCCCCGCATATTTTTTACGAGCGTAATCCACGATCCAGCGATCCAAGGAGTTGGCTTTGGTTCCGCTAGCTATTATAGGGTTGCAGAATCGTGCAGATTGTCTCGATCTCGAACGGCTCACAAAAGCTTTTTTCCCAGCGGAGGACAGTCGGGCCAAAATCACTCGAAGTCGGATGTTGCCAACTATTTAGAGCGGGCCGAACGAGCAAGCGGAAGATGAGGTCATGCGTGCAGAAGTGCTTCGGCCGAGCTAAACTCACGTTTGTCTGATTCGCGTATAGAGCATTTCCGGCGGCCAATCTTCGGGCCGGTCTAGAAGAAACTTGAGACTGCCTGCCTCCGCATCACCTTTCATAACGAAACATTCGGCGCCTTGGCGCGCGATTTCGACCATTGCCTGAAGCTTACCCCGCATGCCTCCGGTAGTGTCATGGTCTGCGGCATTCCACAAACTGTTGTAAGCCTCCTGCGGCGAATCGGCATCCACATCGCGCAGAACGTGCGGTGACCCTGAGTGGCTCATAATCCCGCTTGTGTCAGTTAGTGCCGCCACGCGCACCGGCCGCGCCAGAATTTGCAACAGAATTTCCGGGACCCGGTCGCTTCCGAAAACACGGAGCGAGCCATCAGATGCGACGAGACAGTCACCCGACAGAACCGGAAGGATACCCAGGTCCAAAGCTCGGCGAAGAACGTTACCCTCGGGCACCAACCGGTCGCCATCAATCATGCACATGGCCGTGAGTTGCAGGGGAAGAGGGAATGCTCCCTCTGCGCGAAGCGCCTCAGTCCAAATCCACTTCTGGGCGAAGTTTGCTTCGGTCAATTGCAATACGCCCAAATGGTCGGAGGGATTAACATGGCGCACCGCTCCGTGTCCGAACGAGCCTCCGCCCACAATAAGGGCTACTTGCCCAGGTGCGGACTGAGCCAATTCCGCGACCAGTCGGGCGAATTTCCGAATCGCGCCTTTATCGACGTGCCGATGCAGTTTCTTGTCGGAGAAAAGGCATCCACCTATCTTGAGGATCAGAAAAGGACTGCTTGTCATGACTTGTCTGGCCGGCACAGGACAGTTGCGTCTCGCCTGATAGTGTATTGCAACTATGTCCTCTGCGGCACACCGCGCCGGTCCCGTGAACTCCAATGAAGGGTGGCTGCCGCCAATCGCGGAGGTAGAATAAAGTACCTCACCCGATTGGTGTGACTCAAAGCATGTCGAGGATCTTGTCGAAAGCATCATGAAACAGCACAAGTTATTAGTAGCCGTCGTAGGCGGCGACGGGGCGGGCAAAACGACTGTCTCTACAGAACTGGTTCAGCAGTTGAACGAGTTGGGCTACAAGGCCCGCTGTGTGGGTCGCTGGGATATTGTGGACAACCCGGCTTATCCTTCGGCGCGCTTTATGAAAAATGACATTCGTCACATTCGCAAGTGCGTCGCCGACATGCCGCCACACCCGCGATTCCTCTTCCTACTTTGGACGATGTCGCTCTCGCTGTCAGCGGATGTGACCCGTGATTCGGATGATGAGATCGTGGTCATGGATGGTTACTGGATGAAACACGCCGCCAGCGAAGTGGCCTACGGGCTTGCGCCGGAGTGGGTGCTCTCCGTGTCGTCTGGCCTCCCGGTTCCACAAATCGTTCTGCATCTGTCTCTCACCCCTGAGCAAGCGTGGCCGCGAAAGCAAGCAGATTTGGTTCCCTACGAATGTGGGATGGATGAGTCCTGTTCGAAGGAAAGCTTTCTGCAACATCAAACACGAATCCGTAATCTGCTCGACGAATGGTCGAGGGCATTCGGCTGGAAGCACATCGATGCATCGCCTTCTCTGGCTGTTGTCATTAGCACAGCGGTGAGTCAGGTTCTCTCGGCCGTTCCGCGCGAAGTTACCCGCTCTGGATGAGCACTGAACTGCCCGTCACGTGACTGGATAGCCGGGAAGACTGCCTTGCAAATGTGGTCATAGTCTTCTGTCGTGTCGCACTCCGCGAAAAGAAAATGCTCAGGGATTTGCTGAACACCCAGCCTACGAAGGCTAAATAGATATTGACAAATTTCTTCATGCTCCGACATTACGCCGCTGTATCCATAGCCAGTGGCGTGCGGTGGAGAACCCGACAACCAGTAGATTAAGTCCCGGCAATAGCGCACATCGTGCCGCTTCAAAGAAATGATTCCGACGCTTTCGCCGAGAAGAGTGAGTCCGTGTGTTAGTGAACCTGGCAGTCCTTTGCCGAGAAGGACCGGTGTGCTGGCACCTTGACCGTATACGCGCACTTCTTCTGCATCGCCTGCCGCTCGGTTAATGACAAATAGTCGCGATTGGCCGAGTGAATCCTCGAGCACAGCATTCATCACCGCACTCTCGTAGACGATGTCTGCGTCCATGAAAATTGAGGTCGGGGTCGGATCGATTTGGAGGGCAGCATCTAGCCCGCAGAGCAAGCTGAGGCTCGATCCTACGCGGGCGCGGGAAAAAGGAGAAACGATGATTCTTACCCTCGCGTCCTCGTAGCGGGAAAATGAATGAGCGAGACGCTCGTGGGCAATCACGAAGATCCTGCCAACCCCGTGATGGGCCAACAGGTCAATGTGCCGGGACAAGAAGGTGCCGTCCGCCAGTGGAAGAAGGGCTTTAGCCTGAACTTTGCCTCCCATTCGACGGTTCTCACCGGCTGCCAGAATGATCGCGCAATCAACCATGACTGTTCTCCCGCATCTAAGCCGTCCGGTCGAACCGCGTGGGGCTTCCGCCCACTCCTGGCGCGGGCGAATCCGCCTGAGGTGAACAGTGCGCCCTAACAGCAACCCAGAAGCCGCGAACCCAGCCGACAATATCACGCATGACATGATGATTCTGATTGGGGCGCAAGGCACCTAACTGAAAAAACATCACTCCCTCGCTGGGCGGACCAAGAAAAGTTAGTCGAGGGTCAACGCGCCCGTTAGTGCGGATGGGATGAAACTCCGCGTCGAGCGCAAGTCCGCCGGGCTCAAAATGCGATCCTTCTACTCCAGGGTTGCGCCATATCCGAATCAACCCACGGCCAAGCATGTTGCGATAGAGCGGGGAAACATCCCTTTCCGGATCGAATGCGTGCACTTTGGCGTCGATGATCGTGTCCAATTGGCGCTTCGCACCTGTTAATCGGCCCCGCAATACGAAAAGTTGGCTGACCTGATCGAGTTCGACTGCGGGATTCGGCCCCACCGATACGTCCAAGAGGCCGTGCGTGATGAGTGCCTGTATCTTTTCCATCACTTCCAATGCGGCGCCGTTCGCCAAGCGGTTGTGGTGGCGCATGTACACGCTAAGAAATCTTCGATGCGACTGGGCGGTCAGCCCTCCGAAGTCTATGGCGTAAGCGAGCACTTGCCGCAAGTCGCGCCATACCCCGTCGGCTGCCGCCTTCGGTGGATTATCAAGGTTATTCTGTGCTGCCCAGAGATGATCCCGATCCATGAATGCCATCAATGCGGCGCGGAAGCGCTCTGGCGAGGAGCATTCCTCCGGCGGAATCGGGTTAATGATGCGATCCCAAGAAAACCGGTTCCCTTCGGGAGAAATGTTGTGGCCATTCGGGGAGAGTCGCGAGGCCGGGTTAGGGCCGAAAACCACGAAGCGATAGCGGTTGAGTGCTGCCGTAAGAGACCATTTGTGTTCCATTCCTTCGCAATCCCTTCGGGTAGGCCGGCCCTCCAGAGCACATTCGATTTCGTCGAAGGCCTGACTGACCACCGCTTCTACGGGTTCGAGAAGGAGGGCAACCGCTTGCTCGGGCGTTGCCGTGCGGGCTTTGCCCTGAAGGAACGCTTCATATTCAGTTCGAGCGGCGCGCGCTAGGCAAGATCCGAAGTCCTCGCCCAGCAGCGTCTTGTAATAGACGAAAGACATTTCGAGCAATACCAGCGGGAATACATCGCGCTCGAAGTCGAGCTGTCGTTGTACTCCAAAGGGGCTGATTTCCAAGGGCCTCCCGACGGACTCTCGCAAACGGTCGATGGCCAGTTCCGTCAAGAAGACAGGCCTGTGTTCGAGTGTCGACGGATCCTTTTCCTTCGCGTTGAACGGCCGGGCAAACGTGAACAATCCGGTAGCGCTGAACGGGACGATGCAAGACGGTTCTTCTCCCGATGGTCGATAAACGACCCGCCCCGAACAGGCTTGCCTTTCAAAAGTCCCTCCACGGCCTTCGGTGAGGTAGAGGATGACATCAATCGCCGTAAGTCCCATACCATCAGTTCCGACCACCTTTCCCGACGATGCAGCAGCAGTTGGAATCTGTTCGAGTGGGTAGGCACAAGAGATATATACGGCCTTCCCCTGCCGCGCGAACTCCACTCGAGGACTTAAGACCTCAGACAATCGCGGGTCGCTACAGGAGTGACCTGTAACTAATAAGACTTGTTCGACCTGTACCTCTGTTAGCGGTGTGGCCCCAATTCCCCGAGCGGAAACGCGAAAACAATCTTCGTTGAATTCTTGGACATCAATCACCTCGGCTTGATGCAGATGGACTCGTACCGAACTATGTTTTCCGAGCGAGATCAAATAGTTGCGGAAAGCATGTTGCAATGCCAAGCCATGCACTTTGCGTTTGGGCCAACTTTCTGGTTCCAGATCAAAAACAGGATCGCCCGTGTTTTCGAACATAGTCCGACACCACTCATGCAATGTGGGGCGCTGTTCCCGGGGAAGCAATGGACCTGCCCCTTCGACGGTCTCGTCGGCCGCAAAAGCCACCTGTCCGGCGATGCGATTCAGGAAACTGCTGGAGGGCTGGTTGGGGCTGTGGACCTGGCCGCTCCCGAACTCCCCGGTTTTCTCGAACACATGGATCTGAAGTGCGAACGGTTCACGAATGTGCGGTGCGGTTGCGGCAAGCCGTTCCAGAACATAAGTGCAACTTGGCCCTCCACCAACGATAGCGAGACGGAACTCCTTCATTTGTACCGACCCTGTGTTTTTCAGCGACGCACAGCTGGCGATGGTTCAGAGAGCCGGATTGCCAACCGGCTCATAAGATTGGAGAATCTTCTCTGTGTTGGCCGATGGCGTGCCCACGCAGATGTTTCTAAGGCGCTCCTTATGTAATGCGTACTTCCGTTCCCATGCTACCGGATCACGGTCGCGCATTCGCTTGTTATAGCGCGCGAGGAAGTTGCCGACCAGTTCTTCAAGGCGATGACCTTCGATGCTTGAGAGTCGAAGCGTTGAGCGAGCCGTGTCAATGTGCAGTGCGCCTTCATAAGTGATCGTCCCGCTGGCGACTTGTCGCTCGAACAACTCCGATCCAGGAATTGCCTGCGCGATAAAAACGTTCATGGAGTGAAAGGGCAAGCCTTCGATGAACTCAAATCCCTGCCGTATATCCTCTTCCGACTCCCCCGGCATTCCTACTACAAGAGTGCCATGCATCAGTACTCCCCGTGCGTCCAGAAACCTCATCAAATCGGGAAGACGGGATAGGTTGACCGGTTTGCGATGTTTGTGCCGGAGGGTTTCAGCATTTCCACTATCCACCGAGAGGGTGATCTGATACAGGCCCGAGGCGATCATTCGGTCCAGTAGAGCTTCGTCAAGGGTATTGATCATGATCCCGTTCGGGGT
Organism: Candidatus Sulfotelmatobacter sp.; assembly: GCA_049584475.1. Taxonomy (GTDB): domain Bacteria; phylum Acidobacteriota; class Terriglobia; order Terriglobales; family Acidobacteriaceae; genus Sulfotelmatobacter. The sequence continues at coordinate 166,403 of JBAUXX010000028.1, read as the reverse complement.
ACACCAGGGAATTCCGAGAGGCGACATCTTCTCAAACAGTTCCATTGCCCGTCTGCGGTCGAAGGTAAGGTTGTCATCCGCAAACTGAATTTCATCGATCCCATATCGTTGCTGGTAATAGAGAATTTCCGAGATAACGCTGTCTACCGATCGAGCGCGATAAGCTTTCGCGAAGTTCGTGCTGGCGCAGAATGTGCATCCGACCGGGCAGCCCCTCGAAGTATATATTTGCATGACACGTCTTCCACGTGGATACGGTGAAAAAGGAACGTTGTGCGCAAAATATTTTTCCAGAGGAACTTTGTGGTAGGCGGGCAAGGGTAGACGATCGAGGTCGGTAATCTGTTCACGCTGAGGATTTGCAAAGATTTTTCCTGCCCACCACCCAGCCAGGCCTTCCTGGTGCAGATCGATCTGTCCTCTTGTCAGGTTGCGAAGAAACCTAGGAAGGCGAGCCTCACCTTCGCCGCGAATCACGAAATCAACACACGGCGTGCCTTGAGCAGCAGCATCCTGGAGAAAGCGCTCAGTATATATAGTTGCATGTAGACCGCCGGCGATCACAATCGTCTCGGGCCACTCCTGTTTCACAATTTGAGCGTAGCGATACAGGTTCCGGAGATCCGAGGAATAAATCATCGATAGTCCAACCAGATCGAAGTGGCGCGCGCGGATGAACTCGCGGAAACGAGCCTCCGACATGCCAAACCGCCAACTATCCGGCTGGACCCGCTCTACTTCGTCGATGCCCTCGATGATGCAATCGAGAATCGTGACGTCGAACCCTTCTTGCTCCAACGCCCCCGTTAGGTAGCAGAGACCCAATGGCGGCACGGCGCGCTTCACGGCTCCTTCGTATAAGCACATTGGAGGCAGAACGAGCAGCAACCGGGGATTCGGGAGGTTTCGGTAGGGTACGAGCTTTGGCTCCGGAAGGCCGAATACGACCTTTGCCGTCTCGTCCTTTTGAGATAGGTATTGGCGCAGGTGGCTGTCTTGCGGTAAGTGATCATCCAGCGCCTTCTGTTTTACCCGCCAATCCATGTCCCCTCCTCTCAAAGGTCCTTAGAGTATCGTCGCAGCATCTCCTCTTGAGACTCGGCTGGCTGGTCGTCCCCTAATTGCTCTTTCAGAATCTGCCCGAGCGGAGGAAACGAACTTCGATCCACTTTGCTCTGCGGATCCCAGAGTTGCGCCCTCATGAGTGACTTGGCGCACTGAAAATACACACGTTCAACTTTTATCTTGAGCACGACTTTGGGCTCACGTTCATTCAACGTTAATTCTTTGCAGATCTCCGGATCTGTCAACATCTCGGCCGTGCCATAAACTCGCAATGTCTCGTCAAAGCCTGGAACCAGAAAAAGAAGAGCGACCGAAGGATTGCCGATCAGGTTCGTGAGGCTGTCGAGCCGATTATTTCCCGGACGATCGGGGATCAAAAGACTCTCGGGACTGAGCACCTTCGCAAACCCAGGGGGGCCTCCGCGCGGCGAGAGATCAGGTCGTCCTCTCCGGTCAACCGAGCCGAGAATACAAAACGGAGAAAGCGTAACGAAACGGGCACAATGCCGGTCAAGAGCCCGCCTCACTTTCCCCAATGCCCGATCCTTTGGTGAAGCGTAAATGGTCCTCAGATCACGCGGCTCCTCCATTCGTTTCATTTTGATCTCCCTACCCCACAAGGGTGGTACTCGACTTTGTGGCAAGCGTCAAAGGTTCAGAACTGATCGTTGCACTCTCGCATACAATCCGAACAGATCGTCTCAGACGCCGGCAAAATCACTCGGTGACCGCACTACGACTATCTCGTAACGGCCACCTGACGCGAACATATTGCCACTCTGAAGCGCGCGGCAATTGCTGGCGGGGCAACAACAGGGCGCTTCAGGTTAGGATCGGATCCCGTCCGAACCTTGAAATGGACCAGATGCGGACCGTCACTTTTGTCCACTTCTGCCATGAATGTAGCCAGGCTTTGGGGTTGGTTTGACGAGCACGCGGTGCGGTAGCCGCAGTTGATTGCAAGGCGGGGAAAATCCACTGTAGGCGACAGCGTTCGCTGCCCGCCAGTGGTCTCATAGCACTGATTGTCCAGAATGACATGCGTGAGATTGGCTGGTGCATAGTGGCCGATCGAAACCATCGCTTCCAGTCTCATCAACGCCGCTCCATCCCCGTCCAACACAATTACTCTTCGCTCTGGCTGGTACAGCGCAACCCCCAAGGCAATACTGGAAGCACACCCCATCGAGCCGACGACATAGAAATTTGTGTCGCGGTCGTGCAACTCGTAAAGCTCGCGGGAAATCTTTCCGGTCGTCGCCACTAGACAAACATCGTCATCCGCGCTACTGACAACGATCTGGATGGCTTCACGGCGCAAGACCGGTACCGTCGCAACGGAATCCATCTGCATCTCTCGTCCAACAGGCCGACTACGACTGACTTCTGCGCGACGCAATTCGTAGGGGGCGAGCGTATCCTTCCGCATGATCAACGCATAAGGACGGCCGCGATCCTCCAACTGTCGGAGGGCAGTCCCGAAGCGTTCCCCCACCTCGACCATCTGCTGGGGAAAGTAATCGTGCTCAACGTTCATGAGTCCGAGCATCTGTTCCGTGATTTGTCCCATCAACTCGTGCTGCGGCTCATCTTTAGTGTTGGGTTCGCCACGCCACGTCGTAATCATTAGAATAGGAATTCGGAAGACCTGAGCGAGGGAAGTAAGTGGATTCACCGCATTTCCGAGGCCGGAATTCTGAAATATCACGATTGGCTTGCGCCCTGCAAGGTAGGCCCCAGATGCAACCGCGATCGCTTCTCCTTCGTTATTGACGGCTAGGTACTCCCCGGGTCGATTGTCAATCAGATAATTAATCAACGGCTTAAGAAAAGAGCAGGGGACGCCAATATAGGGCCCGAATTTGTGCTGCTCGAGATAGTCGACGACCGAGCCTGCGGACAACATTGTGGCCTCTTATTACATTGTCGGACGAATTGAAAGCAAGGTGCCCGTACGTGGTGTCGGCATGCCCGGACATCGCTCGACGGGCAGCACCCATTCCCCCCGGTCAATCAAGTGCTGTAAGACATCGGTCAACGAAATTGCACGCTGGTTCGTACGGTCCGCTCGCCATGCCTTGCAGGCGTCTTTGGTCACCCGAAAGCCTCGCGGGGAAAAAAGCGCCACATCTGAAAACTCGCATTGTGAACCACTGGTCATAGCGTTTCCGATTCGGAGAATCCGATTTCTCGTTTCCGTCGTAGCACAGGGCGAAGGCGAACTGCTTGATCCCCTCTTCTTGAAATCTACCAGGACGGCGATATCCGCCCTCCCGTTCAGGAGACGCCCGAGCGACTCTTTGTCGATTGGTACTTCCCCGAATATCAGAAGAGTGTCATACCCTGCCGCATCTTGCATGGAGAAAACCGAAGAGAAATCCCCCGAACCGGCCGCGAATGCCACCTTGCTTTCGCTGAGGGCCTCGTACCTATGCCGGTCAGTGACTATTACATCGCGGATGCCGATGGAGTTCAGTACAGCGACGTTCTCCCTCAGGTGGGTCTCCGAGGCTCGGTCTGCCGCCGCGATTACCGCTCGGACATTTCGCTCGTCCGTACGAACATAGTTTCGCTCGTCGCGTTCGAGCTGCGCACAACCCTGCAACTCAAAGATTGAAGAAATCGGCGCGAGGTTATGTTCCACAGTCGATGTGGTTCCTTGCCTCAATATTTCACCAAATGTTTCCTCAAGAGCCCGTACACAAGCGCGCAGCCCATGATTGGCATAAATGACCATCTTGACACCAAGCGCTGAGAGTTCCGAAACTGCAACAGAGTAATAAGTCGTGGGTACCACTACCAGAGGCGCGCTGCCATCCCAGGCGCGGCAAAACTCAACAATGGCGTTCGGCGACGGACTCTTATCGTGAATCAAGATTGCATCTGCGCCGGCATCGGCATAGGCGTGCGCCCGCCGGAGCGCTTCTTGCTGAGTTTCGCCAGCGATTAAAGCTTCAACGCGCGCGATCACCACAAAGTCACTACCTATTTGAGCGTTCTTCGCGGCTTCGATCTTACCCGCGCACTCCGCCAACCCCGCCAATTGCTGCCGCTTGGAGACCAAACTATTGACCTTTGGAAATACCTTGTCCTCGATGCATACCGCTGCCACCCCAGCCGATTCATAACGGCGGACCATGTGGATCACGTTGATCGCGTTACCGAAACCGCTGTCACAGTCCGCCACTACTGGGATATCGACCGCGGCCGCCATGGACGCAGCCGACGAAAGAAACTCTGACATGCACAGAATTCCGGCATCGGGGACGCCGTGAGACGCTGAGATCTCGAAACTGCTGGCCCACACACCGTCAAACCCGGCACGTTCGGCGAGTCGCGCACCGAGCGCGTCGTGCGCGCCGATTACTCGGACGGTGCCCGGAGCAGAGAGGCGCTCGCGCAGACGGGCTAATGGTGTTGGCATTTGAAGTCTCCTGCGCCGCTGTCTGGAATAGGTCCTATCTCGTCCCACTGCTCAAAGTTCATGGGAGGCTGCTCACTATCACACAGCGTTCTAGCATCCATGGTTGTTCAGCTAGCTATGTTGGCGAACTTGTTGTGACCCGGATGTTCCCATTTGTAGCCATTGCTTTCAAATATTGCGCCTGTCCTTCACTATCTGCAACCTTCCATTGGTCAGGGCCAGTGTTCACAATGCGAAGAGTGAGGAGTAGCTGAAGGTTAATTTGACTACTAAGTGTAACGATCGATAGCGTGCTCGATTTGCCGGATTTTTCATAACTGCCCCAATTGCTGTGCAGACACGAAATGGAATATTGCGAGGCCTCGTTTTATTGCTTGACACAATACCACAGGTCTGCTAAGAGGTACTAATTCAACACTGGGGCCAGTCCGGATTCAATCTAATCGGAGGCGCTTTATGGAGCATGAAGATCCAAAGAAACATGCATCTCTAGTCGAAGCTGCGAAAACGCTGCAAAATAGCCGCACCGGAGTCGTGCTGTCCGGGCGCATTGTTAATGGTAAGGTCGAGTTGGACCAAGCGACTCTTGATGAGATCGCGCGGAAATTCGGCGGAGCGAACAAATCCTTCGTTGCAGTCAATGCTCCGTTTGATCCCGAGACGAGCTTGAGTTGTGAGGCGAAGTAGGGCTCGCTAATTGTCTTGTCTCGGCTGGATGGACTTCCATGGATGTCGACGCTCTTTTGAGCACTGACGCGGCTAGCGGTCGTGTTGCTCTGGCAGCCAGAGTTGCATTATCCCAAACTAACCCCGCAGTTGCGTGTCCTCGCTATTTCGGGGCCTTAGAGAGGGCCCTCATAGACGAACCGCCACCCTTTGACACCGTGGCTTACGCGGATCTCTATCACGACGCGTCGGCCAGTTGGCGCTGGATGGCGGTTTCACTGATCACCAACGCGGAAAGAGAAGGTGACGGTGCAAAGCGGCTTTGGTCGCTAGCTGCATGCTCAGACGAAGAGGAGATTCAACGACTTCTCAAACAGCACGCGGTCGACGAATCGAGGCACGCTCTTTTGTACCTCGCACTTCTGGATCTGACATTTCCCGAAGGAGTGGACCCTTCATTCCGGCAAGACCTTGATCAACTTTCTCCTCATTACTCCCTGAAACAGGATCTTGTCGCCGCAGAAGGGTCGCCTTACGCCAAGAAACCGTCGGTCGATGATTTTCTGCAGATGAACATCGCGGAAATTCGGACTGCAATTCATCACATCATGCAGCGCCCTGCGATCACCAGGCATTGTTCCGCCGATAAGCAGAAGCCGATAACGGCGATCCAGGACTCGTTGCTGCGTGACGAACTCAGGCACATTGCTTATACGGCGGCTTTAATTGAACGCATGGCAGGTAACCTCACGGCGGAGAAGGTGGCCAGCCTTTTCCGGCGCCGATTCCACGATTTCAATCAAATCACGAGGGACGAACTGGGTGAAGGGGCATTTGATTGCTCAGTGTCATGCTGTGCCAAACATCAAGGGTGCAGGTCTAAAGTTCCTTCCATGACGGACGGTGTCTTGTTGGAGTTTTCCGCGATGAGCCACTAGTGTCCAGGTGACGGCCGGCCCCCTTCCGCCATGGCGGCCGACTAGTTCTACCATCCGAGAGCCAAAGCTGATGAATCTTGATGAGTTTCTGTATGCCCACGGCGTGGATATCCCCTCACTGCTGGCGACTGTGGGTTCTAGTGTTGGCCTCCTGTCCGGCGACGTCCTCCTCCTCGTGGGGTCGTTGGTCGAGGGTCTAGGAAACAGCAAGTCCGATCTGGATCTTTTCCTAATTACGCCGCGCACTGAGCAATCGCTGCCTCCCCGGGATGAAATAGCACTGTTAGTTGGTCGAAGCGTGGTGGACCTGCGTATCTTGCGATTAGCGCAGGTCGAGGACCTCCTTGGTCGCCTTGCCGAATGGGCCCTACAGCCGTGGGAGGTCATGCACGCCGCGAAATTTACTAAGGAAGAACGAGTTTTGCTGCACCGATTGTTGCATGGCAAACTCCTTCCCTATCGAGATCAGATCAATCCGGTCCCACGACCGTCAAAAAAGGCTGTTGCCCGGCTCAACTTGCATGTCGCGCGTCATATCTCGAGAACAATACAAGTGGACATGATCGGCTATCGAGAGAGCGAGGACTATCGTTCCTTAGTGTTCGCGGCACAGGAACTGCTGGGTCACGCGGTGGACGCTTTGCTGGCGGCGTATGAACTCACAAACCCTCTCCCAAAGTGGCGAAGCCGGTTATTGGAATCGATTCCTTCGCAGTGGGAGTCTTCATTGACCATGCGGCCAGACGGAGCGTCAGCCGGCCAACGGATCTGGCGCCTTCATCGGGCGCCAGAGCATCCCGACCGAGACGCGTGTCTCAATCATGCCTCGCGCATCGCGACTTTCGCGCGGCCCGTCTTCGTTTGGGCGGAACGTCGATTAGTAGGGGAATCCACAACCTTGAGTGAGCAACTAGTTTGGCCGCAACTGGAGCGTCGGCCCACAGATGTTACGTTGCCGTATCTGGATTTCGATGTGGACTTCCTACTAGAGGATGGAAACGTTACCATCGGACGTCTTAACGCCTTCGGCGACACGCTGAGTTTGACGCCAGTCGAGGGTTCCCTCACCTTGTTGTTTGACGGCGCCACGACCGCACGCGAAGCTGCTGCTGCTATTTTAAGGGACCAGAGCGTGGACACAGGATTGAGCCTTGTCAATGACTTAATCTCGCGGCTCACAAAGGCAAACCTGAATGGAAACTAGTCCCCGTAGGCTGTTGTCGCATTGCGGAAGCTCTCGCCATCACTTAGGCAGGGTGTAATCTGTTTGTTTGTCCATGCCAGCCTTCAAGAGCCAACTCTTTCAATTCGGTTCTGCCTTGCAACTCGCCATCACCTTGTCCGGTATTCGTAACATCTGCTGAGGTGAGGCTTCTCCTCCGCTCTTCCCCATTGACACTTCTTAGACGCAAAGCGTATGTTTGGCGACAATTCGCTGGATAGAAAAGCTCGGTATGATGGAGACTCTACTCGCCGGCTTCACCGAACTCGCAGTACAAATTTCTAGCCATCCCCAGGAAGCGTGCAGGCGAGTTCTAAGTCCGGTTCCGTGATATGTGACTCCACCTTCATGCGCGGCCTCCTATATCGCGGCGTCTTACAGGCGGTGATGATGGCTTCCTGCGCTGCCCAGACTCCTACCAATCCGTCTCCGACGCAAGATGTGAATCGTGCCACATCAACAGTGGCTATTCCCAGAGAAAATGTCGTCGTCACAGTAACGGGAGAAGCGTTACCTGTCTCCGCGAGTTCTGCATCGGTCACCGTTTTATCCAGAGAACTCATTCAAGAAAGCGCCGCTGCCAATGCAGTGGATTTATTGCGGCAAGTTCCATTCCTTTACTTGTCACAGGCTGGAGGCAGGGGAGGACTCACTACCATTACTCTTCGCGGGGCAAAGCCAAATCTCGTACTCGTGATGATCGACGGCGTGCCAGTGAACGACATTACAGACGTTCTAGGCGGCTCCTTTGACTTTTCTACCCTTAGTCTGGACAACGTCGAACAGATTGAGATTGTCCGCGGCCCTATGTCTTCTCTATATGGATCCCAGGCGATCGCGGGTGTCATCAACATCGTTTCGCGCCGCCATGAGGACGCGTCGACAGCGGAGTTCGGCGTAGAAGGTGGCAACTTCTCCAGCATTCGAACGACTGCGAACGTTGCTGAAAGATTCAAAGGAACCGATTACATCCTTGGCGGATCGTACTTCAACTTGGGTCAACAGATTGGTCTTGATCACTATTCGCTCGGCACCGGAACTTTAGGTTCGACAACCGACCTGAATCGGCAGAGGGTCCTGCAGTTCAACGCTCGTTTCCAACAACGGCAATATTCCGGCTATCCGGAGGGTAGCGGTGGTCCCGAGTTCGCGATTTTGCATGAGGCGGAACGCGATCGCTCCCAAGAGTTGGTCCTTGGCGGCAGTTATAGACAACAATGGAACTCCTGGTGGTCCTACAGCGTCAATCTCAATGCATTTCATAGATCGGATGAGAACTTCACCCCTGCCATCCTCGATCAGGTTCCACCCAGTAGTCAATCGCTCCCTTCGGCGAAGACTAACACCGGATTCCGGCGACTGGAGCTAGGCATCTCTAACAATTTTAAGCTAGGGTCACTTTGGACGGCACAACTTGGCCTCACCGCCACGGACGAGGATGGCAATAGCGACGGCTTGATTTCGGGCACACTCCCTGCCAACTTTCATCTGCGGAGGGATACGCTTCAACTCAATGGCGAAATCCTATATCACTCCCGAAGGTTGACGACCAGTCTTGGGATGAGTGTTGATAAGACGGGCGGGTTTTCAGATGTTATCTCCCCGCGTGCCGGGGCTAATCTCCAGGTGGCACGAAATACCCATCTAAAGGGTAGTTGGGGCCAAGGGTTCAATCTGCCGTCGTTTTACGCGCTGGGGTATCCAATTATCGGCAATCCAAAACTCAAACCTGAATATAGCAACGGCTTCGATGTAGGAATCACACAGAATCTCTTGCGCAATCGGGTGAAAAGCGGTCTCACCTATTTTCACACCTACACACGAAATCTAATTGACTTCAGCCCCCAGGCTTTTCAATTAGTAAACCGAAGCGCAGTCAGAACCCAAGGTGGGGAGTTCGACCTGCAGGTTTCGATAACGGATAAATTGGGGCTGGGTGCAAACGCCTCCCATCTCGAGTGGAGCATCGTCAATTCTACCGAACCCCTGCGCAATGTCCCACACTGGACGGGGGGCATAAACCTGGATTGGAGTCCTAGTCGCCGATTGCATTCCAGGGTAGAAACCGTGGTTGTCGGGCGGCGGTTCGACTTTCAGATTCCAGTACCGGAGCAAACTTCAGTGGGTGGATACGAGACCTCAAGCGTCGCGGTTACATACCAAGTGACAGATCAGTTGACGAGCGACTTTCGCGCCGACAATTTCTTCAATAGCCATTATCACGAGTTCATTGGCTTCCCGAACCCTGGGATTTACGTTCGGGGAGGGCTTACCTACCGTTTCGGTCACAGTGTAAGGGGAGGACCAAAGTAGACTTAAGGCTAAAAAAGAGTATCAAACGAGCACTGTAGCGGCGCGAAGGCCGGTTCTGCTGAAAAGCAGTTGACTCACGCTCAGTGAGTGACCATCTGCTTATAGTCCGGAAGAACTCTAGGGAAACGATATGATTCACGTCAAAGCGGAACTACTCGACGATCTCAAGGATTCTCTTCCGGGCTTGAAGCGCGCTCTTCAGAACGCCATCGAACTGGAGCACTCGACGCTCCCTCCGTATTTGTATGCTCTGTACTCGATTAAGCCCGATGCGAATCGAGAGATCGTTGGAGTCGTCCGTTCGGTGATTCTGGAGGAGATGCTGCACATGGCGTTGGACTGCAACATCCTTAATGCCATCGGGGGCGAACCCAGCATCGACGACCCGGATTTCATTCCTAAATATCCCGGCCCGCTTCCGGGGTCAGTCGAAAGCTCACTGATCGTGCCCTTGGCTTCGTTTTCCAAGCAGCTTGTGCATGACGTTTTCATGATCATTGAGGAGCCAGAAGATCCACTCCGCTTTCCGGTTCTCAAGGCCGCTTTGACAACCGAGACTCAACGGATCACAATCGGCCAGTTCTACGCCGCCATCAAAGAGCAAATCCACAAGCTGTCGCAGCAGGGAAACATCTTCACCGGTGATCCCGCAAAGCAGTTGACTACTGGTTTCGGCCTGTTGCAAATCATGCCGGTACGCGATCCCGCCTCTGCTCTGGCGGCGATTGACCTCGTCGTCGAACAAGGCGAGGGCACCAGGACTTCGCCGCTCGATCCAGACAACGAGTTAGCCCACTACTATCGCTATGCCGAAATCTATTACGGCAAGAAACTCATTCCTAATCCGAATCCAAAACCGGGCGAACCTGATTGGGTCTACGGCGGTCACCCAATCGCTTTCGACCCGTGTGGCGTGTGGCCTGCGATTACCAATCCTAACGCGGCGTTGTACCCGCCAAATTCCGAGATCGCGAGCCTCAACGATACTTTCAACTACACCTATACCTACTTGCTGAAGTCCCTGCAAAAGGTTTTCAATGGGCAGCCCGACCGCCTAGGTCCGGCCATCGGACTGATGGAATCACTCAAGGAGCAGGCGCTCGTGATGATGTCCAGTGAACTGGTGCCCGGCGAGACCGCGGGCCCCACATTCACGTATCAACCTGTGCTGGTGGGATCCTATGCCTGAATCGAATTGGTGGATGTATCACGGTGACCCCGCGCACACCGGGGCGGTGAGTGGAAGCCGCATCAACCGCACCAATGCACCTAGCCTCCGTGTACTGCACGACGTCGATATTCCAGGTCCGGTTTTGTCAGTTCCGGCAATTGTCGATGGACACGTTTACGTTGGTCTCGCCAACGATCTGAGTGCTCCGAACGCGAACGGAGGTCAATTTCTAAAGATCGATATTGCGACCGGCGAGATCGAACATCGGTTCGAATGGGCCATCGATCCGGCCGACGGCGATTCTCACGGCTTCATGGGGATGGGCTGCACAGCCGCCGTGACAGGAGGGAAGATTTACTTTACCGCATTCAACGGCAAGTTCTACTGCCTTGACGCTGAAGACCTGCACCAGCTTTGGGTGATTAACCTCCGCAATGCGGATCTTGGACACAACCAGCCTGTTACGAATCCGGGTGTCTCGGGCGCACCTCCGGCCGCAGGCTGGAGCTCGCCGGTCGTCTCGGTCGACGATGGAACGTTGTTTGTCGGGATTGGTGAAGGCGAGAATCCGGGCTGTTTCGGGTTCGTCTACTGTCTCGACGGAGGGACCGGAAATGTGAACTGGATTTATTGCACATGTCAGTTTCAGGAAGGTGTCCCGAACCAGCCAAACGTGCTGCCGCCAAGCGCAGTCTCGGGCAATCTGCCAGCACCGTTTTTACGCGGTCCGGTCGACCCTGCTGTTCGTGGATGTTCAGTGTGGTCATCGATTGCGTACGACAAACGCCTCGATCGTATTTTTTGCACCACCGGCAATCCCTCGCCGGATTCCACGCTCCCGAGCAAGGGTTTCTCGAACGGTATCCTGTCGCTCGACGCCGCCACCGGGCAATTCCGAGGATTTTTTCAGGCGCTGCCAGAGAGCAGTTATCGCAGCAGTGACACGGACGTGGATTTCGGGGGGTCGCCTGTGCTCTTCACCGCGAATGGCCGTCGGTTGGTGGCAGCCGGCTGCAAGAATGGCGGGCTGTTCGTACTCGACGCCGCTACTTTGGAACTCGTCCGGTGGCGGCAACTGTTACCGCATTACAAAGACGGCTCGCAGATTCCGACCGTCGACCCGCACGTCGGCCCGAACGACGACCGCATGGATCCCCTGGTTTCCGATCGTATGTCGGATGAGGTCGACCAGGAGAACTACTCGGGGACTTACAGTACCCCCGCGATTCATGAAGCACTGGGACGGATCTATATCGGGATCGGCGGCAACAACTACCATAACGTGCAGGCTGGCATCGATTATTCCACGACACCTTTTCTGCGCTGCATGGACTGGGACACACTTAGCGACGCGTGGGATTTGGATGATGGCGATCCCCAACGGTACATACTCGCGCAACCACCAATGTACCGTACGCCCGGGGAATCTGGGCTGAGTTCTCCAGTTGTAGTGAACGACGTGGTGTTCTGTTCAACCTCAAAGGTCGCGGTCTATGCCTTCGACGCATTCAGCGGCAAATGTCTTTGGGAAGACCAACTCGGCGAACAGACGGGCGGCTTTAATGGCGGATACGGCTATTGCCTCGGGCCCGCCATCTGGGGAGATTATGTAGTAGCTGGCGGCCTCGTCTTCGGGCGGCGTGGTGGCGTACTTCGCATCTATGGATTGCGGCCGAGGGAAGGCAGCGTATGAATCCAGCTGTGTTGTTGTTTGGATTTCTTGCAGGTCTCGATAATCTTTATGCCTGCGGTGCCGCCGGCATGCTTCCGCTTCAACGCGGGCGACGGCATCTGTTCGCGTTGTCGTCGTGCGTGTGCGAGTTAGCCGCGCCGTTCCTCGGGCTAGCGTTAGGACGGATTTTTCTCGCCACCATTGAGATCGTTACAGATCACGGTGCGCCATTGTTAATGCTATTCTCCGGGGCCGCCATGCTTCTTAGCTGCCTTCGAAGAAGGGATACCAGCGACTTGATAGAGGATGGGGGCTTACTATTCGGCCTTCCGTTGAGTTTGAGCCTGGATAACGTCGCAGCGGGCGCGACGGTCAGCGCACTCGACGGTCCCAAATGGCTTTCTGCCCTCTCGGTTGGTGCGATCAGCGCGATGATGTCTTGCGCCGGCATTTATTTCGGCGGATGGATTGGTCGCCTTCTGCCTTCACGCACACGATGGCTTGCGGCTGGTTACCTATGCGTTCTTGCTGCGCGAATGTGGTTGAGGGAATAGATTATGGCGTCGGTGTCGTTCGAAAAGGACCTCGTGCCGATTTTCAGACAATTTCGAGGTTCCATGTGCTGGCGTTTGGACCTCACCCGTTACGAGGATGTCAAAGGTAACGCTACGATCATCCTCCAGCAAATTTCCCAAAACAACATGCCGCCTCCGCCGTTCCCGCCCTTGACCGTTGAGCAGATCAAGCTGTTCAAAACTTGGATGGCCGAGGACTTCCCCGTTTGACCTCGGTCCACCGAGTTCTCGCAGCAGAGAGGTCTCTGGTGCCACGACTTGGCCGCAGCGGTTCGACTATGCGCGGTCCTCTAGTTCAGAGAATGCACACCGTTTGAGTGCGGGCCAAAGTGACGCGTCATCGCGTTCGTCATGGTCTCAAAAGTACCACCTAGCATGGCCAGGATTCTCACAATCGTTGCGGGATCCTGGCATCGAAACGTCGCCGTCCATCGTAGTGTGATCGCCCCCCGATCGGGGATGACCTGAAACTTTCCGATATACGAGGAAAGACCGGCAATTCCCCTCAAGTCATAGCTGTAGGATTCCTCGGTGGAGCCCTCTTGAAGAGTTTCAGTAATGATGGTTCCGTCCTTCGATTGCAAGGTTCGTGTGTTCCCGTCGATCTTGAAGTCTGCCCAGAACGGCGAACGGAAATTGCACGCATATTTTGCCACAGCCCCTCGTAGCTCAGCGGGAAATTGCCATTCCCGCTTGAATTCGATAGGGTCGTCAGTCGCCGACACGTCGAGCGGGACGTAGAGCTCACCGCAAACAAAGTTAGAGAGAGCGTCCGTATCCATCAGTCCCATGGTGTATTTTGCCAGCCAGCGCGCGTTCGGCGCATTGCGGTCGTCGATCTCCTTCACTCTGTAGGAGAGATTTGTCAGAGAAGTCAGTCTGCTGAAGATTTCATTCCGAGGGGATGACACATTGAGTTTTCCACTAACGGTATGGCCATAATGCAGAAGAACGGCCAGCCACCCTATCGTCGTTCTCGCGGGAAGGGACACTAGGCGTAGCCTTTCAGCGATGGAAATCACAGAATCGACCTGCTCCTCGGTTCCCGCGAAACTCTTAAGCTCCACGGCCAACGCTGCCGCTAGTACTTTTGCGCGTTCGTTCAGGTAAGACAGCGGGTACCTCTCGTTCGATAGGATTTTACGAAGATCATCGGACATCGCCCAATCCGGCAAGTTTGTTGGATCGAAATCAAAGCCGCAGGGGCCACGTAGAGATTGCAATCGTTGCAGTGGCGACATCTGAAGCAATCCTCGGTCATGATTGAAGATCTCGCGCTCGAACAGGGGGTTTGCCTTCGACTCCTGTAAACTCTTCTCCTTCGAATCGATGAAGACGCTAAGGATGAAGGGATCAATTGGCTCACCATCCTGCGATACCAGATGGTTCAAGCCGACATAGATCGGCTGAAGGCCATCCTTCTTTTGAAGAAACATTCGGATACTCCGCTCGTCTCCAAGAACATCTTTGGAAGTCAGCCTGAGGAGTTCACTGAAGCCCTGAATTTGCAGATCCGATTGAACACCGGAGGTCTGCACAGCTCCGGTAGATTGCATCACCGCGAGCGGCGTATATCCGATCTTAGCTTGGTCGCCACACACCATCAGCGAAACATCGACGCAGTTGACGCCGATGTCGGGCAGTTTGGCTCTCGGCGCCCGAAGTATGCTGACGTCTCGATCGAAGCTTTGCCAAAGCGCTGCTCGATTTAGCCTGCGGTGGCCGTCGGCGGCGTGCAACAGCAGCGTTCCAGTACATCCTGCCTCGTCCGTTGGCGGATCTGGGTCCGTTGCGAGTTGCACTAAGGCGTATCCGGAGAACCGTAATCGTAACGCTAACGTCCCTTGGTACATTGTTGACGGATTCTGGCCGTCATCGTCATGTGAGGAGGGATCTTCCTCGTATTTCTTGCCATCGCGGTGTGTTTGCTGATAAGTCAGATCTGGAAGACGATCGGAATATCCGCCGTGTACCCGATACGGGAACTGCTTCTCAAACTCATCGAGCTGAGAAAGGGCGTCGAGTCTGTTAATTATCAGGAGCTTGGAATTGTCATCGAGATCCGCTTTTTCCACCGCGGCCTTCTTCTCTGCTGCCCAGTTCGCGGCGTCCGTTAGCACGAGCATGGCGAGAAAATCCATTTCTTCGTTGATCGCTTCGGATCGCTGCTTTGCTGCGTAAAGCTCGAAGAGTTGCCTTGCGTGAACAGGAAGGAGAGGCAGGGCGTCATTCTCCAAGCGGAATAGTTGATGTAGGTCCACCGGAAAGAATGCGGCCAACTCTAAGAAAGGTCGAATCGCCAGGGACATGAGTGGCCAAGACGCCAGCATCTCGATCGCGAGACGTCGGGTGGTATCTGCCTCCCAGTCCCTAATCTCGTACATTCGCGAAAGCCAGGACACTAAAACGAGGTAACAAGCATTAAATTGCTCAGGAAGTTCTTTCGCCAGTTGCTTGAGTTCGGCGCTACCGTCAACTTGCAGAGTGGTCCGGCAGGGGCGAAACTCGACTTCACTTTGTTGAGCAAGAAATAGTTCCTCATTGTATTCCATCATGATCATGGCAAAGCGATACAGGTGCGACTGCCTGAGGAGTTCCGCTTCTGCCAGCCACGCTGGTGTCTCGTAGTTCGGATCCTGATTCTTCTTTTTCGCTTGTTGTTGATCCGCCATCCATTGCTGTAGATAGGCGCGACTTCCTCCGAGCTTTTCCACTCGATCCAGGAATGCCTCCGCGCGATCTTCGAATCTGACGACGCCCTCGCCTTCTTCTACGATCTCACTAATGATGTCGCGAACATTCTGATAGTGCCGCATTGGATCTGTGATGTTTTTCTTGTAAAACCTGCTGAATCGATCGCTTCTGGGTACGGGGCCGACCGGCAGAAATCCCTCTTGAGCGTAATCGGGATTCTGTTGTTCATTCGCCAGGTCCAAATTGGAATACTTGACGCTCCCCGCACGAAACGCCTCCTCATAAAGCGGCAGAATACCTTTTTTGTAGAAATCGGCTAACGACTGGAACTTCACTTCTTCGATGCGAGGGAGTTCGGGCCGCCTAAGCGCGAGGAGTCGGTCTTCCGACATGAGTTCCGCGCCGCGATCGTGTGGAGTCAGAGTCGTGAAAATGTCTAGCAACTGCTTCTTCAGCAAAGCTCGGTCGTTATCGTTTTGCACAACGAGCAGAACCCGCTCTAAATAGAAATCCAGCTCAAACGTCTTTAGACGGTTCAACAAAGCCATGATCTCAGGCCCAAATGGATCGGCAGCCTGAAGCGAATCACTCGATTCATAAAGGATAAACTGGCGAATTCGTTCCGGGTTTAAGGGGCCTACAGAGACCTGCACGCCCTTCTCTTCCTCCTCCTTCTTACGGTGCTCCAGGAGGGGTCTCCAGTTCGGTATGGTCCAATCTCCTTCTTTATTTCGCTCCGGGAGGCCAAACCATGGGGGTTCGCCCAATGCGCGTAAAAGACATTGCACATAGTGAAGGTGGAGCATTTCTTCGTGGGCAACAGTGAGAAGTGTTTGCCTCCAAGACCGCACACGTTCGAACTGGACTGCTCTGCGCCTGTTCTCGCTACTCCCATTCGTCAAGAACTCGTCTGGAAGCGTCTTTAGGGAGCAGGCGGTGTAGAGATATGCATCCAAAAGACAATGTTCTAGCTGTGCCGCTTCACGTAACATGTCGACTAGAAGCTTGCGTGACTCGCCCTGTTCGGTCATGGTCGCCCCTTCGCCTTGCAAAGTGTCCGTCGTTGCCACCCAGTTAGCGTCCCAATGTAGCCACGAATACTCGCCTTGTGCATTAAACCGTCTTTGTCGCAGTTAACAAAAATATCTCAGAATTCATCAAGAGAACCGGCCCTCAACCTCGATCATTACTTGCACCTCAAAATTGCAACCGCAGGCAGGGCGGCATTCTACAGCATTCCTTGCGTGTCTACTTTACTTTGGTCAGCTACCTAGACAAAGACACCGTGGGCGATACAACCGTGTGGCGGGCCAGCCCGCTAAATGCGCGATTAGTGAAGCGCGCGGGATTGTCTGCTTCGGCAGTTCGGTTTTCGTAACAAGGCCTCTTTTCCATTGACGAACAACCTGCACAGACTAGACTACGTTAGTAAAGTCGAGCAGCGTCGCACTAGCTTCCCCCATCGCCGGCGCAACCTCGGACGTGCAACGGATCTGTCAGGGTGTTGACTAAGATGCTCGCCGGATAGAGGCGCGCTCATGGCTCCCGAAACAAGTAACCGAGAGGCGCAAAATAAATCCGCCGGAGCCCTGGTGCCAACAGGAACTCCCAAAGTGTTGGGGCTTTTGGAGTCTGTAGCCAAACTGCTCGTCCGATTGTTGCGGATCGCCAGGTATGCCTACCTGCTTCGGATACCCATCGTCATAGCCATTGTCTTATTTGCGTTTCCCTTTGCGGCCTTGCTTCCGCATTCTCCCCTTCGTGTGCTTTTTCAAAATCTATTTCTGCTAGATGGCGGGACTCAGATGTGGCCATGGCCCACGTTCTGGTCGACGATGGCAGCCTTTGTACTGGCATGGAGTATCTTGCTGACCAGTCGCATCGTTTTGCTCAATTGTGGCGACCGTTTCAATATCCCATCTCTGATGACTGCAGCTGAACTGCGGGGATGGGCATTCTTCGTTGTTCCGATTATCTCCCTGCCGGCAATCTTGGGGCAGTTCACTCAACAGGGTGATTTCCGTCCGACCCAGGGCTTTTGCGGGGAGTGTGTCGTAGCCATCGTTGCGGCCGCGGCCTGCTCCTACATTTTGGCC
The DNA here is from genome assembly GCA_049584475.1 of Candidatus Sulfotelmatobacter sp. Lineage (GTDB taxonomy): Bacteria > Acidobacteriota > Terriglobia > Terriglobales > Acidobacteriaceae > Sulfotelmatobacter. The sequence continues at coordinate 148,567 of JBAUXX010000028.1, read as the reverse complement.
TTCATCGCTCTCTGGTGCGCGGTGCTGCTGGCGCCCCCGCATACGCAAGGCTCCGCTCTGACGTTTCCGTGCCCCCGGTTTATGAAGAACTGGCTCGCTTGGGCTGATGACCATCACGTTCTCCCCACAACCTTTGCACCTGGCACATGGATGCGAGAGCACCTTCCTTGCAGTTTGTGGCAAGGCTATCTTGCAAACGATGGGTTCCTGTGGAGCGGGCATTGGCTTGCGCTCCTTTTCTCTGTGATCACAATTGGCATCTATCTCTTTGTGGGCTGGTGGCAAGGCGGATCTCTCGGGAAGCCATCGGGCATTACGTCTCTTACCGTGGTCTGGCTCCTTCTGCTGAATAGCAACTGGGTCCTATCCTTCTTTGCCTTCTTCCTGGATCGTTTTCGCATCCCGGTGTTGGTTCCCTTGGTCCTTTTCGCAATTGTTTCCGGGAACATCCGTAGCTCGGACTGTTACTTTCACGTCGAGCAACAGCAGACGAACATCCCCGCAGTCTCACCAGGACAGGTTTTGCGGGCTCGCGCAGGGAAACCTATCGTGGTCATTGCGACCGCAGGGGGAGGGATTCAGGCCGCCGCGTGGACCACGCAGGTTCTCGCTGGCATCGACGAGCAGTACCGAAAATGGGAGCCAGGCAAAGAGTTCTCCGAGAATGTTGCCCTGATCAGTTCTGTCTCCGGAGGCGCAACCGGCGCTATGTTTTATATGAGCCTCTATGATCAGGCGCTTCGGCAACACTTTCACTCCGATCAGTTACCTGGGCTCACGGACTTGGTCTCTCAGTCGAGTCTGGACGACGTCGCCTGGGCACTCGTATATCACGACATTCCTCGCATAGTTCTCCCCGCTGGCGGGTTGTCGGATCGCGGTTTTGTGCTGGAACAGACCTGGCAGAACCGGGCTCATCTCGACGCCACGCTCTCCGAATGGCGCAACGGGGTTGGAGATGGCTGGCGCCCCGCAACGATCTTCAACTCAACTGTTGCCGAGACTGGAGAGCCGATTGCTTTTTCAACCACCGGAATTCCCGGGCTGGCCCCTTCGAAAACCATCGCCGCGTCGGCGCGCAACCGAGACTTCTACGACATGTACCCGGGCAAAGACTTGCATGTTGTAACGGCGGTGCGCCTGGCTGCCACATTTCCCTTTGTGACACCTGCAGCCCGGCCAGACACGGAGGACCTCAACGACTATCACATGATCGACGGTGGCTACTATGACAATTACGGGATATCCAGTTTGCTCGCTTGGCTGGAGCAAGGTCTCTCAGAACTGAAAGGGGCGTGCGAACAGAAAGCCAAAGGCCCTAAAGAGAAACAGGCTTGTGCAAAGACCGTGCTGCCACGCATTCTAGTGCTCCAGATTCGCCCTTTTCCTGCCGATGAAGAAGCTAAGCCAACCCAGAAGGGATGGGCCTTCCAACTTTACGCTCCAGTCAAGGGACTGCTTTCGGTCCGCAGCACCGCGCAACTTCTTCGCGATCGCGAGGCGCTGGCTTTGTTTGCCAGACGCTGGGAATCGACTGACGCAGAGACGGCGGGTGCAAAAATCCAGTTCGCCACCTTTGAATTTGGCGGATTCAACCAAAAAGAAAGGGACAAAGCCATCAATCCTCCGCTTTCCTGGGCCATGAGCCCCAGCCAGATTCAGGCGGTAAAGCAGGACTGGAATGTGCGTATCAACCTCGCGGATCCGGCTCAAAATGATCCGAACGTGAATAAAGTGCATTGCTTCTTCGATCCCTCACCTAGTTTCTGCGAGAGTCTGTCACGAAGCCCGGAATAGGTCCGCAAATTTCACGTACTTTGTCACGGTCATTTATCCTCTCGCCATCGACGACTTGCTCTGCCCTCGACAAGATGATCAGTTTCTGAACGGGTGAAAAAGATTTCCGGAAGGCGTTACGAATCAGCAGGATGGAAGAGTGTTGGTAGCGCTATTGGGAACTATTGCCTTGCCCGTTTCGAGGACAGGAGTATCAGGGGCGAACTGGTCTGACTGGTCGAGCATTACGGTCGGCAGCCGCATATCGGATACTCAGAAATCCAACAATTTCTTATTGAAGAACTCTTGATCACGCCCCTTTGTGTTCCTTCGGATCGCGTTCTACGCCGGTCGCAGACAGCCCAAAGCCGTTCGATCACTCATGGAGGCCAGGCAAGTGCACAAACCTTGGAGTTCACGCCATTACTACGCTTTTCTCCTCTGCGCTGTCCTTTGACTGAGTTTCGAGACCGAGGTAAAAGGCCCCAATTGGTGCAATCAGGAGGCAGCCTTTGTCAGCCCAAGGGAAGCCATCGCAAGTCGTGATCCCAATGCACACCTCAGGGATTCTGCCGGCCGCCGCGAGTCGAGAGTACCCATCTCACGGCGCGGAACCTCTCGATCACTCGGCCCGCGCACTCGAACCTCCGATGAGAGTGAAGGAGGCGGCAAAATTCCTTGGAGTGAGCCCGCAGACTGTGTATCTTTGGGTTGAACGAAAGCAGATTCCCCATCTCCGCGTAATGGGTCGGAACATCCGGTTCCTTAAATCGGATCTCGAGTCATTCCGCGCGTCATTCAGACAGGAGATGGTGAATGTCTAAACAACGAAAGCAGGACGGGGTTGTCTATTCTCGCAAGGACGGCAAGGTTCTGTGGATTCGCTACAGGGATCGAAGCGGGAAATACTGCAGAGAGTCCGCCCACACCGAGGAGTGGGAGGAGGCCAACCGCAAGCTTCGCGAGCGTCTGCAAGCCAGGGACGGCAATCTGTTAGAGGTAATTCGGAAAGGAGAGGCCCTGGGTTTTGGAGAGTGGGTGGATTCGTTTCTTGAGAACTATTCAAGACCACCGCTACGCGCTGAGAAAACCCACGAGGCGAACATGCGCTGCGCTACCCATCTGAAAGCTGCGTTCCCGGGCAGAAAACTGGTGGATATCACAGCCGACGCCATCGAAGACTACCTTCGCCGGCGCCTTCGGCAGCGCGTTCGGGTCAAGCTCGCTCGCGGGTATCGTGAAAAGGGAGTTCTCAAATCGACCACGGTGCACCAGGAGTTTCGGGTGCTCCGGCGTATGTTGAACGTGGCGGTCCGCAAGAAGCTGCTTGCGGCCAACCCCTGTTCGGGCGTCGAATTCCCGGTCGCCGTGAAAGGATTGTTCCGGCCGCATTACGTTACCTGGTCGGAACAGCAACGGATCGAATTTCATGGACCCGAGTACATGAAAAACGCCGTGCAGATGATTACGGAGACTGGATTGCGAGTCTACAAGGAACTGACTCCGATGAAGAAGGATCAAGTCGACCTTCAGAACGCGGTCGTCTGGATCCCGGACTCGAAAACTCCGAACGGCACCGCCGAGGTTCCTCTTACTCCGCTGGCCATCGAAGCCTTTCGTCGCCAGATGGCCATCGCGGGGGATAGCCCGTTCTTGTTTCCGAGCGATCTGAACAAGAGCGGGCACCAGACCACATTCAAGACGGTTTGGCACAAGACGCTTCGGCGCGCCAAGGTTCCCTATTTTCGAATCTACGACCTTCGATCCACTTATGCCACGCGACTGAGTGCTGGAGGTGTAGCCGATGAATGGGTGACTCAAATGCTTCGCCAGGGAGACGCGCAGGTCTTCAAGAAGTATTCGCAGATGAAGTTGCAGATGAAGCGCGAAGCTCTGGAGAAGCTCAACCGCCGGGCGAGCGAAATGGCATCAAAGAATGATGAGCGAATGTGCACGGTCGTGGTGCAGTGAGCGGATAAGTGCACGGTTTGTGCACGGTCGAGGCCGGAAATCATCCATCGGACTGGTCGTAAAGTTGGAAAGTGCTTTAGAATCAATTCTGCTAGTGATGTCGGGGCGTAGCGCAGCCTGGTAGCGCACCTGCCTTGGGCGCAGGGGGTCCGCGGTTCAAATCCGCGCGCCCCGACCAAATTTCCTTTGTTACCTCGGAGTTTCGGCCCGGGCGTTGGCGTTATGGAATGATGACCGCCGCTCCGTCGATAGCATCATTTCTTACTGCCTCCAGCGCTTCGTTGGCCTGATCCAGAGAAAATGCAGTGGTTTTAGGCTGCAATTGGATATCGGCCGCTATCTTGAGAAAATCTCGCGCGTCGGATCGAGTCATGTTGGCAACGCTGCGGATTTGCCGCTCGCCCCAGAGAAGCCGGTCGTAATCGAACTCAGGCATGCGGTCGAGGTGAATCGCGTTAATCGCGACGACGCCTCCTTTGCGCAAGCTGGCAAGGGCGGCGATCACCACGTCTCCGCTGGGTGCAAACGTAATTGCCCGGTCGAGTTCGACGGGCGGTTTGTCCGTTTCGTTTCCCACCCATGCGGCTCCTAACGAGGCAGCCAATTTGCGATGCGAAGCCCCGCGCGTTGAGACGTATACCTCGCACTTCCACGAGTGCAAGACCGCGATCACCAGGTGCGCCGACGCGCCAAAACCAAACAGCCCAACTCGCTCGCCCGGTTCAACTCCGGCTACTCGCAGACTGCGGAAGCCGATGATGCCGGCGCACAGCAGAGGAGCGGCGTGCAGATCGTCCAGTTCCGGAGGCAGCGCATAAACAAAATCGCTGCGTGCGACGGCATACTCTGCGTAACCGCCATTCACGGTGTATCCCGTGAAGGTCGGCGAATCGCAGAGATTTTCGAGTCCGCGACGGCAATAAGCACAGTTTCCGTCTACCCCTCCCATCCAGGAAACGCCGACACGTGTTCCCAGCGGAAACTCGGCGGTCGCGCCTTCCACAATATCGCCGACAATTTGGTGGCCGGGAATAAGCGCGTCTTTTCGCGGCGGCAAGTCGCCTTCCACAATGTGCAGATCCGTGCGGCACACGCCGCAGGCGCGAACCCGGAGCAGGACCTGATCCGCACTTGCCTGCGGCTTGCGGATCTCTTCGATGTGAAGAGGCTGCTTGGCGGCTTTGAGAATGGCGGCTTTCATCGATTTGTGTCCACAAGTTAGAAATAACTGAGCCAGACATCGCTGCGGCGTTGCTTGAGAGCGGCAAACCAGCGGCAGAGCGGATACAGGGTGAGAACAACAACCGCCCAGACGAGATACACGACCGGCAGAGAAAATCCCCACGCCGGCGGCGGAGTGATGGGAAACTGGCCGAGGCCCGGCGATTCGAACATCCAATACACGTGGCCATAGCGCGCATAGCATGTGACCAACGCAAACAAATGGATCAGCGGTATGTGCAGCAAGTAATAAAACATGGGCACCTTGCCCACCACGAGCGTGGGTCTTAAGAAGCGCGGTGTCCAGCCGTCGACGGCGGCAAGGAAAAGCGTCGCCGGGCCCAGCGTCATCAGAAGAAATAGTAGCGACGGCGGATATTTGGTCGTGTTCAAAAACGAAAGCACAGTGAAGGCTGCCGACTTCTGTGTGCTCCAGGGAACGGGATCGCCGTAGACGTTGACGCCGCGCAGTATTACAAAGGCGATAATCGACGCACTGCCCAGGCGCAGAAAAAATGTTTTTCTCCGCGGCGTCGCCCAGCCATAAATTTGTCCCAGGGCGTATCCCGCTGCCGTGACGCCAATCCAGGGAATCAGCGGATAGGCAACGAAAACGGCGTGCTGTGCATTTGCCCACAGCAAATTCGGCCGGTGCAGAATCGACCAAATTGGATTCGAAGATTGAACCGAGTCGAGTAAATTGTGAGTCGCGATCATCACCACGCCAAACGCGGCTACCAGGTACGCCGGCAGATAGACCAATGCTGAGAGAGTGATCATCGCCCATCCCAGCGCCCACAACACGATCAGCATGGTCACGTGATAATCGAAATTAAACTGCCAGCCGAAACCTCGGGTAACCACCAGTTCCAGAAAGATCAGCCACAACCCGCGCGTGAATAAAAAGCGCGACAACTCGCGTTTCGATTTCTTGCGCAGCGACAGACAGGCTCCAGTTCCCGTGAGCAAAAAGAAAACGGGAGCGCAGAAATGCGTGACCCAGCGCGTAAAAAAGAGTGGAAGCGTGGTAGTGGCAAGGTCGGTGGGATTTACACCAGGGACACCCCAAAAGTCGCGGACGTGATCGAGCGCCATCAGGATCATAATGACGCCGCGAACGAGGTCGACCGATTCGATGCGCGGACGCTTTGCGACGGGGGCTTTCGATGAGGTCCGCTCGACGGTCAGACTTTCCATCTACGAAGCCTCCAATTCTTCTGCGATCGCCAGCAGCTTCGTGACACTATTCCAATTGCGGGCAGTGCCTGGTGTCTTCAGAATCTTCTCCAGCGCTGGCCAAGACAATTTCGACCGTCCCGCGCCGTTGGGGAAATAGATATACATCTCACGGCCAATGATATGCAGCTTCTCGGGATCGGTCTTGATGGCTCGGACACTCTTGTATGCCTCAGAAGTGGGCTCGGCGGACAGAAAGTCGACCAGCAGCTTGCCAGGCTCTATGTTTTTCACGCCCGCGAATGGATTTCTGAAGACAACGTCGCGCATATCTGACGTTGATCGAAGAATTACTTCGGGGCTGAAGCCGAACTTCTTTTCGATGCCGCTTCGAATCTTTTTGGCCATTGCGCTTAGGTTTCGCTCTTTGGTTTTGAAGACGATATTGCCGCTCTGCACGTAAGTTTGCACATCGAGCAGATCGAGGGAACCGCAGAGATCGCGCAGTGCATCCATCTTGATCCGGTTGTGGGGACCAACGTTGACGCCGCGCAACATGGCGACTATGACCGGCACAATGCCTGAAGTATAACGCTGGAAGAAGAGGCGAGGTTTATTGCGTTAGCATTCCGGGGCTGCGAATGGCTTCGACTAGATCGGCTACGAACATTGCCACGCGCGCGCCGTCGACAACTCGGTGATCGGCGGAGAGGGTCAGCGTCATCATCGGGCGTACTTCTGCCTTGCCTTCGACAGCGACCACACGATCCGTAATTGCGCCTACCGCCAGAATGGCGGCCTGCGGCGGCGTGATGATGGCGCTAAATGCGTCCACTTTATACATGCCGAGATTGCTGATTGTGAAGGTCGCATCGGCGATGTCGGCGGGACGAAGCTTTCCTGCACGGGCCCGCTCCGCGACATCGTGCCGCTGCCGCGCGATTTCGGCAAGGCTTGCCGACTGCGCGTTAGAAATGACGGCTGCGACCACTCCGTCATTCACGGCAATCGCGACGCCAATGTTTACTTGCTTGTGAATGCGGATGCCCTCTGCGGTCCAGCTTGCGTTAAGAGGCGGATGCTTCAGTAGCGTGCGCGCCACCAGCGCCACGAGAAGGTCGGTATGCGTTACGCGGACGCCGTGCTCGCTCTCAATTTCGGAAACAACACGTTCACGAAACTGGTTGAGTGCGGTTGCATCCACGTCGCGTGAGACGAAGAAGTGCGGCACGGTCGTCCAGCTCTGGGTAGTGCGCTCGGCCATAAGACGTCCGATGGAGCTGGGAGTCTCCAAACTGCCGCGATCATTTTCTGCCTCTTTCGCTGTCGGCTTTGCAGGAGGAGAAGCGGAAGCTGCCGCCTGCACATCGCTTGCCAGAATTTCCCCGCTCGGTCCGGAACCGCGAATCGCAGCGATCTCCACTCCTAGCTCTTTCGCCAAGCGGCGAGCTTTCGGAGAAATCTTTGCGGCCGGTGCTCCAGCGGCAAAAGCGGCCGCAGGCGGCGTCGCGGGCGCTTCCACCCTCGCTGGTGCAAGTCGCGCTGTTGGCGCAAGAGTTGGCGCAGCATCTTCGGCAGGAACGGACTCGCCCGGCGAAACAATCCACGCAATGATCTGGCCCACGGGAATTTCCTGGCCGGGCGACGCCTTAACGCCGGCCAAAATTCCGTCGGCCTGCGCTTCGATCTCCATCACCGCTTTGTCGGTTTCGATTTCGAGAAGCGGCTCGCCCTTGCTGACGCGATCGCCTTCCTGTTTCCGCCAGGCGATGAGCTTGCCGGTTTCCTGTGCCATCTCGAGGGCGGGCATGACGACGCTGAAGGCCATAGATTTGGTTGGCGGGAGGCTCTTGATTCTTTTTTGTTGCCGGCTCTAGCCTGAAACTCCGACGCGCTCAGTTTTCGCGCTGGCTTCGATCATATCCAGCACGCGCTCGCTAGGCCGGGCTTCGGTTTCCCGGATCGTGGGCAACGGGCCGTTCACGGTGTGATAATGCGCGCCCGCGACCAGCAATTCTTCCGCGGGGAAGCGCGTGATCACCTCGTGCCCGGTAGGCGTCACGACAATTTCTTCTTCTATACGCGCGGCGCTCCATCCGTCAGTCGAGGGCCAGAAAGTTTCCAGCGCAAACACCATGCCGGGTTCAATCGTCACGGGATGTTCGAACGAAACCAGGCGGCTAATGACCGGCTTCTCCCAGATCGCCAGACCGATACCGTGTCCATATTGCAGCGCGAATGCGGCTTCTTCGTTGGCGAAACCAAAATCCTGTGCCTTCGGCCACACCGCGGCAATTTCGGCGGTTGTACGACCAGGACGAACCAGTTCAATCGCGGCATCGAGATAATCGCGGCAGCGCTTGTAGGCGTCAACCATTGCATGCGATGCGTAACCGATAGTGAAGCAGCGGTAGTAGCAGGTCCGATAACCCATGTAGGAATGCAGAATGTCGTAGTAAACGGGATCGCCGGGCCGCAACACGCGATCGGAAAACACGTGCGGATGCGGATTGCAGCGCTCGCCCGAAATCGCGTTCACCGCCTCGACATATTCCGAGCCCAGGTCATAAAGAACTTTGCTTACGAGTCCCACCGCTTCGTTCTCACGCAACCCCGGCTTCATCGCGCGGTAAAGTTCGTCATACGCCGCGTCGACCATCATTGCGGAAGTGTTCAGCAGCGAGATTTCATCCTGCGTCTTGATTACGCGTGCATCCGACATCAGTTGTTGCCCGTCGACGACTTCAATCCCCTCTTTTTGCAGCGCGAACAACACCGGCAGTTCAATGATGTCGATGCCAACGGGCTCTTTATGCAGGCCGCGCATTTCGAGCTCAATGCGAATCTTCTTCGCCACATCTTCCGCGCGTCCCATCTCCGGTGTCATCGCCCCGCGCAGCATCGAGATGCCGGGACGCGAGCGCTCAGCCAGCCAAGGACAATTCAACTGGTGATGTTTCGCGGCGGAACCGAAGTCCCAGAGGATCGGTTCGTCGTTTTGCGGCAGCAGCGTAAAGCGATTGGCTTTATCTTGCGCCCATGTGCCAATGTGCGTCGCGGTCAGGTAGCGGACATTGTTCATGTCGAAGCACAAGAGCGCGCCCATCGACGACTTCGCCAGCAGAGCCTTGGCCTTGGCCAGACGTTCACGCCGCAAACGGTCGAAGTCGATGCGGTTCTCCCAATCGACCGCCATGGTTCCGTGAGTTTTGAGTGCCATAAGAATTCCTTAGCTACGAGCCATGAGTTACGAGCAGTGAGCGAACTCGAATCATGCGATTGCTCATCGCTCACTACTCGTGGCTCACTTACACATCGCCCTCGCCGCATCAAATACGGTCTGCTCCGTCGGCACCGTCACATCTTCCAACGGCGGTGAGAACGGAATCGGCACATGCATCGCACCCATGCGCTTTACCGGTGCATCCAGATCGTAGAATGCGCCCTCGGCTATCACTGCGGCCAGTTCCGATGTCACTCCATACCGTCCGTAGCCTTCGTCCAAGACAATCACGCGCGAAGTTTTCTTCGCCGAATCGATCAGAGTCTTTTCATCGAGAGGCCAGGTGGTTCGCGGATCGACTACTTCCGCGCTGATGCCGTCCCTTTCCAGCATGGTCGCCGCTCCCAGCGCCACTTGTACCATGCTGCTGGTAGCAACCAGCGTGATGTCATCGCCTTCGCGCTTTACGTCGGCAACGCCGAGCGGAATTGTGTAATCGTCTTCGGGAACTGGGCCCTTAAGCTTGTACATCATTTTGTCTTCGAAAAAGACCACAGGATTTTCGTCGCGAATTGCAGTTTTAAGCAAACCCTTCGCGTCGTAAGGAGTCGAAGGCAGAATGACTTTCAACCCGGGCACATGGCTGAACCAGGCATGCAACGATTGCGAGTGCTGCGCGGCCGAGCGTCGCGTCGCGCCCAGCGTCGTGCGCATCACCATCGGAACCTTCCAGTGCCCGCCCGACATGTAATGCGCTTTGGCCGCCTGATTGACCATCTGGTCCATCGTCAGGGTCAGAAAATCACCGAACATGATATCGACCACCGGCCGCATCCCCGTCATGGCGGCTCCTACCGCCACTCCGGTAAAGCCCGCTTCCGAAATGGGAGTATCGACCACGCGCTCTGCGCCGAATTCTTCCACCAATCCGGTGAGAACTTTAAATGGCGTTCCTGCCTCGGCCACATCTTCTCCGAAAATACAGACGCGCGCATCGCGGCGCATTTCCTCAGACAACGCTTCCCGCACTGCTTGTGCAAATGTGATCTCGCGTTCAGGCATACACGTCTTCGCCTACTTCATCCGCATTGGGATAAGGAGAGTTGATCGCGAACTTTACCGCCGCTTCCATTTCCGTTCGGCACTCGGCGGCGATCTTCTCCAAATCAGTGATGCCGGCATGTCCTTCATCTATCAGCCATTTTGAAAGCACCGTAATGGGATCCCGATCCGTTCGCCAAAAATGTTCTTCCTGCTTGGAGCGGTAGTATTCGCGGTTGATATCGCCGACGTGGTGTCCGCTGTAGCGGTAGGTGTCGCACTGCAAAAACGCGGGACCACCGCCGCTGCGTGCGCGGTTCACGAAGCGCGACGCGGCTTCATTCACGGCGCGAACGTCCTGTCCGTCTACACTCGCTCCTTCAATCCCAAATGCAGCTGCGCGGCCGAGAATTGTTCCCGCAGTCGTTTCGCTGTAATGCGTGTACTCGTTGTAGAGGTTGTTTTCGCAAAGGTAGATGACCGGCAACTTCCACAACTGCGCCAGATTCATCACTTCATAGAGCGAGCCCTGCCCCAGCGCACCTTCGCCGAAAAAGCACACAGCTACGCGATCGGTTTTCATTCGCTTCGCTGTAAATGCAGCGCCAGTCGCGATGCCCACGCTCCCGCCGACAATTGCATTGGCGCCGAGATTGCCTGTGGCGGGATCGGCAATGTGCATCGATCCGCCTTTTCCTTTACAGTAACCGGATTTCTTTCCCAGCAGTTCTGCGAACATACGATCGGGAACTGCGCCCTTGGCCAGGCAATGTCCGTGGCCGCGATGCGTGCTGGTAATGTAGTCGTCGCGGCGCAAGGCCTCGCAAACTCCAACAGCGACCGCTTCCTGTCCGCTATAAAGATGTGCGAGTCCCGGCATCAACGCTCGCGTGTAGAGTTCGTTCACCTGCTCTTCAAATGTTCGGATGCGCACCATTTGCCGGTAGGCATGAAGCCACTTTTTCCGCTCGTCACCGATCTCTATGTCAGCGTTCATTTTGAAAGTGGTCGCACTCACCGGGCGCCACCACCCTTGTTCACGGGGGTCGAGACTCCGGACATCGCCGCCAGTACGTCGAACATGCAGGCGAAATCATATTTCGCCCATCCCATGCCGCGCGCCGCGGTAAGAAGCTCATTACTCGCCGCAGTGGTTGGCAAAGGCACATCAAGCTGGCGTCCCAATTCCATTGCCAGCACCATATCTTTTTGCATCATGTTGCAATCGAACCAGGCTTCTTCGGGCTGCTGCAGCACGAACGGGCCACGGTATTTAATCATGGGCGACGCGACGGCGCTGTTTGTGAGCACATCGACCGCAACCTCGCGGGCAATGCCGCTTTTTTCCGCCAACAGCACGCCTTCGGAAAAGGCCAGCATCTGCACGGCTAAACTCAGGTTGATCGCAATCTTCATCGAAAGCGCCAGCCCGTTGTCCCCAACATGAGTCACCTTCGGACCGATGTCCAACAAAAGTGGCTTAACCTTTGTAAAGGTCTCCGTGCGCCCACCCACCATCACCGATAAGTTGCCTTCTTGCAGCGTAATCACGCTTCCGGAAACCGGCGAATCCACCATGTCGGCTCCGAGTTCGCGCACCTTAGTCGCCAGCGCCCGGCTCGCGCTCGGACTGATCGTGCTCATGTCGATAAATATTTTTCCCGCGCTCAATCCCGCCAGCATTCCTTCGGGGCCTTCGGTGATCGCCGCAACCGCCGCGGTGTTGGTGACCATGGCGAAGACAGAGTCGGAAGAGTTGGCCACATCTCGCGGCGAATCCGCCCACTTCATTCCTTTATCGATGAGCCATTGCGCTTTCGAGCGCGTGCGGTTGTACCCAGTCACGGTATGACCCTTGTCGAGCAACCGGTTCACCATCTGGCTGCCCATCACTCCAAGGCCGATGAATCCTAATTTCGCCATCCGCTAACTTCTCCTGAATAATTCTTGCCGGTGCCGTAACTGCAAAATTCCGGGCATGAATCTACTGTGCCGGCTGCTTCGCGGCGCCCCGCTTGCCCGGAGAAGACTGACTGTCCTCTCGCACTTGCTGTAAGTGCGCCTTCATGGCGGCGCGCGCCGCAACGGCATCACGCCGTTCCACTGCATCCAAAATCTTCTTGTGATGAATCTGTCCCCGCTCCGGACCGCCGGGAACTTTGAAAATTCTCAACCGCTGTTCGCGCAACAACCCGACGATGGAATCGATCAAGGAAAGAATCAAAGGATTAGACGCGCCTTCAGCCAGCGCGAGATGAAAATCCAGGTCGGCCTCAATGTAAGCATCGGGGTCGCGTCCGGCTTCATCCATGACCTCAACCGCCTCTCGCATTGTGACCACGTCGCTCTCCTGAGCTCTTACTGCTGCCAGAGCTGCGATTTCTGGTTCCAGAATTGCGCGCACTTCCGCCAGATGCGTCGAGCCTTCGGGCTGGCCAATCTTGGCCACCAGATCGAGCGACTGCCGCACCGCCTGCGATGTGCCGTCGGTAATAAAAGTGCCGCGGCCGGAATAAGCTTCCACCAGGCCCTTTTCGCGCAGGGCCTTCACCGCTTCGCGTACGGCAGTTCGGCTCACGCCAAAACGTTGCGCTAAATCGCGCTCAGCCGGAAGCTGATCGCCAGCCTTGAGCGTGCCTTTTAGGATCGAATCTTCGATCTGTTGAACGATTTGCTCGTAAAGACGCGACGTCCGCACTAACTTGTACACAGCTCTGTCCTCCCGCACGAGGAGCGCACCAGCCGGGGCGCTGGTGATGGTCTGGCTACTATACCGCATATCCGCGACAGGGTGATCCTGGGTTCTTTGAAATCGTTTCTATCGGGATAGAGGTATGATGGCCTGACCAACTGAAAATAGCAGCATGGGCTGTGTATTTGCAAATTCAAAGGATATTACCGAGACATATGTTGAGGCGACTATTTGCGCAGTACCTCGGATCTCACTGCCGCTTTGTCTGAATTTGCTTGACTTCTTTTCTTTGATGATGGTATGGCTGTCGGACCACCGTAAATTGTCACTCCCGATTCAATGGAGGAGAAGCCCATGTCGTGCTGCGCGGATCGCCTCGTTGCACCCCTTCCCCGGAGGATGGTGTATACGACCCTGACGGGCGTGTGCATTGTGGTGTTCTTCAGCTTCACGGTCTGGGGTCAATCTACGGCTGGCCGAATCCTCGGCACGGTGAGCGACCAAAGTGGCGCTTCGGTCGGCGGCGCTACGGTTGTAGTGACCGACGTTGCGCGTGGAACCTCGCGCAGTCTCACCACAGATGCGGCAGGCGCCTACGTTGCGCCGGAGCTCGAACCGGGCGTTTACAAAATCCGCATCGAATCCAAAGGCTTCAAGACCGTCGAGCGTTCCGGAATTCAGATCGAAGTCGCGACCGATGTTCGCGCCGATTTCGCTCTCCAGCCGGGCGAAGTCAGCGAGACGGTGATCGTCAATGAAGAAGTTCCTTTGTTGAACACGACTTCGTCTACCCTGGGAGGCACGCTCAGCAACAACGAGATCAACGATCTTCCACTGAACGGCCGCAACTACGAAAACCTGTTGCAACTTCGTCCCGGCGTGATGCGGTATCCGGGCGGAGGATTTTCCACCACCAGCACCAATGGTTTGCGCGCCGAGGACAACGCCTACTTCGTCGAGGGATTGTTCAATAGCGAGCCTTTCTCTGGGCAAGGCATCATTAATGGCGCGGGCATCGCCGGCGATTCCGCGACTATTCTGCCCATTGACGCGATTCAGGAATTCAACGTTCAAGAAAGTCCCGCGGCGGAATACGGATGGAAGCCAGGCGCGGTCATTAACGTTGGATTGAAGTCGGGAACCAATTTGCTTCATGGATCGGCATTTGCCTTTGGGCGAGACGGAGTGATGGACGCGCGCAACTATTTCAACTGCGCCAACAATCCGTGCGCCTTCGGCCAATCACCTGCCCATAAGAATGATCGAACGCTGGAGCAGTTTGGCGGCAGCCTCGGCGGCGCAATCATTAAAGACAAACTGTTCTTCTTCGGCGCCTATGAAGGCCAGCGTTATGACGTGGGCAATTCCTTTGGCGGGATCACCAGTCCTTCCATGGTGTCTATGCCAGCCAACGGCACTTGCCTGGTCCTGGCCACAGGCGACTGCGCGGACAGCATCCCTGATGCGATCAAAGATCTGCAGCTGAGTGGAGTGCCCGTTAGCGCGGCCAGCCTGCAAGTGGCGGGCTGCTCGATTACCGGAGGCGCCGTCACCTGCAATGGCAAAGGTTTCCCCACCAACAACAATCCCACCATCAACATCGTCAATGGATTTCCCAATCAGGTCGGCGTCGACAACGCGCTAGGAAAAGTGAATTACAACTTCAACCAAAACAACAGCGTAAGCGGCATGTATTTCTTCGGAAACAATTCCGGAACGGTTGAAGATTTTCCGGAGTTGCAATCGAACTGGCGCTCGCAGATTCACACCCGCGCTCAAGTCGTCGGCGGCAACTGGATTTGGACTCCCAATGCGCGCTGGGTCAATGAAGCCAGAGTCGGCTACAACCGTCTTTATCAGCCCACGCTTCCCGGCGATCTAAATACTCCGGCATCCGCCTACGGTCTGGATACAGGCGTGACCGGTCCGTTCACCGGAGGCCTGCCGCGAATCGGTTTTGGCGGATATTTCTTCCCCGGCTTGGGAGCGTTTAAGTGGCCTAAGTTTCAAGGACCCGATTCGATCACGCAGTTCATCGATCATGTTTCTTACACTGTAGGAACGCACGCCTTCAAGTTCGGTGGTGAAGTTCATCGCAACAACGTTGACGGCGGCGCCTTCGGCAACGCGCGAGGCAGCATCACTTTCCTCGGCGGTAACACCCCTGATCCAGCCAATCCCGCCAATGTGCTCAACACCACAACGCTGGAAGATTTCTTCTCCGGCGCGCCTTTCAAGGCACAAGTACAAACCGGCGATCCGAGTCGGCAAATCCACAATTGGGCCTACGGTCTCTTCGCGCAGGACGACTGGCGCGTCACCAAAAACCTGACGATCAATTACGGCGTGCGTTATGAATTCAATTCCGTCATCCACGAGGCTCACAACCTGCTGGGCAACTTCGATCCCAACTCGGCTACCGGACTCATACAGGAAGGAATGAACGGCGTCGGCGGCGTCTACAATCCCGACCACAAAAACTTCGCCCCGCGCCTGGGTTTTGCCTGGGATGTGACAGGAAGAGGAAACACGGTTCTGCGCGGCGGCGCAACAATGATGTACGAAACGATCAACTGGGAATCCTTGCTCGCCTTCAACAATGCCTTCGGGCTTTCCAATGTTCCCACCGGCGCCATCATCACTGCCGCGGGCGGCACAGCCGGAGGCACGATCACCGCCGCCAATCAGACGATTATTCCTTTGCCCTACCCTTGGGATAACGGGCCAATCTACGGCAATATCGGTGGCGCGCCCGATTGCGATCCGGTGAACGGAGCGCCCTGCGCCATCATGAGCGTGGACCGCAACATCACCACTCCTTACGTGTGGAGCTGGACGCTCAACCTGCAACACGCGTTCACGCCGAATCTTTCTTTGGAAGTAGCCTACGTGGGCAACCACGGCTCGAACCTGATGGGAATTCGCGACATCAATCAGCCGCCGGTAGGCACCGATTATTCCGCGGCGTGTGTGACCGATCCGAATTGCGACCAGGATGCGCGGCCGTACAACGCGAAGTTTCCCTTCCTGAGCAACATCTTTCAGATGGGGAATGTTTATAAGTCCAACTACAACGGCCTCCAGGCCACTTTGAACTCGCGCAATTACCACGGCCTGAGCATGGTCGCCGGCTACACCTACTCTCATTCTCTCGACGATGTTGGCGCAAACTGGGATTTCGGTTACGGCGCGGGCCTGCCGGAGGATTCTTACAACGTGGGACGCGAGTATGCGAGCAGCGATTTCGATATCCGCCATCGCCTGACGTTGTCACTTACCTACGCGATTCCCGGACGGCCGGGCTTTGGACAAATGTTGGAAGGATGGGAACTCAATTCGATTGTGACGCTGCAGAGCGGCCAACCCTGGGGGCCGATCGACTTGGGAACGGATGCGGCCGGCACCGGTCCGTTGCCCGTGAGTCCGCCGGCCAGCAGTCCCGTGCGCTGGAATTTCTACGGCAAGACTTCGGACTTTAAATCGGGACCGACGCCGATTCCATTTTTCGCGGGTGCAACTAACGCTGCCTGCGCGGCGCAGGCCCTTGCGCTGGATGGAGGAACTCCCGGCAACGCAACGGCTTCGCTCGATCAATTTGGCTGTTACGCCAAGGGCAGTTCGATCATGATTCCTCCGGCTCTGGGATCTTTTGGAAACATGGGACGTAACACGTTCCTCGATTCTGGCTTTCGCAACTTCGATTTCTCTATCGCGAAGAATTGGCACTTGGGCGAACGCGTCCGCGCGCAGTTTCGCGCCGAGTTCTTCAACATTCTCAATCATCCAAACTTCGCCAACCCGTATGGCGGCCAGAACGGCTTCGGTTTGAACGATCCTTCGGCGGCAAACTTCGGTTGCGGATGCGCTACGCCAGACATTGCCGCGGCGAACCCGGCAGTCGGTTCAGGCGGCCCGCGCTCCGTTCAGTTGGGATTGAAATTTACGTTCTAGGCATCCGGACATATAGGGATCGACTGCAAGGCCGGGCGCAATCGTTCGGCTTTCACGGTGCTTTGTCTTTACAGCTCGCGAGCACGAGCAAAAACAGGAACACAACATGAAGAAATATTTGCCCTATTTTTTGGCTGTGCCTTTGATTGTCATCTTTTTTTTCTTAGCGTCGGCTGCGGCGCAGGAACACACCGAACGCACCATCGAAGAAATCAAGACCGAGTCCGTCCGCCGTGCCCAGGTCGGGCAGTATCCGCTCATAGGTCTCGACCCCGTCGACGTGAAAGAAGCCGTCGACAAGATTCACACCAAAGATAAAGACGAGTGGGCCGCCGCCTTCATGAGTGTGGCCGACCGCTACTTCAACGAAGCGAAGTCGCTGGAGAAGACCGATCCCGCAAAGGCTGACGCCGACTACATTCGTGCCTGGCGGCTCTATTCTTTTGGGCGCTGGCCCATCCCCGCATCTCCCGGTAAGCAGCGCTCCTATGAGAAAGCCATTGAGGCATTTCTCGCACACGCGAAGTTTTTCGATCCACCGCTTGAAGTGGTCAACATTCCATTCGAGGGCAAAGAAATCATCGGCTACCTACGACTGCCGAAAAATGCGAAGGGCCCAGTGCCTTTGGTGATTGCCGTCAACGGGCTCGACAGCCGCAAAGAAGATCTCGCCGAAAGCTTCGGAGCAATCCTTCCTTTTGGCGTCGGCTATCTCGCCGTCGATGGCCCCGGTACCGGGCAGAATCCGATCAAAGTCAGCGAAACTTCCGACCGCATGTTGTCGAAGGTCATAGACTACGCGCAGTCGCGTCCCGAAATCGACAAGAACCGTCTTGCCATGCACGGCGTTAGTTGGGGTGCTTATTGGGCAACCAAAATGGCTATTGTCGAAAAGGCGCGCCTTCGCGGATGCAGCGCGCAATCTCCTCCCGTCGATAAATTCTTTCAGAAAGAGTTTCTGATGAACTCGCTGATGGGCAATCGTGAATATTTATTCGATCAGGTGCCCGCGCTGATGAATATTCTTTCCGACGTACACACACTCGACGAGATGGCCGAGTACCTGCCCAAGTTGTCGCTCGTGCATCAGGTCTTACTGGGAAAGCCGATGGCACCCATGCTCATCCTCGCCGGAGTCCTAGACACGCAGGTTCCAATCGAAGACGAATATCTTCTGCTCAGCAAAGGCGACGTGCCCAAAGAAGCCTGGATCAACCCGCACGGTGGACACCTCGGCCGCCAAGTCGGAGTTTGGCCCGATCCCAGAATCTTCAAGCAAGTGATTATTCCGTGGCTGGTGAAAACGCTGGGAGCTCCGCCAAGCTAGCGCAGTCTTTTTCGCAGTCGCGGTTCAACAATGCTGGACGACCGGTCGCGGAGGGACGACCCGCTCTTACTCACAATGCCAACTCCGGCACGCTGGGAAAAATGAACTCGACAAGGAAGCGCTGCAAAGCAAAGTAGTCCGATTCCATCCGGCTCACAAACTAGACATCTCTCGGTTGTCGTCTCATTTGCTTTGACTTCCGTAATCTTTCGGCACCTGCGGACTAGACCTATTCTTCTCTTTGTTGTCATAGGAGGTCAGCCGCTTGGGAAAAACGGGGAACATCACCGTACTTACGGCGATCGTTATTTTGCTGGGAGCTGTCGGCTGTTACTACGAGTGGATATCGCTGCTACAAGACCGCGACATCGCTTGGCAAACGGGAATGAACCAGGCTCTCTCCGCCCACTCCTCCAAGCAGGATGCCGCCGCGGAGGCGATCCTTGAAACGTTGCTTCCGAAAACGGAAAAGTGGTGGCCCGACAGTCCCCGTTTAATTGAGATACAGGCGTGGCTTGGCACAATTGACAGAGTGCAACACAAGTATGAAATAGCTGAGCCGATCCTCAGGCGAGCAGTCGAGCTTGCGGAAGAGCAGAAGGCTACTTCCACGACCGATGTTGGGCGAGCTAAGATGAATCTGGGCCTTATAGCCCGTGACCGACCCGATGACGTCGAGGCGGAGAGGTTATTCTCCGAGGCTCTACAAATCCTTTCGCAAAACCCCGGCGCAGCATGGGGAGACGACGACGCTTGCCTTCTCAACCTTGGCTACCTTGCCACAAAAGAAGGCCGTTACCAAGATGCCGTTTCGTATTTGAAGCAGGCTGTCGCCGGCTATCAGAACCTCTTTGGCAAGAAGCCGGACCCGGACTTCGCCAATGCACACATACAGTTGGCCGACGCATACCGACATCTTGATGATTATCCCAATGCGGCTACGCACTACGAGGCGGCCCTGAAAATCTATGAGCAGATTGAGGGCCCGCAGGGCCGCGACGTTGCAAGCTCCTTGTCGGGATTGGCCGTCGTACAGAATGGCCACCGTACAGCGGATCGCGCCCAGGCGCTACTGGAGCACGTTCTGCCTTCAACGGACATGGCCGACGGCGACGGAACGGCGCTGAACGATCTGGCCAACATCGCGTCGGATCGAAAACAATACGCGAAAGCGGAGTCGCTTTACCTACGGGCGTGCCAGACGTACGAAAAGTCCGAGGGACCAGAGAAGGTCGCTCTTTCGACAGCGCTGTCAAACTTAGGCAAGCTTTACCGCGACCACCAACAATTTGATATCAGAAAAGCCGAGCCTCCTCTAAAGCGTGCATTGACCATTCGTGAGAAGGCGCTCGGGCCAGAGCATCCCCAAACCGCCGAAGCTCTAAGCGACTTATCACTACTTTACTTCTACGAAAAGAACTACGCGGAAGCGGAGGCCTACGCCAGGCGCGCCCTGCCCATAGAACAAAAAACGTTCGGCACAGATGGCCTGGAAGTGTCAACGACGTTGAATCGTCTTGGAATTTCCGAGAGGGAGCTCGGTAAATTCAAGGAAGCGGAGTTCAATCTGAAGCGCGCTCTAGCTATCCGCGAGGCTAAACACGCGCCTGATAACTGGATTGCGATCAGCCTAGAGAATCTGGCCTGCGTTTACTCCGTCCAGGGAGAAACCGCGCAAGCGCAACCGCTCATGGCTCGCGCCCAGGCGCTACGCTCTCATTCATCGAGCCAATGAAACTATAGGTTCAGTCCCCGTGGCAACCAGCTGCACCCTCGCCCCCAAAGTGATAACCTTGCCCACGCATGAATCTGACCTCCGGAACGAAACTTGGGCCCTACGAAATCGTCTCTCTTCTTGGTGCGGGTGGTATGGGCGAGGTTTATCGCGCCCGTGACTCGCGTCTCAAACGCGAAGTGGCCATCAAGGTCTTGCCGCAGGCGCTTTCTCTCGATGCCGACCGCTTGCGCCGCTTCGAGCAGGAAGCCCTCGCCACCGCGGCCCTGAACCATCCCAATATTCTGGCCGTCTTCGATATTGGCACATACGAAGCATCGCCTTACGTCGTTTCCGAGTTGCTGGAGGGGGAAACGTTGCGTGAACGGCTGGGCGGCGGATCGATGGCAGGGCGCAAAGCTTTGGACTATGCGTTGCAAATCGCGCACGGGCTTGCTGCCGCTCACGAAAAGGGAATCGTTCATCGGGACCTTAAGCCGGAGAATTTATTTATCACCAAAGATGGCCGGGTCAAAATCCTCGACTTCGGTTTGGCGAAGCTGACACAGACCGATCCCGGCCCGCACAACTCGCTGCCCACCATGACCCACGCCACCGAAGCAGGCGTGACGATGGGAACGGCAGGTTACATGTCGCCCGAGCAGGTGCGCGGCGCGGCCGTCGATGCTCGCTCCGACATATTTAGCTTTGGCGCTGTGCTCTACGAAATGCTTTCCGGCAAGCGCGCGTTTCATCGCGACACTCCCGCCGACACGATGAGCGCGATCCTGAAAGAAGATCCGCCGGATTTGAACGAGACCAATCGCAATGTTTCTCCGGCGCTCGATCGCATCGTGCAGCACTGCCTGGAGAAAAATCCCGAGTCCCGCTTCCATTCCGCCAGCGACATCGCCTTCGACCTCGAACATCTCTCCGGAGTTTCGAGCACCGGGGCAAGAGCGACAGTAGCGGTTGAGCCGTCCCATCGCAGGTTGCTGTTCTGGCTTGCGGGTGCTTTCGGGATTGCGTTGTTGATGCTGGGCCTTGGCTGGTGGGCGGGACGGGGCAGCAATCGCGCTCAGCAGGCCGAGTACCACCAGATTACCTTTCGTACCGGCTCCATCGGCCATGCGCGATTCACCCCCGACGGCAGCGTGGTCTACAGCGCGTCGTGGGATGGTGGTGACGACCAGCTCTATATCGCTCGCACGGATGACCCCGGCGCGCGCGAACTGGGGCTGAAGGACGCGGAATTGCTCTCCATTTCCAGGAACGGAGAACTCGCTATTCGTCTTAACACCAAATTCTACGGTGGCTATGCGAGAACCGGAACGCTCGCCCGCGTACCCCTCAGCGGCGGCACGCCGCGCGAAGTGCTGGACAATGTGCAGGACGCGGATTGGTCTGCGGAAGGCGGAAGTATGGCCGTCGTCCGTTACGCCACCGAAAACAACCACTGGCGTTTGGAATATCCCATTGGGAACGTCTTGTTCGACAGCATCAACTGGATCAGTCATCCCAAGATTTCTCCAGACGGCAAGTGGGTGGCTTTTGCCGACCATGAAAACCCGAGTGGCGACGATGAAGGTTCGGTCGCCGTGATCGCCGCCGACGGCAAAGGCAAAGAAAAGAAATTGTCCTCCGGATGGATCTCGCTGGAAGGCATTCTCTGGTCTCCTGCGGGCGACGAGATTTGGTTTACGTCAACCAGCACCGGTAGCGCAGAAAATCCTCATGCTGTCACGCTTTCCGGCAAACAGCGCACGATCACAAACGTTCCCGGGGGTGTTTGGTTGGAAGACTTGCGGGCCGGAGCCGCGTTGATGGTCACGCATCAAATTCGGATAGGCATTCGAGGTGTGGCTCCGGGCCAGAAAGAAGAGCGCGAACTGGGATGGTTTGGCTGGTCGATCGTGCGCGACATCAGCCGCGACGGCCACAAAATTTTGTTTGAAGAAGAAGGCGATGGCGGAGGCGCGAATTACACTGTGTTCCTGCGCGACACCGATGGTTCGCCTCCCGTGCGCATCGGCGAAGGACTCTCTGGCGCCATCTCGCCTGACAATAAGTGGGCGATTACGGAAGCGGCTAAGGGCGGACCGTTAATGCTGGTGCCTACCGGAGCCGGCGAATCGCGGGCGCTCACGCACGATTCCGTAAGCTACAACAGCGTTCGCTTTCTGCCCGATGGCAAGCATCTTTTGGCGGCCGGTATCGAATCCGGTCACGGTGCGCGCGATTACCTGATCGATGTGAGCACTGGCGACTCCAAGGCGATCACGCCTCAGGGCGTAGCCGGCATCCATCTCTCGCCCGATGGCAGGAGCACGGTGGTTCATCAACCCGATGGAAAATGGGGAATCTGGCCGTTGGATGGCAGTGGAATCCGTCTGATTCCCGGCCTCGATTCAAGCTACGCCGTGACTGAGTGGTCGCCCGATGGAGAATCGCTATACGCGCACTCCAGCCTCGCGCGCGCGACGTCAGTAAAAATGTATAAGGTAAACATAACAACCGGCAAAATGGAACCCTGGAAAACTTTCGGCGCCGCAGCCACTAGCGGCATCGATCAGGTCGGCCCGCCTCATTTTTCCAGCGACGGCACTGCCTATGCTTACGTCTACCAGCGGACTTTGTCCGAGGCGTATGTGGTCACGGGATTGAAATAGAGATTAAGAGATCGGGAATCGCTCTCATCATCGGACCCAACCGCGGCCTCACCGCCGAAATCAGGTAAGTCTGAGTCGACACCGACGGCACGCTGTTGTCGCCTTAGCGCCATGTATCTAGCAATCCGACGCCTTCAATTTTTCTTATTCGGCGATCATGAGACGGGACGCCGTCTGGAAAATCGGCTCGCCCAGCCCAGTTCTCGAACTTGTTCTTCATCCATGCGGCGCAACCGGGCCGCCATAATTCCGTGGCGGCCAAGATAACCCACAACATGCGCTGGGGCCTTGCGTTCGACCACCGGAAGGCGGCCAATATTGTTCCTAAGAATCTTTTCCGCGGCATCGTGCAATAGCTCATCGGGATGAGTCACCACAACGTCGCGGGTCCCGGCGTCCAACACACTGATCTTGCCGGCACTATCTAGTTCGAACGCTCGCAAAATATCGCTGCGAGTGATGATGCCTTCGAGGTTTCCGTCGGCACTCAGAATCAAGAGGCCCTCATGCTTGCTGACCGCGGGATCTCGCCGAGCAATTCTTTCCGCGAGTTCTCCCACAGACATATCGCTTGAAATCGCGGGCAATTCACGATCCATCATCTCTCCCACCGTCACCTGCTGGAGCACATCCGTTTCATAATCCGTATGGATTTGCATGCCCCGCCGCGCCAGTTTCTCCGTCATAATCGACGACTTGGGCATGAGAAGCATCGCAATTCCGTCGGCGATAACGCTGACCAGCATCAGGGGCAGCACCGAGTTGTAGTCGCGCGTGATTTCGAAGGCAAAAATAATGAAAGTGAACGTGGCGCGAGAGGCCGCTCCGAACACCGCGCCCATGGCTACAAGCGCGAAGGCTCCGGCTGCAAGACGGGCGTCCGGATACACATGATCGATAACGATCGCGTAAGCGCCACCCAGGGCTGCGCTCGACATAAACATCGGCGCCAGCAAGCCGCCCGATGTTCCCGATCCCAGCGAGACCACCAGGGCCACCGCCTTGGCCACCATAACGACGAGGAGCAATTTCAAACCGAGATTGGCGTTTAGAATGTCGCCAATCGTGTCGTAGCCGACGCCCAGGACGCGAGGCACGAAATATCCAATGATGCCGAGCCCCAGAGCGCCGATCGCCGGCCACCAGAGCTCGTCGATGGGCAGTTTTTCGAACTGATCTTCGACCCAGTACAGCAGCTTGCTGAATCCGACCGCGGCAAATCCGCAAATGACCCCGAGCACCAGGTAGAACGGCAAGGCCCGCGGAACTCCAAAGTCGACTGGCGCGACAGAAAACATTGGCCCGCCGCCCAGCAACCGAACGTGAACGGCTGTAGCCAGCGTGCTGGCAACCACCAGCGGAATAAATGATCGGGACTTGAATTCAAAAAGAAGGAGTTCGATGGCAAGAATTACACCGGCAATAGGAGTGTTGAACGTAGCGGACATTCCCGCCGCCGCGCCGCACGCCAGCAGCACTTTGCGTTCCGAAGCCGTGGTGTGAAGAACCTGCCCTACCAGCGATCCAATGGCCCCGCCGGTTTGGATGATCGGGCCCTCGGCGCCAAACGGTCCGCCGGTTCCAATCGCGATTGCCGCTGAAATCGGCTTTAGGATTGCGACCCTAGGCTCGATGCGGCTGCGATTAGCAAGCACGGCCTCCATCGCCTCGGGAATTCCGTGGCCTTTGATCTTTGAGGAGCCATACTTTGCCATGAATCCCACAATGATGCCGCCAATCACCGGCGTAACGATGACCCAGGGACCCAGGTGGTTCATTCGTGCGCTGATGAAATCAGCGGCGAAGCGATGATAGAAAAAGAGATTGGTAAAAAATCCTATGAGCTTGTAAAGCAGAAATGCAATGCATCCTGCCACGAGGCCAATGCCGGCGGCTAAAAAAGAAATCAGAAACATTCGAAACTGCGCAGGAGGCGTGACGACCGACTCACCCGTCGGCATGACCGCAAGCCGCCCTCCGGACGCTGCATCCTTGGCTACCGGGCCAGGGCCCAAACCTGCATCGCCGTCTTCTCGGCCATTGCCATCTTGCGTGGTCATACCTGTCTCCTTGAGTTTCTATGCGCGAAAAACAGCACATATTCCGGCACTTCTGTACCGACCAACGTATTCCCGCGGTTGTCCCAAAGGGACGCGGCAAAACCAGGACTGCCACCGGAGCGTCGCAAAATAAAATGTTTGAGCATCCGCGGCAGGTCACTGGCGTTGCAGCCGGTCTTTAGTCTCTAGAGTTTCTAGAGTTTCTAGTCTTTGTCTTTTCCCTTTCGCTCTCGCGGCACGGAATTCCCCGCAGGCGTTTTAGATTTCCGGCCCGTTCGCATCAATCGCCGCAGACTTGCCACCAGGGTGGGCGCTCTGCTCTGTAACTGCTCGTGATGGTGCATGGCAAGCTCGGCCAGGATACGTTCACCCTTCGGCGTCAAATCCAGAAGAACTTCGCGACGGTCGCCGTGCGCGCGCTCCCGGCGTACATGCCCGCCGGCTTCCAGGCGGTTGACCAGTTCGACAGCGCTGTGGTGCTGGATTTGCATCCGGCCGGCTACCTCGCGAATGCGAGGGCGCACTCCATCCGGCATGCCTTTTATCGCCAGCATGAGCTGATACTGACCGCGCTCCAGGCCCGCGTGTTTTATGGCCTGTTCGCTGAAATGGAGAAACTGGCGAATCTGATAGCGGAACTCGGCCAGAGCCTGATAATCCGAGAGGGTGAGCTTCTTCATTCTGTGGGGTCTTAACGCTTATATCCCGCGCCGTTAGCAATACAATTATATCGTATGCCGATATATATGGTCTATTTGCCACCGGGGTGCGCGCATCAAATGACGCGCGAAAGCCGTGGATTCTAAATAAGCGGGCGTTTGGCGTAAGAGGCCACTTCTTATGTGAAACTGGCCTCTTGTCCTCATAGCCGTATAGAATCTTTTGTCTTGAGTTTCTCAGGCAACGGTCAGGAGGCATTTTCGCTGTGATCCCCCGCTACACTCGCCCGGAGATGGGCCGCATCTGGAGCGACGAAAATCGCTTTCGCAATTGGCTGAAGGTTGAAGTGGCAGCCACCGAAACTTTGGCGGCGGCCGGAATGGTGCCGAAAGCAGCGGCGAAAGCTATTCGCGAGCGCGCCGATTTTCAAGTCGCGCGAATTTTCGAAATCGAAGCCGAAGTGCGTCATGACGTAATCGCCTTCACCACCGCAGTGGCGGAAATTGTCGGCCCGCAGGCTCGATGGTTTCATTACGGCCTGACCTCGAACGACGTTGTGGATACGGCACAGGCACTGCTTATCCAAGAAGCTTCCACGGTGATCTCGCAAGACTTGGAGAGGCTGGCCGCCGCGCTGGAAAAGCGTGCCTGGGAATTCAAAGACACGCCGATGGTGGGACGGACGCATGGCATTCACGCCGAACCGATTACGTTTGGCTTCAAACTAGCAAACTGGTATTCGGAAATGCAGCGCAACATTGTGCGCTTTGCCGCCGCTGTGGAAGATATGCGCGTGGGAAAGTTTTCCGGCGCGGTCGGCATCTTTGCGCATCTGACGCCGGAGCTCGAAGAAAAGATTTGTGCGCGTCTGGGGTTGAAGGCTGCGGCGATCTCATCGCAGGTCATCCAAAGGGACCGGCACGCGAACTACCTGGCTACGCTTGCGGTGATTGCTTCGACGTTAGATAAGATCGCTACCGAGATCCGCCACCTTCAGCGTACTGAGGTGCGCGAAGCGGAAGAATTCTTCAGCGCCAAGCAGAAGGGCTCCTCGGCGATGCCACATAAGCGCAACCCGATTACTTGCGAACAGATCAGCGGTCTGTCGCGAGTAATACGGAGTAACGCTCAGGCAGGATTTGAAAACGTCGCTCTTTGGCACGAGCGTGATATCTCTCATTCTTCCGCTGAGCGAGTGATTCTGCCGGATTCAACGACGCTAATCGATTACCTGCTGAACAAGACTACGAATTTGATCGAAACAATGTTCGTGTACCCGGAGCGCATGCGGGCTAATTTGGAGAGTACGCGGGGACTGATCTTCAGCGGTCAGTTGCTGCTCGATCTCGTGGAGCACGGAGTTTCCCGCGAAGATGCTTACCGGTTGGTTCAGGGGCATGCGATGCGCTCCTGGAAGGAAGGTCTGGACTTTCGCCAGGAAGTGCTCGCCGACAAAGAGATCACGGAACGGGTTCCCCGTAAACAGATCGACTATGCCTTCGATCTGTCTCGCCAGCTAAAGAATGTGGATAAGATCTTTGCCCGGGTGTTCAAGGGCAACGGCAGCCGCAGAGCGAAGAGTGGTGCTTCTTCCAAACGCTCCCGGAAGTGAAAGTCGCTTTTACGCGGAGCCATCCCGGAGTTTCCTCGTATTTATAGGAAAAAACCCTACTTCACGATTTCGCCTCAACGTGCATCTGAGTTGCGTGTAGAAGGTCGGACTGCCTTCTTGTACGTTGTCGAGCGTTTCCCCGGAGGCCGGCGATGTCTCTCGAGCGATGTGCGCTCACCGCGGCAATTCTTGTTGCACTCACACACGCGGCTTTGGCCGCTCCTGTTTCAGCCGCCGTCAAACCTCAGAGTGGAGAAGAAAAAGCCTGGGCAATGTTTGAGGGGGCAGCGACTTGCAAGAACTCTGTGCAGCGCTCGATTGGCATACGCGCCCTGGGCCTGTTGCGAGATAACGCACGCGCCCTGGGCTTGGCCGAAAAAGCTCTCGAAGACCCTGCTCCCGAGGTCCGTGTAGCCGCCGCCACTGCGCTTGGACAAATGCGATCCGCAAGCGCCATTCCGAAATTACAAAAAGCGCTATCGGATCCGAGGCTGGCGGTGGTTATGGCCGCCGCTCTTTCCTTGCGCAGCCTGAAAGACAACTCATCCGCCTACTCTGTGTATTACGACGTCCTTACCGGAAAACGAAAAAATGGAGAGGGATTAATCCAACAACAACTCGACACTCTGCACAATCCGCGCGAATTGGCGAAAATCGGCTTCGAACAAGGGATTGGCTACGTCCCCTTTGCGGGTATCGGCTGGGACGCGTGGCGCTATTTGCACAAAAAGAATCCCAACCCGGTGCGCGCCGTGGCCGCGAGCTTCCTGGCTCACGATCCCGATCCTGCGGCAGGTATGGCTTTGGTTCAGGCGACTCGCGACAAAGACTGGATTGTGCGGGCTGCTGCCATTGAGGCGATAGCCGAGCGTGGCGATCCTGAGTTGAAAAGAAAAGTAGAATTCAGCTTCTTCGATTCGAATGCGCACGTACGCTACACTGCGGCGGCTGCCGTGATTCGCCTGACAGCTACCGAGGAAAAAAGACAGGAAGCCGCGAAGCGCTGACAGTCGCGCGCACGTTCAGCCACCACATTTTAGTAACCCCATCCCTGGCAAATAGTCGCTGCGCGAACCGCAAAAACGCGTTCCTCTGCCGATGCATCTTGCGTCATGCAGCGAGCATCGAATATTTAACTGAGTAGTTAATTCGTAAAGTTTCGTCAATGGGGTCGGAGGTGACCTTTATGACCGTAGGGAATTTGCTCAAAGCAGCGGGTTCGATGCTGGCGGTGGGAGTGCTGGGGGCGACCATGTTCACACAGGCCGGATTTGCCCAGACAGCATCCGCGGCCCGCTACGACAATCAGATCCAGACCACGGTCGCGCAGAAGTTGAGCGCGAAAAAACAGTTCGCCAACGTGCAGTCAAGTGTGGAGGATGGCATTGTCACGCTGACCGGCACGGTCGATCTGTACCAGCGCAAGCTGGATGCGGCAAAGTTCGCCCGCAAGGCGCAGAACGTGGCCGGCGTGCGCAACCTAATCACGGTGGCGGGGCCGAACGTTCCTGACGCGCAGTTGCAGAACAAGCTGGCGACCAAGCTGCGCTATGTTCGCGTAGGGTACGACAATATGTTCGACAACTTCGCGTTGGGCGTCAAAGATGGCGTGGTCACGGTGACTGGACAGACGCTGAATCCAGTGGGCCGAGATGATGCACTGGCCGAAGTGCAGAACATGCCGGGAGTCAAGGACGTAGTGGCCGACATTACCGTGTTGCCAGCGTCGTTATTCGACAACCGCGTTCGTCTGCAGGCCGCGCGGGCCATTTATGGCAGCTCGGTGCTCAATAAATATGCGATCGATCCGGCTCGTCCGATACGCATCATAGTGGACAATGGTCACCTGACGCTGTACGGCACGGTCGATAACAAGATGGACAAAGAGATCGCCGGGATTCGCGCCGGCAGCGTGTTCGGCGCTTTCAGTGTCAACAATCAACTGACCGTGGATCGAATGTAAGGCGATACGTGGGTGAAGGAAGGCGCGGCGCAATAAGCCGCGCCTTTTTTATTTCGGTTAATTTAGGGGACACGAAAGATGATATCGGCGCTGCACGCATCGGGCTTGCCGTCCCTCATGCAAGGACGAAACTGCCACTTGGTGAGAGCGCGATATGCAGCGGCAAATTGTGGCGTGGGCACGTTGTAAGGATTAGCTACCCCGCTCATCGTGCCGTCGGGTGAAATTCCCACTTGAACCTTCAGTTCTGCGCCCTTCGGAGTTCCAGGCGGGAAATCAGGCTCGACAACATTCGTCGCAAGTTTGCGTCCTTCCTCATTGGACAACGTAGGAATTGGATCTGCGATTCGCGTATCAAAGCGGAAGGTCAGGACGCTTTCGACCTGAATGGGTACGCCGTTCTTCATTGCGGTCTTTAATTGCCATTTCTTCACTTGTTCGCGTGCAGGGTCTTCAAGCCCAGCGTTGTCGGATCCTAAAGGCCAAGCTTCACGGATGTGCCCCTCCCGGTCAATGGATACGAATACGCTTAGGACTCCTTTTGTTTGACCACTGCGAACGGTGGGCCAAAGAATGTCCGGAGTGTTCTGGACCAACGTCTTGACAACGGCTTCGGGCACACTGACACTCGCGATGCGGCGATCGAACGGCGTCGTTTCCTTGACGGCGAACAGGCCTTCGTCCGGGTTCTTAAGTTCATCCAAATCAAATACCTTAAGTCCGATCGTCGTTCCCGGTTCTGGAGTGCAATACACACCTCGCGCAACGTGCTTGTCCTTAAAATTACTAAAATCCTCAAATTCTGCGCTGAACCCGGGCGTCACAACGCTTTTCAGAAGGCCCTCCTTCCCATCGAAGCAAAAAGACCAAACCTCCTTGTTCACAACTGGTGGAGTGCCGACTTTAGTCTCCATGCGAAAGCAATACCCTTGTTGGCGAAAATCTACAGAACCCAGTTGCGGATTCGAATTCTTTAAGACATCGGTCACGGACAGAGGAAGAGGCTCGACGACAGCGCGGGTGAGATCGTTCAACCACCAAGGAAAATAGTCTCCCTTGTCATCTTCAAAAACTTTGTCGCCGTTTACGATCAAGGTTTGGGAGAAGTTCGGCGATGTGATGGTCCTGCGATATTTTTCAGACGAAACCCAATACTCTTCGAGTTCGCCCTTGTATTCGGAATCCGGGTTGGTGACTTCAGCGATCGATGCTTTCAGATGGAATGGCGTACTGCTATGCAGGGTTAACTGCGATTGGTTAACGGCACGTTCAGCCAGTTCTGTGGCTTGGGGTGTCTGGGCGTTACTACGCACGCAGTTAAAGGTGGCGATGATCGCGATCAAATAGACGCTAAACGGTCTCATGGAACCCTCTTCGTGAACCGAATTTTACGGCCCCGAGGTATATCTCTTCATTTATATTTCGGTGGAGTATGTGCGAACGGCACCTTCATATAGCGCTCATGCTCGATGGGGCCAGCAAGCGTTGGAAATCAAGGCAGCCGGTTAATCAGGGAAGCGACGTATCCGGCACCGAATCCGTTATCGATATTTACCACGCTAACGTTGGAGGCGCAGGAATTCAACATTCCAAGCAAAGCCGTGAGCCCTTTGAAGGACGAACCGTAGCCAACGCTGGTGGGCACGGCGATCACGGGAACGCCGACCAAGCCTCCGACGACGCTGGGCAACGCTCCTTCCATTCCGGCGCAGACAATCACTACGCGAGCTTTGGTAAGCGCTTCGCGGTTGGCGAGCAGGCGATGAATGCCGGCGACACCTACGTCGTAAAAGTGATCGACACGGTTGCCCATGATTTCAGCGGTAACAACGGCCTCTTCAGCAATGGGTATATCGCTGGTGCCCGCCGAAACTACTGCGACAATTCCCTTGCCATATTGTTCCTTGTCGCGTTGGAGTACGATCGCTCGCGCCAGCTCGCGGTATTCGGCGGAGCGGACCTTCTTCTTCACGGCGGCGAATTGCTTTTCGTCGGCATGAGTCGCTAGGACGTTGCCTCCCTGTTTTGCCAGCCGGGCAAAGATTTCGGCCATGTGCGCGGGAGTCTTCTTCTCCCCGAAAATCACTTCGGGCATTCCTGCGCGGAGGGCTCTGTGGTGATCGATTTTCGCAAAACCTAAGTCCTCGAAAGGAAGGTGGCGCAAACGCTGGACGGCGTCGTCAGGCGTCATCTTGCCTTTGCGGACCTGATCGAAAAGTTTGCGGATGGAATCGGCGTTCACAGGTGGTCTCGGGTGGTAGCGCGTTGGGTACGGCGAAGCCACGAGTGCGGAACCAACGTGGACTTCCACGTCCCAGACTAGATTAGCATTGGGAAACTGCGCGGAGTCGAATCACCGGAGCGCTATGAGAACTTAGCGGCGGAACGAAGCTTAGCCATCACAGCGATGCAGACTTTACGGGCGAGGCCGGGTTCGTCGAGATGAGCCAGGAAAAGACGGCGAAGACCGCTCTTTTTGACTCGTCCTGACAGATACGATTCGTAAATCTGAGAGCCAATGCGGTCGCCCCACGCTCTGGCGATGGACTCAAATTTGTTGCGGTCTCCGCGGAGAGCAGCTTGCGCCGCTTTTTCGCAGGCCGCGCGGGATAAAACAATTCCTTCCGCGTCGAGATCCGACGCCCTCGACGGACAAAGTACGCTGGATCCGAAATATGCCACGGCGTGCTCGATAACGCGCATATAAAAGCGGTCACTGCTTCCGCTGCCCCGGGCGATTGGCCCGCCGGATGCATGGCCTTCCTTCCGGAGCGGCAGTCCCTGGCAAGCTTGATGGAGAAAACGCGCGGCGTCCTCAGCAGCGCTGGCCATCTGAAATTCGCGCACATAGAGAGCGTTGATCTGCGGCACGTAAGTGCTGCCGCAGTCTTCAATCCTCTGCAATACCGATTCACATTCGCGCTGACCGGGACCCTGGCGCAAGAGCAAGCGGCTAAAAGTCGAATCGGAAGAATGGCTATACACTTCCGGCAGCAAGTCCACCAGGTATCGGGGCTGAGTTCCATTGTGCGGAGAGTGGCGATTCATTTCGAGAAACGCCGCGAGGCTGTTGATCAGGTTGTAAAAAGTGGGCGCGAAATCCGGGTTGCCGTCGAAGTGCCCCCAGCGGTCGAGAAATAGGCGATAGCTCTCATATTTTTCTAATGGCGTGGCGTTGAAGACACACAGTACGTCATCGGTGACACGAACCGCTTCTACTTTTTCACGGCGTTCGCCGGCAGCCTGCCAATAGAGTGTGTCCACATTCTGCAAGAGAGTTAAAAGCTTCGTGCCGGGAAGTTCCTCGCGCACGGCGCGTGGCAGATGCGTGGGAGCCAGATGAGACTCGCCGAAGAGCACAACCACCACCGCATTCGAATGCCGATCACGGATTTCAGCCAGTTTGGCAGCCGCGTGACGGTCTCGTGCTCCGATCTTGCGCAAGTCTTCACGGGGCATGCAATCGAGTCCGTAAAGCGCGTCGGCATGATCGCGGGCGGCAACCAATAGTTCGTAGAAGGGAGCCCATTCGTAGCCCCAGTCCAGGTCGAAGCGAATGCGCTGGCGCAGTTCGCTTTCGTCAATTTCGCGGCGCCACCATTCGTCGAGTATGTGCTGATCGCGGGCAAAAATAGTCTCTACTCCGAGAACTACCGGGCGACCCATCAAAGCGAGTTGCTCAATTACCGACGCAGCATAGCGCTGACAGGTCGCCAATGCGTGATAGTCGCCGATGAGAATGATCTCGGCCACGGAGAGCGCATCACGAACCTGCTCCCGGTCGAGGATAGTGTCGTAGGCGCGAAATGCCTCGCCGAACTCGCGCAGATATTTCCGGCGGCTGGAAGGATCCTGGGCACGAATTTCGCGTTCCACGCCTTCGAGCGCGTGAAGTTGAGCAGCGCTGCGGCGAGACCGGAGGTTCGCAGTGGTAGCCATGTTCGTTTCTAGTTTCCAGCTCTTGGCTTGCTCATATTGACTTTCCCTGCGAGTGCTCCCTATGCTCCAAAGGTCGTTAGCGGCGACATTCTCCCGAGGAGTTGCTGCCTACTCAGCCGGCCATGAATCTGACCATTGCGACCACCGGAGCCAGCGGCTCGATTTTTTTACGAGAACTGCTGCGCGCCGTAGCGAACGATAACCGCGTAAAAACCATCAACTTTATTGCCTCGGATTCGGCACTCCGCGTCATGGCTGAAGAGCTTCGCATTTCCGGCCGCAACAATCTGCTGTCACAAATTCTCAACCCCAAACCTCTAACGACCTCCAGGGCTTCTCAGTCGCAGATATCCAAATTCAAAGAGCAATCGAATGCCGATATTGGCGCCAACGTGGCCAGCGGCTCGTACCCAACCGACGCTATGGTCGTGATTCCATGCAGCATGGGCACTCTTGCCCGCATCGCCAATGGCATCGCTTCGCATCTCATTGAGCGGGCTGCCGATGTCTGCCTAAAAGAGAAGCGTCCCCTCATACTGTGTGTTCGCGAAACGCCTCTGAACAAGATTCACATCCGCAACCTCTACCGTACTGCCGATGCCGGAGGAACGATTTTTCCCCTCATACCCGCTTATTACTACGGGCCTACTACATTAGATGAGCTTGCGCGCGAGTTCGCTAATCGTGTGCTGGCCCATATGGGCTTGACTCAACCAAGAGCATTCCACTGGAAAGGCTGATATTTCAGTCAGTTAGCCGTCTGCTGGCAAAAACTCGTCTACATGAATAGATCGGCGAACGCAGGGGAGGATTTCAGTGTAGAAGTGGGAAAGTTGAACTCCCAGATGCCCGGCGGACATGTACGCCTGAGACGCCTAAGGCGAACTTGAGTGACGCTAGGTCCTTCATCTCCAGTCTTTTAGCCCAACTTTAGTGTGCGGTTTCTCTTGGTTTTCAGTTGACCAACGCATCAATTAATGGCTTACTAGTTGATGCCGAACCGGTTGCTCCCCAAGGTTCGGCCCGGGTGCCGAGTATCCCTGCTATCTTCCCGTGCTGTGATGGGACATTTCTAACCCTTGATGGCTGCTTTCCAACGCAAGTAGCTACTCGCAGTTAACGTTGCAATGAGACAACAAACCAACCTAAGGAGAAGTTTGAATGCCCAAAGTTTCATTTTTACGCCTGTCCAGCATGGCCCTGACGCTGGTCTTCGGCCTTAGCTTTGTTTCGTCCGCGGCAATGGCGGACCAAGCCAAGCACTCACGCGCTCTTATTACATCTGCCGTTGACGAAAACAGCCGGGTCACGCTAGAAGGCAACACCCGCCCGGAAGCCAACGCCAAGAATGATCGCGGCGTACTTCCCGGAGATTTCGCGCTGGAGCATATGCAACTGCTCCTGCACCGTCCGCCCGAGCAGGAACTGGCGTTGCAGCAGCTCATCGAAGAACTGCACGAGCCCAGCTCCCCGAACTATCACCAGTGGCTCACCGCCGAACAGTTCGGCAGCCAGTACGGCGTGGCCAAAGAAGACATCGCGGCAATTTCCTCCTGGCTCACCGGCCACGGTTTTAAAGTGAACTCGGTTTACACCAACGGCATGGTGATCGATTTCTCCGGTACGGCAGGCCAGATTCAAAAGGCTTTCCAAACCGAGATTCACCAGTTGAACGTAAACGGCAAGAGCCAGATCGCCAATATGAGCGATCCCAAGATTCCCACGGCATTGGCGCCCGCCGTCGAAGGCGTCATCTCGCTGAATAACTTCCGTCCTCACGCCATGCACAAGTCGAAGGCCAACTACACCTTCACCACCTCGCAAGGCACGTTCCAGGCAGTCGTCCCGGCCGATCTCGCGACCATCTACAACCTGAATCCGCTCTTCACTGCGGGAACCACCGGAACCGGCCAGACCGTCGTCGTCGTCGAAGACACCAACTTCAAAGCCGCCGACTGGACCACTTTCCGCAACAAATTCGGCCTGCCGGTCACCAAATACACCGGCGCCAAGCTGACTCAGGTTCACCCTGCGTCAACCGGCACCAACAACTGCACTAATCCTGGCACCA
Organism: Candidatus Sulfotelmatobacter sp.; assembly: GCA_049584475.1. Lineage (GTDB taxonomy): Bacteria > Acidobacteriota > Terriglobia > Terriglobales > Acidobacteriaceae > Sulfotelmatobacter. The sequence continues at coordinate 113,501 of JBAUXX010000028.1, read as the reverse complement.
ACGGTGACGACATCGAAGCGGCTCTGGACGCCGAGTGGGCCAGCGCTGCCGCTCCGAATGCCGCCATTGAATTGATCTCCTGCGCCGACACCACCACCCAGTTCGGCGGCCAGATCGCAATCGAAAACCTGCTCAACGCCAGCAGCACTCCGCCGGCGATCATCAGCATGAGCTACGGCGAGTGCGAAGCACTTAGCGGCGCAACGCTCAACGCATCGTTCAACACCACCTTCCAGCAGGCAGTAACCGAAGGCGTCTCAGTGTTCGTTTCTTCCGGCGATGACGACGCTGCCGGTTGCGACCGCGACGCTGCCGAAGCCACTCACGGAATCGGCGTCACCGGCTGGGGCGAAACTCAATACAACGTCTCCGTAGGCGGCACCGACTTCGGTGACACCTTCGCCAAGACCAACAGCACCTACTGGAACTCCACCAACACCACTACCTTTGGTTCCGCCAAGTCTTATATCCCGGAAATTCCCTGGAACGATTCCTGCGCCAGCACCCTGCTCGCGGACTTCATCACCGGTTCGACCGTCACCTACGGTTCGAGTGGCTTCTGCAATACCACTACCGGCGAAGAGTTCCTCAACGACGCGGGCGGCAGCGGTGGTCCCAGCAAGTGCGCGACCGGCAAACCCGCGATGTCGGGCGTCGTTGGCGGCACCTGCAAAGGCTATGCGAAACCCACCTGGCAAACAGGCGTCATCGGCATCCAAAAAGACGCCGTTCGTGACGTTCCCGATCTATCGCTGTTTGCGGCTAACGGTCTCTGGGGACACTACTATGTGTTCTGCGATTCCGATACGGCCAACGGCGGCTCACCCTGCACTGGCGCGCCTGACACCTGGTCCGGTGCCGGCGGAACCTCGTTCTCCTCGCCCATCATGGCCGGTATCCAGGCCCTGGTGAATCAGAAAAACGGAGCCCGTCAGGGTAACCCGAATCCCGCGTATTACAAGCTGGCTGCCAAAGAATACGGCACCACCGGCAGCACCACTTGCAACTCGACTCTGGGCAACGGCGTAGCCAGCACCTGCGTCTTCTACGACGTAACCCAGGGCGACATGGACTCGGATTGCACCGGAACCCACAATTGCTACAAACCCTCGGGCACGTACGGTGTGCTTTCCACGTCCAACACCGCTTACAAGCCCGCCTATGGCACCACTGTAGGCTGGGATTTCGCCACCGGACTAGGCACCATCAACGCCGCCAACCTGGTAGCGCAATGGGGCACGGTCGCTCCAAAAAAGTAGGACTAGCCGTACGATTCATCCGAAACGGGGTGCGCGCAAAGCGTACCCCGTTTTTCATGGGACAACGTGAAGGCGGAAATTGACGTGACGATATCGCATCTCTCGCCAAGAAATAGTAGCTTGGGGCGGATGAGATCATTCGAGCGGCGATTTGCTCAAAACTTCAACACAATGCCCGTGGAGAATCTGAAATTATTTTCGCCGGTAGGCAGTTGCTCATTAAATCGACCGGGGCCGAATGCGTCCCCATAAATGTTGTTCAGGTCATGCTCTGTGTGGAGAAAATCTATCTGCCCTACGCGGAACGCAAGACGCGGCGAGAACCTCCAGTCGACCCCTGCGCCCACTGCTGCTGCGAAATCGGTGTCGGCGACTGAGGATGTGGCCGAGGGTGCGCTGGGCGGGAAGCCAACAATTGTGCTGGAGTTCAGGTCGAAGCGATCCAAACCAAAAAGACCGTGAATGAAGGGCGTGAGTCTTCCCCGAACCTTGATCGAGATCACCGGGCCGGCCATAAACGTATACGCGCTTGAAGCAGGAAGACCTGAGATTCCACTGCCGCTCGTAGCCGTGATCGGCGCCCCGTACCGGCCGGCTATATCGGCAACTATTCCCAGCCATGAGCCTAAGTTGTACTGCGCCTGCGCATCCCATCCGTTGAAGTTCGACGCGACTCCGAGCGAAGTGGAACGCAGGCCCAATCCATTGTCCAAGGTCAACGGGTTCAGGCCTCCGGAATCTCCATGCACGAACGAATAGCCGGCAAATACTTGCAGCTTCGGATTGGCGTTTTGTCCTTGGGAAAGCGAATAGCCGAGCAGGGTAAAAGCGGCAGTTATGAACGCAAAGCGGATTCGCAACATTTTTTCTTCAATCTCCAATCTGAATTCATGAATGTGAACACGTAGCAGGCGTACGACTTCACAACCCACGCAGGGCCTTGATGTGCGAAAAGTTAGGAACCTCAGTCTCAACGACGGGTTGCAGGTCTGGCAAGTAAATCTACGTAAAGTAGTGTCGAGTTTCTTGTCGGTTATGGCCAGTTTCCGCTTTCACTTCCGATCGCGCCAGTGTTGGGCGCGCGCCCTTCACCTTCGATTAATTTGACGAGACGGGGCTCTCCGTACTAATCTGCGATTAACACCGGAAAGGAGGTGGTCGGATGACAAGTTCTGAAGGCAGTAGATGTACCAATCAAAGACCAGGTGAGGTGGCTGAGACTTAGAGCTGGTTGCTCTAAGCGGGGTTTCGGACCGGCGGCAAACGATCGCACCGCGTCAGGAGCTACAGCCCGCACACTACCGGTGAATGACGATTGATTCTGCCTGGCTTAGGTCGGTCAGGTGTCAATCCGGTCCCGGAGTTGCCGAAGAGGCCACGTAGAGTACCCACCTCTTGGTCAATCCCAACCAGTCCACCGGGCGGCCCGCAGGCGTATGCCTGTGGGCCGTTCTATTTTCCACCACAGTTGGCCCGCGAGACCGACTCGAAGTATGCTTGGCGAATGTCTTATCCGGACAAGGCATCTCTCGGCGGATCTCAGTCGGACGAGCAGCGTGAGCGTTTGCGGCTGGCGAAGAACTATGCCGACATGTCCGATGGAGAGTTGTTGCGCCTTGCGCAAGATCCAGAATCGCTCACCGATTTAGCCTGGGATGCGCTCGAAGATGAGATGGACCGCAGGCGGCTGGAATGTCTAGAGGACGCGCCTGATCGAGGGCAAGCAGTTGAAGTAAGAGAGTTGGTAACCATACGTCAGTTTCGCGATTTACCGGAAGCGCTCCTGGCAAAGGGTAGTCTTGAATCGGCCGGCATCGAATGTTTTCTGGCGGACGAAAATCTGGTCCGGCTGGATTGGTTTATTTCGAATTTTATCGGCGGAATCAAATTGAAGGTGCGGCCGGCGGATATGGAGAACGCGCGAAAGATTCTCGACGAGCCCATTCTCGAAGGTCTCTACGTCCATGGCGTGGGTTTGTACGAGCAGCCGCGATGCCCCAAGTGCAATTCGCTGGACGTGAGCTTTCAGGAATTGGACCGGCCCATTGCATTCATGAGCGCTTTCCTTCGCGTACCTATGCCTGTCCAGCGCAACGCTTGGCGATGTCAGGCATGCAGTGCGGAGTGGGAAGATCATGCACAACATGACGGCCCTTCCGAGGATTGATTCTGGTGGCACAGCCCTTCAGCGAGGTATCTGTCGAATTTCTTTTCTCGGCTGCTGTCACGTAAACTGAACTTCCCGTTGAAAACAATCGGACATCTTCTGGCGCGGTACACGGCATGGATCTGGCACCTGCTCGGGCCGTTGGGAATTTGGGGCGTTTTCGTCGTCGCATTTGCGGATTCCGCCCTGCTCGGCATGCCCGTAGACGCTGTCGTCGCGGGATACGTCTATAACGACCGGCGTCACTTTCTGCTCTATGTGGCACTCGCGTCTCTGGGTTCGGCGATCGGAAGCATCCCGCTATACGTCGTCGGATATCTCGGGGGCGAAACCGTACTGCGCAAAAGGATTTCCGAAAAACAATTCCAGAAAATTCATCGTTCGTTCGAACGGCACGAATTCTGGGCCCTGATGTTTCCCGCGATGCTGCCTCCGCCATTGCCTTTCAAAGGTTTCGTTCTAGCTGCCGCAGTTTTTGAAATGCGGTTCGTGGACTTTCTGGTTGCGATCGTTGCCGGGCGATTTGTGCGGTTCCTGACTTTGTCTGTGCTGACGCTTTATTTCGGTCCGCAGATTGTAGAGATTGCGGCGGGCATCTTCCGCCGGCATTTTATTTGGGTGCCAGTTGCGGCTGCGCTCGCATTGGTCTTATGGATCGTGCTGCGACGCAAGCATCGGAAAAGGGTAAAAGAAAAAGGTGAGAATGGTTTTGTCGACGAATAGCTTAGGCGGCGATGAAAACCGGGGACAGCCGAGAGCAGCCATCCCTGCACGATTTTAGTAACTTAGGCAGCGATGTGATCGCTGCTGGATTTGTTGAATTGGCCCGACACAACGTGCAGCAAGCCAGGAATGGCAAACATGGCTGAAGTGAAGAGCAGATCGCCTTCGAGCGCACGGCGGAAAAAGGGCAGGCCCGCATCGTAGCAGGTCATCAAACCTGCGAAGGTCATGGGATACATGTCGTGCCAAACTGCCCAGACTGCGAAGTTGCTGAGCAGGAAGAATGAAACCGAGCCAGCCAGCGCGGCTCCAAGAATTTTTACAGGTCCGGCGCCGGTTCTCAACCGAGTTCCAAGCCAGAGCACGCCCGCGTACCAAACCCACGTCACGAAATGATCCCACGTCAGAGGATAGCGATACACCAGCAGGGTAAGAATCACATCTGACGCGGCGAACAGCGCCAGCGGCAGCCACATTTGCCGGCGGGGACCACGTGCGCCGAAAAACAGCAGCGATGCCGCGACCGGAGTGAAGGCCATGGGATGCGGCAGAAAACGCACCGCGACTGCCAGGAGTACGAACAGGTATGCCAGCATTAGCACCTCAGAGCCAGGTCGTTCTCAACTACGCCATCCCCGACTAGAGACCATTTTCGGCCTTAGACTCGAGAACGTCAAGAGAGCGGGATAACGATGAGTGAATTGTGGTTCGCGGTTTCGTGTTCAAGGTGCGGATTCCGCGGCTTGCTCCTTGCCCGGGCCGAAGATGTAGGCGATGGGCTTCAGATTCTCGTCAAGTTGTACCGTCGCGCCCAGCACCTTACGCGGACCGCCTCGCCGGTCCATCAGACGGTCGAGTAATCCGGGAGATTGCGCAAATCGCAAATCCTGAAAGTGAACGAGATAACCGCCGCCCGAAGATTCCGCTGCTTCGGTTTCGGTGATCGGATATTTCGCCCAGTCGAGGTATACACGACCGAGGTAGGACTTTTTTGCGGCCAGAGTAATCGGTGTTTCTTCAGGTTTATAGCGAATTTCGAGCCGGCCTTCGGGGTCGACCTCCGGGGATAGGGAATCCACCGGAGCGAGGACAAAGAAGTTAGAAGTTTCAACCACCCCGAACCAATGGAATGGATCGATCATTGTCGGATAAGCGGCCGCGCGGAGAGGATCGGCGGAATCGTAGGTGCGAGAGTTGAGCGCGTTAACGGCGCGTCGATGCTCGTAGTCGCGCAAGCCCCACATCAACACCACCCCAATCAACGCGAGCGTCGCAGCCACGCGGCCGCGAGGTCCGCGGGAGCGCACACCCACTTCTCCATCAATCAATGCGAAAAACGCTGGAACAATCAATCCCAACAGCAAGAGAACGAACATTACCGGCTCGAAAATGAAAACGATATCCCACGAGTACCACTTCTCGTAAAACGGCCAGAACGGGCGGACGCCGTAATTGTTGGTAAAGTCGAGCAGAATATGGCTGAGGCCGGCGAGGCAAGCATAAAAAAAAAGCAGTCCCCAGCGCGGGGCTACGTTGTTCTTTGTCTTGCGGCCTCGTAGACGCCAAATCCCATAGACAAAGCCGAGAACCAGCAGCGCCATGAGCACAATGCCGAGAAACGAATGCGTAAACCCCCGGTGATGAGCGAAGCCAAATGCGGGGCCGCGGAATTGGCCCAGGATGTCCAAGTCCGGAGCTTCGGCGGCGAGCGTCAACGTGAGCGTCGCCAGGGCGGTCTTGCGATTCAATCCGGCGCGCCCCAGGCACGCTCCGGTCAGGAAATGGGTGACAGGCTCCAAGCGAAGGCCTATTGTGCCATGCGGGAGAGCGAATTGTGAACAAGCGCCGAACCTGAGCGAGAACAGCTCTCAAGCCAGCAGAGTCAGGGCGTCGGGCACTAATGACATTTCGACCGGCAATGTTCCGAGCAGCTCGCCATCGGCTTCAATGTAAATTTCTGGCTCTGCATCCGACTCATGCATTCGATTTGAGTCGGGGTATCGGCAGGAGACCTTCTTACTGCTGACCAATTCAATGCCTGGGATTCGCCCTCGCAGTCCCAGCAATCCGCGTGTTACGTAGAGCAGATATGCGATTCGGTTGGAGGTATGGCATAGAACCAAGCGGAGATCATCGCGATCCAGCGAGGCCCCGGGAGCAAGTTCGCGCAAGACTCCGCCGAAGTTGCGGATGCGCACACTCATCAGTTCCGTGAGGCTGGCCTGCCGCAGGTCCCCCGATCCCGTTTCGACAAATTCAGCCTGAAAGCGAGACATGGGATACGTAATCCATAAATGCCAAGCCTTGAGGTAATAGGCCGTCATGCCCCACCTTTGTTTGATGCCCTGGTTCAGTTTGTAGAACAGGTGCCCATCCACGCCGATGCCTGCGGCCACGACAAAATATCGCGAACTGCGATTGCCTTTGAGATCGAGATACTGTACGCAGCCAAGAGCAACGCGGCGGGGCTTAGCGTGCAGGGCTGCGGTAGCCGCCGCTGTCACTCGAAGCGGAAGTCCAAGGTCGTGCGCCAGTGTATTGCCTGTTCCCATGGGAAGGATCGCCAGAGCAATGTCCGTTTGGGCCAGCACCTGAATGATGTTGTGAATCGTTCCGTCGCCGCCGCAGGCGAAGACCGTGTCGCAACCCTCCTGAATTGATCGAGATGCATGTTCGCCGGCGTGAGCGACAGATTCGGTAAGCACAAGTTCGGCTTCTACATTCCCCCTGCGCAGGATTTCCAGCGCCGATTGCACTTCACTCATACGGCGCGAGCGATTTCCGCCGGAATCAGGGTTGTAGAGAAGAACCGCCTTGCGCATGGGGAATCGGGAAAGTGAACGTGGAAAAGACGACAACCTCGGTTTGTACGATTGGATTGTACCTGAGCAATAACATTACCAAGTTGCTGCCAGCCCAGGCTGCGAATCCCCGATCTATCGCGATCCCCATTCCCACATGCCGAACATGGCTTTCTGCGGGAGAGGATGCCCGACCTGCCTCGACAGCAAAGCAATCTGTCCGCGATGGTGGGCGTCGTGCGAAATAAGATAGCCCAGAAATCCTGCGACATCGGGACGAAAACCCTTGATGCGGCCATCGCCATCCAACGCGCGGCTGATAACTATCGTGAGCGCGTGCCGGCTTTGTTCCATGGCACGAAGAGCCTGAGTCGGGGTCACTCTCGCGCGGTCGAGCGACTGGGGAATTTCACCACCCTTGTTGGCGGCCTTCAGCCACATAACGCGAACATTGTGCATGTGCGCAACGATCGCAGGAATGGAACGGCCCTTACCGCCATGGGCGGGAGCATTCCAAGCTGCCCCCGGAAGATTGTCGATCAAATATTGGTTTATACGGTTATTGGTGTTGAACGCGTTCAGGAGCGCGACCGGAAGCTGGCTCGCAAACGGCCTGTCCGAATACACCGAGAGCGAAGAACTCGGAGGCTTGGCCATGATTTAGGACCTGGAGCCGAGACAGATACTTGGCAGGTATTTCAATCTCGCACATTGCGATGCTGCGGGCAAGAGCGTTTTATAAACATCTCGTAAATCGCGCTTTGTAAATCCCGTTTCGGTCGGAATTTCGCCGCCGTGATTTCGGCAGTCGAGCCGTCGGCCTAATGTCGTTCTCTCCCGCCTATAATCTTTGGCAATGGCTACGAAAGACTTCGATAAGAAAATCGAATCCCTCCGCGAAACCATTCGCCGGCACGAATATCTCTACTACGTTCTCGATCAGCCGCAGATCAGCGACGCTGACTTCGACAAGCTGATGCGACAACTGAAGGATCTGGAGGTTGAACACCCGAGCCTGGTCACTCCCGATTCGCCGACGCAGCGAGTCGGCGGCAAGCCGCGTGAGGGATTCGTCAAAATTCGACATTCCTCGCCCATGTTGTCTCTGGACAACACCTACAGCGAAGAGGAGCTGCGCGGGTGGGAACGGCGTGTGCACGAACTCAGCGGTCGCAGCGATGTGGATTACGTGTGCGAACTGAAACTCGATGGTATGTCGCTGGCTCTGATTTATGAGGAAGGAAGTCTCGCTCGCGGTGTCACGAGAGGGGACGGCACGGTCGGGGAAGATGTGACGCTCAACGTCCGGACAGTACGCTCGATCCCATTGTCGATTCCCAAGGAGCAATTAAAGAAGGCAGGCATCCCGTTGGATTTTGAGGTGCGGGGTGAACTGCTGATGCCGACGGCGGCATTCAAGAAACTAAACGAAGAACGCGAGCGCAATGGACTCGCGACATTCGCCAATCCGCGCAATTTCACTGCGGGGACCGTGCGTCAGTTGGACTCCGCGGTTACGGCTCAGCGCCGCCTCGATTTCTTTCCATACATCCTGCTGAGAAACGGCCGAACTTATTTCGATCATCATTCCAGGACTCTGGACGCTCTGAACACGGCGGGCTTCAAAGTGAACCCAAACCACAAACTCGTCCACTCGATGGATCAGGTCTGGTCGTTTATCCAGGAATGGGAGGGCAAGCGCGATTCGCTGGCGTACGAAATTGACGGCATCGTCGTGAAGGTCGATCGCACATCGCTGCAGGACGAACTCGGCTTCACCGGGAAGGCTCCACGCTGGGCGATTGCATACAAGTATGCCGCACGAGCGGGCATCACGAAACTCGAAGACATCCGCGTGCAGGTTGGGCGCACGGGGAAACTCACGCCGGTGGCTATGCTGGCGCCCGTTTTGATCGGCGGAACTACGGTTCGCAATGCGACATTGCACAACATGGATGAGATCGGACGCCTCGGGGTGAAGATCGGCGATTGGGTGCAAGTGGAGCGTGGCGGCGATGTGATTCCCAAGGTCAGCAAGGTAATCGAAGATAAAGATCACCCTCGCGGTACTCGAGAGTTTGCGATGCCGGAGAAGTGCCCGGTGTGCGGAACAAAAGTTGTACGCACCGAGGGCGAGGTTGACTATCGCTGCGTAAACGCGGATTGCCCGGCTAAGCTGCATGAAACCCTCCGGCACTTTGCCTCCCGCGGCGTGATGAATATCGATGGGATGGGCGACGCGCTCATTGCGCAACTGACAGAAAAAGGGCTGGTAAAGAACGTCGCCGACATTTACAAGCTGAGCAAGAACGATCTGCTTGGCCTCGAGCGCTTCGCCGACAAGTCCGCGCAGAACATCATTAACGAGATCGAGAATTCGAAAAAACTGCCGCTTGAACGTACCATCTACGGCTTAGGCATCCGCTTTGTTGGCGAGCGGACCGCGCAGTTTCTGGCGGAGCACTTCGGGGCGATGGAGGCGATCGAGCAGGCTGGCGCGGAGGAATTGCAGAACGTGGAGGAAGTTGGCCCGCGCATCGCCGAAAGCATCACTGAGTTCTTCAGCATTGCGGCCAATCGCAAGTTAGTCGAGCGTCTGCGTGAAGCAGGCCTCACGCTTAGCGGCGAGAAAAAACAGCGCGGAACGAAGCTGGCGGGCAAAACGTTCGTCCTAACCGGTACGCTGGCGAAATACACGCGCGATGAAGCCAAGAAGATGATCGAGGACGCTGGCGGGAAGGTTACAGGCTCGGTCAGCAAGAAAACAGATTACGTTGTGGCCGGGGCGGACGCGGGCTCCAAACTGGACAAGGCCAAGGAACTTGGCGTTACCGTGGTGGACGAAAAAGGGTTGGAACGGATTCTGAGCTAGGTCGGTAGACTTGCGAATCGCACCATGAATATCCCGTACTTTATGCGGTATATTCATGGTACAATCTCGCTGTGATTGAGCGCAAATCTGATCTTGCCCGGGTCCGGGTCGCCTTGCGGCGCAGCCGTATAGTGGCTCTCCTGGGGCCGCGGCAATGCGGCAAAACCACGCTGGCGCGACACTTCGTTTCACCCGCATCGCTCAACTATTTCGATTTAGAGGATCCACAGAGCCTGGCTCGCCTGAGCGCACCTGACACTGCGTTGCGGCCGCTCAAGAAATTAGTGGTGATCGATGAAATCCAGCGCCGGCCTGATCTCTTTCCTCAGTTGCGCGTGCTGGCTGATCGGTCTCGCCTTCCCGCCAGATTCCTGATTCTAGGCAGCGCATCCACGGAATTGCTTCGCCAATCCTCCGAAACGCTGGCCGGAAGGCTGGAAACCGTGCCACTCGAAGGTTTCCGGCTGTCCGACGTGGGAGCACCTGCACAAACCCGCCACTGGCTGCGAGGCGGATTTCCGCTCGCGTATACGCCACGCAGGGAAGCCGACTCGGTGGCTTGGCGGAGGCAATTTCTGCAAGCGTTTCTCGAACGCGATATCCCTCAACTGGGCATCGAGATTCCTGCCCTTGCCTTACGGCGATTCTGGAATATGATGGCCCACTATCACGCCCAGACTTGGAATGCGGCTGAATTGGCTCGCGCTCTCGCCGTGAACGAGTCCACCGTACGCCGCTATCTCGATCTGATGACCGGCGTATTCATGGTTCGCCAGTTACCGCCATGGCTTGAGAACCTGGGGAAGCGCCAGGTGAAAGCTCCAAAGGTCTATGTGCGTGACTCCGGACTGCTGCATTCGCTGCTAGGCATCACCAACCAGCGCGATCTCGAAAATCATCCCAAGGTAGGCGCATCATGGGAAGGCTATGCGGTAGAGGAAGTGCTGAAGTCGTTCCGCCCCGACGAGGCCTATTACTGGGCGACATACAATGGAGCGGAACTCGACCTTTTGCTATTCAAGAACGGCCGCCGAATTGGAATTGAATGTAAACGCGCCGACGCGCCGACACTCACGCCTTCAATGCGAATTGCTCTGGCCGATCTAAGACTGGATCGTCTTTATGTTTTGTATCCTGGCGAGAAAGCTTACACTCTAGCCAGGAAAGTCGAGGCGGTGCCGTTGGCGGATTTCGTAAAGGCGAGCTAAAGCAGACACCATGAATATCCCGTACAGTATGCAGGATATTCATGGTGCGTTTTTTCCTGCCAACCCGCTCATTGATCTGTCGTTACCGCGGCCCTCTCGATTTTATTTGCCCAACGCAGCCGTCATCCTCTTCCATGTTTCTTCCAGCGTCTCGGGCAGCATTCGTGTCTCCCCGATCACAGACATGAAGTTCGCATCTGCGACCCAGCGCGGAAGCACGTGCATATGCATATGCCCGGCGATGCCGGCGCCGGCAGCCTTGCCTATATTCATGCCGAGATTGATACCATCGGGCCGGTAAAGTTCGCGCAACACGGACTCCATACGTTGAGAGAGACGCATCATTTCGTTTGCGGCTTCTTCCGGCAGCTTCCGCAGTTCATCTAGGTGCGCATAGGGCACGATCATTACGTGTCCGGCCGTGTAAGGGAAGGCATTCAGGATGACGAAGCAAAATTCTCCCCGGTGAACGATCAGGGTTTGCCTGTCATCGGCTGCCTTAGCGACATCGCAGAACACGCAGCCGACGGTTTTCTCGGCCGTCGAGATGTATGCGTAACGCCACGGGGTCCAGAGGTAATCCATCACAAGAAGGTAGCAGATGCAAGGCGCGCCCGGATCACTAGGCAACATTTCCTAATCTGCTATTGGACTTCCGTTTTCATAACTTTCCACCACCATTGGTGGTGCTTACACTGAGACTCAAAGTCCGGATTGCAGTGGGCGTGAAAGGTGTTTTCAGCAATGGCCAGTCCCAGCGCTGTGCCGAGAAACATGTCTGAAGACCAGTGGTCCCGAGCCATGAAGCGAGTAAAGGTCACGGTGAATGCGGCGCCATAGCTCAGCGCCCTTGCCCAAGGCTTGGGATATTCGTCGGCCAGAACTGAGGCCATGGCCCATGTGAACATAGCGTGGCCGCCGGGAAAAGAAGTGTCTATTGCATGATGCTTGAAGAAGTCTCCGTGCCCATTGCCCTCTCCGGGACGCTGTCGGCCGGCGATGAGCTGCATTGGCGTGTAGATTAAAAAAGTGTTGACCAGGGTTTCCAGTTCGAGTTCACCGGTTTCTCTGGCGTGGTGATGCTCGGTCTTGAACCCGTAAATGTAGATTCCGGCAAGCGAACCCGCGAGACCTGCGATGGCGATATCGGACGTGGCTTGATAGAGCGTAAAGTGCGAGCTGGGGACATTGTTTTCAATATGGCGGTCTGCGGCGAAGAATGCGCCGGTTCCCACCAGAACCAACGCATCCCACTTCAAATTGTGGCGTTTGAAAGGGGCGAGGTAGAGCCTCTCCTGATCTCTTCCGATGCGTGCGGCACTTCGCCCTACGAATCCCTGATGCTTTGTGGAATCGCCTGCCGCTTCATTCTCCGAACCGTCCGCGGAAGAATCCGGATCTAGCCGTAGCGTCTCGACATGAAAGCTGAAGGCTGGGGCAGGCTCTTCTTGGGCTGCAGGCAGCTCGACGGGGGTAAACGGCTGTGCCTGGGATAATGCTGTCCCGGAAAATAGAGTTGCCGTCAGCCCGATCAGCAAGAATGAGGAGAAGACATTGAATGGGGATTGATTCAATGTGCCGTTCTTCAGCGCTTCGTTTCCCATAAAAGTTGACAATACGATGCCGATTCGGACAATTAAGGAGATTGGGTTATTGGAAATAGCGAGATCGAAGCGGCATTCCTAAGAAATATCAATAGACCCGCGAGAAGCCCAGACTACTGCCTTTCTTGCACAGCAACTCTTTCGTGAGATTTAGGTTTGACACTGTTTGGAAGCGGTTGCTATAGTCGAAGAGTTCCCTTTGGACGCGGGTTTCTGTAAAACGTCCGGCAGCTGGGATTGTCCAAGCTCACTCGCCAGGGTGAGCCCACCACAACCAACGACTCACTCCAGCAGTCTGCAACAGGCCCCGTTTCCGCCCGCACTGAGTGCGAGGTCCACCAGAGAGGCTTAACCTTGTTCGACGAAACCACCGTCCACGAAACCAATACTCACAATTCCGGCTCAACCACCGCCGTTGTCTCCGAAGCGGAGACCTCGACACCTGAACATCCAAGACGTGAACAGCGCGACCTTTCCGAGAATCTGAGCGCTTCCCACGGAATCGCGGCCGATACTTCCGAGGACGCTCCTGCTCGCGAAGAAACTCAGGCCGGTGTTTCCGATGAAAAATCGGGCATTTCAGGCGAAGACTTCGCAGCGGCTCTGGAGACGTTCACAACCGAAGCTGAGGAAGCCGTCAGTGAAGACCGCGTGATCAAGGGAACGGTATTGAAGCTGACCGGGACGCACGTCGTAGTTGACATCGGCGCCAAGTCGGAAGGCATGCTGCCGCTCTCTGAGATTCTGGATCACGAGGGCAAGCCGCGATTCAAGCCGGGCGATGAAATTGACGTAATGCGCGACAAGGGCGAGGCGGAAGAGGGTTACATAAACCTCTCGCACCAAAAGGCTCAGCGCATTCATGCGTGGGATGAAATCGAGAAGGCGCATAACGAAAAGAAGCCGATTCAAGCTGTAGTCATTGACCGCATCAAAGGCGGATTGACGGTCGATATTCTTGGTGCGCGGGCATTTTTGCCCGGTTCCCAGGTTGACCTTCGGCCCATCCGCAATCTGGACGGAATGAAGGGCCAGACGCTGGAAGTTGCAGTGATCAAGCTGAACAAAAAGCGCGGGAATATCGTGGTTTCGCGCAAGGAACTGCTCGAAGGCGAGCAGACCGAAAAGCGTTCGAAGACCCTCGAACATCTGGAAGAAGGAACGATTCTCACCGGTGTCGTTAAGAACCTGACCGAATACGGCGCGTTCGTAGACCTTGGGGGACTCGACGGCCTGCTGCACATTACAGACATGTCGTGGGGACGCCTGACGCACCCGAAAGATTTGGTGAACGTCGGCGATCAGATTCAAGTGAAGGTCCTCAAGTACGACAAAGACAAGCAGAGAGTTTCGCTGGGATTCAAGCAGCTCACGCCCGATCCATGGCTCGACGCGGAACACCGATATCCCGTGGGCGCACACGTTGGCGGTCGCGTGATCAGCGTGACTGATTACGGTGCGTTCGTCGAGTTGGAGCAGGGCATTGAGGGCCTGGTTCACGTCAGCGAGATGACCTGGTCCAAGCGCATGAAGCATCCGTCGAAGCTGGTCAATGTCGGCGATCAGGTGGAATGTGTTGTACTCAATGTAAACCCGACGGAACGCCGCATTTCGTTGGGAATGCGGCAACTCGCTTCGAATCCCTGGGACTTGCTGCATGAGAAGTTTCCGGTTGGGATGACCGTGGAAGGACGTGTGCGTAATCTGACCGACTTTGGAGCCTTCATCGAAATCGAAGATGGCATCGACGGCTTGGTACACGTGAGCAACCTAAGCTGGACGAAGCGCGTCAAGCATCCTTCCGAAGTTTTGAAAAAGGGCGATCGGGTGAAGGCAATTGTGCTGGCGATTGAACCCGACAAGCGACGCTTATCGCTCGGCGTGAAACAGCTTCAACCAGATGTGTGGGAGTCGTTCTTCGAGACGCATCACATCGGCGATGTCGTTCATGGCAAAGTTTTACGCGTAGCGGCTTTCGGGGCGTTTGTCGAAATTGCCGAGGGCGTCGAGGGACTCTGCCACAAATCAGAAGCTACGGACGAGAACGGTCAGCCGTTGCATCTTGAGCCGGGGCTGGAACACGACTTCAAGATCATCAAGATGACGCCGGAAGAAAAGAAAGTGGGGCTCAGCATTCGCGCAGTGGGCGAGGAAGCCTCCCGCTCGGAAGTGGAAGCCTACAAGCAGCCAGTCTCCAGCACCAGTTCTACCATCGGTGAGCTGATTAACTGGAAGCGCGCCAGCAACGAAGGCAACTAAGTCAGCAGCTAGCATTCAGCATTCAGCAATCAGCATTTAGCCGTGAGAGCAGTCTTAACGGCGGAGTGCTGATTTTGTTTTTTTGCCTGGAAGTTATTCTTCTGAAATCGGCATTGGCTGAATGCTAACGGCTGACTGCTAAATGCTTTGTTGTTAGAATCAAACGTTTGCCTTTGATCATCTCTTCCTACTGAGGAGCTTCACTTTGCCTGAAACCATTTACGACATCGCCATCATCGGCAGCGGACCTGCCGGATATACCGCTGCTATCCGCGCCGGCCAGTACGGTCTAAAGACCGCGCTCATCGAAAAAGACGGCTTCCTCGGAGGCACCTGCCTGCACGTGGGCTGCATCCCCACGAAAGCTCTGCTGTTCAACGCCGAGCTTTGGGATCATCTCAAAGAAGCCAAGGAATATGGCATAGAGGGCGTGGACGCGCGAAAGCTGAACTGGGGCGCCGTCCAGGACCGCAAGAACAAAATCGTCATCAAGCACACCAAGGGCCTCGACTTCCTGATGAAGAAAAACAAGGTCGAGACCATCAAGGGCTACGGCAAGCTCACCGGCCCCGCAAAAGACGGCATTCACACCGTTGAAGTCGTCAACGACAACAAGGCCAGCCATCTCAAGGCAAAGAATGTCATTTTAGCAACCGGTTCGGAAGCCCGCATGATTCCAGGCCTTGAGGCAAATGACCGAGTGCTGACCAACATCGAGATTTTAAGTTTGAAGGAGGTTCCGAAATCGCTAGTCATTGTCGGCGCTGGAGCCGTAGGCGTGGAATTTGCTTCGATCTATAAATCTTTCGATTGCGAAGTTACGATTGTCGAAATGCTGCCGCGGCTGGTCCCTGTTGAAGATGAAGAAGTATCGAAGGAGCTCGCCCGCGTCTTCCGCAAGCGGGGCATCAACTTTCACACCAGCGCGAAAGTCGACAAGGTTGAAAAGACGAAATCGGGAGTAGCCGTTACCATCACCGCCGAAGGCAAGCAGCAGAAAATCGAAGCGGAGAAGATTCTCATCGCGATTGGCCGCAAGCCGCGCACACAGAACATCGGCCTGGAGCGCACCAAGATCAAGCCCGACCGCGAATTCATCAAAACCGATTCCTGGATGCAGACCGCGGAACCTGGCGTCTACGCCGTTGGAGACATTGTGCTGGGCACTCCGCAACTGGCGCACGTCGGCGCCATGGAGGCGTTGGTGGCAGTTGCTAAAATTGCCGGCAAGCCTGGCAAACCGATCAACCCCGAGCACATTCCCGGCGCAACGTATTGCCATCCGGAAATCGGCAGCGTCGGCCTCACCGAAACCAAAGCCCGCGAAGCCGGATACAACGTGAAGGTCGGTAAGTTTCCCTTCAGCGCAAATTCGCGCGCGTCCATCGTCGGCCAGCATGAAGGCTTCATCAAAATTGTCAGCGATGCCGACTACGGCGAGATTCTCGGTGTCCATATCATCGGTCCGCAAGCGACAGAACTGATCGCTGAAGCTGTGACGGCCATGGAACTCGAAGCTACTGTCGAAGATCTGATGTGGACCATCCACGCGCATCCGACGCTCGCAGAAGCCATGCTGGACGCGTCGAATAGCGTGTACGGGATTGCCATCAATGCTTGATTTCTCAGCGATCTTTGCGAGCTCGGCGTTAAAGGCTCCTGTTAATCGGTGGGATCCGCGCAAATCCGCGGCGGAACGATTTTGATCTCCGTAATCCAACTCGGCACCGTCGACTATGCCACTGGCCTCCGCTTGCAGCAGCAACTGGTTGCCCTTCGCAAAGAAGAAAAAATCGGCGACGTACTGCTGCTGCTAGAACACAGTCCCGTAATAACGCTAGGCCGCAACGCGAAAGCCGCCAATGTAATCGCATCCCCTGAAATCCTGGCCCAGCGCAGTGTCGAGTTCTTCGAATGTGACCGCGGCGGCGACGTCACCTTCCACGGCCCCGGACAAATCGTCGGCTACCCCATCTTCGACCTACGGGGGTTTGCTACTCCCGACGGCAAGAGCAAAACCTTGGGTGCCGTTGAATTCGTTCGCCGCCTGGAAGAAGTCCTGATCCGCACCTGCGCCGACTTCGCCATCGAAACCAAACGCATCTGCGGCCTCACGGGAGTCTGGACCAATCCCGACTCCCTGTCATCCCGAGCGGAAGAGAGCGATTCGAAGAATCGCTCTCTGGAGTCGAGAGACCTGCTGTCCGCTGGCAGCGGACACGAAGCCGAAGCCAAACTAGCCGCCATCGGGATCCACATCTCCCGCTCTGTCACCTCGCACGGCTTCGCCCTCAACGTCAACACGGACCTCAGCTACTTCAATCTGATCATTCCCTGCGGCATCATCTCGAAGCCGGTCACCTCGATGGGGAAAGAAGTAGGCAGAGAACTCGACCTCCTAGCTGTGACCGAATCCATCTCCCGCAACTTCGGTGTGGTGTTCTCTAGCCAGATGCTGTGGGTCGATACGCTCGATGCTTTGCTTGGCCGTGAAGTCGGAGTTCCGATGCAGTTGCCTGCTGAGTTCCGAAAACTTCAAAACGACGATGACGCAACTTGGGCATGACCGCGGTAACATCAAAACCTTTTCGATCCTGAACGATAATTAGCCCCATGAGGTTTCAGCGGCATGTGGGCTTGCTATTCTTGGCGTTCCTGGGACACGCCTGCGGGCTCATTCATCTGCATGCACAGCAAATAAATTCTCTTGATGGCAAATTGTTCAGAGCCATTGACAACAACGACATCATTGCCGTCGAACACGTCCTGCGCGACGGTGCGAATATCGAAGCACGTGAAACGAATGGTACAACCCCTCTTATGGACGCTGCGGAACACGGGAGTGTTCCGCTGGTGAGTTTGTTGCTAGAGAGCGGGGCCGATGTATCAACAGAAGATGGGCAAAGTGAAACCGCCTTAATTTACGCGGCGCGAGGCGGTTGGGTGCACGTCGTAAATCTAATTGTCAGGCTTGTTGGCACGAAAGAAAAGAACCGTGCTTTATTCGAAGCAGTCGAAGGCGGACCGGTTGTGATTAAAACAGACGATGCTCCTGCGCATCCAACCCGGCTACAGAGTGAGCCTGCCGAGGTGCAGGAATCATGGACCGCCTCAGTTGAGAATTTGCTGGACAACGGCGCTGACATCAAGGCTAGAAATCAAGATGGCTCCACCCCGTTAGATTGGGCCGCGGCTTTCGCACAAACCGACGCCTTCAGGCTGCTGATGCAGCGAGGGGCAAAGACCAACGTTAGGGACAATTACGGGAATACCCCTCTCATTTCCGCTGCATGTGAGTGTGCAGTGGCCACGATGAACAGCGCCTATGACGTGATGAAAATCCTACTCGACCAAGGTGCGAACGTGAACGCGCGCAATAAGGATGGGAAGACAGCCCTCATAATGGCATCAGGCATGACAGGCGACGCCGCTGTTCTAGATCTTCTCCTGAAAAATGGAGCCGACCCGCAGGCTAAGGATCACAAGGGCAATACTGCGCTCAGTCTCGCCAAGCAGAGCAGACGCGATGACAAGGTCGCGATATTGAAAACTGTCACAGTTCACTGAGAAGGTATTTCATGCCGTCCGCCTAGCCCTTCACCCCATTCTCGCGATACCATCAACTGTTGCGCTCGCAGCGCCACCATGGCAACCAAGAAAAAGAAATCCGCCCCGAAGCCCAATGGCAATAGGCCTCGTAATGGGGCCAGTCGGTCAAAATCCCCACTTCTCGCAAGAAACGGGAGAAATGGGGCACCCAACTCTTCATTAGTGGAGGACCATCTCCGTACCTACACCATCCCCGACCTCCGTCTCGAGCATCCCGATCTCTCCGTGCGCCAGCGGATAGAAAAAGACAAAGATGGAATCGAGCACGTCCGCTACGAAGTCACCGGCAACCTCGACGCGCCAGTCCCGCCCATTCGCGACTCGAAATATCTCGACAAGAAGCAGTGCATCGAGATTTACCGCTTCATGCTGCTCAACCGCAAAATGGAGACGGCGCTCGAAAATCTCTACAAGCAGGGCAAGGTCGTCGGCGGAGTTTATTTCGGACTCGGCCAGGAAGCCTGCTCCTGCGCCTCCGCCTACGCGCTCGATAAGGACGACTGGTTCGCGCCCATGATCCGCAATCAGGGATCGCTCCTCGTCCGCGGCTTCGCCGCCAGCGACACCATGATGCAGTACATGGCCAAAGCCGACTCGCCCACCAAAGGCCGCGATGGCACAAGCCACTTCGGCGACATCGAAAAACGCAACATGGTCTCGCCAATCTCCATGCTCGGCGATCTGATTCCCGTGCTCTCCGGCGTGGCGCTGGGCGCCCGCCTGCAAGGCCGCAACGTCGCCGTTATGACCTACATCGGCGACGGAGGCCAGTCTACCGGCGTCACCTATGAAGGCATCAACTTCGCCGCCGTGCAGAGTCTCGGCCTCGTGCTCTTCGTCGAATCAAATCTCTGGGCGTACTCGACGCCGAGCGAGATGCAATACCGCTGCAAAGACCTCGCCGAACGTGCCATCGGATACGGCATCCCTGGGGTAATCGTCGACGGCACCGACGCCTGTCAGGTCTACGACGCCGCCCGCGAAGCCGTAGCACGCGCCCACCGCGGTGAAGGCCCCACGCTGATCGAAGCCAAAATGATGCGCATGAAAGGCCACGCCATCCACGACGCGGCTGCCTATGTGCCGAAACCAATGTTCGACTTCTGGAAAAAGCGTGATCCGATCGCGCGCTTCGAGAATTATCTGGTGAAAGAAAAGAAGTGGTTAACGGCGAAAGACAATGCTGAATTAATTGCAGAAGTGGAGCGCGTGATCGAAGCCGAGCGAGAGATCGCGGTGAACTCTCCGATGCCCACGCCCGAATCCGCCGAAGGCGGCGTCTACTGCGAAGATGGCTGTCACGAAATCAAGCCAAAATACGGGATGCCGAAAGTGAAGAAGAGCACGCGCAGCTTCAAACAAACCGAAGCCGCCGTGCATTTGAAATAGGCGAGGCATTGCTATGCAACCGACAACTGATGATTTGAAGCGCGCCAAGGCGATTCTCGTTCCGATCGTTCGGAGGATTGCTCGAAGCAAGGATGTGAAAGCTAGACTTGCGAAGGGCAAAGCTGGCCGAAAGGATCTCGACCGTCCCGACTTCGTTTGGCACGAACTGCTACTCAGCTTTGCGACAATGGGCAATTCGCGCGGCGCAGAGGGATTGATTCGGAATCGAGACAACTACAAGAGGGTGACGTTTGAGACTCTAAGGCGCAAACCGACGAAGGCAGCGCGACTGAAGGAGTTGCTCGCTGTGCTTCGCGCCGCGAAAGTCAGAATGCCACCGAAGAAGGCAGTATGGCTCGCAGATGCCTTTGAACGCGTGAAGGAGATGGGTGGGCCCAGAAAGGCAAAGGCGGAGTTGTTTCAGCGCGAGGGATGCGAGGAAAAGATTCGATTCTGGCAGGAGTTTGATGGTATTGGGGATAAGTATTCGAGGAACATAATGATGGATGTCTATCATCCGAACTTCAAGAACTATATCGCTATTGATGAAAGGATCAAGAAGATTACGCGGGCTCTTGGGCTGGAGTTTAGAGCTTATGAACCGGAAGAGCAATTCTACTTGTATGTCGCCAAACGCGCCGGGCTCGAAGGGGGAACTTGATCGAATGCTATACGGCTTTCGTGACCGCGTACTCGACGAACTGGAGGATGCAGAAGACCTCCCAGTAATCCGCGCAGCCCTAAAGGAAAAAACGATTCCTTGGGAACACGTTAAACGAGAGCTAAATCTTTAACTCATCCGTGATGATCTGCGTAACTCCGTGGCAAAGAATTTAGAGATCAACCCTATGCAACTCACCTACCTCGAAGCCATCCGCCAGGGAATCTGGGAAGAAATGGACCGCGACCCCTCCGTCTTCTGCCTCGGCGAAGACATCGGCATCTACGGCGGCGCTTTCAAAGTCACCGACGGTTTCATCGACCGCTTCGGTCCCGAGCGCGTCATCGACACGCCCATCGCCGAGTCCGCCATTGTGGGCGCGGCCTTCGGAGCCTCGCTCACTGGCATGCGCCCCGTCGCCGAATTTCAGTTCATGGATTTCATCGGCTGCGCTTTCAATCAAATTTCCAACATGGTTGCTAAAACACACTACCTCTGGGGTGCGCCCGCGCCGCTCGTTCTACGCGGACCCAGCGGCGGATACGTCCACGGCGGTCCTTTCCACTCGCAGAATCCCGAGATGTGGTTCGTCCACAATCCCGGCCTCAAAGTCATCTGCCCCGCCACGCCCTACGATGCCAAGGGCCTGATCAAAGCCGCCATTCGCGACAACAATCCCTGCATCTTCTTCGAGCACAAATATCTCTACCGCCGCATCAAGGGCGAAGTTCCCGCGGAAGATTATGTCGTCCCAATCGGCAAAGCAAACATCGTCCGCGAAGGCCGCGATCTCAGCGTCATCACCTACGCCGCGATGGTCCACTCCGCGCTCGAAGCCGCTGACATCCTCGCCAAAGACGGCATCGAAATAGAAATTCTCGACCTCCGCACCGTCTCCCCGTTAGATAGCGAAGCCATCGCAGCAACCGTAAAGAAGACCAACAAAGTCATCATCCTGCACGAGCACTCCCGCACCGGAGGCCTCGCCGGCGAAATCGCCGCCATCATCAATGAAGAAGCCTTTGATGATCTCGATGGTCCCATCGTTCGCATTACTGGTCTTGACTCCGCGATCCCATTTTCTCCGCCGCAGGAGGAACACTATCTGCCGAAGGTTGGCGATGTGGTCCGCGAAGCCCGCAGGCTGAAGACTTATTAAAGCCAGCGCTCGAATTCTTCAGAAGAGTGCTCGGAAACTAACATTGATCAAAACTAGCGTCCAGCCCTGCCCATCTGCCACAATGGTCGGGTTCTTGGAGGATTCATGGGCAAGTTTATTCTCGGCGCGATTGTTACCCTACTTATACTCATCCTGGGTGGCCTCGGCTTGGCCACTCTTGGGTTTCTTCCCACGACGGCAAATGTTACGCCTCCACGCATGGAGAGCCGAATCGCAATGGGCGCTGTGGACGCCTCCGCAGAGCGTCATGCTCCCCGCGCCACAAATCCTCTGCAACTCACGGATCAGAACCTGGAAGATGGCATGAAGCTCTACACGATGAACTGTGCCTTATGCCACGGAGGTCTGGATCAGAAACCTTCCTCTCTTTCGAAGTCGTTTTACCCTCCCGCTCCTAATCTGGTCTCCGATCCGCCCGATGACCCCGAATGGCGCACCTTCTATACCATTCGCACCGGCATTCGCTATACCGGCATGCCCGCATGGGAAAAAACTCTAAGCGAGGAGGAGATGTGGAAGATCACATCACTCCTTTCCCATCTAGATAAACTTCCGCCGGGGGTTCAGGAATATTACAAGACGTCCTTCGGGGTCGCTCCTGGAGGAAGCAATGAAGAGAAAAAGGATCACGACAAATGAGTAAGGGCGACCAAAGCTCACTAATTTCAGGTCTTTGATTTGCACTCCGTGCGGTACCTGAGCTTTGCCCGCTTCACACTTGGATATAATAAATTTTGCGGTCGCGTAATTTTGATTCCACGCCCGCGCGCGGAGACAAAGGAAATCATGCCAACTGACATCATCATGCCCCAGATGGGCGAATCCATCGTCGAGGGCACCATTACCAAGTGGCTGAAAAAGCCGGGCGACAAAGTTCAACGTGACGAACCGCTTTTCGAGATTTCCACCGACAAGGTTGACGCCGAGATTCCCGCCCCGGCTACCGGAGTGCTCCAGGACATAAAGGTTACTGAAGGTACGACAGTCGGCGTAAATACCGTCGTTGGCACGATCGCAGTTGATGGCGAAGCCGCTGTCGCGCCCGCAAAGGCTACTTCGCCTGCTCCCGCAGCCCCAGCGAAAAAGGAAGAAAAGAAGGAAGAGCAGAAGGCGACATCTGTGGTGCCAGCTCCCGCCGCACCCACACCTACCGCGGCCACGCCTGCCGGGAATGAAGAGGAAGAAGAGACTCGTTCCTCACCCTTGGTTCGTAAGATCGCCCGAGAACACGGAGTAAGTCTTTCTCAAGTCACCGGCACGGGACTCGGCGGTCGCATCAGCAAGCAAGACATTCTCTCTTTTATCGAGAAGCAGTCGTCGCCTCCGTCAGCAGCGCCGAGTTCCACTCCTCCAGCTCCGCCGCCGGCCGCCGAGAAGACTCCGCGGGCTTCCGCGCCAGCGCCCTATCCCGGCGATCTCGTGCCCATGACGAACATGCGCAAGATCATCGCCCAGCGCATGATCGAATCGCGACGTACCAGCGCCCACGTCCACTGCATGTACGAAGTGGATTTCACCCGCATCGTGAATCTGCGGGCTAAACACAAGAGTGGATTCGAGCAACGCCACGGCGTGCGCCTCACATTTATGCCGTTCTTCGTGCGGGCCGCCATCATCGCATTGCAGCAATGGCCAATCATTAACGCATCGCTGGAAGGCGACAACATTCGTTATCACCGGCACATCAATGTTGGCATCGCAGTGGCCCTCGACTGGGGATTGATAGTTCCCGTGCTCAAGAACGCGGGCGACCTCAACTTCCTCGGCTTACAACGCGGCATCACCGACCTCGGCGAGCGTGCCCGCACGAAAAAGCTCAAGCCCGACGACGTCGAAGGCTCCACCTTCACCGTCACCAATCCCGGCCAGTTCGGAGCCGTCTTCGGCCTGCCCATCATCAACCAACCCAACTCCGCCATCATGGGTGTCGGTGGCATCACCAAACAGCCGATGGTCATAACCGACAAAGACGGCAGCGATTCCATCGCCATTCGCTCTGTCGTGCATTTGACACTAGGCTACGACCATCGCCTGATTGATGGCGCTGTCGCCGATCAGTTCATGGCGATGGTGAAAAAGACGATGGAGACTTGGAGCGAAGAGGTAGGATGAGCGCGGGTACCTGTATTGGATTCACATAATAGAGTTTCTTACTTCGCCTCCGCTGCATGAGCACCGTTCGTTGCAGACTTACCCCATGCCGAAGCATTCAGACATTCAACCACTCCGTTGATTACCAACCCAAGCCCAGTTCGGAATTTCTCGGGATCAGTGATCTCCCGGGCTGCGACTGCATCGGTCATGGCCAACGCATTTTGCAGAAATGACATCGCGGCCTCTTTTTTGTGTTCGCCCGACTTACTTCCAAACAGGCCCTCGATCCCGCTAACCAAAGCGGGAATGAACGCTATCCCCTGCAACAACTGATTCAGAAAGTTCATGATCTCCCTCGATGAAATATGGTTTTCAAGGCAACGTCCGTTACGCTGGCAAGTCGCGCATCTTTCGATGCGCCTAGGTGAGGCTGGCCAGAATGTTGTTGAGGGTCGCGAGGTTAGGGTCGGCGCCATCGGTCACGCGTGCGACCAGTGTCAGGTGTGTTTTTAGTTCCAGCGCCTTGGTTTGTGCCAGGGACATCATCCCGGCCATATCGAGTCCCGCTGCGCTTGCGGCTTTCGCCGTGTTTCCTGTGGGAGCCGTTGCATTTTTCAAGTTGCTAACGATGGTTGTACTTGCAGTTGTGCTCATGGATTTTCTCCTCTAGTTCATGAAATGAAATTTGCGCTGATACAGGCTTCTCTATTTCCACCAAAACCTATGCAGAGCGACTGCTACACTGATTCCCGCACTGATGGCCCCATTGATCGTGCGGTTGTAAATGCTGTTACGCAAATCGTTCCGTTCCAGCGTCGCGATCTTGTCCTCTGCGATTCTCATTCTTCCGGGCTGCACGCTGCCCATCAGCGTATCCATCTTCGTTTCCAGTCGCACTAGTTTGTCCAGCACTTCGCGCTGGAATTCGCTGTCAATCAAACGCAACAGCGAAAGTTCTTTTTCATTGATTGGCATTCTTGTTTCTCTCCCTAGAAATTCAGCGGGTAATCCACATGCAGTGCGGCAGAATAGCGCGAGTAGCGCGGCGGTGAAGAGCTATCATAAAGTCGCAGAAAATAGTTCTGTGTTCGCGCCAGCCGGGGCAATGTAAAAGCCTGCACGCTGAACCGTCCTAAGAGATTGCGGTCGTTCGATTGACCCCATCCATAGTCGTGTTCCCGGACTTCAACCCCTGTTCCATTCGCCGGCGCGACGCCCGCGTCTATCTGCACGGTTGTCGAAGTCACTTGTGTGATTTGGGCATTGCTGAGATTCACCAGGTAATATGCGCCGACCTGCGAACTCGCAAGCACCGGGGGCATATCCTGCAAAGCAATTACTGTCGCGCTCAAGGTAACCTCTGCACCTAACGGCTGCGCGCGATCGTTTGCGAATTCAATCTGATAGAATCCGCGATCATTCGCCGGATCCAGCAGTTCGATTCCAACCTGCCGCACGATAGCCGTAAACGAGGCGCCGCGCGATGGAACGTTCACCGCCAGCTCGTCTCCCGGAAAAATGTCGGCGGCCATCCCCGGCAAAAAGTCGCTCCACACCTGGTAAGCGCCAGCCCACGCCGGGAGTCCCGCATCGTCCAGGATTGCCAGCGCCGCATTTTCGCAATCCGCATCCGTGCGTGGTTGCGGAAGGCTCATTTTCAAGACGGAGCCTCGCACTCCATTGTCCGCGACAGCTTCTAGACTCGCTATACTGGCCGGATTGTTAACCTCTGCAACCGCGCGTCCTTGGCCGCGATATGAGACTACGATCAGTTGGTTGAGGGGAGGAGAATATTGCGGATAGAAATCCACTGACGGAACGCTGGTAATCTCACACTGCGCTCCATCCGAAAGCGAGCCGGCAAGTTGAGTTACATATCCCGCTTCCGGCAAGGCCGTGCGCACTTCAGCTAAAGAAATGTGACTGACGTACGTGTACGCAATACTGCAATACAGGTTCTCAGCATTCACCAGCACATAAGAACAAAAGCCCGGAGCATCTTGAATCACTCCGTCGTAGAGCACCGTCGCAGGCGCAACTAGCGTCGCTGGGTTCGCCGGATCAATGTCTTGGATCTCCAGCACAAAACGCACGTCCGCGGCCAGCGCAACTCCACCCCTTCCCGTGCCCGCTGGATGCAAAGATGAGTGGAAGGTTTCTTGCGTCCGATAGACTTCCATCGAGTACACATACGTCGTCAATACGTACCGATGAGTCGCTTCAGTCGCGATCACCGGCCCAGTGGCATTTCCCTCGATCAATGCTTGAACGTTCGACCCAGCGCCGGACGGAGTAATTTGAAATCCGGCAAGACATTGAAATGAAGAAATGCCGGAAGCATACAAGCCACCGAGTACACCTTGAGATGCCGCGGCAAAGCTCACATCACCATGTTGCAA
The DNA here is from genome assembly GCA_049584475.1 of Candidatus Sulfotelmatobacter sp. Taxonomy (GTDB): domain Bacteria; phylum Acidobacteriota; class Terriglobia; order Terriglobales; family Acidobacteriaceae; genus Sulfotelmatobacter. Next base: position 87,276 of record JBAUXX010000028.1, on the reverse strand, counting down.
TTCCAGCGCACCGCCGAGTTCCACCTGTTCAATAAAATTGACGGTCGTCTCGCCATCGTGCCCGGTTCCTCCATTCACCCGCAAGGTCTGTGCCACAACAGAGATCGCACTCGATGGGTCGCTCACCGTCCAGGTGGCCGCATCCAGTGTCGGCCCAGAAAACTCCTCGTCGATCAAAGCAAGCTGGCTCTGCGCGAAAGGCGTCTGAGACAGGTAAAAATTGAGGCTGAGGCCGTCGCCAACAAAATAATCTCGGACGTACGCCTGTGGCTCCTCTAATCCGATAACGGTAATATCGTTCGCCAGAGAATAAGGGTTGATCACCTGCAATCCCATCGGAGAAAAGTCTGCATCCGTTTCGCTTAGCGTATAGCTCAACGCTCCTACTGGAGCCAGCGACAACGCACCGTTCATTGCCCGATAACTTCCGCGGCAAGCTAAAGCAATGTCGGCGGCATGCACCGAAAACTTCTTTTGCGGATTGGCTAGGTACGTAGCCAGCGTGTCGACATCTTCGACGCCAGTCACGTTGAACCATCCAGGCAACAAGTCTTGCGCCAACTGCCGGAGCGCGGACCCGGCAGTCCGGTTCACAAACGCCGCGCGGTTGGGCAAAGCTTTCTGGTCCAACAAAACTTCATCGCTCTCTGCAGTCACGTTGTATCGGTAAACCGGCCCCGCCTGCCCGGACCCGATGCACTGATATTGCGGCGCCTGCGTAGTGTATCCCGCGAAGAAAGTGCCTCCGGTGTTTTTATTCAGGATTACGCGGGCTCCGATGGCCGGCACGACAAATGCGGATGAATTTGCCAACAGGCTGAATTGCAACTGCGCCGGTTTGTTGAACTTTCGCGCAATCTTCGGCGGAACGGTGCAATCTGCCGATGTTGTGTAGTCTTGCGGGCCGCTGCCCTGCAAATTGTCGATCGTGAGTATCATCCGAATTTCCTAGGCGATTGACACACGTATTCCTCTGTGCGCCCTCGGTGTTGACTGTGTTTAAGAGCTTTTAAAACGGCCGGTAGCGAACTTCTTCTTAATACATCGCGGCCATCGGTGCCGGAAAATAACTGCGATAGCAAAGCACGGTCTGCCCATCGTTCGGATCGGTGTAAGGCAAAGCAAGAAATGCTGCCCGCAACGATGCCGATGATATTGGCTTCGCCAGCATCATCCACTCTTCACGCAAGAACGCTCGGGATGTATTCGATGACGTACCGCTTGTGATCGCGCTCTTTCCTGTCGTGCTACTCGTTGATGTCGACTTCGAAGCGGCCCCAGGATTGGGGCTTAGCCGCGGATAGTAAAAACAGATGCGTCCTCCCGACTCCTGCACCGCCACAAAGAGCGCGGACCACTCCTGAAAAAACGCTCCACCCTCGCGATCCACAAACGCGATCACCGCCTGCACCGACGCTCCGCTTGCGGGCGCGCCCCCGAGCAGAGGTTGCGACAGTAACAACGAAGTCGCTGTCACTTCCGCCACGCGTCCCACGTTAAAAGTCACGCGCCTCACATAATTTAAGTCCTGATTCACTGCCGTCGCGCTCGTGACATAAGCCGCTGCGATTCCTGATCCTACGTACCCCGTCTGCTGCTGATAATCGACGTCCACAGCTATCAACGTCCCCATCGGAAAAGCGCTCAACGCTCCCGTTCCCAATACAAGCTCACTGGCCGTCGATCCCGGCAGCACAGCCACTCCTGGCAGCGGCACGCCGCCCGAAGGCACCGGCGTCACATTCCCAGCGGGCGCTAGCACATTCATGTGTTCCGATCCGCCGGCCAAAGCCATCTGCACCTTGCCCCATTCGCGAAAATCGAACTCCACTCTAGCTTCCATTGGCCCGCGGAATTGGATCGCCGGCAAAAGCTTCGATCCGGATTGCACAATGTCCGTCGGAGTGTCGTAAAAGCGCTGGAAGCCTTCCACCCACCCCAAGTCGAGCCAGGGCGATGGAGGCGATGCAAGCGGGAAGGCGCCAGATAACCCCGGGTCAAAGATTGTAGGTGTTTCTGTCACTCGGTTCACTGGCGCAAAATAAGCTCTCATCTGGCGAGTGAACGGAACCATCGCCGCACGCAAAGGAGTTGTGCTCATTGCAGAATCACCTCCGAAAAGAAATAAATCGTCAGCTGCGCCTTCCGCTCGACACGCGCGTCTTGATACCGCTCGGCATTGTCCGTGACCGCACTTTTCTTACTCTCTCCCAGCAAAGGCTGTCCCCAGAAGACGCTGGTACCCAGATCCGCGCTCGGGGATTGCGTGTAATCTCGTTTCTCGGTATTTGGCGGTTGGCAAATTCCCAGAAGTTCTTCGTCAAGTTCGCCGAGGACTCGCCCGCGATCCACCATGCTCTGCACCGTCCCCAGGGTGTAGTAGGAGATCGCACATTCAAGGCTCATGATCGCGTTGTTTCCTGCATGACCCTCAATCACCCCAGCCTCTCCCCATTCCACATAGAAAGTATTCGGCTGTGGCTCAGCCGACGACGGAGGAAGATTCTCCACTACTAACAGCGCAGGCACAGTAGCCCCGTTGACCGTTACCACCCGCAATGGATTAAGCGCCGCTAACCTTTGCTGCAGCGCCATAAAAAAACTGTCTTTCGCGAATTGCATAAAATCACCTTTCACCTCAGCTACCAGCCGTCAACTCAACCAGTCTCGCTCTCAAACCTTCCCCTCAGCGCTTGATGGAAAAAGCTAAGGGCTGAGGGCTGACGCCCGCTTTTATTCCACTGCCGTCACCACATAAAAATATGCCGTCCCGGCAAAGTTCTCCGTCACCACCGCCTCAATGTGAAAAAGATCAGCGTCATACATCAGTCCTAGTGCCGCGTTGAAGAATTCTTCTCCAGTACCGATGCCCAGCGTCGGTAATTGCGCATCAATCACTGATGCCGGTAGAGTGAACTCGAGTCTCCGCCGCGGGCCAAGATTTCCCACTGGCAGCGTATGCACAACCGCCGGACCGATGATGATCGCTTGCACTCCTGGGTCGACGAGTCCCAATTGCCCCGCCGCATCGGAAGCGGTGGCCGTCGCCGGCAACAACAGAGTTACCTGATCGCCGCCCAATGCGGTCAACATCGCATTTGCCGCGCGCACCAGTGCTGCTCCGCAAATTCCGCTCCCCATAGTTCCTCCCTGTGTGGACCTTGACACGGTTGCCGTTGGCCGAACGCTCTACGAAACGAGCGTCGGCAATGTTGTTAGGCGCCTTTTTGCGCCACGTACGGAGCGAGCATGCTCTTGACCGAATCGTCCATCAGAGTGTCGCCGAAATAATCCAGCTTGATGCGATCGATCTTGCTCGACTTCACATTCAATCCCGGTGTCGCTTGCGCGTTCTTCACGATCTGCGCGCATGCCACTTGCACCTGCGTCGGAATCGGATCCCAGCCCGCGTTGTAAACCACGTCTACTTCGTTAAAGAGCAGCCCCATCGCGTTCACGGGAAACGTCAATTCTCCGCTGGCCTGCCAAATATCGATCGTCGCCGGATCAATCGCATTCCATGATCCCGGCAATGAAAAGACCAGGGCATACTCCAGGCTCATCTCTGGCAAAGTCCATTCTCCGCGCCGCGGCATGGCGTACCGCGCCTGCAAAGAAACTATCGCTGTCGGTGCCGGTGGCACCGTGACCAACGGCAGATAACTGAGTCTCACCGTGTTCAAGTCCGGCGGCATCTTCAGCCGCTCTTCATACTGGTTCACTGCAAGCGTTGCCCGCCGGCAGTGTGCATCGATGATGGCCGAAGCAGCTGTGATCCACGACTGGTCGGTCGCCGCCTCAAGCCCATACGTCATGTAATCCGTTGGCGCTAGATAATTCATAATGATTTCTCTTCCAGATGAAATATCGTTGGCCGCCGCCCGCCAGTCTTTACCCCAAAAACAGCTTAGGCTAACGACGAACGACTAACGACCAACGACTGTCTTCCTACCGCTGCACGTTCACTTGGTAATGCGCGAAGTTTGCTCCCTTCACGACAGGCGCTCCAAACTTCACCACTACCATCTGCTGTGTCAACGCATTGGGTAACCCCAGCTTGAACACCCGCGGATTCGGATCGCTCAACCAGTGATACTCGATCAGATCCTCGGTCACGATGTACGCTGGCAATACCGCCGTGCCCGAACCCGGCGTCCCCGTATACGGGACCGCCCAATCCGGAATCAGCGGCAACTCTCCCGCTTGCGTGCTCAGTGCTTTCACTCGCAGTCCACCTGTGATCTCCGTAGTGTTGAGCACCACGTTGAACTCCGTCTTCATTTCCCGGTCGATCAGGTCGAGCAGCACTGGATTGGCGTAGATGGCAGTCGGTCTCACCGCATACGCCGCACTCGATACCATCTGCGCAATCGTGCTCTTAATCCCGTCAACAATGCTCGCTGTGGTTGCGATCGTGGTAGTGTTGCCACCGGCTACGATCTGTCCGATCACGCCAAAATACTGCAGCGTCGTCGGCGAACTCAGCGAAGTGTCATTGCCGTTCCACAAAGACACGTCGTGCGTGCGCAGCAATCCGTCCACGGAATCGGCCAGGTCCTTCGCCTGCAAGTAGGCGAACTGGCTCTGTTGCGCCGTCACTTCCAGATCAAACAGGTTGTAGTTGATCTGCGACACCAGCGATTTCAGCGGAACGGCCAATTCAATCCGCGTCGGCGCACCCACTGTTGGACTGATGTTGCGCGGATCGACGAATGCCTGCGTCGCCGTCGGTGAATTGATGGCTGTCTCTTCGAAGAATCGCGAGGGGTGTCCGGTTGCCGGCACTTGCTTGATTCTCTGTCCGAACACTCCCCGGCGCCGCACGATGTCGAAGATCTCGGTCTGGTAACGGTCAACTTCAATCGCGCCGGGCCCAATGTAGTCAGCCGACGCGTACAAATCCACGAATTGTCCTCTCATGTTTTCTCCTATGTATTTCGTAAATGGAATTTTGAATCCGAACTCTCTGCTTGGCCCTGTCATCCTGAGCGTAGGAGTTGGCTCACGAAGTGAACCAACTCCGAAGTCGAAGGATCCGTTGTCCGCCTGCACCCTTCAGCCTCGCGTGGAGCACTCCAACCACTGTTCTCCAGACTGTCACGCGACCCCAATCACGCCAAAAGCAAAAGGCACGACGAAGTCGTGCCCCTCTCCATCAGGCGTAGGAAGCCAGTAGCCCTCTACTCAATAATTCCCGCACGTGCCAGCTCCGACTTCACCGCAATGCGTTGTTCAACACTCAAACTGGAAAGTGTCTTGTCCAGCACACCTTTGTCTAGCTTCTCCGCCCCCGATTCCCCGCAACTCTTCGCCAGAATCGCCGAAACCAACGGAGGAAGAGTCTTTCGCGCTATTCGTGCAGCCTGCGCTTTCAAGTCGGCATTCGATTTTTCCAGTTCCGCTACGCGTTCGTACATGCGCTGCGACCCCTCGCCTCGAGCCGCAAGCTCATGCCGGGGTTGCTCTTCGATTGCCGCAACAATGCGGTCGACCTTCGCGGTCAACGCATCTTGTTGCGCATCGATTCGTCCCATCACGCGGTCCAACGATTCGGCCGCACCCGCCAGCCGCTCCGCCGCCGCCATCAATTGCTGCATCATTTCTTCATTCATGCTTCGCTCCTTATGGGTTTTGCCTTTCGTTGGTACTCAACAACGCCTACTCGCTCAACTCAATCCACGTATCCCGATACGCCGCTTTGTTCCGGCGCAGAATCGCAGCGCCCGTGAAAGTCACCCGTTTCAGCGTCCAGATGTTGGCTCTTGTATCGGCCACCTCCACATCAGTCACCTCGTACGACATCCCCAATTCCGCGCCCGACGAGAGTTGGATGGATTCGGCCTTGGCTGAGAGATCGATCTCACTAAGAATCGTTCGCCCGCCGCGCAGCTTCCGCAGCGTAGAGGCGATCGCCCGGGCCTCGCGTGCGACCGCCGACAAGGAATGCTTCCAATTTGATTCGCCCGCCAAGACTCTTTGCTCCGAACCAAAGTCGGTTTCTCGCGGATGCAGCACGCTCGAAGCAACATTCTTTATTCCCCGCTCCGTCTTCTCGATCTCGTCCACGACTTCCGGAAAATCTCGCGCAAAAAGATATCCGCTTAGCTCAAGATTCCTTCCCACCAAATCGGCCTGGGTAATTACGCCTACCTTGCGTCGTACGTCGTGACGATCGAAGGACGGCGAATAATCCAATGCCATGCCTAGTAGCGAAGGCAGTGCTGCTTCTGCGGCGGTCCGCGACAACACAACCAAATGCCCTTTCGATCCCGATGGTGGTTTTTGTGAAGGCGTATCGACCACAGTCAATACGCCCCGAAATGCCACTCGGTTGGGATGACCCTTCACCTCCGGCATCGCAATCGCCATCGCCTCAATCTCTGCATTCATTCTTATCCCCCTGAAAATGTGGGGACAGCCGCCCTCGGCTGTCCGCCTGTGTGCCTCACCCCTGTCGCGCTTTACGACAAGGCGGAGTTTTTTACTTCGCGTCCGATGAAATTGAACCCAAATCAGGCAACCCCCGCATCCGCCGCACCTCATTGACTGTCAGCACGCCGTTCTGCAAAAGAATCTGCTGAATCTGCGCCTCCTCGAGCGGGTCCTGTGTCTCCAAGTCCGCAAATACAAACTCCAGATCGCCCCATCCCAGCCGTTTCTGGATCGCATCTCGCGTAAGATGCTCGGCCAACAATCGCGCTGTAGGCACAATCGCCTGGCGAAAAGCCAGATCGTTATATTCCTCCGCAGTGGAGCGGTTCACGTCGCGATCCACGCCCAGATAAAACGGAGGAAGATCGAATGCATCGGCAATCACGCGCAGAAGAAATTCCTGCCACTGCAATCGCAAGTCTGCATCGGTCCCTCCGCCAAACCGGAGCACCTCTGGCTTGCTTTCGACCGATAGGATCGGCACGCGCCCGGTACCTTCAATCTCGTCCTGCCACCAGCGAATCAGCCGCTCGTGATGCTCCGGCGTCAAATCCTGCAACCACAGCGCATACTGCACCACGGTGTTCGAAGCCAGTCGCGAAGCATAGCGATGAGCGCCCAGGAACGAGCTGATCGTTTCAAACGCTACCTCCAGTCGGCCTAATCCAAATGGCGTGTGCGTCCTCGGATTCAGCCGTATGTAACTCAGCTCATCGTCATTAAGAGCGATCTGACTCTTTGCTCCCGACTGATCAGTGAACTGCATGTATCGCTTTCCGTCCGGCGATCCGTCCCAGTCCAGATTCATCCGGATCGACGCTCCATCCACTGGCCAGAGTAGCAGCGGACACTTCTCATCTCCTGAGCTCTGCACTTCAATGGCGCCAAACCCGCCCACAATGATGTCTTCCACGACCTGCTCGCAAAACGAACGAAACGAGTCATCGGGATTGGGCGCGTGAAAATTGTTAGTGAGAATTTGCGCACGTTCTGCCCCGCCGGGAATCGTATCGATCGATAATCCCTGGCGCGGCTGAATCCGCCAGCGCATCCCGGCAATACGGTCCTTAATGCAATTGATCGCTCGCCGCGCCACCGGAATTTCTGAAAACCTCCGGAGGTTATAAGCCGTCGGCTTCGGCATGATCTCGCCCGGCGGCCCGTAGGCATTGAAAATCGACGGCAGAGGCAGAGTCCGCCGCTTCTTTTCCAGTTGTTCGGCCGAGGCGCCGCCCGTCACCAGGCCTCCGCCGAGCGATGCCAAAGACACTTCCGCCATCCGGCGCAAAGCGCCGCGCAACGTCCCAGTAATTTTCATAATGATTTACGCTCCGCCCAGATCATGTGGCTACTGCCGCCCTCGGCTGTCCGTCGGACGCAGCTCGACACTTCATGTGGCGCGGGCACTCCTGCCCGCGAACTCTAACCATTCCAATAAACTCGCCCAACAAAAAAACTCCGCCGCAGCGGAGCCGTTCTCTCATTCAAACGAATCGTCAAATCAAACGCAGCCCCGCACCTAGCCCCGCCAATCCCCACACCCATCCGGTTGTGACGGCAACCCAAATGCCCGCGTAGCGTCTCATTACTCGACTAACAATTGCAGCGAAGAAGGTTGCCGTCGAAAGGAGACAACCAACACTGGAACATCTCAACTCTAGTCTGCTGGAAGAACTCCGGGTTCAAAAGGCATCCAGGCAAAAATTCACATCGCTAACAGAAGACAGTAGAAAACTTGGTTGGACAAGCCTAGGAATGCAGCGGCGAGGCCAAACTTCTGTCGTAACGTCGAATTAACGCCTCCAATTGGCGTTCCCTCCCGATGAAATGCCGCTGTCACCAGCAGACAGATGTTGGCAACAGAGACAACGCAAATCAGAACCTGTGGTCCGGAAAGATGAGAGCTTTCGTTCATACCCTCAACTCCCGTCTCGCCACTTCCGCAATCATCGGCATTTCGGCCGCCACTGCAATTGTGAACTTTTCCTCCTCCATCATGTTCAAGGCGAACTGCACATCGTTTCGCTTCCTATCAAGATCGTCATCGACTACCGCAGTCAGACTTAAAACCGCCTCTACATTTCTCGCCATCAGCGGCTCGATCTTCGGATACCGCGCAGCAAGCGTCACTGCATCGCCCACACCCGCTTTCAGAGACACCGCTTGGAATACTTTCATCTCTTTCTTTGCTTTATAAGCAAAATCAAGATACTTCAAGGGGTCGCCAGGTTTGGTATAAGAGGATAGAGGCAGCCTCTCTATCACGAACCCCCGCAGCCCGGCCCCAATGAATGCGTCTCGCATGGCCCGGACGATCTCTTGCCGTCCGCTGATCGTTTTGTCCTTCTCCCCCTTTAGTACTTCCAAGTACATTTCCGCTATTGCCTCGAGCTCCTTCGCTGGATTCTCTGTCAGGCACTCTTGCGGCGCGGAAAGTTGAACCACATTCGAAAACGACTCCTGCAAACGATGCACCAATGTTTCAGGGTCGTGCTTTTCTGCCACTTCCGCTCGAATCTCCTCCTCGAACTCGTTCAGCACATCCATATCGACCTGAGGATCAATGCCCCGTACTCGCCGCCAGTCTCGCGTGAATCGTACGCCCGCGAACCCGGTTGTGTTCGTCCCAATTTCTTTTGCTATCACGCCAATATTGACAAATTCGCCCTTCACTGCGTCCGGCACATATCGCAGCAGAAAGAACCGAAGTTGTTTCAATTCACTCATCGTGTTTCGATTGCCTTTGCTGGCCGCTAATCACCGGCCACTATCACTATTCTTCAATTCTCCAGCCACCCTGGAAATGGCCGCCGCACCGAAATACGAAATATTTCAATCAATCCTCGCACCATTTCTCGTCGCGAGATCAACTCCTTCACCAGTTTCTCTAGCGCTTCCCATTCCCCGCCATACCACTCCGGAGGGATTTCTCCCGCAACTTGCCACACCACATCCGACTCCATCTTTTCCACACGCGACAGCCATGGCTCAAACGACTCCCAACTCCGGACGCCGGCATACACTTCATTCCTCGCATAAACTCCGCGCAAAGGATAATCCGGAAACGTCCACTCTCCAGCATTGAAGCAATACCCTTGATCGATGAAGCTCGCGGTATATTTTCGTTCCCGCAACTTCCTCCAGAATGCTGCCTGCCGCCCGTTCGCATTGCCCGTCCATTTATCGATCACCAGCATTCCCGCGAATGTTTCCAGATTCCGCACACGGTCCAGCATCTCAACCGGAATGTAGTCGAACACCTGCCCCTCCAGCGGATTCACCACATACCGCGATCCAAACTGCAATCCCGGCTGGCATTGGATCACGTCATGCGCTAGTTGTATGTGCAACTCCGGTGTGTGCTTCACCAACCACTCACCCACCTCAACGACCTCCGTCGCAGGAACAGGCAATCCGGTTCGCTCGGCCAGCCGAGTTGCAAGAAATTCATTTGCCAGCACTCGCAGGTGCTGAGGATTGTTGCGAAACTTGACCACGTAGAAGTGCCCATCGGAGCAGCGCATCAAGTGGCCCTGCGCTCCCCCTCGCATCCTTCTTACGTGTTGGACCGCATCGATCGGCAATGTACTAGTGTGGCGCGGGCACCCTCGTCCGCGATTCCAACCACATCCACAGAGCCGTAAATATTACTTCAACTCACCATCAAAAAGATGTGACAAGTAACCAAATCACTAAAGCCGAAAAGCGCGAGCAGCCAATTCAGGCTTCCACTTCCAGACTGCTCATCTCCATCGCTCGCCTCTTTCCTATCCGACCGGCATCTTCCCTTCGAACACCCAGTGCAATCGCCATCGCCATTACGCAGTCGTCATGCGCCCCAGTTGCTGCCGCTGTATTTCCATCGGCATGTCTAACAAAAGTCCTAAGCTCTCCCAGCAGCCGCGGACTGTGAAACAAAGTTGGTTGTGCGTAAACGATCGCCGCCAGGTTCTCGATCATTGCCGGACGAGTCACCACCGACGTCAGCCACCCATCCTGGTTCCCCTGCCGGAACAAATTCTCATACCCCAGATCCTTCAGATGAGCCAGAACGCCGTAGCCATGATTATTCCGCTCAACAGCTAGGAGCGCATTTTCATACACTCTCGCCAGCGCCGCTGCCTTGCGGGCCAACTCCATCGGAGGAAAATGCCCATGCAGTTCCGCGCACTGCAATCCCAAAACGCGGTCGATCACCTGCGCACAAGCGTAATCTCCCTCCGACCCGCCCCCCGCCGCGTCCACTCCAACGATGTACTGTCTCCCCTGCGTTGCCGGAAACCAAATCGTCAACCGCCCATTGTCCTGAGATTGCCCGGAATTTGCGCTGGCCGCCGCCCTTTCGATCGCCTCCAAATCAAATACACACTCCCCCGACGCCAAAAAGCACGAGACCGGATCTTCCGCATACTCTTGCGCAGCGAGGCCGCGCAGACTTTGCCAGCGCGTTCGCCGCCAAGCAATCTGTTCGTCAGTCAAACTATGCTCGCGCACAAGATGTTCTTCTTCCTCCGTCAGCGACTGCAGCTTCGGTGTGTCGACGCAATACGCCCCGTCATACCACCAGGGAAAGAAGTGCTGCGTATATCCCGTCTCAGTAGCCTTCTGCCACTCGTCATAAAAAATTCCTGCAGCGCCATTGGCGGTCGATTCCAGCGAAACCTCTCCATCCGGCACCACCGCCGCGCGCAAGGATGCCAAAGTATCTACGCCCCCGCGGGGCCAGCGGGAGACCTCCGAGCAATGGAGGTAATGGATGGTCATCCCCCGCCCCGCGTTGTCATCCGCCGTCTCAACCCGGTACTCACTGTCGAGTCGGGGAAATACGATCTGGCGGACATTCGAGCGCGACTTCATCAGCGCTCCGCTTTGCATCCCCTTAGGCAGTTTTTCCCAGAAGCGATGCACAATCTTGAAAATTGCCTCGGCAGATTCTTCGCTGTGCGCTACCTGCACAGTCAACGTCCCTGGCCGAGTAATAGTCTGTACGAAATAGCGCGCGGCAATATAGGTCGTCATTCCCAATTGCCGCGCCTTCAGCACCACGTTGCGCTTAGTGCACTGCCGTGAATATTCTTCCTGCGCCCGGTTCAGCCGCAGCCGCCGAATCGGCCCTGTCTTCGGTCGGATCTTCAGCAAGTTCGTGATCAATAGATCGCGCAGCGACTTCCCGCCGATTTTCCGGTCGAGACAGAGCCCGATTTTTTCCAGCAAGTACAAATCATTCGACACGGCAACTCCTACTTCAGTATTCCGCCCGTAGCCCAACGCGCCAACTTTCCATGCGCATGAATTCGTAAACCAGACGTCGCCTGGTCCACCGCCGGTTTACCGGTCCTGGCCGTCATGGTCGCGTTATAAGAAGATACGAACTGGCTAGCTGTCAGTGGAGGTTGTTTCTTCGTCTGTTGCTGTGCCATCTGCACCATTGCCGCAGACGCTTGCGGGTTCACCAAAGGCACGATCGCCGCCAGCGATTGCACCTCGGAAAGCACCACGCCCACGACCGCGGTAATTTTCGCTTGCGTTGCCGCATCCTTAATATGCAAAGTTGGCAGAATCGCTGAAAAATTCGACTGCGCCGTCCCGATCGCAACCTGAATCTGGTTCAGAATTCCCGGCTGTGCCTGCGCATCCGCCTTCTGATACTCCGCAATCAACGATTGCAGAAGTTGCAGGTCTGCGGTTGCCTGAGTCCCCGCGGTCTGAATCGCCTGTAAATCCTGAGCCGAAACGTTCCTTCCCTGTAGCGCCGCCACCAAAGCCACAATGTTCGCCGCCGCCGGAATCAGCGCCGCCACAATTTCTTCCGCCTGAGAAATCCACGCGGTCGAGCACGCCGACAGCACGGCCGTCGCGCAAAGAACCAAAGCTAGAACAACCGTCATCAATCGCTGCGTTTTTCTTCTCATTTGTTTCTCCAAAGTTTGATTTTTAGAATCGAATCGCTTGCCTGCACAGACTCCGCCTCCGCGGCTCGAACCCTGTTCGGCCACCGAAGCAATTTATTGTTATGAGTCCTATGCCCTCGGCCTAGCGCCTGTCTGCTCTGCCGAAGCCTTCACACACCCAGATGGAATTCAGGTGCTCAGAAATTCCCACTTACGACTGCCTGCAACGCTGTCATGTAATATGGCTGCGAATAAGCCGCATATCCCGGATTGCTATACCCGGGTGACAAAATCGAAAGCGCATCTTCGTAATACATCTCAAACGAGGTGGCATGCTCCCGTGCTGCCCACATCAGCAGCGGATTCAGCGGCCCCGTAGTCACTGCCATGCTCGGACACGTCCCGCTTTCATTGTTTGGCGCACAACTTTGGAAGAATGTCTGCGTTTCGAGTGGAATTTTTCCCGCGTAGGTCGCAAACAAATTACACCAGTTGCCTCCGCATCCCGCGGCATTGTTCACGTCGGAAGCCATGAGCCCCTGCGTGCCGAAACCAATGCCAAGCGAGGCTGCAATGGGAGCCGTGAAATTCGGCACCGCCGCCTGCGACCCTCCGCTTGTTCCCATCGGAGTGATGCTGATCATCAACTGCAATGGAAGACTCAATCCCGCCTCAAATGCCATGCCGTTGTGCAGGAACGTCTCCCACGCCGAAAGGGTGTAGCCCCAGTCAGTCGTGAGTGTATTGTTTCCGCTTCCATCGGGACAATTTCCCGGCGCGTCCCAGTTCGCGATCGGTGTCGTTTCTCCGCCTTTTCCCCACGCTACGCGCACATACTGAATGCTCGCCGCATACGGCGAAGCCTCCAAGTGCGCCATCGTTGCCGCCACCCAGTTTTTATAGTTATTGAGATACGCGGAGTTCAGATAGTTGGGAATTTGTTCGCCACTGCAAGTCGCGTAGTTCGTCGAACCCAGTGCCGTCCACACATATGCCGGCGTTCCGTAATTTCCTACACCGCTCGTCCCGAATCCCGTGCCGCCATAACAGATATTGTCGCTTCCGCCATACGTCACGCCGCCGAGCACCACCATGATCTTTTTTCCCGCGGCCGCCCACCCGTCTGCAATGATTTGGTTGTCGAAGCCAGCCCATGTGTAATGCGCCGATGTACCGTCCTGATCGGAACACGCCCAGTAAAGGCTATACACAATCCCGTGGATATAAGGACTGGGCTTCAAGTATGCGTTCACCGCAGGAACGCTGGCTGCCGCTCCCGGCGCCAGAACTTCCACTTGTGGAGTCACGTCGCGCAAGGGACCCGCTCCGCACGGCGTCCCGCACGCATACTGCGTGGACGTTTCAGCAGTATCAATCGCTGCCACGTTTGCCCCCAAGTCTGTTCCATCCGATGATTGCTCTGCCTGTCCCGCTGCGAACAAGCTGGCTTTCGAGTTGCAAGCCGCGTCTCCCGTATGACAGAGGCGGTATTGGTGCCAGTCCGTCAACAGTGTTGGAAAGGAACTCGTGCTCATGGCACCCAGAATCCCGGAGCAATTTCCTGTAGTTGGATCATTCCCCGTGCAGAAGCTGGCTGGTGTCAGATAAATCGTCACCGGTGGCGACGCTCCCGCGTTCGGCCCGCCATACTCCGTGTAACAGACTGCTCCGCCTGCTCCTGCGGTTACATGCGACGGACACTGCACCGCAGAATCTCTTCCCGGCATGAGCAGGTTGTTGATGGCAAGCGTCGTCGCGTCAAATGCCTTGGTCTCTGTGCGTGTGCCTTCTGCGAAAGTCGAGTTAATACCCCCATTCACGACCACCCCATTCGTAAAGGCAATGTTTCGTGCAAGCGCTTCGGGGGTCGTCCCACCCGCCGCAGAACTGAATGGATCGTCGCTTGTGCCGCTCGAATTGAAACTACTGTTGTGATTGAAAGTAAGATATTGCGGCCACCCTTGGATCTCGCTGTATGTGCAACCGTTCGCCGTGGCGCCCGCCGCTCCCGGGTTTGAGTAGACGATCGTAAGACCATTTGTCACCGTTCCCACCATTGCTGGTGGCCCCAAAACCGTCGGGTCAGTGTTAAAAGTTGGGTCTGAGCAATTTGAAACCGATACCGGATCTCCGACATTGGTGTCGCTCACGGCTTGCCCGGCCGCGGGCGTGAGAGTCAGAGTAGAAGTAAGCCCCAGCACATCCCGCGAGGCTGTGGCAGGCCAGGTCAATCCCGCTCCCGTATCCGCTACTCGAAATCCCCACACCGGACTTACGCCAGTGCAGCCAGGAATTCCGGCTCCCGTCTCGTAAAGCAAATTATTTTGAACGCTATATTTCACCGGCGAAAACGCCACCCCGCCACCATTGCTCGGCCCTGCGGACCGGAATCCGAAACTGGGACCGTTGCAGGAATCCCGCATCAGATTGTTCGTGGCTGTTGTGTCGGTTTGAACAATCCAGGTGTTCGTTCCAGCCGCACCATTGTCGCTCTTGAAGCTGAGGATAATTCCGTTCTGCGCCCCCGAGTCATCGACATTCTCGATGATGTTGCCGTCGAACAGATATCTCTGTCCAACCTTCAGCTCGTGCCCATTCTTTCTCACGTAGGAATTACCCGAACAGGTCAATCCGTTGACGCAAAATCCTCCCGCTTGCGCGAGCATCCACGAATATGGATAGGTGTAACGATTGCCTCGATCTTCAACGTCTTGACAGCCGATAAAACCATTGATCGGAATAGCTGCGGCAAAACCGCCGCAAAAAGTGCCGCTGGACATTCCTTCAACCCAGTTATGTACTACCTTTATTTGCTGAGCTAGCCCCGCATAAATCGCGTGTCCCTCCGCTCCAGGCCGGATGGAGCGGTCTATATAAGAGAACGAAACGGAGCAGTCAATGCATCCGGAGAATGACAAGTCTGCGGGCAGAGAATTCGCGCCGGTCGCGCCACCAGTCGCTGTGCCGGCGCTTACTGGAGCGTCTGTCCAATCGCCATGCAGGTAGTCATAAGCTATGTGAATGTGAGTCGGAAGCTCGCTCGCCGCCGTCTCAGTCCCTTGTCCAATTTTGATCGGAGCATTCGGGCCGGATAATCCTGCCTGGGGACGAACTTCAGCATTAACAATTGCGTAATCGTGCGGGGAGATTCCATTCCCGTCTGGCAGCGCAGTCGAGATTCCGTTGCAGCCGTTGCTCGTGCACTCCACCGTCCACATCGAACCTATATCGTTGTAAGCAGCGGACGCGGTGGGCGTCCCGTTCGCCAGCGTGAACGCTCCCGACAATGGAACAACCGTCGTTCCCAATTGATAACTGAGATTGGAACCATTGCATCCCAGATTTCGGATTCCCGGTTGAGTCGATTCCGTTATGTTGTCCTGAATCCCGTGAGAACACGCCGTCTGCCCCGCGGGAAGCGGCGTATCGCTGGTCAACACAATGAAGTTAGTCGAGGTGTCTCCCATAGTTTGCGGCAGGACGATCCCACCCGATCCCGAAAATAGCGATCCGTGCGGAATTACAACCTCCGTCCCACTGCTGTTCGCAGCTCGGCAACTCTCTGCGTCCGTCACTGCCTGTGCCAGTGAGCTCTGGCTGTTTGCGGTATAGGGACCATAACTTGTCCCTCCACACGTCCAAGACCCTCCGCTGCCCAATGCAGGAAAATTAATTAGATTCGCCGTTGTTCCCATCCACTCGTTAGTGTTCACCCAAACTTGAGGAAGCTGCACCGTCCCGGGCGATAGCACAATGCCTCCCAGAGTGAAATACGAGCTGCCCGTGTTTCCCCCGTAAGCGGAATACCCAATGAACGCGTGCGCCCCAATCTCCCAGCCAGAGCCCTGATCGTTCTGATTCACTCCGTTGATGTCGATCTGATACGCCGCACCCAGATTCAGCCCAGCGTCCACCACCGGTGAATTCCCGGTCGGACGGAAATCCACCGCCGCGGTATTTCCCGCCGACTTGTAATAAGTATTTCCATCCGTCCCCGTCTCCAGCGTTCCAGTTAACAAAAGGTTCACCAACCCAGTATTTGTCTGGATCGTAGCCCCGCTCGCCTTGAAATCCTGAATCAGATTCGTGATCTCCGCACCGCCCACGGGGTCGCTATTGGTCAACTCATTCAAGTGCCAGAAGATTCCCCACGGCACACCCCATACCATTTGCTTCCACACCAGCGCCTGGATCTTTTGATTCAACGATGCCGGCGGCAATCCCTGCCACGACGGATTCACTCCAAAACTTGTGATGTTCTGCACATTGAATCCGCTCGCATACGTGTCCTTCACTCCTGTGTTGGGCTGCCCAAGGTTATTCGCTCCGCCCTCGTGCAGCGCCCCGCGCGCTCCACTGAAAGGCACGCCCGCCGTAATCGCCTCCATGTTCGGATCTTCATACCCGCCGGGATAAACGTACACCGGCGTCGCCGGCAGCCCCGTCAGATTCGTCGTCATCCACTGCCGCGAAAGCGTGATTTCATCTGTGGTCAGCCGCGTCACATCCAACTGCATGTGATACACGCCGCTCTTCACATCCTGCCCGCTCACATCCGCCAGGTCCTGCGTCAGCAGAGCCGCTGCCGTATACGCCGAACATCCCGTCCCGTAAGGCCCCTGGCACGGTGTCGCCTCGGACGTCGTAAACTTTCCCGTCCCATTCAGAGCCTGGATCAATCCCAGCAGAGTCCCCTGCGGCTGTCCCTGCGCCAGGTTGTAACTCACGCTGTCGCCGGCTCCAGTCACCGCAATCGTCAGCACCTTCCCACTGATGCTCAAGGTTGCCGCCGTCCCGCCTCCCAAGTATTGAATCTCCATGGCATCCGTGTTCGGGTAGTAGGTGTGGCTCACTGAATGCGCCGTCACATCGCGACCCGCATTGATCCAGCCCTGAATCTCGGACACAATCGGAGTAATCACGGAACTGTATCCAACCGTGATCGCCGTCCCCACCGGAACTCCCGCCGCATCCGCAACCGGCAGCACCTGCGTCGCGTAATAGCTGTCTGCTCCCGCGGTCATTCCCACGTCATCTACCGTCAGCGAAATCTCCGCCGGATATCTCTGCCACGCCTGCACCGCCGGAGGCGTATCTGCCGCAATGTTTCCAGCTCCCGCCGCCGGCCCCGGCCCGCTCGTCGACAACACGTCGGTCGATCCTGCAACCGCCAAACTCGAAGCGTAAAAATGACAGTATGAATACGAGACAACTCCTGTGTTATCCACCAGCGCTGCGTCGCGACTCGCATACGCCTTGTCGTTTACCATCGCGATCGCCGTCGCCGCGCCGTCAAACCTGAAGCCGTCATAATTCATATGAGCTTCGTCGTTGTAGATCTTGATGTCTCCCGGCCCCGGCCCACTTTCATTCACATAGAATCCCAGCGGCTGCGTGCCTTGAGGGATCATCGAGTCCGCTTCCATATTCGCGAACACCAGATGGTCGCTCGTCCCTTGCACATACACGCCGTACTGATCGAACCAGTTGAGTAAGAAATGCTGAAACGTGAGCCACGACTGTCCATTGATGTTGATGACCGGAACATTGCTGATCGCCATCGGCACGATCGCAGCGTTGTAGTAGCTTCCGGGATTCCCCAGCGAAAACACATACACAAACCCGTTCGCAAAATAAAAATCCCACTGCGCCGTCAGGTTCGTTGACACCGCCGCAACCTTCTGCCCCCACACCGTTCCAAACAAACAAAAATTGACCGTCGAATAAGCCGCCGGCAGTGGCGCCTTCCATGCATTCCCCGAAACCGCCACCCACGCCGACGAAGGCACTGCATAATATCCCGTCAAATTCGGCGCAGCCCCGGTCCCGTACGCATCGAACGCAATCGGGTTTCCCGAAGCTCCGGAAGACGGCGGTGTCAGGCTCTCATTCCAAACATCTCCCCGCCGGAACAAAATCTGATCTCCCGGCAAGAATGTCTGCGCATTCACCTTCGCCACCGTTTGCCAGGCCGCAGCCGAAGACGTCCCGCTATTTGAATCGTTGCCCGCGCTCGAACTCACGTAGTAAGTGGTCGCCGAAGCGCCAACTCCCCAGAACAAAAAGAAAATTGCCAGAGCTTTTCCCGGAATTCGTTCGGAAAAAAGCTTTGTCATCCCCAGCGAAGCCAGACGATTCACTTTGCGAATTGTCTTGCGCAGTCGAAAGCCTGCCCGGAGCGTGTCAAAGGGGATCCCTAACCTCATAGCGCTCCCATTCCTCTTGATAGGAATTCTCACGGACACCTCTCTCACCTTCTCTCTTTCGCGTGAAAAGACTCACGCTCGCTGTCAACCTCTGTGACACCTCAGTGCCCGCTGTGTTTAAGGTTTTGCCTTCGCTGTTGCGCCCAGCAGAATCTGTTCACACCCATTCCGGTACCGAACACGCGCCCCCGCACACTTCGGCGGACTCACCCTCGCGTCACAGTGCAGCAGCGTGATCTCCGACGCACAACTGGCCGGAACCACAAGGTTTGGCAACGAAGAGCGTGATGCCCGCCGTTCACAGCCCACGCTACTCACGAAAGCAAGCGCCAGAATCGAAATGAACTTGCGATAATTCACGCCCTCACCGCCAACTCCTCATTGCACTCCAATAAAAAAGGCCACCAGCTTTCGCCGATGGCCAACCCAGTTTCACAATCCAAACCCAACTACCTAAATGCCTCCGCCACGCTCATGCAACCGCTCAGCCCAGTCTTTCGATCAATACTTCAGTCCTGCATTCGGTGAAACTGCCGGCGCCTCCGGCGTTACCCGGCTCTCTGCCGCAGCCGGCGATGCCACTTGCCCGCCGTCCGCCGCAGTCCCGCCCAAATAAGTCACCGCAGGATTCCGGTCGCTCAATTCAAACGCCTGAGTCGTCGACGGCATTGCCGCCGCTGGATTAATCGTTCCGCTCATGATTGTTCCTCCTTAATTATGTAGGGCGGACACTCTTGTCCGCCCGAAGGTTCCGCTCACAAATTCCCGCACTCAACTTAATTCTGCATCTGGTAGGTCACAGTCGCCACAACATTAGCCGCATTCGTCGTGCACCCCGCAGCCACCGTGGTGATCTTTAATCGCAGCTGATGTCCCGCTGCCACGTTCGTATTTCCAGTAGCTTGCGTGTAGAAATTGGTGCCCGAAGTAAAAGCCATCGAGTACGCCCCGACTTCCGCGTTCGACGTTCCATCCCATACCTGCAAGACCGGAAATGTAGTGCAGCCAACTGCCGCCGTGCTCGCAGCCAGATCAAATCCCGTCACCGTCACTCCCGCAGGCAGCGTCCAGTTGCAATACTGAGTCACTGCCGTTGTTCCCGCCACAGGACACGACCACGTCAAGTAAGTCTCGCCGCGAACATAAGCCGTAGTCGCAATCTTCGTCGAATTATCGCCGGCGGTCGCAGTCGGTGCCGTGGGAGTACCCGTCAGGGCTGGCGAGACCGCCGGCGCAATAGACGAGTCCACATACGCCGACGTAATCGTCGTGCACGTCGGTCCGCCGTTCAACACCGCCGTCACCGCCTGGTTCGTGCATGTCCCCGTCCCTGCCGACGCGCTGCTCACGTTCGACCCAGGCATGTCGAGGAACATCTGCACCGTCGCCGCTCCCGCGCTCGCCTGCATCACTCGCCCAAGAATCTGCGCCCCCGTCGGCCTCGCCGCTCCCGCATCGTGACACAACGGATAGAATCCGCTGTTCGCCGTCGTCGACGGCACCACATAGTCTCCCACTACCGTTGCGGTCGCATCGAAGCTGCAGAATACGTACCCGGTTCGTGCCAGCGTCGCCACCCCTGACATTCCCGCATTCGCAATCACCACTCCTATCGCCCCGCTGGTAAGGGCGCTCGCGGACTTCGCCGCGCATCCACCGCTCGTCAGGATTGCCAGACCATTGATCACCGTCCCATTCGTCGCGTCGTTGCAGATTTCGTAGCTCTCATTTGCGAACTTGCCCAGCTCAAATCCGCTGTTGCTCGTCGCACTCCCAGCCACATAAACCGTCGCCGGTCTCAAACCGCTGCCGCTTCCCGCCGGATTAAACGATCCCACATTGAATGCCTGATCGGCCCACGGCTTGAAATTGCTGCTCGCATCGATCACCCACTTCAGACCGCTGTTAACCCAGAACCCCAGCCCCGGTGCTGCTCCCGAAGTCGAATTCTCGCTTCTCACTACCGCATATCCGTCCGTCGCGTCATATCCCATCGAAGTCCGCTGCCACGTCGAACTGTTCGTATAGGTCGAATAGACATGCAGGTTCTGCGGGTTCGTCCCGTTGAACTCTCCCAGATCGTTCGCGTCTTCCTGAGTCAGGTTCGTGAAGAAGGAACTTGACGCCGTCGTCGCCACTTTCTGCGGCGTCCCTGCATTCGCGGAAATATAAAAATTCCCGTCGTTCGAAATTCCCAACGCTGACGTTCCCGCTCCCGCCGCTGTCATGGCCGCACCCGGAATCGGCGACGTCACCAACCACGGTCCCGCCACCAGCAACTGCCCGTTCACCGTCAGGTTTCCGCTGAATGTTCCCGTCGCCGCCGCAATCCCTCCGCTTCCTGAATAATTCAGGGTCGTACCGTTATCCGTCAGCGCACTGTCTCCGCTCACCGTCGCGCCGCTCGCGCCAAACATCGCTATTTGATATTGGCTCGCTCCTGTCACCGGCAATGCCGCCCAACTTTGCACTCCCAATGCGTTCGTCGTGAGAAAAGAATTGTTCGCCGTCGCCAGCCGCGCCGGCGTCCCACCCGAACCGCCGACGATCATGTCGTTCGCCGCGGTCATCGGATTTGCAAGTCCGCCTCCCGATCCCGAACCGCAATCGCTCCCTGTTCCCGAAAGCACTCCCGTCGCGCTCACATGCAAGCACTGAGCTCCGCTTCCTGTAATACCTGCAAACGTCACCGTGTTATCGAACTTCACCGCGACTTTGAACTCCTTAAGTCCGGCAATTAACCGCTCTCCCCAATTCACGCCGTCGCCCACGTTGCCAATGTAGTTTGAGATCGCCGCCGGAGCCCCAAAGCTCAACTGCGCCAGGCTTGGGCTCACTGACCCTTGATCCAGCCCGATGTACACGTCGTTGCCGTCGGCCGATGGACGATGATTCGGGTCGGCAATCGTCTTAGCCGGATTAGAGTCGTTGATAGTGATGACATGCGTGCTATTCACTCCGTTAAGCGGAGTCACTGAAAAATTCAGCCGCCCCTTGAGTCCGGCAATTGGACTCTGATAACCGTCCTGCAAAACCGTCGCCCCAAACGCGCCTCCGTTCCCCAGTGCGCTTACATACACCCCGGGTGCAGAAGTGTCCGCCCGTTGCGCAAACACCGACGGCGCCGCCGCCAATGTCGTCACGATGCCGCTGACGCTGGTTACCGGAAGCCCGGAATCCGAATATAGAATTGCACCGCCACCCAGCACTACGCCGCCCGGCCAGTTCCATACATTCGGTAGCAGCAAGGGATTAGTCGAGACGGTGTACGACTGCAGCGTCGTGGTGGTTGCATCGCTCATTGTGCAGATGTAAGTCGAACACTGAGGAACAGCGGCGGAAGTCAGCGACCAGTTTCCCGTTCCATAGGGAGCGGTGAAATTCAATCCCGCCCCCGGCCCGCCTCCCCGCAATATCCAATAAGTTACCGTGCTGCCGGTTTGCGAAGCATATCTGGGCCAGCCAATGTTGTATGCCGTGCTGCTGGCAGGCGCCGCCTGGCCGAATCGCATCGGCGTAGAACAGTTCGCCCCATCGCAGATCACCGCCCAGTATTCGTAGTAGTTCGTCGTTCCCCCAACTGCAAACTGCGGCTCCTCTCCCGCGATGCCCGGTGACGTTCCTTGTGCTTCAGTCTTGATTTGCACTACTCCGCCGCCAACTTGTTCGACCCCCGCCATATTCAGCGCGGCAAAGCCGGAGAACCCAGCTCCCGTCATTATTGGATTCGTACAGCCGCCGATCTCTTCGTACAATCCGTCGGTTGCGGTTTGTCCAAAGCCGCCGCGCAGTGGGCCAGCCAGAATGCCGTACTGCTGAAACGCCTGGATGACTGTCGTGTCGGTGACATTAATGCCTTCCCCCGCCAGCCACTTTATGCCGTTGCCCTGACAGGCCAGCGAAATATTGGAATGGCGAATGACTCCCAAAGGCAGTGCGCTCGAACCACCCGGCGCGTAGAACGCCTGGCCGCAGTAAGCCGCGGAGCAGGCCAGGCCACCGTTGCCATTGTTGCTCGCAAAAATTTCCTGTGCTCCGAACGATTGGTCGTTGTCCACCACGAACCACGAATTTAGATTGCCCGCCGCCCAAGCCGGCGGATCGAAATATATGTCCCGCACCGTCAATCCATTCCCGGCATCTTCCAGAAACGCATGCTCCGGCGCCACTCCTCCCGGCGTTACCGCCGCCGCGATCGTTCCCGATCCCGCTGATACGGCATGGCTGCAATTATTGTCGACAAAGGTGAAGTTCGAGCTCGAAGTGCTTGCGACCTGATAAATTCCCCAGTAATGAGGATTGTCCGTCCACTGAATATCGATCCAACTTCCAACCTTCGGATTCAGCGTAGTCGTGATGGTCGCTGCATTCGCCGCACAAGCTGTTTGTGTGACTGTCGTTCCAGCCAGCGTGGTCTTCGTTGCCACTCGGAATCCATGCAGCACCAGCTCGCCGGCCGTGAAATAAAAACATTTGTCGGTTGCCTCGCAGTCGATCGACGCCCCACTGCCATCGATATCTGCAATCCCGTTCGGCACTGTCACCGCCGCGCTGATTACGTAATAATTCGTCGTCGGCGGATTCGTAGGCTGAAAAACGACTGTGAAATTGCTCTTCACGCTTCCCGTCCCGCTCGCCTGCGCGTCAATCAACGCTTCCTGAATTCCGGAAGAAGCTGAACTCAACGTTGGATTCGCGTATGTGCCCACCGTAGTGAACTTGATCGTCTTGAGTGAACTTCCTGGAACGCAGGTTCCACCGCCTTGCAACTGCACAAACTCCGTCCCGTTGTTGATCGAAATAAAGCTGGTTGTATCCGTTCCGAAGATTCCTGCCGGACAACTGCTCAAGGTCGCCGTCGCCTGCGTCCCGCCCGTAACCGTCCCGCTGATGTTCTGCGACCAGTTGTAAGCCGAAGGCGCCATCGTCACATAACGCGCGCCGTTCACATTGTTCACGCCAAACTGCGTCCCGACTGGTTGCGTGATGTTCTGGCTTGCCGCCGGAGCCGTCGAAACATTTCCCGTACCGCCGCCGGTCCCGCAAGCCCCCCAGGTTCCATTTCCCAACAGGCAAGTTCCCCCGTTCGCCGTCCCCGATCCCAATTCCGCCGCCGGCACCAACCCGGCAATCAGATCGGCCTTCGAGGCGAACGCCGTGTCCACATATTCCTTCGAAGCCGCCTGCAACGGCGCAACTGGATCGGCGTTCAACGTTAGCGATCCCGTCATCGTTCCGCCTGCGACCGACAGGAAATTTCCCGCCCCCACAGTTCCCACTGCCGTGTCAACATACGCCTTGTTTGCCACATCCCCGGTGTTCACTGGCGCGGGCACGTTCGGCGGAAGCGCGAAACTCTTCAGACCAGTCACTGTCTCGGTCCCATTTAGATGAACCACCGCGTTGTCATTCGCTTTGGTGGCCAGCGCAGTGTTTACATATTGGATCGATACCGGCTGCGCCGCCGTTCCCGATCCCGGCACCGTCCGCACCGTCGCCAGATTTGCTGGCGAGATCGTCGGCACAAGCCAGAATTCGGTCTTCGTCGTCCCATCGTCCAGTTGGTATACGACCGTGTAATAGACTCCAGCTGGATTCGCTCCGGCGTTCGGAACCAGCGCCACGTTCAGCGCGCCATTGATCGCCAGCGTTACGTTTGTGGTTCCAGCCGCAATTGCTGTGCCGCCTCCGGTCACAAACGCGGGCCATGTGATGATTAACGTTCCTTGCGCCGGACTTCCATCCGCGCGAAACACCGTATCGCTCACTGTTGTTGTGGCTGGTCCGCTCTGCGGCGCTGGAGCGGCCGCCCGCACCACTCCACCCAACGAAAGCAAATTGACTAAAGCCGCCAAGCCGGCAATTTCCGTTACAATCGCCAGCACCAAATAGAAAAGCCGCCCCATAGGGCGGCGGCCCGCGTCAAACATTGTTCCCTCCGTCACGGCCAGACTGCGGCATCCGCAACCTCAGCCCAAATCTTCTAAGCGACCTTGTGAATCGTTGTTTATCCCGTCATTCCGAATCGAGCCTGAAAGCCCGGTGAGGAATCTGCTTTCGCTTGCGGCGCCGGCTAGCGGGTGCCCCATCTTTGCGCGCTTTTTGCGCAAAGGTGGGAAACACACAGTCCAAACCGAAAGGCTACTTCTTCTTTGCTTCCGCCCGCGCCAAAAATCCCTCCACGCTCCGCACATACACGTCCGCAAAATCCGCCACCGGACGCCGCGACTCGATCAACTCCATCGCGTCTTCCAACTCCCAACCCATCGACGCTAGCAGCGCCGATGCCATCATCGGCGCCCGATGCACTCCCGCCGCGCAGTGAATAAAAATCTTGCTCCCCGGGTCCTTCAATGCCGCCTCGGCGTATCGCACTCCTTTTACAAACAATTCCGGCGGTTTCAGCGTGAAATCGTCATCTGTTGGATTCCATAAAACCGATATCCCACAGTCTTCCGCCAACGGTGTGTCATCGAACTCAATCTGCATGTCGATAATGTGCGTCACGCCCTCGCGCTGCAACTTCGCCATATTCTCCGCGTTCCAAATCCCTCCACCCACCGCGATTCGTTCTGTCAGCCACGTAATATCCATCCCTCTCCTGTGTGCCTTAATCTCACCTGCGGCGGATACGCGTGCCCGCCAGATCTTCTCAAGCGCATTCCTCCAACGATCAACGGGCTCGCGCCCCTCACAGTTCCTCGCACTCTCTGCTCTCCGAGAAATGGCTCTCGGAGAAATAGCCAGACCCGGCCCCCGCAACCGCACCCTGCTTTTCATTTCCCTGTCCCATTTTACGTTATCGCTTCCACGATGCCACCCGATCAAAGCGCCTCAGTGAAGCTCTGTGCCCTCTCTGGGTCTCCCGTGGCCATATTTGTCTCAACGCTTTTCTTCTCTTCCGGCACATCGATCTTTGCCGCCGGAATCGCCACCTTCACCAGCGGATCATTCTCGTCGCCGCCCGGAAGCGGACCCGGGGGCAAGCCAAATGTCCGCACCAAGCGCTGAGCAAAACTATCTTCCTCCGGCTTGTCCACATTGCCCTCTGTGGACTCGGGATAAACTCCGGCCGCTTCAAACAAATACTTCGCTGTCGCTAATTGCCCTTTCTTAGCCTCGACCACCACCGCGACAGCAATCTCTGATGCCGCCTCTCCCACAATGTTCTTGATGTTTCGCCGCACTTCGGCCAGATTGACGTCCTTGAATGTTTTCGAATTTTTTTGGGTCGTCCTGTTGCTTGTGCTTACTTCACTCGTGCGCTTCACTGTCGTCTTTGATTTCGCTCTTGTACCTGCTTTTGCTTTCGCCATGCCCCTCGCCCACCAAGAAAGAATTCATAATGCGATCCTGTGCCGATAACTTTCGGCTCTTTGCCGCAAAATGCGAAAGGCGCGCCTCTCGGCGCGCCTTCGTGTGAGAGTGTTTTATTTTTCTCACCCTCTTAATTCCAGAATATCAAATTCGAGGGGGTAATCTGGACATTTTTCAAAAAATATATTTGGCTTGTTAACAATCACTTGCGAAAAAATTGTCGCTTTTACCCCCTTGACAAGAATTTTCCCAATTCGGTTCCAGCCGTTCCAGCAAGCCCATCTGCAACAAAATCTCGCTGCAATCATCCAATACCATCGAAACATTTCTGCGAATCGTTCTTTCATCGCAGCGCAGCAGCCTCGCCGTATCCTCCAGGCTGTGCTCTTCGAGAACGTATCGCGCAATGATCTGCCGCGAGAACTCGCCGAGTTTCTCCAGGCAGATTTCCATATCGTGCACAAAGATTACGCGATCCTCAAACGTTACCACGCCATACGATGTGACTCCGGTACGAAAAAAAGCGGACCCCAATATCGAAGGCAACCGCCCTGTTTCTATCGCTGTGCGCAGATAACGCCGTAACAGCTTCACCGTTCGCCCGCGATAACGGCGCAGGTCGGCTTCGCGGTCGAGTTCTTCTTGTCGCTGCATCTCCCTTGCCCGCCGCCGCTCTTCCCATCGCTCTTCCTCCATCTGAAATTCGCGTACTGGAATTTCGTCGCCGCTTTCCTCTTTGGTATCGGAAGGTCGTTCCTCGGGCGAAAACTGGTGCGCCGGCAACTGCGCCGGTAAAGAGCATGCTGCTGGAGCTTCTGGTTGGAACTTCCGGCTTTCCAAAGGCCGCTTCTCTCGCTTACGCGTCGAAATCGCATTCAATCCTGGAACTGCTTCCTCCGCCTGTGCCCCGATCCATGGAACGATTTCGCTCACGCCACACCTCCTCGGCCACGCTGCGCTGCCACTTTCGCCGCGCACGCATCGAAACTGCAGTCGTCGATCGCCGGGCGCTGCCTATTCCCCAGCTTCACCGACTGTGGCCGCTTCTTGAGAACTGGAAGTTCAGTCACCGCGGCTTGGCAGCCGTTGCAGTGGATGAGTCCCGATCCGCATTCCCTCAACCACAGCGCTCCGCATCGTTCGCAATATTTCAATTCCACCCGGACTTCAGTGCGCCGAGTGTCGTTAGGTTTATTTTTCACTGTCCCTCCCAATGAGTTCGTGCTTCTTGGTTGCCGATCTCGTGTTCACTTCGTAAGCCTCTGCCGCCTTTTCCTCGCTAAAAGTTTCCTCGTCCGCCAGTGAATCGGCTGACTCACAAGACGAACGCCAAGAAAAAAGCCCCGCGCCGGCTCCCACGGAAGTGGAAGTCGCACGCAGGGCTCGTTTCTCTTACGATGGCCTGCTCAGGCTATTTAATTGCCAGCTTGGTGGAGTTAGTTAACCTGTCAAGGAAGACTCCTCTCCGCTAAGTCGACGCTTAGTACGCCACTAATCGTGTTATTGGTTCTGCTAGGCATTACGCAGTAATTCATCCTTCGCACCTAACGTGTGCAGGTGTTGGCGAAAATAAGATTCTTCGTATCCGGATTTCAGCACGCGGCCGTTTTGCACGACTACGCTGACCCGGCCAGTAAAGCGTACCGACAGCAAAAGCCTTTCCATGGCCGCTGACAGCACTTCTGCTGCCCGTACTTTTCTCCGGAATTCGCCGAAATCCTTCTCCTCCCTCGATTTGTCGTCGTTGTTCATGGCGCTTGTTGATCCCCCGAATGCCCAGACTTTCAGGCAATAGTGGGCCGATCCTATCGCTCGCTAATTTTCGAGTCAAGGTTACATAGACCAATATGGTTGTGGAAAACTCGAAAGTGAACCACTTAGCAGCGGGCTATAGCTCACATGGAATATTTCCGCCATGAAGTTCAAGCTTTTGCAAAATAATTTGCGGAAGACTTTGTGGGAGCGCTTCGACGAACGGGTCCTGACAGGTCTTCGTCTGGCCCAACAGACCGGCTTCAGGCAAGCTCACATCTCCAACTTTCTCAATAAGAAGCGCGGCTTGAGCCTGGGGGGCGTGGATAAAGTCTTGAGCGTCCAACAACTGTTCCGTGCTCGATCTCCGATCCGGAAGAACTCAACCCGCGAGCCACCATTCTGCCTCCGAGCGATGATGAGTTCGAAAACGTACTCGTGGCGGATGGTTTTATCGCCGCGACTCGGAACCCGATATTCAGCAAGGACGTTCAGGAAATCCTCAAGTTCAAGAAAACAATCCTCAAACGGCTTAAGCCGGGGCCGAGGGCAATCGCGAACAGTGGGAACGTTTCGTGATAAAGGTCGACGCCGACGGGCGGCATGGGGATGTATCCTCGCCTCATGCAGGGAGCCATGCTCCTGCTCGACCGCCACTTCAACTCACTCAGGCCCTACCGCAAGGGAGATTCCAAGCGGATAACGTCCGGCTAGAGCGTTGAGCAGAAAAATGTTCCCATCACGCAGATGCGCACACACTCTTCAGTGTGACCTTGCTCTCTGTTATTCGGGTTATGCCCCGATGCGCAGCAAATAGTGAATGGCGTCTTTGCCGCCAGAGACGACCTCAATCAAGGTCTAGCAGGCTCCCGAATCTCCAGGAACTGGTCGCTGCGAATATCACTGACCCTCTGGCGAACACCAGAAGGCCACAACACCTCGATATTTGCCTTTTCGGCTAAGCCCAGCCCAAAGTGCAGTCGTTTGTCATTCGATGAGAGATAGCTTCCCGCAGCCGTCGCAAAACGAGTTTGTCCGTTCACCTGTACTCGCGCACCGAAGCCGTCGCGGTTGCTGCGCGTCCCGCGCAAACTGATCGTAAGCCAGTGCCGCTCGCCTCCGTTATTTACGAATACCTTCGGAGGACCGCCCAGTGTGGTCATGATCGCATCTATCCAGCCATCGTTGTTGAGGTCGCCGAATGCCGCGCCGCGCCCTGAAATGGGAGTGGCACTGCCCGCATCCGCCAGTTCGAACCGCCCATTGTGATTGAGCGCCAGGAGCGGCGGTTCGAGATAATGCAAAGATGAGTCCAACTTCTCGACATTGTCCATGACATGGCCCTGCGCGATGAACAAGTCCTTCCAGCCGTCATTATCGAAGTCTTCCAATCCTACGCCCCAACCCGAAGTCGCCCCGGAGAGAACACCCAGGCCGGTTTGCAGACTTTGGTCGCTAAAGATTCCTTGTCCTTCGTTATGAAAAACGGTTTGCAATTGGTGAGGCAGTTCCGTCACGACAATGTCAGGCCGGCCGTCATTGTCATAGTCTTGAAAGACCACTCCCATGCCGGAGAGTTTCTTGCCATCTGCCGTGAGGGCCACGCCGGCCTCCAGGCCTTGCTCGGTAAATGTGCCGTTGCCGTTATTGTGAAACAGAAACTGATCCACCACGTCGTTGGCGACAAAGATGTCGATGAATCCATCGCCATCATAGTCGGCGAAGGCCACGCCCAGGCCGTTGCCTTTTTTGGCAGCGATACCGGATTTTGCGCTCACATCTTCAAATGTGCCATCGCCCCGATTATGGTAGAGGATGCTGCTGGCTGGCGGGAATTCTATGGGGGGACAATATTGCCGGACGGCTGCTCCACAAGGCTTGCTGCGCTTCATGTCCCAATCGAGATAGCGGGTCACGAACAGGTCGAGCTTGCCGTCATTGTCGTAATCAAAAAATCCAGCCGAGGCCGACCATCCTCCGCCGCCAACTCCTGCCTTCGCGGTGACGTCGGTAAAAGTTCCGTCGCCGTTGTTGTGATAAAGAATATTTTTTCCGAAGTTCGTCACGTAAAGATCGGGATACCCGTCGTTGTCGTAGTCGCCAACGGCGACGCCCATGCCGTAATTTCCGTCGCCGGCATTGGCTAACCCGGCTTCCTCGGTTACATCGGTGAAGCTGCCGTCGCGATTCTGCCGGTAAAGCCGGTTCCAGTAGCGCGGGTCGTGCCGATCAAAATCATCCGCTTGCTGCATGGAGCCGATTCGACCGCCGTTCACGAGAAAAATATCCAACAGCCCATCATTGTTGTAGTCCAGAAGGGCGACGCCTCCGGGCATTGTTTCGATCAGGTACTTGAGTGCGGTGGGGGAGTTCTGCAATGTGAAATCGAGGCCTTTGGGCTGCGTCAAGCGAAAGACCGGCGCCGAGGATGGAGCCGACAAACAGACGGCCGCTGCGCACAGGCACAAGGCCGCAACCCGGAGCGCGTTGCGAACACATTGGCCGAGTGCATTCGTCATCATCGCCACCAGGTCGCGCTCGTTCGGTTAGTGCCGGGAGCTGATTTCCAAATCGCTCCCACGGCCATCATCCGGGATGGTAACGCTCAACTTATGATGCGCGGAATCCATTACTGCCGGGCTGGAACTTGCCGTCGTGCCGCTTCCCACGGTGTAAGACGCGCTGGAGTCCAAGCCGTAGACTTCTACCTGTACCTCATGCCACCAGGGCTGATAACTACCCTCGTGCGCACCGATGTGCACCTTGACCGAGTTGCCCGCAACCGTGCAGGTAAAGTGCATGCGCAAGAATTCGCCACGTTTGTACTCCATGGTCTTTCCATCATCCAGGTAGAGTGACCCCTGACAATTCTCGCCGGCATACACACGCAGCAGCAGTGGTCCTTGGGGAATCGCGCTGGTGCTCTGGACAAGGGATTGCATCGGAACGATCGAACCTTCGCGCACATAGACCGGTAGAGCTTCGAGTGTCGGATGCACTAACAGTGACGTCACGGCGTCTTTGTTTGCGCTCGCGGAGCTCTGCCTTTTCACGCGCTCGCCAGTCCAATAGTCGTACCAATCCAGCAAAGGCAACTGCACCGCGTAGTCATCCAGCTTTTCGGGAAATGGCGATGGGGCAACCAGCAAGTCGGAGCCTAATAAAAATTCGTTTCCCGCATCGATGTCGAGCGGGTGCTTGTCTGGTGTTGCATCAGGAAATTCGAGGAATAGTGGGCGCAGAACAGGCAAGCCCGTCCGCGACATCTCCTCTACGGCCGTATAGAGATAAGGCATCAACCTGTAGCGCTCTTCGATGTAACGGCGACGGATATTTTCCTGCTCGGCTCCGTCTACCCAGGGTTCGCGCCGGGCTGTGCCTTTTTCGCTGTGATTGCGATCGATGGGCTGAAACGTCGCGAGTTCAGTCCACTTAGTTAGCAGTTCCGGCGACGGCGTGCCGATGAAGCCTCCGACGTCTGCGCCGCTCATGCCAAAACCGCTGAGGCCCAGATTCTCCAACATGGGCGTTGTCATCCGTAGATGATTCCACGTCGCGCTATTGTCGCCCGTCCAGGTAGCGGCATAACGCTGTCCTCCGGCGTAGGTGGCGCGAGTAAGAACGAACGGACGACTTTCGGGAGCAATCTTCAGCAGTCCCTCATAAGTGGCGCGCGAGTTTTCCATGCCATAGACATTATGGATCTCGCGATGACTGGCCAGGCGCGGCTGAAAACCCGTTTCGGCGATACGGTGCTGAACATCGTTTGGCATCGTCTTGTCGGGAGTATCGAATACTGAGGGCTCGTTCATGTCGTTCCAGAAACCTGACATGCCGTCCCCGACAAGATCGGAGTAGAGCGTACCCCACCATTGGCGTGTGCTTTGATCGGTGAAGTCGGGAAACACCGAGGGACCGGGCCAGACCTTTCCTACGAAAATCGAGCCGTCAGGATTTTTCACGAAATGTCCGCCTGCCGACCCAGTGTCATAAGGACCATAACCCGCATTGGGCAAGTCAGCGATATGCAAGTCGGTAATGCTGACGACATGAAAATCTTCCTTTTTCAAATCGGCCAGCATGGGCACAAGGTTTGGAAACTTGCCAGCGTCGACGGTGAACGGCTGGTTGTCTTTCTGATAGTCGATATCGAGATACAAAGCGTCTGCAGGAATCCGGTCGGCGCGCAGTTTGCCGGCCACCTGGCGCAGTTCCGTTTCATTCTCATAACTGAATCGGGATTGCTGATAACCAAGCGCCCATAAGGGCGGCAAAGGCGGCAACCCGGTCATCCGCGCATAGTTCTCTACCACTCGCTTGGGTTCGGGGCCGTAGAGGAGGTAGTAGTCAATGGGACCGCCTTCCGCACCAAAAGAATAGACTCCGTCGATTTCTTGGCCAAAATCAAAGCTGCTGCGCCAGGTATTGTCGAACAGCATTCCGAGGCTGCGTCCGCCACGCATGGTTAAAAAAAATGGAATACTCTTGTACAGAGGATCGGTTGACTCCTGAAAGTTGTAAGCGTCAGTGTTCCACAAAGTAAAAGCCTGGTTGCGCCGGTCGAGCGCGCCGGCTTTGTCTCCTAACCCGAAGTAATGCTCGTCCAGTGGCATTTGCTTGTAGATGCGGAACGATTTGCCGTGAAATTCAACCGGCAAGTCAGCCGCGTCCTCTTGCAGAATGTTGCCGTCCAGATCGGCCAGAGAAAAGCGAAGAGTCTCGCGATCAATCTTTACTTGTATTGATTTCGTCCGAAAACCAACAGCACCGTCGCTGTTTTCAGGAGTAACGCTCGCACGCGACTGGCGCGCTGCGGGCAGAACGGCCCATGACGCATCCTCTGGCAAAATTCCATCGCGGGCAATGCGAATCCGCACCACGTCGTCTTGCAGCGCGATAACTTGAATGACCGCTTTTCCGCTGTAAACTTCTACGCCGAAGGGCAGGATTTTGGCGCCCGAAAAATTGTCCAGCACCAGTGAATGCACGCGAACTTTTGCCAAAACCGGTTGTGTCTCTGAATGCAGGCGCGTTGCCTGGCCCGTCCACACGGCGCCGAAAAGAAAAATAAAAATAAAGAGGATAGAGACCAGACGGCTACGCTCCAGCATATTTCTTTCCCATGACGATGTTCTCTGAGGCAGCAAGGAGCGCGTCCCGCAAGCGCAACGGTGTTCCAGGTCTGTTGCGCCTGCGAAACCGCCACATCCCTTGCTGCATCGGCTGAAACTTAGAAGTAGAACTTAAGGGCCGCTTGTATATCCCGCGACGGATAGGCTTGAGAGATCCTACCAAAAGCGCTATCTCCCAGGTTCGTATCCGGGGCGAAGAAGTTCGGATGGTTGAAGGCGTTGAACATTTCCAGACGGAACTGCAGCCGCTTGGTTTCGGCGAAGTCCCACCATTTCTGGATACCCATGTCCCAATCGAAATAGCGGGGTGAGCGGAGATCCGCCAGGTTACGCGGAGAATCTCCGAAGGTGAAGGCTGCAGGCTGCGCGAAGGCGGCCGCGTTGATCCAGTTGTTTATGTTTTGGTTCTCCGGCCGGGGATTTCCGACCAGGTTGGGCCGCTGATTGCCTCCAAACGAATTGGTATTGTTTTGCGCCGGGGAGATGGACAATGGAAACCCACTCTTGGCATACACGATGCCCGTAAGCTGCCACCCGCCCAGAATCGCGTTCATCGGAGTGTTCCAGTCTTTTCCCAAAGGCTGGCCCTTGCCGAATGGCAAGGCATAAATATAGTTCACAACCAGACTGTGCGGTATGTCGGTGACGTCCACGGAACGTTCTGCCGCCAGATTGTGAGAATCCCGAACCTGACTTCCTGTGCCCGGGAAAGCCCAGCCGGACGCGCCTTGCACGTCGTCCATAAATTTAGAGTACGTGTAGGAAACGTTCAGGTTAAGGCCGGAGTGCCAGCGGTGCGTGTAACTAACCTGAAGAGCGTTGTAGTTCGAAGCCCCAACTGCCGGCGGCGCTTCGGTCACGCTGCAATATTCGGGAAAGGGCCGGAGGAGTTGTCCGCGCACCACGGTCGGATCGTTAAGACCGCAACCGCTTGACGTAATATGGCCGAAGAACGGATTTGGAACCTGGTCATTCAACGCATTTCCCAAAGCCAGATCGGCGGTGGGCAACTGGTCCCATTCCAGATACTGCGCTAGAACGTGCACGCCATGATTGCCGACGTAGGAAATGTCGACCAGATCGTTATTGGTCGGCGCGTATTCAACACCGCCCATCCATTGCTGTACATAGGGCGAGTGGCGAACCGGATTTACCACTGGGTTAAGTCCGAAACCAACATCCGTCAACCCTGCTAATGAATTTCCTGTTACTGGAACCTGCCCGCCGGCAAACGCATTGCTCAACGTCGTGTTCGGCGTCAGCCCATTGTCGAGAGATGTAACCCACGGTGTCGCTTGCGAATAGCCGATGTTAGGGCCGTTGCCATAATAATCAGGCACGAAGAAGATTCCGTATCCGGCTCTGAAGGTGAACTTGGGCATGAATTGGTAGGCCAAGCCGACCCGCGGAGCAAAATTCGTATACTGCGTGTTATACAGGCCCCGATTGCTGCTGCTGTTGAAGACCAGCTCTCCGGGAACCGCAAAGCCTACGGAGGAACTGATGGGATTGGTCGCCGTGAAATTGAAATATTGCTGCGCGTTGACGCGCTCGGTGGGCGCGGTTTGAATCTCATATCTCAAGCCGAGGTTCAGCGTGAGCTTTCGCGTTGCTTTCCAGTCATCCTGCAAGTACCAGCCAAGCTGTTTCTTCGTCGTAGCCGGGAATTGGGTAAAGCCCGTCTGGTCGGTTCCTCCTCCAACTCCCAAGAGGAACGAAGCCATTCCCGCGCCCGTTCCACCTGTTTCATTTTGCGGATCAGGTCCTCCGGTAAATGAAGTAGGGAATTGCAGAGTCGTGGTGAAATAGTGTCCGCCATTGATTTGGTTCAGAACACCCATAAAGCCGAAAGCCAGAGCATGCTTTCCTTTAACCTTGGTGAAATCAACCGAGCCTGTCCAGAGAGTGCGTGGAACGATGTAATCGTCCAGCCCCTGATCGGGCCCGAGCCCCGATATGCCTTGCGGCTGAACTTGAGGAAACAGGGGTGAAATTGCATCGACAAAAGACGGCAAACCCAGAGTGGATGCTTTGAATCCGAAACTCTGCACATTCGAATTCTCAACCCACCGGTTCACGCCGAAGTTTGCGCTCACCAGGAATGTAGGGCTGAACACATGGCTGGCGCCGATATCCGCACTGTAGCGGTTGTTGGGATTGGTCGCTCCCGGCCCCGCGGGATCGGAGGAGCCGTAATATTCAGGCACATTGACCTTGGTTTCATACTTCTGCGACCAACGGCCAAACAATCGGGTCTTATCCGAAATATTGTGGTCGATCCGAATGGAGTACTCATCGGAATGGGCCGCCGCCGCCGCCGAAGCGCTGAAGTTATTTACCAGCCCAGAGGACGTTGGCGTCGGCCAGAATTTACCCTGTGCAATGGTTTTTGCAACGGAATCCCAGCGAGCGTTCGGAATCACATTTCCCGGGAATGGATCGCGAATGTAGCCGGACTGCGCAGCGGTCAAGCCAGTTGTGGGATCGACTTGTCCCTGGGTGACGAGGCGAGTGCTGAACGGATCGTAAATCTGCCCTTGCAGAACCGGCCTTCCCAGATAATCCGTCCCTACTTGAGATCCCAACTGCGCCGAGAAATCGCCGCCCAGGAATGCCGCCGTTGGCATGGTTCCAGTAAACGTCACAGGCGTTTGCTGACGCAGTCCTTCGTAGTACACGAAGAAATAGGTTTTGTTTTTCCAGACTGGACCGCCAAACGTGGCGCCAAATTGCTGGCGGTGAAACGACGGTTCCGTGCCGCTATTAAAGTAATTCCGGGCATCCAGTCCGCTGTTGCGAAGAAAGTCATAAGCATCGCCGTGAAATCCGTTAGAGCCGGACTTGGTCACCACGTTGATAACGTTGCCGCTGCTCCATCCGTACTGCGAGGTAAAGGCATTTGTCTGGATCTTGAACTCCTGCACATCGTCGACAGCTGGAACATAAGCCACCCCGCCCCAGTCCGCGCCAGTGTCCCAGGTGCCGTCCAGAAGATACTCGGCGGTGTTGAAAAATGTACCGCCGAAATTAAAGAAGGAGATATCCTGGTCGGCGCTGCCGGAAATGCCATTCCCTCCTACTACCTGAAATTCAGCCGTGTTGTTTACCGACGAGTTTAAGAACGCGAGCCCGTAGACGTTGCGCAGATTGAGCGGCAACTCGACTACCTGCTTTGCCGAAATATCGGAGGAGATGTTTGCGTTTTCCGCATTCACCAGCGGGGCTTCAGAGAGCACTTCGACGGTCTCAGAAATCGAACCTAAGGCCAGCACCACGGACTGCTCCGCAGTTTGGCCCGCCCCCAGATCGAGTCCATTCTGCTTATAGGTTTTGAATCCAGGTGCAGCCACTTGCAGGGAATAAACCGCAGGCGGCAGCAGCGAAAAGACATAGTTGCCTGCTCCATCCGCAACATAGCTACGCGAAATGCCGTGCTCAGCGCTGGTGAGAGTGATCTTCGCTCCTGGCACAACGCTTCCGGAGGTATCGGAGACGGTCCCATTCAGGGTAGCCGTCGTCGCCTGGGTTTGAGCTTGCAACTGAGTCCAGGGCAAGAGAAACGTGAACACCGCGGTTACCGCCATCAGCGTCAACATGGACAAAGATTTGCGCATAAGCCCCGCCTCCAGATTGTTTGCCTTTTCAAGCCCCGGAGTAGTGGAACGTGGCAACCGGGGAGACTCCGCCGTCTTTTCCGACTTGGGAACAGACTGTTGCGTTATCAGGTACTCGAATCGTGTGGAGTTATAACCAGCAAACTGGAGGATGAAAAGCTCCTTACGGTAAACATGCCGGTTAAGAAAAGGAATTAACGCTTGAAAGTGTTGGTATCATTTGGGTAAAGTGAGGGGCCAGACGCGTGGAATGCTTCTGGTCCTTTACCTGTAAAGACCTGGCGGCAGCCCCGAATGCACGGGTTGGGAGTGTCTTGAGAACACGCAACTCGCGGGCAACTTTGTTTCTTCAGAGGGAAGCCATCGCATCAGATGGCTTGGTGCAAGGAGCAGGAACGTAATGTTGTCCGAGCAGGTGGAGAGCTGGACACCTTTAAAGGAAGAAGACAAGGCCGCGGTCATCCAGCAACTCGAACGCCTTCTGCAGAACCCTCACTTCCACAAGAGCAAGCGCTTCCCTGTTTTCCTGAAATTCGTGGTGACTGAGGCTCTCGCTGGCCGGGCGGAAAATCTGAAAGAGCGAACCGTGGGGGTCCAGGTCTTCGGAAAAGATCCCGCGTACGATACCACCGACGATCCCATCGTTCGTGTGACGGCCGGGGAAATTCGCAAGCGGATCGCTCAGTTTTATCAGGAACCCGGCCACGAGCAAGAGATCAAGATTTTACTGCCAGCTGGTTCCTACGCGCCCCAGTTCTGTTTTCCCGAAGAAGTCAAATCCGTAGCGATTGTCGCTGCGCCGGCGCATCCTGCATTGGAACTGTCGCCAGCCGACGTTGTCTCGCCGGTTCCGAAGTACGCAGTTCCCTCGCGGAAACTCATAGCTGGGTTCGTTGTGCTGGTCGCTGCAATAGGGGGATTCTTTGCCTGGCAGGCTCTGCGTCCTTCGGCGATAGAACAGTTTTGGGCGCCATTCGTAAGGTCTTCAGACCCCGTACTGTTTTGCATTGCGGACCAGAGCCAATACTCCACCATCAATTTGCGGGATGCCGCCAACCCGCTGCGCCAGACCACGCTCAACGATCACATGATCACAGTAATCATTGACGATGTAAGTCCGCTGGTCAATATCGCCGGGCTGCTGCACAGCTATGGACGAACCTACAGAGTGCAGGGGGAGACCGCGACAACGCTTACCGACCTGCGGCGCAGCCCTTCGGTCTTTATTGGAGCGTTCGACAATAGTTGGACGCTGCGTCTGACCGCGCCGCTGCGATTTCACTTCGCCAACAACCCGGAGATGACCCGTTTCTGGATCGAAGACCGCAACAATCCCTCGCTGCAAAACCGTATGCTGGAGCGATCGAGCCAGGACGCAGGAACCTACAAAGACTATGCCATCGTGGCGCGGCTCCTCGATCCGAATACGGACCGTTTTGTGGTAGTTGCTGCCGGCGTGGCCCGGGGCGGGACCGTGGCGGCGGGAGAATTTTTGGTCGATGCCCACAACCTGGAGGAACTCGCGAGACGCACTACGAAGGATTGGAACCACAAGAACCTCGAAGTTGTGCTGGAAACACAGGTAATTGATGGCCGGTCCGGCCCACCCCGAATCGACGAAGTCTACACCTGGTGATGCGGCAGTTCCGCGAATGGCCCGGTAAATTGACATCCACCCGATCTTCACGTTCGAAAGGATTTTGGCTTGAGTAGTCACGTCGGCCAACCCTGCTAACTGAGGACCCGCAACCGGAGTTGAGCGCTATTCCTGAAGCTACCTCCTCGATTCACATTCTTTTAACTTTGCTGCAACCGACGTGAAACATTTGGCGCTTATCTTTCTTTCCACTTGGCCCAGGTCACAAAGATCAGCGGCTGTGGTTCGACCGCGGTGAACTTTGAGTTGTACCCAGAGACTTGGTCGCCCATGGCAGGAGAATGAATGACAAAGAAGCCGCAGTTACCCAATGCTCCGAAGAAGTCGATGGCGTTTCTGCTGACCTTGACCATCACCTTGGGACCAACCGTCACGCCCGCATTTGCTGCCTCTAGAAAGGCCGCAATCCCTGCAGTTCCAGCAGCCACACCGATTCAACACCTGGTTGTAATCTTTCAAGAAAACGTCTCCTTCGATCACTACTTTGGGACTTATCCCAATGCAACGAATCCAAAGGGCGAGCCGAGATTCAAAGCTGCACCCGATACTCCTTCGGTCGACGGGCTCACCAACGCGCTCTTGAACTTCAATCCCAACTTGAATCCGGCCAACACAACCGGCGCTGCCAATCCCTTCCGGCTGGATCGATCACAGGCTTACACCAACGATCAGGATCACGATTACACGGCCGAACAGCAGGCGTTTGACGGCGGTTTAATGGATTTGTTCCCGCTAAACACCGGCGCCGCCGGTCCTCCTCCTTCGGGCTCGGGCGTAACGCAGACGAATGGTTTGGTGATGGGCTACTTCGACGGCAACACAGTCACCGCCTATTGGAACTATGCGCAGTTCTTCGCTATGAGCGACAACTCGCACGGCTCAACTTTTGGACCCTCGACACCGGGCGTAATCAATCTGGTTTCCGGCCAGACGAACGGTGTCGTTGCGACTTTGAACGGAACGGGTGACGAAGTAAGCGGCGGCAGCGATGGTTCTTTGACTATGATCGGCGACGCCGATCCCATCGGCGACGTTTGCTCTTCGCCCTCTCGCGCGCAGGGCTCCATGGGCAGCAAGAACATTGGCGATCTCCTCACTGCAGCAGGCGTTACATGGGGCGGATTCATGGGAGGATTCAACCTGTCCACCGTTAACTCTAATGGCACGACTGGATGCAATCGCACCACGACTTCCGCCGTCACCGGAGTCACGGAAAGCGACTACATCCCACACCATTCGCTCTTTGCTTATTGGCCATCGACTGCCAATCCGCAACACACGCGCCCTGCATCGCTGGCCGAAATCGGCAACGCAGGCCCAGCCAATCATCAGTATGATCTTCAGGATTTCTACACCGTTGCCGCAGCGGGCAATCTGCCCGCCGTGAGCTTTCTTAAGGCCGCAGGTTATCAGGATGGTCATGCTGGCTACTCCGACCCTCTGGATGAGCAAACCTTCGTCGTTAATACCATCAACTTCCTCGAAGCTTTGCCCACATGGAGTAGCACCGCCGTGGTCATCGCGTATGACGACTCCGACGGGTGGTACGACCACCAGATGCCCGCGATTGTGAACCAGTCCACCGGTCCGTCGGATGCCCTTACCGGCGTCGGCCTGTGCGGCTCGGGCGCAACCGCGCTGCCTGGCATTAACCCCGCTAACGCTCACGCGCTGGGACGCTGCGGTTACGGTCCGAGACTGCCCATGCTTGTGATCTCACCGTACGCGAGGCGGAACTTCGTGGATCACACGGTTACTGACCAGTCTTCCGTGATCCACTTCATCGAAGATAATTGGCTGGGCGAACAACGCATTGGCCAAGGTTCTTTCGACGGCATCGCCAGTTCCATCAGCCAGATGTTTGATTTCACGACAACCCGCAAACAAACCGTTCTATTCTTGAACCCGAGCACAGGCGAAAGAGAATAGACGCATAGTAAAATCGTTCGACACTTGCGACGGACACGCGATCAGTTGCGTGTCCGTCGCGATTTGTAGCGCAGCCGTTTGCTGGAGCTGATCAAAGATTCGCGTTAAGGAGCCCTAGTTTGTTTCTCACCCGGCGAGATTTTTTACAGAGCACCGGGATGGCGGCTGTGGCTTTGGCAATGCCCCAAGGGATGTCTCGCGTGCCAACGAAATTTCGCACGCAACTGAATGCGAATTCGCTCACACCGTTCGTCGATCCGCTCTCCATTCTCGAGATCGCCCAGCCCGCAGGTTTCCGTCCAAGTCCGTTCGATCCGGCGCAAAAGCTACCTTATTACCGCATCCCGATGAGGGCATTCGAAAGTAAGATCCATCGCGATATGAAGCCCACTCGCCAGTGGGGATACGGCGGATCATCGCCCGGACCAACATTTGAAACGCGTAGCGGGCAGGGATTACTCGTGGAGTGGGTCAACGAATTGCCGGACACGCACTTCCTGCCCATTGATCACACCATTCATGGCGCCGAGGCGAACAAGCCCGAAGTGCGCACGGTGGTTCACTTGCACGGCGCCAAAGCTCCGCCGGAAAGTGACGGCTATCCCGACAACTGGTACGCGTCGGGCAAGTCCGCGATCTGTCACTATCCGAACCGCCAGGACGCGGCCATGCTCTGGTATCACGACCACGCGCTTGGAATTAATCGCCTGAATGTTTTCGCAGGTCTTCTCGGGATGTTCATCGTGCGCGATGAATTCGAAGATTCCCTCGCGCTGCCTCGCGGCAAATATGAGATTCCGCTGGCCATCTACGACCGGATCTTTGACCTTGAAGGACAGCTCAATTATCCCGTCTCAGGCGACGCAAAAAAGCCGTGGGTACCTGAGGTTTTTGGCGATGCCATCCTTTTAAACGGCAAACTTTTTCCTTATCTCGAAGTCGAGTCGCGCCCGTATCGCTTCCGTGTGCTCAACGGAGCCAACGGTAGGTTCCTGCATCTATCGTTATCCGACGGGCATACGTTTCATCAGATCGGCACCGATCAAGGCTTGCTTCC
Organism: Candidatus Sulfotelmatobacter sp.; assembly: GCA_049584475.1. Taxonomy (GTDB): domain Bacteria; phylum Acidobacteriota; class Terriglobia; order Terriglobales; family Acidobacteriaceae; genus Sulfotelmatobacter. The sequence continues at coordinate 46,289 of JBAUXX010000028.1, read as the reverse complement.
TGCGCCCCTGCAACAGGCACGCGTGAACCTGGCTCCGGGCGAACGTACCGATCTGATCGTCGATTTTTCTGTGATGGGAGGGACCAATGTCATTCTTAGAAATGACATTTTGCCGATAATGCAATTTCGTGTGGGAAAGACCGCAGCAAAAACCAGCGCGGCTGACCCGATCGCCTTGCCGAATGCCCTGCGGCCTGTTCCAAAACTTTTAGAGGCTTCGGCGGTAAAGACTCGCACGTTGAGTCTGGTGGAGGTCGATGATCTGGTTCAACGACCGATGACCATGCTGCTCAACAATGCTCACTGGGACATGCCGGTCACCGAAAATCCTTTGCTCGATTCCACCGAGATTTGGGAATTGGTCAACACGACCGACGATGCCCACCCGATTCATCTGCACCTGGTTCGTTTTCAAATTCTTGACCGCAGAAACTTCAATGTCTCTGCATACTGGGCCAAAGGGACGGTAAACTTCACCGGTCCCGCAGTGCCGCCCGATCCCAGTGAAGCCGGCTGGAAAGACACCGTGCGCGCCGATCCCGGCATGGTGACTCGCATCATCGCTAAGTTCGAAGGATTCCCCGGACGCTACGTGTGGCACTGCCACATCCTCGAACACGAAGACAATGAAATGATGCGGCCCTACGACGTAGTCGCGTCGCAGTGATCAGATGGTTTCCGATTTGGCGTTTATGCTTACCCAGATTTCGGAAGGCATTCGCGAAAAGTGATGGCTTCAGGGAATGAGGGGCGGCATGAAGCCGGGCTACGACTGCATCAAGGCCTTCGCTGAGACCGACTTCACCGGACATCGGAAGAGAGCACGCACGACTCTGCGATGATTCAGGCAGCTTTTACTATCATTTTTCCCCTCCGGGCCTTTTAATATCTTCAACGCTCGCGTAAACCAAGTGATTTTTCTCTTCTGTGCGTGTCGTGTTTCACCTTCACTTCTCGTTATCCCAAGTAGAGACCAAAGATTTCGGACTCAGGTCTGAATCGATACGGCCGGGTAGCGGAGAACCGGGGACCTCCGCTACTTTACTTTCGCGAGTGCCCCAGAATCTCGTTCAGGAGAGTGTGGTATGAAAACAAAACTTGTTCTATGGCTCATCGTCATCGGGTGCACTTCACTTCTTGCGGCCCAGTCGAACATCGGCGCGGTCGTTCCACGTTTAGTCAATTACTCGGGAAAAATCGTCGACGTTCAGGGAAACGCGGTGCCGGGAATCGCCGGCGTCACGTTCGCGATCTACAGGGAGCAACAGGGCGGACCTGCGCTGTGGCTGGAAACACAGAATGTGCAAGCCGACAAATCGGGCCGCTACACCGTGCAACTAGGCTCTTCAACATCTGACGGCTTGCCGGCGGACTTATTCGCTTCCGGGGAAGCACGATGGCTCGGCGTTCAAGTGAGCGGTCAAGAGGAACAGGCACGCACGCTTCTGCTCAGCGTCCCTTATGCTCTGAAGGCGGCCGACGCGGAAACGGTTGGCGGACTACCGCCGTCGGCGTTTTTGCGCGCTGATCAGCCGGCTGCGACGAAGCAACCTGCTGCCGCCACCGCGAGCAAAGCATCCACCGGCAACCAGCCGCCACCGGCGAATCCGACCGTCACCGGCAAAGGCGTGGCCAGTTTTGTGCCTATGTGGGACTCGGCCAGCGACATTGTCGACTCCCTCATTTTTCAGAAGAGCTCGGCCGTCGGCATCAATACCACCGCTCCGGCGGCGTTGCTCGATCTCAATGGCAAGGGCGATATTCGCGACACGCTGACCCTGTTTCCGAAGGCAACGGACCCTGCGCTGAGTTTGAACGGAACCACGTTTAGCGTTGCCTCAACGGGAAAAGTCACATTCGTTACCGGACAAACATTTCCCGGCAGCGGCACTGTTACAAGCGTGGGATTGAGCGCGCCCACCACCGACTTCACGGTGTCGGGATCGCCCGTCACCAAGTCAGGAACGCTTGCGTTGAAATGGACCGTTACACCGACCAGCGCTGCCACGGCGAATGCCATCGTGAAGCGCGATGCTACTGGCAGCATTGGCGTGGCAGAACTAGTTGCCAATTCCACCGACGTAGGCGTAACTGCCGCTGGAGCGAACAATGGAGTGTACGGAACCTCAACCAACGCGTCAGGCAACGGAGTGTGGGGCTACAATCCGAGTCACACCGGCGTTTATGGCGATGGCGCGATCGGTATTTGGGGCCACAGCGGCACCAACTACGGAGTGTACGGCGAAAACGATGGCAGCAGCGGCACTTCCGATGGTGTCCACGGCGTGACCTACAGCAATGGGGGCTCCGGAGTCGCCGGCATAAACAATAATGGAGGCACCGGAGTTTACGGCACCGGCGGAAACGGCGTGATCGCTATCTCAGGAACCGCCGGCGGCGTTGGTCTGGGAGCCTATAACACTTCAACCGGAGATGCTTTGTTTGCCGAGAATCAAAGCGGCGGTTTCGCCGCGTTCTTCCTCGGAAACGTCGATGTCGACGGAACTCTTTCTAAGGGTGGCGGATCCTTTAAAATCGATCATCCTCTGGATCCAGCCAACAAGTATCTCTATCACTCATTCGTAGAGTCGCCCGACATGATGAACATCTACAACGGAAACGTAACGACCGATGTTGCAGGCAATGCGGTCGTCACGATGCCTGATTGGTTCGAGGCACTGAATCAGGATTTCCGTTATCAACTCACTGTGATGGGTCAGTTCGCGCAGGCGATCGTGGCGGCCAAGATGGCCAATCACCAATTTTCCATTAAGACTGACAAACCGAATGTCGAGGTCTCCTGGCAGGTGACAGGAGTGCGCCACGATGCCTGGGCGAATGCCAACCGAATTCCCGTTGAGCAAGCCAAGGCGGAGCAGGATCGTGGCCTCTACTTGTACCCCGAACTATTTGGCGCCCCTCGCGAGAAGTCGATTCCTTTGGCACATCATCCCCAACCCAAAGTCTTAGTCACAACTGCTTCGCACCAAAACCCAAACCAGTAATAACAATTCGGATCGCTGACTGTAATCCCCATTCTTCGTTTTCTGTGCGAAGGATGGGGATTCGCAGTTTTCGGCAATTCTGCCAAGAGCTACAAATTGTTATTGATAGAAATTAGCGATCAATGCTTTTCGGAAGCAGCCTCTTCAGAAGCGCCGGCCAGTTGCCTGGCGCTTTGAGTGTCTGGATTATCGCCTCCCAGAGATTGTTCCAGACCTTCGACCGCAAGTTTGGCTACGGCTCTCGCTTCATCGTGTCGTCCGAGCACTTCGAGCGCCCGTGCCCGTGCAAGGTATGCGCCCCCCAACTTAGCCGACATCGTCCCTTGTTCGTTGGGAGAATGTTCCATCGAAATAGCCTGGTCAGCATCGGCTAAAGCCTGCTCGGGCTTGCCGGCCGCAAGAGCAATGTGAGAGTCATTGAGTAGCAATGTGGGAAGAAGAAAAGCCCCGCCTTTTCTCTTGGCGCGCGCGGCCTCGCCTATGGCTACAGCCTGCCGGGAAAGATCCGAGGCGAGTGGAACATTCCCTTGTTCAAGAGCGATCAAAGCCCGATCCGTTGTGAGAGTGGCAAATCCGTAATGCCCGGGCGGCAGGATTTTGCGCATGAGAGGCTCAAGTTCGTTAAGCAAGGCAACCGCCTGATCGATCTTTTTTTCGGTGATGGCGATTCGCGCCAAAACCAGGAGCGACTGGCCCATCACAGTTTGATTATGGCCGTCTTTAGCCCTGTCGTAAGCCTGCTGCGCAAAATTCCTCGCTTCGTTTGGACGATTCAGTTTCGACAACATCTTGGCATAGTTGACCAGGTACATCGGCGAGACGGCGCCGAGGTTGTCGTCATCCTGGAGGATTCCGATGGCCCGCTTATCGATGTCGGCGGCCTCCCGCGTTCGCCCAATCTGATCCAACTCCAGCGCCCAATCATCAAACAGCGCCGAAGCCGTGACCGTGTCTTCATATCCGAGCGATGGCAAAAACGAAGCCGCGCGTTCAAATTCGGCAAGCGATTCTGGATTTCTCCCGGCTGCAGAGTACGCGGCTGCCAGATCGGCTGCAATCCGCATACGCAAGGCATCCGTTGCGAGTGGCGACTGCTCGACAATCTTCTTCGCAGTCACCATCCTCTCGACCGCTCGTGACACATCCGACCTCTCCAACGCGGAGCTTCCGACGTCCAGACAGTTTACGCGGTCCAGGTCATACTCGGGACCATTGGGTAGAGCACGGAGTCCCTCCTCGACGAACTGCTCCGCTTTAGCTGTCTCTCCGAGACCGTTCATGGCTTCCGCCAACACACAGGCCGCTCGTGCATGAACAGACTGGTCGGGAATAGCGCGGGTTAGTTCGTAAGCTTTTTCTGCCAGCACCCTCGCCTTGGAGAATTCATCCTTCGAGCTATAGTCACTGGCTATCCAGGTCCATAAATCCACGCGTCGAGTAGGGTTTGAAGATTGCTGTTTACCGACGAACTGTTCAGCACGGGTCAACAGATCGTCAACCGTAAACGTTTTTCCCTTCGGCGCAGCGTTGTACAGAACAAAATTGAGAAATTCGTCGTGATCTTCGCTGCGCTTCAATTGCTCGAATGCAAAATCGCGCTGTTGCCGCGCTTTGCGCGCCTGAAGAACAACTCCGATTACTCCGGCGATTGCGACAGCTAAGGCCAGCGATGCCATCGCCACGACCACGCGATTGCGTCGGACAAACTTCGCCGTTCGGTAGCCGAGGCTATCAGCCCTCGCGCTGATTGGTTCATGGTTCAAATAACGCCGCAGATCATCAGCCAGAGCGTTGGCCGAGGAATAGCGTTCTTGAGGATCTTTCTTGAGAGCTTTCGCGACAATCGTTTCCAGATCACCGCCCAGCAGGCGTTGCAATCTTTCCGGCGTCGTCATGCGCCGCGCTGCATTGCCAGCGGCGGTTTCCGGATCGGCCTTTGCCGTAACGGCAATCGACAATCTTCGTGGCTGTGTTTCGACAATCGCTTTCACCAGGTTCGCCGGTGTCGTTTGTTTTTCTCCGACCGGATGTTTCCCAGTAAGCAACAAATACAGGAGTATTCCCAGATTAAAAACATCGGTCGCGGTAGTAACGGGCTGGCCAGTTAGTTGCTCGGGCGCTGCATATTCTGGGGTTAAGGCGCGCCCGCCTTCTCTCGTTAGAGCCGTGGCAGTTCCCTCGCTGCTCTCGTCGACCAGCTTGGCGATGCCGAAATCGAGCAGCTTGACTTCCCCACTCCGGCTCACAAGAACGTTGGAGGGCTTGAGATCGCGATGGACGATCAGATTGGCATGCGCATGAGCAACCGCGCTCGTCACTTGCAGGAACAGTCGAATCCGTTGGCCAATGTCCAGCTTCGCCTCATCGCAATACTTGTCGATTGGCTCACCCTCGACATACTCGAGGACCAAATATGCAAACCCATTGTTGGAGACGCCCGCATCGATTAATTGCGCAATGTTGGGATGCACTAATCGGCCTAGGATTGCGCCCTCCCGGCGGAAGCGTTCTTCATTAGCGTGCCCGATCAGCGCAAGGTTAATGAACTTGACCGCAACTTTTTTCTCGAAACGCCCGTCATTTCTTTCTGCCAGCCACACGCTTCCCATGCCGCCCTGGCCAATTTGCGAAACAAGCGTGTAAGGTCCGACAGCGTAGCCGGCGAGATGCGCCGGCAACACTTCGTGAGTAGGATTGCCTTCCATGAAGCCGTCTCTTGCCAGCTCCGCATGCTCCTGCAAGAGCTCTCTGAGTTGAGCCGCAAGCGTAGGATTTTCTGCCGCTACAGACAAGAGCCATGCCTCACGCTGAGACCCATCCATTTCAAACGCCTGGTCCAGATAGGCCCCTAATGCGCGCCATTGCTCGGGAGTGAACGAAGACATAAAGGCTCAGAGAGATAGATCGGTCTGGATTTGTTTATGCAGGTAAAGGCGAGCGCGTTCCCAACTCCGTTGTACGGTACGCTCCGAGACGCTGCGCAAGGCGGCGATCTCGGCGAAGGTGAACCCGCAAAAAAACTTAAGATCTACGATTTCCGCCAGAGCCGGATCCACTTTCGCTAAACCCTCTAAAGCCTCGCCTACCTCCGAGACTTCTTCATATCCGCCGGATTGTGCGTTGGCTTCTGTATCGAAAGATGTAATTTCAAACAGGCCTCCGTGCTTTTGGGCGCGGCGCTCACGCACTCGATCGATGATGAACGTGCGCATGGCGCGAGCTGCGTACGCCATAAATCGGGCGCGATCCGGGAAACTATGATCGTCTTTGCCTTTCATGCTCAGGTAGGCTTCGTGAAGAACAGTAGTCGGGCTGATGGTCACAGATCCCTGGTGCCGGGACAATTCGCGTCTGGCAATTCGGCGGAGTTCGGAGTAGAGCGCTGCGAACAGCGGTTCAGCAGCCGTTTTGTCCCCATCTTCGGCTGCACTTATCAGCGACAATACATCGGGATCCAAAAAAACCTCCCAACAGGCCAGACCCATTTCTACTGGGCAGATTCGGCAGTGGACGCGGCTCAGACCGACTGTCTGGCTCTGGACAATGCGGCAGCAGGACTCCGGCGGCGTTGAATCCTCTCGGCTTTCGATCCCAAGCGGATGGTCCTGCGCTCCGGCCAGGCGCGGACCAAGTTTTTTTCCTGGTTGGAGTCGCAGAAAATGTGGAACCCGCGGCGAAAGCGCCACACTCAAGCACACAAGATACTACAAAAACAAAATCGTTGGCGAGCGGACCTCCCTGCGACTGATCGGTTGGATGGAAGCACTTCTGCTCGAATCCTCTTTCAGGCAATGTTGCAACTTCAGGGCCCACCGTCGCTATGAAATTCGGCAATCAGGACGCCTTCGGAGTTCCGTGTCAGTTTTAAGCTGGAATAGGCGGCAAGTAGTCATCTTGAAGTCGTTGCAATTATCTCCTCTCTAAAATTATTGCCGGGTGCAAATGGAAGTTGCAGCGCTCTCGCCTTGAACAAATCGCCGCAAGCAAGCGTCCCAGTTGGCGTTCCACCACTCCTGTGCGATCAGCCGCGGACAGCGTACCGGAGAAAGACAATACCCTTCGGGAAGTGTCGCTCCTCGACTAGATCGAGGTCCAGCCGCACACCATCCGGGAAGAACCGCTTTCCAACGCCGACGACCACGGGGCAGACAATCATTTGGAATTCGTCGACAAGACCCGCCCGTATCGCTTGGCCGGCCAGTTCGGGACCATCAACAGTGAGGTCGTGCTCGGCGTCGGCCTTGAGCCGGTGGACCTCCTCGGGATTGAATTCCCGCTCGATCCTCGTGCGCGCGCTGCGCGGCTCGGCGAGGGTTCTCGAGTAGACAACCTTTTCCGCGGCCTGCCACTGTCTCGCAAAGTCGAGCACAAACCGTGGTTGATCGGGAACCGTATGAGCCGTCTCCCAGTAAACCATCGTCTCGTACATCCTGCGTCCGTAGAGATAGGTGCCGAATGCCGACGCAAGCCCGTTAATGTAGGAGTGCACCTCTTCGTCTTCGGGAGCGCCCCAGCCAAAGCGGCCGCGCTCGTCTTCCGTGTAACCGTCCAGCGACATGAGCATCGAGTAGATCAACTTTCCCATGTATCTCACCTTCCCTGCATTTCCCTACTTAAAACGGTGGTCATAGGCCGCCCATCTTGCCGCCGCCGACCTCCGGGAAGGCACCCGGCACTAGATGCAAAGGCTTGAGCCGCTAAAGCGACGGGGCGTTGACGTGGTGCCGATTATTTGATCAGGGCGAAACCCTGGGCGCTTCGAAGTCGCGCCTTCAATCCAAGGGTTTGACTTCCTCAAAGCTGAACTGCTTGTCGACTTTATCGTAGGGCTTGCCGTCGACCTCGACATAGGGGTAGACGAAGTAATTCAGCGCTGCACCATCTTGTTTAGGAGACAGCGTGACATCGCGGCCGGCGGAGAACTGCACGCGATTGGCATCGACGCTGCCGAAGAAATAATCCTGCTTCTCCTTTGCTTTCCACGCCTCTGAGATATCAAGGGGAATCCAGCCGGTTTTGGGCGCGTAGAACTCAGCCCAGCAGTGATAACCGGCAATATCTCCCTTGTCCTTGTTTTCGGGCAGAGGAAAACCGATGTCGAAGCGGGCCGGAATCCCGTCCGCCCGCAGCATACCTATGAATGGGGAATGGAAATCCGTACAGTTGCCGTGCTTCGAATCGCAAGCCCACAGTGCGTCTCCACGGCCCCAGCCTGTGCCCGTTTTGTCGTAACGCATATTCGTGAACAAGTAATCATAAGCAGCCTTGGCTTTTGCGACGGATCCACTCTGGGCCCCGGTTACCTCAACCGCCAGTTCCTTGATCTTCCCGTCGGTAGGAATCAGAGTGTCAGGCGAGATCAACCGGTTCATCGACGCAGCCACGACCGTGGGTTTCTGGTCCCTTTTTTTGAGTTGCGCGTAATCGCCCCGCGAATATTCGCGGCGCGTGATTTTGTACTCGATAGTGAACTCTGCTTTGCCTGAGCCAGAGTTCGGAATCTCGGCATACATCATCTTGTTGCCGTACTCGGACTCCTGTGTCATTCGCGTTTTAACCGGAGCCTTGATCGCGAGAACGCTCACAGTCTGATGCTGGTCGGTTTGCGGCAACGGAATCCAGACGCGCACTCGTTTCGCGCCAGAGGGAAGATCCTTCACCGTGAAGTTGTAGGTGAAGCGAATCGTGCGGAATGGCGCGCTGAATTTCTGAGTATTCGAAGCGGCCTGAGCGGCCAACTGGCACGCCGGAAACTGGGGTGCAAGAAAAAAGAATGGCAGCAATGACGAGAGAACTCGGAGCTTCACGGACACACTCCTTAATACGCAGGCTGTGCCGAGATTCTACCAGCAGCCACAGCGGGCTGTCAGGGGCGGAAAGCTGGTCCATAATCTATACCGAGGGCTTCAGTGAGACAAGACTTGAGCCTGCGAATATTTCCGATCTGGTATAGCATCCATTGGACGAGGTTCACCATGACGATGAACGCAACCTCACCGCGAAGTGACTCAACTACAGTAACGCGCCAACCGCAATCAGCAAACGGTCTTGCAATCGTGCGACTGACAATTGGCGCGATGTTCGTGTGGGTCTTTTTCGAGAACTTGGGGAAAGGCCTCTATACCCCAACTGGCTACGCAAACCTGATCAACTATTACATCCAGCACGATCACGCGCCGGCTGTGTGGAAAGCCGTGATGAGCTTGGCCGCAAGTCATGCGGCGATGGCTGCTCCGATGCAGGGAATGACTGAGATCTCTCTCGGCATCCTGCTCGTCATCGGCTTGCTTACCCGACCTGCCGCGTTTGTGGCTTTTCTGTTTCTCGGCAGCCTTTGGATTTCAGAGTGGGGCACGTCGTGGATATGGGAACTTCTGGTTCCGGTGATGGCTTCGCTCGGGCTGGCTATTGGAAGCGCAGGCCGGAGATGGGGCATTGACGCGTGGCTGGCACAACGGTGGCCGTCTTCTCTTTGGTGGTGATCCGGGGTGGTGATTGGTCAAGTTCAGGTGCGAGTGTCCGTCATCATCCCTACCCATAACGAAGCGGGTGCGATCGAGCGCGTTTTGGCGGACCTGCCTTCTGAACTCACGACCGAAGTCATCGTTGTCGACAGCAACTCGAATGATGGGACGCCTGACATTGCGGCAAGAATGGGCGCGCGCGTGGTGCAGGAACCGCGTCGCGGCTATGGGCGAGCGTGCCTCACAGGTTTGGCCGTGGCAAATTCTCCTGACATTATTGTGTTTTTGGACGGCGATTACAGCGATCGGCCTTCCGAACTGCCGATTCTCTTGGCGCCAATCGCTGACGGCCGTGCGGACATTACGCTCGGTTCGCGTTTGCATTCGCGGAACTCCGCTGGCGCGTTGCCTTGGCACCAGGTACTTGGGAATCGTTTCGCCGCCAGTCTGATAAGACTTCTCTATCGAGTGGACATCAGCGATCTCGGCCCGTTTCGCGCGGGCCGCGCAGACGTACTGCGCGCGCTCGCGCTGGAGGAAACAACCTATGGCTGGGCGGTTGAGATGATCCTCAAAGGCGCGCTCGCCGGATTTCGCGTAGTTGAAGTTCCGGTAAGCTACTATCCGCGCATCGGAAAATCAAAAATCAGCGGTACGCTGAGGGGAACCGCTGGCGCAGGTTGGTTCATTCTCAGCTTGATTGTTCGCTACTACTTTCGGCGGCGAAGCGCCGGAACACCGCGCACACTCTGATTTCTAAGATGAAACGGCATTGCCTGCAGGGCCCGAGCCTTGTGTTGAGGACGCACCAGCCAGTAGAGTGCGGCGATGTGCGTGATCATCAAGAGCGGCACGTAGAGAATCGGGATTGCGTACCCGGCGCCCAACTGCCCCGCCACTGCCGGGAGTCCGATCCGGACAGCGTGGTAATAATCGACTATGAGGTCGACAGTCCCCACGAGGTTGAAGGCTGCGACAAACAGCCAAAAGAGCGGGCGTATCCTCACCGTGAGAAGCGCCAGCATAGCCAGCACCCCTGTTGCAAGGTCCCAGTAGGCGGAAAAAGTGGCAAAGCCAGCCGGCAGATTAGGACCGACAAAGCCCGGAAGGATGAATACCAGCCCGAAGAAACGGAAGCTGTGCAAAGTAGCGATGGCGCGTTGCGCTGCAAACCGATCCATCGCCCTGAGTTTCGGCAGGATGTAGACAACGAAGCAAAGCAGCCACGCGACATAGCCTAAAACGAGATGGACTTGAAAGACGGTTTGCGTCGACATTTGGCCTCCTACATGTCTGCATAGGATTATTCTAATAATCCCATGGATTCATAATTTCTTTCTGCTGAAGGTTCAGCCCAAGAACAATTGCACCGTGGGATGATCGCCAGCATCCTATAATCAGTCATGCGTTACCGGCCGGAGCACAAAGTCGAAGTCCATCGGAAGATTCTTAAAGACGCTTCCCGGCGTGTTCGCGCTGAAGGCATCGCTGGCGCCGCGGTTTCATCCGTGATGCGAGACTCTGGCTTGACCAACGGAGGCTTTTACAAACACTTCGGCAGCAAGGACGATCTGCTTACGGAATCGTTAAGCGAGGCTTTCCGGGAAACCGCCGACCGTCTGACGCAAGTTGCCGGAAAGTCCAAACCGGGGACGGCATGGAAGGCGATTGTGAGAGCCTACCTGAGTCCGGAACACTGCGATCATGCCGAGTTCGGGTGCCCGTTGGCGGCACTGGGGCCCGAATTGGCGCGGGCCGATCATGCAGTGAAGGCCCCAATCCGTAAGGAGATGATCAAATACAAAAGTAGAATGATTCCCTTAATGCCGGGCCGGCGGCCCGCTGACAAGGAGCGCGCGTTCTCTGCTATCTTTTCAACGATGATCGGGGCAGTTTCGATGGCCCGAATTCTGCCAGACCAAGAGGCACGAGCGCGAGTGCTCGCGAGCGCACGTGATTTTCTCTTACGCAGCTTCTAAATATCCATGAGATTATTACTCAGCCTGAAGCTGCCTGTGTGCTTTTTCAACTCGAAATTCGGTTCGTGACGAGAAACGCACTTTGGATTGATTGAAAGCGTCCCAAAAGCCATCTGCCATGAAGTCCTCCCGCCAGAACAAAGCCCAGTCTCCCATCGAGGTTCGAACGCTCGTTGTTATGGCGAAAGCACCGAGACCGGGCGCGGTGAAAACCCGGCTTACGCCCAGGCTTGCGCCCGAGAGTGTTCCTGCTTTCTATCGCTGTCTTCTGGAAGACACCCTGGCGTTGGCACAGTCATTATGCGATGTGGAAGTCGCTATTATGTGTCCTCACTCAGATGTGAGCGAACTCGCCGAATTCGCAGGCAGTAATGTATGCGTAGTTGCCCAGAAAGGTGAGGGTCTTGCGGCAGGGCTCACTTCGGTATTTGCGCACTTCGCAGAAGGTCGTCAACGACGCACCCTTGCATTCAACAGCGACAGTCCGCACCTGCCTCTTTCTGTTCTCGAAGACGCGTTCGAAACCCTGGCCGCACATGACTTGGTCGTGGGACCGACACATGACGGAGGTTACTATCTCGTTGGGGCGAAGGTACCTCATCCTTCGCTTTTTGGAGGCGATGGAATGGGCACAAGCAGCGCGCTGGAGAGACTCCTGTGGCGCGCACGAGAGCTTAAGCTATCGGTAGGCTTCGCAGATTCTTTTTACGACATTGATGTCGCTGACGACCTGTCTCGGTTAGCACAGGAGTTGCGACTGGCTCCGGCAAGGGCGCCGCGGACGGCGGCGTGGCTGGAAGAATGGGAGAAGTTAAGTGGAGCGGACACTCCTGCCCGCTAGTTCATGCCGCCGCCAGCAAAGCGGGCAAGAGTGCCCGCTCTACATAAAGATATTATTGCCCGCGCAATCGCGAACGAGTACTGGAGGGCGGTGAAGATCACCCCTGCGTGGAGGGTTTACCTGCTCGGCGCGACGTTGTGCGTCGCGCTGACGATCTGCTCGCGAACCTTCGGCGATCGGGGCGGGCCGTATTTCATGGCCTCACTCGGGGTTGCGGGCATCGCGTATCTCCTGGCGATCCATGAGCTTTTCGCTACGCCCAAGTTTTCCCGGCGCGTGATCATCATCGGGCTTGCGCTGGCTGCTCTGTGGCATCTTCCATTTCTACTCGCGCCGCCCGGCGCCGATGACGATATTCATCGCTACCTTTGGGACGGTCGCGTACAGCGCCTGGGCTACAACCCTTATCTCGTCGTTCCCAGCGACCCCGCTCTGGCTGGATTGCACACGCCTGAGACCCGGACGCTGAACAACGCGTACCTACCCAGCCCATATCCAGCGGGCGCTGAGCTTTTCTTCCGCGCCGTAACCGCGGTCCATGAGTCCATTTTTACCCTGAAGATAGCCTTCGTAGTCTGCGATTTCGCGATCGTTCTCGTCTTGCTTGATATCTTGCGTACAAGCGGGCAAGAAGCGCACTGGGTTCTGGCTTATGCGTGGAACCCGCTGCTGGCAATAGAAGTTGCCGGCAGCGGTCACGTTGATATCGTCGGAGTGCTGCTGCTGTTGGTGTCTTTCGCCGCGCTGGGGCGCAGTTTCACGGGCGAAGCACGGCGCTGGCGTGCTGTGGCAGCCGTGGCGTTGGGTGTGGCTGTCGCCGTGAAATTGCTACCGATTGTGCTGCTGCCACTCTACTGGAAGCGCGTTCGTATCCGCGATGGGGCACTCGCAGCCGTTGTGGCCGGAATTCTCTATATACCGTTTCTCGATCACGGGCGGATTCCGCTCGGCTCGCTCGGCGCCTACGTCCACAGCTTTCGCTTTAACGATCCGGTGTTTGCGATGATTGAGCGAATCGCGACTCCCGAGTTTGCAGCCGTCCTGGCAGTTCTCGCCGGCTTTCTGATCGCAGTCTGCTTCAGAATCACGGCGTCAGCATTGTCTCCAGAGGCATTTGCCTGGCCCATGGCAGCGTCGCTTTTATGTGCACCAGTCGTATATCCGTGGTATTTGCTCTGGATGCTGCCGTTCCTGTGGACGGCCTCAACGGCACCGATCATAGTCTGGACGGTGAGCATTATCCCGACTTACTACGTTTGGCACCTGCGCGCGCTAGGCCGTCTGTGGATACTTCCCTTCTGGATTATGCCTCTGGAATATGGAGCCGTAACAGTTGCCGGCGCGTTTATCGCCCTTCACCGGTTCAAACCACCGCCGCAGAGCCACGAACGAAAGACTAGATGAATAGCAGTCGGCCAGTGATGTGACTTCATGTATCCAAAGGGAGGCGCCCGTCATCCAAGACGGCATCCGTTCATTTCACGAGGAGCAAACTCCATGACAAAGTCGCGCCGTGCAACGATGATCCATCTTTTGGCCGCCGGAGTATTAGCCCTTTCTGCAACTTCCTGGGCGCAGACGCGCTCGCCAGCCCTCGATCAAGTCGCCAAGACGTTCGGTGTCGACTCGTGGGATCAAGTGGAGGCTGTCCGCTATACCTGGAATGGAGAAATTACCGGACTCTTCAAAGCCGCTCACAAGTGGGAGTGGGAGCCCAAGACCGGCAAGGTTACCTTTGAAGGCGTGGATAAAGACGGCAAGCCGGTCAAGGTTTCCTACGTGCGTACCGACCTCAGCAGCCAAACCGACGCCGTAAAGAACGAAGTCGAGCCAAGTTTCGTCAACGACAATTATTGGACTCTGTTCCCATTCCATGCTTACTGGGACAAGAACGCCAGCGCGATCGATCAGGGCAAGTTTAACCTGCCAGTTGGACCGGGCATGGCTGAGTTGATCCCCGTGAAGTATCCCGCGGATGGCGGTTACACGCCCGGCGACGTCTGGGATCTTTACGTAGGGAAAGACAACCGCGTCGTGTACTTTGTCTATCACCGCGGAGGAGCCAAGCCGCCAAGCTGTGTCTTCGCAACATGGGCAGGCTACAAGAAGGCAGGCCCAATTCTGTTCTCAACCGAGCATCGTGGCTTCGCCGATGGCAAGCCTTTGCACATCTTCATTTCTGATGTGTCAGTCAAGCTGACCGGGTCTGACACTTGGGTGGATGCGAAATAAGATGAACGCGCTTAGGCAACAGGCTTGCTGATTTCAGGGGTTGATGTCGTTCCGGACGCATGTTACTGGATCGCAAGGTTTGACGCCCTAGAATTTACAAGGAGACGCGCTATGAGATGGATCGCGTTCTTGCCGGTCGCAGTTGCAGCGGTGGCCGGCGTTGTCGCCTCCTCGGCAGCCGCATCGGGAAACGCCGATGAAGATGCTGCCGCGCTCTTCGGAATCCGGATTCCCCCGGGATACCGCGACTGGAAGTTGATCTCTGTGGCCCAGGCGGCTGGGGGTTTGCTCAATTCAAAGACGGCAAGCCTGACCACGAGTCGGCGCTCAAAACCTGCTTCTCTTGCCACGAGCCTGTCAAAGCTCGCGACTTTGTCTTCACCCATTACGCACCTTGATCACCGAGGTTCTGCAGAAGCAGAAAATAAAGAATTCGATTCTGGATGTTTCAAAGTATTGATCACCTTCTTCCGGGAGAATTAACCTGAACAATCTCGACTCGATGTTGGAACGAAACAAAGTCTTTGCTGCGCAGCAGTCTGCTGCGGGCACATTGATGCCTTCGCTTTCGCGGTCGATGCCGAATGTCAAAGCAATCATCATCGGTTGCGCCGATATGCGTGTTGACCCTGCTCATGTGCTTGGAATAAAACCGGGCGAGGCCGTCGTGATACGTAACATCGGCGGTCGAATTACGCCGGGATTGTTGGAGCAAATGGGCCTACTCGGCCGAATCGGTGAGGTTGCCGGAGAGATTCCTGGAGGCGGCGGGGAGTTTCACATCATTGTGCTACAACACACCGATTGCGGCCTCACTCGCCTTGCGGGAGACCGCGCCATGCTAGCGCACTATTTTCAAATACAAGAAGGCGAACTCAAGACAAAAGCGGTCACCGATCCCCGCGCGGCGGTAGCCGGCGACGTTGCTTTGCTCCGGACGATTCCGGCGCTGCCGGGCGAGTGGCTTACATCAGGTCTCCTCTATGACGTGGCGACCGGACTGATTGAGATCGTCGTCCCGCCGGCGCCAATTCGTGCTGCGGATCAACCTCGCGCGCAGTCACTACGGTAGTACAGGAACTGCTCATCTTGGGCAGATCGCGAGTCGGGGCCATGCGGATGGGAAGGCTGCGGCGCTCCCCGCGGATGATCGGACAGTAGTGGTCAGGCTGCAGCAGCGCGTCCTGAAGACGTCGGCGTCCGGCACAGCCGCCATGGCATGATTCTCGAAACTCGCAAGGCTGGCATGCCTCGGGAAGAGTACGAGCTTGCTCGAAGGGATCGGAGCCCAGAATCTCAGGGCCAGCCAGAATCAAGTTCGACAGCGGCTCCCCCGGTCCCGGCCAATAAACGCAGGGCTGCGTCGTGCCTCTTGGTGTCACTCGTACAGTACTCACGCCACAACCGCCGCGGAGCGGTGGGAGCCCCGCCATGGCTCGAACCAGCGGCTCGCCAACGGCGATCACATCCGTTTCCTCGAAGAGACGCCGAAACCCCTCCCAGTACTCTTCATAGGACAAGGCATAGATGTCGGATCGCACGGACTGGTACACGTTCACGCGCAGAGGAGCGTGAAACTGTTTGGCTATTCGTGCGACGTCCTTTAAGCGCCGGTAGTTCGACTTCATCATGACCGCGATTATGGTTACTGGAATACGCAACCTGCGACACCGTTCTGCCTGCTGGTGAATCAGTGCCCAATTGCCCTGTCCGCGCTGTGCATCCTGTTCTGCTTGCGTCGGGTAATCGAGAGAAAACTCGATGTCATGGAAGGCGGTGAGTTCATCGTCTTCCAAAACAGCAACACTGTGGCCATTGGAAGTGATGGTGAGCTTGACCGGTTTCGTTCGCAGGTAGCCCAGCATTGCCTTGAAGTCGGGGTGCATGCCGTTTTCGCCGGTACCCAGATTCACCGAGCGAACCGGCAATCGCTCCATGACTGCCTTCACTTGATCGAGCGAGAGACGATCGGTGCGAGTTGGATCGCGGTAGCAGAAGGCGCAGGCGAGATTACATTCGTTGGTAAGACCCAGCCCGAGCGCAATACCGGCATCAGTCGTCACGCGAAATCCGTGCGGCGAAGACTGGGCTATGACATCGGTCATGAATCGCCCTTCATAACAGTCTCTGCGCGATGCGCCAGGCAATGCGTGTAGCGGGCAACCGCGGCAAACTCCGGCCGCTTGCCCAGTTTGCGCTCCAGGGCAAAAATTCGCTCGTACTCTGCGGCGCGAGAAACCTTCGGCGGCAAGTAATCCGACATTACCCGAACGCCACGCCGCGCAGTTACCGCGAGGGACGATTCGAGCAGCATCGCGCACAGGCTCTCCCTCGTAAACAGCCGCACCCCTCCTCCATATAAAGATTCGTGCCCCCATTCAGCGGTGAGATTGTGCTCGACCGCCGCCAGGTCGCCGTCTTGTATTGCAGCTTTGAGCACCTCACCTGCCTGGTTACGCACCAATATCGAGATTATGCTCGAAGGATCCCGCAGGGCGCGAGCCGCACTGCACAAAACCGCACACGGGTTGTCAATATATTCCAGGACATTGTGGCAAAGAATTAGATCGAACGATTCGCCCTGGACTAAGGTTGCCAACTGCGCGGCATCGCCGTGTTTCAGCGCGATGCTCGCCACAACTCCGGCTTCGTGCGCTGCACGCTGGGCGAAATCCAGCATTGGTACAGATGCATCCAGCAAGGTGACGTGGATGCCAAGTCGCGCCAGGCGTACTGCCATAGCGCCCGTACCGCCCCCAATATCCAAAGCGCGCAAAGCACGCGTGGACCGGGGGAGAAAGTCCTGCAAGTTGGCAAAGGCAAGATCGAGGCGCAGGCGGCCCTCGGGCGTGTCGAGGTAGGCAGCATACTTCGCCGCCCCGGTCCGGAACCGTTCGCAATCGTCATTGGCGGCCATTTCCTTCATGCGCGACTCAGGCGAAGCCGACCCGTTCGAGTCGCAGGTGAGTACCCGAGCGTATATCGAAGGGATTAGGAACCACAAGTCGACCTGTCGGGATGATCATAAGCAATTGCGGATCACTCATGCACCGCCAGCTAAGCTGCGGTCGACGAGCTTATTTCTCAAGCCCGGATCACCTTCATTTATGAACTTGACAAACCTTTTACAACTCCACGACACACCTGCTTTCCAGCTGTCATACGCTGTCTGGCGGCAATTTCTCGATTCTCGCCGTAACTTGAAATGCAGGACAAAAGAATACCCAGTCCCTTGCCGCCTCCTGGAACGGGCCGGCTCCACCGAAAGGCACCCATGACAACAATGCACATGGCAGCAAACGAAATAACCGCACCAATCACAAGAACAACGCTCGGGAAAATGACGATTAGAAAAATCACGGCAGGAATAATCGCCAGAGTGATGCTCGCCATCGCGATCTGTGCCCTGGCCGCGCCCCTGTCTCATGCAGTCTCCAACGGAGCCGTATCGGCCAAGGAGTATCACTTTCGCGGCTCACCGGATGGTACGGAACCTGACGGCGCTCTTCTCTCCGATGGAGCGGGAAACTTCTACGGCACAACGTCCGGCGGCGGCCTCAAGAACTGCGGCCTGAGCACGCCTTTTTGCGGGACCGTGTTCAAAGTAAGCGTTGGCAGCAACGGAACATTGACCGAGACTGTGCTCTACAAATTCCAGGGCGGTAGCGATGGAGCATCGCCTGCCGGCAGCCTGATGTTCGATCATGCAGGCAATATCTACGGCACCACCGTCACCGGCGGCGATCCTCAAGTTTGCAACGGAGAAGGTTGCGGCACCGTATACAAGCTTTCGCCCAACTCGAACGGCACCTGGACTGAAACCGTCCTCTTCCACTTCCTCGGCAGCACCGACGTTGCCCAACCGGCGCTCGGCGTGGTGATGGATTCCGCCGGGAATCTCTACGGCGCGGCGCAGGGCGGCTGTATAGAAGAGTGCAACGGCACCATCTTCAAGCTCGCACCCAATTCCAATGGCACCTGGACCGAGAGCATTCTCTACACTTTCCAGGGCGGTCTTGACGGTGGATTTCCCACGGCGATCGTTCTCGATGGCGCGGGAAACCTCTTCGGCACTACTGCCACTGGCGGCGTCGCAACGTCGCCATGCAGCTGCGGTACGGTCTTCGAGCTCAGTCCTCCACAGAGCGGAACAACCTGGACAAAGACCGTCCTCTACGCCTTCAATGACGGCCTTGACGGTGGAACTCCCAGCAGCGGCGTCACCTTCGACAGCGCCGGCAATCTCTACGGCGAAACTTTCGACGGCGGATCGTTTGCCTGCCCGCAAAGCGGCTGCGGCACCGTGTACCGGCTCACCCCTGAATCCAGCGGCTGGAAGT
The DNA here is from genome assembly GCA_049584475.1 of Candidatus Sulfotelmatobacter sp. Taxonomy (GTDB): domain Bacteria; phylum Acidobacteriota; class Terriglobia; order Terriglobales; family Acidobacteriaceae; genus Sulfotelmatobacter. The sequence continues at coordinate 27,428 of JBAUXX010000028.1, read as the reverse complement.
TCGGTGTGGTCTACACCTTCAACGGCATCAATGGATCGCGAGGCGCCCAGCCCTCCGGCGGTTTGACCATGGATTCCGCCGGCAACCTTTACGGGACGACCGACGGCGGAGGCAATCTAACCTGCAACAACGGCAACGGTTGCGGCACGGTCTTCAAACTCTCGCGCCAAACCGGGACCACCTTCACCTACAGCAAAGTGTTCCAGTTCAACGGTACTTCGGGCTCATTTCCAAACAGCAGCGTAATCCCGGACGCCTCCGGAAATCTTTACGGCACAACCTTCAGCGGAGGCAATACATGCAACTGCGGTGTCGTCTTCGCCCTCACACCCTAACTCGGCTCGCAGCCAGGCCAAATAGAAAGGCACTAAACTTCACGCCGACGCAAGAATCAGCGACGAAGTAAATAGCCGTCGAGTTCACTTGTCGGCAGCCTGAGTCGATCTGCTTGATCGGGCCGCGACATGGACACGTTCTGCCTGCCGGCTCCATCTCATGGATTATCACGGAGAGATCAGCGCGAGGATCCGCCGACGTAGTTGCCGTAGCCGACAATGACCGTCGAACTCACCAGCACCAACAGGCTGAGTGCCACCAGCGCCCACGTTCGACTGCTGCCGCCCTTCCACTCTTTCAGCGCGATACCCCAGAGCGTGCTGAAGATGATGATGCTGGCCATGTGGAGCGTCCAGCTGGAAAACTTGTATCGGCCCATCTGGGTTTCGCCCATCGTGTAGAAGAAAAACTGCATATACCACGTCGTGCCCGCGAGCGCCGAGAACAAGTAGTTGGCCAGCATCGGAGCTCTCGCGTCTTCTTCCGGCGCAAGAACCGCCGTTGCTGCCATTTCCTCCGCGGGAGCATCGGTAACGGCTTCGAGGATGTTCTCATCACTGCGAGCCTGAATTGGTTCTGGAATTTCGGATTTGAAATATTGATAGCCGGTCCGGTTGCGAATGTTGAGCATCACGCACCAGATGAAGTTGGTAGTAAAGCCACCGGCAAGTACGACGACAAGCACCGGAAGTCCCTGCCACAAAACAGGCGTGCCATGCCGAATCGTTATGGCCTTAATCGGATCGCCTGCGGCGAGTCCGTAAGCGAAGCAGGCGCTCATCACACCGGAAAAAGTGGCTACGAGCAATCCTTTCTTCAAAGCAAATTCCTTGATCGAGGCGCGCTTCTGTCGGGTCGACATCTCACGTTCTTTCGACACGCCCGCCGCGCCGGCAAATGCGATACCGAGAAGACAGACTGCCACGCCGCCCAGAATAATCAAACCCGAGTGTGTATCCAGCACTTCGGAGGCGAACACTCCGCGGAAAATCGGCGGCATCAAGGTGCCAAATGCGGCTGTGTATCCGAGCGCGACTGCCATCCCGAGTGACATGCCGAGGTAGCGCATGGTCAGGCCGAAAGTGAGGCCGCCAAGTCCCCACAGCACGCCGAATACGTACGCCCATAACAGGCTGTTCGCTGGAGCTTCGCGCAACACGCGGATTAGGTCGTGGGTCATGGTCAGAGCGAGGATCCACGGCGCGATGATCCAACTGAAAAAACCGCCCACAAGCCAGTAAGTTTCCCAGGCCCAATTTCTTACCCCGCGATAAGGAACGTAGAAGCTGGCAGAAGCGAGACCGCCGAGCCAGTGGAAGAACACTCCGAGTGCGGGGTTCATGGATTCCTCGTGTTCGAAATTAGAGGTGAAAGACTTCCGCCCGCAAGATAAAGCAGATACGCTGCATATCTGTTCGCTAACGCAGAAACGCTTCCGTAAGGCCGCCATCCACGGGAATGATATGCCCGGTCGTCTTCGCGCTCTGATCGCCGGCCAGCCAAATAATCGCGGCGGCACAATCTTGCGGACGGATGGACTGCTTCGTCAGCGTCCGTTGCGCGTAGCAATCGGCGAGCTTCGTGCGCAACTCCTCGGTCGACTCCGCGTCCTTGAACTCGATCTTGTATTTTTCCAGAGATCGAATTACTCGATCGCGCGGGAACATTGTGGAACCGGCGACCACCGTGGCGGGCGCGATGCCATTCACGCGAACGTGCGGGCCGAGCTTTATCGATAACTCCCGGATCAAGTGGTTAAGAGCTGTCTTGCTTGTGTCGTAAGCCTCGCTGCCTTTCTTGGGCACTACGGCGTTGGCGGAACTGGTAAGCACGATGGAAGCAGGGAGGCCTTGGTCTTTGAAGACCCACTCCGTTTGGCGAGCGAGATGATAGTTGCCGGTTACATTCACCAGAAATGTTTGCGCCCATTGGGCGTCAGCGAGTTCGCCATCAGCGCCCGGCACGGGATAAATTGCTGCTGTGTTGACGACGACATCGATGCCGCCAAATTGAGAAATCGTGAAATTCGCCGCCTCCGCAAGCGATGCAGATGAGCTGAGGTCGACACGGATGTGCGCGACAAACTCGCGAGACGATATAGCACCGGCTTCGCCGGCAACTTCCTTCGCGCCTCGTTCATCGAAATCGGCCACGACGACATGCGCGCCTTTTCGCGCGAGCAGAAGCGCGACTTCGCGGCCAATTCCGCTGGCGCCTCCGACAATGAGAGCGATCTTGCGGCTGAACTCTGCTTCTGCGGGCATGCGCTGGAGCTTGGCTTCTTCTAGAGCCCAATACTCAATACGAAACGCCTCCGACCTTGGAAGAGCAACGTAATTGTGAAACTGCGCGAACTGTTGCGATTGCTCGGCCCGCCGCGCCTGAGGAAGAGGATGCGAGGTCTCACCATCTTCCAATGCGTTCGCGCCCGCCATAACATGAATGGCATTGATAAAGAACTCTGTTGTGATCCGCGCCTCCTTCTTATTTTTGCCAAAACCGAACAAACCCAATCCTGGAACTACAACGACGGAGGGATTGGAATCTCGCAACTTTGGCGAATCGCTACGCGCCCACGCGTCGTAATACTTCTTGTACTCGGCTCGATACTCGACAACCTCCGCCCGGATGCGCGCCTTCAGAACACTTGTGTCATCTTTGGCGGGATCCCAGGAAACAAAGAAGGGACAGACCCTCGTTCTCAGGAAATGGTCCGGACAACTGGTGCCCAGCGAACTTAATTCCTTCGCCCACTTCGACCCCGCAAACTTCAAAGCGTCCTCATCGTCGGCATAGTGCGCTATGACACGGCGATTGGAAGACAACGCCCCCCGCAGAGTGGGCAGGATTTGAGTCGCAATATTCTTGCGATCCTGGAAGGGACTGTGCTCCATCCCGCCGAGAAGAGAATTCTTCTTCGATTGATGTTTCAAGATAAATTCACCCATCTGATCGATGGTGTGAATGCTATTCAAATAACAATCGCGCTGCGCAGTTCCCCAAGTGAATAGACCATGCCCGCCTAGAATGAGGCCCTCCGCTCCGGGATTATCTTTGACTGCCCGCTCAATCATCAGTGCTAGCTCGAATCCAGGACGCTGCCAGGGAAGCCACACGATCTCGCGGTCGAATTCTTTGTTGAACTCTTCCAGCTTGCGTTTCCCATTCGCACTGGCGGCCAAAGCAATGGCCCAGTCAGGGTGCAAGTGATCTACGTGGTCGAAAGGGAGAAATGCGTGCAGCGGGGTATCGATGGATGCAGCGACACGATTCTCGCCAAACGCCGAGAGTGGATAGTAGCGGACCATCTCATCTTCAAACTCTTCGCTGCGGTATAGCTTTCTGAGTTGTTCCAGGCGATCGAGATAGAGCAGGGCAAATCCGCTTTCGGTTATGGAGCCGAGATCTCCCCCACTTCCCTTTACCGCCAGCACTCGCACTGGCTGGCCGGTGAAAGGATCCGGAAGCTCGAGCTTGGAGCTAGTGTTGCCGCCGCCGAAATTGGTGATGCGCAAATCCGCGCCCAGCAGGTTCGAGCGATAGCGCAATAGCGCCAGTTGATTCCCAGCAATCCTCTGAACTTCGCCTTCGTTCCACAAGTCTTTCAGGTGAACCGTCTCTTTGACCTCAGGCATAGATACTCCCGCAATATTGTTCAAACCGTTCCGCATGCCGATCCCACTTGTCGGTTTCGAGCGGATTGAAGACTTCGGTCGGGAAAGATCGATCCACAATCGCGCGAACTTCCTGAAGCGAGGTTGCTTTGCCCGTAGCGAGAATTTGGATGGCAATGTTACCCAGCGCCGTCGCTTCGGCAGGGCCGGCCAGGACTCGTCTTCCTGTGGCGTCCGCAGTCAGTTGGTTCAACAGTCGATTCTTCGATCCGCCACCGATGATGCGAATCTGTTCGATGTGCTTCCCTGTTACATGTTCCAGATTTCGGAGAACAAGACGGTACTTGAATGCGAGACTCTCCAGAACGGCTCGCACATACGCGCCGGAACTCTGTGGAACTGGCTGGTGGCTCCTGACACAGAACTCGTCAATGGCGGCGACCATATCAACCGAGCGCAGGAAGGACTCATCATCGGGATCGATGAAGTGACGAAACGATGTTTCTTGCCGTGCGAGATCCATCAGATTGTCGTAGTCATAATCGCGCCCTTGCGTGGTCCATGACCGCCGGCAGCCCTGCAAGATCCACAGGCCCATGACGTTCTTCAGGAGTCTTGTAGTTCCGTTAATGCCACCTTCATTCGTGAAGTTCAAACGCAGCGTCTCGGGAGTGATCACCGGGGAATCCAGTTCCATCCCCAACAGCGACCACGTCCCAGAGCTGAGAAACGCCGTGCCGTCGCGGGCCGAGATGGCAGCCACCGCCGAGCCCGTGTCGTGACACGCTGGAGCAATGACTGTTGTGCCCGCAAGACAGGAATGGCCTGCGATCTCGGGCAGCAGTGTCCCAAGGATGGAGCATGGCTCGACAATGGGTGCCGGCAAGTGAACCGGGAGTCCCAGGCGTTCCATCAAGCCGGAAGCCCAGCCGCGCTTTGCTGCGTCCACCATCTGCGTGGTGGTTGCATTGGTCAATTCGCAGACTGCATTTCCCGTCAGCCAGTAGTTGAACAAGTCCGGGATAGTGAGAAGAGATTTCGCCGCGGCAACAAGCTTGGGGTTCTGACGCTGAGCTGTGAAAAGCTGATAGAGAGTATTGATGGGCATGAATTGAATGCCGGTCGCCTGGTAGATTTCCTCCTTCGAAATTTCTCCCAGCACCTCCTCCATGACGCCTTCGGTGCGGCGGTCGCGGTAGTGATAAGGATTCTCGAGCAACTCGCCGCGCTCCCCCAGCAGAGCGTAGTCCACGCCCCACGCGTCAACGCCGATGCCAGCTAGCTCCGTCTCTTCTAACTGCGCGAGAGTCTTTCGCATCTCGAACCACAATCTGGTCACGTCCCAGTGCAGTGAACCGCCGTGTCCCACCGGTTCATTGGGAAAACGATGCACCTCTTCTGTCGTGAGAATTCCTGACCGAAGGTGAGCTAGAACGGCACGTCCACTTTCGGCCCCAAGATCGAATGCAAGATAGGGCTTGGCAGGCATGCTCTTATGCATAGGACGAGACGTTGCGCGAATTCCGCGCCGCACGTTCCCTGGTGATTCGCTCCAGGTAACCGCTCTGCCGAAACGCTTCCATAGGATTCTTAGGCAGGCCCTTCGAATCTCGCCATTCCTGGATCACAGGCCGAACATCGGTAGCGAAGGCGTCCTGCAACAAAGACTCGGCCCGCACTAAGTCGCAATCCTTCTGCGCCATTGCAAGTTCTTCACTGTCGACCAGGGCTGCCTTAGAGAAGAGTTCCTCCGCTACAGTCACGGTTTGAATCATAGCCTCAATCTTTCCCTTCAGATTATGACTCTGGTCGATCATGTAAGCGATATCGGCTCGCTTGCCCGTTTCCCACTCAAAGTTTCGGATTTCGTGGAAGATGCGGAAGACCTGATACGGATCGATCGATCCCATGGTCAAGTCGTCATCCGCATAACGGCGATCGTTAAAGTGAAAGCCGCCCAGCATATTTTCGGACAGAAGCCAGGCGACAATTTGCTCAATGTTTTGCGCCGCATAGTGATGTCCCGTATCGACCAAAACTTTTGCCTGCGGCCCAGCAGCGCGCGCCAGTAGCAAGGCCATGCCCCAATCGGCGATATCGGTGTGGTAGAAGGCGGGCTCAAACGGCTTGTACTCGATAAGCAGCCGTTGTCCCGGAGACAACGCGGCGTGAGAATCTTTCAGTATTTTGGCGAACCATTCTTTGCGCTGCCGGATATTCGCGGTGCCGGGATAATTCGAACCGTCTGCAAACCACATGGAAATATCCCTGCTATGCAAACGCTGCGCAATCTCGATGCTGTCTTTGGTGTGCTGCAATGCGCGTTCGCGAACCGCTGGATTAGGATTGCCGAACGAACCGAACTTGTATTCCTGATTTTGAAAGAGATTGGGATTGATGGAACCTGGCAGGACTCCGTAGCGATCGGCAAATTTCCTGATGCCCTCGGCGCTGTGCACTCCCTCAGGAAAGTCCCACAGCACGTGCAGAGCCACGGTCGGGCACACGCCTGTCAGCAAATGCACCTGCCCGGCGTCGCTAAATTTTTCTTCTGTCGTTGTAGCCGCCGCAGGCTGGATGAATTTTCCAAAGCGCGTGCCTGTATTGGCGAAGCCCCAGGACGGCAGCTCGATGCGAAAGGTCTCGAGCGCATCAAAAATCCTTTTGCTCTTGCCCGCCTCCATGGAGAGCCTCCCTTGGCAACAAAGCTTACAATCATTCCCTCACAAGGTCACGATTGTTTTTCTTGTTGAGGGTCATTACGCTGCAACAACTAGCTTGGGAGGCTTCAGTGCGCTGGTCCAACTTTTTGAGCGCTTTCATTGTAGTCACTATTCTTGCAAGGGCGGCTTGTGCCGCGCCGGTACACTTGCGCTGCGAATATCTCGAAAATCCTCTGGGCCTCGATACGGCGGCCCCTCACCTGTCCTGGCAAAGCAACAATACCGAGCGCAACTGGAAACAGGCAGCCTACGAAGTTCTGGTATCCAGCACTGCTGATCTTTCGCGCAGCGACCATGCTGACATTTGGGATAGCGGAAAGACAGAATCAGCGGACTCAGTTGGAATCACCTATCACGGACCCGGACTCGAATCCCGGCGGCGATATTTCTGGAAGGTTCGCGTTTGGGATCTTTCAGGGCGAGTATCTCAGTCGAGCGAAGCCGCGTGGTGGGAGATGGGCCTTCTCCGTTCGACGGATTGGAAAGCAAGTTGGATTCGCTGGAAGAATCCAGAAGAGGACGCAGATCGGCAGGCTATCCGCTGGATATGGGTGCGCGGCCAAGACGCGTTCGCCGTCGTACCGGGAACGGCCGCAACGTTTCGGATTCGCTTCAACGTCTCCGAGAAACCGCGAGACGCGGCTCTCTTTCTAGCGACGCGGGGAGACTTTGTCGCCGCAGTCAACGGTCATGAAGTGGATACGAAGAGCAGATGGGGCGCCTTTGACCGGCGCGATATTTCCGGCCAGCTTATTTCGGGACAGAATTCCATCGAAGTGAAGGTCACGGCCCCCGAATCGCCGCGGTACGGACCGAATGTAGGTGCCAAGACTACGATGGCCGCGTTGGCTGCCATAGTAAAAATCACTCGCTCGAATGGCTCGACGCTGCGCATCCCCACGAACGAAGAATGGGGAGCGAGTACCGGTGATGCATCGGGCTGGAAACCAGCCCAAGTCGTTGCGGATTTGACGGACAAAAAATTGGGAGATGCGGAGCCATTGCCGCAGCCTGCCGCCTACCTGCGGCGGGCGGTCGTGGTATCGAGGAACGTACAAAGAGCAAGGCTCTACGTGACTGCCCTCGGCAGCTACCGCGTATTTTTGAACGGCAATCGCATCGGCGGCGATGTCATGACGCCCGATTTCACCGATTACCGCAAGCGTGTCTTATATCAGACTTACGATGTGACTAGCTTATTGGTCAAGGGCAACAATGTAGTTGGAGCGCTCCTGGGAGACGGCTGGTACGGCAGCCCTCTTACTTGGGTAGGGATGCATTTTTTCCTCCCACCAGACCGTTTTATGGCGCAACTCGAACTCGACTACGGCGATGGCACTCACGAAACCGTGGTGACAGACGGTTCGTGGAGAGCGGCAGAGTCGCCAATTATTCTCTCTGAGATTTACGGCGGAGAAGTGTACGACGCTCGCGCGGAACAGCCAGGATGGGACAAACCCGGCTTTGACGACTCGAAATGGAAAGCGGCAGTGCTCGCGGATGCGCCGGCCATTGCTGTATCGAGCCAGATCACTGCGCCAGCTCGGGTGATCGCCACGCTGGCTCCTAAGAATGTAACTTCCGCCGCGAACGGCGCCTACATCTTCGACATGGGCCAGAACATAGTTGGATGGGCAACTATGAAGGTGAAAGGAGCTGCCGGCACAAAAATCCGGATGCGTTTCGCCGAGATTCTGAATCCGGACGGAACAATCTACACCGCGAATCTACGAAACGCGGACGCCACCGACACTTATATTTTGCGCGGAGGCGACGAAGAGACTTTCGCTCCGCATTTTACGTTTCACGGTTTTCGCTATATCGAAGTTACTGGCTATCCGGGGGTGCCAACTCTCGACGCGATCAAGGGCGATGTGGTCAGTAGTGTCAGCGGCGAGCCCGCGGCCCGGCTGGTTACGTCGAGTGACTTGGTTAACCGAATGTGGTCGATCGGCATTTGGGGGCAGCGCGGAAACTTTGTGAGCATTCCGACCGATTGTCCGCAGCGCGACGAGCGATTGGGTTGGATGGGAGACGCCGAAGTTTTCTGGCGAACCGGAAGCTACAACTTCGATATCGCCGCGTTCTCGCAGAAATTTATTCAGGACATCGTGGATGCGCAGAATCGACAGGGAGAGTTCAGTAATGTTTCCCCCAATACGCTTCCCTCCACAGTCGAGGGATCAGGCGATCCCGTTCCGTCGAGCGACCGAATCGGCGCACCGGGTTGGGGCGACGCCGGAGTCATCGTTCCGTGGACTACGTGGCTGCAATACGGCGACAAGGCTGTCATCGAGGAAAACTGGGATGCGATGCAGCGCTGGATGGATTTCATCCAGAGCCGGAATCCTGATTTCATTCGCAAGAACTCAGTAGGCCCCAACTTCGCCGACTGGCTGGCGCCCGACGAGAACACGAACAAAGATCTCCTTGCGACCGCTTATTGGGCGCTGATCGCGAATATGATGTCGCAGATGGCGCACGCTGTCGGTAAGGACGACGATGCGAAGCGTTATGACGACGTCGTGCAGAATATTCGCGCGGCTTTCCAGAAGGCTTACATAAAAGATGACGGAGAAGTCGGAACGGGAACGCAAACCTCGTATGTCGTTGCCCTCTACACCAAGATGGCTCCTGCTGCACTCGAACCGGCTTTGGTCGACAAATTGGTGAAGGACATTGAAGCGCGCAAGTGGCATCTCTCTACGGGGTTCCTGGGCACGCCGTTTCTGTTATTTACGCTGGCCGATAATGGACGCACTGACGTTGCCTATCGCCTGCTGCTGAACGATACCTATCCGTCCTGGGGCTACATGCTTTCCAAAGGCGCCACTACGTGGTGGGAGCGCTGGAACGGAGACACCGGCGATCCCTCCATGAATTCCTACAATCACTACGCGTTCGGTTCAGTCATTGCCTGGGTCTACCGTTATGCGGCCGGCATTGATACGCTGCCGAGTTCGCCGGCATTTAAAGAGATCATCATTCATCCGCACTTGGACCCGCGCATGACTTCGGCGCGCGCGGAGTATGAATCGATCTACGGCAAAATTATTAGCGATTGGAACGGAACTCTCACCGGGCCATTTTCTCTGAAGGTCACGATCCCGGCGAATACCAGCGCAAGAGTCTTCTTGCCTGCTATCGCCGGTGCGCACTTGATGAAAGATGGGAACTCAGTGCAGGCCCAACAGGAAAAGGAATCTTATGTGATCCAGATCGGCTCCGGTTCTTACAGCTTTGAAGTGAAGTAGAAGTAAAGTAGAAGTGAGAATGTAAAAAAGCAGGCTTATGAAAGCCGGCGCAAGACTTAGGCAGTCAACCTCGATCCTCTCTGCCGACATACGGTGTTCACCCTATAGGCTTTACCATTAAGGTTTACTACTGTGTTTTTTACCCGTCCGCAATTCACCGGTTTAGTAGAGGTCCGCCATGCCCGACCAAGTCACTTCAGTCTCCCAGCCGCGCAGCTGGGGAGAACTTTACACTGCTGCTCTGTTTGAAAAAGACAAGAGCCGAATTCCTGCCCGCATCAAGGACGCCGAGAAAGCGATCGTAGCCCGCGCCCGGGAACTTTTCTTCTCTGGCGTTGACACGATCGAAGAAGACCAAGCGCTGGACGATGCCCTGTATGCTCTGCGGGCGCTCCAAAGCTGTTTGGACCTCCGCGCTGCAGCCTGATTTTGCCATTCTCGTCGAAATCTTGGCTAACGCTCTTTGCAGCTCCCAACATTTCCCTTCTCACCTTATCCCGCCGGTCCCTGAAGCTTAGTCGGTATCGCGAAAGTTTGGGCCGGGGAGCAAGCCTTACATCTGCTCTTTCTCACAAGTAAGGAAACTATCGTCGTGCTACCGGGGCTGCACAGTATTGCTGGTGGTGAGCTCGTGTTCTAAGGTGCCGAAAGAGTTGAAATCGAGGATTCTCCAATGGCACAAAGGATTGCAGGACAACACGTAATGGAAGTACATGCTCCCTCCGCAGAAGACCTGCGCCGGGTATTCAATAGCGCTGTCTTTGAGATTCATCACACTAACCGAGCCGTCAAGAATACTTTGCGGTACGGTTGTCCCATCTTTCAGCGCCGAAGTGCTTCGGGCCTGTCCCACGAAGGCACGGAGAAGCGAGCCGTTTCGGACGCCGCGCGGGCTCTTGCTCAATTGTGGAAGATTTCGGGAAGCCCTGTGCGCTAGCGGTCGGCAGTAGGCTGCAGGCCGTTTTATGAGTTCATTCATTTTCCCGTTGAACACATTGTCGCTCTTCGGCCAGCGACTCGTTTCTAACGAGATTCTTCTCGCATTTATAAAAAGCAAGCAATTGATAATTGCCGCGATTGAAGCAAACCTGGCGCCGGTGTTCGCGGGCCGCCATTCAAAGAACCGGACTTCGTCCCTGAATTATCCGGATCAGCACAGCTACCACCGCGAGGACCAGCAGAATATGAATGAATCCGCCCAGGGTGTATGAGCTAACCATGCCTAACATCCAGAGGATCAAGAGCAATACCGCTATGGTCCAGAGCATCGGTTCTCCTTAAGCTTCGGAGTCACGTTACTCTTTCTTTTCGGGTGCAAATATCGGGCAGACCCTCTATCCGGCGGGCAATCCGACTCTACTTGCCGATGGATTGCACAGAATGCGGGTGAGACTGAATCCATCCTGCCAGGGAATAAGCGAAATTAATAGATTTGAACGATACCGTTCCGGACGGCGTATAGAGTGAGATCGGCGACGGAATGTAAATCGAGCTTGCGCATGAGGTTGGTGCGGTGAGTTTCCGCCGTCTTGACGCTAAGGTTAAGGGCCGTCGCGATTTCTTTTGTAGTCCTTCCTTCCGCCACGAGCTGGATTACTTCACGCTCTCTTGGCGTCAAAACATAGTGTCCCGTGGGGCTGATATCTTCGTGTGGACGCAGATATCCATCGACCATCATCTGAGCCACCCGTGGCGTGAAGAAGGTCTGCCGCTGTTCCAAAGCTTCCACTGCGGCAACCAGGTCACGCCCGGCGTCGGACTTGAGTAAGAAGGCGCGCGCTCCGGTGGCCAGAACTTCCCGAACCATCTGTTCCGAATCATGCACCGTCAGGATCAGAATGCGCGCTTCGGGCATCATGGCAATGATCTGCCGCGCTGCGTCCAGCCCATTCAGGTTGGGCATTCCGATGTCGAGCAGGCACACGTCTGGTTTCAAAACGCTGGCCGATGTGACTGCTTCGCGGCCGTCTTTGGCCTCCCCGCAGACCACCCAGCCGGGGTGGTCTTCGAGGAGCGAACGAATGCCGTTTCTGGCCAACTCGTGGTCGTCCGCAATGAGGATTCGAAGCATACGCACAGCTCCGGCTTAATTGGATTTTGGCCGCAACTAAAGTTCCAATTAAGTAGGTGCGCACATCCATGGCGCGGTTGCAGGTAAGCCGACTTTAAAGCGTGCTCTACCATTGACCATTCCCGTCTGTCCTGAGATTAGGATTTGGGTCTCAGTCGGGGGCAGCAACCTGAAAGGGCGAAATTTCTACAAAGGAAGAGTCTTTTCATCCCGCGCGCTTGTGCGGTTTAAGGTTTTAACTGTAGGTCGGCAACCTGATCCCTGTAGGGCTCGTTCTCTTCTCGCAGCACTGCAATTGAAGATGGCATCTAAGAAATTGCTCGGAGGATTTTCCATGCGTTCGGCCGCTTCGAACTTGTCTGCGTATTTCTGGACCGCACTGATAATCGTTACTTTCGCTTCCACCGCTCTGGCTCAAAATCCGTCGTCCACCACCCCCGCTTCGCCTCCCGCCAGCAGTGGAAGCGTCCCGGGACAGCCGAATGCGCCCGCGTCAGAACCAGCTTCTTCAGAGCCACAACCGGCCGCCGAGGCCCCGACTGCGGACGATCAGGGCAGCATGTTTGTATTCAAGAAGCAGGTGGAAGAGGTAGTGCTGCACGCAACCGTGCTTGATGATCAGCGCCATCTGGTACCAAATCTCGGCCAGACGGCGTTCGCAGTCCTGCAGGACGGGACACCGCAAAGCATCACCTCGTTTCGACGCGAAGACGTTCCAGTAGCCATGGGGATCGTCGTCGATAACTCCGGCTCCATGCGCGACAAACGGGAAAAGGTCAACCAGGCGGTCCTCAACTTGATTCGCGCGAGCAATCCGCAAGACGAGATCTTCGTCGTTAACTTCAGCAATACCTACTATCTGGATCAGGACTTCACTTCCGATGTGAATTTATTGCAGACGGCCCTGCATCAGGTCTCCTCCAGCGGAAGCACCGCTTTGTACGACGCTATTGTTGCCTCGGCTGTCCACCTTCGAAACAATCCCCGTCTAGACAAGCGAGTTCTCTTGGTTATTACCGACGGCCAGGACAACATGAGTCAGGAGACGCTTCAGGAAGCTGCACGGAAGTTGCAGCAGCAGGACGGCCCCACCCTCTATGCGATTGGCTTGCTGGGCAGCGGGATGCAAAGCTCAGGGCGTGACGCACTCCAGCAGTTGGCCGCGGACACAGGTGGCGTGTCTTACTTTCCCGAGACGTTGGATGAAGTTGACAATATTACTCGAACTGTCGCCCACGACATCCGCAGCCAGTACACGATTGCCTACAAGCCCAAAAATCAGAATGGCAAGCCCGGTTTCCAATCTGTTCAGGTAGAAGCGCGCGCACCGGGATACGGCAAACTCACGGTGCGGACCAAGAATGGTTATTATCCCCCGGGGACTGCTCGCTAACATTTCCGTCTCGATAGCTTCGCTGATGCAAACTCCGCCGAAATATTCGACTGAAAATTGTGGGGAGTTTTTCGGCGTGGCGAAAAGCACCTGGCGCAGTTGGATTGCGAGGCTAGTGCCGGACGGCCGTGTCAACCGTCGGAAAATAAGTTCCCTGATGCAGCAGGGCATCCACTGCCGCGACGATAGAGCCCACGTCTGATTTCGCGCAGGCCCCGCGGATTCCAACCTTCCGCGCTTCCTCCTCCAACTGTTTGGATAGGTGAATCGTAACCATCAGGATAGGAATCTCTGGGAAAAGGCTCGATATTTGCCGGGCAGCGTCGAGCCCATTTACATCGGGCATCTGAAAGTCCAGCAGAATCATGTCAGGCGGATTCTTCTTCACGCGCTGAAGCGCTTCACCGCCCGTTCGAGCTTCGTCGCAAACGTGCCAGGTGCTTTGTTGTTCAAGCAGAGACCGGAGATAATGCCGAACCGCCGGGTTGTCGTCTACCACGAGTATACGAACCAATCGGCCCGTCCTTTCACCGGTTACATTGGACACAAGTTTATCAGTCTTGCTGTTAACGATAGAGATACTATCTACCCAGTCGCAATACCGTAAAATCCCTAGCAGTCAGTGGGTCAATTACCTCTACCAAATTCCCTTGTCGCTGCCTGTCAACTTCATTTCAAGCGCCGCGGCTGCCGCCAATGGCGGGAGCAAACTGAGACGCAATGTGCTTTGGAGTTCTCCGTTAAGCATCAGCCTCTTCCATTCCGAGGCGTAAAGGCCGACGGCTTGGGGAAAAATCGGTATTCGCAGGAACTTTCTTCGGAAGAAAATCTGCTCCTCGCCGAAGCGCGCCGAGTCGGTCACGAGGGAGGGCAGCGGAAGCGCTTCTCCGCGATACGATTTAACGTAGCCTGACACCATCGTCAAGTAAGTAGCTAATCCATCCCACAAGCCGGTAGGACGAGCCACGGATTGCAACCGGACATAGTCAACCAGCTCCGAGTCCACCAGCCGGGCGGTGTCAACTACATCGCACAGCCGCAGATAAAAGTGCCGATACATCCTCTGGAGCGTGCTGATGATGAGGCGATTTTCGGGTGCCGGAACGCGGAAGGTCAGCGAACCAAATTGCGCCATCTGGGACCAATTCACCAGAGAGTCGGTAACCGCAACCTGCTCGCCAGTTTGTCCCAGGCGCGCTACATGCACTTCGACGAGTTCGGGCAGACCTGGAACAACAAAGTTCCATTTATTCGCCAAGCGGTCACCCCAGCTCCGTTCAGCCAGACTCGCCTTAAATTGCTTCAGCATGATTGCAACAATGTCGGCACTGCCGGCATTGCTATACAGATCGAGATCGCTTCCCAAGTCGGGCCAGTGGTCGAGAGACTTGATTACCAGGACATCGCCCGCCTTACCCAACGCCTCGCAAATTGGAGAAAGGAACGATACCGCCAGATCGATGCGCTCCTGTTCCTTCACTATCACCTGTTCAGCCCATTCCGCTCTGGCGTTTCCCGCCGCTACCATCTCTTGATGCAGCCGAGGAAATGCGCGCATGATTACATGATGGGAAGTCGCGAGATTCCACAGGTCCTCGAAGTCCTCCGGACCAAAGGCGGCGATCGTTTCGGCAATCGCGTCGTGACGCGGATTAGCCGATTCGTCTGCCGCGTCGCTTAACAGCAACTGGGAAAGAAGAGTGAGGCTTTTCGAGGAATTCTTAACCCCATTCATAATTGATCAAGCTTTCTAGTACGACGAATTTTGAAACCTAAGAAACCAGCCTAATTTCGATGTAGAAATCAACTTTCGGGTTGTTACCGAAAGGTCTCGGCTAGCAAGCCCTTGCAACCGCTAAACTAACTTGAACCCGGACTTTCGTGGTCGCCGCACTTAACTTCCGAACGGCGCTCAACGGCAGTACCTTCCTCGTAATCGTTCCAGGTCTCAATCAGCAGGAACGGAATTGGATTGGCGGCATCGTAATATCGCTGATAGAAATTAAGGGTTTCATCCAGTGTCTTGCCGCATTGGCTCTGTATGTGACGGTTCAATCCCCATTTCGCGGCAGAATCGTCAAAGCCCGGCCACGCCCCCCCTATCGCAATCTTTTCGGGATGTTTGTTCTTCATCGTCTTGTAAAAAGTTTCGAGGTACTGTTCTCCCCAGTTGCTGCCATCGGCGGCCCATCCGCCAGGACCGGGCTGGACCCAGGCATACGATCCGGCAAAATCATTCGCATATTGGTCCGGCGGCTGATCTTTGTAGATTAGAAGTGGAGGCTTTTCCCAATCGCTGCAATGCTCGCGCACACGATTCCAATCGACATGTCCGCTCTTGGGAAAAACGAACACGATGGGCCGTCCCTCATACATGAGATATGTCGCGCCGTAAGGGGCTGAGGGGCCAATGTAGGCCTTGTAGGCATGATCCAGAGCCGCAATGGCTGCGTCTGTACCTTGTGCATCCTCGTCTGACGCTTCGTTATAAAGCAGCGCAACCTGAAAGTGACTTTCACTCGCGACCTGCTGGAGAACGCCAAAATTGTGGTCGGAGTAAGGATTGGCTTCGCCATACCAATCGACCACAAAAGCCATGATTCCCATGCGGCGGGCCTGCTGAATCTGTTTGCGCAAAACTCCGGGATCCTGGCTCGAATACCCAACGTCCATGTGCGTGCGATCGCCGAACCATGGCATGTAAACCGCAAGCAGCTTGGGAGACAGTCCTGGTGCCTGGGCGTTTTGCAGAGCACGATGAATCCCAGGGGTTGTGCATCCGGCGGCCACTACAAAACAGGCTACACAGACGCTAAGCAACACCTTCGACACTGATCGCTCCGTTCTCCCGGACCATCTGATCTTTTGAGTATTCAGAGTTTTGTCGACTTTCTACGCAGACAGTAGGATGCGTTGGGGAACGCGACGGTTGGCGGGAACACCGCGCTATTAGCGGCACTCCGAGGCTGAACTGGACACTTACCTTGCTCAAACGGCGCTCAAAACTGACGCACTGCCTGCAATTGGCGAACTACCCATCGGTCGGCGGCAGGCGTCATCAGGACAACGTAGTGCATGACGACATGCTCGTCGTGAATCAGTTTTCCGCCGTCCGAAATCTGCAACTGATATTCGGCCGTGTCGTGCAACTCCATAACGTCGCCTTCAGGTGCATAGAAAACCGCTTCCAGTTTGTGATTTTGGTTCAGATATCGTTGGCTCAGGCCGTCGCGTTGTTGGCCAGAAACTGTTTCCTGCAGCCATTTTTTCGCGTCACCGGCAAAAGGACCTTCGAGAGGATCGAGAGTATTGAATTCTAAAGCCTGGGCCATGCTCGTCCACGCGAACCGGTAGTCGCGAAGAATTCCCCGCTCGGTAAGATTCTCGACTGTGCGAGGACCCGCCTTCGTTACATTCAATTCAACTTGTGCTGTTGCGTCGGCTGCGTACAAATTCAATACACTTGCCAGCAGTACGAAGACTCCTATCGCGAGGAGATTCGCGGGCAGGTCGCTTTTAGACATGAAAATCATCGCTGCGCCTCTATGCGAAGCTCGTTACCTATGACAACGCCAGACGCTGCCGACACAAGCACCGGACCCGAAGCCGACATCTGAGCCCGCGCGATTCCTTTCTTGATGGGAGCGTCCACTGTATTTTTTCCTTTCGCTTCAGCGGCGGTAAACGTAACAATCGTCCCATCGGGAACGGGATTCCCTGCACAATCGTGGACAGGTTCGGTTTGCACAACAATCCCCGCCGGCGTGCGTTGACCATTAATTCGCAAGTTGCACGGATCGGACGCAACCTGCTGCACGGCGCGCTTCGCAGTTACAGCTTCCAGCGCAGCATTAACATGCAATAGTCCAGCAGACTTACCCGACGAGGTACGAAACCAAGCCACCCCGTCCTGCGAGCGGACTTCGCGCGAAAGCAAAGCACTATTCCCAGTCGTCAATTGAAAGTTAATCGTCTGCGAGGTCAGCACGAGGTTGCGAAATTGATCGAACGGAAATGCGACGCCGCTGACCGCGTCAGGCTGGCCCACTGGAACGCGCGAAGGATGCACCAAAAAGGCGAGACTGAAAGGCTTCGCCGCGCCGACGTAGAAAACGGCGCTCTGACAAGTTCCGGAACACACGATAGCCATATAGCTGCCGGCATTACGCAGGTCCTGCGCTCGAAGAGGAATTTCCTGACCGAGGCTCACTTCGCTCTTGCGTGAAACTCCCGGGCCCACAAGATAAAATGTCCCGGTCCCGCTTCCCGTGGTTGAAATAGCCGATTCATCTCCCGCTGTGACCGACGTGGGAACTTTGATCTCCTGCGCCAAAGACGCCGCTGCGAAGCAAGCTACAAGCATCCATGCTCCAGCCAAACTCCTCGCTCCGCACATTCGACAATGGCGACGCATGGTTATGACCTTCCCAAAGTGTACTGATTCACCACGACATGAAAGTTGTGCACCGTGGCGGCAAGCGCGCGGGGGATCTCAACGGCAAATGGCTCCGAGGACTGCGGCAGCAACGCGCGATCAACATAGCCATCCGAAACCCACACGACTTTGCCGCTGTTGTCGTAGAAGCTCGCGATCACATGCGGAATGTTCACTGTCTGTCCGCTCTCGTTGAATAAGTCTCCATGTAAAACGCTCTTCCCTTGAACGTCGGAGTCTACCTTTTGATTCATCACGCCAATCACCGGATCGGCCGAAGCCGGCACCAGAGCGGCTTTCACATCCATACGGACGTTCTTGACTTTTTTCAGCGAAAGATTGGGGAAGTCGATGCGGTACGGTGTGATTTCTTTCGGCAACAGAATGTGGGCGATTTTGTCGAAACTACTCTCGTCGTCGATCACGGTGCCCGATTCATCGACCAACGCGGCGTTCACATTCACGAAGGCGGGAATCGTGTCTTCATTCACCACTTCTCCCATTACCACTGCGCCTTCGGCCGAATCCACTGCATTCATCGAGATAATTCGCACGTGGGGCGCATCGATATTCTTCGATCCCCACTCATCTTCCGCGCTCCCGCTGACCAGATCCCAGCGCAAATAGGTGACTGGGATTACCTGCGCGGGAACCGTTGTCGCCTGGGTTTTCGGCCAAACTGCTTTCCAGAGATCACCCTCACGCACCAGATGAAAATCTCGGACATCCTCCATCGGGCCGACGGGGGTGGTCCAGTGCAATCGCACGCGCATTTGCGCGTCGTTGTCAGTGATGTGCAGCGGGCGAGGCTCAAAACCTTCTAAGCTTGAAAATGCCCGCAAGCCGCCGTTTGACCCAGTCCAGTCCTGAATAAACTGTTGCTCGTCGGAGCCGCTCGTCTTCGATATGAGTGAAAACGCGCGATCCCAATTGCGCCGCTGAACATCATCGAGCAAATTGGCAAGAGCCTGCTGCGGAGTGTCTGCCTTGGGGGTGAGCCCGCTAACAGCAGAACCGGCGGCGATGCCAACAGTGCCTCGCGCGTGCCCTGGCCCAACCAGAGCGACGGCCATCAAAGCCACAGTCGCAGCGACGAGAATGAGCGGAAGAATGAATTTCATGCAGATGCCTCAAGCCACGGAGTGTTGTTCGGCATGTTCCACACGCACCGGAGCATTAACCCCCATCGACACGCGCCGAACGGCAGGCAAGAAAAACTCCAGGAAAATCGCCAGCAAACTTACGCCGATCGGCAAGATTCCCCACATGAGCCCCTGCCACGCCGGTGGCACGGCGTCGGATTTAATCTGGTGCGCGGGTGGTACGTCGTCCTTCGACCATGCAGTGATTTCGCCATTGTTGAAGGTCTCGATCTTGCGCCATCCAACGAAAGTGAGCAGCGGCTCGTAATATGGGTCGTGCACAAAAATATATTTTAGCCCGTAGCGGTTGGCATGCTCCAGCATCGCCCGCAAAGACGCCATGCCCGCGGAACCGTAGAACTTGGCGTTGGTGAGTTGCGCCGAGCCGTAGTGCGTCATTTCCGGCAAAAGGCGCGCGGAATTGTAGTCTCCGTCCACGCTGCTCGCGTCGGTATACGTCGAGACTCGGGAGAGTTCGCTTCCAAATCCTAAAGTGATGTAGCGATACGCATCGTGGCCGTCGCGATTGAGAAAAGCGACTACCGGGTCGACATTCGCGGATGCAGTGGATCGATAAGGATTCGCACTGAGCCACCACAGGGCCGCGCCCATGGTCGCGACAGCTGCCAGCGAGAGTCCTACAGCGGCTCTTACCTGAAAACGATCCAGCAGTTGCACCGCGAGAAGTCCGACAATCGGCATTGCAAGCAGCGTTGCCCAGAAGGTAAATCGCTCGAAGGTCAAAATCTCGTAAGCGCGGCCCAGCAGCCAGCGCGGCAAAGGCGTGGTGCCGCCCAATCCAAAAATCAACGCAAGCCAAAAACCGAATAACAACGGCCGCAACCGGCGAGACGCTGCGCCTCGGAACAAGATAAAAGGCAACGCCAGGATCAATGCTCCGTATGGAATCACAAAATAGTTAACCGCTGTGGTCGAATTCAGCAGGAAGTTGGCGCGGCTGTCGTGCGGAATCGGAATCTGGTGAATCGGATGCTGGATCAGAGCCAGCCAATAAGGCAACAGCACGATGCCCACACCCGCGCCAACAGTCGCCGCAAATACCGCGGCTCGCGATAGAACTCCACCCACGGAGCCTGACACACGCTCATCGCGGGCATCTAAAAATGCAATCCATAGAACAGGAGCCGCAAAAAATACGACGCCGAAAATAAGCGTCACGTGGTGAGCTGCAGCCGCGGCCAGACTAATCGCAACTCCCTTAATTAGAGATCGGCCCGCAGCCTCGGTCATCCATTCATAAAAATAGGGCAAGGCGTTCAAATACAACGCGGCAGAAGCAATGGTTGCCAATTGTCCCGCTTGATAGGCAAGGAATGCCAGTGCGCCAAGAAAGACGCTTCCCAAGGCCGCATAACTCGCGGCGCGATCGTCCACCCAGATCCTGGCGAAGCGAAATACGCCCACTGGCAGCAGGAGGACGGCGATCAACTGCACCAGCATGTAGCCCATCTTCAAGCCGACCACATTCGATAGAAGCGCGATCCACTGGTGAGTCAGCGGAGGATAGGTGGTCTGGGAGAAGCCGGCAAACCACTTTTCGTTCCAGGGATTGAACCAATGATGGGCGTAGTGCGAAGCGAAGAAAATATGAAAGTTTGCATCGAACGAACCGGCAGGAAGCTGCATGAGCAGCAACGGCCCATGAACGGCCAGCGCCACAAGGACGATAGCCATGAGCGGAATTGGACGAGAATAGCTTTGGTTAGTGCTCACAAGTGCGCGCTCCAAAGGCTTCGGTAGCGACGATTTGGATTCGGAAGATGCCCTAGGGGTTTGCTCCTATTTTGGTATCCCATGGGACGTCGCCAAAGCAGCCTTACCTTAAAGAGTGGCATCAGATGGGGACCGCAGAAATTAAGGGAATGCGGGAGGTAATGCCCAAGACTTGTATATAGCGTGGTGATTCCGTGAAAAGCCGATTTCCGCTCACGAGCTTTTGCGTCGTTGTCTTGTTAGCAGGTGCCCTTGGCCAAACGTACGACGTTAATGGTCAAGGCAGCAGTTCGTCCGCGCCCGGTAACCAACAAAAGACGCCGGCGTCAGATGCTTCCCAAGGCAATTCCAGCCAGACCGATTCTAATCTGGGCTGGGGATCGAGTATTGACGTAGCCCGTCAGGCACGGGCAGCACAAGACGCGCTCAAAAGAAACGACTATCCTGCCGCCGTAGCCTATGCTGAGCGCGCCGCCAAGTCGGCGCCCCAGAATCCAGAGCTTTGGTTTCTCCTGGGCTATGCAGCCCGCTTGGAAGGTCACTATCCGGCGTCGGTCGATGCTTACAATCGCGGCCTCAAACTGCAACCCAATTCCGTTCGAGGTCTGGCCGGACTGGCCCAAACTTACGCCAAGATGGGCCGAGATGCGGAAGCCGAGAAATTGCTGCAACGCGTGGTCGAAGCGAATCCAAAGGACGCCAACAGTCTGCAACTGGCCGGCGAGTTGTTGATCAATTCGGATGCGGAGCAGTCCATCGAATTGCTCAAGCGCGCCGACGCGCTTCAGCCTTCCGCTCACACCGATCTGCTGATTGCTCACGCTTACGAACATCTCGGCAAGACGGACGATTCGACGCACTATCTGAACCGCGCCAAAAACCGCGCTCCGAAAGATCCCGAGGTTTTGCGCGCCGTTGCCGGCCAGTATCGCGATCAAGGCCAATATGACGCGGCGATTTCGACTCTGCAGTCGATTCCTTCGAAGAACATGGATGTGCTCGCGGAGTTGGCGTACACCTACCAACTTGCCGGCAAGCCGCAGGAAGCCGCGGACATGTACACGCGAGTGGCAAAGAATGCGAAAGGAAATCTGGGATTAAATTTGAGCGCTGCGCAGGCGTTGGCCGCGATTGGCCAAACCGATGCCGCGCAAACTTTTCTGAATGAGGCACGGAGGATTGACCCTAACAATTACCGGCTGCACGCGATTTTAGGTTCCATGGCGGAGCAGGAGGATCGGGTTGCAGATGCAAGCACCGAGTACAATCTCGCCCTCACCAATCTGCCTCCCCACGTCCCGGAAGGTCCGCTGTATCCCATTGAGTTGCGGCTCAACCTCTATGAGATCGACGTCCGTCAGGAAAATGCCGAGGGAGCGAAGCAACAACTCGATACGGCTCTTACAGAGTTGAATCAAGCAAATATCCCGCCATCGTCACAACCGGAACTGTTGCGACTACGCGCCGCCATTGAAGCCGGTTCCGGCAACTACGATGCGGCCAACAAAGACTTGCAGGCCGCTCTGGCTCTGGCGCCTTCGAACGTCAACTCCCTGCTGAACTATGCCAGCCTGCAGTGGAAGATCGGTCAAAAGGATGCGGCCAGCAATACGTTCGAGAAGGTTCTCGAATTAGATCCCCGCAATCGCACTGCTCTATCTTCACTCGGTTATCTTGCGCGAGACAAAGGCGATGCCAAGCTTGCCGAAACGTATTTCGCGCGTGCCGTAGCTGCGCATCCGAAAGATTACGCGCCATACATGGCGCTCGGAGATTTGTACACTTCCGAGAGCAACTACCGTTTGGCGGAAACGAATTACGAAAACGCATATCAGCGGATGAACAGCAACCCGCTGATCGTTGCGGGGGGCGCCAACGCGGCTCTCGAATCGCACAATTCGGATCTGGCGAAGCGCTGGCTGGATCGCGCCACGGGCAAAATGAACGATAGCCCACAGTTGAGCCGCGAACGGGAACGCTATCTCACCTTGAAGGGCGATTATGCGGAGTCGGCGAAGCTCGGCTACGCCGTTCTTGAAAAACTACCCCATGATCGCGAGGGCGTGGTTTACCTCGCCTATGACCTCTATTACCTCGGCCGTTATGATGAGGCTTTAGCTCTGGTCAACAAATACGATTCGATTCTCACCAATGACAAAGATCTCCCTCTGATCGCAGGGTACGTTCACGCGCATAACGGGCAATCCCGCGAAGCTCTGGCCGACTTCACTCGGGCTCTCGAACGTGATCCAAAAATGGCCACGGGATATGAGAATCGCGGCTTCGTACTGAACGATCTTCACGAGGCTGGTAAGGCGTTCAAGGATTTTCAGACTGCTCTTCAATTACAGCCAAACTACGGGGAAGCCCACCTGGGGTTGGCCTACGCCGACTTGCAGTTGCACCGGCCCAAACCTGCTCTCGCCCAGTTAGACGCAGCTCAGAAGATACTTGGCAAATCTCATGCCTGGCATCTCGCAAGAGCGGAAGCCTTCCGGCAAGAACAAGACTTCTCTCACGCGGAACCGGAATACCGCGTCGCCCTTCAGGAAACACCAAACGATCTCACCGTCGAGTTGGCGTATGCCGACACGCTGTTTCATTTGCGGCGCTTTCCGCAATCTCTGGCGGCCCTGGATACGGCGCAGAAGCTATCTGCCACCGATCCCCGCGTCTATGCGTTGAGAGCGCAGGTACACGCGAAGCAGGGAGCGCGGGAAGACATGATGCGCGACATTCAGTTGGCCGAAAAGTACGGCAGCGATCAGGTTGACATCCTGATGGCGACTGGCGGTGCTCTCTTAAGCGTGGCGGATCGCGATGCGGCTATGCAGCGATTCTCGCGCGCGCTGGATATCCCTAACGGCGATCGCATCGGCGTTCGGTTGGCGATTGCCCAGGTCTTTTTGCGGCAGGGTCATTTCGACGATGCGCGGCGACAGATTGCGCTCGGTTTCGCCGAGGCGCGAGTGGATGCGTCGCCAGTGATGCCCGACGACATCGTGGAAGCGGCCGGTATTTTTATGGCGATGCACGACTTCGATCTCGCCGAAACCTACTTCGACAAAGCGCGGCTGGCGGGAGCCAACCCTCGCACGGTGGAGATTGGCCTGGCCAACACGTATCTGGCTCAGGGAGAAACCGATCAGGCAGAAAAATCTCTGGCGAGTCTCGGCCCGTCTACCGATTTCCGTGACGACTACGACTACATGATGGCTGAAGCGAACCTCTATAGGCAGCGCCAGGATACGGCGCACGCTCTTTCCGACTTCGCCTCAGCCAGCACCGTCGCCGGGCAGGAAGAGCAGCCCACCGTTCAGACCGCGCAGTTTGAACTGGCCAGTGAAGAGGGACGGCAGATCACGCAAAACGTAAGTCTGTCTCCCGAGGCTTCATTCGCTCCTGCGCTCGAAGACATCAATGTATACACCCTCGATGCGAAGATCCTGCACGTGACCGACCCGTCATTATTGCCGCCGCCGCGCCATTCCTATCAGAGCCTTGCTGAATCTCACTACCGCATCCATCTGGGAAATCTCCCCGTGATCTCCGGCTTTGTCGGCGAGAGCTTGACGGCGGGCCGTTTTCTTTTTCCCAGCGTCAATGTCGTTCAAGACCGCAATACCTACGACACATTCCTGAATGGCGGGATCACGCCCATTCTTCATTTTGGTTCGAATTCAATCGCCTTCAACGGCGGGCTCCAGTTCACCGTCCGCCGCGATACGATTTCGCCGGTTTTCATGAGCCAGAATCTCTTTCGTCAATTTCTCTATATCTCAACCAGTTCGTTCTACAACTGGGTTTCGATCAATGCCAGCGCCATTCGCGAAGCGGGACCGTTCACCGATCAGGATCTACATTCCCGCGACGCATCCGGCAGCGTGGAATTCACGGTAGGACGTCCCTGGGGACACACGTCTCTGCTCGCCGGATACGCCGCCCGCGACTTGCTCTTCCGCCCGCTGATTCAGGAGTACTTCAACACTTCGAGCTATATCGGACTTCAGCATAAATTCGGCACGAGATTGACCGCCGCGGTATTGGCCGAAGATCTGCGATCTTGGCGCGTGCAAGGGACGAATTATGCAATTGCTCAAGCGCTGCTTCCCGGCGCCAGATTCGAGTTCCGCGCAAATCCACGTTGGAACGTTCAAGGCTCTTTCGTGTTATCGCGAGGAGAGGGCTACCACCAATATGACAATGCCCAAAGCGAGTTTCTTGTTTCTTACACTAGATCGATGCACGGCGCATCGAAGGATGCGATGGGCGAGCCGATAGAACATCCGATGCGATTCGCGTTCGGGGTGCAGCAGCAAACTTTTTATGACTTCGCCGGGTCGACGAAGACGACTCTGCTTCCGGTTGTGCGCTTTAATCTATTTTGAGACGCCATCTAACTTCGTCCATGACTGACACCCTTAAGGCCGAGAGAGACGGCTTAAATCCCGCGGGCGCCAAACTCCCCAGCGCGCCCCGGAAGACGCTGAAGTCGCAACTTCTCGGCGGCAGCCTCACGCTGCTGGCCGGTTCCGGTCTCGTCGGAATCACCAACCTTGTTTACAACGTGGTGACAGCCAGATTGCTCGGTCCCACGGGATTCGCGCATGCGACAGCTGTCTATACGATTCTCATGCTGATGTCGGGCATCACATTGTCGTTCCAGGCGGTGTGCGCCAAGTACGTGGCCAAGAGTGCGACGCCCGAAGAACAGATCGCCGTATTTTCCAGCCTGCACCAGCGATCATGGATTGCCGGAATTGGAATTGGCCTGCTGCTATTTCTGTTTGAGCACTCCTTAACTTCATATCTGAATCTGCCTAATCCGTTCTTGATCTCGTTGCTGGCGTTAGGCACAGCTTTCTATATTCCGCTCGGAGTGCGCCGCGGTTACATTCAGGGAGTTCACGCCTTTCGTTATCTCGCGTTCAATTTCATGCTGGAGGGGTTGGTCCGCCTGGGCGGAGCCTTCTTGCTGATAGAACTAGGCACTGGGGTGAACGGCGCGGTTTTCGCGAGCGCTCTGGCTGTAATTGTCAGCTATTTTGCCGCGTTCCCCAGCCCCGGCTTAAAGTCTTTCAGCTTTCGCAGCATGGCAATTTCGTTCCGCGAAGGATTGCAGGCCATCGTTTTCTTTTCCGGTCAAACAGTCATCAACAACTTCGATATCGTTCTGGTAAAGCATTTCTTCCCTCCCGCAGAAGCAGGATTTTATGCGGCAATCGCGCTGGTAGGGCGCTTGGTGAACATGTGCGCGTGGTCGGTCGTAAATACCATGTTCCCAGTGTCCGCAGGCGCTGGCACCGACGAGCACGAAGGCAGCCCGGTTCTGCTCACTTCGCTGTCCCTGGTTTTTCTGATTCTCACTGTTCTCATCTTTGGCTTGTGGATGGTTCCGAGTTTTCTATGGAAGACACTTTTTGGCGCGCATTTCGAGCTCGGCAACTACGGCCCGCTTGCGCCGCTTTTGATCCTCTATGCCGTCACGACCGGAGTGTATTCGCTGAGCTCGGTGATTATTACCTATGAAATGTCCCGCAAGATTGCCAATACCAGTTGGCTTCAATTGGCTTTCAGCGGAGCGCTCGCGCTGGGCATTTACGTTCTTCACCAGACACTTCGTCAGGTGATTCTGGTGCAGCTAGTGCTCATGGTGGTTCTGCTCCTCGTCCTCACCATTCCATTGCTGCGAAACCGTTCATCGCGGCAGGCTTTGCCCACATACAATGGCCTGCGCCTCCGGGGATCGCTCACGGAAGAAGAAGTGATTGCCGAGTTTCTGAAGAGCGAATTTCATCACCCGGAATTCGACGAGTATCGCGAACAGTTTGATTACCTCGTTCAGAAGCCAAACCTTGAAAATTCGAGAGAAAACTCGCTGCGCCAGGCTTTGCTGTTCTTGCGGCGGGGAGCAATGTGGCGTGAGCTCCCAGCCAACACCGAATGGTTTGAAGTCGAGTTAACATCCGCTGATCTCGAGCGCATACGCTTTTTTCCGCGCGCGGACTGGCGCCGGATTGCCCAGGGAAGTTTTCATTTGACCGATGTCGTGGAGCGCATCCGCCCGCATATGGCAGGCTCCTTCGAAGACGATTTCTTTGGCAAGCTGCGGCTTCTTAGCAGCTCGGTTCAGGAAAATTTGGTGAACGCTACGGTACTGTTGATTGGGGTCGACAACACAGGGCCGCTTACGATTCTGGACGGCAATCATCGCATGGCTG
The DNA here is from genome assembly GCA_049584475.1 of Candidatus Sulfotelmatobacter sp. Lineage (GTDB taxonomy): Bacteria > Acidobacteriota > Terriglobia > Terriglobales > Acidobacteriaceae > Sulfotelmatobacter. Next base: position 505 of record JBAUXX010000028.1, on the reverse strand, counting down.
CGGCGTTGCTCTCGCAGGCGTCTGTGCACAATCGCTTCCGATTTATTTGCGGATTCTCGCCCGATATGACTCGCTGTTGCTGGTATGCCACCAACGTGAATACCCTCCTGCGATATTTCAAAAATCTGGTTCGCTACTTTTCCTACGATCCCGAGTCTGACATCGACCGATTCCAAGAACACACGCCTCTGTAGCGGGATTGTAAGTGCATCGTGATAGGTAAAAAAGGAATTGAGTCGGCCGGAATGAAATCAGTGCAGGAAATTTCTTTTTGAACTGCGGGCGCGGGAGCAGTGCGAGGAATCCTTCGGTTGCGTTGACCTTCGCCTTGGCTTTGCGAACGTCAACTTTGCTGATGGCGGCGGCGCCACAAAAAATTAAGAGTTCCGAGGTGGTGTGGGGTCCGTTCGTCTCGGCCAGTAGCTCGCGTTAGACCCTTGCTCGACCTGCTTTCGCTTCTTCCCTTGCGGGTTGTCGCGCGCGATCTTCGCTCGGGCTCCGGGCT
>JBAUXX010000027.1:0-55904 GCA_049584475.1 Candidatus Sulfotelmatobacter sp. | reverse complement strand
CCAGCAAGCCGTGGCCGCCGCCGTCGCGGAGGGCGCGGTCGCTCCCGTGGCCGCGAGGAAGCCGTCGCACAGGCTTTCACCCCAGCGGTAGCGAAAGGAATTATTCCCGCCGGACCAATCGACGAAGCCCTGCAACCGCTCGATTCCGAATTGCCTGCCGAAGACGCGGAACCGGCAGTTTCCGTCCCGCGAGCGCCAGTCGCCACGCCACGTCCGCCTCGCGGTGTTGTGGTTCTCGCAATCGGGTTACCAGGGTCCGGCAAGAGTTCATGGTTCAAACGCCACAGTGTGATTCCGCTTTCGAGCGACATGGTGCGCTCGCTGCTGTTCGACGACGTTCGCGAGCAGCGCTTCCAGGATCTGGTGTTCTCCAACCTGCGCTCCATGCTGAAAGCGCGCCTCATCGCCAAACGCCCGATGAACTATGTGGACGCCACCAATCTCACTCCGCAGGAACGCCAGCACTGGATCAAACTGGCTAAAGACTACGGTTACGAAGTCCACGCGGTCTTTTTCGATGTGCCGCTGGATGTTTGCCTGGAACGCCACCAGCGCCGGGACCGCGTCGTCCCCGAAGACGTGATGCGCCGCATGGCCAGCAAACTCAAGCCTCCCGCATTCGAAGAAGGCTTCGCCAAGATCACTGTTGTGCGTGTAAAAAAGAAGGAAGAAGCAGCGCCGGGAGCGAACGCGTAACATATTTCTCTGGACTGGTCTTAAAAGGGCACGGCTTTAGGCGCGCCGCTAGCCCTTCAAATACGGCAGCAACTCCTTGAACGCCGGCGACCCCGACGACCGCATCAACTCGTAAATTATCATTTCAGTCGACGAAATCACCGCGCCCGCTGCATCCATCCGACTCAATCCAATCTTCCAGTTCCATTCCGTACGCGAGCTGACCGCATCGGACGCCACATGAACCAAATATCCTTCACGCAGTCCCGCTAAGGCCGTCTGCATAACGCAGATGTGGCTCTCCATTCCGCACAAAAGCAGCGTATTGCGCTGGCCGGGCAAACGCTTGAGCTGAGAACAAAACGCCTCGCTGCCGAAACATGAGAACAATTGCTTATCGATCGCTCCGCCCTCCGGCAGCAATGACACAATCTCGGGAACAATCTGTCCCAATCCCCTCGCATATTGCGTGGTCATCAACACCGGCACCTTTAAAATTCCCGCTGCGCGAATCAGCAACTGCGAGTTCCGCACCAGTTGCTCCTTCTGAAAAATCGGCGGCAGCAATTTCTCCTGAATGTCGATCACCACCAGCGCACACTGCTCCGCTGCCAGCGTCTGACGGGCTACTACGGAATAAGAAGAAGCAAAAGGAAGGGAAGAATCGAGCACAAAGTCCATGCCGTCATTCTAAATCTTCGTGTGGGGAGGGCCGCCCTCGCCGGCCATGAGCGGAGCCGAAGAGGCCATCCAGTCGAGCCAGACTCGCCAGGCTTTGGTTAACCGGCGCACCACTCCACGCTCTCTCCGGTTGACCGCTTTTGCCTCGGAACATACAATGAACAGAGGCAATCAACACAGGTTGCCGCTTGTCGGCCCGCAATCGAAACTGCCCCCTCGTTCAACGGCTAGGACACCTGCCTCTGGAGCAGGCTATCGGGGTTCGAATCCCTGGGGGGCAGCCAAATATTCCGCAATCAGTCCATCGAGCTTTGCAAACAGCGCTGCATTATCCCGCCTCGGATATTCCGCCAGTTGTTTGCGGAAGTGCGGCAGATTGAACAAGAACGATTCCACGCGTTCTTTGTTGAGTTCGTCCCAATAAGCGCCATAGCCAACCTGCCCCAACCAATACGCATTACAGATCTGCTCAAACTGATGCTCCACGGGAATGGCAAGATAAGGCTTCCCTAAATGCAGCGCCTCCGTCACCAGAGAGAAACCCGCATTGGCAATAATCCCCTTGGCGGCGATCAAATCGGCAAGAAATCCATCCAGACTCGCCTTCTTGAAAATCACATTGCCGTCCATCCCTTCGCGCCCAAATCCATACGCAACGAACGATCCGCGCACCGCCGACAGAAGTTTACCTAAAGCCGGAGCGGGCGAAGTCGTATAAACGAGGATGTGTTTTCCCTCGCGAGGCTTTGCCTTCAAAATGCTCTCCCGAAGAATCGGCGGAAATACAAACGTATTTTCCTTCGTCGCCTTGGCGGGAACGAACGACGTGACCAGGTAGGCGTTTGCGTGTGGCACCATCCACCGCGTCACCATTTTGGTTGCCGCCGCGTCGCGCCGGTGACGCCGGGGAAGAGAAACGTCCGTATTCGTGAGGCAATGTTGATTGTCGATGGAAATCACCGGTAGCCGCTTTCGCCTGCCCGCATGACACGAAAGCGGCTCAAAGTCCGTGACAACGAGATCAATGTTCTTTTCATCGATCAGATCTTTCAACCGGGAGACGCTGGCCGCGGCTTTCCCGGCTGTCATCAGATTTCTCGCCACCGTGCGCCGGTACCGCACCTCATTATTTACATACGCAATCCGCCACCCAAAAATCTCTGTGACTGCAAAATCCTTCCGCAGATTTGCCAGTCCTCGGTCAAACGACACGATGCATACCGTGTGTCCTTGCCGCTGGAGATGAGAAATCACTTCCTTGGCGCGCGTCGAGTGGCCTGCGCCTTCACCGTTTACTCCGTATAGAATGTTCGCCATCGGATACACGCGGAAGTATATCGCGCGATGCGACAACTTGCTGCACCTCGAACGCCCGGCGTGGAATGCACTCACAGGCCAAAATAGAATCATGACTTCCGTACGAATTGACAAATGGCTCTGGGCCGCCCGATTTTTCAAGACTCGCACGCTGGCCTCCCGAGCCTGCGAACTCGGCAGGATTCAATCGAACGGCCAGCCCGCCAAAGCCGCACGCGAAGTCCGCATCGGAGACATGTTGCGCATAACCAACGACGGCGGCGAGTTTCACGTGGAAGTGCTGCTGCTCAATGACGTTCGCGGTCCCGCATCAATCGCGCAAACTCTCTACCGCGAAACCGAAGCCAGCAGGGAAATGCGCCAGAAAGTCGCGGCGGAACGCAAAGCTATGAAGCAGTTCGAAGTATTGCCAGCCGGTCGGCCCTCCAAACGCGATCGCCGTAGAATCATCCAATTCCGGGGCCGGGGCTGATCCGCGCGAGATTATCCAACAATCAATGACCAACGACCAACGACCGCTCGCCAACCCCGACGAATTCTGGATGGAGGAAGCCCTGCGCTGTGCGCAGCGGGCGCTGGAATCAGGCGAAGTTCCGGTCGGAGCAGTTATCGTCCGCGACGGCCGCATCATGGGCCGCGGCTTCAATCGCAACATCACCGACTCCGATCCGGCGGCCCACGCCGAAATCATCGCACTGCGCGAAGCCGGCGTAGCGATTGGCAACCATCGCCTGGAAGAGTGCGAGTTATTTGTAACAATCGAACCTTGCGCGATGTGCGCCGGTGCTTTGGTTCACGCCCGCATCAAGCGTCTGATCTACGGCGCAGACGACCCCAAAGCGGGCGCCGTACATTCGGTGTTGCAGGTGATAAACCACCCTCAACTCAATCACCGCATGGAGGTCCGCGGCGGCATCCTCGCGGGCCGATGTGCGGAACTCCTGCAATCCTTCTTCAGAAACCGCCGCTAGGCGTATCCACACGCAGTTGCTACAATAAAACCGCGCTACACATGGCTCTTTGTCATTCCGAACGGGGCCAAAGGCCCGGTGAGGAATCTGCTTTGGGTCTTGGGTTAAAGGCTGATAACTAGCTGCTTTCCGGAGAGGTGCGTGAGTGGTTGAAACGATCCGCCTCGAAAGCGGACATACCTTAACGGGTATCGTGGGTTCAAATCCCACCCTCTCCGCCATAATTCCTTGATTCTTTCAGCGTTCAATCGTGCGGTGACGCCAATCGGCCCTTAACCGCCGCCTGCCGGAGGTGTAGAAGGCTCGCCTCGGCGTTTTAGACGGACGCGGCTGCCATCGTTCTTGCTTCGTAAGCCCTAGAGAGCTCCGGCAATCTAGGCATTGCCGCCATCAGCCGCCTTGTGTATTCGTGCTGGGGTTGCAGCAAGATGCGGCGAGTTTCATTGCATTCTACAATGCTGCCTTCGTGAAGAATCGCAACTCGGTCGCAAATCCCCGCAACCGACGCCAGATCGTGCGAGATGTAGAGAAGCGCCGCACCCGTTTCGCGGCTCAACTTGCGGAACAAAGCAAGAATTTCGGATTGAGTAATAACGTCAAGCGCGCTCGTGGCCTCATCGGCAATTAGCAATGCGGGTTTGTGTATGACCGCCATGGCGATCAGCACTCGCTGAGCTTGTCCCACGCTCATCTGCGAAGGATATTTGCGCAAGAAGTCTTCGTCGGAAGGCAAGCTGACACTTGTCAGAGCCGCGCGGATTGCGAGATCGCAGTCTCCGCTATTTCCTTTTGTGTGCGCCCGCCAGGCTTCCTTCAACTGTGTCCCTATCTTGAGCGCCGGGTTCAATGACGAAAGCGGACTCTGCAAGACCAGCGCCAGTTTCCGTCCGCGCAGATTGCGCAACTCCCGCTCCTTCAGCCGCAGCAGGTCCGTGCCCTCAAATTGAATCGTGCCCTGGCACGCTGCGCGCTTTTTATCCAGCAATCCAAGAATAGCCATCGCCAGAGTGCTCTTGCCCGATCCGCTCTGTCCGACCAATCCCAAAATCTCGCCGCCGCGAATATCCATCTCAATATCGCGCAACACAGTTCTCGCTCCATACCGCACCGAAAGCCGCGCCGCGAGAACAATATCGGTTGCCATAATAAGCCTTACCCTCTGTTCCTCTGTATTCTCTGTGTTAAAGATTTTGAATTGTTTCCGGCGCGGTTGTTACTTCGTCAGTCGCTCCGCATTCCAAAAAGTCTGTGGCGATAAGATCACAGGAACCGCCCCATGAACAGCGGGCGATACCGCCGACAGCGCATTCTTGTTGACCAGATAAATAAACGGAGCCTGTTCGATCACGATCTCCTGCACTCGATCGAAACTCTCTTTTCGTTTCTTGATATCGCCCGACGAAGCCTGCGCCCGCATCAACTTGTCGATCTCCGCTTCCCATGTTGTCTCCGGCGCTTTTTCCTGCGGATTCCACTGGTGGTTCTCCGAGGAGCTCAGCCACACATTCATCTGCTCGTTCGGGTCCAGATCCACATTCGTCAGCCCCAGTAGAATCGCCTCATAGTCGAAGCTCTGCGTCATGCGCTCGATCAGAGAAGGGAAGTCCAGAGTTACCACGTTGACGTGGATTCCGATCTTCTGCAGATCGTCCTGAATCAAGACGGCCATGCGCTCGCGATACTTATTGCCGGAATTCGTGATAATCGAAAACACTACCGCGTTGCCCTCGTGATCCTTGAGCGTGCCATTCTCCATTCGAAATCCCGCTACCTGAAGCGCTTTCAGAGCGGCATCGGGACGGTACGGTTCGGGCTTAAGCCTGGCGTTGAACCAGAACTTGTTCGCCGCCGATATCGGTCCCGCCGCTGGCTGCGCATGTCCGCGAAACACCAGGCGGCTCAAATCCTCACGGTTGATCGCTTGCGAAATTGCCCGCCGGAACGCCGCAGAACGAAACCAATTTTTCTTGTAGTCCGGGAGCGGCGCCCGCGCTACTTCGTTGAACCACATCTGCTCGCTGTCGAGCGATGCTCCCGCATCATGGACCGACTGCGGGGCGCTGGTCGCCAGCTTGTCGAAGTATTCGCTGTCGAGCGAGTTGATCAGGTCAATCTCGCCTTTTTTGAAGCGCAGCATTTCCAAATCACGATTCGCCAAAATATCCAGCCGGATCGAATCGAGATACGGCAGCTTGTGTCCTTTTCCGTCAGTCTTCCAATAATTCGGATTGCGCTTGAGCAACAACGTCGATCCGGCTTTGTAGTCCGCAACCATGAACGGTCCCAGAACCGCTTTCTCTTTGTTTGGTGAGTGCGTCGAAAGGATGGCTACTTGGTCGAACAATCGGTCGAGGCTGGCGACCGGCGCAGGAAAAGTGATCGAGATTTGCGTTGGCGAAATGATTTTCGTTTCTGCCGCTCCCGGCCCGGTGCGGAATGCGTCTCCTGTCGGTGAATGCAATGCCGGGTCCATCAATTGCTGTACTGTATAAGCCACGTCTTCGGCCGAGAAAGGCGTTCCATCGGAAAATGAAATGCCGCTGCGCAGCTTGAAAACAATTTGTCGCCCATCTTTCGAGACCTTCCACGATTGCGCCAGCTCCGCCTCCAGTTGCTGCGTCTGGCGGTTCAGCCGCACCAATACTCCACCCGTCAAATAGCGGACCGTGACGGACGCATCGTCCTCCACTTTGAGCGGATCGAACGTCTTCGGTTCGCTGCGCAAACAAAATCGCAACTCGCCGCCCTGGGCCAGGGCAATACCCGATACGCAGAGCAACACGGCAACCAAACTAAAATTACGGCAACACATCATGCGGCCATCTCCTTCTCGCTCGAAAGCACCATCTCAAACGACATCACCACCAGCGCCAGCAAAATCAACGGCACGAACTTCCACGGCTCTTCGCCGATCGACATTAGCCCTTCTAACTCCCGCAGCAAACTACCCCACGATGGCATCGGCTCGGCGACGCCCAGGCCCAGAATTCCCAGGTTCGCCTCGCTTAAAATGAACACAGGCACAGAAATCCAGAATTGTGCGTAGAGCACGGGCTTCAAATTCGGCAACACATGGACCCAGAACAGCCGCGCCCCACGAATCCCCGAAGCGCGCGCCTGGCGCACAAAGTCGGAATCGCGCAACGATCCTGCCGAAGCGCACAGTACGCGCGCCGCGCTCGTCCATCCCAGCAGCCCCAGCATCAGAAAAGTCACGAGCACGGAGAATAACGGTGATACGTTGAGCGGCATCAGTGCCCGCACCGTGATCAGCAGAAACAGCCACGGCAGCGATAAAAATAAATCCGTGATCGCCATCGCGACCCGTGCCCACCCACCGCCTAAATAGCCGGAAACTCCTCCAACCAGCGCGGCCATCAAGGTCGAAAGCAATGCTGCCGCAGGCGCAAGCAGCAGCGAAATTCTGGTCCCATACAGCACACGCGCAAAGCGGTCCCGGCCTTCCTCGTCGGTTCCCAGCCAGTGTGCGTGCGAAGGCGCGGCATTTGCCTCTTCACGATATTGCCTGGCGTATCCCGCGGGCGCCAGCCAGGTCGCTGCCATCGACGCGCCAACGAGCAGCAACAAGGTCACGCATGCTGCCTGGCGCGCCACTTTCATGCGTGCTGCCCTTTGAGAGCATGTCCCAGCACATCCGCCCCGGAATTTGCCAGCAGCGTGGCCAGCGTCACAAGGATCGTCACGTTCATCAGGAGCGGCAGATCGCGGGCCAGGGCCGCTTGCCACGCAAGTTGCCCGACGCCGGCCAATCCGAACAGCGCTTCCACGGGAATCGCAGCTCCAATCGCCATGCTCATGGAAACTCCGGCTACCGCCAGCAGCGGCGGCCCAACTACGGGAATCACATGCCAGAACAAGATTCGCAACTCGCTCAACCCTTTCGCCCGCGCTGTCACGATGTGCGGCGTCACATAAGCCTTGGCCAGTAAATTCCGCGCGTAGCGGTGTAGTTGCGGAAAGACAATCAGCGCGATCACGATCGATCCCGGAACATTCCACAGGACCGACAAAACCGCCAAGACCGCCGCTGGAAGGCAAAGAAAGACGCCGCTGACCATTGCCGTAAGTGCGTCGTAGGCGGAGGTTCGCATCCATGCCGCACTCAACGCTAATGCCAGAGCGAGTGACCAACTCAGCAACAATCCAATCCCAATCAGCCGCAGCGTAAGTGGGGCGCGCGCTCGAAGCAGCGATCCCACCGGTTGCCCTAGCGAGAGCGATGTGCCCAAATCTCCATGAGAAGCTCGCCGCATCGAGTGAACATAGAAGCTAAAAATGTTGTTTTGCTCTAACCGTTCTGCCCGCAGCGCTTCATGGCTATCCGCGTTCAAGTGCGAATCAAGCTGTTGTTCATCTACGTCGAAGCCCGGAGCCAGCCGCACTAAAATCGCTGACAGCAGCCCTCCGAGCAGTACGGTTGCGGCGATCGCCAGTCCGTGCATTGCGATTCTCCGTCCCAGCTTCGCCTTCATGATTAGTTCACCGCGGCCTGTGCTTTGTTCTCTGGCGAGATGTTTTCGTGATGCACCTGCTTCATCGAGTACATCCGCCGGTCAGCCTCCGCCAAAAGCCGTTCCACGTCGTATCCGTCTTCCGGGCAAAATGCGGTTCCCACGCTAAGGGCGATGATTTCCCGGCCGCAAATAAGGCGCCCCGCCTCGATCGCCACTTCGTTCAGCCGCTCCGCTTTTTCCACCGCCGCTTCAGGAGTAAGACCTGGAGATGTGATCACAAATTCGTCCCCGCCCATGCGCGCCACATAGTCGTATCCCCGGCATGCGTCCTTCAATTTCGTGCTGAACTCGCGCAACAGCTTGTCGCCCTCCAAATGTCCGAACGAATCGTTAATTTGCTTGAAGCCGTCGATGTCGCACACCATTACCGCCAGTCCTGTTTTCATACGCCTGCAGCGCGCCACTTCCTGCGCCAAATGCACAAACAGGGACCGCGCATTGGGCAATCCGGTCAGAAAATCTGTGGTAGCCGAACTCTCTGCCTGTTGATACTTCAGCGCATTTTCCACCGACAGCGCGACCTTCGAACCCACAGCCAGCAGAATTCGCAAATGGTCGGGAGTAAATGCGTCGCGCCCGCTGTGGTACATCGCCAGAACTCCAACCACTCCGTTCAATCCCTCGAGCGGCACCGCCAGTGCCGACTGCATCGTCCTGTGCTGCTCGGGATCGACCACATAACCCGCTTCGACCTGCGGATTGCCGTTCACGATGGGCTTGCAGTTCTCCGCGACCCATCCGCACAAGCCTTCACCCATTCGTACCTTTAACGACGACAACAACCGGAAATTTTCTCCGCTGACCAATTCCGGCAACAGCCACCCGTTGCGATTCACAAATACCGCAATGGAGTCGTACGGAATCATTTTTCGCAACCGCATCGAAAGCAATGAAAGCGTTTCGCTCAAACTCAGCGACACTCCGAGGTCCTGGCTGAGCTCAAACATCGTCTGTGCCTCTTGCCGCGCCGAGGCTATGGAGGCCAGGAAGTCTGGATTCTCTGGGCCGCCTGTTCCCGAAGGTTCAGACCATTTCGCAAAGCCTGCCGCAGGCTCTTGTCCGCGCTCCACCCGCGCGCTCTTCGACAGGCCTAGAGTGGCAATACTGGCTTCCTCCATCAGAGCCATACGTTCCCATTCCACGTAGCGCTGCTCTAGAATCTCGACAATCTTTGGGTCGAAGCTCGTCCCCGATTGCTCTTTCACCTTGTTCATGGCGGCGTTCAGCGGCAGCGCGGGACGATATTGCCGGTGCGAAGCCAGCGCATCCAGACAATCGACCGCCGCGAGAATTCGTGCACCAATCGGAATTTCGGTATTAGTCAGCCCATCCGGATATCCCGATCCATCCCATTTTTCGTGATGCGAGCGCACGATCGGAGCTACGGGATAGGGAAAAGCTACCCGCTCCAGGATCTCCGCTCCCACGATCGGATGAACTTTCATCTTTTCAAATTCTTCCGGCGTCAGTTTTCCCGGCTTGCTGATAATTTGTTCCGGCACCGCCAGCTTTCCGATGTCGTGCAGCAGAGCCGCCGCTCGCAGCGCTTCGATCTCATCGTCTGACAAATTCAGTTCCTTCGCCATTTCCAGCGCATATGTGCGCACGCGTTGCAGGTGCGTGTGCGTCGTGTGGTCCTTGGCCTCAATGGCCAAGGCGAGCGCCTCGATGGTGCGCATGTTCAGCGACGCGATTTCTTCCACATGCCGTTTTTCGATCTCCACTCGATCTTTCTCCGCTTCCAAACGTCCCAGATAAAGCCGGTAAGACCGATACACCCAGTAAATGAGAGGCAATACCAGCAGCGACGTCTGCCATCCTGCCTTGCGGTTCAACAGGCCAACCAGCGCCACCGCCGCCGCACCCACCAGGTAGTAAGGAAACGACCAGAAGTAGCACTCTGACCATATCTTCCGGTACGACTTGTTTTCCGTGAGTGCGATCACCACCGAGATGGGAAGCGTGTTAGCGAAAAAGAAAACCAGAGCCGCCACCGGCAACAGCAGAGGTTTGTTCGCCCCATACCGTTCCGCCAGAAAGTGATAACTCACGTACGTCAACGCGCTGGCGTTGGCCATCATGCCGCACACGTTGAACATCACTTTGACTGGATCGAGCCGCTTGCGCGCCTGCCACACACTCTGCACCAGCGTTGCCATGCAGCCGATGACCAGCGTCTCGGGAAGAGTCAGCTCCATTACTCCCAGCAGAATGAACAGGAAGTTCACCGACATCGTTCCGTCAATGCCGGGCAGTTGAACTTTGAGTCCGGAGGCGAGAACCGCCACCGCGAGATAACACAAAAACCGCGCCAGATCCGCCGATTGCCAATGCCAGACGGCGTAGGCCAGCACCACTGCGCCGGCTGCGGCCGTAGTGGCAACAAACGTTCTTGTCTGCACCGACAATTCGTCAGTCGCTGGCTTCATCCCCACCTTGCGGTACTCGGCGATGGCGCCGAACACTCGCATCCCTTAGCGCCGATGCTCGGCGCTAAATCTAAGACACGATTGTGCGGTGCGTTGTTTCGCCCGTTGCTCGGGCACACTGGTACCCGAGTTCTCATCGAATCGTATTGGAAGGGATGGGCTCACAGAAGCTTACAGTGGTAACCTGCCGCGGCAATATTTCGTTGCCAAAAGTGCGCTCCATTCGCACTCTGGCGGTAACCGTTACTTTGGTTATGCCCCAATCGTTGACCCGCCTGCCGTTCGTTGTTGCGCTGTGTCACTATGGTTTCCAAACGCCTTCCCATGCTGGATCTCCACGACAACTCGTCTCGCTCGTCGGCCACCAACCAGGACGTCGGCGTTCTCAATCAGCCAGGAAAGGTGCAAGGTTGTGGGTCGCCGCCAGCCCTGCCCTCGTTCATAGCCGATCTTGACGGAAACCTGACCGCGTGCAACACGGAATTTTCAAATCTCGTTTCCTGTGACGAACAAGATATCTGGGGAAAGAATTTCTGCGATCTGTTTTTCTCTGCGCATAGCCGGAACGCTGACAAGCTTCCCAGGGTGGACATTCTCGACATACTCAATCGTCAGGGTTCTTACCGATCCGACTGCAATGTGGCATCAAAGTCGAGCCTAAGCCGGAATCTGACGTTGTCGGCTACGTTGCTGCGCGACTGCAATGCAGAACCAGTGGCGATCACGGGCCTTGTCGTGGAGAGCTCGACATCTGCCTTGAGTGGATCCGCGGCGGCGAATCCAGGAATGGCCGGCGCTAAACCGCCATCACTCCCTATTGCAGATTCCTCGATGCAGACTCGCGTAATCGACGGCATCCAGTTCATCCTGGCCAGCCCGTTGATGCATCGCTTCATGGGTTTGGTTGATCGCGTTGCCGCCCACACAGAAACCGTGCTCATCACGGGAGAAACCGGCACCGGCAAAGAGCTGATCGCTCGCACGGTCCACGAATCCTCACATCGCCGCAGCCGCCCCTGGATCGATATCAACTGTGCTGCGCTTCCCGAAAACCTCGTCGAAAGCGAACTATTCGGATATGAGAAAGGCGCGTTCAGCGGCGCCGACTCTTCCAAACCCGGCCTCTTTGAACTCGCCGACAAAGGCACTCTGTTCCTCGATGAAATTGGCGAACTGCCGCTGCAAATGCAGGTAAAGCTGTTGCGAGTTCTCGACGGCCAGCCTTTCTATCGTCTCGGCGGGCACCGCAAAATCAAAGTCGACGTGCGCGTGGTCGCCGCCACCAATCAGGATCTCGAATCCGCCGTCGAGGAAGGCCGCTTCCGCCGCGATCTCTTTCACCGCCTCGGCCAATTTCAGCTGCGAGTTCCGCCGCTGCGCGAGCGTCCCGAAGATATCGTCGCGCTGGCCGAACATTTTCTTCGCCTCAAAGCATCCTCGAAAAGCTTTGCGCCCGCGGCTGTCTCGGGACTGCTCTCTCATTCCTGGCCGGGAAATATTCGTGAACTTCGCAACCTTGTGGCGAAATCCGCAGTGGAAAGCTCTGGCGCGGCAGTCGAGCTTTCCGACATCGCTGCATCTCTTTCATCCGAGCCCGCAACGCTCCGCCAAACAGCTTCCATGCCGGTGGGCAATCTTGACAGCATGGAAGAGCAGATGATCATCAAGGCCCTTGAGCGCACAGGTGGCCAGCGCACGCAGGCTGCCGAAGCGCTGGGCATCTCCCGCCGCACGCTGAGCCGCAAGTTGAAGGAATACAAAATCAATATCGCTCCCGCAGACGCGGCCACATCGCTCGGCTTGATCAGCACTGAGCAACAGAAATTTTTCCGCTCGCGCGTGGAACTTCCCGTGACTCTGAAAAACTCGCACGGTCATGAAGTGTGTGTGCAGGGCGTCAACCTGAGCATTGGAGGCATGGGCCTCGACGGCGTGACTGAACCGATGCGATTTGCGGGTTTGCTGGATCTAAGTTTCGTCTTGCCGGAAAGCCAGACTCCGTTTCAGGCCAAGGCGCGGATGGTATGGGTAGGCCGCGAAGGCCGCGTCGGCATCCGCTTCGCCGTAATCGAGCCAGCGCTCTTTGAACATCTCCAGCAATGGACCAACAAAAGAATGAAAGATGAAGGCTGGGAATTTACCGCGTAGTTCCCCCGCTGCCCCGTTGCCTGGCTTGTCATTCCGACGTGCGAGCGAAGCGAGACAGGAGAGCCCTGAGCGGAGCCGAAGGGAATCTGCTGTAAAGGTCCGCCATTAATCATGCCGGCGCGTCCAACTCCGCTTCCTCCGCACGATGACTTTCCTCCGACAATTTCCGCAACGACAATCTCTCCCGATGCGCCAGCAACAATCCCACCGGCACAACCGCCGCAAACGTCACCAGCCACAGCAAAATTCCGCAACTCGCCGCTATCTCCGGAGGTACGTCGAAAACAGCCGACAGAGTTGCAATCGTCGCCATCTGCGATCCTCCGCCCACGGCCGGTAATTGCAGCATCGATCCCGCCATGCTCGCCCCCATCAGAATCAGCAATTGCGAGACGGGAATCTCCAGCGCATCCACGCCGTAGGAATGCGTCACTTCCTGATACGCCAGCGCCACCACATACCACATGCCCACCGACACCAGCGCCAGCCATAACAACGACAGCGGCCCGTGAATAGTGTTCAGTCCTTGGCCGAACTCGCGCACCTTCTGCGCCAACCGGTGTCCGAATCCGGAAGATAAATGCGAGAATTTGTCCTCGATCCATTTCGCAATTGCCTCGCCGCTGCGGCTGATTAGCACCGCTCCCATGGCAGCCGCCGAAACTCCAGCGATCAGTACGAACCCGGCGTCGCGAAACTGCCGGTAGTATTCCGGGTGTGGAATCGATTGCAAAGCGCTGGGCAAAAAGATCGCCAGTAACATCAGCACGGTGAACGCGCCAATATCGAAGGTGCGCTCCACTGCCCATACCGCCAGTTGCGAAGAGACCGGCAAATCCGTGCGGCGAGCGATCAGATAGGGCCGGATGAATTCGCCCGCCCGCCCCAGGAGCGCCAAACCTGTGAAGCCAATGAGTGTTGGCGAGACGAGGTCGATAACCTTCGTCTTCGGCCGCACCGGCTGCAAAAAAATCTTCCATCGTACCGCGCGCAGCACATAACCGAAATAGATCAACGCAATCCCATGCAGCACATGGATTTTCTTTATGCTGTGGAGTTGGCTCCAGAACGTGCCCCAATCGAAGCTTTGCCAGTGCCGGTATTGCAGATAAATGAGAACGGCCAGAATCAGAAACACGACCGCACTGGCCAGAATGCGCTTTTTATCCATCGGGGGAGTTCCACCTCGCGCCGCGGCCCCAGCCACGCGAAGCGGGAAACGGCTCAACCCAAGGTAAACGACTAATGTATGAGGGTCAAACTGAGCGCGACAGCGACAGGGTGCAGACGAGTTACTCTGTGTTCCCCTGTGCTCGCTGTGTTTAAAGATTTTGTGGCGGAGGGTGCGAATCTATTCGCTAGCCTGCGCCGGGGCAGGTTTCGCCTCAACCTTGGTCTTGGCGGATGCGATGCCGGGCGCCGATTTCTTCGTCGGATTTCTTTGCGCGACCACGCTCTTCTGAGCCAATTTCTTCTTATTGAAATCCAGCACAATCCGTCTCACATAAGCCCGCGTCTCGTTATACGGAGGAAGACCGCCGTACTGTTCCACTCGCTTCGTCCCGGCGTTATAGGCAGCCAACGCTTTGACTAGGTCGAAGTTGTACCGCTCGAGTAGTTCGCGCAGATATCGCGCTCCGCCATCCACATTCGCCTGTGGATCGAACGCATTCGGCACGCCCAACTGAGACGCTGTGCCCGGCATCAACTGCATCAACCCCTGCGCTCCCTTCGGCGAAACCGCGCGTACGTTAAATCCACTCTCTGCCTTAATCACGCTGTTCACCAAATCCGGATCAAGCCGATAGCGGTCGCTGGCGGAGTTGACAACCGCATTTAAATCCGCCGGGTGTGAGTTGACAACCGACGCAACCGCAGCCGAACTCGCGGAAGCCGGAAGCCCGGAGCCAGAGGCCGCGTTTAACGAAGACGGTTTTACGGGAGCGGGGTCATCAACCACTTCAAAATGCTCGATGTCGGACGTGGGCACGTCGATATAACTGGTCCCATCCGCACTGGTATACATCCGCGTAACCGCCCCGATGACTTCGCGCCGCTCATGCCGGATGGAAAATCCATTGCGCATCACCGCTACATCTGTCGCCAGGCAGGGAAGCGACACCACTACGGCAAGGCCAATAAGCCCCAACCGCAACCGAGATAAAAGCAAGATTCGCATCGCGAAGCCAACGACAAACGACTAATGACTAATGACTAATGACCAACCGCTAACGTCCAGCTACCACCGCTTCCACCGCCGCCGCCACACCACACTCGCCGTTGCTCAACGTCACCCGCCACCCGCGTCCGCGAAGCTCCTCGCAGGCATTCCCCATGATAACCGGATGCCCGGCAAACTCAAGCATTTCCACGTCGTTATGATTGTCACCGATGGCCATGACCCGCTCCCGCGCCAGGCCGCGAAACGCCGCCCACCGCTCCAGCGCGTGCCCCTTGGAGCATCGCGCATTGAGCACGTCAATCATCGACAGGTCCCGCGCCGGATATTCCGTCCGCAGCACCGTAATCTGTCCATCCAATCCGGAAGCGTCAAGCGCATCCAGCGCCACCTTCATGCGCGCCATCGATCCGCAAAACATAGCCTGAACGGGATCGCGCACCAGCGCCTTTTCTATCGGTGCCACAAACTCGATGTACTCCATATTCTTTTCCAGCCAGCGCCGTATGCTCCCAGTCAACTCATCCATGTGCTCGATTACGATCGCGCCTTTGGCTTCCTGATCGAAAGTCAGCACCGTATTTCCGCGGAATTCCCTCATCGCATCGCATAACCTTAAGCAAGTCTGCGCCGGAAGCAGGTCGCGATGAAATGTCTCTCCGCTCAACGACCGCGTCACCGCCCCGTTCGAGCTGATCAGCCACAAGTCAAATCCCAACTGCTGGGCGATAGGCAAGGCAAATCGATGCCGTCGTCCCGTGACTAAGACAACCTCAATCCCCGCCGCATGCGCTTGCTGCAGGGCCGAGAGATCCCGGGCGGAAATCTGGAATTGCGGATTGAGCAGCGTGCCATCAATGTCCATGGCCAGCAGTTGTATGGATGTCTTTGATGGCATGAATTCTTCCATCGATCTTACCGGACGGCCTCTGCGGATCGCCAGTTACCGCTGTCTGACCGCATCGGCCAAGCGTGGCCAAAATGTTTGACAAAAAAGTCCGCCGCACCTGTCGATTTCGCCCTTCATCGTTCGACGTTACAGTAGAGAGCAGGATCAGAGCACTCAATAGCCGCGGAACTCCAGCTTCAGCTCGAAGATAAAGGAGAAATGAAATGCGATGCCTCGTAATGGTCAAAGCCAATAAAGATTCCGAAGCCGGTGTTATGCCCAGCCAGGAGCTCCTCACCGACATGGGAAAATTCAACGAAGATCTGGTCAATGCTGGCGTGTTGCTTGCGGCGGAGGGACTGCGACCCAGTTCCAAGGGCAAGCGCGTCCAGTTTTCCGGCACAAAGCGCACCATCGTCGACGGCCCCTTTACCGAGAGCAAGGAACTCGTCGCTGGTTTCTGGCTGTGGCAGGTACGGTCGATGGAAGAAGCAGTCGAGTGGGTCAAGCGCTGTCACAACCCCCATCCCGGTGAGTCTGAGATTGAAATTCGCCAGGTCTTCGAGGCGGACGACTTCGGCGCCGAGTTGACGACCGAGCTGCGAGCGCAAGAAGAGCGCATCCGCAGGGAGGCCGGAGCGCAACCCAAAAAATAATCGTGGGACCCTGTCGATTTCACGATTCTTCGTTCGACGTGTAATGAAAGCAGGTTTTTCAGCCCTAAACAAAAAACATTCAAGGAGACGAACAATGCGATTCATGATGTTGGTCAAGCATGCAGAAAACCAGGGCCGCCGCCGAAAGGACTGATGGAAGCCATTGAAAAGCTCGCTGAAGAGGACACGAAGACCCGCAAGATTCTCAGCAGACCCTCGCGCGCTATCACCTGCTGCCCAGTGTGAGCGGCGATCTTCTCTTTAAACTTGGCCGATTCGCCGAAGCCCGCGCCGAATTCGAACGCGCCGCCTCTCACGCAAAACTTTCGCTAACGCCACCTATTGTTTGATCGTGCGGCCGCAAGCGCAGCGTAGATCGCAAACTGACCTCTAGGACGCAATACCTGCTATATTTCCCCCAGTCCATGGGATCGTTTCTCTTCTTCGCTTTCTCGTGGTGGTCGATTCTGCTGCGGATCGTCGCCATCGTGCATTTCATCCGCCGCCGTCCGAATTTCTTCTGGCTTTTCATCATTCTGTTTCACTGGTTGGGCGCGTTGGTTTACATTCTCGTGGAAGTTATCCCCGACGCCAGCCTGCTCAGCACGTCATTCCAGGTTTTCCCCCGCCGCCGACGCATCCGCGAGCTCGAACGCGCCATCCTGGACAATCCCTCCGCCGGAAACTATGAAGAACTCGGGCTCTTATATCTCGACGATGGCGATTTTTCCCGCGCCCGCGCCGCCTACGACAAATCCATTTCTTCCCGCACCGATTCTCCCGATCCCTTCTACCGACGGGGCGTCGCCGAAGTTGCCCTCGGAGATTTCCCCGCCGCCATTCCCGATCTCGAGCGCGCCATCGCCTCCGATCCCAGCTACGACTTTCACCGCGCCAAAGGCCTTTTGGCCCATGCCTACGCTCAAACCGGACATCCCGATCAAGCCGAAATCCTCTTCCAGCAAGCTACAAAAATTTCAACGATCTCCGAGACCTACTACAACTACGCGCTGTTCCTGCAATCACAAGGTCGCACCGCCGAAGCCCGCGATTGGGCGCAGAAAATTCTCGATAAGCGCCCCACCATGCCCGGCTACCTCCGCCGCCGCGAGCGCCCCTGGTTCCGCAAGGCCCAACTCCTCCTAGCACGCCTGAGTGTGCAGCGTAAATAGTATCTTCCGCACCGTCACGACGAAACGAAACGGGTAAACGAAAAGGGTGCCCCATTTCTCGCGCGTTCTCTGCGCGACAAGTGGGAACCACGAACCTCAAGCAACCGCTTTAGACAGTCCCGCGCATCGCCTGAACACTCATTTCGTCATCTGTGGATGGAGAAATCTCGTCGCATTCCGTGACGTGGAAGGGCAGCGCTTCAGCGCCGCGACAGCCGCGCAGATAAATGCGGGCTTTAGCGCCTGTATCATATCGTGCGCAGAACAAGGTATCGTGGGCGCCAGGGAATCGAAAGGAACACATGCCATTCATAAAACTGCGCATGAGCAACGAGCTAGGGGAAGCCGTAGGAACGCTGGTCGTCAATACCGATCAAATCCTCACGATTTCAGTCGGCCCAAAGGCAACAGAGTTGAGCATGAGTGACGGCCACACCAAATGGGTGCTCGACTCGCCCGATGAGATTGTCAAGATGACCAGGTGATTTCGCTGTTCCTAGCGCGCCGCTTCCTCGTCAATCCAATATTCGCTTCGCGAATTAATCACTAGCTGCGGACGCCCCTTGGCCTCCATGTGCAGCGCGTGCAGGCCAGGAGTAGCCGCAGTCGGCCGGAAACTCAGCACATAGTAGTTATGCACGTCGTTCGACACCCCGATGAGGCTGGCCTTCAGGTCTTTGGCATTGCGGAAGTGAACAAACTCTCCACCGGCTAGCTTCGCTATGGATTCTGAAGTATTGGTGCGCAGCGCATTGCGTGCGGCAAGAAAGCTCATGGTTGCCAGCCGAACCGGCGGAGCAAGCTGGCTGATGCAGTCGAGCACCTGCTTGCTGTAATGCCCTTCGTATTCGCGATCGGCTCCATCGCGGCTGAAGCAGCCGTGCGCGGGTTCGGGCTCGCTGTTAGTAAACTTTGACGCCTCATGGGAGACTGCAGAACGCGTGCTGGAAAAACCAAAGCTATACATTGCAGTATTCGTGTTGCTAATGAGGCGCAGAGCTTCATCGAGCGTCGTCTTGCTGCCCTGATCGATGGTTTCGCTGAGCAGCAGAATCGCACGCCGATAACGCGCGGGTTCGGTCTTCAGTTGCGCGACGGCCAGTGCGACCCCATCCAGAATCGCCGCCCCCTGATCACCCTCTTCAAGACTTGTAAGTTTCTGTGAAACATCGGCAGTTCTCGGTGTAAACGGCACCAGCAGATGCGGCATACTGTCAAAGCCAATGAGGGCAACGCGGTGTTCCACGCCGCCGATCAGCGTGTCAAGGATCGAATCCAGTTTCCGGTAATCAGCAAGATGCCGTGCTCCGGCGCCGCCTGTTTCTACAACAATTGCCAACGCCAGCGGTTGCGAGTCTGTGTCCTGATCAAGCGTAAGGCGCTGCGGTACGCCATTGTCGGTGAGAACAAAGTCGTCAGCCGTGAGTCCAAAGACGACTACTCCTCTCTTGGTCTTCAAGAGCGTAGGCACCTCCACCAAAGTGGAGCGCACGGTCAGCGTGGTCTGGCCCTGATCACTCTGCTGCGCGTACAAGCCCCCAGCGCCGAAGCAGAGTAAGAATAATGCGCACGCGCATCTCATAGCTAAGCCTTCATTGTAAGATCGGCAACCCGCCCCCGCCAGCAGGCGAATGAGTGCAATGGCGATATTTCGCCAATCGTGCGAAACGGGATGCTAGTAGGTGCCCGCGGAGCAAAGCGTTTGCTTGCTTTCTTCGGTGCGTTCGATTAGAACGTCGATCTCAAATTTCGATCCCGGACGCAGGTCCAGGGCAAGAGGCGCCCGAGGCTTGTAGCCTTCGGAGCATACCCCAAACGTGATTGGGGTGTCGGAAGGAACTAGAAGTTCAAACCTATATTTACCGGTTGTCCCTGTGGTTGACCATCCGCACTCGGAAACCGGAGCAAGACTGAGGTGCGCGGAATTGCCTCCGCCGTGTTGGCGTCTTTCACCCATCCGGAGATCGTGGCCCTTTTGGCCATGAAACGCACAGATGTATTGGCTGTGCGCGATTCTTCGCTGAGGACAATCGTCACAGGCGGCTTGCAGGTAAATATGTCTGGCGCGGTGGAGAGGTATCCAGCCTCTTGTTTCTCCGCTGAAATGTGGTATTCGCCAAGCTTCAAGTGCGAGAACAGGAATCGGCCACGGTCATTCGTGTTGGCGGTTAGAACCGTGAGTATTTTATCGTCGCGCATTACCTCTGCCGAAACGTGAGCGCCCGCGACGGGAACGCCATCGTGATCAAATACTGCGCCGCCGATTGATCCCTCGCGCTGTGCCGCTGCACACAGCGTCAGGAAGCCTAGAGCCGGGAGCAACAAGTTAAACCGCATAAGAGCGCCGCAATAATTCTAACTGTGGAAACCGGGGCCATCACACTCAAAACGCCGGTCAATGGGGCAACAGTATTTTCTTGAACGGCTAACTTTGAGACTGCGCGATGGGAGGCGGAATTCTCACGGTCCAGATCGGGAAGAAAAACCCACAGCCTACGCCTGTCAAGCAAATTCTAATCACCATCCGCTAACGACCTGAATCTAAACTGAATACAGTCGAACAGTCGCCGCTGTAAGCCCCGTCGTAACTGTTACAATAGTAATCAGGATGCTGCGCCGTTGCATCGTCGCCAAAAGCAAATCCGAGACGCCCAAGCTAACTCCTTACACCAGAAGAATTTGCCCGCAACTCCTTACGGCTCAGGAATTTGGAAACCGCGTGCGGGTTCAAAGCAAGCTAAGCGCAATAGAATCAAGAATTTAGCAAAATTGTCTTTATTTTTTTTGATCCCAGATCGAACGACGAGGCCCCCCGATGAACCGAACCCGCCCTGCCCTCGCACTCTTCGCCCTGTTCCTAGCCGTCACCCCGGCTCTCCACGCCGCCAATCACCGCCTGCTCGCCTACTACTATTACGGCGACAAGACCAGCGCCATTCCCTACAACGCGTCCACGATTCCTTACTCTCAGCTCACGCACATTGTGCACGCCAACATTTCTCCCGCACCGCAAGGCGATGGCACGCTCGGCGTTCCCACAACTTTTCTTGAGCCCGATCTCATCACGCGTGCCCACAAAGCCGGAGTCAAAGTGGAAGTCTCGCTCGCCGGCCCGCCATATCTCATTGCCAACATCGCCGCCGACGCCACGCTCCGCTCCACCTTCGCCCAGAATCTCGCCACGTTCATCATCGCCAATGGATACGACGGCCTCGACTTCGACTACGAAGTTCCCTACGACCAGACCGAAGCCCTCAACTTCACGCTCCTCATCCAGGCCGTGCGCAATCTGCTGCCCGCAGGACAATATCTAATCTCCGCTGCGGTTTCTTCGAGCCCCGGCGACTATGGCGTCTACGATTTCGCCGGCATGGTTCCGCTGCTCGATTTCTTCAACGTTATGACCTACGACTTTCACGGCCCGTGGACCAATCACTCCGGCCACAACTCGCCGCTCTATCTCAGCCCGCTCGATCCCGGCCAGGAAGGCAGCCTCAAAACTTCCGTCGACATGTACCGCTATCAATTCGACGTTCCTGCCGCGCAAATCAATCTCGGCACCGCGTTCTACGGCTATGGCTTTGACGTCGATGGCCTTTGGTATTTCTGCGGATGTCAAAACACGTTGAGCTTTACCTACCATCAAATTGAGCAGTTCGTCGCCGCCGGTGGCTGGACCCCTAACACCGATCCTCTGGCCGAAGCGCCCTATCTCATCAACAGCAATCCCAATCACGTCGGCTTCATCACCTACGACACTCCCGCTTCCACCACGCTCAAAGTCCACTATGCGCTTGAAACCCGCGGCCTCGGTGGTGTTTTCATGTGGGAACTCTCGCAGGACTACGACGGCCACACCCAGCCGCTAATGACTTCCATGTCCAACGCGGTCCATCAAGCAAATCAGCAGGCAAGCAAATGAGACCTTCGCACTAATCCCGAGGTCCAAGGCCCGAAGTCCGAGGTCCGAAGTCTGGCGTCCGCTTCTACGGATGCTATATTGTTCGCGGGGAGAAGAGTTTGCCGCCCGAAAAATTTAGCGTCGCTCTGGTGCAGATGTCCTGCGGACCGGAGCCGGAACAAAATCTTGACAAGGCGCTGGCACGGATCGCTGACAGCGCACGCCTTGGCGCTCAAGTCGTCTGCCTGCCCGAACTTTTTCAGACCCAGTATTTTTGCCAGCGCGAAGACCACGCGCTGTTCGATTTAGCGGAACCGATTCCCGGACCGTCCTCGGAAAAATTGGCGGACGCCGCAGGCAAACACAAAGTTGTACTCATCGCGTCGCTGTTCGAAAAACGCGCCGCCGGTGTCTATCACAACACAGCCGCAATCTTCGATTCCGACGGAACGCTGCGTGGCCTGTACCGCAAGATGCACATTCCTGACGATCCCCTCTACTACGAAAAATTTTATTTCACACCCGGCGATCTCGGCTTTCGCGCGCTCGATACCACCGCGGGCCGCCTCGGCACGCTCGTCTGCTGGGATCAATGGTTTCCCGAAGGCGCGCGTCTGACCGCATTGCAGGGCGCGCAGATTCTTTTTTACCCCACAGCAATCGGCTGGCATCCGGCGGAGAAAGCCGAGTTCGGTGTAGCGCAGCACGATGCGTGGCGAACCATTCAGCGCGCTCATGCCATCGCCAACGGCGTTTACGTTGGCGTGGTCAATCGCGTTGGCTTCGAGACAGGAAACATTCGCGGTAACTCCGCTCCCGGCCGGGGACTTGAGTTCTGGGGCAAGTCATTTTTCTGCGATCCCTTTGGCCGCGTGCTGGCGGAAGCGTCGCACGATAAAGAAGAAATTCTGATCGGAGAAGTCGACTTGAAAGCGATGGAAGATATCCGCCGCAACTGGCCCTTCCTGCGCGACCGCCGGATCGACAGCTACGCCGCCATCAACAACCGCATGATTGACTAAAGGAACGTCGGATGGCGACTATAGTCCCTAATTCAATCTATCGCATGCCCGCCGAGTGGGAGCCGCACGCCGCCACATGGCTGGCGTGGCCTCACTATGAAGGCGATTGGCCGGGAAAATTCGAACCCATTCCCTGGGTCTATGCGGAAATCGTTCGCAATCTCGCACGTCAGGAACGCGTTGAGTTGATCGTTAACGATGCGTTGTCGGAACGGCGCGCACGAAAAGTTCTTCAGCGAGCGGACGTGCAGTTGTCCAACGTGAGCTTTCACCGCTGGCTGACGAATCGCGTGTGGATGCGCGATTCCGGATGCATCTTTGTAAAACATGGCAAGAGTCTTGCCGGCGTCAAATGGCGCTTCAACGCCTGGGCAAAATATTCTAATTCGAAGCTCGACGAAAAAATCGGCAGCCTCATGGCGGCCGTTTGCGGAGCAGCAGAAGTCCGCCCTATGTTTGCCGGGAAGCGTGTTGTCCTCGAAGGCGGATCGATTGATGTGAATGGCTGCGGGACTTTGCTCACAACCGAAGAGTGTCTGCTCAGCAAAGTACAACAGCGGAATCTGGGCATGAACCGTGAGGCGTATGCAAAAATATTTACTGAATCTCTCGGTGCGACTAACGTCATCTGGCTCGGCAACGGCATCTCCGGCGACGACACTCACGGCCACGTTGACGATCTCAGCCGCTTCATATCACCCGATACGGTCGCTACTGTGGTTGAGCCAAACGCCCGCGACGCAAACTACAAACCATTGCGCGACAATCTGCGCCGCCTCCGCGCCGCGCACGATCAGGCTGGGAAGCGCCTGAATGTTGTCGAGCTTCCCATGCCGCGTCCGGTGATATTCGAAGGTCGCAGACTGCCTGCCAGTTACGCCAATTTCTATATCGCGAACGGCATCGTACTCGTGCCCGTCTTCAACGATCCCAATGACTACGTTGCGCTGAACACTCTGGCCGAACTCTTCCCATCGCGCGAAATCGTTCCGATCTATTCCGGCGATCTTGTGTGGGGGCTGGGCACGATGCATTGCATGACACAACAGCAGCCGAAGTAGTTATTGCTGGAAGAAAAATGCGGGCCCCAGTTGCGGGCCCGCGTCAGGAGAGAACCGAGTTTCGCTTGGGAAACATCGGCTACTACTATTGAGGCGATGTTCCAGCCGCAGCGGGCGGGCAAGGCGTACCCGAGGCGCTGGCTCCGGAATTATTCACGTCACTGTTGCCAGTGGTCGGCGATGAGCCGGGATTCGGCGTAGCGGGATTGGTCGATCCCTGAGTGGTTCCAGCCGTTCCGGGCAAAGTTCCACAGGGTGATCCGCTGGGCGTTGTGCCGGGCGTTTTCGCAGTATTCGGATTTACGGTTGAAGGCTGAGTGTTGCTGCCGGGCGTCGGATTCGTCGTCGAGTTGGCTCCTGGCATCGTTCCCGGAGTTGGATTCGTCGGGCTCGTGGTATTCGCCGGAGAGCCTGAACCTGCGCCCGGAGTCTGCGGAGTGGTTTGCGGTGTTGCCGTTCCAGCTTGCGGTGTCGCCGTGGAGCCCGGTGGCGTTGCTGCAGAAGCCGGGGGAGTTGCAGTTCCCGGAGCCGGTGTAGCAGCACCCGGAGCTGAGCTTTGTCCCGCGGAGCCGCTGCTTCCGGCGGAGCCAGCTGAACCAGCGCTCTGCGCAACGACCCACGCCGAGCAGCAAAGAAGTGCCAACATGATTACGAATTTTCCTGGTGAGTTCATTGAATTTGTCCCTCAATATGGATCGTCAACCGCATCTTCGATTGATTTGACATCAGAAGCGCGGGAGGGTGACATCAGGCGGAGGCCGTAAAAGACGGCCGGCGATTTGATAAGGGCTACAGCAATTCCGCAGCCTTGGTCGGCAAAATTCAGTATGGGCCGATGATGCCGGCGATCTGGCGATAGGCTGGTTTTGCCTTCGCAGACTTGCTGGCCGTTGCGGAAGAAGATTCCGGATCGAGCAGGTCGAGATACTTCAATCCTGAACCAGTGTTGAACAGCACCACCCCATCTTGCGGGGCCAGGAACCCGCTAGCGAGAAGCTTCTGGTACCCCACGAGCGCCGCTGCGCCTTCAGGCGCGGCAAAGATGCCTTCGATCTTTGCCCAATGGCGCGTCGCCGCCAGAATTTCTTCGTCGGTGACGGCAATCGCGGTGCCACCGCTCTTCTTCAGGATGTCGAGAATCAGGTAATCGCCGTAGGGCCTGGGAACGCGCAAACCGGATGCCAGTGTCGCGGCATCAGGCCACATTTCAGCCGTGGCTTTACCTTCATCCCAGGCTTTAACGATCGGTGCGCAACCCGCAGACTGCACGGCAATCATCTTCGGGCGACCGCCACCAATCCAGCCCAGTTCCTCCATCTCGTCAAACGCCTTCCACATACCAAGCAACCCAACGCCGCCGCCGCACGGATAAATGATGGCCCGCGGCAAGGTCCAGCCAAGTTGTTCGGCGACCTCGTAGCCCATCGTCTTCTTGCCCTCAACACGATAAGGTTCTTTGGTGGTTGAGACGTCGAACCATCCTTCGGAGTTCCAACTTTCCTTCTCTTTCAGTTCCGCGACGCGGCGGGCGCAGTCGCTGATCAGGCCATCGACGAGCGTGACGTGCGCGCCGTAGTAGTCGCACTCAATCCGGTTCGCCGCGGGAACATCGATGGGCATGAATATATGAGCCTCCAGTCCGGCGGCGGCGGCATAGGCAGCGAGCGCTCCGGCAGCGTTTCCGGCCGAGGGAATGGCAAGTTTCTTTGAGCCAAAGTGACGCGCCATGGTCACCGCCAGCGACAGGCCGCGCGCTTTAAACGAGCCTGTCGGGTTCAGACCTTCGTCTTTAATAAAGACGTTGGGATATTCACGGCTGCTCAGCAGTGGGGTGAAACCCTCTCCGAGCGTAACGGGATTTGCTTCCGGAAGCACAGCATCGTATCGCCACATCGTAGGTGCGCGCCCAGCGAGACGAGCGGCGGAGAAACTGCGCTTGATGGTCGCGAGATCGTAGCGGGCGTAGAGCACGCCGCCATCGTTGGCACAGACAGTTTGCGGGCGGTCCGCGGGATAGCGTTCGCCGCAGCGAGTACATTCCAGGTGAGTCAGCATCGTCGGGAGAAGTGTAGCATCGCGATTTCACTTTCGCAGCGAACACAGGAATGTATCGCGGCGATTGCTCCCCTCGATTTGGCGATTCAAAAGCTTTGTGTCATAGTTTTCTTACTGCGTCACCACTCTGGCTTCGAATAAATCCCCAAAGTCTCCGACTGAGGTCGGAGAAAAAAGAAAGAGGATATGTGATGAAGACTCTTTGCGCGATCGCTACTCTCGGCGTGTTCGCATTTCTGGGCTTGAATGCAGTCGCCGCCGATACGCAGAGCGCGTCCGGGGCGCAACCGGTTTCTAATCCCTGGTTTCTGCAAGCGCAACTCACGACTACGGGCAACAATCTTTATTTTGGAGAAACGGTCTCGATCAGCGGGAACACGATTGTGACAACGGGCGGCGGCGCGGTGTACGTATTTGTACGCAAGAGCGGACGATGGAACACTATGACGCAGACTGCAACGCTCACCGCTTCTGACGGATCGTCTTTGTATTCGGCGGCGATCAGCGGCAATACGATCATAGCCGGTTCCCTTGGTGCGAACAATTCCGCCGGTGCGGCTTACGTGTTTACGGAACCTTCCGGCGGGTGGGTCGACGGCACGGAGACGGCTACGCTCACCGCTTCCGATGCGGCTGCGGGAGATTTCTTTGGATATTCCGTGGCGATCGCGGGGAACACCATTGCAGTGGGAGGCTTCCAGAACAATTCGGTGGGAATAACTTATCCGGTAGGACCGGGTAAGGTTTATGAATTCACCAAGCCTTCTGCCGGATGGTCGCGCATGACGGAAACAGCGGAACTCAGCGCTTCCGATGGCGTAATCGGCGACGATTTTGGCTACAGCGTCGCGGTGCTCGGTGACACGATCGTAGCTGGCGCCCCGAATGCGACGGTCAATGGCAATGAGATCGAGGGGGCCGTTTACGTCTTTGAAAAGCCCGCCTCTGGCTGGAAGACCGCAACGGAAACTGCGAAGCTGACTGCATCCGACGGAACCGCCATCAGCGTCGTAGGCTTTGATGTAGGCATAAGCGGGAATAACATTGCCGCCCTCGCATTCAATCAGGTTTACATCTTCACCCGTCCTGCCGGCGGTTGGGTCAGCGCCACGCAGACGGCGGAGTTGCAAGATCCCTCCGGATTTACCTTTGCACTCCAATCAGCAGCGATCTGCAATCAGTACGTTTTGGTGGGAGATTGGTTTGCGACGAATCATCCGGTGGTTGATCTTTATGTCGAGCCGAGCACGGGCTGGGCCAATGAAGCGCCCGCGTATCGCTTTCGCGCACCCGCCGCCAACGGCCCCAATGGGCGCCTCGGTTGGTCAACGGCTATCCAGGGAACGACGCTGGTCATCGGGTCACTGAATAACGGGGGCAGCGGAGGCAACATCGTCTTTGTTTACGGGCCATCGTAATTCGGCTGCTCTTCACCCACCGATGCTTCCGGTCTTAAGCTTCTGACTTCGTCGGCTTGGGACTGGAAGCATCTGTAATCTGTGGTTCTTGATCTTTTTGGGCCATGGCGGACTTGAAACCGCGAATGCTTTCGCCAAGGCCCTTGCCGAGTTCCGGCAGCTTCTTCGGGCCGAAGACCAGCAACGCTATCCCGAAAATCATCAGCATGTGCATCGGCTGGAACAATCCTTCGAACATACTTCTCCTTTGCTGAAATAAATTCGCGGGAGGCATTTCTCAGTAGAGACTGCCTCCCGCGTTTTTCTGGTTAGAAGCTGCGTACGGCTGCGTCGGCCGCTGCGGCCAGCGCGCTAAACGTGTCGAAGAACTTCGTCGACTGGCCAACAAAAATTCCCATGTCTGTGAACGCCTTGACCGCGCCGGCAGCAATGCCATCCGGATCGGTCGGACGAATTACGGCGACGTTCGGCAGCGACGCATCAATGAATTCGCAGGGAATTGGGAAGATCAGGTTGGTCTGAAGAAGCTTGTTGCCGGTGGCGTTGAAGTCCGGAAACGTCAAACCATTGGTCGGATCGGTGAACGGCGCGAGAGGAGTTTGCACGCCATTGCCGGCGAAATCCACCCACTCCAGGAAATGAGCTACTTCGTCGCCGCCAATGCTGACCACGATTCGCAAAACTTCAACGTCACTGGCTTTCTGCACCATGGCCGAATACAGGCTGCTGCCTCCTTGTTCGATGGTGCCGAAGTGGAAAGCTGCGGTGTTGGCGATGGCTTGTACGTGATTGGTGGGACCGAAGTCCGCATTGGTTCGCGGAATTGCCGGCAGGCCACTGAGAACGATAGCTTGGGGGAAGGTCGCTCCGAAATCGGGATTTTTGTGGCTGCGATAACGCGTATACCAGCTGGTATCGACGGTCACATTCATCAGATTGGTCAGGCGGCCAATTTGCCGCGCGCCCGTCGCCTTGCTGCTGGGCAGGGTGCGGAACTGGTCGAAATTCACCACTGGCGCGCCCTTCGATTGCAAGTACGCGTTGATAAACTTTGCGTGCGTGATTTCATCCAGCGTGTTGCTGCTGATGTACTGCTGGCCGTCACCATCGAGGTTGGTGAAGGCCACCTGATACGGATTGGAAGCGTTCACGCCGCCGAGTTCGGCGTACTGCACCCACATGTCGGCTTCAATCAATTCCGCCGCCGCCAGGAACTGGAGGATGGCAATATCTCCGGAGGAAAGGGAACTGCTGCTGCTTTTTTGCGATGATGCGAGTGCAGGCAGACGGCTGGCAAGAATGCCCGCACCAACGGTTGCTGCGCCGGCGACCGCGCTGCCTTTCAAAAATGAGCGGCGGTTAACGTTGCGCCGAGGAGACAAATTGTTTTCAGCGGAGGGTTGACTGGTTTCAGAAGACACGATGGCGGAGCCGAGTTCTTCGCTGCTCATGGTTCCACGCTCCAAATTCTCAAGAATTGAATTCCGCGGTTGTCGGCAGGGGTCGAGTCACGGTGAACGCAGCATACGGTGGCGGAGGCCGCGCTCATGTCACGCGCCGGTCAGGGAATTGTAAAAAGGTCTCCCCGGTGGATGGTCGATTCAGCGAGAAAAAAGTTTCGGATGCTCGCGATTGCGGGTCTGGAGGAGACGCAGTCCATATTTTGTCTTGCGCAGGTACCACAAGACGCCAGCGACCAACGCCCATGCCAATGTGGCGCCGAACAGGGCCAGCCAAACTGGGGTGTCGCTAAGGAAAATCCAGACGGTGAGGGCGAATGCGATTAAGCCAATGCTTCCCAAAGTTGCGCCCGCGGCGTCGATCCCGGCCAACATGCGGGCGCGGTTTGTTCCGTCGATTCCAGCTTTGGCTTTTTTCTCTTTCTCTTTTTTCTCCACGAGAGTGGCGCTGGCGGGAAAAATCGCAGGAAATGCAAGAAACAATCCGCCGAGTTCCGGGCCCCAGCGCTTTGCAATCAGTCCGGCGCCGACCGTAATCGCGCCGCCGAACAGGAATCGCAACCCATATTCATACCATTGGATTTCACGCAGAGCCGAAACATCGATGCGAACTTTGAGGACCTTCATGAAGCCTTCTCGTTATGCATCGCCGTCCGTCATATGATCCATATTGCCTTGTCGCCCAAGCCTCAGCGAAAGGCGACGTAGAAGAAGCCAAGAGCTGCCGCAAACCACAACACAAGCGAGCTCGAGGTCACAGCAAGAACAGAAAACCTTTTTCTGCCCACCTCACTTCGTACCAGGAGCCAGGCCACCAGCCACGCATAAAGAAAAAAGGCGAAGCCGCCTAAAATCATGGATCGAGCTTCGAGCTGCGCGTAATGTTTTCCGTCCTTGAATAAAGTGAGCGAGAGCGTGGCCAGCGCCACCGACGGCGCGGCCCCCAGCAACCCGGCGAAGCTTTTGGGCTTGAAAATATCTCCTAGCGCGGCAAAGCAGCAGACAGCCGCCCCGCCCACGAGAAATCTAAAAATCGTTTCCTTCATATCGGCCAGCGCCCAGCGCAAGGAGACTTAGACTTTTTTCATTCCGCTCTTGATGAGCTTGCGCGCAAACTTTGTGCCCTTGGCGCCAAGAATGCGGTATGTTTCGTTCGAGAGCCTGTGGTAATCGACGAAAAATTCCTCCAACTCTTTGCAGAAATGGTCGCCTAGATCGTCCAGACTCTTGACGTTGGCCCACGCATGGTTTCCGTGCTCAATGGCGATCAGCCGGTCGTTTCGTTCCTTTTTCTTCTTGCTTTCCTGTTCGCCCTCAAGCACGCCGATCAGACGGCACGTCAAGAGGCAGCCCGGAAAGGCTGGCTCGTCCATGAGAACGAGCACGTCCAGTGGATCGCCGTCGCCACCCTTGGTGGATGGAAGGAAGCCGAAGTCGTAGGGGAAAGCCATCCCGGCCGGCAGGACGGTTTTCAGTGTGAAGATTTTCTGCTTGGGATCGAAGGCGTACTTGTTGCGGCTGCCCTTGGGCGTTTCAATGATGACTTGAATGAGGCTGTCGTCATCGTCGTCGAGAGGTTTCAGGCGAGAGGGATCCGCCAGGACGCTCTTGCCATTCCTGCTCATTCTCTGCTCCTTGGTTATCGAGCAGTAGATGCCGGAGAAAAGGTGATGAGTTGCCGATCTTTTAACCTGGCATTAACAATCGCCTCATACTATCCACCCGTGCTATCCGCCCGTGGATGGTTGAGGAGCGTTGGCAGTTGGATGCGCATCCTGTACATGCCGGTCAAACGACCGTTGCAACTTCTCCTGATATTCCGCTTTGTTGGGACGATGATGGGCAGATGCTGCGTGAAAGACGATGTCGGGACACAGAATACAAACTGCCTCAATGGGGATGTCTCCCAGCCATTTGGTCACACGCAGGAATGGTTTCTTCATGTGCACAGTTTCCCACATGCCACAACCGCAAGCCACAACTCAAGAAGGCCGCCAGTCTTGCATGCGCGGCGCATGGCATCCGTTCACGCTGTTCCTGTAAAGTAATTGCTCGGGAGTTTTGTCAATCGGCTTGGAGGCATCATCTTGAAACAAGGCAATCATGGAAATGGACACCCCGCGGGAAAGACTGAGAGCAATGCGGGGCATGCAGGTGAGGGAAAAGATCGTCGTCTGCACAATCCCATCGACGATCGGCTGATTCCGCTGGAGCCACTTGACCTCGCGAAGGTGCACTCGGTTGACGATCTGGTGCGGGCAATGGCGAAGACGGCCTTTACTGGGCGGCAGGTAGGCGAAGCCGCCGATGTGCTCGAAGCCATGGCCCGCGATGAAGAGTGTTTTGTGGTCATGACTCTTGCCGGCGCTATGACGGTAGCCAAGCAGGGCCTTGTCATTACCGAGTTGATCGATCGCGGCATCGTCAACGCCGTGGTTTCCACTGGAGCTTTGATGGCTCACGGCCTGGTTGAAGCGACGGGCCGCGCGCACTTCCGCCACAATCCGGAAGTTTCCGATGAGGAGCTCTACGAGCAGGGATACAACCGCGTGTATGACACGCTGGAGCCGGAGCAGAATCTCGACGACGTGGAAGAAGTAATGTCGGCCGTGCTTGAGGGTTGGGACCACAACGAAATCATGTGCTCCTACAAGCTGAATCACGCGATTGGGGAGTATCTGGCCAAGCACGTACCCGACCGCGGCATTCTCAAGTCGGCTTACGAAAAAGGCGTTCCAGTGTTCGTGCCGGCATTCAGCGATTCCGAGATCGGGTTGGATACCGCGCTTAATAATCGTCTCCGCGAGTCGACCGGGCGGCACAAGATTCGCTTCGACCCCTTCGAAGACCTGGAGCACTTTGCCGCGACATTATTACGGCAGAAAAAATTAGGAATCTTCACTATTGGCGGCGGCGTGCCGCGCAACTGGTCGCAGCAGTTCGGACCATTCTGCGAACTGCGTCACCGGCGTCTCGGCGAACACATCCCTTTGAAGCGCTATCACTATGGCTTGCGCATTTGCCCGGAGCCTGTCTATTGGGGCGGGTTATCGGGTAGTCCCTATAGCGAAGCGGTCTCCTGGGGCAAGTTCGTGCCGCCGGCCGAAGGCGGAAAGTTTGGCGAAGTCTTTGTCGATGCCACGGTTGGGTTGCCCCTGATCGTGGCGGCGGTGTTAGAGCGATTGGAAAAGAACAAAAAGAATCATGGAGGAAAGAAAGACACCGGCGCGAAGAAGGAAAAAAGACTCGTGACCAAGAGGTAATAGCATTTGAAGCAATTTTTTTTTCGAAGAGAACAGGATATTTCCGCCGAGCTTGCGGTAAAATTCTGCCGCCCGAGATTTAATGTATAAATGCCGGGCCAGTTTTCCGGTCCCAGACAGGCTCAATTTGGAGCCTTGTTTTCAACCCCTGATCAGAACCGGAGAGTTTGAATCCTGATAGTTGAAGTTTCGCGCGCCGGCGCAAAACCAGTCGCCCGCTTCGAGGTGTGAACATGAAGCGTTGTTTCTGCTCCGCATTGATCGCGGGCACTCTGTTGTTGCCATTTGCAGCCCAAACCCAGTCCTACTCGGTCACAGATCTAGGCGGTGTCAACGGTATTGGGCTGGCAATAAGCTCCGGTGGCAACGTAGCGGGGCTGTCCGATGGAAGCTTTGGTTTTTTCTGGAGCCTCAATCGGGGCTTACTGAAATTGCCTGCGCTGCCCGGAGGCAATTCCAGCGTGGCCAACGGGATCAATGCCGCCGGTCTGATTGTGGGAGAGTCGACCGTCAATCTTGACGGTGTGAACCACGCGGTAATCTGGACCAACGGAAAGATTCAGGATATTGGCACGTTAACAGCCGACGGTCAAAGTTGGGCCAATGCGATCAACGCCACAGGACAGGTAGTGGGCGCGGCGAATCCTGCGGACAGCAATCCCCACGCTTTTCTCTGGACCAGGACCAATGGTATGCAAGACCTGGGAACACTGCCCGGGGGAAGCTACTGCCAGGCTTTGGCAATCAATCGCTTCGGGCAGGTTGTCGGCTACTCAGACGTTGCAAACGGCGTCACGTTTGGTTTCGTGTGGTCGAAATCAACTGGCATGCAAAACCTGGGCTCGCTGTCCGGCGGCGGCGGCAGCTCCGCGAACGCCATTAACGACCTGGGCCAGATTGCCGGCGGCTCCGGCTGCGGGGCGGCCTGTTTTCATTCTGTCCTCTGGAGCAAGACAGCGGGGAGCATTCAAGACTTAGGCTTGGTAGCGGGATCTAGTTTCAGTTCCGCAACCGGCATCAACAATAAGAGGCAGGTTGTGGGCTGGGCGGGATTTTCCTCTGGCCCGGATCATGCCTTTGTCTGGAGTCAGGCGGAGGGTGCGCAGGATCTCAACAATCTGATTCCCGCGGATTCTGGCTGGGTATTGACGTCGGCAAACGCGATCAACGACAAAGGTCAAATCACCGGCCAGGGCACAATCAACGGAGAGGTCCACGCTTTTTTGCTGACGCCGGCTGACGGTTCGAATTGAATTAAGTTGCAGTACGAGTTTTCAGTTCAGGAGCTGATATGACACGAACGGTTTATTGCCTTTGCCTCATGCTGCTGCTCGCCTCGCTGGCAGTTGCGCAAACTTATACGATCACGGATTTGGGCGTGCTCTCTGGCGACGTTTCCACTCAGGGTCGCGGCATCAGTCCCGGTGGGCAGGTCGTCGGCAACGCCGAAAATAATCTACAGGCTTTCTTCTGGAGCCCCGCTCACGGATTACTCGGCCTGCCTCATGTTTCCGGAGGCGTTTACTCGATGGCAACGGGGATTAATGCTTCCGGCCTGATCGTCGGAGATTCCACCTACAACAGCATCGAGAACACGCACGCCGTTTTGTGGATCAATGGCAAAGTTCAGGATATGGGCACGCTAGCGGGAGGCACGCAAAGCTGGGCCAATGGCATTAATGCATCTGGGCAGGTTGTGGGGGGCTCCGACAGCGCCAAGACGCAGGCCAATGCTTTTATCTGGAGCAAAACCAAAGGCATGGTGGACCTGGGTGTTTTGCCGAAAGGATTCTACAGCGATGCTTTGGCGATCAACCGCCAGGGCGAGGTCGTCGGATATTCGAACACCACCGGCGGAAACTGGCATGCCTTTAGCTGGTCGAAATCTACCGGCATGAAAGATCTGGGGACTTTGGACAGCGGCAGGAGTACCGGCGCCACGGCCAATAGCATTAACGATTCCGGCCAGATCGTTGGAACTTCCACGTGTGGCTCTTCCTGCGAGCACGCAGCGTTGTGGACTTCGACAGGAATTCAGGATTTAGGAACACTGCCCGGCTCTTCGATCAGCGCTGCGAATGGCATCAACAATCTTGGCCAGGTTGTTGGCGAGTCCGGAGACGCTTTTATTTGGAGTCAGGCCACGGGCATGCAGGATCTGAACAGCTTAATCCCCGCCGATTCGGGCTGGACACTAACGTGGGCCTTCGCCATCAACGACAAGGGACAGATCACCGGACAGGGCGAAGTCAACGGTGAGACACACGCTTATCTGCTCTCGCCGGAATAAGGCATTGCTGTCTCGAGGTAAGGAAAGTATGATTAAAGTAAGGAAATGAAGGCTGACATCGAAAAGCAGGCCGAGCCTTACAATCCTACATGGAACGGCGCCGCAAACAACGTGATACAGGTAGCCGCCGCCTTCTCGCAGACTTCCTGATCGGCGCTCATGCCCATATTCGCGGCTATTGCCTGCTATCGCTGGACGAACGCCTGTATCGCGCAGCATTTCCCGCGCTAAGACTAGAAACCATCTAGTCTTCGGAGTGAGGCAGGCTCGAGTCGCAAGGTCCTAATCGAAGATCAGCACAGCCGAAGCAATCACCGTGGTCCACAACCCGCGCTTGTCTCCCACCGCCGACTGCGTCACATTTGCGGTGCGCACAATCTTGTTCGACAGGCGATAGATCTGCTTCTTCTCATCCCAGGAGCGGTCGGGGTCGAATTCCACATTGAGGGTTGTGGCCAGCATTTCGGCGGCGAGTTCTTCGGCATACTCTCCGGCCGCGTCTTCGGTTTCTCCGAAGGAATGGTGTTCGCTCAGGTAGCCGTACGTATTCTTATCGGCCGGAATGGCCACGCCGATCGAGGATGCTAATAACCGGTGCGCCTCGCGCGTCGAGTTCTCCGCAACCACGGCAAACACTACCTCGCCGGGATGCAGATATTTCACGCCCTCTTTACGGGCCAGCAGCTTGCAGTTGGGAGGAAAGATGGAAGAGACACGGACCAGGTTTTGCGCTGCTATTCCAGCGTCGCGCAATGCCAATTCAAATGAAGTCAGCCGTTCGCGGTGCTTTCCCACGCCCTTGGTGAAAAAGATCCGCTTGGGAACCATATCTTTGCCCAATGCCATGCCCTCCAGAAACCGGAAAATTTGAGACGGAGATGCACAATCTAACACACCGCTTTGTAAACAAAGTATGAATTTCACTGGGGTGACTGAAAAAGACACGGGTGCCACAGGAACGGGAAAGGCCACGAAGCGGGCAGGATGATCCGCCAGTACGGAAAAAGGCGGGAAGCTCTCTGCGAGCATCCCGCCCTTATGCCCGGATGTAGATGGGGGAGGGCCCCGGGCAAAAGCTGAGATTGTCACGGCGGGGATCTCTAATAACTAGATCGGTAGAACTCGACCCCGGCCGCCGCCGTCATATTACATGATTGCCGCCAGCTTGCCGGATTTATTTTGCCGGCGTCACGGAGGAAACTGCGATCTCGTCTCCCTTGAGTTCGCCCGTCACTGTAACACGTTTCCCCGCCTGCTGGTCCAGAGTTGCGAGCGCCGCCTTGTCGGTCGTGTCCAGAGCGTAAATCTTATCGTCTACGACTAACGCATATTTCGATCCCTGCTGCACGCAGGTGCGGGTGCACTCGGCCGGCGTTCCTTCCATGTGCTTTCTGCCGCACATGGCGTCGCCGACTTCGCCGGTAAAGGTCTGTTTGCCGGCCGCCAGCGCCGGGATCGTGAAAGACAGACTAAGAATCATCGCAGCGGCTGCTATCAGGGTCTTTCGGGATGAGACGCAACGCATCAAAATTCCTCCGATTCAATTGTTTTGCGGCGGCAAGGCGCGCGCGAAGATGTCTGAATCAGAGTCTATCAAGTACGAAGAATTTTCGCGAAAGAGAGGCAGGTTGAAACCGGCATCCACCCTTACTATTTTGGCGCCTTAACCGAATATTGAAGATCCACGTCGACAGTCTTGTCGCGGATATTGGGCGTTACGTGGGACACGACCTCCCAGTCCAGACTCGGGGGAAGCAGATTATTCGCTTGCGGAAGATATTGTTCCAGGTAAGTCGCGTCATATACCTCGCCCTGGCGCAACTTCCAGGCCTCACGCAACTTTGCCGTAAGGCCGTTATCGAGCCCCCGGAATTCGAGGTCTCCCATGTGATAGACGGCGTCTTCTTTGACCTCGATCCGTAACACGACGGTACTGTTGGCATCGTCGAACTGCGGGTTAACGTTGGTTGACGCGTTGACATAGCCGCGCGACCCGTAAAGCGTTTTCACGTCCGCCAGATTGTTTCCCAGCCGCACCATATCGGCTGGCTCTCCCGGCTTCAAAGAAATCATGGCTTGCAATTTCTCTTTAGGAAACTCATGATTTCCCGCCCACTCCACCCCGCTGAGCTTGTATTGCAGACCCTGATTCACTGCCAGTTGTACGTCGATGATGCTTCGGTTGCGAGTCTCATCGTTCGACTCTGAGCCAGACTCTGAGCCGCTCGCCGCGTTTGGAGTCTTCACGATTTTCGGTTGTGGCAGCCCAAAAGAGGCTTTCAGGAAGCCTCGGGCACGAAGAATCGGCAGAAGCTGACGCTGAATCAGCGTGTCGATGCGGCTGCGTGAGTATTCGCGGTTGGGCATCTTTTCCGCAGCGGCTTCCAGCAGTGTTAGTTCGTTCTCTGTCATCCCGCTGAACTCGAAGTTGCGAATGCGGATGAGCACATCGGCAACGCTATAGTTGAAGCTCGCAATCTCGCCGCCTGGTCCTGGCGTGCGCAGGTATTCCACGCGCCCCGCAATTCCGTTCTGTACCAGCATAGTCTGCAACGCGTCGGAGACTTCGTCCGCCATTCGCCCGAAAGCCGGTATTTCTCCGTGGTACAGAGGGACGTGCAGTCGGATGGCCTTGTCCAACTCCTCGTCGGAGAACCAGACAAAGTCTTCGAAGTGAGCGGGGAGAAATTTGGCGGCATCGGTGAGCTGCAACTCCAGCCTGGTCCCCGCCGAAGAATAGGAAAAGCTGTAAGCGATATCGATGAATGCACCGGTTTCGCCAAGAGCCCGAGCCGCCTTTTTGAAGTCCTCATCGCCGACGACGTGGCCTATCTGCAAACCGCTGGCGGCAATCACGTCCTCTTCCTTGTAGCGCTTCGTTCCCTTGACCTTCACCGAAGCCAAAATCTTCGCCGGATTCTGCGCCTGCGCCGGACTACCGTACATGGCGGAACTACTGGCGCTGCACGGCAAACAGGCGAAGCAGGCGGCAATAAAAGCAATCAAGCGCAGGGGCCCGAACACTCGCGATGAATCCACAAAGAGGATCAACCCGGAACTCTCGGCGGTCTCAGACTGCCCGGCGTTGAATGTCCTGGGCTTTCTCCTAGCCATTCACTTCACACCTGAAACGAGTTCGTCGGTCGACTTATTCTTGACGGCAATGTCGATAAATGCCAGCGAAGCCCGGCTCATCACTTTGTCCTTGCGGAAGACCAGAGCCAGATCGCGCCTCACCTGAGCATCCGCGATAGGAATTGCCACGAGAGACTTGGCGCGAACATCTTCCACGACGTTCGACCGCGGAATAAACCCCACGCCCAGATCGGCCGCAATGAAACGCTTCAAAAGTTCGCTGGAGTCAAGTTCCATGCTGTAGTTCGGCTTCAATTTCCGCTCGTAGAGAAGCTCTTCGATAGCATCGCGCGTGTGACCGACTTTCGGCACTACCAAAGGAAACTTTGCTACCTCCGCCACTGTAGCGGACTTCATTTTTCCTAACGGATGCTGCGGCGGAGCGATGATCAAAAGTTCGTCACGGTGGATGAGCACAACCGTGAGGCGAGGATCAGTCACCGGGAGCGAGAGGACGCCGAAATCCACCGAGTTGTCGATCACCGATTCCAGAATCTTGGCGTAGTCGGCCCGCTTAATATTCACCGACACATCCGGATACTGCTTTTTGAAATGTGCAAACACTTCGGGAAGGATATGCAGGCAGGTTCCTTCATTCGCCCCGACAATGATTTCACCGCGCGGAATGCGCTCCATCTCCGACAGCGCCAGCAGCATAGCCTTGCGCGCGTTCAGCGTTTCTTCCACGTACGTTTGAAATGCCTTGCCTGGCGCCGTTAGCGATACTTTGCCGCCCGAGCGGTCAAACAGCTTGGCGCCCACTTCCTCTTCCAATGAGCGAATCTGTGAAGAAATCGCGGGCTGTGTCCGAAAGCGTTTTTCTCCCGCCCGCGAAAACGAAGCGTG
Source organism: Candidatus Sulfotelmatobacter sp. (assembly GCA_049584475.1). Taxonomy (GTDB): domain Bacteria; phylum Acidobacteriota; class Terriglobia; order Terriglobales; family Acidobacteriaceae; genus Sulfotelmatobacter. The sequence goes on along the minus strand of JBAUXX010000027.1, from coordinate 17,801 downwards.
CCGCGCGACTTCCAAAAATGTTTCTAGCTGATCAAAGTCCATGGGAGTCAAGCACTCAGCATTCAGCAAATAGCATTCAGCCATACGAAGTCCACAGTTTAAGGGCTAAATGTCGAGTGCTGACGACTGAGTGCTTAAGTATAAAAGGATTTTGCGGCTGGCGTCTTGCAACGGCAATTGAGGACGATGGAAGGGGGAAGTCCAGCAAATCCAAACGCAATCTCTAAGACTGTGCGGTGGCAGCGAAGCAAAAAGTTATCTACCTGTCGCCGGAGCTTTGCTCGCCACCAAAGCGCGCCGCAGTTTCTACTTCAATTCCTTTTCAATGGCCGAGACCACTTCCTTCGAATCCGGCGTTACGGCCGACTCAAACCGCTGCACCACTTTGCCATCGCGGTCGACCAGGAACTTGGTGAAGTTCCACTTGATCTCGCCCGAGATTCCCGATGGCGTCTCTTTCGTCAGATAAGCATAAAGAGGAGCCTGATCCGCGCCCTTCACGGAAATCTTGGCATACATCGGAAAAGTCACGCTGTATTTGCGGGTGCAGAACGTCTTGATTTCTTCGTTGGTGCCCGGTTCCTGCGCGCCAAAATTGTTGGCAGGGAAGCCGAGAATCACAAAGCCACGATCTTTGTATTTCTCGTAAATCGCCTCCAGTGCGCTGTATTGAGGCGTGTATCCGCACTGGCTGGCCACGTTCACCAACAAAACGACCTTGCCCTTGTAGTCGGCGAGCGGCGCGGGAGCGCCATCGATGGATTTGAGAGTGAAAGAGTAAACGCCGGAAGCTGCGAACAAAGAAGACGCCATCGCTAAGAGTGCTCCGAAGATCAGGTATACGCGAATCTTGCCCAAGGGCTGATGAGAGAAAGAGGTCATTTTAATCGTCCTATGCAGCTTCCGTGGACGAGCTCAGCCACGCACGCTGCAGCACAACCATACGTACCGATTCCGGCAGGCGCAATCTCTAAATTGTAAAATGTATGTCTTGGGAAATGACCGGGGGAGGGGAAATTGCCTTCCTCGGTGCGGGAGTACCGTAGAACAAACTGGATGGTCAGCGCTCACACAGCGGAGCGGATTGCCGTTTCCTTCAGCAGTCTGTCCATGACTTTCAGCCTTCGCGCCGGCTCAATTGAATAAGCGGTGTGCGACCCGTCCGCGGTCATCAAACCATCACCGACAGCTTCCAGCGCCGCAGCAGACCTTCCCAGGACTGCGAGCAGGTACTTTTCTGCAATAGGCCGATCCGCGGGATGGATCAAGCTCCACCAGCGGCGAATGGATTCCTGTATTTCCGGCTCCGTCTTTTCGCCGATCACCAGCGAATCGATCAGGCGGTACACCTTGCTCTTAATCGCTTGGTACGACACGGAAACTTCTTGTGGCATAGGGGGGAACCTAGTTTGTTTGGACTAGTTACGTGCAATCCGCGAGCCAAATCGAGAATGCCAGTAAAACCACGCGGTTAGGGACTTTTTCAATTCCACGAACCGGATATCATCGCCAGGAAATATGGATTCTGGAATTTGCTCACTGTTCCTCGGACAGTTGCGAAAAGAATCCGGACAGAAAAACTGGAAAAGTTTGGGCTCGAGAGCTTCGGCTTGCAGACGCTGGAAGGCGGGGTCGCTACGCTACTCCGGTGCCCGCTGCGGTTTACAATTACCCGCCGCATGATCACCCATTGAATGTGGCCGCCGTTGCAAGCAAGGGTCTATCTCAGTTCTTGGAGAGCGAATGACAAAGCCGTCTTCCGTATTTCTCGTTGGATTATGCATTTTCCTTAGCGGTCTGCCTACCCCGGCTCAGGAAGCGCCACCTTCTACCAATTCGCCTGCCCCGGCCAGCCAGGAGCGCATGTTCCTACCGCGCGATACTTTCTGGGGCTGGGCGCAATTTGACCTCGCCCCTCCCCACAACGAAATCGACCCCAACATCTGCGCCGGCAATGCCGGAAAATACGGCGGCGTTAACGCGCCTTGCAGCATGTTTGCCCGTTACATGCTCTCCGGCATTCTTGAAGTTCGCCCATTCGGCCGCGGTCCACTGCGGCGCTTGATGTTTTTCGGCGCTCCGGCTTTCTTGTTTGGCAAGAATGTTCCCCAAACCCTGTACACCTGGTCACCCGACGCCATAGGCATCGAGCACTTCTGGGGCGCTGGAATCTATTTGAACAAGGGATTTGAGTTCCGTATTACCCAGCACTTTTTATTCGATCGTCTTGGCGCCCGCGATACCAATCTTGGTACCGCCGATTTGGGTAACAATGGACCATGGGGACGTTATGCCACGGTGGGAGTGCGCAAAACCTTTGGCACGAGACGATGGTGAGAGTTCACCTATGTCACAAGCGCACGCCCACGGCATCCGCGCAATTTCTTTATAATTACTGGTTTTGTACAAGCTGACCACACCAAGGGAGAACTGAAATGGCGGGCAGTTTCAACGGCATACCTATACCGGCAAATGGAAAGCAAATCGGCTATGCAAATGGCACGTACCAGGTCCCCGACAGTCCCATCGTGCCATTTATCGAAGGCGACGGCACCGGCCGCGACATCTGGAAGGCCTCGCTCCGCGTCTTCAACGCTGCCGTAGAGAAGGCCTACAACAGCAAGCGTAAGGTCGCATGGTATGAAGTCTTCGCCGGCGAAAAGGCCAAAGCCAAATTCGACACCTGGCTGCCCGACGACACCGTCGAGGCCGTCCGCGAATTCCGCGTGGCGATAAAAGGCCCGCTAACCACGCCTGTTGGCGGCGGCATCCGCTCGCTCAACGTCGCCCTGCGCCAGATTCTCGATCTCTACTCTTGCGTGCGGCCGGTGAAGTATTACCAGGGCGTCCCTTCACCGGTGAAGCATCCCGAGCGCATGGATGTAGTTATTTTCCGCGAGAATACCGAAGACGTTTACGCGGGAGTCGAATGGGAGCAGGGAACTGCCGACTGCGCCCGCCTGATTGAATTTCTAAACAAAGACATGCTCAAAGGCGGCAAGAAGCAGATTCGCCTCGACTCCGGCGTCGGCATCAAGCCGATTTCCATCACAGGCACTAAGCGCCTCGCACGCATGGCCATTCGGCATGCCATTGAAACTGGCCGAAAATCAGTGACGCTGGTTCACAAAGGCAACATCCAGAAATTCACTGAAGGCGCATTCCGCAAGTGGGGATACGAAGTCGCCATTGAAGAATTTCGCGACAAAGTTGTCACCGAACGCGAAAGCTGGATTCTCGACAACAAAGATAAGAATGCCAATCTGACCGTCGCACAAAATGCCGACCAGATCGAGCCCGGCATGGAGTTCGCTCCGCCAGCCTTCCGGCAGTCTGTCGAAAAAGAAGTGAAAGAAATCCTAGATGCGATTTACTCCACGCATGGTAACGGCGCATGGAAGAAGAAAATTATGATCAACGACCGCATCGCGGATTCCATCTTCCAGCAAATCGTCACGCGGCCGGAAGAATACTCGGTGCTGGCCTGCCCTAATCTGAACGGCGACTACATCTCCGATGCCTGCGCCGCCCAGGTTGGCGGCTTGGGTATCGCTCCCGGCGCAAACATTGGTGACGGCTACGCCATCTTCGAAGCCACGCACGGCACCGCGCCAAAATATGCCGACAAAGACGTAATCAATCCAGGCTCCGTAATTCTTTCTGGTGTAATGATGTTCCGCCATCTCGGCTGGAACGAAGCGGCGGACTTGATCGAACACGGCATGGAACGCACCATTGCCCAGAAAAAAGTTACCTACGATTTCGAGCGCCTGATGGAAGGCGCAACCAAAGTCAAAACCAGCGAATTCGCGGGCCATATCATTGAGAACATGGGTGCGGCCGTGCTTGCATAGAAAGCAGTCAGCATTTAGCACTCAGCATTCAGCTAAACGTTTGTCATTCCGAGCGAAGCGAGGAATCTGGGTTTTGCCGGCGGCGTGGAAATGCGAAGGGCTGAATGCTGACTGCTAATTGCTGAATGCTTTAATCTCGAAAGGACTCATACCATGCGTAAGAAAGTTACCATCGTCGGCTCCGGCAACGTCGGAGCCACCGCCGCCCACTGGATCGCCTCCAAAGAACTCGCCGACGTCGTCCTCATTGACATCATTGAAGGCGTACCGCAGGGCAAAGGCCTCGATCTGCTAGAAGCCATGCCCATCGAGAAGCGCGATTCCTACATCACCGGCACCAACGATTACAAAGACACCGCCAATTCCGACATCGTGGTCATCACCGCTGGAATCCCGCGCAAACCGGGCATGAGCCGCGACGACCTGCTCAACACGAACTACGGGATCATGAAGGCCGTAGTCGGTGAAGCCATCAAGCATTCGCCCAACTGTATTCTGATCATCGTCTCGAATCCGCTCGACGCGATGGCCCAGGCCGCTTACAAGCTCAGCGGATTCCCCCGCGAGCGTGTCATCGGCATGGCCGGAGTGCTCGACTCCGCCCGCTTCCGCGCTTTCATTGCTGACGAGCTAAAAGTCAGCGTGGAAAACGTTACCGCTTTCGTCCTTGGCGGCCACGGCGACACCATGGTCCCGCTCCCGCGCTACTCCACCGTCGCCGGAATTCCTATCACCGAGTTGATTGAGAAGACAAAGCTGGAAGCCTTGGTCCAGCGCACCCGCGACGGCGGCGCAGAGATCGTAAAGTATCTCAAGACCGGATCGGCCTATTACGCGCCATCGGCGGCAGCAACAGAAATGGTCGAAGCGATCCTGAAAGATAAAAAGAAAATCCTTCCCTGTGCCGCGTATCTGCAAGGCGAATACGGAATCAGCGGCCTCTACGTAGGCGTTCCGTGCAAGCTCGGCGCGAAGGGTCTGGAGCAGATTATTGAAATCAAGCTGACGCCCGAAGAAAAGGCAGGACTGGACAGGAGCGCGGCAGCAGTAAAAGAATTGTGTGGGGTAATCGGCGTTTAAATCTAAAGGTTTCGGTAACGCCGTTCGGGAAGGGACGACTTCAGTCGTGCCGCCCAGCCACTTCACGACGATGGCTTCAGCCTCTGGGTCGGCTCCAAGTTGCGAACGGCAGCCCAGGAGCGCATTAGCGACCGCGTGCACGATTATAGATTTCCTCACGCGTCGGATATTTCCCGTCGGATTTCAGCAATGGTTTGCGGGCGAGGCTGCGCTTCATCACGCTATCGTACAAATCCTCATCAGCAGATTGCCGGCGCATGCAGTCCCCGATAATGCCTTCGCGGCTTGGTAGGCCCTGGCCAGTTCGTTTCTTTCCACCCAATTGGCAATCAGCCATGAATCCGCGAAGACGAAATCGGGATCGAGCCGGAGCGCTCTTTCCAAAGCCGCGTCCGACCGCTTGCGCATCGCGTCGCCACCATTCGAATACGCGCCATCGTAGTGGTAACGAATTCCCAGATACGCCCAGGCGGGCGCGTACGTAGGGTCCAGCCCTACAGCGCGCTCCAGCATGGCAATGGCTTCTTTATTCGGTTTTTTGGCTGACGGCGGTCGCTGCGGGAGGTAAGGAGCGGTGCATGAAAAACCATCCCACCGCGGCCAACACCACGACTGCAATCACGGCCAGCGCCAATCCAACTTTCATGAAAGAACGCGGCGGCGCGGCGGACATGCCCGAGGCTGCATGCACAGCGCTGTGCCGAGCTGAACTCGCCGATCCAGTCGAACCCTCCGGCCCTGCCGACGCCATTAGCAGCGCTTCAAGCGTTGCAGGTCGCTGCGCATCTCCGAAGCATGCTGGTAACGGAGATTGATATCTTTTTCCAGCGCCTTATTGATAAGGTTGTTGATGGACCGCGCGACAGCGGGAAAATATTGACCATGGTCACTGACCATGGTACAACTTGCTTATGAAGGAAATCGCTGTCTCCGAGTTTAAGGCCAAATGCCTGGGCCTCATCGAAGAGGTCCGCAAGACCAGGAAACCCATTCGCTTGACCCGCTTTGGCCAACCTGTTGCCCACTTGGTTCCGGCCCTGCCGGAGAAGCCAGTCAAAAGACGCTTGGGTTCGGGTGCGGGAACCGCGGAGATTCTCGGAGATATCGTCGGGCCAACCGGCAGCCTTGATGACTGGAATGCCTGGCGGGAATGAAATACCTCCTCGATACCCATATTTGGTTTTGGAGTTTTATCGAACCCGGGCGCCTTTCAAGCCGGGTCGCAAGGACGCTCGCGGATTCGCAACACGAGTTATGGCTCTCGCCCGTCAGCGTCTGGGAGTTGACGATCTTGAGCCGCAAAGGACGAATCCAGGTGCTGCCGGATATCGCGTCGTGGGTCAAGAAATCGATGTCGGACTTGCAACTCATCGAAGCACCACTCACGCTCGACGTGGCGCTTGCAATCCCTTCCATCAGGTTCTCGCATGGCGACCCGGCGGATCAATTCCTGGCAGCCACCGCAAAGGTTTTTGACCTGACCCTGATAACCGCCGACGATCATTTGCTCAAACTGCCGGGAATTCGCGTGCTGCCTAACCGCTGACCATCTCTTCAGTAACTGTTACGCCTTCTCAATCGTCACCTTCTTCACCACCACATCCTTATTCGGCTTGTCATTGCGCCCTCGGGGAAGCGCCACAATCTTTTCCGCCACATTCTGCCCTTCGACTACTTCGCCGAAGATAGTGTGCTTGCCGGTGAGCCACGTCGTTGGCGCCAACGTAATGAAAAACTGCGAGCCATTAGTGTTCGGTCCGGCGTTCGCCATGGCAAGTTTGCCCGGCTTGTCGAACTTGTGCGGAGACCCTTTGGTCTCATCTTCAAACTGATAACCCGGGCCACCCATGCCCGTGCCTTGCGGATCGCCGCCTTGAATCATGAAGTCGGGAATCACGCGATGGAAAATCGTGCCGTCGTAAAGCCGGTCATTGGATTTCTTCCGGGTCGAAGGATGCGTCCATTCACGCTTGCCCTCGGCCAGTTCCACGAAATTGGCAACGGTCTTGGGCGCGTCTTTTTCGAACAGACGGCAAACAATATTCCCTTCACTGGTTTCAAACGTGGCGTAGAGTCCGGGTTGGCGAGTCATAAAAATCCTTTCAGAATGATATTATTTGGTGTGTTCATGTGGGGACAGCCGCCGTAGCTTGCCCTGAGCGAAGCCGAAGGGGCTGTCCAGCCGGCGAAGCCCGCCCTGCTCTAATTGGGACTGGTCGTCTTGGGTGCGGCAGTCACAGGTTTCTTCATGGTCGTCCCCGCCGGCTTCGCCGCAGTCGTGGTACTCCCGTAAACAATCTTAATATGGTTGATCTTTACCGGACGAAATGGCTTATCGTTACTGGGGTCGGTCCCCATGCGGGCGATCTGCTTCACCAGTTCCACCGTCGCATCATCGCACTGGCCGAAGATAGTGTAGTTGCCATTGAGGTGCGGCGTAACGACCTCGGTGATAAAGAACTGCGAACCATTGGTATCCGGTCCGGAGTTGGCATAGGCAAGTCGGCCGGGTTTGTCGAACAGCAGATCGGAAGACACCTCATTCTTGAACTTGTATCCCGGATCCCCCGTTCCATTGCCAGCCGGATCGCCGCCCTGAATCATGAAGTTCGGGATCACGCGATGGAAAATCGTGCCGTCATAGAGCGGCACGCCATGCTTGGTCGATCCGCTGACTGGATTCTTCCAGTCTCGCGTGCCAGTCGCCAGCCCGATGAAATTCTTGACCCCAATGGGAGCCTTATCAGGAAACAGGACGCAGGTCATCTTTCCCGCGGTCGTATCCATGATCGCAGTAGGCTGCCCCGTCGCTGCGTGATGCACCGGGGGTCGGGCCCCGGCGCTTGGTTTCGAAGCCGGGGCTGTCTGGCTACCCGAACTTGATTGGGCGAAGACAGCGACAATTGAAAAACAACAAAACACCAGAATGGCAAATGTTCTACGCACGAATCGCTCCTTACGTCACAAGATCGAATAAATTGCGAGCGGCAACCCAGCATTGTACGACAAGCCGGCGCTTGAGTGGCAGGGCTGATGGCGACAGAAAAAAGAATGCCTCGCTCGTAGGTTTTCTTGGGAATCACGGGCGAGGCGCTCTTTGTGTTGCTTGCGAAAGACTTCTGCACTAGGACTTAGCTTGCTTGGCTGCTTTCCGCACTTTAGCCCAGCGTAGCTTTTGCGCAGCTGCGATGCGAGCACGGGCTTCAGGGCTTAGGGTACGGCGCGTTCCCTTTGTCCTGTTCCCATTCGCACTGCCCAGCGCATTTAGTGCATTCCTTACCTGTCCCATTTCTTTTTGGAGACGGGAATACTCCTCATGTAAGGACGCTACGACTTTGTTTAACGTGGTCATTGATTGACCCCCTATTAGTGAAGGCTAACATGGCCGGTGTCGAGCGGCAAAGCACTGTAGGGCTCTGGAAAAAAATATGCTGCCCCTGAAGGTAAACATTACTTCTCAGCCCTTGCCTGATTCCTGGACACAGCCCGTCCTTCGCGTCGACAACCGCCTTAATCGGTTTCAGCCGAAGACTTAAACGCGGGCGCTCGGCGAGCGTTGGTAGTTTGTTCGAAGGCATAAGCCAGCCGGACTAAGATTGGTTCACTCCACGCCCGCCCGAAAAATGAAATCCCTACGGGCAGGCCAAAAATAAATCCCGCAGTCACGTTGATATTCGGATATCCGGCGACCGCCGCAGCGTTCGAACTGCCTCCGGCCACATGGTCACCATTCACCAGGTCCGTAATCCATGCCGGACCGGCAGTAGGAGCGACGATTGCATCGAGTCGCTGCTTGTCCATCAGTGCGTCAATACCTTCGGTGCGGGCCAGGCGATGATTCTTAGCCAAGGCCTCAACATACTCTGGCGTGGTAAGAGGTCCCTTGGACTCTGCCTTCAAGAATAAGTCCTGGCCGAAGTAGGGCATCTCCTGGTCGCGGTTGCGCTCGTTGAAGTCGATGACCTCCTTCAGCGAACGTACCGGAGCGTTGGGCCCGAGCCTGGCAAGATACGCATTCAAGTCGGCCTTAAGTTCATACATCAGCACCAGTAACTCGCTCTCGTCGAATTTTCCAAACGTGCCGATGTCGGAGGGATCAACTAAAGTCGCGCCCTGCTTCTTCATAGCATCGAGCGACTGCTCCATCAGAGCGTCGACCGCATCGTTAAAGCCAAAATATTTCCGCGCCACGCCAATCCGTGCTCCCTTTAGCCCGTTTGCATCGAGAAACTGCGCGTAGTCTTCGCGTGACTTCGAGGCGCTCTCGGCAGTTGCCGCATCCTCGGGATCGGCGCCCGTGAGCGCTCCCAGCAGGATCGCGGCGTCCTTCACCGTTCGGCACATAGGGCCCGCGGTGTCCTGGCTGTGCGAAATCGGAATGATTCCGCTTCGGCTGATCAGTCCAACCGTAGGTTTGATTCCAACAATGCCATTAGAAGATGAAGGACAAACGATCGAGCCGTCGGTTTCGGTGCCGATAGCCGCGGCACACAAGTTCGCCGAAACCCCCGCTCCGGAACCTGAACTCGATCCGCACGGATTCCGGTCGAGCGCGTACGGATTTTTCGTGAGGCCGCCGCGGCCGCTCCATCCGCTGGTGGAATGGCTGGAGCGAATGTTTGCCCACTCACTGAGATTTGTCTTTCCCAGAATCACCGCGCCTGCGGCGCGCAATTTCTTCGCCACAAAGGAATCCTGCGGCGGCTTTGATCCGACCAGTGCCAGCGATCCGGCGGTGGTCATCATGTTGTCCGCGGTGTCAATGTTGTCTTTGATAAGAACCGGAATCCCATGAAGATTGCCGCGCTCGCCTTTTGCCTTGCGTTCCTGGTCGAGCGCGTCGGCAATTGCCAGGGCGTCGGGATTGAGTTGAATAACACTGTTGATCGCTGGACCTTGTTTATCGATCTCCGCGATGCGCGCCTGATATTTTTCCACCAGCGACCGCGCGGTGAATTTACCGGACTTCATCCCGTCCTGAAGGTCTGAAATCGCGATTTCGTCCATTTCGAAAGGCTTGACGCTTGAGGCGGGCATGGTAGTTTGCGCGGGGAGAGAAAAGGTGCGGGCCGCACCTAGAGCAGGATAAAGCGCCGCTGCTGATCCCGATGCGATAGCTGATTGAAGAAAAGAACGGCGTGAGGCGGAAGCTCTCGCCTTGCGTGCATCTCTAGCCATGAGTCGCAAATCCTTCGCTGCGGAAGTCGATCCGTTGCAGCGAACATAGTACCGCACCGGTACTCACCCGGAAGTTGTCGCGCTCCGGGCTTGCGCGGCGGCGAAGAGCACGTGCTGGCCGTCGGTGTAGGGATTGTAAGTGTCGTCGGGATAAAAGTTGCCCGCGAACAGGCCCCCTTGCTCAGCCACGGTGCAGCGCTGGACATGCACGCTGTCGATAAAGCTGTGCTGAATGCTCGGATCGCCCCAGTCTCCGCCCCAGATTAGTCCGCTGCTGTGAGCGAGTTGCCCGAGAAACGAAAAATCGCCCTTCCACGACGGCTCTCCGCCCACTACGCGAACAATGTCGCATGCCAGGCCGTACCGATGCACTCCAACATTTCGCAGCTTGGTTGCTCCATTATTGAAAAGCTCCAATTGGCGCGCCTGGCTGCGGTACGTCTCAAAAACCATCACTTCTATCCCCATCTGTTTTGCAGAATCGACAATCTGTTGCACCAGTTGCCGCGTCACTGGCTCCAGCAAAGCCACATCGGGGACGCGCGCTACGGAGTTCACTCGAGCATCCAGCGCGATGACATCGGTAAAAAAGTTTCCCATAATTAAAGACCTCGCCGCGTACCAGTGAATCTGCATTCTGGCCAACGCAATGTCTTAACCTTAGGAAATAAGGGCAGCGGTTGTCTGTGATGGAAAGCACATCAACTGTGGAAAAAATCGATTCACGAAGCCGATGGTAGTGTTCAAGCCGAACACCACCATTCAAGCCGATTGGTTGTGAGGCGTTCGCGGCGGTGGTAATCTAGCATCGTTCGCGATGCTGTTCGCACACCCTTGAGCGGGAGTAGTTCAGCGGTAGAACGCCAGCTTCCCAAGCTGGATGTCGCGGGTTCGATCCCCGTCTCCCGCTCCATGATTAGAGGGTTACAACGTCTCAAGTAGATTTTGGTTTCTTCTTTGGTCGGTTGGGACCCAGCCTCGGCTCAAAGGCCTTGTCCGTGAGCCAAACTTCCCCAGTCGCGCGGTCATAGCCGAACATACCGCTGTTCTTTTGGCCTAGTTTTATCTTCAGGGCTTGCGCTGGTTTGTGGCTAGGGGGCGCAGCGGCTCCGCCTAGCAGGAGATCGCGCACCACCTCATCCACTTTTAACTTCCCGCCGCCCCTCGCTTTCATATAAGGCTCTAAAGCCAATTTGAGGGGCATTCCCTTGTATTGCCCCGGCGTCACAGACGATGCCAGCCCACCATTCTCCACCGCAGAAGAATAGCGGACTGGAGTGCCTAGATTCCGCAGGCCCTCAATGCACCGTTGCAATCGTTCGATTTCGGAATTCACTTCCGCAGCAAGCTGGAGTTGGCTTTGTAACTCCTCTTCCAAAAGAGCACGCGCCTGATCCTGCCTGTCACCCGCCCGTCGTTCACTTGCCATCAGCAGCCCTCCCGTTTGGTTGTACGCTGGTGTCCCGGGTACTGATGCTACGCAGCCGGGTTAATCCACGGCCCATCGCTGCCGATAAGTTGCTGCGCCTCATCCGGCCCCCAACTTCCCGGCGCATATTCATAAAACGGTGTGACGTTGCCCAGAATCGGTTCTACCGCGCGCCACTGCGCTTCCACTAAATCCTCACGCGAAAATAGTTCACTCTGTCCCCGCAGCGCGTCTCCCAGCAATCGCTCGTAAGGAGGCATGTCGTCGGCGGCCTGCTCCGTGAGAGTGAGTTCCACGTCGTTGCCGATCATTCGTTCCCCGGGCGTCTTAACGCGCACACCTATCCCTATAGCGATGTCCGGATCGATGCGGAGACGCATGTGCGCGGACGTGCCCGCCACGATTTCACCAAAAGTTTCCATCGGCGGCCGTTTGAATTCGACGAAAATCTCCGTCGCTGTCACCGGCAACATCTTGCCCGCGCGAATATAAATAGGCACGCCCGCCCACCGCCACGTTTCAATAAAGAGTTTGAGAGCGATGAAGGTTTCGACCGTAGAAGAGGAGTCCACGCCCTGCACAGAGCGATATCCGCTATACTGCCCACGCACCACGTCGGCAGGCGCAATCGGCCGGACTGCCTTCAGCACATCCGCTTTCTGATCGCGCAAAGCATCGTGAAGTTCGCCGCTCGGAGGATCCATGGTGAGGTTCGCTAAAACCTGAAGCAAGTGGTTCTGCACCACGTCCCGCAGCGTTCCGGTTTCGTCATAAAACTTGCCGCGATCCTCAACCCCGAACTTTTCCGCCATGGTGATCTGGATACTGCGCACATGTTCCCGATTCCAGATAGGCTCAAAAATAGGGTTGGCGAAGCGCGTGTAGAGAATGTTCTGCACCGGTTCTTTTCCCAGGAAATGGTCAATGCGAAAAATCCGTTCTTCGGGGAAGTATTGGTGCAGAATCCCATTGAGTTTTTCCGCCGACGCCAGATCGTGCCCGAATGGCTTCTCCACCACCACGCGAGCATTGTCGGCGCATCCGGATTTGGCCAGGCCCTCGGCAACCGTTCCAAACAGGCTGGGAGGAATTGCCAGGTAGTGCAGCGGCTGCTTTGCCGAGCCCATCTCTTTGCGCAGTTGGTTAAAAGTGTTCGGATCGTTGTAATCGCCGTCCACGTAGCGCAACAGATTCGTCAGCTTGGCGAACGCATCCTGACTGATGCCCCCGTGCTTTTCCAGACTGTCCTTGGCGCGCGCTTTGAGTTGATCGATATTCCACCCCGCCTTAGCCACTCCGATGATGGGGATATTGAGGCCTTCATCCCGAATCAGCCCTTGCAGCGAAGGGAAAATCTGTTTGTGCGCAAGGTCGCCGGTAGCGCCAAAGAATGCAAAAGCGTCAGACTGAAAATCCGCCATCAGGAACCGATACCTTTCTGGACAACTTGTGCGCCCTTGCCAATCAACGGGTTGCGAGATTTGTGCGTAGTATAAATGCCTGGTTCGGGGCGCGGTGACCTTCGGGGACGGTATGGCACGAACGAGCCATTTACCGTTCCGCGGGTTGGATTTAATCTCCTACTTGAGCAGCACTTGGGGGAGGGCTGATCAACTAACGTCCCGTGACTCGAATGAGTCTGGGGCGTTTTGTTTTGCGCGATATTCCCACCCCCACGCTAATCTCGCCGAAGGATTCTCCCGAAAAGCCCTGGCTCGGAATCACCGCCCAGCCGTCTGGGGTGCCGCATCGGACTCATGCTTGTGACTTAATTTCCGGTGAATGTCGGGCCAGAATTCCTTGATCTCGATCGTGATCGTGTCGTAGATCAGCTGTGTTCCCCACACGCTGGCCGTGTTCGACAACGTACGATCCGAGGCGTTGTGAATATAGATCAACTCGTCCGTCGCAGGGACAAAACGGGTAGAAATAAAGGCGCGGGGATGATAGGTGTTGGTGGAGATGGCTGCGGACAAAGCGCTGCCGAAAATTTCAGAATAGTTGAATTGAGACTGGCCGGAGTCCGTCCGGGTGACAAAGATTCGACTAATCGCATAACCCGTCCGACGAGAAAATCCGCCCTGGCTTGACTGATAGAACCGGGGATCCTGATGAAACAGCGACGGAAAAACCGCGCCTACCATCACATTCTCGATTGTCCCATCAGCGAAGGCTGACCCGTAACGCTTGGCATAACCTTCCCAGCCCTGGCCATACCCAGGCTCGGTGTTTTCCGCCTGACTTATGCCCGCCAGAACGCCGTACCAGGGATACTCCACATAATCGAACGAGCTGCGGAAGACCAGTTTGAACTTCTGTTTCGAAGTAAGTGGCGGAACTTTGCCTCCACCCTCAAGAGTGGAAAAGTTGGGCAGAGTAAAAAACAGCCGGTCCTTCGAGGTTCCTTTGCTCTTGTCCTGGGCGGAAGCATCTCCGGCCGCTCCGGGTTGCTGCTGGGTCGAAGGCTGTGATGAAGGTTGAGACTTGGGCGCATCCTGCGATTGATCCTTCGCCGTGGCCGGCGCAGAAGAATCGGGATTCGATGGCGGCGGGGTTTGCTGACTCGCCGAGAACAGGCAAAAAAGATTCAGAAACGCGATGCAAAGAACGAGCCGCAATAAAGATTTAGTCGACAATCAATCTCCTCGAAAAAACTGGAGTCTTGATTGTATCAACGTATCTCGCCGTTCCCGCGAGACCATCGCGCTTTTGGTTGTGGCTCATTTGCCTATCTTTTTGGCTGGGGGTCATCCCGAAGCCCCGCGTTTGTACCAGCGGGGCGAGGGATCTCGCGTAGAATACATTCAAACTGAGCCACTACCCGCGGTTTACAGACGTTTACAAACAGCACGTAATAAGGGGCTCCATAGCGCCGATCTTGCACCGCCAACTCAAAACCGGAGGCGGCTGGATTTCCGCCTCCGGTAGTGTCGCCCTCAAATTTAGAAATGAAATGCAATCTCCGCAGTCAGCGCGCGCGGCGTTACATAATGCGTACCGCTGAAGGTAGAAAGAAAGTTGTAGAGCGCGTATTTGTTGGCCAGATTAATGACCGTCAACTGCGCGCTTACTTTGTATTTATCGCCCTGAAAGATGTTGTCATGGCCCAGGGCGAGGTCGAAAAGGCTTCGCGACGCCACCCGCGGCGGATTGTGATCGTCGTTCTCGGTGCCGGATGCCGGAATCCGCAACAGCGACGAACCGTACTGCGCAGCCGAACAAAGGCCCGTGGCACTGATCGGTGTGCCAATGGGATTCGCCGCGCTGGGTGGCGTTGCACGGACTGATCCGCAAAACAATCCCGCCTGGAATTGCTGGTCCGGACTCAGCCCGGAGACATCAACCACGGTGTCGCTGCCGGCTGGACCGTTGGCGCAATTGCCTCCAGCGCATGGAGCCGGGCCCGCCACCAGGCCGCTGTCATACCTCCAATTGAAGCCGAGCCACGGGCCTCGCTTCCAGGGCTGGTACTGCATGTGAGCCGTGGTGTTGAACTTTTCATCGTGGTCAATTCGAAATGGCCCCGCGGCCGAAGGCACCGCGCCGGCTCCTCCAATTTGAGGAGTGAAGAATCGAGCGGCAACGCTTGAGAACACTACCAGCGCGGAAAATCCGTGGATTGTCGGTACGCTCACACGCCCGGCGTAGCCTGGAATCTTCGAGCGATCCCACTCAATCGGGAATGTGATTGGAGTCGCGCCCAGCACGCTGAAGTCGTACGCATTGTGGGTGTATTTCCAAATGTATTCGCCCGAAAATACAAGATACCTGCCGAAGGCCTGCTGTATCCCGGCATGAAACTCGTTGCGCCAGCCCGGACTAAACGGCGTGATTCCCGGTGAAGAGCAAAGCAGAAGTGGATTCAAGACCGGGTTGCCGCATCCCAGGCTGGAGAGCACCAGGTTTTCGTTGAACGGGCTCTCCATTGTGCGCGCATAGGACACCCGGAGAATGGTATTGGTCCGCTTGACGTGATACGCAACACCCAGTCGAGGCTCAGCTTCCCGATGCCTAGTAAGTCCGTTATAGAAATCACCGCGCAAGCCAAGGTTCAAGGCCCAGTTTCCTTTGGTAATCGAATCCTGAGCGTAGAGCGCAAGCTGCTTTACGTCTGTATGCCCGTGATACGAATACAGCCCGCCTCCCTGTGTCAGGTCGTAGGGAAGCAAGGTCGTGCATGGGGCGGCCAGCGCGATGCCATTTACGAAGCAGGGAAGTCCATTTGCATCCACAAGCGAAGGAAGATAAGTCGGGTCGACGATGCCAACGTTGTCGTCCTCCGTGAGAAATGTCTGCTCGTAGGTCGCTCCTACTTTCACGTTGTGAATACCCTTCACATACGACACCGAGGAGCGTAGCCCGGTGTTGGCGAGAGTGCGGTTCTGGCCTACGGTTTCGCTTTGCACGCCCGGTGGCCCCAGGTCCGCAAACGGATTGGCACTGGGATAGTAGTTATAGTCGTCCCGCCGAATGAAAGCGCCAAAGGTAAAAACGGTTGTGGCACTGAGCAGCCGCGTCCACGAGGGCGCGATGTTGAACGTGTTGATCTGAGAGCGTTGGTCGGCTGGACCCACCACATTACCGTTCGGATCGACACCGCCAGTGTTCACCACTACTCCTTTCCACGGAGTCGCGTTCTCTGCGTCATATGAGTTCGGCGTCTGGAACCAGGAGCGCGTGTAGCCGAAGTTCAGATGAAGCGAGTCGACATTGCTGATCTGGTAATCGACGCGGTCGAACAGGTTCTCTTCGTTGCCCTTGTCGTGCATGACTACAAATTCGGGCGGGTCCAGAAAGCGGCCGCTGTCCAATCCGCTGGCCGAGATGAAATTCCCCCACGTCTTCCCGCCGTAACCAACGTTGAACCCTATATTGGAGGTGCCAAACGATCCGTACGACGCCGTCACCTCGCCATGTGGCGTAGTCATCCCCTGGCCCGACCGGGTTGTGACATTGATTACCACGCTCGTTTTGTCTCCATATTCTGCGGGCGGCGCGCCGGAGATTACCTCCATCGAATCGATGGAATCCAGAGGTATCTGATTGGAGAACACCTTGCTCTGCTGATCGGTGATCGGCTGGCCATCCACCGAGAATGAGTTTTCCGCGTGGTCTCCCAGTCCATGAAAGAGTCCATTGGAATCGGCGGCAATTCCCGGCGTCGAAAGCGTCACCAGCGAACTCACCGACGAAGACTGGCTCTCTAAAGGAAGCTTTTCGAACAGCGCCTTATCGACGTCCGTATGAAAGGTGGGATCATTTTCAATCAGGTCCCCACCTTCCGCTTGAACCGTGACCTGCGTGTTCGATCCCGCTACTTGCAGTTTGATGGCAACGGTGACCGGCACGGCCGAACGAGGCTCTACGTCTTGCGCCGTTGATTGGAAACCATCTGCCGTTACGGTGAGGTGGTAAGGATTGAAAGGAATGTTAGTAAAGGCGAACTTTCCGCCAGCGTCAGTGGTGGTGGAGTGATCGAAGCCGCTTACCGGGTTACGGATTTCCACCGTAGCGTTCGGCACGACCGCGCCGGTAGGATCGACAACGCTGCCATTGATTGAACCGGAATTTCCAGCCGATTGCGCGAAACTTGCGATAGCGGAGAGAATAAGTACAAGAATGGCGACGAAGCGCCACTTATAAGAAGTAGGCATGGAGCCCTCCTGAATGAAAGAAGACGTAGGGATTAGCCGGCGCAATTACGCCGGTGCTTGAAGCGTGAGTTATCCCTGGAGGGTAGGAGGACCGCGAATGCCAATCTCGGCTACATCGAGCCGAGCCTGGGCGAGCACTGGCTTTTCCCGCAACAGGCGCACCGTGGCAAAAACCGGCTTGGCCTGACTGGAGCTTGCAGTGGGCTTAGTACTGTGCGCGACAACGCAGATGGAGCAGGTCGCCGCTTCGTTCTGATTAGGGTGAACGTGGGTGGATTCCACCGCCGCCGTCCAAACCATCAGAGACAGGCAGATCCACGCCGACCAGCGAATTAACGAACTCATCCGTCGCGGCATCGGGAAATCCATTCCGAGCTTATAACGGCACTCTGGCCAAAAGCAAGTTACCCGGAGTGTGGGTAGTGGCTCAGTTTGAAAATTTCTTCCATCCATCGGTGGCGTCATGCCGAACGCCCGCGTTTTCACCAGCCGGCGGAGGCATCTCACGTGCCCCAATCCCTGATCAGTGGGAGATCCTTCGCTCCGCCTGAACAGCGGCTCCGCTCAGGAAGACGCCATTAAGCTTCCTCATTTCAAATTGAGCCA
>JBAUXX010000026.1:0-30763 GCA_049584475.1 Candidatus Sulfotelmatobacter sp. | reverse complement strand
GGTCCCGGCGGTCCGAAATACTGCTCGTTAGTTTCGACCGAGAAGGAGTTCTGGTATTTCTCCATTTCCGCTTTCGATCGCTGGCTCTGCAAGGTGTTGTGAATTTCTTCCTTCACCTGGTCCAGGGGCAACGCGTCCTTGCTGTTTATTTTGTAGATGTAGTGTCCGCCTGAATCACTGATCACCTGCGACACTTCGCCTGCCTTCAAATCGAAAACCGCGGCATGCGCGGGAGGCAAACCGGTGCGCCGAATCTTAGGCAAGTTTACGGTGGGCGACTCGATCTTCATTCCGGCTGCTTCGAAAGCTTCCTTCTGCAGCTTCATGAAATCTTCTCCGGCCACTGCGCGAGCGCGCAGGGTGTCGGCCAGTTTGGTCATCTCCTGTTCGCTCTGCTCTTCCTTGCTTTTCGCGTCCGCTTCTTTGGCCTTCTGTTGTTCTTCAGTCAGCTTTTCCTCTTTATCGGTCTCCTGCGCTTCAGATTGAGGCTGCTTTGTCCTTGGAACAAAGAGCCGGTCCAGGTTGTACTGCTCGTATCCTTCGGGATGTTCCTTATAGTAAGCCTCGACCTCTGCGGGAGGAACTTTCGCCGCTTCCTCCTGGATGTTTCTTTGCAGTTCGTTGGTCAGAATCTGCATTTTGGCGAACTTTAAAGTTTCTTCATAGCGGGGAGTCTTTTCCAGGCCTTTTTTCTTGGCGGCGTCCGACATCGCAATCAAGCGCGGAAGCACGCTGACTAACTGACGCCGCAATTGCGGCGTCATGTTGGGCGCGATGCCACTGGCCAGCTTTTCAAACTCGGCTTTGGTGATAACGGTCTTGCAATCGGCAGGGGAAGTCTTGACCGCCGATGCGGGCTTGGCCGCGCCCGCTCTTGCAGTCGTCGCCTTCGGCGCTGCGGGACAGATACCCTTCACCGTGAGCACCGCAGCCTCGGGCGGGACAGAAGCCGCTGTGTCCGGCGGAGGCGGACCTTTCGGTGGAAGCGACATACTTGGACCCTGTCCGCCAGGTCCTGGGGATTGTGCCGCCGGAGGCGCTTGTCCCCAAGCTACGGCGCCCAACAAAACACACAACAGCCAACTCTTACGCATAAGCAGATTCCTCCAGAATTGATCCATCAGAAGATTGATTGTTTGAGAAAGAAAAAATACAAACATGAAATCCTAGCACACGGGCCGTCTGTCCTTGGGCTGTGCGAGAGCAGGCTTTACCTTTTCACCCGAATTTCATGGCGCGTTGTTGCCCCAGCAGCGATAATCCCTGCATGTCGGGGAATTCCGCCATTTATTCGCCGGGATCGATGCGCACGGAAAAGCGTGCCGCAGCCGGGAACTCCGTCCTGGTGGCGATCGTGATCACGGGGCTGAAAATCGCCGTCGGCATTTCCACCGGCAGCCTGGGCATTCTCTCCGAAGCGGCGCACTCGGGCCTCGACTTGATGGCCGCGATGGTTACCTTCTTCTCCGTGGGAGTATCCGATAAACCAGCCGATGCCGACCACCAATACGGTCATGGCAAGGTCGAGAACTTTTCTGCCTTTGTGGAAACGACACTCCTTCTTTTGACCTGCGCGTGGGTGGTGTATGAAGCGGCGGTCCGCCTCTTCTTCCGGCGCATTGAAATCGAGCCCTCGCTTGCAGCTTTCGGCGTGATGCTGCTCTCCATGTGCCTGGACTGGTGGAGATCGCGAGCTCTGAATCGCATCGCGAGAAAGTATGACAGCCAGGCGCTCGAAGCCGATGCTTTGCATTTCTCCACCGACATCTGGTCCGCCGGCGTCGTGGTCTTGGGGCTGCTGCTGGTATTCCTGGGCCACACTTACCATATTGAATGGCTGCGCGATGCCGACCCGATTGCCGCGCTTTTTGTCGCTGGGGTGATCATTTTCGTGAGCTGGCGACTGGCCCGCCGCACAATCGACGCACTGCTGGATGCGGCTCCCGCAGGCGTGCGCGCCCAGATTAACGATGCAGTTGCGCGAGTCGATGGAGTGCTCGAAGTGGACAGGGTTCGCATACGGCGGGCAGGAAATCGTTATTTCGCCGATCTCGTTGTCGGGCTGGCACGAAATTTGACCTTTCAGCGTTCCGAGCAATTGGGTGAGGCTGTGACTGCGGCGGTGCAGAAGATCCTGCCCAACGCCGATGTCACTGTGCAGCCCCTGCCGCGCGCCCCCGGCTCGGAGAATGTCTTTGATCGCATTCGAGCGGCGGCTACGAGCCACAACCTGAACGTCCATGACATCAGCGTGCAGGAGATTGCCGGACAATTGCACGTGGAACAGCATGTCGAGCTTGACGAACGTATGACTCTCAAGAACGCGCACGACGAAGTCACAGACCTTGAAGCCAGCATGCGTCGCGACCTGCCGGAAATTGCCGACATTCTTACGCACATTGAGAGCGAACCTGCGACGATTGAGAAGCCCGAAGCTTTGGTCGCCGACGCTCAACTGGAGCACACCCTGAAGGCTGTGGCGGCTGAGTTTCCAGAAGTCCTCGACGTGCACGACGTGGTAATAAAACGTGTGGCTGGCCGGCTATACATTTCCTGCCATTGCACTTTGCCTGACACGCTTTCACTTGCCCGCGTTCACGATATTCAAACCGCGATGGAAATCCGCTTTAAGCAACAAGCGCCGGAAATCTTTCGTGTGCTCATACATCCGGAGCCCAGCACGGACAATCGGAGATAGAACGTACTTATGAATTCCGCGAAAGCTGTTTGGATGGACAATCAACGCTTCACTGGAATTGCCGATAGCGGCCACTCGATCATCGTCGATGGCGACAAAGCCGGCGACAACAGCCCCATGGAGCTTGTTCTTATCGGCTTGTGCGGATGCACCGGTTACGACGTCGTTTCCATCCTGAAGAAAAAACGCGAGCCTTTGACCGGCCTTGAAGTTCGCGCCGAGGCCGAGCGCGCTCCCGACCCCCCATCTGTTTACACCAGCATCCGGCTCGTCTATCGCATCGGCGGGAAAGTTTCCCGCAAGGCGGTGGAGGATGCGGTCCGCCTTTCCGAAGAAAAATATTGTTCGGTCTCCGCCATGCTCGGCAAGACCGCTAAAATTAGCACCGCAATCGAATATGCGGATCTCTCATGAGCTAATCTGGGTTGCTCAGCCCGTTCTTGTTCTTGTAACTGAATGACGAGTCAATCCAATATCAACTCGAATATTGCACATCCTCTTCGCGGATATTTTTTAATTGCGGCGGCTACTTTTCTTTGGGGAGTTTCAGCCGTGCTCGGACGTGCCGTGTTTACCGGAAGGCTGTCTTTGCTGGGCTCGTCGCCGCACTCGATCGATCCGCTTATTCTTTCGCAAACCCGCGCGGGATTTTCTTTTCTGTTCTTGCTGCCGATATTGTTGATGGCTCGGGGATGGCAGCGGATCAAGTTGCCGCGCGCGGATCTGATCCAATGTGTTCTCTTAGGCACACTCGGAGTCGCGGTTTCCAATTATTTTTACTACGTGGCGATTCAGCGGACCAATGTGGCCATTGCTATCATCGTCCAGTACACGGCGCCGGTCTGGGTTTTGCTTTACGTTGTGGCTCGGGGACAACAAAAATTGTCGCTGCAAAAAGTCATTGCTGTAGTCCTCGCTGTCGCAGGGATTGTGCTGGTAATTGGCATCATCGGCGGCAAGACAGGGACGCAGCTCCGGCTAGATTCTTACGGATTTATCGCAGCGCTGCTGGCGTCTTTTTCATTCGCCTTCTATAACGTCGGCGGCCATAGCGTCCTGGCCCGTCATGATCGCTGGCTGGTGCTGCTTTGGACGCTGATCTCGGCTTCAGCTTGCTGGCTGTTTTTGAACCCTCCGTGGAAGGTCGTCGCGGCGCATTATGCCGCCGCAGAATGGATCTTTCTCTTTATCTTTTCGATGCTCTCCGTGCTCGGTCCCTTTTCGCTGTACTTTCACGGGTTGCAGTATCTCGAGCCTACCCGGGCCATCATTGCCAGTTGCCTTGAACCAGTTTTCTCCATTCTGCTGGCTGCTGCGTTTTTGGGCGAACTGCTGCGGCCAATACAAACTCTGGGGATCGTGCTGGTTCTCGCCGCAATCGTGATAGTGCAGCGTCCGGCAATCGAGCGGGCAGCAGGACAGCCGGCCGTTGTGGAACCAATCGAATAGAAAGGCTCGCGCAGAAGGCGCTGCTACTTGGTTGCTTCTACGTAGAGGCTTTCGTTCCGGCGCACCTCGAGTTCGATCTGGTCAATCTCGGGGATCGCACTTCTGCGATAGCTGCTGACGTCCACGTTTTCGAATCCGGCTGAACGCATCAATTGAACTAATGCGCGAGAATCGAACATCTGCGAGTGGTTCGAGCCTGGATGAAAAAAATCGTGCAGAGAATGATGGAGAGAAAGCCGCGAAAGGAAAGACTGCGCCGCCAGCGGCTGCTGGTCTGCCAGATACTCACGCACAATCAATTCCAGATCGGGCACCGCGATGCGAAGAATTCCAACGTGCTCCAACACTCGCCGACACTCTTTGGCGATCTCCAGCGACTCCTGCCAGGTGAAGTGCTCGAAGGCATGAGAGGAATAAATATAGCGGACTGAGTTATCGGAAAAGGGAAGTCCCTTGCGCACGTCGCAGCGTTTCACGTCGCTCGGCCAGTTTGGAGTTTTGAGCAAGCGGCTTATCAGCGGTATTCGCGAAAGCAGGATTGTGGGGGAGTTGTCGAGGTTCTGCCATCCGGAAACGCCGGAAAGGCCGCAACCAATATTGATCTTGATTGAACTTTCAATCATGAATCTTTCCGGCTTTTCAGTAGCCGCAAGTATCGTCGCGCACGTTTCACATCCCGCGCAATCTGTTCCCGCAACGCTTCGACTGACGGAAATTTGATTTCATCCCGCAGGCGGTCGAGAAAACAGATTTCCACTTCCGTTTCCGGAGTGAGTTCAAGAGGATGAAAATTCAATAGATGCGTTTCAATCGCAAACAAATCTGCGCCGAAGGTCGGACGGTTGCCCACATTCGTGACCGATTCGAATCGCTCTTGGCCGACCCGTGTGCAAGTAACATAGACGCCATCTTTCGGCACAAGTTCTTCATAGCGGGCAAGGTTGATCGTCGGAACCGTGTATTTCGATCCGTAGCCCCGCCCGCGTCCGGGAGTGCCCAGGATACAGAACGGACGCGACAGCAAGTGGCGCGCCCGGCTCGCCCGTCCCTGAACCAGAAGTTCACGGATATGACTGCTGGAGACGGATTCGCCGCGCAAAGTCATCTGCGGATAGGTGAGAACTTGAAAACCCATTTCGCGGCCCAACTCCGCCAGCAGTTCGATGTCGCCGGAAGCCTTGTGGCCAAAGCGAAAGTTATAACCCTCGTGAACTTCGCGCGCTCGCAACCTTTTTTTCAAGATGCGTTCGGCGAACTGCCGCGGAGTCAGCAGGGAAAGATCCCGTCCGAAAGGAAGAAGCAATACCGCATCGATGCCGGTATCTTTCAGCAAGCGCAGTTTTTCTGGAGTGGGAGTGAGCAGCTTAAGAGATGATTCGGGGCGCAGAATGCGCGCCGGATGTGGCTCGAATGTCACCGCCATGGCCTTCAGGCCACCGTGTTTCGCGCGCGAGACAATTTCACCCAGCACATGGGAATGCGCGCGATGCACTCCGTCAAAGTTCCCTACGCTAACCAGCGAAGCGCCGAAGTCGGCGGGAATGTCTTCGAGTTTGTGAAAGACCTGCATGGTAGAACCAGACGTCGGACCTCAGGCGCGCTTTTTGTAGGCTGATTTCCGAGGTCTGACATCCGCTCCTATATTTCAAACTCCAGCTTCATCCCGTCATAGCTCAAGCGCACTTGCGGCGGCAATGTCGCATTCGTCGCCTCGTGCGACAGGTCATGGCAAATGTGCGTGAAGAATGCGCGCTTCGGCTTGAGACGCTCGACGATGCGCAAGGAATTGTTCACCGTGGAATGCGTGGGATGAGGTTTGTGCCGCAGGGCATCCAGAAACAGAATATCCAAGCCCTTCAACTGATGCATGGAAGGTTCCGGAATCTCGCTGTGATCGGTCAAATAAGCGGCCGATCCGAAGCGATAGCCGTAGATCTGGGTTTCGCCGTGAATCAGGGGCACTGGCTCAAAGCGTGCTCCAAAAAGTTCTACCGGCCCGTCGATTGGCTTCAGTTCCAACTGGGCCAACCCGCCGAACTTATAGTTTCCGTCGAAAATGTAGCTGAACATTTTCCGCAGGAATGCCGCCGCATCGGGCCGGGCATAAAGCGGGATCTTGTTTGGCTTTAACGCGTAGCTGAGCGGGCGCAGATCGTCAATTCCCAGAATGTGATCGGCGTGAGTATGCGTGTAGAAAACCGCGTCCACACGGGCAATGTGTTCGCGCAACGCCTGAGCGTAAAAATCTGGAGTGGTATCGATCAGGACCACTTTGCCCGCATACTCAATCATCACTGAGGGCCGGGTGCGCTTATCGTGCGGGTCGGTGGAGCGGCAAACTGTGCAAGTGCAGGCCAACGTTGGCACGCCCATCGAAGTGCCGCTTCCCAGCACTGTGAGCGTCGCCTTCATCGTCCGTTCGTATCCTATCCTGTCGTTATTGTCTTTCTCAGACGGTGATTCTGTTTATCGGCCGCCAGTTCCGGTAGCTTGCCCCGGTTGCGGAGGCCGTGCGAGCGCATTCGTTACTTCCACGTAGGCCATGCGCAGCTCGTACAGGCTGTTTTGCAGAAATCCCTCTTCCGCTGGTGTGAGATTGCCCTTGGTCTTTTCCGCCAGCAGACTCATCGTGTCGACCGTTTGCCGCGCGCCAATAATATCGATGCGCGGTTGTCCGCCCTGCTCGTGCATTAGCCCCAATTGCATCATGGCGGTCATGTACAGCGAAGCAAGGAACCGTTCAAAATTCACTTCAAACTCTTTCGCCGAGCGGCCAGTGAGTTCGACCTGGGAATCCACTTCCTTGGAAGACGCACGATACGCAGCAGCTTGCGCATCCTGCTCGGCAGCAGTTGGGGGAGGCGGCATATCTCGGTTCGCGCCGTCGCCGCTATCAATTGTCGGCGTGTCAGCTTTGACGGCTGGCGCGACCGGTTCAGCGGGTGCAGACGGCGCAGGCTTTGGAGTTTCGGTGGGCTCCGCATTCTCGGTGCGCAAATCGCCATCCGAGGTAAACAGCCGCCGGTCGGTTACCGTGAAGCCGGAAGATTCGTGTTTTTTGTCTGCCATGGAACGATCCTTTACGAGAGGTGCTCGCCTTAGTTTAATCGA
This sequence comes from Candidatus Sulfotelmatobacter sp., assembly GCA_049584475.1. Lineage (GTDB taxonomy): Bacteria > Acidobacteriota > Terriglobia > Terriglobales > Acidobacteriaceae > Sulfotelmatobacter. Next base: position 23,505 of record JBAUXX010000026.1, on the reverse strand, counting down.
AACGCTTTCAGTTCTATTACTGGGGCGCTGCTGCGTATTCAGCCTGCCGAGCCGCCAGTGGCATCTCCGTCACGATTGCGGTATATGGCCCAATCCGCACTTCGCGACCCGGAGCGCCAACTTCGCGCCTGATGTAGCCCAGCGCGACGGTGCGATCTCCTCCTGCTTCGCGCAGGAAAGTCACACTGGTGATTTCGCCAATCTCTTTTTCCGCGAGAACGATTTTGTCTCCGGCAGCGATCTGAGCAGCGCCTTCACAAACAAAGCCGGTAAATTTCCGGTGCACGCTACCCCGCGAGCGTATGCGCTCGACAATTTCCTGCCCGATGTAGCAGCCCTTCTGAAAATTGAGCGCTCGCAATTGGTCGGTTTCCTGCGGCAGTTCTTTTTCCCGAATATCGACTCCGTACAGGGGAGTTCCGGAAACAATGCGATGCTTCTCCCATGCCTCCGAACCGACCGGTGTCGCGCCAGCAGCGAGCAGCGCATCCCAGACCTGTTTCACGCTACTCGGAGAAATCCAAATCTCATACGCTTCTCCCGGCGCATCGCTCCGAACCAGCATGCACTCCAGACAATCGCAAGCGCAGTCACAGTTTGGTGTGATGATTTGCAACGCCGCCATCTCCGGCACTTCAACACCCGCCGCGCGTAGAACCGCAAGCGACTTCGGCCCAGCCACTCCCAGGGCCGTTAACTCGGCGCCAAGGTCTTTCACCTCGACTTTGTCCATGATGATATAGCGTTTGAAGAGGGCAAGAATCTTGTCGAGTTGGCTGCGGTCCGTGTCGATGACCATCGATTCCCCGCGATTGTAGGCATACAAATCGCCGAGAATGTGGCCTTGCGGATTCAGAATGAAGGCATAAACGCCTTGCCCCGCCGGCAAATCCTTAATCTTGTTGCTGACCATGCCATTCAGCCAGCGCACACGGTCATCGCCGGCGAGCGAAATCTTGGCGCGAAATCCTAAATCGTAAAGGCCGCACCCCGACTGTAGAGCCTGAAACTCTGTGTCCACATCGCCGAAGTTCGCCGCTGTCACGCCCCCACGATATTCGGCTTGTGGGGCGGAAGCAGTCGAGTCACCGTGCCCTTGAAGGGCTTCGTATAGCGCAGTTTGCCTCATGGACTTCTTTCAATTATAGCGGAGGAACCGCATCTGGGCGGTACGCTGCCTTATCGTGGTTGTGATAACTTTCCTTTCGTGGATCCACAAAAACCTTCCAAAAAACGCATCGCGGTCATTCCCGGCGACGGCATCGGCCAGGAAGTGATTCCTCAAGCCGTGAAAGTGATTCAGGCGTCGGGCGCGAACGTCGAAATGACGGAATTCGATTGGGGCGCAGACCGCTATCTACGCGATCAAACTACCGTTCCTCCCGGCGGATTCGCTACGCTCTCCCGTGATTTTGATGCAATCCTGGTTGGAGCCTTCGGCGATCCGCGCGTTAAGACGAACATTCATGCAAAAGAAATCTTGCTCGGCATGCGCTTCACGATGGATCTTTACGCCAACGTGCGCCCAGTGCGTCTATTGGACGCAGCTTTGTGTCCTTTGAAAGGAATCGAGCCGAAAGACATTGATTTTGTAGTAATTCGCGAGAACACCGAAGGCGTTTACACGGATGCAGGCGGCGTCTTCAAAAAAGACACGCCCGATGAAATCGCCACGCAGGAAGACATCAACACGCGCAAGGGTGTAGAGCGCATCATCCGCTATGCTTTCGAATACTGTCACCGCAACCAAAAGCTGGATGGCTCGCCGCGAAATAGAGTTCTGATGTGCGATAAGTCCAACGCAATGACGCATGCCGGCGGGTTGTGGCAGCGTGTGTTCAAGGAAGTGAGCGCGGAACATCCTCAGATCACTGCACAGCACATGTACGTGGATGCGCTGGCTATGCAGATGGTGCGCGACCCCCGCCAGTTCGACGTAGTTGTCACCAATAACATGTTTGGCGACATCCTCACCGACCTTGCTGCCGGACTGCAGGGTGGCCTCGGAATGGCCGCCAGCGGCAACATTCATCCGGGGAAAACGTCGATGTTCGAGCCGGTTCACGGTTCGGCTCCCCCGATTGCTGGAAAGAATCTGGCGAATCCGTTTGGCGCGATTCTGACTGCGGCGATGATGCTGGGGCATTTGGGTATGGGGCCTGAAGGCGAGAAGATTGAGGCGGCCGTGCTGGAGGCCGTAGGACAGAAAAAGACTACACAGGATATCGGGGGGACGCTGGGGACGATGGAAGCGGGGGAGTGGGTTGCAAAATCCGTAATTTCTTCATGACGGTCGCTTTCCTACAATAGTCGTCCAACGAGCAGCGCCAGTTCCCGCCATTTCCAAACACAATCCACATCCACGAATCCAATCTCGCGCAACCACTGTAGCTGCGTCTCCATGTCGAGCAACTTATTCGAGGGATCTTCGGTTTCCGGCGTATAGCCGATGTGGTACAGGAATTCTTCGTGCAACCGCGGCGTAGGCGAGGCCACGTGTTCCAGATTGCAAAAGACGCCGCCGGGGTTGAGCAGGCCGTGAATTTCGGCATAAAGGGCGCGCTTACGTTCGTGGACCAGATGATGAATCGCAAAGCTCGAAATCACTGCGTCGAACTTTCCTAGGCTGGGCAGCGGACGGTCGAGATTGTGAGCCACGATCATGACCGACGAATCTCCAACGAAGCGCTTTGCAGCCGCTTCGAGCATGGCCGGCGAGAAATCGATTGCCACGGCTCCAACGTTGCTATCCCCGCGGGCGTTATCGTGCCTGGCTAGTTCAGACTTAACCAATGCGAGCAGGCGTCCGTCGCCCGTGCCAAGGTCGAGGATGCGCCGCGCATTGATCGGAATGAACTCCAGAAGAGCGGATTCACCCTCCCCGCGATGCGCGATGGAATCGGCGCGTCCAAGGTAGTCGCGCACGTGATCGGAAGAAGTCCAAAGGTTGATCGGCGTATTCGTAGTCATATTTGTTGCCTGAGGAAAGTATAGGGAAACAGGGTAGACTCGTTCGTAATGGATATCGTTGAAGTGTTTTCCAGAGGGGTTATGCGGACGCTTTTGGCTGCCGTGCTGTTCGCGTTGTTGTGGCTTGGAGTTGCGGCACGAGCTCAAATTCAGGCGGCGCAAAAAGAGCAAAGTCAAGAGCCGCAGGAGAAGCCCACGCCACCTGCACAGACTCAGCCTCCACAGGAGCAAGCCAAGCCCGCTGTGCCCGCGGAGAAAGAAGAAGTCAAAATCACTCCGCGCGAAGCGGAGGAACTCTTCCACTCCGTCGATGAGATTCTGGCTTTCGATTCCAAGCAGACCGGACTTCCCATCAAGAAAGAAGTGAAGCGCAAGCTGACCAGCCGTGAGGAAGTCGTTTCCTACCTCACCAAGCACATGAACGATGAAGATACGCAGCGGTTGCGGCGCTCAGAATTGGTGCTGAAGAAATTTGGCCTGCTGCCCCGCGATTACGATCTGGAAAAGCTTCTGGTCGCCCTGCTCCGCGAACAGGTCGCCGGTTATTACGATCCAAAGACGAAGACGGTCAATCTGCTGGATTGGGTTCCGATCGAGGAGCAGGAACCAGTCATGGCTCACGAGTTAACACACGCTTTGCAAGATCAAACTATCAATCTTCAAAAGTGGATGAAGAAGGGCGAGAAAGATCTCGCCGAGATCAGAAAAGACCCGACTCCCGCAGATATTGAAAATGACGAAATCGATAATGCTAGGCAAGCGGTCATCGAAGGCCAAGCCGAAGCGGTGATGTTGCAATATGCGCTGTCTCCTGTCGGCCGGTCGATTATCGATTCACCCGACCTGGTGGAATCTATGGAATCGAGCATGCTTGACGGAACGCCGGACTCCACCGCGTTCAGAGACGCTCCGATCTTTCTAAAGGAATCGCTAACCTTCCCCTACAGCTATGGTTTGGAATTTGAGGTGAAACTGTGGCAGACAGGCGGCAAAGAAAAGGCGTTCGCTGGCGTACTTGCAAACCCGCCGCATACGACTCGCCAAATTATGGAGCCGGACACTTACTTATCTGGAGAAAAGATTGACCCCATGCGCATCCCCGACTTTGCCCGCGACTTCAAGGAATATATGAAGTTCGATATCGGAGCAATGGGCGAGTTTGATGTTGATATCCTCATCGAGCAATACGCGGGCAAACAATTGGCCAAGCGCCTCTATCCGGAGTGGCGTGGAGGTTATTACTACGCCGCGCGATCCAAAGCTGACACGGCGGCGCCGATTGGATTGCTGTACGTATCGCGATGGGCGAGCGCAGAAAAAGCCTCAGAATTTGCCAGCATCTACGCCCGTTCGCTCGCGCAGCGATACAAGAAAGTTGAGGCGGCTGACGAATCTCTTGCCGAAAATCACTCTCTCGACAGTCATGTTTCCGGCCGTGAAGTGACAAAGGCCTCGGGTGAGCAAGCGCCAGAAGTCGGAGTGCATCTGCTAACGGGACGCCACGTTTGGTCGACCGACGAGGGCACCGTGGTGATCGAAGAAAAAGGCGATACCGTTTTTGTCAGCGAGAGCCTTGACCCGGCTACGACGGCCACCCTGGAAAAAGAAGTCTTTGAAAAATGATTATCGGCAGTCGCACAAAAGTTGCCTAGTTTTTCGGGCGTTCGCTTTTCTCGTTATCCTGATCCGGTTGCACCGCCAGAAAATGTCGCACGGTCCCGGGCACGGTAATGTCTTTTCCGCTTCGCTGAATTGTCAGTTTCCGTTCCTGTCCCGGCGATCCGCCCAGCATGGACCACACTTGCCCCATTGTTGAGTTAGCCACGGGAATTTCATCGACGGCTGTCAAGCGGTCGCCAATGTTCACGTCTGGAACAGAAGATTTACCTTCGAATTCCGCAATGCCGATTACTGTGAAGCCTCCGCTGTTCTCGGGACGCAGCGTGAGGCCGATCACGTCGAACTCCGGAAACTGAGACATGCGCCCGATGTCGAAATAGAGCACAGAGTGCGCATAGTCGATGCCCACGCGATAATTTAGCAGCACATCAGCCCCCAGCCGTCCGGCAATCTCCGCCCCTGAGATGTTTTTGAATTTTGACGATTGGCCGTCGGAAGCTTCTTTTGCCGGAAGATCGATCAAGAAGAGTGAGCCGAATTGGACGCGATTCACACGGATTACTTTCAATTTCGTTTCCGCGTCGGCGAAGCCAGGGTTCGCAGGCCCCACGGCGCCGGTCATGTGTGGCCAGTCCGGATGCGCGGCCGATAATTGTTCAAACAGGGTTGCGGATAGCGCGCTGATCGGAGCGGCAACATCGAGAATGAAGTAGTACTTTTTATTTTCAATCTTGCTCGGAACCTGGATCGCGCCGTCGATCCGATCGATTTGGACCTTGCTGCTGGCGCCCGCGAAATGGATGGTGCCCGGCTGGCCAAGAGTGAACCGTCGGTCGGGAAAATCGATCAGCACGTCATAGTTCTGAAGCAGGGTTGAGGGAAGCGTGATCTCAATGTTCGTTCCCGGGAAGATTTTAGCGTCGCCGGCGGGAATTTTTATTTTACTTGTCAGCCATAAGGGAATCTTCATTTCGCCCACATAAACGGCGGGTCCTTGCGATGTCAAAGTCCCAGCGCAGATCTGAGCGTCGCAGTCAATCTTACTTCCCAAAGCTTCCGCAACCCGGCGGCTCATCCACAGGTCAGGGCTGGCATTGTCGATCAGAGCCTTGACCTGCGTCGTCGAGCCATCGGACCGCGGAATCACAACATCGATCAGTGGTTGATTGTGGTCAACCGCCATAGGGACGGTGATGGGCGCGGAGCCGTTCGTGGGAACTGGGTTTCGTTTGCCCTGTGCGCCCACTGCACCCAGAAGGACGCAAGTGCAAAGTACGCAGAATCGCATGAGAGATTGTACGGCGTTCGTGTCGATGAGCGTCTTGTATAATCACCCATTCGATTCATCCACGCTCATCTTTTCTGGAGGAAATTTGCCACAGGCGGAAATCGGCATCATCGGCGGCAGTGGCCTGTACACGATGCCGGGATTGACGAAAGTAAGGGAAGTGCGGGTCAAGACTCCATTCGGGGCACCGTCCGACGCCTACGTCTGCGGTAAGCTTGAGGGCCGCAATGTGGCGTTCCTGGCTCGTCACGCTCGCGGACACCGCATTTTGCCCAGCGAGTTGAATTTTCGCGCTAACATTCACGGGTTTAAACAGCTCGGCGTCGACCGTATTATTTCGATTTCGGCAGTGGGGTCGCTCAAGGAAGAACACAAGCCGCTGGACTTCGTCATCCCAGATCAGTTTTTCGATCGCACACGCCATCGCGTGGATACATTTTTTGGTAACGGTGTGGTGGCCCATATCGCCTTTGCCGATCCCGTTTGCGGCGAACTGGCTTCCGTGGTTGACACAGCTTGCAAAAGGGCGGGAGTCACGGGCAAGCGCGGTGGAACGTATCTGTGCATGGAAGGCCCCCAGTTTTCTACGAAGGCGGAGTCGAATGTCTACCGCAACCTGGGCATGGATGTGATCGGCATGACCAATTTGCAAGAGGCCAAGCTCGCCCGCGAGGCCGAACTGTGTTACGTAACCGTGGCGATGGTGACGGACTATGACTGCTGGCATCCGCATCATGATTCTGTGACGGTCGATCAGATCGTCGCAGTGCTCGTGAAAAATGCGGAGAACGCTGCCACAGTTGTCCGCGAGACCGTCGCCGCGATGCCCAAAGAACGGGCATGCAAATGCGGATCCGCGCTGGCACACGCGATTCTCACGGATCCAAAGAAAATCCCAACTGCAACAAAAAAGCGGCTGAAGCTGATCCTGGGAAAATACATGAAAGCCGCCGGCCGCTGATTACAGCTTCTTAATTCCGAAACAAGAGGGCAAGAATAAGAATGAGTGTTCTCGTGGTTGGATCGGTTGCGTTCGACGATGTGACTTCGCCCTCGGGCAGCGTCAAGAATATTCTCGGCGGCGCTGCGACCTACTTTGCCCTCGCAGCTAGTTATTTCACCGAGGTGCGCGTCGTTGCGGTAGTGGGAGAAGATTTCGGCGCTGCGCAGGAACGGGTCTTTCACGAGCACAAAATCGACACTCGAGGCATCGAGCGGGCCAACGGAAAGACGTTTCGCTGGGGCGGCTCCTACGCTGACAACCTCAACGAAGCAAAGACGGATTTCACCGAGTTGAACGTCTTCGAGAGCTTTCATCCGCAGATCCCTAGTGAATACGAGGATACGGACTTTCTGTTTCTTGCCAACATTCAACCAACATTGCAGGCGAATGTTCGGCGACAGATGAAGGGTGTGCGCCTGACCGGCTGCGACACGATGAATTATTGGATCAAGGGCACGCCGACAGAACTGGCCGAAACTCTGAAGCTGGTGAATATTCTGCTCATCAATGACACTGAAACCAAGATGCTGGCTGGTGAAACAAATCTTCTGCGGGCAGCGAACAAGGTGCTCGCTATGGGGCCGCAGGCCTTGGTGATCAAGCACGGCGAATATGGGGCAACGATTTTCTTTCGCGAAGGCGCGTTCGGCGTTGGCCATCATCCGTTTCGCGCGCCGGCACTGCCGATTGAAGAAGTCAAGGATCCCACCGGCGCAGGAGATTCTTTTGCCGGCGGGTTCATGGGTTACCTGGCTTCGCAAAAAGAATTGAACCGCGAAACACTCAAGCGTGCGCTTTTCTACGGCAGCGTGATGGGATCGTTTGCCGTGGAACGCTTCGGCACAGAACGCCTGCAAGGGCTAACGCGCGAAGAAATCGACGAACGCTTTGGGGTCTTCCGCGAACTCACTCACCTTGAATAATTGCTTTGCGAAAAAACCGTCCACAGCCGAACGCAACGCCCGGTAACTCCCAGTGGAACTATGAAGTCAGGCTGCTGGCCTGGATGGCCACGTGCGTCTCAATTTTTTCCTTCTTGGCCTACTTCCGCAATGGCGGCATTCTACTCTATGGAGACGCCGTAGCGCACATCAATATCGCGCGCCGCGTCTTCGATTCCAAAACTCCCGGGCTGCTTCAACTGGGAACAGTGTGGCTTCCCCTGCCGCATTTGCTCATGATTCCTTTCATTGAGTCGAGCAAACTTTGGCGCAGTGGTGCAGGCGGGTCGATTCCGTCATTGGCGGCATATGTGTTGGGCGTTATCGGAATATTTCGGCTCACCCGCACGCTGGCGAATGGTATAAAACCGGAAAACAACGAACCCCAGACTGGCGCGCGGCAGTCCGAACGAATGCCCGCCCTTGCGGCGAGCGTCGCGCCGTGGATAGCGGCCGGAATCTACGGTGCGAATCCGAACCTGATTTATATGCAGACCACCGCGATGGGAGAATCGCTGTATCTCGCGTTCTTCATCTGGGCGGTAGCGCACTTCGCCGAATTCCTGTGCGGTGATTCGAAGGCGCTCACGAAGGGTGGGCTTTGTCTGGCAGCCGCATCTCTCACACGCTACGACGGATGGTTTCTTGCGGCTGTAACAATGACGGCGGCGGTTGTAGCGCCAGCATTCCCCCAACTTCGCAGAGACCGCGAGCAAAGCCAGAATACATCTTCTTTCTCTAGCAGGACTATCATCAAGTTCTTTCTTATCGCGGCCGCCGCGCCAGCTCTCTGGCTCGCATATAATGCCGCGGTGTATGGCAACCCGCTTGAGTTTGCTAATGGACCGTACTCGGCAAGAGCCATCGAGAAGAAGACTGCGACAGTGAATCCGGGCAAAGGCAATCTCTACGCCGCCGGGTCATATTTTCTGAAATCTGCCGAACTCAACGTCGCGGAGCCAGAGTGGCTGGCTCGAGTATTGCTGGCACTGGCAATTGCCGGACTCATGGCCACGCTATGGATTACGCCTGGTGCATGGCCGCTTTTGCTGCTCTGGGTTCCTCTGCCGTTCTACGCCCTGTCAGACGCTTACGGAGCGGTCCCAATTTTCGTTCCTCAGTGGTGGCCGCATTCGCAATATAACATTCGCTACGGTCTGGAACTGCTTCCCGCTTTTGCTGTCTCAGTGGCGCTTTTAATGCAGTTCATTTTTTCCACTCCAAGTAGCAACAAAGAAATCGCGCAGAATCCGAGAAGGCTTCGAACCGTCGCGGCATTCCTGATACTTGCCGTTGTGGTCGGCGGATACTCTTCCATTTGGTCCGCCAACCCGATCTGCTACCGTGAGGCGGCAACCAACATGCGCGGACGAATCGCGCTGGAGAACCAACTGGCGAACTGGCTCGAAGTATTGCCGCCCAACTCAACCCTTCTCATGTATCTCGGTGAGCATCCCGGCATTGTCGAGCGGGCCGATTTTTCAATCGATCGCACGATTAACGAAGGCAACCATCGGGTCTGGAAACAGCCTTACGATCCGCAAGGCTTGTGGGAACGTGCTCTCCAGAATCCAGCGGAATTCGCCGACTATGCGCTGACCTTTGAAGGCGATCCTGTTTTCCAGGCGCTCGCCGGGCGACCTTTCAAAGAGTTGGTCGAAATCAAAACCACTGGACAATCTCGCGCGGTGCTATGCCAGCTTCGATAATCGTATTCGTGGTAATCACGCAGGTTACTCGGAGCCGCACCGTTCCGCATGCCGGTGATAAAATCCAGCCACCAGAACCACGAATAGTTCTCCAATTCCATGACCTTCCACCCGCGCACAATTCCTTTTGTGAAGGCCAGCGCCTGCGGAAATGACTTCCTGCTGATCGACGCGGCGCTCGCGCCGGCCGATGTGCCCGCATTTACGCGCCGAATCTGCGACCGTCACGACGGTGTGGGAGCCGACGGAGTGGAGTGGATGCTGCCAAATGACACAGCCGATGCCGAAGTCAAGTTAATCAATGCCGATGGCTCGCCGGCTGAAATTTCGGGCAATGGCACGCGCTGCGTCGCGGCCTACATTTGCGCCGAGCGCGGCGGAGAGAAGATCCGAATTCAAACTGGCGCAGGTCTGAAGATATGCTCGCTGATCGCGCGCCGGGATTCTGAATACGAGTTTGAGGCGGAGATGGGCGAAGCCAACATCGGCGGCGAACATGTTGTAAAACAAGGCGCGCGCGAGGTTCGCGGCATTTCTGTTTCGATGGGGAATCCGCACTTTGTGGTTTTCGTTTCCGGATTCGAACGAAACTGGCAGACCGGGGCCGCGGAGATTCAACGCGACTCTCAATTTACGCAAGGTGTTAATGTGGAACTGGTAATTGCCGAAGGTAGAAACGACATAAGAGTTCTGTTTTTTGAGCGCGGCGTGGGTGAAACGCGCTCGTCCGGGACTGGTTCTTGCGCCTCTGCGATTGCAGCGGTCCATGCTGGCCGCGCAGAATGGCCCGTGCGTGTTCATACTCCCGGCGGCACTCAAACCGTTCGCAAGGAAGGGAATCTTATTTTTCTGCGTGGTGCGGCGCGGTTATTATGCCGAGGCGAGTTTTTTGCGGATTGAAGCGCACACGTGAACAGTGCCCCGTTTCCAACTGTCTGGTTTTCAGTAAGTGTCGCCTGAACTCATGTCTTCTTCCTGTCCTCGAATCAAGCCTCGCGCACTCCGGTCCGGTGATCTCATCGGCATCGTGGCACCCGCCAGCAACATCAAGCGCGAGAATCTCGACGCGGGTTGCGAAGCTTTGGCGCGCCTTGGGTATCGCACCATTTTTTCCGAAGGAATATTCGATCGTGATCTGTATTTCGCAGGATCGCTCGATCGCCGCGTTCGTGAACTGGAAGACATGTTCGAGCGCGATGATGTGCGTGCTATCGTCTGTGCGCGCGGAGGCTACGGTGCGAACTATCTTCTTCCCGCGCTCGATTTGAGCAAAGTCAAAGCTCATCCAAAGATTTTCATTGGCTACAGCGACCTAACCGCGCTGCTGACATATTTCGCCGATGCCGCCGGCCTGATAACATTCCACGGACCCATGGTAACGAAAGATTGGGCGCGCGCGGATGGCGTGGATCTTACGTCCTGGCAATCGGCATTAGCGGGCGAGAAACCCTGGGAATTGCATTTTAGCCGCGACTCCGGCGTGCGCGGGCTGGTCGATGGCGAAGCTCAAGGCATTTTTTACGGAGGATGCCTGTCGATCCTGGCGGCGTCGCTGGGTACGCCTTACGAAATCAAAACCGATGGGACAATTCTTTTTCTCGAGGACATCGCCGCCAAGCCTTATCAGATTGATCGCATGTTGATGCAGTTGAAACTGGCGGGGAAATTTCAAGGCGTGCGCGGAATAATCTTTGGCGAGATGCTGGACTGCCGGCAAACGGCAAATCAAGATTACACACTGGAAGAAGTCGTGCTGAGAGTCATCGGCGAGCTGGGAATTCCGGTTGCTTATGGCATACGGTCGGGTCATGTGACGTCGGGCAACATTACACTCCCGATTGGAGTTGCGGCATCAATGTCAGTAGATGCCGGCGGAGTTAGTCTCAAGATTTTGGAAACCGCAGTTACGATATAACCTGCGTCTCGCATCGATAGCGAGCTGTGGACACGTGGATTCGAATAACATGCAAGGCCAAGACAGAGACAAAGACAAAGACGAACACATTCACCTGATCGGGATCTGCGGTACGGCGATGGCGTCGCTCGCGGGAATGCTTCAGCAGCGCGGCTTTCGCGTTACCGGCTCGGATGCTGCCGCCTACCCGCCAATGTCCGATTTTCTTGCCGGGTTGCAGATTCCCGTGGCGCAACCGTTCGACGCCCGCAATCTCGAACCGCGCCCCGAGCTGGTGGTAGTCGGCAACGCAATCTCTCGCGGCAATCCAGAACTCGAACATATTCTCGACCAGCGAATTCCATTCTGCTCCCTTCCGCAACTTCTGCATGACGAGTTCTTGCGCGGAAAAGAAGTGCTCGTCGTCGCCGGAACCCATGGCAAGACCACTACCACTTCCATGCTCGCCTGGATTTTCCAGACGGCCGGACTCGATCCGTCGTTCTTGATTGGCGGCATAGCGGAAAACTTTGGCTCAAGCTTTCATCTCGGAGAAGGCAAACACTTTATTCTCGAAGGCGACGAATACGACACCGCCTTTTTTGATAAGGGTCCCAAGTTCCTGCACTACTTTCCCGATTCCGTGATCCTGACCTCGGTGGAATTCGACCATGCGGATATTTACAAAGATCTAGATGCGGTCGAAACGGCGTTCAAGCGACTGGTCAATCTGATTCCTCGCCGTGGGCGCATCGTGGCATTCGATGGAGCGGTCGGCGGCGCCCGCGAAAGCGCCAGCCTCGAACGCTGCCTGCAAAAGGCGTTTTGCCCGGTCGAACGCTATGGTGCTGGCGAAAAGTCCGGCTGGCAAGTGACCGATTTGCGCTTTGAATCGGACCGAACTCTGTGGACCGTTCAGCACAATGGCGAGCCGTGGGCCGATCTCGAATTCCCTCTGGCAGGGGAATACAACGTGTGGAACGCGACTGCGGCTGCGGTCCTGGCGCATTCTTGCGGCATCGGCAAGAAGGAAATCGCCGTGGCGCTGAAAACATTCAAGAGCGTGAAGCGCCGGCTTGAAGTCAAGGCGCAGGTGAATGGCATCACTGTCATTGACGATTTTGCTCATCATCCTACCGCCATCGCCGGAACTTTGAAGGCACTTCGCGAGCGATATCTGCACGCGCGCTTGTGGGCGATTCTTGAACCGCGCTCCAATACCCTGCGGCGCCGCGTGCTACAAAGCGATCTCGCCCGAAGTCTGGCTCTCGCCGACGAAGTCATTGTCGCGGGAGTGTTTCGCTCCGATGCCGTGCCCGAGAACGAACGTTTGGATCTTCAAGAGTTGGCCGCAGAAATCACGGAGTACGGCAGACGCGCGCGTTTGATCGCCGACGCAGACGTAATCGTCACAACAATCGCTCCCGAGATGCGTGATGGCGACGTGGTCGCAATTCTCTCCAACGGAGGTTTCGGCGGAATTTACGAAAAGCTTCCCGCGCGCCTGCGTGAGTTGCAAGCCGCGACCCAGCGGGCGGCAGAGGCGAAAGCGTGAGGCGCAGTGCGGCTCTGCTCGCCGTGGTGGGGTTGATTTCATCGGCAATTCTTTGCTGCGTGCATGCGCAAGGGCTGGTCGTTCCTGCCACCTCAAATGCGACTGCCTCCGAAAGCTCCGAGCCAGCGAGTCCCGTTTCCTACACGATTTCACTCTCCGAGCCCGCGCAACATCTGCTGCACATTCATATCAACATCCCTGCCGGCAAAGATGTGCAGGAATTGCAACTTCCCGTCTGGAACGCTCTCTATCAGGTCCGCGATTTCTCACAGTATGTGAACTGGATACGGGCTAGATCCCCAAGTGGAGATTCGCTTCCACTGCGCGAGATCGACAAGAGCCGCTGGCAAATCTCCGGTGCAGGTGCCGGTGCTGTCGTCGATTACGAAATCTTCGCCTACAATGCCGGCCCCTTTAATGCCCAACTTAACCCGCACCACGCATTCCTGAATCTGGCGCAACTTCTCATGTATCCGGTGGATGATCGTTCGCGAAAAGTGACCGTTGAATTCCGCGATCTTCCGGAGACGTGGCATATCGCAACGCCGTTACAGGCCGTTTCAGCTTCCAGGTACCAGGCTGAGACCTATGATCGCCTTGTTGATTCACCGGTCGAGATTGGCACGTTTGAGGAATCGGACTTCGATGAATCCGGCGCACACTACCGGGTAATCATCGACGCCGATCCTTCCGACTATGTCATGCAAAACATCGTCATTGACTTGCACAAGATCGTCGCCGCGGCCACCAGTTGGATGAACGACCGGCCTTTCGACAGCTACATGTTCCTTTATCATTTTCCGCGAGGACCGGCAGGCGGGGGTATGGAGCATTCCTACTCGACGGCCATTGATCTCAACGCGGACGCGCTCAAGAACAATGCAGATGCCCTGCGCGGAGTGACCGCGCACGAGTTTTTTCACCTATGGAACGTTAAGCGCATCCGTCCGCAGACCCTCGAACCGGTCGACTTCACCAAAGAAAACTACACACGTGCTCTGTGGTTCAGCGAAGGTTGTACCAGCACGGCTGAAGGCATTATCGAATTGCGGGCCGGATTGATTGACGAAAAACAATATCTCGACCGCCTTTCCGACGAGATCACCGAACTGGAGCGGCGTCCCGCTCACCTCACGCAGTCGGCGGAGGAATCGAGTCTCGATGCGTGGCTCGAAGGCAACGCTTACTATCGCCGTCCCGAACGCAGCATTTCCTACTACAACAAGGGTGAATTGTTAGGAGTGATGCTGGACCTGCAATTGCGCGAAGCCAGCCATGGGCAGGCATCGCTGCGCGAGGTTTTTCGGTGGATGAACGATAATTTCGCCAAACAGGGCCGCTACTTTGACGACTCCGACGGTGTTCGCCGCGCGGCGGAAGCGGTGAGCCACAGCGATTTCTCGTCATTTTTCGTCAAATATGTTTCCGGAACAGAAGAGATTCCGTGGAACGATTTCTTCAGTGGTGTCGGGCTCCGGGTTGTGGAACAAATGACCATGCTCCCGGACAACGGTTTCACAGCTTCGCGCAACTTTGACGGACCTTTGTCAGTCGGATCGGTCACAGCGGCCGGCGAGGCTGAGCGTGCCGGGCTGCAAGTGGGAGATGCCATTCTTGACATTCAAGGCAAACCCGCTAACCAGCAATCGCGGGATGAGTTAAACCGACTCAAATCCGGCGAAACTCTCAGCATAAGAATTCGCACGCGCCGCGGCGTCGAGCGCGATCTCAAGTGGAAGGTTGGAAGCCGCTCGCAGGTGTCGTACGAAATCAGAGACCTGGAAACTGTCACGACCGACCAGCATGCGCGCCGCGCGGCTTGGCTCAGGGGCGAAGCACAATCGAATGCGGGGTCGCCGAACTCAGAGTTGAATCAGACTGGACTGAACCAGACAGGTCTAAACGAGAAATGATTCGCACTCTCGCCATGCTCGCCTTCTGGGGCCTCGCCGCTCCGGTTGCGGCGATCATTGGTTTTCCCTGGACCTTCATCACCGGCGACATCCGCCTGCTCTATCGGCTGTTTATGTGGGGCGCATGGTATGGCGTCCGCATTACCGGCGTGCGGGTCGAGCCGATCGGACTCGATAAACTCGATCGTACGAAGAGTTACATCTTCATGTCGAATCACGTTTCCAATCTCGATCCGCCGATCCTGATTCCGCTGATTCCGCGCCGTTCTTCAGTCATGGTGAAGAAAGAACTGTTTCGCTATCCCATTCTCGGTCGGGCGATGCGCATGGGTTCGCTGGTTCCCGTGGACCGCGGCAATCGAGATGCGGGAATTGAAGCGGTCCGGGCCGCGAAGCAAGTCATAGGTCAGGGCTTGAACATGATTATTTACGTGGAGGGGAAGCGCTCGTTCGATGGCAGGTTATTGCCGTTCAAAAAAGGGCCATTCTATTTGGCCATGGAGTGCGGCGTCCCGGTCGTTCCCGTCACGATGGTGGGAAGCCACGAAGCAATGCCTAAAGGCAGGTTCGCAATCAAGCCCGGATTGGTGAAGGTGGTTTTCCATCCGCCGATCACGCCGGACGAGTTTGGCAGCCGCGAATGCCTGATGGAAAGAGTGCGCAACGTGATCGATCGTGGATTGCCACAACACCAGCAGCAGGACATTGTTCGGCAATAAGTTGTTCGGCAATAATCAGCGTCCACGGAGAACTTTTCTCCGTTCATTCTTTTGCCTTGCCCCTGCGCATCGCTTTCACAATCTCCGGCAGCTTCGGCAGAAGTGCGGAATACTTCAGCCATGCTTTGTGATCTACCGCAGGAGCGCCGCTTACCAGCGCGCCCGCGGGGATGTCGTGGGCCACTCCGCTCTGCGGCGTCACAATGGCGCCATCGCCAATTTTGCAATGTCCGACTACGCCGACTTGACCGGTCAGGATTACTTTGTTGCCAATGTCGGTCGATCCGGCCAATCCTACTTGTGCGCACAGCAGCGCATCTTCGCCCACGCGTGAGCCGTGTCCCACTTGCACCAGATTGTCGATCTTCACCCCGCGCCCGATGCGCGTTTCGCCCACGCTGGCCCGGTCGATGCAGGAATTCGCCTGGACTTCCACGTCGTCTTCAATCACCACCGGAGCGGGCTGCGGAATTTTGTGCCAGCTTCCTGTGGAAGTCTTGGCGAAGCCAAAACCATCGCCGCCGATGATGACGCCATTTTGCAGCAACACGTTATTGCCGATACGGCAGTTTTCCCGCACCACCGCATGCGCGTGGGCAAAGAAATTGTCGCCTATCTTCGCGCCGCGATAGATCACCACATGCGCGAGCAAGACGGCTCCGCTCCCAATCTCGACGTCTTCTCCGATCACCACATAGGGGCCAATGTGCACGTCGGCGCCAATCTTCGCGCTGGAATGCACGACTGCGGTCGCATGGACGCTCGGAGCATATTTCAGCGGCTGATGAAAAAGTCCGAGCGCCCGTGCGAAGCTCAAATACGGATCCTTCGCCCGCAACATCGCCGCCGGAATAGCCGGGAAGTCTTCAGCCACGATCACTGCCGAGGCTTTTGTCGTGCGCGCGGCCGCTCCATATTTGGGATTCGCGACGAACGTTAAATCTCCAGGCCCAGCTTGCTCGATGCCGTTGAGACCAGTGATCTCTGTATCGGGAGATCCGTTTTCGAGGTGTACTCCGAGAGCCGAAGAGAGGGTAGAGAGTTTTATGCGATTATTCACAGGAATAGGTCCGTACGAGATTGTAACGGACTGGAATTTAAGAATTCCTCCCGGGGACGGGCTCTGTTTTGACCAACCGCGTAAAGCGGCTCCGTAATAAGGGCCCGGACGGAGTTGGCTTAGCGAGAGTGCAGGGGGAGAAAAGCGGCCCAATGGCCACTCCCTTCCTCCTACTGCACAATGAGAGTGAAACTCGTGCTGTGTACAAGCGAGCCACTGCTGGCTGTCACGGTGATGTTCGAAGTGCCGGTGGGCGCTCCGGTTTCCACATTGAAAGTCAGACTATTCGAGGGGCCTCCACCTGGCGAAGGATTAGTGACCACTACTGGATAAGTGCCTGTGGCAGCTAGATCGGCTGCGGAAAGCGAAACCGATAACTGGGAACTGCTTGCGAAACTGGTCGTGTGGGCGAGGCCGTTGTAAGTCACTGAGGAACCGCTGGTGAAGCCTGAACCATTGATCGTCAGGGTCTGCGATGCAGACCCCGCCGCCTGCTGCGCTGGAGACAACGACGTGATCGAAGGAACGGGGTTCGATGCTAATCCTCCCCCTCCGCCACCAGTTCCACCTCCACCACCGCCGCCGCAGCTGAGCAGAGTTACCACCATGCCAGCCAGTATCATTCCTAACAAAATCCTGCGCCGGCCGCATACTGACACACCAATCAGGCAGATACCCAATAGCGGAAATATGGCGCTGGCTGTCGACCATTTTCTTTGACGTTCGATGAAAGCATGCCTTCGGATCTGCCCCACCGCAGACGTGCTAATTGTCAGAGTTGTCGATCCCGGCCCCGCGACCTGCGTTGGGTTGAAGCTGCATGTTGTCTCTGCCGGCAAACCTGAGCAGGCAAAGTTGCCGACCGTTCCGCTGAAGTCTCCCAAATCCCCAATGTCAATCTGCACCTGCTGCGATTGCCCCTGCCCCATTGTATAAATCGTGGACGAGTCCACGCCAATGTTGAAATCGTTCACATTGACGATGGCGCTCACCGCCGCCGCCGGGTAGTTGGCGTCGCCGCTGTACTGCGCGACGACTGTCATAGCCGTGTTTGCAGTAAAGCTCGCTGAGGCTTGGCACGCATAATTCCCCAAGCTGTTCGTTGTGCTTGTGCACGGAATAGGGCCAGCCAGAAGCGTATTACCATTGGTAAATGTGATGGTCCCAGTCGGATGCACCGTCTTGTTCTGCGATGCCATCACCACGTTAATACTGGCAGTCGCTCCGATCGCCACATTCTGCGTATACGGGGTAACCGTAGGAAACGGTGGATAATATTGCACCGAGATCTGCGTTGCGACAGATGTGGCCGCTGTATAGTTTCCGTCCCCGCTGTAGGACGCAGTGATCGTGTAGTTCCCGGCGGTAGGAAGAGCTGAAGTCGAACTCGAAAAATTGGCGGTGAGCCAAGCGACTGCGGGCGGACCGATCTGGTTTCCTGATTGATAAGTCGTCGTCCCTGACACAGGAGTTCCGTTGGAATAAAAAGTGATCGTTCCGGTGGGCGGCAATCCGCTGCTAAGCGACTGCACGATTGCGTTTGCCCCAAACCCGGACCCAACATACGCGGTCAGAATGTTAGGCGGGTTTATATTCGCCCCGGCCTGCGAAATGCTGATTGCATTTGTCCCCGTGCTCGCGTTAAAGCTCTCATCCCCGGCATACGCCGCCATAACCGAATCCGTCCCGCCCGGCAACTGAACCGAGAGATCCTCAACATATCCGTAGCTGTTCAACGGGTACGTTCCGGCGTCGAGCGTGCTCCCATTGTTAGTGAGCGCCACGCTTCCGGTCGGACAGGCAGTCGCACCTGAACTGGCAACTGGCGCGCACGCATGTCCCGCCGCGTTGTCCACATTCACGCGGAGTATGTAGAGGCTTCCGTACACAGCGGTGTTCGTGTTCCCGCTGAGAACCTTGTTACTGGAGTCAAACGTCACCAGAAAAGCCTGTGGCTGGCTGTTCTCGTTGCTCACGGTCACGCTGATCGGACTCGATTCGCTCGCCTCGTACGTCGAATCGCCCGGATAATGCGCCGTCACCGAATACGTCCCACCCGGTAGCATTTCCGTGCTTCCGGAAACCGCGCCGTTGGCCAAGCTGAAGGCCGCAATTCCGCCTGTGCTGCTCGCCGGTCCGCCTTCCAGCGCGATCGACCCGGAAGGCGTCCCCGTCCCAGACTTCGGCGCTACGGAGACCGTGAAATTCACTGCCTGTCCGTGTGTAACAGTCGTCGGCGTCAGACTGCTCAATGTCGTGGTTGACGGCAGCAGGGTGACCGAACTCCACTTCGTGACCAGATTATTGGCATCAACCGACCCCAGCCCGGTAGCTAAGTCATAGCCGGTGGCCGCATTAAATCCACTCAATATTCCGTACGAGTCACCCGCAATCGTCGTCGTGCAGTTCAGCGACCCCGTTAAACACGGCACCGCATTCGTTCCTACTGTTACATCGTGGAACGCGCTTGGCTGTTGAGCGGCCAGCTTATAGAGAACGTAGTTGGCGTTACCTTGACGTTCTCCCGTCTTCTGATTCACCAGCGCCATGATTCCCGCAAATGCCGGAGACGATACCGACGTTCCCCCGAAGCCAACAAAACTCGACGGACATGCACCCTGCGCATCGGCGTCGCAAACAACGTAAGCGTGCCCCACAAATCCATTGCTTGCAAACAATGAGACATCGGGAATGTCTCGCTTTCCATCGCCAGAGAAGCTGCCGCTCCCGGTCTGCCACGAGGGACGAGCATATCCACCCGCGCAACTGGAAGGCGTCGAACCGCTCGGAGTCGTGCATTTGCTTACGCCTCCCGAACCGGCCGTAATGATCACGTCGTTGAGGTTGGGGTTGTTGCAATTGGTTTCCGGATTGGTGCTCAACTGAGAGAACATTTCCCAGATCGCATTTGTGCAGGAATCATTCCATGTGCTCTCGGGAATGTACTTCAACGCCGATTCCTGCGTCGTGGGATTATTGATCGTGCTCCAGTAGGTGCCGGGATCGTTGAAGTCGTTGAAGTCGGTGCCTCCGACGGCAACGTTGTAGGGGGTCGATGCATACCCGCTTACCTGCAGGCCGTATTGAGCTGGCGCGGGAGATGATGCATCAAAGTTATCGCAACCGGCCGAGCCGCCATCCCCAGCGGAAATAAGAACTGTGATCCCTTGCGCCGAAGCCTGCTGCCATAGTGTGTTGTAGAACTGATTCCCGGTCGTGCCCAGCCCCAGTTCGCACTCTCCGTAGCTCTCACTCATGACGGCAGCGAGATTGTTTTCCACGATATACACCGCTGAGAGATCCGTCCCGGAAGTCGTCTCTGTCGATTGCGAAATTACAAAGTCAATGGTGGCGCCTTTGGCCACCGCGCCCGACCACTGCACATCAATATCGGCCTCCGATTCGTCGCCCTGGATGCCGGGATCGGGTCCATTCAAGATAAATACCGGGTTGTTTACAGGCAGTCCGAAGAAGCTTCGAAAAGCCTGCACATCCGACATCTGAATGTCGGTTTCACCCACGATCGCAACCGTGACTCCCGTGCCGTCAATTCCCGCACTCCACAGCGGCAGCACATCGTAGATCGTGGCAAAGTCATAGGGCCCCAGCCAGTTGCTACAGTAGTCGGAAACAGAATTGTTTTCATCGCATCCGGAGGGGAAAGTAATCAAGGGCTGCGATGGATGAATCTTTCCCGTTTTTGGGTCGCGTTCGCCAACTCCGGCCAGGACGTTCATCGGCTTTTTGGGGAAGTTGTTCAGCGACCTGACTCCGGCGATCGCCGGTGTTAGCGCTGTCGGAATGCTGGGATCACTCGCGTTGGCCCAGTATTCTCCGCTGCTGACCGCGTACTGATGAATTGTGGTATGGAACGCTTCCTGCACCTGGCTGGCCGAGCCGGAAAACTCCAGCACGGTGCGGCCCTTTGAAGGCGCGCCGAGCTGGAAACCGTGCGATTGCAGCCATCCGGTGATCGCCTGCATGTCGGCGTCGGGGGGGCCGAACTGCTTTCCGTATTGCTCCGGTGTCAGCCATTTGTGGTAGCTGGGTGAGTTCTTGTCCTGCTGGTCATCCAACAGCTTGCGCAGGGCGGATTCCTGTTCGGGGCTGCGCTTCAGCACCAGCAGCATGCGCTGCATGGGCAGGCTGGCGGGAGCCGTTCCTAAGTCGAATTGCGGCCGCGCCAGCGGATGGACATTTCCCTTGAGCACGGTGAGTCGATGTTCGTCCACAAATTGGGTAATCAGCGGCGTGGACGTGGGCAGGTATGTGCCCTGCGCGCTGGTAGCGTCCTGCGCGGCAAGGGGTGCGCTTGCAATAGTAGCGGCCAGAGCTAAACCGAAACCAATCAGGCAGACTACAAGTTTTGGAGCAGACGAAGTTCCTCGCATTGACGACACCTCTAGCGCCTGGGATGTGGCTACGCCTTTGGAGACCGAACACAGGCAGGAGGAAGGGGTGGCCCGGCCGCTCTCATCGCGCAGGGATCGAGCCCCCGCGCGGGATGAAAAGGTACCTCAACTTTTTGCGGATTGCAACTGCCTTTGCATGTTCGCCGCATGGAGCGGCGCATGCGAAGAATGCTCAGGGATGATCCCATCTCATTCTTCAATCTTGTCATTCCTCGAACATGGGCACTTGCCGCTGGTCTTCGGCGCTTCGTTTTTGCCGACGGGCAGCGCCAATCACTGCCAATACGGTCAGAGATTCAAGGGCCGTTCGCGGAACGAAGATGCGCTGCGTATTGGCGCGCTGGTCCGGAGGATTTACAAAAAATCCTTCCGCCGTCGTCTGAGTTAGATCGGCGGGCATCAGGCCTTCGAGGATTTCGCTGTCTTTGAAGCGCAGCCGGACCCAGAGTCCTTCGGAACGCGGGCGCGAGGTGAAAGTCTTGCGCGTGAGCGATTCGGAATCGCCGAACTCGCGCACAAAATAGACGCCTTTGATCTCGCGCAGATCAATTGCAATCACCGTGCCGGCGGTATTAAGCAGTTCGAGTTTGCCCTCTTGCACAAATTGCGCGGGCGCAACGTAGCCGGAGACCGAATCCCGGTCCATCTTGCGGACGATCACTTTTTTGTGGGTTGAAGGCATGTATGGACCGACTTCAGACCTCGGACTTCAGACTGGGCAGCGAACCTCAGACTGCGGGCTTCCTTACCTCTTGACTTGACCTGAGTCCTGAGACTGATTTCAGGCGAATCAGGAGTGCGCAGCTTAGGTTGAAAGCCGAAACCAGGACCTGAGGTCTGACGTCCGAGGTCCGACATCTGCCCTCCGATTCTCGCACTTTTTTCCGCAAAACTCCCGGAATACACCTTGGCAGTAGCCAAAATATAAACGTTGTGTTATTTTCTGTAGCTTGCTACTGGAATGATCCACAGTCTAACTACTTTGACTTCAGGCACTTGCGTAAACGGGCTTACTGTGCGGTCCGCGCTTGATGGCGGCGCTGTGGAAATGATGTGGAAAACGCCTGTGCGTGCGTTGTAAGTCGCGGCTGGTTGAGGGCTTAAAAAGCGTTCTTGAAATTGAATGGCTGACTACATTTACACGATGGAAATCCGGTTGACGCCGGATCAATTGAAGGGCGTCAGTCTGGTGCAAGACATAGCCCGTGCCGCGGGAATGAACGTGTATCTGACCGGCGGCGCAATTCGCGACATCATCAGCGGGTTTACTATCCGCGACCTTGATTTCACCGTCCAAGGCAATCCCTTCAAACTGCAAAAAGAACTGGAAAAGGCAGGGGTCCAGGTTTCCGCCGTGGACGACGATGCCCGGACGCTTTTCCTGGTTTTGCCCGGCAAAGTTCGCGCCGAAATCAGCATGGCGCGCACCGAGATCCATGAGAAAACGGGCAAGCCGCCAGTCGTCACGCCCGCAACCATCCATGAGGATCTTCGCCGCCGCGATTTCACTGTCAATGCCATGGCCCTGTCTCTCAACGAGGGCTCCCGTGGACTCCTGCTCGATCCCTTCAACGGCGTGGCCGACATCGAATCGAAGCTGATTCGGATTCTGCACAATTATTCGTTTCTTGAAGATCCCTCGCGGCTGATTCGCGCAACACGCTTTGCCGCGCGCTTTCACTGGCCGATTGAAGAGCGCACGCAGGCTCGCTACGACGCGGCGAAAGAGGGCAAATACATCGATCACATTCTGAAGACATCTATCGGCCACGAGATCGGCGCGTTAGCCCACGAAGATGATCCGTTGAATGTGGTCAAAATGCTGGAAAAAGAAGGCTGGCTGCAGATACTTCACCCACATTGGAGCGTCACCAAGATTGATACCAACGGCTTAACCTCGCTAATGAAGACGCGGCAACAGATGGTGGATCTGGGTTACACACCAGACGCCGGGCCCGCGGTCATGTATTTTCTAACGGCGAAGTTGTCCGATAAAGACATTGCGGATCTGCGCAAACAAATCCCTCGTAAAGATCTGGTCGAAGCCTGGCGGGACATCGAAGACCATGCCAAAGAGTTAGCCAAGCGGTTGATGGGAAAAGAGGCGTCGACTCCTTCGCGTACCTGGCAATTGCTTTCTGGCGCGCGCCCGGACATGGTGCTGTTTCTGGCGGTAACGGCCAGGCAGTCGTCGGTCGAGTCGAAGATTAAGAATTTCCTGACGAAGTGGCGACAGATTCAGCAAAGGATTCCTCTGCCGGAGATGACCGAACTCCTGATCACTCCGCAATTGCCGGAATATCCCAAGATTGCCAATGACGTTTTCATGCTGTTGCTGGACGGCAAGTTGCGCTCTCACACGGAGACGATGAAATACCTGAAACCGTTCGCGCCACCTCCGCCACCACCGCCACCGCCACC
>JBAUXX010000025.1:0-129200 GCA_049584475.1 Candidatus Sulfotelmatobacter sp. | reverse complement strand
CCCGATCAGTTAAACCGCGTGGGGAAAGTGACCGACAATCGGCTGGCGGCTCAAGGCATCGCATCCCCGATCACAACCTACAGCTACTATCCGGTAGGAACCGTCCAAGGCTACACGTATTCGACGAACTCTGTGAGCACCGCCGAAACATACGACACCTTGAATCGGCTGACAAACATCGCCTCAAGCAAGGGCGCGACGGCTTTAGCGAAGTTTGCTTATACTCCCTATCCCGCCGGGAACGTTCAGACCGTGGCTGAGTTGAGCGGCCGCACGGTTAACTACGGCTATGACACGGACTACCATCTGAAATCCGAAACGATTACCGCCGATCCCGGCGGCAACAACGGTGCCGAAAGCTACACTTACGACTTCGTCGGCAACCGCAAGACGCTGAGTTCCACCATTCCTTCGCTGTCGGGCAGCATCAGCTATTCCTATGACAACAACGATCGCCTGACGACCGACACCTACGACACCGACGGCAACACAATTTCTTCGGCCGGCACGGCCAGCACCTACGACTTTGAGAACCGCATGCTCACGCACGGGTCGGTGAGCATGGTTTATGACGGCGACGGCAACCGGGTCAGCGAGACTGCGGGCGGCGTGACCACCAAATACCTGATCGATTCGCTGAATCCCACGGGCTATGCGCAGGTGCTCGATGAGCTGGTCAGCGGTGCAGTGACGAAGACGTATACCTACGGCTTGCAGCGCATCAGCGAGAACCAGTTGGTCGGCAGCACGTGGACGCCGAGCTTCTACGGCTACGACGGGCACGGCAATGTGCGCTTCCTGACCAGCACCACGGGCGCAGTGGGCAATACCTACCAGTTCGACGCATTCGGCATGCCCATCGCGAGCGCAGGAACGACGG
The DNA here is from genome assembly GCA_049584475.1 of Candidatus Sulfotelmatobacter sp. Taxonomy (GTDB): domain Bacteria; phylum Acidobacteriota; class Terriglobia; order Terriglobales; family Acidobacteriaceae; genus Sulfotelmatobacter. The sequence continues at coordinate 128,320 of JBAUXX010000025.1, read as the reverse complement.
CGAACACTTACCTGTATAGCGGCGAGCGATTCGATCAGAACATCGGCCTTTATCATCTGCGGGCACGCTACTACAATCAGGGCACGGGACGGTTCGAGACGATCGATCCAGACGAGGGTGACATTTTCGACCCAGCTACACTAAATAAGTATGCCTACGCTGCCAGTGATCCAGTCGACTCAATTGATCCGACAGGGATGGATATTTTTTCGTATACCCTCCAACTAAGGAACACCGTGTACAAGGTCGCCCTGCACTCTGCTCACCACTATTGGACCCTTCCGATTCTAGGTCGCCTCTGGTGTATACACCTCGCTTTGTACAGCATAGAGTCAGGTGTTGGGCTGAACTGGTCACAACAAATCCCTCTGCCGTGGTGCGGTACGGAAGGGCCTTTCTAGCAGCGCTTGACGTAGAATTCAGGTTATGAGACATCGAGAGGAATGGCAACCTGTTCTGGACGCCGAGGTGCGGCGGTGGAGTTCCAAATCCTCCGACCAGCTCATCACTGAGCTGCCGGAAGTACGTGGCTATGAGGTCGAATTTGACGGTAAGAAGTACCAAGTTGAAGTGGAGATCCTTGAGAATACTGAGAAGCAAATTCATGTTTCTGTGTCGGTGGATGATGGTAAGCTGCTGGCGTCGATCCGTCCTTTGTCCCAGAGTTTCGTCCGTGAGAAGACGATTGCAAAACGCTGAGTTCTCGGCAACGCTTTCTTCGGCTGGAACCACCAGCACCTACGACTTCGAGAACCGCATGCTCACGCACGGGTCGGTGAGCATGGTTTATGACGGCGACGGCAACCGGGTCAGCGAGACTGCGGGCGGCGTGACCACAAAATATTTAATCGATTCGCTGAATCCCACGGGCTATGCGCACGTACGACCCCGCGGGGAATCTGCTCAGCATCACCGACGCTAACGGCCACGTCACTTCCTTCCAATATGACAGCCTCAACCACAAAGCCTTTAGGGCGCTGCCGTTAGGTATGGACGAGACTTACACCTATAACGCGGTGGGCAAACTTGCTGCCAAAACGGACTTTAATGGCAAGACTACAACCTACACTTACGACCTTCTGAACCGGCTGCTGTCGAAGGTTCCTGATTCGACTTTGAGCGAGCCGACAATCAGCTTTACCTACAATCCGACTGGGACGCGTCTCTCGATGACCGATCCGAGCGGGACAACAAATTACACTACCTACGACAACCGAAACCGGCTGAAGACCGAGGTGACGCCGGAGGGAACGCTGAATTACACCTACGATGCTCATAGCAACTTGCTCACCATCGCTTCTTCGAATGCGAACGGAGCGTCAGTCACGTACAAACCCGACCCATTGAACCGCGTCGGCACGGTCACCGACAATCGGCTTGTGGCGGAAGGCGTATCGAACGCGACTACAACCTACAACTACTATCCTGTTGGAACGTTGCAAAATTACACGTATTCGGCCAACTCGGTGCAGACCGGCGGGTGGCCCAGCCTTCGATCTCCTTGGCCTTACCAACCGAGTGGGTGCCCCGTTCCTTCGCGATCCGTGCGAAGGGGCGGCCACCACGAACGATGGCATCAGGTGATTTTCCTTAGCTCAATCCGGCCTTCGTTTCGTTTCCATCCAACCGCGCAATTCCGCAATTGGATTCCTCACAGCGCATTCAAGATCGAATGCATTGCACGCCAGGGTCACGTCTGATAGCCTTTTTAAAGTTCTTTTTCTCGATGCGTTCGCTCGCGCGGTCGCCAACCGTTGCGCTGTGACACCGAAAAGAGACTGCCGAAACGAAAACGAAAATAAAAGCAAGACTTCCCAAGATTTTGTTCCATCCATGCCCATGGCTTGGTCCTAAAGGCATAAAATAGAAAGACCCGCGAAGCACTCGCGACACTCAAGGAGACTGAAACCTTGTCCACAAAGAATCGTTCGTTGTTCACCTCCGAATCCGTGACCGAAGGTCACCCCGATAAAATCGCCGACCAGATTTCCGACGCCATCCTCGACGCCTGCCTCGCCGAAGACTCGACCAGCCGCGTCGCCTGCGAAACCTTAACCGCGACAGGCCTTGTCGTCATCGCCGGAGAAATCACCACCAAAGCCTACGTCGATTTTCAATCCGTAGTCCGCGGCACCGTCGGCGCCATCGGTTACGACAACGCCGTCTACGGCTTCGACTGCAACACCTGCGCCGTAATCTCCAGCATCAACAAACAATCCGGCGACATCGCCATGGGCGTAGACACCGGCGGCGCCGGCGACCAGGGCCAGATGTTCGGCTATGCATGCGAAGAGACGCCGGAGTTGATGCCGGCGCCGATTTCTTTGGCGCACAAGTTGACGATGCAACTGTCGAAGGTGCGGAAAAATGGGACGCTGCCTTTTCTGCGGCCGGATGGGAAGTCGCAGGTTACGGTTGAGTACGATGCGAACGGAAAAGTATCGCGCGTGGATGCGGTTGTGATTTCGACGCAGCATGCGGAGACGGTAGGCAACGACGAGTTGCGCGCGGGGATTTTGAAGCATGTGATTCAGGCGGTCGTGCCGGCGAATCTGCTGGACGAATACACGCATTACCACATCAATCCTACGGGGCGATTTGTGATTGGCGGGCCGATGGGCGACACCGGACTTACGGGCCGGAAAATTATTGTCGATTCTTACGGCGGCATGGGACGGCACGGCGGCGGAGCGTTCAGCGGAAAAGATCCGACCAAGGTGGACCGGTCGGCGGCTTACATGGCGCGTCACATTGCGAAAAATATTGTGGCTGCGGGACTGGCTTCGCGTTGCGAAGTGCAACTGGCGTATGCCATCGGCGTAGCGGAGCCGGTGAGCGTGCGAGTGGAAACATTTGGTACGGGCAAAGTGGATTCGGCGGTGATTTCGGATCTGGTGCGGGCGAATTTCAAATTGACGCCGCGCGGGATTATCGAGTCGCTGAATTTGCGGCGGCCGATTTATAAGAAGACGGCGGCTTACGGGCATTTCGGGCGCAGCGACCCGGACTTTACCTGGGAGGCTACGGATAAGGCGGCGAAGCTGACGAGCGATGCGGGAGTGGAGCAGCCGGCGGTAGCGCGGAAGTAGGCGGGCGCTACCTGCTAAAAGCAGATTCCTCACCGGGCTTTCAGCCCGGTTCGGAATGACGAGGCTTTGACTGTGTGCCTCCCACCTTTGCGCAAAGATGGGGCACCCGCAGCTTGGACACTGCCAGCGAAAATCGTTGCTACATTCTAACGAAACCAAACGTGCCGGATGGGCCAAAAGGCTCACGGACCAATGGTCGAGCAGATATTCTGAACGGCTTTCGCGGTTCGTGTATTCTGAAGTCGTAGATATTTTATCCAGCCTGGCAATCCAACTAATTTTCTGCGCGCGAAGCGCCACTGAGGAGAAGTAATGTCAACAGCAGCCACGTCAGTGAACAACGATATCAAGAGCATCGAACTGGCCGATCTGGGCAAAAAGCGCATCGAGTGGGCGAACCAGTCCATGAAGGTGCTGCAAATCATTCGCAAAGAATTTATTAAGAATCAGCCGCTGCAGGGGATTCGCATTTCGGCGTGCCTGCACGTTACGGCTGAGACCGCGAATTTGGCGATCTGCCTGCGCGATGGCGGAGCGGATGTAGTTCTTTGCGCGTCGAATCCTTTGTCGACGCAGGACGATGTCGCGGCGAGCCTGGTGCGCGATCACAACATTCCTGTTTTCGCCATCAAGGGCGAGGACAACGATACCTATTACAGCCACATCCTTGCGGCAATCGATCACCGGCCGCACATCACGATGGATGACGGAGCGGATCTGGTTGGCATTCTGCACACCAAGCGCACCGATGCGCTTGCGGACGTGATTGGCGGGACGGAAGAGACGACGACGGGCGTGATTCGTTTGCGGGCGATGGCGAAGGAAGGCGTGCTCAAGTTTCCCATTGTCGCCGTGAATGATGCCGATACGAAGCACCTGTTCGACAACCGCTATGGTACCGGACAGTCAACCCTTGACGGGATTATTCGCGCGACGAATTTTCTGCTGGCCGGGTCGAAATTTGTGGTTGCCGGTTACGGATGGTGCGGTCGCGGGCTGGCCAGCCGTGCGCGCGGAGCGGGAGCGGAAGTGATCGTGACGGAAATCGATCCGACGAAGGCACTGGAGGCGGTGATGGACGGCTTCCGCGTGATGTCGATGGGCGAAGCGGCGAAGCTGGGCGACGTGTTCTGCACAGTGACCGGCAACAAGAGTGTGCTGACTAAAGATCACTTTGAGCTGATGAAGGACGGCGCGATTATTTCGAACTCCGGCCACTTCAATGTGGAGATCGATATTCCGGCGCTGGAGAAGATGTCTTCGTCGAAGCGGACGACGCGCAATTATGTGGATGAGTATTCGCTGAAAGATGGACGCAAGATCAATCTTTTGGGCGAAGGACGGCTGATCAATTTGTCGGCGGCGGAGGGACATCCGGCATCGGTGATGGATATGAGCTTTGCCGACCAGGCGCTGTCGGTGGAATACATGGTCCGCAATTACAAGAAGCTGGAGAAGACGGTGTATCGCGTGCCTGAAGAACTTGACAAGCGCGTGGCCAAACTGAAGCTGGAGTCGATGGGGATCAAGATCGACCGGCTGACTCCGGAGCAGGAAGAGTATTTGGCGGGGTGGAACGAGGGGACGTAGGGAAGTTCTCAGTTCTCGGTTCTTAGTTCTCAGCGGGGCGGCGATTGCTGCCCCGTTTGCTTTTGTGTCAGTTTCCTTCACGTGCGATCTTGAGCGGGGTGCCAAATGTGCAGGATCTCGGCAACACCTTCCTTTACGCGGTAGACCACAATATACGGCAGGCGCTCATGCACGAACTCACGGGTTCTCTCCACCGCGCCCGGTCGTCCACGGTTAGGAAACCTTCTCAGGAATGGATTGCGTCCCGTATCGCGATCACCGTTGACCGCGCGAGATGCGGCTGGTGTTCTCTCAGATAGTCGTGAATTTGTTGGAGATCGTCCGCGGCGGCGGGTGTCCAGTGGATGCGTATTCAGGACTGAATCATCCGTTCGATGCGGGCATCCATTTCGTCTTCGCTTACAAACTCTCCGCGATCCGCCTGTTCCAGACCTTTGTGCACAGCGCGCGAAAGCGCTCGTCCCGTTCGAGCAGGCGCAAGGCGGCCTTCTTCACCAACTGCTCGGCATTAGTGCCGGCCTGGCTGGCGATCTGCGAAAGCTGTGCTTCCTGTTCGGGCGTGAAGTGGACTTCCATGGCCGCAGTCTAGCAGGCGAAGGTGTCTCTCTCCAACTATGCTAAATCATGCTTTACAATACTTAGCATGAGAAGTACTCGTACGCTTTCTGTGACCTTGCCACCGGAGATGCTCAAGAGGGCTCAATCGATCGCCAAGCGGGAGAGCCGCACCATGAGTGAATTGGTCCGGGAGGCGCTGCGCCACTACGACCGGCGTTCGTGGTGGGATGAGGTTAATACATACAGCCGCCAGCGTGCCGAGAGCCTTGGTATTCGCGAAGGGGACGTAGACCGGTTGATTCACGAATCCCGCCGCAGCCTTAAGAAACCCAGAAAAAAGTAGAAGAAAATGCGGATTGTGGTGGACACGAACGTGATCGTGTCGGCGCTGGTCTTCGGCGGAGTGCCGCGCCGTGTTTTTGAGACTGTCGAAGGTGGTTTCTGCGAGTTTTATTATTCGCCTGAGATTCAGAGTGAAGCCCGTCGCGTACTGCACGACAAGTTTGGATGGGATGAGGAGAAGTTGGATCGCTATTTGAAAGTATTTTGGAACCTGGGTGAAGAAGTGATTCCACACCAGCAAAGCTTCGGGCAGCGGCTGAAGCCGCACCCTTTTATACGCTTGTGCGGCACGAGTGAACTCGTGCCCTTCCCGATCTTCGCGTGTGTGAGAGGGCGTCCCGTCCCTGACGGGACTCGGTTGTGTTTTTCTTTCGCCTCCCAGCACTTACGTGCTGGGCTAATGAATGCCGCCGCTTCGCGGCTCGGATGCGCGGGAGCTTGCGGCATCTGCTTACACGAATCTTGTTTCCTGAATTGGGAAGTCAGTAGTGCACACTGCTGATTCTCCTATTTCTAATGTCCGGATGAGTGTGTGAAAGTAAGTACGATGTGAGAAATGTGCGCGGCCCTTGCGGGCCGCGTTTTTTATTGGGCGCTGTTTTTGGGCGAGTGCGTGGGGAGAACTCCTTCTGCGGCGGTGGTGCGGGCCGGGAGTGCAGAGGTCCCCTCGACAGGCTCGGGGCAGGCTCTTCGGCCCGCAACGAACGCGGTCCTCAAGATGACAGCGGTGTTAGGGAAGCACGCGTGAATGTGTCAGGAGAGAAAATCAGGGAGAGACGTATGAAGAAAAAATCGAAGGTGAAGATTATTAAGAATGGGAAAAAGCGCGGAGAGTGGGCGGAGCTGGTGTTTGCGGCGCGGGCGGTGAGGCAGGGATTGCCGTTGAGCAAGCCTTGGGGAGAGTCGTCGGGGTATGACTTTGCGGTGGAGCAGGAGAGCGGGCGGATTGTGCGGGTGCAGGTGAAGTCCACGATTGCGAGGGAGGGCGATGGGTATACGTGCTGCCTGAAGGATAGCCGCGGGCCTTACCGGGGGAACAAGTTTGATTTTGTGGCGGCGTATGTGATTCCGGAAGATTTGTGGTACATCGTTCCGGCGAAGGTAGTGAAGGGGCAGTGGAGTATGGGACTGCATCCGGAGCTGGAGGTGTCGAAGTATGGAGAGTATGAGGAGGCTTGGTATTTGTTGTGGGGGAGGAAGAAGGCGGGGTTTGTGGGAAGCATTGAGGCTTGCGCGGAAGGAGGGGTGGAGGGCGGTCGTGAGTCGTTAGCCGCAGCGGAACGCTCTTTCGTTCCGCTGGGGCTTGTTTCATTTGATGCGTGCGGCCCGCGGCTTGCGCTGTGGGCTTTATCTTTTTGCCGCTCCGCGGCGGGGTTCTTAGGTGTTCAACGTTAGTTCCGCGTCGGATGTCCAGTGTTAAAAAGTTCAGCAACATTGAGAAGGGAAGAGCCCACTTCTTGCAAAGGAAGCGAGAAGTAAGGCACCCAGCAATTGGAGAACTCCCTTGTGCGGCTGTGGCCAGGCTGGGAGTGCAGGGGTCCTTCGGTCCGCAGAAAGCGCGGCCCTCAGGATGACAGCGCGTTTTTAGTGGCGCGATGCTGAAAGTGTTGCGGGGGAAGGTGTAGCCCGCTTCGGCTTTGTAGCGCGTCCGGGTGCATGGCGCGTGTTTCTACGCGGTGCCGGCGTTGGTGAAGGCTTCGAGAGCGTCGGAGAGAGTGGGAAACATGAGGAAGACGGGCTCGACTTTGGTGATCTCGAATACTTTCAACACGCGCGGGTTGACGCCGGTGAGGGCGATGCGGCGTCCGGCTTTTTGGCAGGAGGTGTAGGCGCTGACCAGCGATCCCAGGCCCGAGGAATCGAGATAGGGGACGCCGGAGAAATCCAGAATCATGGTGGCGGCGCTTTCGCGGCGGACGGCGTTGAGGAACGGAGGAACGTTCTCCATGGTGAGCGGGCCGTGGAGGCTGAGGACTCCGCGATCGACGTGCTCGATCTCCATTGGCTCGGATGCCATAGGGAAGCGATTCTAGGCTTAGTGGATGAGCGCGGTCAAACTGGAGGGTGATGATATGTGGCGGTGCGCGCAAGATTCCTCCCTTCGCCTGAAGAACGGTTCCGGTCGGGATGACGCCGAGCGAGAGGTGGATTGTCGACAATCCAAACGAAAAGAATCTAGCCGGTGCGGCGGTTGAGGACGTTCAGAATTTCGCGCAGGCCCTGGCGGATGTGTTGCAGTTCGGCGGTGGAGCGAGTGGGGAAGGGAATGGTGGACTGAGATTTATCGGATTTGATTTCGGCGCGAAGTTGCTGGCGTGCGCCGGAGATGGTGAATCCTTTTTCGTAGAGCAGTTGCTTGATGCGCAGGACGCTTTCGACGTCGCGGCGGCGATACATTCGTTGTCCGGTGCTGCTCTTGATCGGCTTGAGTTGGGCGAATTCGGTTTCCCAGAAGCGGAGCACATAGGCGGGCAGGCGGCAGAGGGTGGCAACTTCGCCGATGCGGAAATAGAGTTTGTCGGGGATCAGGATTTCGTCGCGCGACGAAGAGGAAGACTTGCTGCTGCCCGCGATGGATTTTTTCACGCCCATTTTTTCGCGCCCCAGTTTTTGTGAAGATCCTTTGTTACGGTCTTCATTAGTTATTGTTGCGATCTTCGCTGTTGCGATCTGTCTGGCGAGATTTTTTCGCCAGATGTTTTCGGAACAATCAGCGGTGGCGTTTGGTGCTGCTATTTTGACACAGCTTGTCGGCTTCCCATGAAATTTTCTCGCGGAATGGCGCTAGGACGGCCCATCCGTGCGCCGCAGAAACGGGAAAGCCTCTTAAGAGGTGCTTCTCTCAAGAGGCCGTTTGCAAAACTGGCGGGATGGTTCCCGCTGGCGGTTAATGTTTCTTCTTTTTTGCTTTTTTCTTGGTTGCCATTAGTGAAATCCTCCGTGAACGATTTCCCCCTTGCGAGGTGGTTACAGTTTGCAGGGCCCCTTAAAGCTTCAAAGCTGACCCTACTGGTAGAGGCGTCAGCCCTACTACTCCAAGATATTGGGGCAGGCTTGGCAGCGATGTCAATAAAATTCTTTCGCGGAAGGCAGAAATTGTGCAGGAGTCAGCACTCGGCAGTCAGCGATTAGCATTCAGCCAGGAGAAATTGTTCTCGGTTCTCAGTTCTCGGCTCGACGTCCTCGAGCAAAGGCTCTGCTGAGAACCTGGCTCAATGCTGACTGCTGAGTGCTGAAGGCTCGCAGAGAGTACACTTGCGCCTCGAGGCTCTTGACGGGAGCGGAAAGGGATTTCGATGCATATTGTGAAATCGGTTGGCGTGCTTTCGGTGGCGAAGATCATGGGGTTGATTTATGCGTGCATGGGCCTGATTTTCGCGCCGCTGTTTCTCTTGATTGGCATGATCGGATCGTTCGCGGGGGCGGAGAAGACTCCATTTGCCGGCGTGTTTGGCGTCTTCTTCGCGCTGCTGATGCCGGTCATGTATGGTGCGTTGGGATTTATAGCGGGAGCGATTGGAGCATGGCTGTACAACCTGTTGGCGAAGTTGGTGGGCGGATTCGAGTTGGAATTGGAACCACGGCCACAGACGCTGATTGCGCCTTATCCGCTGGTGCCGCCGCCGACCGCGGGAGTCTAGGGCTAACTAACTCCCTAGAATCCGCATCTTCTTCCCCACTCTGTCGAGCACGCTGAGAGCTTCATCCAATTGTTCTCGAGTGTGCGTCGCAGTCATGATGGTGCGAATGCGGGCTTTGCCTTCGGGGACGGTGGGGAAGGCGATGCCGGTTGCGAGGACGCCTTCCTGGAAAAGCTCGCGGGAGAAATCCATGGTGAGCTTGCCGTCGCCGATGATGATGGGCGTGATGGGAGTTTCGCTGGGAGGCGTGGCGCGTCCGCCGATATCGAAGCCGAGCAGACCCAGTTCTTTTTTCCAGAAGCGAGTGTTCTCCCAGAGTTTTTCCATGCGCTCGGGTTCGTTTTCCAGAACCGCGAAAGCTGCTATGCAAGTGGCCGCCACGGAAGGCGGATGCGACGTCGAGAATAAGAAGGGACGCGCGCGGTGGTAGAGAAAATCGATGAGATCGCGGGAGCCGCAGACGTAGCCGCCGAGCGCGCCGATGGCTTTGGAGAGGGTTCCGACCTGGATATCGACGCGGCCGTCAACATGGAAATGGTCGACGGTTCCGCGGCCGTTGCGGCCCAGCACGCCGGAGGCGTGCGCGTCGTCGACCATCATGATGGCGCCGTATTTTTCCGCCAGGTCGCAGAGCGCAGGGAGCGGGCCGATGTCGCCATCCATAGAGAAAACGCCATCGGTGATGAGAAGTTTCTTGCCGGGCTCGTCTTTTATGCTGGCGAGTTGTTCTTCGGCGTGGGCGATGTCCTTGTGGCGGAAAACCAGAATCTTTGCGCGGGAGAGGCGTGCGCCGTCGATGATTGAGGCGTGATTCAGCGCATCGGAGATGATGAAATCTTCTTTGCCGAGTACGGCCGAAACCGTGCCGGCATTGGCGGCAAAGCCTGACTGGAAGACGACGCATGCTTCCACGTTCTTGAAGCGCGCGATCTTTTCTTCGAGTTCCATGTGTATCTTCATGGTGCCGGCGATGGTGCGTACTGCGCCGGAGCCGACTCCGTATTTGCGTGTAGCCTCCAGCGCGGCCTCGCGCAATTTGGGGTGGGTGGTCAGTCCGAGATAATTATTCGAAGCGAGGTTGATGACTTTTTTGCCGTCGAAGGTGCAGACGGGGGCCTGCTCGTCATCGAGCACGCGGAGCTTGAAGTGCGTGCCTTTGGCTTTGAGATCACTGATCTGATCGGTCAGATATGAAAGCGGGTTGGTGCGGATTGCAGTGGTCATGGAACCTCGCCACGGATTTCGCGGATTTAGAACCCAGAGTGAGTTTAATACCGTGAGCGCGGGAAGGAAAACCTAGATCCCTCGCTTCGCTCGGGATGACAAATCAAACTGCACCACGAAGGGCGCGGAGTGGGCACCGAGGCAGAAATCGGTGCGCTGGGGCCATGCTTGAGCTAGAAGAGGATCGGGTTGCCGGTTTCGAGGCTCGCGGCGCAGAGGCGCTGCATGGCGGTGAAGAACTCTTTTTCAGATTCGGTCAGGATGTCGATTGACCGGAGAACCGTTTCTACCTCTTTGGACAATGCTTTGGTGTGTTCTTTCGGGACCCAGTCGCCGCTGTGGGTGCCGTTGTAGAGAACTTCTTCCAGCAAAATGGGGAATCGCGGACCGGGCTTGCCTTGCAGTCCGCCGAGGAAGCCGCGAAGATTTTTCACCCGGGTAATGTTCCCCAGGAATTCGGAAATCAGGAATCCGCCGTGCTCGCAGCAGTCTTCGAGCCAGAGATCGTGAGCTTCCCACTCGTCGTCGGAGGGATCGCCGGTTAGGACCGGCTCGCTGGCTTCATCTAACGATAGTTTGTCGGGGAAGGGATGGGATTTAGCTTTGCCATCCCGTATGCAAGTGCAACGTACAAATCCGTCTAGGGCCATGGTCGCTTCCCTGTACTTCTAGTTTACGTCAGCCGGGGCTATGGTCGGCGAGCGAGTCACGCCGCCTGCGCCTCGGATCATTCCATGCTCAGAGAATGGATGGTTGCGAGTCTGTGACGGATGTCACACGGTTGTTCTGACAAACTTAGGAGGATAGGCTGGTCCACCTTCGTTTTCCCTCGTCGGTCCTCGGTGAAGATCGGTTCCGCAGCCGAAATCCCCGGCCTGCGAAAACCGCGCAGACCGGGGCAGCCTCAGTTGTGGCAGTGTGGGCGAAAGAATGGCTGGGCCAGCCAGCCTACGGTCAATCATTTCCTCGACTTCGATACGGCAATAATTTTGTAAGTTTCCGTGGCATTCTTTTTGCCATCGAGCGAAACCGGCCAAATCAATTTCGCCTTATCTCCACTAAAATCGGCAACGAACTCGTCCACCAGCGGCACCCGGCACGAGCGCACGTTGCCCGGTCCGGCGAACCGCTCTTTAAACTTGCTGGCGCAGTTTACGACCGCAGAGTCGCCGTTGGGAAGTTGTAGGGTCAGAGTAGCGCCGAGAAGATTTAAGTTCTCCGCAATACCAGTCTGACCATTGACAAATGCGTAGCTATAGGACGCATTAGAATCCCGTCGCGCGGTTACGGTTACATTGACTTTGCCTTGCGCCGCGCAAAGGGTGGTAAGTATCAAAACTGCGACTGTGGTTTTCACTTATTTTCTCCCTATATTTCCCTCTAGCCATTCTGCAAACGGCGACGTAGGACAGACAAGGTTACCGGGGTCACGACAGAACTACCGGGCCGGCCGCAGCAGGCGATTACACTCCAACTCCCGAGATCTGAACGCGTCCCGGCCTTTCACATCAGCGAATGCAGGGTTGCGAGTCTGTGACGGATGTCACACGGCTGTTCTGGCAAACTTAGGAGGATAGGCTGATCCACCTTCGTTTTCCCTCGCTGGTCCTCGGTGAACATCGGTTTCCGCAGCCGAAATCCCCGGCCTGCGAAAACCGCGCAGACCGGGGCAGCCTCAGTTGTCGTAGTGTCGGCGAAAGAAGGGCTGGAGGAGCCCGCGGCTCGATTTGAATCTCTCCACGCGAGATCCCTCGCCCCGCTGGTGAAAAACGCGGGGCGTCGGGATGACGCCCCAGATTACGCCCGCCGTCAAAAAGGAAATTGAGCCACTCCGGCTACCGCACGCCGTTGGGATAGACCAGGATTTTGCTGGCTTCCCCGGTCTTCAATCGCTCCATGGCTTGCGAGAAATCTTTTATGGGAATGCGGTCGGTGATGACCGGGTGCAGGTCCAGTTTGCCGGCTTTGAGCAGCGCGGTCATCTGGTACCAGGTCTGGTACATGCGGCGTCCGTTGATGCCTTGGACCGTGATGCCTTTGAAAATGATGTCTTCGGAGAAGTTCAGCGAAATGGGCTTGGAGGTGAGTCCGAGAAGGGAAATTCTTCCTCCGCGGCGCACGATGTCGAAGGCCGTGCGAATGGAATCGGGATGGCCCGCCATCTCAAGCACGACATCGACGCCGAGCCCGCCTGTCTGCTCGGCGATGATTTTGCGGACATCTTCTTTTGCCGGATTGAGAACGCAGTCGGCTTTCATCTGGCGCGCGAGCGCCGCGCGATGCTCGTTTATTTCAATAGCAAAAACGGAAGTTGCCCCGACGGCACGGGCGACCGCGATGGCGAATAAGCCGATCGGGCCGCAGCCGGTGATGGCCACGCTTCTTGCGGCAATCTCTCCCGCCAAGACGGTGTGTACGGCGTTGCCCAGTGGATCGAGAATGGAAGCGTATTCGAGCGGAATGGCGGGGTCGAGCTTCCAGATATTGGATTCGGGAATGACGACATATTCGGCGAATGCGCCATCGGTATCGACGCCGATGATCTTTACGTCCTGGCAAATGTGCGCTTCGCCCGTCCGGCATAGCAGGCACTTGCCGCAAGCCACGTGCATTTCCGCGGAAACGAAGTCGCCTTCTTTAACGCTGGTAACTTCATCGCCGAAGGCGGCAACCTCGCCACAGAACTCATGGCCGGGAATCAGCGGCGGATGAATGCGGTTCTGGGCCCAGCGGTCCCAGTTGTAGATGTGCAGGTCGGTGCCACAGATGGATGCAACCTTCACTTTGACCAGAACGTCTCTGCGGCCAAAGGCGGGAATTTTGACTTCGCGAATCTCCGCGCCGGGAGCAGAGGTGGGCTTAACTACAGCGAGCATTGAGGAGGGCATGAGCGATACCTTAAGAAGATCGATCAGAACACAAAACGTATGATTCTAGCATTGTGTCGGTCCGGTTGGGTCGGTAGCAGGTCAGTTCGGTTTGGCTTAAGTGCAACAATTGTTAAGTTTGAGATGCCTCGCTTCGCCTGAAAAACGGCTGCGCTCGGGATGACAGCGCAAGGTGGAAGGCGAATTGCACCGCTACCTAGAGCTTTTCGGTGCCACGCCTTTGTAATCTTCTGACTTGCCTCGCGGAATACTGAGGGTCTTCCATTCACTGGCACGCAAATGCTTGGCCAAAAATACGATCTGGCCAGTGTGATATGCATAGTGCGCGATTTGCCGGTTGATTGCCTGCAAAACAGTGTGCGGTTCATTCCGGATGGTTACGGTATTCATTAATTCTTCGGGCGTGAGGGCGTCGATTGCGGCAAAGACGCAATTCCATCCTTCTTCCCAAAGTTTCATCATGTCGGCTCTGGTGGCCGAGTTGGTTAGCTCGAATTCCTGGTCGCGGAAGCGGTTGGGCTTTTCTCCGTCCGTTGTGAGGAAATTAGTGAAGCGCGAGCGCATGTTGCCCGACATGTGCTTGATGAGGATGGCAATTGAGTTCGCTTCCGCGTCGATGGTGACGAAGAAATCCTCGTCTTCCAATTGTGCCATTGCGTCTTCGGCCAAATGCTTGTGGCCGCGCATCTGGCGGCGAGCCTCTTCGAGGTAGTGGGTTGCTGCGGTGTGCGTTGTTTCGGCGAGCTGCTTCATCGCTGACTGTATTTTAAACCGCGTCAGCAGCCAGGCGGGATGGTAGGAAAAGGGAAAGTGGCTCAATTCTGATTTTCTGATTACTTGGTGACGGCGTCATCCGCGGTGGCGCGTTTTTACCAATGAAACGAGGGAGCTTGCGTGCAGCGAAATGCGAGTTGGCACGCGCGAGATCCCTCGCTCCGCCTGAAGAACGGCTCCGCTCGGGATGACGCCGGGCTTTGATTTTTACACAAATTTCACTGACCCACTACTCAAGACGGCGAGGACTGGATCCCAAATCGAATTGAGATTCGACCTACTTTTTTTGTTCTGGTGCTGTCGTTTCCTTCTGGTATCCGGCGGAGAGTGTGCCTTTGCTCTTCGCGATCGGCAATAGCGTGGGATAGAACTGGACGAACGTGGTATCGACTGCGGCGTGATCGGCGTGGCAGGTGTAGCAACTGGCGGTGGTTGGGACCATCTTCGAGGTTTTGCTGCCGTCGAAGCCGAAGAAGGCCCACTTGCCGGGGAAACGTGCCTCGTCTTTTACGTGGACTTCGACTCCCATGACATCGGTTCCCTGGAAGTTGCCTCGCTGGTTGATCGAACCTTTGCCTTCGGCGCCTCGAGCTTCCAGCACGAGCATGGTTTTGTCGGGCCAGGTGCCGGTTTCGACGAACGCTTTGTAGGATTCGGGATTCACGAAAACGTTGTCGAACATGTGGTGGTCCATCGCCATGCCGGGGTTGTAACTCATGTCGAAACCTGTGGTCAGGTAAATCCAGTCGCGATAGTGCTCGGGGAACTTGAGTTCGGCGTCGCTGGTATATTCCGGACCCGAAGCCGGGGGCGTTGCGGATTGGAGGACGGCGGCCGACGACAAGAGAACCAGCACACTGAGTAGTAAGGTTTTCGGTTTCGTAATCATACGCGGCAGTATGACGTTTCGCGCGGCGCAGGGATAGACCGTACGCTGCAAGGGACGGGTGGTTGGCTGCATTGTTTGAGTGCTCGGCTGGGCCGTGGAGTAGGATTCTGCGTATGGACGTCAGAACAAGTTCGGAGTCGCCACGATGGGTGTGGATTGCGGCGATCTGGTCATGCGTTGGATTGTTCGATGCGACGCAGACCGTTTTCGTGATGCGGGCGGAGGGTATGCACCACGCGTGGGGGCGGCTGTTTGTGACGTTGCTGTTGTCGTGGGTGCCGTGGGCGTTGGCGACTCCGCTGGTGCTGAGGCTGGGACGACGTTATCCCGTGGCGCAGTGGAAGCGGGCTTCGACGTGGGGGATGCATCTGACGGCGTGCCTTGCTATCGGGTTGGTTTCGGCCGGGCTGATGACTTCGCTCGAGGTGAGCCTGAATCCATGGCTGAATTCTTTTGCTGCCGATCCGTTCGGGCATCTTTGGTTGAGTAAGTTTTATAACGGGCTTCTGACGTACGTGATCCTTTACGGCACGATTCTGCTGGTCGGCTTTCTGTTGGACTCGCGAGAGCGGCTGGCGGTGCAACAGACCGAGACGGCGCGGCTGAACGAGCAGCTCTCCAAGGCACAGCTCAACGCGTTGCGCAGGCAAATTGAGCCGCACTTCTTATTTAACGCTTTGAACGCCATAGCGGGATTGGTGCGCGAGAAAAGAAACGACGATGCGGTGAGCATGATTGCGGGGCTGAGCGACTTTCTGCGGCGAGTGGTGGCGGATTCGGACCGGCAAGAGGTGCCGCTGGAAGAGGAATTGGAATTTGCGCAGAAGTACTTAGACATTCAGAAGGTGAGGTTTGCCGAGCGGCTGCAATTCAGCGTAGATGTGCCGAAGGAACTATTTGCGGCACAGGTTCCGAGTTTGATTTTGCAGCCCATGGTCGAGAATGCGGTGAAGCATGGCATTGCGAAGCGCGTGCAGGGAGGCGCGATCAGGATTGCGGCGGCTCGATCGAACGGCAGGTTGGAGCTGAGCGTTTATAACGATGGTCCGAGCCTGGCTGTGGGATGGGAACAAGGGCATAACGGAATTGGGTTGTCGAATGTGCGAACGCGCTTGGAGAGTTTGTATGGAGAGGCGTTTGTGTTGAGTATGCGGAACCGGGAGCCGGGCGGCGTGGAAGTGTTGCTGTCGGTGCCCTTCGTTTCCGGTTTGGGCAAGGAGTGAAGGGTGAACCGGGAAGAACGGACGCCGAAAATACGGGCGATCATTGTGGATGATGAACCGCTGGCGCGGAGCAATCTTGCGGTGCTGCTGCGGCGTGATGCGGAAATTGAGATGATCGGCGAATGCGGGTCGGGCCGTGAGGCGCTGGAAGAAATTCGCGTGGCGAAACCGGATTTGGTTTTTCTCGATGTGCAGATGCCGGAGTGCGACGGCTTCGATGTGCTCGAACTTCTGGGGAAGGATCTACCTCCGGCCATTGTTTTTGTGACGGCTTACGATCAATATGCGCTGCGGGCTTTTGAGGCGGGCGCGCTCGATTACCTGCTGAAGCCCTTTGATAATGCACGATTCGAGCGAGCGGTCGAGCGAGCGAAGGAGAGAATTGTTTCCGGCAGAAACGTGACTCGATCGAGTGTGCTGGGAAACGCCGAGCGTTTGGTGGTGAAGAGCGCGGGGCGTGTTGTGTTTGTGAAGATTTCCGACGTCGATTGGATTGAGGCGGCTGACTATTATGCCTGCCTGCACGTGGGATCGAGGAGTCATCTGCTGCGGCGAAGTTTGGCGGAACTGGAACAGGAACTGGATCGGGCGATTTTTTGCCGGATACACCGGTCGGCGATAGTGAATCTGGAACGAGTGAAGGGCTTGGAAATGGGCGAGGACGGGGAGTATGAGGTGGTTCTCGAAAGCGGAGCGAGAGTGCGGTTGAGCCGGAGGTATCGGAAGGGGTTGCAGGCGCGGCTGGGAGTGCGGAGTCAGAGCTGAAGGGTTCGTTGGCTAAACAGGTTGCGTGGGAGGTTGTTTCGGAGTCAAAAAGCGAACCTCAGGCGCTGAAGCGCGCGAGTGATTCAGTAATCTTGGCGGCACGAGTGAACCCGTGCCCTTCCCGTTTGTGCCCCTCTCGTTCGTGTTCAATCCCGGAATGTTTCCGCAGCCTGAAGGCGTGACCTTTCCGGAGCGTCGCAATGATAGCCGCTATTGTTTGGTGACGCCGATCATGTTGTCGTCGGCATTGCGATCGATGAGTTTGTTGTAGGGATCGATGCCGGCCAGCGTGGGTTGCTCGTCTACGGTGATGACGAAGGTTTTGTGTTCGTCCGTGAGTTTTTCTTTCTTCAGATAGAGTGGCTTCTCCTCGTCTTTTTTCCCGCTGAATACGCCGATCTCGATGTAATCCGCCAGGAGCATGGGAGTTTCCGCGCCGTTGCCGTCGGCTTGCATCTTGCGTGCCTGGACTTCGAGCGTGACTTTGTATTTCCCATCAGGCTGTTTCTGCGAAGTTGCGGAGACGGCCTTGTTGTCGTAGAGGACGATACGGTTGAAGCCATCGTCGACCATGTACTGGAGTTCGGGCGGAGTCTGCGCGCGGATGGCTTCGACCAACATGCGGGTATCGGGATATGGGCCGTCGAGGGCTGCCGCGGCGGCGGCGTTGTCGTGCGCATCGACCTGATTGTTGGCGTTGGCGTAGCGGTACTGCATGAGGAAGTTGTGCAGGGCGAGATTGAATTTGTCTTCGCCGATGTAGTCGGCCAGGGTGTAGAGGATTTGACCTCCCTTTTGATACCAGACATAAGGTTCGCGCTGCACGAGCGCGAGCGGCGGTTCGTGGCGAGTTTCTCCGGCGCGGCCGCGGAGGTAAGTGTCGAGCTCATTGCGCAGGTAGCGGTGCATGAGATCGCGACCGTACTTGTGCGCCATAACCTGCAGGGCGGAGTACTCGGCAAGACTTTCGGACATCATGTTGGAACCTTCAACGTCGGACCCGATGAGCTGGTGACCCCACCATTGATGGCCGAGCTCATGAGCGGTGACGAAGTAGGTGAAATCGATGTCGGTGGGCTTGACGACGCGGCCGATGAAGCCGATGGCCTCAGAGTAGGGGACCGTATTGGGGAAAGATTGAGCGAAGGTGCGATAGCGCGGGAACTCGAAAATGCGGAATTGAGAGAACTGGTAAGGACTGTAAGCGTTTTGATAGTAGTCGAGGCCAGCGCGGGATCCGGCGAGCATGTCATCGACGTCGTAGGTGTGCGCGGGATCGTAATAGACCTCAAGGGGGGCATCGCCGCCGGGACCGTGGTAAGGCTCGCGGCGAGTCTGATAGCGCCCGGAGATGAACGCGAAGAAGTCCATGATGTGGGTTGATCCCATGCTGTACTCGTAGAAGTTGCGCCCGTTGGCCTGCCATTGCTTCTGAAGATATCCGGGAGCGATAGCGGTCTGATCGGCGGAGGTGCTGACGATGGAGTGATAGGTGATCCAGTCGGATGCTCCGCGGAAAAAGACGTTGTTGATGGAGTGGACGGGGTCGCCGCGGTGAGCCATTTCTTCGAGTGGCGGAAGATGCTCTTCGTGGCGTCGGCGCGGATCGTCGAGTTCGATGTTGGTGTCGTAGCCGATGGTGGGGAAATAGCCGGAGTCGAAAAAAGTGCCGTTGTAGGCGAACTCGGGAAGCTCGTTGCCATCACGGAAGCCGCTAGTCTGGTGGCCGATGTTGCAGGTTAGCGTGATGGTCTCGCCGGGCTGCAAGGGTTGATCGAGAGCGTAGATGGAGTACAGATTGCGCGGCGAGGCACTGACGAGATGAAATGGGCGGTCGAATTTGAGATTGCTGACTGACTTCTGTTGATCGGTGATGTGAATCTGCGGAATCGCCTGCGCGGTTTTGTTCTGCAAGGTCATCGTAACCGTGCCGGCGAAGGAGCGACGCTCGGGATAGATGTTGACGGTGGCATCGACCGCGGTCACTTTGGGCTGGAGCAGATTTTCATACTGCTTGAAGTGCTTTTCGTAGTCGGACGCGATGTCGCGGCGAGACTGCGAGTTGAGATATTCGTTGAGAACGTGAGCGTTGTAGTAGTACCAGGCGCCGGAGCCAATGGCGATGACGGCGAACAGCGACGCGAAAGGAACCAGGCGCGGAGAACGCTGGAGAGCCAGACGAGCGCGGGCGCGGAAGGAATCTTCCGCGCCTCGGCGGGCCAACGCGATGGATGCGACGGCAAAGACAGAGGTGATGCCGAGCCAATAAACGATCGACCAGAAAAGAGCGGGCACGAAATGCCCATAGCCGTTCATGTCGGAATAGGTGTAGACGGGTACCTGGCCAGGGAGATAGAGCGTGTTCTCCCAGCCGAAGCTGTACAGGATGGGAACGATGACGAAGAGGCCGATCATAATGCCGTGGCCGACGAACTTATTGGAGACGACGGTCTGAACGAAGAAGGCAAGCAGGATGAAGGCAAAGACCTGCGGAAAGGTGACGAGATAAAGCTCTTTGAAGTATTGCAGGAATTCGTAGTGGTAGTAGCCGTCGATGGTCTGCATGAGAACGCCGACGATCATGACAGCGACGAGAAGGATGAGCTCGACAACCACGACGGCGGTCAGGCGGCTGAGCCAGTCGGTGGATTCACGCATGGGCAGAGCGTCATGAATGCCATCGAAGTGGGTGTCGCGCTCGCGCCACAGAAGCTCGGCGACGTAGAGAGTGGCGACGATGTAGAGAAACAACAGGGCGCTGCCTTCGACCGATTGCACCATGAGATACGTGACCGGCCAGACGTTGCGGTCGGCGAGACGTCCGGCGAAGTGGCCGTTGTTAATTCCCAGGGCCACCAGGAGGGCGAGAATGCCCCAGAAAGGAATGTCGCGAAGAATGTTGCGAAGCCGGAGACGGGAAAGCGAGATGTACTGAGCGAACGTGGTGGCGGGCGTGAAGGCGTAATGCACGGTGGGGATTTGCGAAGTTACAAGAGAACGCACCGGCACGGCTTCAGCGAGATCCTGTTCTTTGGCTTTGGCGGCGCGGCGTCCCTGCGATCGAGCGGTGAGGGCCTCCACGGACATGGGAAATAGCGCGCAACCCGCGAATAGAACAATCAGGCCCAGCGACATCCAGAGAAGGCGGTTGTAAAGGAAGACACCGTTGGCGAGCGCCGGCGCCCAACTGACGAAGAGAGCGTTCTTTTCAATGACCGTCCAATAGCGGGTTACGTCATCAAGGAGAATGACGCCGACGGGATCGAAGATGCCGGACCAGAAGCGTTCGAGAGAGCGGGTCGCGAAAAAAACGGTGATGAAGATGAGATACAACATGAACAGCGCAACACCCTGAAGATAGACGATGAAAATTTTGCGGGTAAGAGCCGCGACGACGAAGAACGCGGAGCCGAGAAAGAATATCTGTACGACGATGGTGGAAAGAAACGGCTGAAGATAAGCCCAGAGATGATTGGGAGCGATGCGGGTGTGGTCGGCCCATGGAGCGAATGTGCCGAGGTAAGTTCCGATCATGGTGGCGGAAAAGGCAAAGACGGTCGCGACGAAAGATCCCGCCCAGCGGCCGCCGAGATAGGCGAACTTGGAGATGGGCTTGGTGAAGAGAATCTGATAGGTATCGCGTTGAAAGTCGCGCAGGATCGAGGTGCCGAAGATCGCGGCGATGATGATCACTCCAAACAGCGCGGCATAAATATTGTTGAAGGTATTGGCATATGCGGAATTGAGGAGAACTTTGCCATTGCTGTTGCCGATGGGACCGAAACTTTCCGAGGCCACGCAGAGGAACGAAAAACAGAGCCACAGGCAGAAATAGACGTAGGTGGAAAGGCTCTTGAAGCGGAACTTAAGCTCGAAAGTGAAGAACTCCCAAAAAAGTGTCATGTCGGATCCTCCAAGTTTCGAGAGATTAGTTGGGACGCGCGCCTTTTGCCTGCTGCGAGAGATGGAGGAAGTAGACATCCTCCAGGCCGGAATCTACGGCACGGAAGCCATCGCCGGGAGCCGCGTTGGAATAAACGCGAATCTCATGCTGGCCACCGACCAAGTGCGTGGAGATGACCTGGAGATGACTTTCAGCGGCGCGGAGCTCGTCGTTGGTGGCGACGACCTTGGACCATATCCTGCCGTTGAGCGCGGTCAGAGCTTCGGTGGGCGCGCCTTCGAGCAGAAGTTCTCCGTTTGCGATGATGGCCATGCGGGGGCACAGCTGGCGAACGTCATCGACAATGTGGGTCGAGAGGATGACGGTGCGGTCGCTGCCGAGAGAGGAAAGAAGATTCAGAAAGCGATTGCGTTCAGCGGGATCGAGGCCAGCGGTGGGCTCGTCCACAATAATGAGGCGCGGATTGCCGAGCAGGGCCTGGGCGATGCCGAAACGCTGTTTCATTCCGCCGGAAAAAGTGGAGAGAGCTTTCTTGCGGACGTCCCAGAGATTGGTCTGCTGGAGAAGCGCATCGACGATCTCTTTTCGCTCGGAAGCGGAGTTCATCCCCTTCATGACGGCGAGATGATGGAGCATGTCGAGGGCGGAGATCTTGGGGTAAACGCCAAATTCCTGGGGAAGGTAGCCGAGAATCCTGCGGACCTGATCTTTCTGGCGGAGCACGTCGATACCATCGAGGTCGATGGAGCCGGAGTCGGGATCCTGAAGTGTGGCGACGGTGCGCATGAGCGAACTCTTGCCCGCGCCGTTGGGTCCGACGAGGCCGAACATGTTGTTGCCGATGGAAAGCGAAAGATTCTTAAGTGCCTTGACGCCGTTTGGATATGTCTTGGACAGACCGGTGATGGTGAGTGCCACGCGCGCCTCCAGATTCCAGAATGCGTCTATTGCATCAGTACTGCAATTTGTGAACAGGGGATGGGCAGCTATTCTACTACGGCGGATTGGACCGAGGCTGTCACGCCCGGCGAGCTTCAGAGAGATTCGCCTATCCCATCCCTGTCAAAACGCCGCGCATGTAGGCGAAGCTGGCGATTATGCCGGGCATCGGATCGTCTTCGTGAACTTCGTATTCCAGGTCGACAAAGCCTGCGTATTTAATTGCGATGAGGGCTTCGAACATCTTTCTAACGGGCATGGCACCGTCGCCTACGGCGACCTGACTTTCTTTGTCCTGAAAGTTCGCAAGGTCCTTCATGTGGATATTCAGTAATCTTGGTCCGGCTTCGCGAATCGCTTGCACTACATCTGTTCTCGCGCGAACGGTATGGCCCACGTCGATGCAGCAGCCAATGCGTGGATCTAAATCCCTCACCGCCTGCAAAACGTCCAGGGGCGAATGCCATAGCTTATCTTCCGGGCCGTGATTGTGAATGGCGATGCGGATGTTGTATTCCTTTGCGAACTTTTCAATGCGTGGTAGAGTCTCTGGCGCGGGATCGCCGGCGACGATAGTGCCGATGCCGGCCCGCTTGCAGTATTCGAATTTACTGCGGATGTCGGCATCTTCGTTCTTGGTGAAATAGATTGCTCCGGCGGCATGCAGCTTAATGCCGGCAGCGGCATAGTCGGCGAGGGCTGCTGATTCTTGTTGCGGGTCCGTTGGCAAGTGATCTTTTGTGTCTTTCGCATTCAGATCAAACACATTGAGCTGCTTCATGAAGGCGATCAATTGCGCTCGGGTGAAGTTGCGGAAGGTGTAGCTGGCGAGGCCCAGGCGAATCGGCGAGGATGCGCTGTCAGACGATTGCGGCTCCGGGCCATACGCTATAGCTGCGGCCGGAACGGCGCACGCTGCCGAGGCGAGCGCGCTGGAAGAGATGAAGGCACGGCGAGAGAGCATACTAGCCATATTAAGCACCTCGGCGGCTGAAGCCTAGACAGTAAAGACCAGAATTTATCGCAGCGTTGGATACGCTGCGCCACCCAAAATCGTCGCTTTATAGATGCGGCGCCCAGCCTTTTTCATATTCGCGATTCCACATCTTCATGGCCTCTGCGTCATTTTGGATGCGGCCGTCTTTGGTGTCGAGATGCAACTCGCGGTTGACTTCCCAGGCGATGTTGGAAAGTTGCAGCATCGTCACGGCGACATTGCCGACGGCGATTGGGGCGTTGAGCTTTTCGCCTTTGCGGATGCCTGCGATGAAATTCGTGAAGTGAGCGTCGGTCATGGAATCATTGCCGATGAGGTCCGAGGATGAGGTTGTCTTTCCGACCCTATATTCATTTGTCTTGCTGCCTTTGAGGTCGTAGATCTCGTAGCCATCGCGATCGACGACAACAGTACCTGTGGTGCCCATGATGGCGGAGCCGCGATCGCGGCCGTAGAACTTCATTCCCTGGCAGCTCTTGCCCTCCCACGAGAGCATCTTGTCGTCGTACTCGAAGCTGGTGATCAGAGTGTCGTAAAACTGCCAGTCGTCTCTGAATTGATACCGGCCGCCCGACGAAGTGACACGCCTGGGATAATCAACGCCCAGCGCCCAGCGGCAGACGTCGACTTCATGCGTGCCGTTGTTGAGCGATTCTCCGGTGCCATAGATTTTGAACCAGTGCCAGTTGTAGGGGTGCAGATTGTCCTTATAAGGGCGACGCGGCGCCGGGCCCTGCCAAAGATCCCAATCGAGTTGCGCGGGTACAGGAACTTCTTTGCCCGTGCCGATCGACTTTCTAACATTGCTGTACCAGGCTTTGGCGTAATAGGGCCTGCCGATGACGCCGGAATGAATCTTGTCCACGATCTCGATGGTGTATTGCGATGAGCGCTGCTGCGTGCCCATCTGCACGATCTTTCCGTATTTTTGTTGAGCCTGCACCAGCAGTGCTCCTTCAGCGGGATTGTGGCTGCACGGCTTTTCCACGTAGACGTGTTTGCCCGCCTGCAATCCGGCGATGGCGATTGGAGTGTGCCAGTGATCGGGAGTAGCGATGGTGACGGCGTCGATATCTTTCTGCTGGAGAATCGCGCGGAAGTCTTTGTCCGAGGCAGGAGCCTCGCCCATCTCGTGCTTCGTGCTGTCGGCGAACTTCTTGAGAATCTCGCTATCTACATCGCAGACATGTGAAATGCGGGCAGCGTTCTTATTCGCTTTGAGCGATGAGAGATGCGCGTAACCACGCCCGTTCAGCCCGATCACGGCGAAGTTGAGACGATCGTTGGAGCCGAGAATCTGACCGTAGCTTTTCGCCGTGGTTCCTACGGCGAGTCCGGCTGCGCCCACGGCAAGTGCGTCGAGAAATTCACGTCGCGTGACCGTCATCGGTAGTGCTCCTTTTGTGAATCGATGTTATTCGAGGCCAAGTGGTTGATGACAATATTATTGAACGCATCCACCCGAGCGGCGAACTCCGGCGGGATGACCGTAGTTGCGCTGTACTCGGCTACAACTGCCGGACCGGAAAATTCGTCGCCGGGAACGAGAAGGCTGCGGTCATACACCGGCGCCTCGAAGGCTCGTTGATCGAACAGCATGCGCCAGGTTTTCAAGATTGCCTGAGAGCCGTTGCCATGGCGGGCCGCAGCCTGAGGAAGTTCAACGCGTTCTGTTCTTGCCGTGATGCGCACGCGAATATTCACGACCTCGACTATTCTACTTTCATCGGCATAGCCGTAGCGCCGCTGGTGAGCGCGATGAAAACTGGGGAGCATTTCGGAATCGTAAGGCACATTCAACTCGTATCCCTGGCCCGCGTAACGCAGATCGACGGAATGCGTGACGTCGCCGGTTAAGCCTTCCGAATGTAACTCTCGCAGGCCGTGATCTGTGAGATCGTTGAACGGTGGGTCCAGCAATTTGTGATCGGGCCGCGACATTACAGTTTTTGAATAGTCGCGAGTTGCATCGGCGAGCAGAATACCAAAGGCGGACAATGCACCCGGCATCTGCGGTACAAGCACCCGGGGAATGCGTAGAGCCCGGGCCAGGGAACAGGCATGCAATGGCCCTGCGCCGCCGAAAGCGACCAGCGTAAAATCGCGCGGGTCGTAGCCGCGCTCGACAGAGATGACGCGTAGCGCTTTTTCCATCGTGCTTTCGGCTAATAGAAGGATGCCGGCGGCGAACTGCTCAACCGAGGCAATAGACTGCCGGGCATCTTCCATGTACTTTCTGGTGCGCGCTTCGTCGAGGCGGACATCACCACCAAGAAATAATTCCGGATCCAATCGCCCGAGCATGAGATTTGCATCCGTAACGGTGGGCTGAGTGCCGCGGCCGTAACAGATGGGCCCGGGATCAGCGCCCGCCGATTCCGGGCCAACGCGCACGATGCCTCCAGAATCGAAGTGAGCGAGCGAACCGCCGCCGGCCCCGACGGTGTGAATGTCGAGCATGGGAACACTTAGCGGGATTTGGGAAACGACCGATTCGCCGGTGATTGCCGGCCCGTTTTCGTTCGAGGTCACAAGAGCAACGTCGGTCGAAGTGCCTCCCATATCGAAGCTGATGATGTTTTCGAAGCCGGCAATCCGGGCGACATGATACGCACCGATTACACCTCCGGCGGGTCCGGATAGCACGGTGCGCACCGGCTGTTCCGCGGCCAAACGGGCGGAGATAATTCCTCCATTTGATTGCATGACCTGTACACGGCCATTCTCATAGGCGTTACCGACAGCGCCGTCAAGTTCGTGGATATACCGGCCGACTTTGGGTGCCAGGTAGGCGTTCACGGCCACGGTTGCGGCGCGCTCATATTCGCGGAATTCCGGCAGCACGACGTGAGATACGGAAATTGGCAGACCGAGCGGTACGAGCGTCCGAGCTACCCGCTGCTCATTTTGGGGGTTCGCAAATGAAAAGAGAAGCGAGATGGCGATGGACTCGGCTCCCGAGGCCTGGATGCACGTGCACAAATCGCTTAGTTCCGCATCGGAGGGATGAACCAGAATGCTGCCGTCTGGAGCCGTGCGCTCGTTGATCCCGAAGCGTAATTCATCCGGCACTAGCGGAGGGGGAACTGGCGGCGACCAATTGTACAGATTCGTTCTGGCCTGGCGGCCGATAGCGATAGTGTCTTCGAACCCCGCAGTGGTCACGAAGGCTACGCGCGAACCTTTGCGTTCGAGCAGAATATTGGTTCCTACGGTCGTGCCATGGCGGACTTCAGGAGTGGTTGCCGGAGACGCTTGCCGGACTGCTTGCAGGACGGCCTTTTCGGGATCGGCGGGCGTCGAAAGGAGCTTCAGGACACGGACGATGCTGTCTTGCACATAGACACAGTCCGTGAAAGTTCCGCCCGTATCGATGGCAATTCGCATGTAGATTAGGGTGCGGACCGCACAACAAAAGACGGACCGCTGAAGGCCATCAGAGTAGCAGAAGAGATTCTGTGCGAAACACATTTTGGATTGCGCAGTTGACGCCGCCGGAGCGAAGCACGATGATCGCCACTTTTGGCGGTTGGATGCTGGACGGCCTGGACGTCATGGTGTACAGCTTCGTGATTCCCACCTTAATTCTGGAATGGCATCTCAGCCAGGGCCAGGCGGGATTGCTGGCAACGGTCACGCTGCTAATCTCCGCCGTGGGAGGCTGGCTCGCGGGCATTGCGGCGGACCGGTATGGGCGAACGAAGATTTTGCAGATTACGATACTGTGGTTCGCCTTATTCACCTTCCTCAGTGGGTTCACACACTCCTATGGCCAATTGCTAGTGATACGTGGACTTCAAGGTCTCGGATTCGGCGGCGAATGGTCCGTGGGGTCCGTGTTAATCGGGGAAGCGATTCGATCGCAGTGGCGCGGGAAGGCGGTGGGAACCGTGCAGGCTGGATGGGCCATTGGCTGGGGGCTGGCTGCTCTCTGCTACGCTTTTGTCTTCTCTCTTCTACCTGCGGCGGTGGCGTGGCGGGTGATGTTTTGGATCGGCATCTTGCCAGCTTTTCTGGTCATTTATATACGCCGGAGCGTGCCCGAATCCGGCCTATGGCAACAGACGCGGGAGAACGCCAATGCTTCCGGCACGCTTTCGTTGCTGGCGATATTCAATCGCGAAACGTTGCGTATTACCGTGCTCACGTCGCTCATGTCGATTGGCCTGCAGGGCGGATACCATGCGATCACAACGTGGCTTCCCACGTACCTCAAAACCACCCGGGGACTGTCGGTCTTGAATACCGGAACTTATCTTTGCGTCGTCATCCTGGGATCCTTTTGCGGATATTTGGTGAGCGCTTATTGCTCCGATTGGCTCGGGCGGAAAGCAACGCTGATGCTTTTTGCATTTAGCTCAGGGATTGCGGTCTGGGTCTATACCAGCCTGCCCATCAGCGACTATGCGATGCTGGTTCTAGGTTTTCCTTTGGGATTTTTTGTGTCAGGTTCTTTCAGTCCCGTTGGCGCCTATTTTACGGAGCTTTTTCCCGGCCGGTGCCGCGCGTCAGCTCAAGGTTTTTCTTACAACATCGGGCGAGGCTTGGGCGCGCTATTTCCCGCGCTGGTTGGATTCATGAGCGCTCGCATGGATTTCGGCCATGCAATCGCGTTATTTGCAACCGGCGCTTACTTGGCCGTCATCGTCGCAACCGTATTTCTCCCGGAAACACGAAACAAACTGCTACAGCGCTAAGTTCAAATATTTTCTTGCGCGTTTGTTTGCAGGAGTGTCGCTGTCGCAGGGAGCGTCCCCAGTCATTAAGAGAGCAATCCCTACAGGATTTTTCCCCGGAACGAAAACCCTAATCCTTAAGGCTGCATCCTAGACCCACCAATTTCTGTGACTTGCTTCTACTCGATCACGGCCGGGGCGCTACAGAAACTCCAGCAGTGTGAGATGAACTATCTGAAGCAGTGGGAGTTCTTATGTTCAGAGCAAGGTTCTTTGTTTCTCCTCTTCTGGTCGCAGCCACCCTCATCCTCCTCAACGTCATCGCGCTGGCGCAGTTCGGCGCCAGCATTGAAGGTACAGTTCAGGACAAGTCCGGCGCGGTTGTCTCCGGGGCCACAATCACGGTAACCAATCAGGACACAGGGACTGCTTTCACGGCGCAGTCCTCGGGTAGCGGGGTGTATCGGGTTTCGGGACTGATTCCGGGTGCGTACACGGTGATAGTGCAAGCGCCGAGCTTCGCCAGCCAGACGGTCAAGAACGTGAGCGTGGCGGCCGAAGCTCCACGCGGATTAAACATCCAACTTTCTGCCGAGCAAGCGACACAATCGGTAACCGTAACGGCATCGGGCGGCGGAGCCGAGCTCCAGACCGAGGATGCCGATGTGAGCGGAAGTATTTCGGCGCAAGAGGTGCAGGATTTGCCGCAATTCGGCAGCGATCCTTACGAATTGCTGCGGCTCTCGCCCGGCGTTTTCGGCGAGGGAGCGCGGCAATCGAACGGCGCGGCTGTGAATCTGCCTAACACGACTGGTCCGGGCGGCAGCGCCATTTCTATTTTTCAAACCGAAAATCAAGTTCCTATCTCCGCCAACGGGCAGCGGCTTTCGTCCAACGACTACATGATCGACGGCGTAAGTGTGAATAGCCAGACCTGGGGAGGGGCTGCGGTAGTTACACCCAATGACGATGCCGTTCAGGAAATGCGCGTAACATCGGCAACTTACTCGGCCGAGATCGGGCGTAATTCCGGAGCCACCATTCAGGTGGTGACGAAGAGTGGCACTAACAAGTTCCACGGAGACGGGTTTTTTCTATATCAGGATCCCGGTTTGAACTCGGAGAACGGCTGGGCCGGTCCCGCAAGCCTGGGCGGCACGACAACTCGTGTGGACAATAAATGGCGGGAATATGGCGGCAGCGTGGGCGGGCCGATCCTCAAAAATCACCTGTTCTTTTTCGCTTCTTACGAAGGACTTCACAGCTTCAACACGGCGTATTCGACTCCGACTTACATTTTCACTCCGCAATTCAATCAACTGGCCAGTTCCGCCCGCCCCGGCTCTTTTGCCAATACCATGCTCAATGCGCCGGGCTCTTTCCCACGCGTATTCAAGCAGCTAACCCCGAGCTGTTCGCAGTTCGCAGCGGCAAACTGGCCTTGTCAGATCGTTAACAACGAACTTGACATTGGATCTCCATATGGCGCCGAAGGGACGTATGTTCCTGTCTTCGCACCCGCCGCGGCGCCGGTGGCGGGTGGTGGACTCGATGGAATTCCTGACCTGGAATATGCGCAACTCGCGGAGCCCACGACCAATATTCCCAATCAGTACAACGCGCGTTTGGACTACGTTGCAGGCACGCATCAGATTTCGTGGACCGGATTGGAGAGTCGCGGGGACCAAACAGCGTACACGCTTTCGACCGCGCCCGGCTATGACCTGCATTACACGCCGCTCAACGGGGCGACCATGGTCGCCTGGGTGTGGAACATCGCGCCAACATGGCTGAATGATCTGCGCGGCAACGCCACCCGATGGGCTTACAACGAATTGAACAAGAACACAGGCGTGAACTGGGGACTGCCTTACGTCTACGTACAGAACTTGCCCGGTGGAGTAAGTAACGTCAATATCAGTCCCGTTTCCAGTACGGCCACCCCGGCTGATTTCGCGGAAAATACGTTTGAGGTTCGTGATACTGCAACCAAGATTCTGGGACGGCACGCCATAAAATTTGGCGGCGAAGCCCGGCGTGAACAAAACAACGACAATCTTGCTGGGGGCGATCGTCCCGCCTATGCGTTCGCCGGTCCCTGGAATCTCTTGAACGACACGCCGATTTTCGAAGGAATTTTCGTAAATCCATCCACCGGCGGGCTCGCGCAAACGCAACGTTACTATCGCACCAGCGACTACGCACTCTTCGTGCAGGATGATTTCAAAATCAGCCCAAACTTTACTCTGAACATTGGCTTGCACTGGGAGTACTTCACCCCGCTTACCGAAAAAAATGGCATGCTCTCCAATTTGTTTGTTGGAACAAACAGGAGCACCGGGCTGCTCGACGCGGCGGCGGAACATGTGGGCGAATACACACATTCCGACTGGAATAACTTTGCCCCGCGCGTCGGGTTTGCCTGGAGCCCGTCGGGCTTCCATAACAAGACGGTTCTGCGCGGCGGCATCGGCCTGGCCTATGACCGGGTATACGACGGAATTCTGACGCCGAGCCGGGAAGATCCTCCGGGTGGATCGGTGAACTATGGCTTGTGCTGCGGAACAGCGGGGCCTCCGGCGGACGGCTTCGGTACGCCATTTGATAACGGGCTGATCGTTCTGGGCACCAGTTCAAACTCAATTTATGGCTACCCAGTCAGCCCAACGCTGACCACCCAACTACCGCTTGGGCCAAACAATCTGCCGGTGTCTGGAGCGCCGTTGGGCGGAGTCGAGATTTACGGAGCGCCTTCAAACTTTCCTAATCCTTACGTTTGGATTTATTCTCTGGAGGTACAACAGGAGTTGCCGGCGAAGTTGATTTTCACGGTCGGCTACCAGGGCAGCGAGACGCGCAAGGAACTTCGACTGCTGAATCAGAACTATGTTTATGCCAGCGTGAATCCAAGCGTCACGGCGGCATTCTTCGCCACACCCGACGTCAATGGAAATTTCAATGCGTTGAATGTGAACCTCAGAAGAAATTTCGCAAACTGGCAGTTCGCCTTCAATTACCGTTACAGCAAGAGCCTGGACGATCTCTCTTACGGCGGCCCTGGCTTTGTCACCAACCAAACGTACCCGCAAAATCAGGATTTCGAATACGGGCCCTCCGACTATGACACGACCCATTATGCGAACGGGTCGGTGGTCTATCGGCTGCCCTGGTTCAACCATCGATCGAATTTTATGGGTGAGGCGCTAGGAGGTTGGACGGTCAGCGGAATCTTCACCTACGACTCCGGGCTACCCTGGACTCCGGTCAGCACGCAAACCTGTTTGCAGGTCGCGAGTCAGTGCCTCAGCCCCTATCGCCCAAGCGCGGTGTTGCAGCCACTGGTTTACAGCAATTCATTTCACGCGCTCACTTCCGGCGCGAACTTCCCGGGTGGAGGTCCCGCATACTTCGACCAGACGCCGGGCATTCCGGCGGTGGGTCGCAACAGCCTCCGAGGACCCGGCTTTCATTCCATCGACCTGAGTGTGGCGAAGATGTTCCGCGTGACCGAATCGGTAAATGTGGAAATGCGTGCGGACGCGTTTAATGTATTCAACATCACAAATCTGTCGCCATTTAATTTCGGCGATCCCAACACGGTGATCAACAATCCTCTCTTTGGACAGGCGTTGACCGCCACTGCAGGACGCGTCCTGGAACTGGAGGGGCGTTTCCGATTCTGATCGACAACGAAAAAGATAACCAGACGGCTACCCGCCGATGAGGCCTATTGCGCCGGACTGGCCGGTCATTATATATAGCGTTCGTGCCTGGCTTGACGAGTAGATTCGTTGGACGAAGGGTTATTTGGCAAAGATCGTTTCAAGCGGCAGCCTGTAAGGTGGTCCCGAACAAAAGCCTGCAGCCCGTTTTTCAGGAGGGCCTCGACACGATTATCGGCAAGCAACCAGTTTGTCTTCGCTCGCACATATTGGGTGCGGCAATCCGGCCATTTCAAGCGTTCTGTGTCCTGCTACTGATTTCTATCTCTTGCTGCGCCGCTCCCGTTACCGACTATTACAACCACGTCGTTTTCGACAACAGCATCACGCCGGATTACTACTACTACAGTACCGGCAGATCGGTGTTTCCCAGTTCTGTCGAGTTGCTTTCGGGTGCGTTGCCGGTGGAGAAAAAGAATTTCTTTACGGCTCCGAATGCGTTGCGCCTGCACTGGCGTTCCGTAATCGGCGGAAGCTGGGAGACGGAAGTACGCGTGGTCAGCATGCGGAACCGTCTGATGGATTTCCGCGGGGACACTCTTTACATGTGGTGTTATTCGCCGGAAGCGATTCCTGCTGCGGACTTGCCATTCATTCAACTGGAAGACGAACAGCATGATTTTACGGCGCCAGTAAGGTTAGATACGGGCGGCGACGTCCCCGCCAAGAAGTGGTTCCAGGTGCGCCTTCCGCTGAGCGAGTTTGTCACCGCATCCATTCATCCCTTTCAGCCGCGAGACCTGCACAGCGTCCACTTCGGTCAGAGCGAGGCCGATGATACGCCGCGCACCTTGATCATCGACGAAATCAAAATCGACGATAAAAGTGACGCGTCGCCGGTTTCGCCGGAGATCAGAAGCGCTCCTTCGCCGCCGCAAAATCTGCAGGCTAAGGGCTATGACCGGCACATCGACATTAGCTGGACTCCTGTCGCGGACAACGATCTGCAAAGCTACGCGATCTACCGCTCGCTCGGCGGCCACAAATTCCAGCCCATCGGGATTCAGCTTGCCGGCGTCAATCGCTACACCGACTTCGTCGGACGGTCGGGAGTAAAAGCTTCTTACCGCGTCAAATCCGTCGACCGTGCCTACCGGCAATCTGTCTTTTCTCAATCGGCAATCGCCGCGACCAGAGAGCTTTCCGACGATGAGTTGCTTACCATGTTGCAGGAGGCGTGCTTCCGCTACTACTGGGAGGGCGCTCATCCCATCGCCGGCGCAACGTTGGAAAACATCCCCGGAGACGAGCGTATCGTCCCCACAGGGGCCACGGGTTTCGGCATCATGGCTCTCATCGTAGGAGTGGATCGCGGCTTTATCACTCGCGACCAGGGCATCGAGCGCCTGACGCAAATACTCGATTTTCTGGAAAAGATTCCGCGCTATCACGGCGCGTGGTCCCATTTTCTGAACGGCAACACCGCTCAGAGCATGTTTGTGTTTGGCATGTTCGATAACGGCGGGGATCTGGTGGAAACATCGTTCCTGATGGAGGGCCTGTTGAGCGCACGTCAGTATTTCAAAGGGCCAAGTGAAGCCGAGCAAAGCATCGATCAAAGAATCACACATCTATGGGAGACGGTTGAGTGGGATTGGTACAGGCGTTCGCCGCAGAATAATGCGTTGTTATGGCACTGGTCGCCGCAATGGTCCTGGTTCATCGATCATCGGCTCACTGGATTTAACGAAACCATGATCACGTATTTGCTCGCCATTGCTTCGCCCACACATCCCGTTTCGGCGGACCTTTATTACACGGGCTGGGCGGGCCAGTCGCCCGACGCGGTCGCCTATCGCACGGGATGGTCGGGCTCGACCGAAGGCGATCGTTATCAAAACGGTCATACGTATTACGGCATCAAACTCGACGTCGGGGTAGGCACGGGTGGACCGCTGTTTTTCACGCAATATTCG
Organism: Candidatus Sulfotelmatobacter sp.; assembly: GCA_049584475.1. Lineage (GTDB taxonomy): Bacteria > Acidobacteriota > Terriglobia > Terriglobales > Acidobacteriaceae > Sulfotelmatobacter. Next base: position 95,183 of record JBAUXX010000025.1, on the reverse strand, counting down.
TTCATGGGTTTCGATCCACGAAACATTCGCGATCGCTATGCCGACTATTTCGAGAATAACCGCAACATGGCGCTGATCAATCTCGCCTACTGCGAGGCGAATGTGGGGCACTTTTTGGGGTATGGGGCGAATGATTGGGGACTCACGGCCAGCGACGATCAGCTGGGATATTTAGCGCACGCTCCGGACCGCTCCACCGACGACGGCACGATCACGCCGACGGGCGCGCTCGCGTCATTTCCGTATACACCAGAAGCGTCTATGGCCGCGCTAAAGTTTTTTTATCGCGATCTCGGCGACCGCCTGTGGGGAGTGTACGGTCCGCACGACGCCTTCAACTTAACCAGGAACTGGTTTTCTCCGGTTTATATGGGACTCGATCAGGCGCCCATTGTGGTGATGGTGGAAAACTATCGCACCGGCTTGATCTGGAAAATGTTCATGTCCAATCCGGAGATCCAACCGATGTTGGATAAGATTGGTTTCAAAAAGGACGATGCTGCCGCGCCGGTGTCTCCGGCGGCGCCGTAAGCTATAGTCTGTCGGGAAGGAAATGTTAATGTCGCATACACGACGTGACATTCTCGCGGGATTGGGGTTTGCCGGACTTCAGGCCATGATGCTTCCTTTTGTTAAGCAAGCTTCAGCGTCTGTGGCTGCAGCGGGTTTGGGCGCGAGTGGTACGGACACTTGCCCCTTTCGGCTGGCTGTGATCAATGACGAGATCACTCAGGATTTTGAGAAGGCTTGCCGGATCGCGTCCGCAGATTTCGGTCTGCGCTGGATTGAGCTGCGTTCCATGTGGGACAAGAACGTAACTGAGCTCAACGCAAAAGAAATTGAGGATGCGCGAAAGATCCTCGACGAACACAAACTGCGCGTCACCGATATCGCCAGTCCATTATTTAAGACTGACTGGCCGGGCGCTCCGCGATCGCCGCAGAGCGAAAGCCGCGACCAGTTTCATGCGAACTTCGATGCACACGCCCAGGACAAATTGCTCGAACATTGCATTGAGCTGGCCAAATCTTTCAACACGGATCGTATTCGCTGCTTCGATTTCTGGAGGCTGGACGATCAGAAGCCATACCGGGCAGCGATCAATGGCAAACTGAAGCAGGCCGCCGAACGCTGTGCCAAAGACAATCTTATTCTTTTGCTTGAAAACGAAATGGCGTGCAACACCGCGACCGGCGAGGAATCAGCAGCGTTGCTACAAGCGATTCCCAACAAAAACTTCATGTTGAACTGGGATCCGGGCAATGCCGCCGCTCTTGGCAGCACACCTTATCCCGATGGTTACCGGCTGCTGCCGAAAGATCGGATCGGTCACTGCCACTGCAAAGACTTAGAGCGCAAACCGGATCAAAAATATGAGTGGGCTCCAGTAGGCAGCGGTGTCATCGATTGGGTCGGCCAATTCCAGGCTTTGCAGCGTGATGGGTTTCATTTCGCGGTTAGCCTTGAAACTCACTGGCGCGGCGCAGGCTCGCCGGAAGCTTCCACTCGCATCAGCATGGACGGGCTGAAGAAGACGCTGGCTAAAGCTGGAATCTCCTGCTGATGTCTTTCGTTGTTACGGTGAATTGTGGCGAATTCTAGCAATCCGATCGATCCCATCGAACTGGCGCTCTTTCAGAGCGCGACGCATTCGGTTGCCGAGGAGATGGGCGCGGCGCTGCGGCGCACTTCATTTTCTTCCAACATCAAAGAGCGGCGCGATTATTCCTGCGCGGTTTTCGATCGTCTGGGCAACGTCATTGCCATGGGCGATCACATGCCGGTGCATCTGGGGTCAATGCCGATGTCGGTGCAGTCGGCTGTGCGCGCACTTGCGTTGAGGCGAGGCGACGTCGCTTTGTTGAACGATCCTTTTGCGGGAGGCACGCATCTTCCGGATTTGACGATGGTGCTTCCAGTGTTCGGCGAGGACGGCGCGATGCCTATATTTTATGTGGCAGCGCGGGCCCACCATGCTGACGTTGGCGGAACCTATCCGGGATCGATGGGACTTTGCCATGAGATTTATCAGGAGGGCTTGCGTATTCCGCCAGTGCGCTTAGTCAAAGGAGGCGCGATTGATCGCGAGCTACTTAGCCTGCTGCTTCACAATGTGCGGACACCGATTGAGCGCGAGGGAGATTTGATGGCTCAGATCGGCGCCTGCCGCGTAGGTGAAGTGCGTCTGCAAGAATTGATTGTGAACTATGGCGCCGAAGCGATTCATAAACTCACCGGCGAACTCCTTTCATACTCGGAACGACTGACGCGTGCCGAACTGGGGCGCATGCCAGCGGGAGAATTTATCGCCGAGGATTTTCTCGATAACGACGGCTATAGCGAGAAGCCGGTGAAGATCCGAGTATCGATCACCATCGATCCGGAGAGTCAGTCCGCTCGCATTGATTTCACCGGATCCAGCCCACAGGTCGCGAGCAGCATCAACGCAGTCTATGCAATCACTTATTCCGCTGCGTATTACGTTATTCGCTGTTTGCTTCCGCCCCAGTCGCCAGCCACGAGCGGAGTGATGCGTCCGATTGAGCTGATCGCACCTGAGGGAACGATCGTGAATGCGCGGCCCCCTGCGGCCGTGGCTGCGGGGAATGTGGAAACCTCGCAGCGAATTGTCGACGTGCTGATGCGGGCGCTCGCACAAGCGATTCCGGAACGCGTACCCGCGGCGAGTTCCGGAACGATGAACAATCTGACTATCGGCGGAATTGACCCGCGGAACAATCTTCCGTTTGCTTATTACGAAACAGTCGCTGGAGGTATGGGCGCTGGTCCGGCAGCCGACGGAATCTCTGGCGTACACACGCACATGACGAATTCCCTGAATACGCCCGCCGAGGCGCTGGAATATTCATATCCTTTGCGGGTGAAACGCTACAGCTACCGGCGCGGTTCGGGCGGAAACGGCAAGTACCGTGGCGGCGATGGCATCGTTCGGGAGATCGAAGTGCTGGCGGACGCTCAGGTCACGCTTCTGGCGGACCGCCGACGCTTTCCGCCATATGGATTATCAGGCGGCGAACCCGGAGCGCTTGGCCGAACGTATCTGATTACGAGTGTGGGCGAAAGAGAACTGCCGGGTAAATGCAGCATCGCTGCTCGTAAGGGAGATGTCATTCGAATCGAGACTCCCGGCGGCGGCGGTTGGGGCGTGAACAGTTCCGATTGAGTGAGCAACGCGGCGAGCACCGCAGATAAACGGCGCATCGCCTTCTCAATTAAATTAGATTGACCTCGATTGCTGGAGACACCAGCTTCCTCCCGTCTATAATCTCCGCATTATGCAAGGCTTCGTTCGCGATCTGCGCTTTGGCGCTCGCATGCTGACCAAGAGTCCCGGATTCACTATCGCAGCGATTCTCACTCTTGCCCTGGGAATCGGCGCAAACACAGCCATCTTCACTGTGACCAATGCGCTGCTGCTGCGGCCGTTTCCTTATTCCGCGCCAGAGCGACTTGTGAGTCTGGTAGCGAGAGACAAGACCGGTGATATGGAGGGCACGCTGCCACGCTACGAGCTGGTGCGCGACCGCAACCAATCATTCCAGTCGGTGGCCGCGTGGGCGAATGACACTTTCAATCTGACGGGACACGGCGAGCCGTTGCAGGTGCAGGTGGCGCGCGTTTCGCCTAACTTTTTCTCGACGTTGGGAGTAACGCCGCAGATCGGACGCACCTTCACGGAAGAAGAAGGCCGTCCGGAAGGCCAGCCTGTAGTCATGCTCAGCGATTCCATTTGGCGCACCCGATTTGGCGGCGACCGAAATATTGTTGGCCAGACGGTCGCACTGGATGGTACGCCGCATGTCATTCTGGGCGTGCTGCCCGCCGATGTTCAATTTCCTTTCGTTGGCCCAACTGACATCTGGACGCCGCGCTACTTCGAGCTGACGATCATGACTCCGCAGCGGATCCGTTTGGGAGTGGGCTACCTCAGTTATGTGGCAAGGCTGAAACCGGGAATAACGCTGGAGCGTGCGGAAGCCGAACTTGCTGTGCTGAACCGCCAGTATAGAGAACAGAATCCCACTGCACCCGATGCCGATCCCGCCGTTGTAATGGCTGCCGCTCCGTTGCGCGAGCTGGTGGTGGCCGATGTGCGCGGAAAAGTTCTGACGCTCCTGTTTGCTGTTGCCGTGGTATTGCTGATTGCCTGCGCTAACGTGGCCAGCCTGCTGCTTTCGCGCGCGCTGGCTCGGAGAAAAGAAATCGCCGTGCGCGCCGCGCTGGGCGCTGGACGGGGCATGGTTGTGCGGCAACTTCTCACCGAGAGCATGCTGCTGGCACTGATTGCGGGAACACTGGGCGTGGGGCTGGGGTGGGTTGCAACCCGCGCACTGACGCGGTGGGGGACAGGCCAGCTTCCACAGGATCTTCCCATAGGCATCGATCTGCGAGTGCTGCTGTTCACGCTGGCGATTTCAATGCTGACCGGAATCATCTTCGGAATATTCCCCGCGTTGCAACTTTCGCGAGTGGACCTGAACACGACATTGCGGGATGAAAGCCGAGGCGCTACCGGCGGCCGCACGCGTGCGCAGACTGGCAGCATGCTTGTCATGGGGCAAGTAGCGCTCTCATTGCTGCTGCTCATTGGAGCGGGACTGCTGCTGCGCAGTTTCGCGCGGCTGCTACGCGTCGATCCAGGTTTTGATGCGCAGAACGTTCTCACGATGAATGTGTCGCTGCCGACGGTGAAATACGCCAAACCACAACAGCAGATCGAGTTTTTCGACGAAGTGCTGCGGCGCGTCTCGGCGCTGCCCGGGGTGAACAATGCAGCTATATCGGCGACGTTGCCCCTTACCGTGAAGAGGATCACTCCTCTTCTACCCGAAGGTCAGCCGGATGTACCGCTGTCGCAACGACCGTTTATTGACATCGAAGCAATCAGCCCAGACTGGTTCCAGACCATGCGCGTTCCCTTGCGCGGAGGGCGCGAGTTCACAGATGCCGATGTAACCCAGTCGCCCAAAGTGATCGTTGTCAATGAGGCTTTCGCCCGCCGCTTCTGGCCGAATGAGAATCCGCTGGGCAAGCACGTCACGATTGGCCGCCAACCGCAACCGGCCGAGGTCGTCGGTGTCAGCGCGGACGTCAAGAACAAAGGTTTGGCTTTGGACACGCAGCCGCAGCTTTACCTTCCGTTCACGCAGTTGGCGTGGGGAAATATGAATCTGCTGGTGCGCACGAGCGTGCTGCCGCAAAGCGTGGCTTCCTCTGTGCGCACACAGATCTCCGCGGTCGATCCGGATCAACCGGTAACCAACATTCAGACAGTGGATGAGATCGTCGACAATTCACGCGCGCAACCTCGCTTCACCGCGCTGCTTCTGGGGATTTTTTCCGTCACGGCTCTATTGCTGGCGGTGGTTGGAATCTACGGCGTGCTGGCTTATTCGGTAGCAGAGCGCCGGCAGGAGCTAGGCATTCGCCTGGCGTTGGGTGCGGAACGCGCAGACCTTCTCGGCATGGTCGTGCGTCAGGGACTGAAGCTCGCGGCGGCTGGAATTGCCCTCGGCTTAATCACTGCACTCTTCTTGACCCGACTCCTTTCGAGCATTCTGTACAACATTGGCACGCGAGATACGATGACTTTTGTTCTCGCACCGCTGCTATTTCTCTGTATCGCCCTGCTCGCCAGCTATTTCCCCGCGCGGCGGGCAATGAAGGTTGATCCGGCGGAAGCTTTGAGGGGAAGCTGAGTTTTGCTTGTCCCACTTGCAACAGGCTTCAACAAGAGGTCCTGTATTCACGAGATAGATCTGCGGGCCAGATTTCTGCCAGAGAATTCCTAAATTAATAGACCTTGGCGTCCTCGCTACGCATTCTTGTAAATCGGTGTGCGGTTTCGTCACCGAATCGCTTTTCCGAATCGGTGACTGCGAAACTAGTTCGATAGTGGTCGTCACTCTTCTGCAACTGCTCATCCCTGTCCGTGTTTGGTGACTGATTGTTGGTAGTTGAGGTGTAGGTCAATACCAGCAACAGCGCAGGCGTCACAAGTCCGAATTGTGTCAACGGACGCAAACATGCGCTGTTCTTGGGGAGGGTATGGAATGAAACGAAACATCTCTGCTTGGGGCCTCTTTGCAATGCTTGTGATGTTTGGCGTGGTCACGTTGGGAACCGAGTTCGCTCATGGACAAGCCTCGGACGGAAACATCGTGGGCACGGTTGTGGATTCGCAAGGCGCAGCCGTCGTTGGCGCAGAATTAAGCGCTGTCAATGTCGCCACCAATGCGGTGGCGGCCACCAAGACGAATGATTCCGGGGAATACCGCCTCGATCACTTGTTGGTCGGTACGTATAAAGTCTCGGCGAAGATGACGGGATTCAAAACCGTGATTGAAGAAACCGAAGTTCATCTGAACACCACAGGCACCGTAAACCTGACGCTGGCGACCGGCGCGGTGAGCGAGACCGTCGAGGTTTCCGGCGCCGCTCCGATCATCGACACGACGACTGCACAGTTGCAAACGACCTACGAAGACAAGGAACTGTCGGACTTGCCTACGACTGGACTGGGAGTATCTGCTGTGAACGGGCAGAATCTCGGCGTACTGAACCTTTCCATGCTCGACGCCGGCGTTGCCAGCAGCGGCGGACTAGGCGCGGGTACGGGTCCATCGGTCGGCGGCCAGCGGCCCCGCGACAACAACTACACCATCGAAGGAATCGACAATAATGACAAGGGCGTGACGGGGCCGCTGGTCTACGTTCCGTCCGATGCTGTTGCCAATTTCACCGTCCTGCAAAACCAGTTTAATTCTGAATTCGGCCACTCCAATGGAGGGCAGTTCAACATAGTTGTGCGCAACGGCACTAACAGTTTTCACGGCCTAGCTTATGAGTATTTCCAGAACCGCAACCTGAATGCGATTGATCAGGATGTCGTGAATTCGACGGCCCCGGGCCTGGCTCCACTGAATCCTCGTTTCGACAACAACCGTTTTGGCGGACAACTAGGCGGACCGATCGTTAAAGACAAGCTGTTCTTTTTTGTGAATTACGAAGACGGGGTGCAGGGTCTCGCGGCGGTGCCGGGCGCGCCGATTCTGGCGCCGACCGCCGCCGGATACGGCAGTCTGCTGACGATTCCAGGAGTTTCCTCGGCTAACGTCAATGCGCTGAAACAATACGCGGTCGCACCAACGGCGACGAGCAGTGTCTGCGTCGGCGCGAGCGTTTCGCCGTGCCCGGCCGCCAATAGCATTGCGGTTGGCATACTTCCAGTTTCCGCGCCGAACTTCACTAACTTCAAGGCTCTGACGACATCAATCGATTACAACTTAAGCGAGAGAGATCAGATTCGCGGCCGCTACATTTACAACCAGAACGCCGGCATCGATGCCTCGGCTCAGCTACCTGCCTTCTTCACGCCCCTTGTGCAGCCATTTCATCTTGTCAATCTGAGCGAATACCACACTTTTTCCCCAGCCATCGGCAATGAATTTCGCATCGGCTTCACGCGCACGGCTTTTGATGTCACCGTGAACAACCTGAAGTTCCTGCCGACGCTTGACGCTTTCCCGAACATCACGGTCACAGAACTGGGAGGGCTCAACGTAGGGCCAGATGAGAACGGGCCGCAGTACGCGGTGCAGAATCTGTATCAGGCTATCGATAATGTGAGCTGGGTCAAGAAAAACCACACACTGAAATTTGGCATCGAAGGCTCGAAGTCAATTTCGCCACAGAAGGATATTCAGCGTCCCCGCGGCGACTACACCTACCAAACACTGCAGGATTTCGCCTTCGATCAGGTACCGGGATTCGGGCAGCGCGGATTGGGATCGGCAGGCTACTCCGGCGACCAATACAGTGTTTACTGGTATGTCAACGATATCTGGAAAATTCGTCCGAACCTTAGCCTGACCTACGGTGTTCGTTACGAATACACGAGCACCACGACCGGCGAGAAGCAGATGGCATTGAACAGCATTGCCGACGTTCCCGGACTGATCACTTTCACCTCGCCCAAGGCGCCGAAGAACGACTACATGCCGAGAGTGGGATTCGCCTATTCGCCTGGCAAGAGCGGCGACACCTCGATTCGCGGCGGCTTTGGCATGGGCTATGACGTTCTCTATGACAACATTGGTTCGCTGGCCCGGCCTCCGCAGATCGGCGAAACGATTAATTGCCCGAGCGCTTCCTGCCAGAATCCGTTTCTGGCGAGCGGCGGGATTGGACCGGGGAACTTCAGTGGGATCGCGGACCTGACTCGAGCCGAAGCCATCCAGGCGACATCGAGCTATCTGCCGAACGATTTGAAATATCCCAGGGCGCTTTCGTGGAACCTGGGAGTGCAGCATGTGTTCGCCAAGAATTACACGGCGGACGTTCGCTACGTTGGAACACGAGGCGAGGACCTGGATGTGCAGAGCATTCTGAACTTTGTTGACGGAGCAAAGAACGCCCCTGGATATTTCCTGCCGACCTACATTCAGCCGACGACGCAAGCGACAGTGAATGGACTGCCCGCGGCGTGGGCACAATGTTTGCCATCGGCGATTCAGACCATCAACGGCTTGGCCGTCTGTAATGGCTTGCAAACCAGCACGAACGGCGCATTTGCGTCTGGGGACATTCCCGGAACTCTAGCCTACGGTTACGACGATACAGGCGTCGGCCCGGGCGGGTCTTACGATCCGAGATTCCTCAATGCCGGGTTCATAAATCCGATCACGGCTTTTATGCCGTGGGGTTCGTCCACCTATCACGGTTTGCAAACGCAGTTGAACCGCCGGTTCTCCAACGGCTTGCAGTTCCAGGCGGCCTACACGTTCAGTCATATGATCGATAACAGCACTGCCGACTTTCACTCGACAGATATTGCGCCCCGCCGTCCGCAGGACTTTCAGGACTTCGGTGCGGAGCGGGCCAATTCCATTCTCGACCATCGCCACAGGATCACCATCGCGACCATCTACGATGCTCCCTGGTTCAAGCATGACTCCAGTTGGGTTAAGCGCAACCTGGTGGGCAACTACGAAATCGCTCCCGTCTTTACGTGGGAGTCCGGACAGTGGGGAACGGTGCAAAGTGGTGACGATGCCAACCTAAACGGAGATGCGGCACCGGACCGCGCTATTTTGAATCCCAGCGGAGCGAAGCGAACCGGCAGCGATGTGATTGGACTGGTGGCCACAGCTGGTCCTCAGGCCGGAAACATCGTGGCCTATCAGGCGGTGAATCCGAACGCGCAGTACATTGTTGCGCAGGTGGGAGCGCTGGCGAATTCTTCGCGAAACACGTTCACAACGGCTCCGATCAACAACTGGGATCTGACCGTCGCCAAGCATCTTTATCTTACGGAACGATTCCATTTTGACGTTCTGATGCAGGCGCTGAATGCTTTCAACCATCCGGAGTTTACGACTGGCAGCGTCAACCAGGCGCTTTCGATTTCGGATGTCGGTTCGGCAAGGAACTACTTCATTCCAAACCAATCCAACTTCGGAGACAGCAAACTAAGCTTCCCGAGCAACGCACGCACGCTGCAGCTTGCGGTGAGACTTAGCTTCTAAGCGGAATACGCGAAGCGGGCTGGAAGGTACGGGAAAACCGTCCAGCCCATTTTTTGTTTGAAAAGTCAGAAATCAACAATCGGACGTGAGTTTCTCTTGCAGGACCGGTCAGGAGCTCTGCTCGACAATTCCTTGCAGCGCAGCGCGGTAGCCACGGCTGCACGAGAGTTCTCTCCCGTTTTTCAATACCACTACATATTCGCCGCTGTTGACGGGGATCAATTCCTTAATCTTGCGGACGTTTACGATCGTCGAGCGGTGAATGCGTACAAAATGGTTTGCATCGAGGCGCTCGGCCACGCGGCTGATCGTTTCGCGGAAGAGATAAGATTCCTTGCCGACGTTCAAGCGCACATAGTTGGCGGCGGCTTCCACCCACTCGATGCTGTCTAAATCGAGGAATACGACGCGTCCGTTAGCCTTGATCACCAGGCGGCTGTCGTGATCGGATGCGGGCAGCGTCACTGAGCTGACTTGAGAAAGGAGGCTCAGAATCCGATGCGTGATCTCACGCTCGTGCGTCTTGCGCAACTCCGATCGCGCTCTCTCGACTGCGTGGTGCAGGCGTTCCTGGTCGAACGGCTTCAGCAGATAATCGAGTGCGTGCGCCTCAAAGGCACGAATTGCATACTCATCGTAGGCGGACGTGAAAATGACCACCGGCATCTCTTCGGGAGGGATTTCGCGGAGCACCTGGAACCCGTCGAGGTCCGGCATTTGAATGTCGAGCAGCAGCATGTCGGGCCGGAGAGTTCGGATCGCGGCCACTGTCTGCCGGCCATCCTGGCACTCAGCCACCACCTTGAGCTGAGGTTCGGTGTCCAGCAGGAAGAGCAGCTTTTGGCGCGCGAGTCTCTCGTCGTCGGCCACAACCGTGCGCACTACCTTGTCTAATGATTGGTCTTGCGGTGACGAACTAACGGAATCCGGGGTCATTTAATCACCCACAGCGGCCCAACAGTTGGATAGACGTGACAGTGACCGATTAGTCTCACAGATAAGCGCTGTTTGGTCTGCGACTTGTCCCGACCGAACTGCTTGTCGTCCCTTCGATCTTTTTTGTGGTCCCTGCAACGAGTGTCTCAGTCCCTCGCGCGTTGAATATTAGTGGCGATGTTTTAGAGAAAGGCGCAGTCGATCCGTGTTCCGTTCCGTCTGCGATAACCTTTTCGACATAACAGGCTCTCAACAAGGCCTTAAACATGATTTGTTTCGCATGGCGATCGCACTGTGTATCCAGCCAGGAATCAAACCGAAACGTCCCTGGAATCTCAGGATCTGTCCCCGGACGCTCGCGAATGTTCTTCTGACGCGTCAATAATGCAGGAGCATCATGTCTGCCATAGAACTCCAGATCTCGCCTGCCGTGATCGAAAGCGCGGTTTCAGAGACGGTGAAGCGAATGAATGCAAGCGCTCACGACCTCATGCTTCGTCGGGCGGAGATCAATCGGCGAATTCATCGCATTCAGCGTGTGATGGAAGGATTGCGAGCGCTCGCGGTCTCGCAGACCTGGATCGGAAGCGACGCACGGCCGGCCGAGCCGAAACATGAGGTGAACGGCTTCGGGCCTCACGACAGCATTCGCGCACGCGCAAACGAAGCCGCTCTTGATCTAACGTTGCTCGATGGCGCAAAACACAGGGAACCTGGACTGAGTCGTGCTTGCCGCATTGCCCTCTTAGAATCGAGCACCGCAACGTTGGAGGAAATTCGTGAGCGCATTGTTCGAAGAGGTTCATTTTCATTCGCGGACTCCGCTTCGGCCGATGCAGGCTTAATTCGCACTTTGAATTTCATGGTGGAGATCGGCGAAGTCCGCTGCGTAGCGATCGCGAATCAAAAGCGCTGGCAGAGAATTGCAACCGCTGAGACGATCGATGGATCTAGCCCGCCCGGCGTTTCTCGATGAGCGTTTCTTCCTCCTGATCGAACCTTCTCGCGCGATGCCCGGCGTGGTGCCGCTACGCCGGATTTCGAGGCTGGGACAGAACGCTCGTCCGCAGGGACAAATGCTGGGATGAATGGCGGGATGTGAGGGATTTGTGAATTTCGACTCGACGCGGCAGTCTTCAATTGCTCTCCAGCATGAGTTGGTCCATGATGGAGGCCGCATATAACGGCAGGGAAACGACCTGGCGCAGCAACCGAGACAGCGCCGCGTATTTGCAAAGGATGTTACAGGGAATCTTTCTGAACGCATGAAGACTAATTGTGAAAGTTGCGGGCTCTCGTTAGCGCCAGACGCGGTGGTTTATGTGTGCTCCTACGAGTGCACGTTCTGTCCCGCTTGTTCGACGAGCATGCGCGAAGTTTGTCCGCATTGTGGGGGCGAGTTGGTGCGCCGCCCGCGCCGCGCGTCGTATGCGAAGGGTGAAGAACAAATAAGCAATCTTATCCCTGCAAGTTTCAGCCGTCCCATGGTTTGGGCGCTGAGTTTCGGGGTATGGTTGTTTGTCGATCTGGCATACACTGCGGCGATTTACCAACTGTATCGCTCGACCGAGATGTCCATGAAGTTACCGGTCGTTTTCGCTTTGCAGAGCAGCCAGGTCTATGCCTACGCTTTACTGACTCCTTTTGTTTTCGCATTTGCCAATCGCTATCCGATACAACGAAACAATCTGCTAAGGCGTGTGCTATTGCTGCTGGCGGTAGGACTGATATTCACTCTCGTGCATGTGGCGCTCAGGGGCTTGACGCCTTACGCATCGTGGGATCCTCATCTCAAACATTGGGTTTCGGCTGTTTGGGATTATCAGGCGCACCGGTTCCACATTCAGTGGCACATGTACAGGATGCTCTTCTTCACCAACCTTGTGGACGACATCATCACAATTTATCTGCCGATTGTGCTGGTCGCCCACGTCACGTCCTATTACCGCCGGTTTCGCGAGAGGGAGTTGCGGTCATCTCAGCTGCAAGGACAACTCGAGAAGGCTCGCCTGCAAGCATTGAAAAGCCAACTCCAGCCTCATTTTCTTTTCAATACTTTGAACTCGATTTCCGCCTTGATGCGGACCGATGTGGAAGCGGCCGATCGAATGATCACGCGCCTCGGCGACTTGCTGAGGACGAGCCTCGAGACCGCCGGCACGCAAATGACAACCCTGAATCACGAACTGGAATTCGTTAATTGTTATATCGAGATCGAGAAGATACGGTTCGAGGAACGGCTGCGGGTGCGCCTCGACATTGCCCCAGAGACTCTCGATGCCACGGTTCCGCATTTGCTGTTGCAGCCTTTGGTAGACAATGCGATCAAGCACGGGATTTCAAAACTGGTGGCTGGAGGAGAAATTAAAATTTCCGCCCGGAGAGACGACAGCGATCTTCACCTTGAAGTCAGAGACAACGGACCCGGTTTTCGGGATACCGGTCAGACTCCTTCCCGCGGTTTGGGTTTGAGAATCACGCGCGAGCGCCTGGAAACCATTTATGGCCAGAATCACAGCGTGGAATTCCTTACATTGCCGGATGGAGGATGTGTGGTACGCGTGAGTATTCCTCTTCATATGGCCGCGCACGAGCGTCTCGCCGAAGTAACCCCACTCCTGGTGGCCAGCGAAGCGCGCTGATTCGGCAGTGCATCAGTCGCTCCAGCCCAGCACTTGCTTTTCGAAATCAAAGCTAATGCGTTTTGGCCGGAGACAGGAGATACCAAAAAGGCCATCAAAGTCGTTGGTGATTTCCTGATGACTTGTTACCACCGACGCCTTTTGCGGTCCGACCTTTTGCGTCCCGATACTGGCTTGCAAAAGAATGACAGCGTTAAACGGCACCTCGCCGGAAATGTTATTTCCGGTGCCCATACGTTCGCTCAACACATAGTCCGCGTTACGCAAATGGTTTTCAAACAAAACCAACTGCGGAGTTCCCGTATCCAGGAGCAAATGCAACTGCCGTCTGCCGGACCTTATGTTCACGCCAATGAACTGCGGGCCTGAGGAGAATGAGACCGTATGACGCTGCGGGGAAGCGCGAAAGGAGATCTGTTGTTTTACGTAGTCGACGGTGAAATTTGTTCCTCCGAGCACGTCCAATCCAATAACGGCGTCAATGCGGATTCCGAGGCTTTTTCCGATCTTCGAAAAATCCGCCACCATCACTTGCAGATTCTGCCGGCGGGTGGGACCGAACTGAACTTCCGGAACGATTGCGTTCTCAGATACAAGAGTTTGGTTGAAAAGGGTCAGGTCCCGCGGCGCACCGAGCAGTCCTAGTTTTACGCAAACACTTTTATCGATCATGCTTGGGTTGGTGCCGGTATCGAGCAGCAAGTTTTGGTGGTCGAGGTTGGCTATTCGGCCATCCACAACGATCATGTATCCGCCGTAAAGTTTGAAAGGAGTTTCGGCTAAGGGAACCGGCGGGTTAGTTTTTCTTACGCTAAAGTCGCCGGCGAAAGCGAACAAACACAAATTGCAATTCAGAACCAGCAGTATGCCGCAGGTGGAAATACGCCGTGTCATGTGAAACAGACGGCACGACCTGAGATACTGCTGCGGATGCTGGGACAGGTCGACGGGTTGACGGGATGAGAGCCTTGAAAGTGTCAGTCACGACCGGAATGTGCGGAGAATGAATGGAATCTGGACGCTCGGACGAAAAGTTGAGGACAAATGTCTACGCAATGGGGCGGGAATCGTTCCTATCTTGCAGGTAGATGAATCTGCTGTCGCGATCCTCTGTCCACAACCAGGCACGTCGTCCGCGGCCGTTGGACGAGACCGTGGCCTGGCCGTAATCCACCAACCGGCTCAAAATTGTACTGATGGTTGCAATTGGATCCTTGTGGCGGGATATGAGTGCAGGCATCGCCCGCTGAAGCTCGTTGCGCACCTCAAGGATGCTCATGGGACGTTGAGCGATTGAGAGTACCTCGCGGCAAGCCTGAGTGATGCCACGCTGCCGCGAGACGTTTTTGCGCTTGTGCTCGATTAATTCTGAAAAATGGGTTTTCAAAGCGCTGTCACCGAACAAACTGATTAGGCCCGCGAGAGTATGTTTCGTGGTATCAATGCGCCGCGTCAATTCGACTCGTTCTTGAATCAGACGGCGCAGTTCCTGTTCCGCCCGGTTCAGGACATCCTGGACGTGCTGATCTCCATCGCCCAGCACCGCTTCGACGGCATTTTCTCGATTCTGTCCGCTGTCTAAATTCATTTCGATGCCGAGATGACGAACGGAGCTATGAAACTCCGGACTCGCTGTTCATACATAGCACGGTTGGCGCAACGCGGAAGAGTCTTTGGGATAACAGCTCGTTCAGGCGGGACGAACAGGCAAGCAGGCGAGACGAAGGGTGATGAGCTGGTTGAGGCCCGCGGCTTAGGACTTAATCAGGATCTGGGTGATCTGAGGATCACGAGAGACCAACATTGTTTTTTATCGCTCACTGTTGCATCGAGCTTCCCAACTGCGAGAAGACATTGCTGGAGTTCGTACCGATCAGGCGTATAGTGCCGACGGCGATAACGAGAATGACGGCGAGCATGACCGCGTATTCGGCGATGTCCTGCCCATCTTCATTCAGCCACAACGCGCGCAACACATGTCTCACGGCTGTCTCCTATGGGACAAGTGTGCAACGAGAGGCGGTGGGCCGGGAATGGCCCGAATGTATGAGGCACGAGGGTAACCTTATGGAACGATGGACACGGCGAATGCCGCCTCCTGTTACTAAATGTGACTTAAGTTTTCTGAACGGAACAGGCCTGGGAAGCATTCAAGCGGAGCGAGCTGCGGCTTAAATTCCGCCTGTCTGGTACTGCAATACGGCGAGCGATAGCCGGTAGTCGTAGCCTGCTTCGGCATTGCCGATTTCCGCTTGTGTCTGTTGAAGTTGTCCCTGGCTGAGTTCCACGATCGATCCCAATCCCAATTTGTAGCGCGATTGGGAAAGATTCAGTGCCAGATTCGCCTGATCGAGAAGTTGTTGGGTTACGGCGAGCCGGTCGTAGGCGGTCGTGGCGTTCAGCCATGCGGTGCGGACATCGCGAGAGATCCGGTTGCGCAGATCGCGCAGTCGCTCCTCCGTCGCTTGTGCTCGCAGCGAGGCTTCGCGTGATCTCGCAGGAAAGAGAAAGCCGTTGAAAACCGGGATGTCAACATTCACACCTACTGCCCCGTACCAGTTGGGAGAAATGATCGGATTCCGCACAGGCGTGCCGCCGACTGCGGCCAGCGCTCGGACATCGGGGAACAACAAATCGCGTTCCGCCTTTTGAAATTTCTGAGCCGCTTCGGACTGAAACTCCAGCGCCAGAATTTCCGGCCGCAAGTTGAACGCGGTTGCAATCAGCTCATCTACATTTTCTGGAGGCGCTACGTTTGGAGTCGTGTCCTCGACCAGTTGGAAATTCTGAAGGTTGGAGTAGCCGAGCACTGCCGAGAGAGCCGCGAACGCGCCGTTCTCATTATTTTGTGCGTCGAGCAGAAGCAACTTTGCCTGCGCCAGATTCACATTGGCAAAACTGAGGTCGAGCCCGGACTTAAGCTTGCTTTTAAACAAGGCGTCGACTTGATTTGAAACTGTCTGCCGGTCGTTCACCGTTTGCTGGGCGACCGTGAGAATGGCATGGCTTTGCAGTGCGTTGTAAAAAGCCTGGTCCACGGCAAGAAGGATTTGCTCTTTGGTCGCAAGTGCATTCTGGTTTTCCGCTTTGGCAGATAGGTTCGCGCTTGAAATCAAATTGTTTGTCCGGCCGAAGTCGGTGAGGAGCTGGCTTACCATCGCCCCGCCAGCGGCACGCTCGTAGACCGTGGGATTGTTCAACGCGCCAGCGGTCAAACGCGCACCTTGGTTGGCATCGACTGCCGTGAGGTTGACGCTGGCCGTTGGCCAAAGAGCGGAGCGAACTTCCCGTGTGACCTGTTGCGAGGCTAAGGCGGTAAGCCGCGCAACTGAAATTTGAGGATTGTTTCTTAAAGCAAGCGCCTGAGCATCTTTCAACGACAGCGACGTCTGGTTGCCGGAGGCGCTTGAGATAGATTGCGGACCCGTGGGACCGACAGTTGCTGGCGCGGGCTGCGGCTCGACTTGAGGCAGAGGAGCAGAAGGCAACTGCGCCAAACTGCAAACCGGCACAGCCAGAAAGAAGAGAATGCGTTGCAAGCTTTTCATTTTCCAGTGTTCCCTCGCTGACTGTCTTCCACCGATCTCAAACTTCCAGCGCCGGCGATGGACTCGGCGCACTATTTCCTCCGCGTTTGCCATATACCAACAGATAGGCCGCCGGAACGATGAAGATGGTTAATATCACCGAAGAGGTCAGGCCTCCGATGATGGCGCGTGCCATCGGCGTGTATTGTTCCGCTCCAATCCCCATTTTCAGCGCCATCGGAATCATTCCGATGATCGTCGCCAGCGAGGTCATCAGGATTGGACGCAGGCGCACGCGGCAGGCGGTGATGACCGCATCGGTCGGAGACAATCCCTGCCGTTCCAGATTGTGGGCGAAATCAACAATGAGAATGCTGTTGGAATCGGCGATGCCGATCAGCATCAGCACGCCCATCAGCGACATCACGTTCAAAGTACTGTGGGTGAGTGGAAGGATGATCAGCACGCCGACGAATCCCATGGGAATGGCCAGCATGATCAGGAACGGATCGATGAACGATTTGAACTGAGCGGTCAGAATCAGAAAGAGCAAAACAAACGAAATCAGGAATCCCAGGGCGAAGCTCTTGAATGACGCTTCCATGCCCTGGACCATTCCGCGCAGGTTGACTCGTACGTTGCCGGGAATGCTCGTTGTGGCAAGAATATTCCGCACTGCATCGGTGACTCGTCCCAGGTCCTCGCCGCTCGGGGTAATGTAAATGTCGACCGCGCGCTGAATTTGGTAATGGTCGACTTCCGTGGGCGTCATGACCTGGCGAACGTTCACAACATTTTTCAGCGCGGTAGTCGCGCGACCGTTCTCACCAGCGCAGGCCCATGACGTGCGTGCAGTGCCGGGTTGCGGCGAGCCGGAAGGACCGCAGTTCATCTGCCCTCCTGAATCTGGATCCCGCAGGGGAATCTGTCCCAGATCGAGCAGGTTGTGAATGGCCGCGTCGCCGTGCTCAAAGAATTGCACGGTGAGGTAATAGTCGTTTCCGCTCTTGCGATCGACCCAATAATTGGGTGCGATCATATAGTTGGAATTGAGGGCGGTGATTACGTTGTCTACCACATCCTTTTGCGTCAGACCCAACTCGCCGGCGTGGACACGATCGACATCAAGCCGAAGAGTTGGATAGTTCATGTCCTGCGGAATATAGATTTGGCCAATGCCATGGACTTCGCGAAAGCGATCGGCCAGGTTTTGCGCAATGCCATAAATCTCATGCAGATCGGGACTGCTCACCTGCACGTCGATGGGCGCCGGCATTCCCATGTTAAGAATGGCATCGACCATCGAGCCACTCGAGAAAAATGTTCGAATATCGGGAAACTGGCTGGCCATCGCCTTCTGCACGCGATCCATATATTCGAAGCTGCTCAATGCGTGCGGTTCGTTTAGCGCTACCTGGACCGTGGCCGTGTAGGGGCCGGAGTTAGTGGTGTAGAGTGCGGAAAAATCCGGTACCACGCCGATGTTGGAGACGATTCGCTTGAGATCTTTCGCTCCTACGGTATGCCGTATCAGGTCTTCCACCTTCGCCACGTATTGATCCGTCATCTCAATGCGAGTGCCGGTGGGCACTTTGAGGTTGATCGTGAACTGCCCTGCGTCAGTCTTCGGGAAAAATGCCAACCCCAGCAGCGGATAGATCGCCACGCTCGCTACGAACACGCCGCTCAATACAGCCACGGTAAGTCCAGGACGCTCCAGCGCGCGGCGGACCCAGTGTTCATAGAAGTCGAGAAGCTTGTTGAAGATGCGATTAAAGTGGGCATTGAAGCGGTCGAGCCATGAGCTGCCTTCCGGAATCGTGGGTTCGACTTCATACTCGCCGTCCCCGAGCGGCTTGGAAACATGAACCACGGATTTCAGAAAGCGCGAGCAAAACAGAGGGATCACCGTCATGGCTACGACGAATGAAGCCAGCAGGGACAAACAAAACGCCAGCGCCAACGCCGAAAAGAGAAACTTGGCGACGCCATAGAGAAAAATGACGGGGAAGAAATCGACCACGTCCACTAAAGTCGCCGCTAACACGGCCAGAGTCACTTCCGACGCGCCAACTTCAGCGGCAATCGTCGGAGCGGCGCCCATTTCCAGATGGCGATAGATGTTCTCTAGCGAGATCACGGAATTGTCGATCACGCGCGAAAAGGCCAGCGCCATTCCGCCCAGGATCATCGTGTTGATCGTGCCTCCCATTAGCGCGAGCAACACAAACGCGGCGAGGGCCGACAAAGGAATCGAGAGCAGCACCGCCGATGTGGCGCGGAAGCTTCCGAGAAAAAGCAAAATCATCAGGCTGGTTAGGACCAAACCCAACGCACCTTCGTGCAGCACCGTGTGAATAGCCTCTTTCACGTACACCGACTGGTCGAAGACAATGCTGGTGGTCATCTGTTTGGGGATGTCATACAGATGCTTGATAAGCTTGCGCACGCCGTCCACGACCGCGATGGTGTTGGTATCGCCGCCTTGCTTCATCACCGGAATGTAGGCGGATCGCTGGCCATCGATGCGCACGATGTTGGATTGAATCCCGTGCGCGTCTTCGGCTTTTCCCACATCGTTTACTGTCACCCAGGAATTGCCCTTTACCTTGATCGGCACTTCGCCCAGTTGTTTCATGCTGTCAACCAGGCTGTTGGAATAAACGAAGTAATCGTATGGTCCCATCTTTACGTCGCCCGCGGGCAAAATGAGATTGGAGTTGTTAATCGCGCTCACAACATCCATGGGACTCAATTGACGCGAGGCAAGCTTGTAGGGATCGACGTAGACCATGATCTGGCGGTAGATTCCGCCAAACACGCCGGGGATTTCTGCGCCGGGAACGCCTGCGATCTGGTTGCGAATTTGGAATTGGGCGTAGTCGTGGAGTTGCGTTTCGTCGAGGCCTTCCCCTTTTACGGTAACCAGCGCCACGGGCAAGCTGGACGCGTCGAACTTAAGGACAACGGGAGGCAGCGTTCCTGGCGGCAAACGCTTCAGGTCAGCGAGCGCAAGGTTAGACAGTTCACTCACATCGGCGTCGGCGTTGGTTCCGGGCTGGAAGTACACGCGGATGATGCTGACGCCTAAAAGAGATCGCGACTCCATGTGGTCGATGCCGGAGGCGAGTGTGAAGAAGCGCTCCAGAGGATCGGTAATATCGGTTTCGACGTCCTCGGGCGGCATACCGGAATAAAACGTGGCGACTACGACTTCCGGCAGGTTGATCGGCGGAAACAGGTCGACGGGCATACGCAGCAAACTGGTCGCGCCAATCAGCAGAAGCCCCAGGCAGAGCACCATGATGAAGTACGGATTACGAATTGAAAATCCCGGCATGAATTTTTTCCTATTGCGTCCGCAGATGTGTAAGACGGCCGGCCTCGATGTTTTCTACTGCGTGTTCTCGTCGTGAAACTGCATCATGGCGACCGTCTGTGGATGAACTTTTTCCCCAGCCTTCAGGCCGCTGCGGTCGCTTACCACAACCTGTTCTCCCTGACTGAGACCGGATGTGATTTCAGCATCGCTTGCGGTCTGCAATCCAAGCTGCACGCTTCGATCCTCCAGTTCTCCTTTCCCATTCACAACGAAGACAGTTGTCTTGTCCCGTTCGTGATTCAGAGCCTGGACTGGCACCGTGGGAACGTCATCCTTTCGATCGAGCACAAGCTCCGCGTCGGCATAGAGCCCCGGCAGTAGTACGTGCTGAGAATTCACGACATCCACTTCGGTGTGCATCGTCCGCGTATCTTCGCGCACATCCACCGAGAAGCGCGCCACCTTCCCAGGGAAAGTGCGGTTTAGCGATGGCACATTCACATCCACGTGATCGCCGACGCGGATATAGCGGACGTACGATTCGGGAACTGGAATGACCAGACGGAACAAGTCATCCTGGGAGAGCTTTACGATGGGCATGGCTTGCGTGCTCGAACCCGTTCCCGCCTGAACCAGCGTGCCAAGGTTGGCATAGCGCTCGGTCACCACCCCGGCAAACGGGGCGGTGATCTTCGAATAGTCGAACAGGCTTTGATCGTGCGTCAGTTTTGCCTTAGCCACCGACAACTGGCTTTGAGAGGCTTCGAGAGCGGCCTGCCCCGCATCTACCTGAGAGGACGCTGCCAGATCCTTACCCTGCGCATCATCCACTTCCTGCTGCGCGACAATTCCCGGTTGACTCTTAAAGACGTCATTGAGGCGAGTGTATTGGAGATGCAGCGCGTTGTACTGTGCCTGGTAACGGTTGAGTTCGTGTTGTGCGCGGCTGACCTGATTGGTGGCGTTCTTGATTTCCGCCTGATCCTCTTGCAGTTGTGCCTCGAGTTCCGGGATCTCGAGGACTGCCATCACCTGTCCGGCTTTCACATGCGAGCCGTAGTCGACGAGCAGTTTCTTTACGTAGCCAGATTCTTTAGCGTAGACATCGATCTCCTGAAAGGGCACAAGCTCGGACGACAACGTGATGTTCCGGCCGAGAGATTTGTTTGTCACCTTCGTGACTCCCACCGTGACCTCAGCACCGTTCGCCTGGACTTTTCCGTTTTCATTTCCCGCGCAGGAGGTAACGCCGGTAGCCATCGCCGCCAGCATGACGGTAAGGGCACAGCAAAATAGTCCTTTTGATTTAGGAACGCGCAGGCTGCGCGATCTGCTGCAGTTTTGAGTCATCGACTTTCTCTTTTATTATGTCTGCCCACAGATCAACTCCATAACAGATGCTAGAAGAGGCGTTGGAGAGTACCGAAATCTGACGGTTTCATCCCACCAACATGCCGCTAAAGCATCGCGTCGAAGCCCTGGTCGAGCGAACCGTGGCTGCAATTTACCAAGCAATTAGCTGACAAGGACTTAAGACAGGGAGATAGAGGATGGAGGGGGACGATTGTAAAGACTTTCTTCCAGAACCAAGCCCGGTATCGGAGGCCCCGCGGGCGAAATCCGAGGATAAAATCGAGGAGATTGCAGAACGCGAGGGCTCACGACGGGAGGCATCCAATCGGCTGTATCCTTGACGAGATGCTGTCGAGTCGACTCGAGCGACGCGTGTTTGTGAACTGATTGGACGGCGCGAGAGGCGATATTCGGTGGAGTGGAATATCGCGTTGCTACATTGACCGCAAGAGCGCATACGGCAAACAACACGATTGCCGCAAACCAGTAATTGCGCCGATGATCGTCAAAACGGATGAGCGAATGCACGTTCAAGAGTCGTTTTATGAATCCAGCTGTTTGTACCACAGAAAATTAGACCGCCGCAAGCGGCAACAGAGGACGGCCATTACGTTAGATCGCCGCAGCTGGGCACTTGGTTGTATCGCTTTTTCAGAGAGCTTCTATTCAGCGAAGACTAACCATCGCATGATTTGGAGAGTTTTATCGAGGCTCCGGTGGACATTTCGATGAAGATTTCCCGAATGCAAAATGGTCTGCTCAAAGGCAAGATTCTACTTATCATCGTTCTCGTTGGTTGCTTCATTGAGCCTGCCAGGAGCGCGGCGCAGCAGAACCAGGAATTAGTGCGTCTGGAAAAATCTTTTGCGAACCCGCCGGACGACTGCCGGATCATGGTGCGCTGGTGGTGGTTTGGGCCAGCGGTCACAAAACCAGAATTGCTGCGAGAGCTGGAACAAATGAAAGCGGAAGGAATTGGCGGCGTCGAGATCGCCACGCTGTATCCTCTTGCGCTCGACGATCCTCTTGCCCTTGACGGCTCAAAGACCGGCTTCCACAATCAGCGATTTCTTTCGGACGAACACATTGATGCAATTCGCTTCGCCGTCGATGCGGCGAGGAAGCTTGGCCTGCGCGTTGACATCACGTTAGGCAGTGGTTGGCCTTTTGGAGGCCCTCATATCCCGGTAACCCAGGCAGCAGGAGAGTTGCGTGTGGAAACGATTCCGGTTTCGCCGGGAACGGATTCCATCGCTGTGCCGGACATCGCTTCCGGCGAGCATATGATCGCAGCTTTTCTGGCTCCAGTCCGAGAAGGCCAGATTTCGCTGCGTGAAGCCAAACTAGCAGCGCCAGTTGTGGACGGCCGACTGCGGATTCCTTCAGCGGTTGAAGCCCCGACCGATGCGCTTTTCTTTATCGCGAGCCGGACCGGAATGACGGTAAAGCGTCCGGCAATTGGCGCCGAGGGATTCGTGCTCGACCACTACGATCGAACAGCAATCGAAACTCATCTCCACGCCGTGGGGGACAGGCTGCTAGAAGCGTTCGGCGATCAGCCTCCGTACGCCGTCTTCAGCGACAGCCTGGAGGATTACGGATCGAATTGGACCGGTGATTTGATAGAGGAGTTTCGCGCCCGCCGCGGATACGATCTCACTCCCTACTTGCCGGCGTTGGTCGGCGATATCGGCCCCCCAACGGTTGCAGTGCGGCATGATTGGGGGAAAACGCTCGCAGAGTTGGCGAATGAGCGCTACCTTGCTCCGCTGCATGAGTGGTCGCAAACCCACCACACGTTATTACGATCGCAGACCTATGGTTTTCCTCCCGTCACCTTGTCGAGCAACCGCTATGCAGATCTTCCGGAAGGCGAAGGGAAAGCCTCGTTGCTTATGTGGCGGCAATTCTCCGATACGCGATGGGCAGCATCGGCGGGCCATCTTTTTGAACGGCCGGTGATTTCGTCGGAGACCTGGACGTGGTTGCACTCGCCCGCGTTTCGCGCGACGCCCCTGGACTTGAAGGCTGAAGCGGATTTGCATTTCTTGCAAGGCATCAACCAGTTGGTTGGGCACGGCTGGCCGTATTCGCCGAAAAGCGCCGGAGAGCCGGGATGGCGTATGTATGCGGCGTCCGCGCTGAATGCGCACAATCCGTGGTCGTTTGTCATGCCGGACCTCGCGCGCTATCTGCAACGCGTGAGTTTTGCGTTGCGGCTTGGAAAGCCCGCTAACGATGTGGCCTTGCTTTTGCCGAATGACGATATCTGGTCCAGTTTTTCCGTAAGAAGCGATTCCGCTAAGGCGGTCACCAGTTCATTCGGCTTTAACACCGCCGGTTCGAATTTCAGCATGGACGAGCCGCTGGAGGGCGATTCGCTGGTGAGTCGAGTCATTCCGCAGGTTCTCGATGCGGGATTCAATCTGGACTTTATCGACGCCGATGCGATCGAAGCGGTGGGCATACCTTACTCGGTCTTGATACTGCCCGGCGTCGACCGGCTGCCTCTGGCGACGTACCGGAAAATCGAAGAATTTGCGCGGCACGGGGGGATTGTGATTGCCGCGCATGGTCTGCCCGCGACCGCGCCCGGCCTCCTAGAAACGGAATCCGAGGGCTCGAGAATTCGGGAAATCTCCCAGCGCCTGTTCCGCACCATCGGCGCAGCGGGACACTTTATCTCGGATGAGTCGCAACTAGGGGCTGCGCTCGTGGGCTACCTCACTCCCGACGTTGTCTTTTCTCCCCGGACGCCGCGAATTGGCTTCATCCACCGCAAGCTGGAAGCCGGAGATTTGTATTTTATCGCCAATACCAGCAATCAACCGCATCGCGTTCAGGCGACATTCCGTAACTCCGCGAAACATGGTGAGTGGTGGGATCCGTTCACCGGCGGAATATCTTCCGCCGAGAACCATTCGCCTGTGGAATTCGACTTGCAGCCTTACGAGTCGCGATTGATCCTTTTCACGGACTCGGCGGTTGAGCCGAAGAAGACACAGCCGAGAGCGCTCGCCCATTCAACAACGATCGACCTTACGACAGATTGGAAGGTGACATTCGGCGGGGAGACAGCGATCCCCTTGATCAGGCTTCATGCCTGGAGCGAGGATCCGGCCTTCAAATATTATTCCGGTCAAGTCAGCTATGAGAAGACCGTTGACCTGTCGGCCCAGGACTTGGCTGGTGGAATGAATGGCGTGCTTGATTTTGGAGCGGGAGTGCCAATGGATGAGCCGAACCCGCTTCCGCAATTCAGCATGAAGGCTTATTTTGAAGGACCTATCCGAGAAGCGGCCGAAGTGTATGTCAACGGTGAGCGGGCAGGTTCAGTCTGGTCTCCGCCGTACGCGATTGATATCACCAAATTCTTAATCGTGGGCAAGAATTGCCTGCGCATCGTTGTCGGTAATACGGCCATCAACTCGATGGCTGGCCGCGCGCTGCCTTCCTACCGGTTGCTCAATGAGAGATATGGTGAGCGATTCATGGCTCAAGACATGGGGAACCTGCAGCCTCTACCCTCCGGAATTCTAGGAGGGTTGCGGCTGGATTTGGAACGGCGACCTCAGGCTCCGTGACGAGATTGTCGTCTGCGTTTGCCATTCGAGACTCCTTCACCACTTTCAGTGAGTCTTTGCCTGCGGTCTACATAAGACCACAATCGATCTTGGAGCCAGCAAGTATTTTGTGTGCTCTAAAGGGATTCCCTCGTCCGAGAAATCGTCTGGACTTGGCAAACCGGTGTCCACGAATCTCTTCCACGCCTGTGCTGTTCCCTCTTGCACATTGAATTCCAACTCTTCCCAGTAGGCATTGATCATCACGTAGATGTCGTCATCATCTTGAGAAGCGCCATGCAGGCAGAATGCCAGGCTGTGCGAGTCGTAGGACAAATCGACCGTGGGGCCGACGCCGTACCAGGAAACATCCTCCCGCCAGAACCTGCTGCGGCTCAAAGAGGGATGATTTTTCCGGAACGCAATCATCTTCTTGAAGAACTGGAAAATGTCGTTATTGGATTCCAGTTGACTCCAATCCAGCCATCCGGTTTCATTATCCTGGTTATAGGGATTGTTGTTGCCGAATTGCGTGTTCAGGAACTCGTCACCCGCGCGAAACATCGGCGTGCCATTGGATAAGAAAAGCAGACAGCAAAAATTCTTTACTTGCTTTCGGCGCAACGCGCGAACCGCGGACGAGAGAGCTTCGTCCCCTTCTTGTCCACAATTCCAACTGTAGTTTGCGTCGGTGCCGTCCCGATTATTATTTCCGTTTTGCCAGTTGTGCTTTCGGTCATAAGAGACGAGATCGTAGAGCGTGTAGCCGTCGTGGGACGTTACGTAATTCACACTCTGATACGCGTGATAAGCGTCGGCGCGGCTGTCTGGAAACAAATCGTCGCTGCCATAGATCCGTCGCATCACCTCGGGAACCATCCCTGCATTGCCCTTCACAAAACCGCGGATGTCATCACGAAACCGTCCGTTCCACTGCAGCCAGGTCAGGCCAGGAAAGCCGCGCCCGAGCTGGTAAGCGGCTGTGTCCCAGGGTTCCGCGATTAAACGCACAGGTCCTAATTCCGGGTCCGCGGCAATTTCGCTGAAGATGGGCGCTTCTCCCCAGTTGAGTGATCCGTCGGCGTTTCGGCTGAACACGGAGGCCAGGTCAAAGCGGAATCCGTCGATGTGCATCCCTCGCTTCCAATGACGCAGACTATCAATCACTATCTTGCGCACGTGAGCCTGGCCGAAATTCAAGGTATTACCCGTGCCCGAGTAGTTGGCATAGGGGTTGGCCGGATCGGAAGACACCATGTAATAGCCGGAGCTGTCCAGCCCCTTGTAACTGTAGATCGGTCCTTTGTTGTCACCCTCGCAAGTGTGGTTGTAAACGACGTCCAGCACTACATCGATATCAGCCTGATGAAAGGCCTTCACCATGTTCTTAAATTCAAGATGCTGCTCATCCGCACGGAGTGTGCTCGCGTACTGGGCATGAGGCGAGAAGAAATTCAAAGGCATATAGCCCCAGTAGTCGGCCTCCTGTGGATCACGCTGAAAAACCGGCATCAGTTCTACAACCGTTACCCCAAGTTCCTTTAGGTATGGGATCTTTTCCACGAGACCGGCGTACGTGCCGGCACGCGATGCATCGATACCAGAGTTTGGGTTCTTCGTGAAACCTTTCACGTGAAGTTCGTAGATGACCGCATCTGAATCATGATGCGGATGGCGATCGTCCGCCCAGTCAAACGTGGAGCGGTGATCGCTCAGCACTCCCAACGGCGCGCTGCCTGCATTGGATCCTTCTCGCATGGCCAGGTTCCGATCAAAAGCGGGTGGGAAGAAAATGCACTTCGCGTATGGATCGAGGAGAACCTTCTGCGGATCGAAGCTATGGAGTTGAGGAATCGTTTCTCCTGACACGGAGTAAGCGTAATAGCGAGCTTCAGGAATCTTTGCGGCTGGGACGCGGCAGTGCCAAATGCGCCCCGACTTGTTGTGCAAAAAATCCAATTGGAACGCAAGAAGAGGATTCACCAGGTCGGCTGGAGAATAGAGCAAGAGAGTGACGCTCTCTGCATGCTCCGAGTGAACGGCAAAATTGAACGCTTGCTCCTTTTCGATCCAGTGGACACCAAGAGGCAATGGGCTGCCCTCGGCCTGCTCCCAAGTCGGGCGCTTCATGCGTGGGGCCGCCACGCTGTTGATAGTCTTGGGCGGACGATCCAACTTGGCGGGCACATCAACGCTTGAGGTCTTCACCGTTCCTCTCTTTCATCCACTCCAACTTCATCCGTTCAGCGCTCGCTTCGCTCTCAGTGCGGCAGCGTTACAATCCCGCTAATCTGCGGCAACGCAGTGAGCAACCTGCTCGCGCCGTTCCAAAAGATCTGCACTCCAATGCACACCAGCAGAAACGCAGTGAGTTTTAGAATCACATTTGTCCCCGTGGCGCCGATTTTGCTTGCGAGCCGATCCGCGTATCCGTAACAGAGATAGATGGTTAATGCCACAAAAGCGCAGCCGATCGCCGCCGCCAGAATTGCCAGAAGGTTTGCGCCCAGGTGCTGCGGCGCATTCGCGCCCAGAGTAATCGCAACCGAGATGGAGCCAGGACCCACTGTCAAAGGAAGTGTCAGCGGGTAGAACGCCTGGCTCAGAGCATCAGCGCACGTGACCGTTCGCCTGGTCGAGCCTTGATCGCTGGTGTCTTTCTGATTCAGCATCGCCCAGCCTGTTGCGATCACGATCAGACCGCCGCCGACCTGAACAACCGGGAGCGAAATGCCAAAGAAGGAGAGCACGTGCGCCCCGAGGGTAAAGGACGCGATCATCAATATGAAACTATCTACGGCTATGCGGCGAGCCAGCACTCGGCGTGTCTCGGTCGCGTAGTCTCGCGTGAGCAGCAGAAAGACCGGAGCGCCTCCTATCGGATCGACGATCGGAAAGAGCGCGCTCACCACCAGGAGAATACTCTTGGCAACTTGAAGGACCAGGCTAACCTCCCTCGTCTATTTCTAGATTGAGACTTCTAGATTTCAGCTTTCTAAATTTGAGCATTTGCCCGACCGCGGTCCACTTGCACACCATCAACGGAGATTGCGCGGCTGGGCGAGCGCTCGCAACTCTCAGTCAAATCCCGCAGCCACTGAAAAGCCTGAGGGGCTAACATGTCTTCCCGGACACGCCAACGCCAGTTCCCATCGGCGCGACCGGGCACGTTCATGCGAGCCTCGCTTCCCAAGTTGAGCAAATCCTGCAACGGAGCAATGGCAAGCGCCGCTGGCGACGACCATGCCAGCCGCATCAACTCCGGAGCGGCATCGGCACTGGTTCCAGGCGCACGCTTGAGATAGGTCCAGAAGTTCTGCCGCTGGTAGTCGGGCAATTCCTCATACCATTGTCGAGTTGTGGCATTGTCATGCGTGCCGGTATAGGCGACTGTATTGTGGACAAAGTTGTGCGGCAGATATGGATTGTCCGCATGACCATCGAAGGCGAATTGCAGGACGCGCGTACCCGGCACGCGAAACTGGTCGCGCAGGGTATACACGTCGGGCGTGATCATACCCAAGTCTTCCGCGATGAATGGTAGAAGGCCCAGTTCAGTTTGCACCGCTTGGAAAAAGCCGGCACCCGGCCCCGGCACCCATTGCCCGGATTGAGCTGTTGATGCACCGGCTGGAACATGCCACGCGGCCGTGAAGCCGCGGAAGTGATCCAGGCGAATCACATCGACGTGATTTAGCAGGGCACGCAAACGATCGATGCACCAGCGGTAACCGGTTGCACGAAGCGCGCCCCAGTTGTAAACAGGATTACCCCACAATTGTCCCTGTGCGCTGAAATAATCGGGAGGAACTCCGGCAACAAAGCGCGGGCGGCGCTGCTCATCCAACAAAAAGAATTCCGGATTGGCCCAGACATCACTGGAATCCGGGGAAACAAAAAAGGGAAGGTCGCCGATCAAGGTCACTCCCCGGTCGTGCGCATGGTCCTTGAGTTGATCGGCCTGTCGGAACAATAGGAACTGCGCGAAGCGTGCCTGATCAATTTGACTTGCTAACTCTCGCCGCGCTTCGGAGAGAGCGCTTGGGCTGCGCTGCACCAACTCTGCGGGCCACTCCAGATAATAAACCTCGTGATACTTTTCTTTCAGCGCCCGAAACAGAGCGTAGTCTTCCAGCCAATGCGATTGCGTAGCGCAGAACCGCTCGTAGGCAGGCGCAAGATCTTTGTCACTCAGAGCCGTGTCACTGCGCTGTCCGGCTTTGAAGTTTGTCCACGCCGTTTCGAGCTGCCGCCGTTTAAGCGGGATAACAGAATCGTAGTCAACTGCGTCCGCCGGGAAGTGAAACTGAGCATCGCTTGCCTGTAATAGCCCGTCCGAAATGAGAGAGCCGGGACTGATCAGCAATTCGTTGCCGGCAAACGATGACATGGATTGATAAGGCGAGTTTCCGTAACCAGTCGGACCCAGCGGTAGCGCTTGCCACCATCTCTGGCCGGCGTCGTGGAGACGGTCGATCCATGAGAAGGCGGACGATCCCAGATCGCCAACGCCATACGGAGAAGGCAGAGAGGTGACGTGCAGCAACAAACCAGAAGCACGATATTCGGACGGAAACGGCGGAACACTCGTGCCCCCGTCGTTATCGGCCATTATCGCGCTCCCGATCTTGCTTCCTAACCCAGCGCATTATTCACCATCTTCTCCGCCTCGCCAAGAATCGCGTTCAGATGGGCCTGGCTCTTGAAACTCTCGGCGTAGATCTTATAAATGTTCTCGGTGCCGGAAGGCCGCGCCGCAAACCAACCGCTCTCGGCGACAACTTTCAAGCCGCCGATGGGAGCATCGTTGCCGGGAGCTTTGGTCAGCTTGGCGGTGATTGGCTCACCCGCCAGGTCTGACTCCTTAACCGCCTCCGGGGTGAGTTTTCCCAGCTTCGCTTTTTGCTCGGGCGTGGCGGCCGCGTCGATGCGCGTGTAATACGGGGTGCCGAACTCCGCTGTCAGTTCGCGGTAGTGTTCTCCGGGATTCTTGCCGGTGCGCGCGGTCATCTCCGCCGCCAGCAAGTCCATGATCGGCCCGTCCTTGTCGGTCGTCCATGCTGTGCCGTCAAGACGTAAAAAACTCGCTCCAGCGCTTTCTTCTCCGCCGAAGCAGCACGACCCATCGACCAGACCGGACACAAACCACTTGAAGCCTACCGGTACCTCGTTGAGTTTGCGACCGAGCTTTTTGACCACACGGTCAATCATGCTGCTGCTCACCAGGGTCTTTCCCACCGCGACTGCGTCACGCCACTGAGGCCGGTGCGTCAACAAGTACTGGATGGCCACTGCAAGATAATGATTCGGATTCATCAAACCTGCAACTGGGGTCACGATCCCGTGCCGGTCGGCGTCGGTATCGTTGCCGAAAGCCACCTGGTACTGATCTTTTAAAGCGACCAGCCTTGCCATCGCATAGGGACTCGAGCAATCCATGCGAATTTTGCCGTCGTGGTCAACGGTCATAAACGAAAATGTCGGATCGATTATTTTGTTGGTGATGACGACGTCCAGCCCGTAAATGGAGTTGATCGGCTCCCAGTAAGGCAATGAGGCTCCGCCCAGAGGATCAACGCCGAGCTTGAGGTGAGCATTGCGAATCGCATCCATGTCCACAACATTTTTAAGATCACGAACGTAGGGCAGGACGAAATCTTCCTGATGCGTGGTTACAGCCTGAATAGCTTTGGCAAACGGAATTCGCTTGACCCCTGCATTGCTTGCTCGCAACAATTCGTTCGCGCGATCCTCCACCCAGCGAGTCGCGTCGGTATCGGCCGGGCCGCCGTTCGGCGGATTGTATTTAAATCCTCCATCTTCGGGTGGATTGTGCGACGGCGTAATCACGATGCCGTCAGCGAGATGATCTTTCTGAACGCGGCCGCGGTTGTAAACCAGGATCGCTCGCGAGATGACTGGCGTCGGAGTGATCCCGTCATTTTGCTGAATGATCGTCTCCACGTCGTTTGCCGCCAGCACCTCGAGCGCGGTGCGCTGCGCGGGTTCCGAGACTGCATGGGTATCTTTCCCCATATAGAGCGGGCCGTCGGTGCCTTGCGCGCGCCGGTATTCGCAGATCGCCTGAGTAATTGCGAGGATGTGCGCTTCGTTAAATGTGCCGCGCAAGGACGAGCCACGGTGTCCGCTGGTGCCGAAGCTGACGAGCTGGGTCGGATCATCCAGGTCGGGACGACGTTCGAAATATTCCTTTTCCACACGGGCCACGTCTACCAGGATTTCCTTCGGCGCTGGCTTACCAGCCAGCGGAGAGATGCGTTCCCCTGTCGAAGACTGTGTTTCTAAACTACTGGGCATGGTTCCACCTTCCAAATCTCGCTTGCGTATTCCGCGATCGAGCGATCGCTCGAAAACTTCCCGGAGCTGGCGACGTTCAAGATTGCTTTTTGCGCCCATGCGCCGGGTTCGGCATAGAGCGCGCCGAGCCGGTCTTGGGCGCTGCAATACGAGGTCAGATCGGCCAGATGCATATAGCGATCGCCCTGGGTCAAAAGCGTATCGCGCAAGGGAGCGAATATTCCCGGTTCGTTGCGGCTGAAGTGGTCAGAGAAAATCAGGTCCAGAGCGGACCGCGTCTCCGGCTCATGTTCATAATGCCAATGCGGGTTATACCAGGATTGGCTCGCTTCGACCTGCTCCACGGTCAGTCCGAACAGAAACATATTTTCTTCTCCCGCTTCCTCCGCCATTTCGATGGTCGCGCCGTCGCGCGTTCCAACCGTCAAAGCTCCGTTCATCATAAATTTCATGTTGCTGGTTCCGCTTGCCTCGTAGCCGGCGGTCGAGATCTGGTTGGAGACATCGCTGGCTGGAATCAAACGCTCTGCCAACGAAACGTTGTACTCAGGGAGAAAGACGACATTGAGCCGGCCGCGCGCCACAGGGTCGGCGTCAATCGTGTCCGCCAGGTTGTTGATGAACTTTATGATGAGCTTGGCCAGCTTGTACGCGGGCGCCGCTTTACCGGCGAAGAAAAATGTCCGCGGCACGATCTTCATGCCGGGATTTTCCCGTAGCCGGTTATAAAGGATCACAATCCGTAGCGCATTCATCAATTGCCTTTTGTATTCGTGGATGCGCTTGATGTGGCAGTCGAAGATCGTGTCCGGGTCCACAATCTGCCCTGAGGTGGACTTGAGCCAATTGGCAAACTGCGCTTTGGCCCCCCGCTTTGATTTGAGGAAGCGTTCGCGAGCATTGGCATCCTCCGCGAATGGCTTGAGCTGTTTGAGCAGGCTGAGATCGGTAATCCAGCGATCTCCGATGACGTCTGTGATTTCGCGGGCCAGTGCGGGATTAGCACCGAGCAGCCAGCGTCGAGGCGTCACTCCATTGGTCTTGTTGCTAAAACGCTCGGGAAACATTTCCGCGAGGTCTTTGACCGTGGTGGTGCGAAGCAGCCTGGAGTGAACCGCAGATACTCCGTTGGTGCTATGCGAACCAACAATGGCAAGGTTGGCCATGCGGATTTTGCGCGAGCTGCCTTCTTCCACCAGACTCACGCGCTGCACGCGCCCCTCGTCGCCCGGGAAGCGTACCCGAACTTCATCGAGCAGTCGGCGGTTGATTTCGTAGATGAGCTGGAGATGACGAGGCAGGAGTGTCTCAAACCAAGCCACAGGCCATTTCTCCAGAGCCTCTGGTAGCAACGTGTGATTTGTGTACCCAAGCGTCTTCTTCGTCAGGTTCCAGGCCTGGTCCCATTCCAGGTGCACATCGTCCAGCAGGATTCGCATCAGTTCAGGGACCGACATGGAAGGATGGGTGTCGTTGAGTTGAATTGCGGCCTTCTCCGGAAACTTTTTCCAATCCGAGTTGCGGCGCTGGAAACGGCGTACCAGGTCGGCCATGGAACACGCGACCAGGAAATACTCCTGCAGAAAGCGCAGTCCCTGCCCCCTCGCCGTAGAATCGTCCGGATACAGGACGCGGGTAAGCGACTCCGCTTGAAGAGTTTCGCCGAGTGCGCCCACGAAGTCTCCGGTGCCAAACTTCTCAAAATCGAAATAATCGGGCGCCGCCGCGGCCCAGAGCCGCAGCGTGTTGATCGTCTTTCCACCATAGCCGACCACGGGACGATCAAACGGGATACCGATCAGGCTTGACGGCCGATCGGGGATGACTTGAAAATTACCCGCTTCCAACTTGAATGAAACGTTCAGCTTGATTTCCACCATCTCGTGGAGCCGGGCAATCTCCCAGGGATCGGCGTAGCGGAGCCAGTTGTCCGGGTTCTCCTTTTGCCAGCCATCTACGATCGATTGCCTGAACATGCCGTACTCATAGCGGAGACCATAGCCGGTACCGGGGAGTTGCATGGTCGCCATCGAATCGAGAAAGCATGCGGCCAGACGACCCAGGCCGCCGTTGCCCAGCCCAGCATCTGGCTCCTGCTCGACCAGTTCAAGCCAGTCGATACCGATCTGTTTCGCTGCATCGGCTAGAAGCGGATCCAGCAACAGGTTTGTAATGTTGTTGGCCAACGAACGTCCGATTAGAAATTCCATCGACAAGTAATAGATGCGTTTGGCATTCTCTCGCTCATAAGTGTTCTTGGTCAGCACCCAGCGCTGAGCGAGAATATCTCGCACGGAACTGGAGAATGCCTCAAAGCGCTCACGCGCACTCGCTGCTTTGGGATCGATCGCTCTGTCAAAAACCAAGTGCCGTTCATAAAAAGAGTTTTCCGTCCCGATAAACGGAGTTGAGCCTAACCCGTACCGTTGAAGAAGGTCTGAAGCATTGGCCTCGCTCGTTGTCATAGGAACGACCTTTGCGGAACTCGAGCGCACAACTCGATTGGTACTCATAAAGACGGACCTTAGTTTTCCAGGCTGTGGAACCGGTTGGGTTCAAGGTTCAAGGCTACGCCACCCGAGAGTACAAAGCCTCGTGCGGCTAGGCTGACTACGCCAGTTGCATGGCTAATCCCCTTCATGACTGCTTCGATTTACGGTAATACCTGATCAGGTTGTTGGTGGAACTGTCGTGGGCAAGCTGCGGTTCTGTTTTGCTCTCAAGTTCAGGGATGATGCGTTGCGCGAGAACTTTTCCCAGTTCAACGCCCCATTGGTCGAAGGAATCGATATTCCAGATTGTGCCCTGAGTGAACACGGAGTGTTCGTACAGTGCCACCAGCTTTCCGAGAACTTCCGGAGTGAGTTTTTCAGCCAGAATCGTATTCGACGGACGATTGCCTTCGAAAACCCGGTGAGGAACGAGCCACTTCGGGGTGCCTTCCGCCTCGACCTGCTCCGGCGTCTTGCCGAAAGCCAGCGCCTCAGTTTGCGCGCAAACATTGGCAATCAGCATGTCGTGGTGCGGCCCCAGTGGATTGAGCGGCTTCGAGAAAGCGATGAAGTCGCAGGGAATAAGTCTCGTGCCCTGATGAATCAATTGGTAGAAAGAGTGTTGACCGTTGGTTCCCGGTTCTCCCCAGTAAATTGGACCCGTGTCGCGCGTTACCTTTTTCCCTTTGAGTGTGACGTGCTTGCCGTTGCTTTCCATTGTCAGTTGCTGAAGGTAGGCCGGGAAGCGTTTCAAGTATTGTTCGTAGGGCAGGACGGCAACGGTCTGCGCCTCAAAGAAATCGTTGTACCAGATAGCCAGAAGACCCATCAGCACCGGCAGGTTTTGTTCGAAAGGAGCCGTGCGAAAGTGTTCGTCTATCTGATGGAAACCGTTCAACATTGCCTGAAAATTCTCGGGGCCGATCGCGACCATGGTTGACAGGCCAATGGCGGAATCCATCGAGTAGCGTCCGCCAACCCAATCCCAGAACTCGAACATATTCGCGGTGTCGATCCCGAACTTGGTAACCTCGGCCGCATTCGTCGAGACCGCCACAAAATGCTTCGCCACCGATTTTTCATCGCCGCCCAATCCGGCGAGAGACCAGTCTCGAGCCGTGTGAGCGTTGGTCATCGTTTCCAGGGTTGTGAAAGTTTTCGAGGAGATGACAAAAAGCGTTTCCGCCGGATCGAGGTCACGAACTGCTTCGGCGAAATCTGTACCGTCAACATTCGATACGAAACGGAACGTCATCTTTCTATCGCTGTAGTGTTTCAGCGCCTCATAGGCCATAACCGGACCCAGATCGGAGCCGCCGATGCCGACGTTAATCACGTTACGAATGCGCTTGCCGGTGTGTCCCTTCCATTCACCGCTGCGCACGCGATTGGAAAAATCAGCCATCCGGTCAAGCACAGCGTGGACTTCAGGCACCACGTTCTTTCCGTCAACGACGATGGAAGTGTCGCGGGGCGCGCGCAGGGCAACATGCAGGACAGCGCGCTTCTCGGTGATGTTGATTTTCTCCCCGTGGAACATGGCATCGATTCGTTTCCGCAGGCCGGACTCTTCCGCCAGTTGAAAAAGGAGTTGGAGCGTTTCATCGGTGACACGGTTCTTGGAGTAATCGAGGTAAAGGCCGGCGGCCTCGACCGCCAAACGCTCACCGCGCTTCGGATCATCCGCAAAAAGCTGCCG
Organism: Candidatus Sulfotelmatobacter sp.; assembly: GCA_049584475.1. GTDB lineage: Bacteria > Acidobacteriota > Terriglobia > Terriglobales > Acidobacteriaceae > Sulfotelmatobacter. Next base: position 59,783 of record JBAUXX010000025.1, on the reverse strand, counting down.
CAGATGCAACTTTGAAATAGTTTTGTAATGCGACGCCAGTGCCCTCCACGCCGTCTGTTTTGTCCGTGGCTGCTTCGTCAGTGATTCGACCGGTGTTGCCATATGCACACTCCTCTTGTATTCGCGCGTTTACTTTCGTGACCCTCACGTTCTTTGATTTAGCTAACCGCCTTCAGGATGCCGCTTTTGTTTAGAGCCATTCTTAGAAGAGCTCCGGCCACCAAAGGAGGTTGCAGGTGAAGGTGCCCAGAATATGCAACACCTGAGTCGAACCCTGGGCTGATGCAACCTGGGCCCAGCCTTCCGACCTGATTTCACGACGATTCTCCCATCTATGCAAACGGTTTGGGTTTGGACAAGATGGTGGGCAGATATTCCGCAACGGTCGGATGTATGTGCATGGCGCGTTGGATGATCGTGTATGGCGCCTTCGCATACATCACGTCCAGCAGAACGTGAATTACTTCATCGCCTCCGACTCCAAGAATCGCCGCACCCAGAATTCGTTTCGTCTCTGCATCGACGCAGACTTTCATGAAACCTTGTGTCTCACCTTTTTCGTAGGCCCGGCTCACTTTACTCATCGGATATTTCACAGCGAGGGCGCGACGTCCGGATTTCCGAATGTCTGCGTCCGTCATGCCGCATCGCCCCAGCGGCGGATCGATATACAGCGCGTAGGTTTGGATCCGGTCGGAAACCCGGCGATGGTCAGCGTTGAAGAGATTGTCCGCAACGATCTCATAATCGTTATAGGAAGTATGCGTGAAGGCGCCGCGTCCGTTGCAGTCTCCCAGCGCCCAGATGCCGGGCACATCGGTTTGGAGCTGATCGTCGACGACGATGTAGCCGTGTTGGTCAGTCGAGACGCCGGCCCGTTCGAGACCCAGATCGCTTGTGTTGGGGACACGCCCGACTGCCAGAAGGACATGCGTTCCCGCCACTTCCTTCGGGTCATCGCTGCATTCCATGCGGACGGCGACACCGCCCGCGCGTTTCGCCAACGAGATACATTTCGCATTCAGCCGGATGTTTATGCCCTCAGCCTCCAGAATTTCGCTCACAGCCTGAGACACGTCTTCGTCCTCCCGTCCAATCAGGCGCGGTCCCATCTCCACAATCGTGACTCTGCTCCCGAAGCGGCGATAGATTTGGGCGAACTCCAGCCCTACATAACTTCCGCCCACGATGACCAGATGCTCGGGCAAGAAGTCGATGTCCATCATCGATGAGTTGGTGAGGAATGGGACGTCGTGAATCCCCGGCATTTCCGGAACTCTGGCGCGCCCGCCAACATTGATATAAATCTTGTCGGCTTGCAGCACTTCATCGTTGACCACGACCGTGTTCGGCGACTTAAAGCGGGCCTGGCCCTGAATGACCGTGCAATTTGTCGTTCCTCGGAGCGATTCCTCCACTCCTTTGTTTGACCTCCCGGAGACCGCATCTTTGCGGGCCTTAACTCGCTTAATATCGACGCGTACATCGCCAACAGCGAAGCCATACTCCGGACCCCGGCGGGCGACGTGGATCGCGTAGGCACTTGCCACGAGCGTCTTTGTCGGAATGCACCCCGTATTCACGCAAGTGCCGCCAAATTTATGGCGTTCAACGATAGCGACGGTTTTGCCGGCACCGGCAAAGCGCGCCGCCAGTGGCGGGCCCGCCTGGCCCGTTCCGATAATGATTGCGTCGAAGTGCTTTGTATGAGAAGCAGTGATTGCAGTATTCATAATTGCTCCGATCCGCCCAGCTTAGATTAGGCCATAATCATGATGACGAATCTATTGGACGAACCTATCGATCTGCAAATGGATTGAGAAGCGACATTGTGAGAAACCTGTCCGGAGGAAAATGGCGAGTATTATCGACAAGGCACTCGACGCAAGAAAGAGTCGAGGTGGGGACGAGCCACAAGATTACGTTTCTCGTTTCGCGCCACACTTTCACGAGAGGAAAATATGGATCACGATGAGGCAGTCCGGAAATTTGAACATTTGATGCTCAAAGCGGCTGACCAGGCCCAAGAGGCGGCAACCGAACTCGAAGCTTTAGTTTCGCTTCTCCCTAACGAGAAATCTCGACAGCTCGCACAGTTCCAGGCCAAGGCCAGTCACAGGCAAGCCAAGGAGTTTCGCGAGCTGGCGCAAAAAGTCAAAGAAAAGTAGGGTTGCGCATTCGCGGGGCAGGTCGAACCTACCTCCCGCCACTTTGAGTAAAAGAATCCTGGGGGATATCGATACTCCATCGGCCTGGCGACAAATTCCGGCTTTGTTCATCTAAGATTGTTTTAGTGACCCGTTTGCCCACCGTACATAAGGAGATGAGATATGAAAGCAGTCGTTGTCCACCAATACGGCGGTCCTGAAGTACTCAGATTCGAGGAATACCCTGATCCGGTGGCGGGTCCCGGTGAAGTGCTGGTGCGAGTCGCTGCCACGAGCGTGAATCCGATCGACTACAAAAGGCGTGCTGGTTTAACGAAGGATTTTTATCCCATGCAGTTCCCGAGCCTGATAGGAGTCGATATTGCGGGGACCGTGGTGAAAGTTGGGCCGGGAGTGGAAGGCTTTTCCGTCGGCGACCACGTGTTTGCCATGGCGGACAATACTTACGCCGAGCTTTGTGTCGTGAAAGCCGCGACTTTGGCAAAAGTCCCCAAAGGGCTCGATTTGGTTCAGGCGGCGGCGCTGCCGCTGGTGACGGTGACCGGCAACCAGCTCCTTTCAGCTACAGGAATCAAGGCTGGCCAGACGGTTATGGTCGTAGGTGCTGTAGGAAATGTCGGGCGTTCGGCTGTGTTCACTGCGAAGCAACGAGGAGCAATTGTGATCGCGGGAATCTTAAAGAGGCAGATGGATGAGGCCAAGACTGTGGGCGCGGATCAGGCGATCGCGACCGATGACGATGCCGCGATTGCGAATCTTTCGCCGCTCGATGCGGTAGCGGATGCGGTCGGGGGAAGAACCGCGGAGAAGCTCATCGCCAAAGTGAAGCCCGGAGGAGTGTATGCCTCTGTTGTGGATGTGCCGCAGAACGCCGCGAAGTACCCAGCTGTAAAAGTTGTCCACGTATTCTCGAAATTCGACAGGAAGACGCTCGAGTTCATGGCCGAAGCGGTGCGAGATGGCAAGCTGGTAATTCCGATTAGCCAGAAACTGCCACTTAGTGAAGCGGCCGAGGCTCAAGCAGCGGCAGAGAAGGGTGGTATCGGGAAGATCTTGCTGGTTGCGTGAACTCTTGGTGGCATTTTTTTCTGAACATGCAAGGTTTGAAGGAAAAATCGAAATGAAGAAAGATCGCCGCGGAATCAACGCCGCCTCGAAACCGAGTGGCGACGGGTGTGTGGAATGCCTGGCGTCACCGAAAGGTTGGTGGTTTCATCTCCGCCGGTGTGCGGAGTGTGGGCACATCGGTTGCTGTGACAGTTCTCCGAGTCAGCATGCGTCAAAGCATGCCGCGGCAACAGGGCACGCGATCATTGCCAGCTTCGAGCCGGGTGAGGACTGGTTCTTCGATTACGAGAAGCAGGGAATGGTCAAGGGTGCGAAATTGCTGCCGCCGCATTCGCATCCCGAAACTCAGCCCGCTCCTGGACCGGCAGGAAGGGTGCCAGCCAACTGGGAATCGCTCCTGAACTAGCCGCTCGTTATCGCTTATCTGTCCATTCGTTCGATCCATTGAGCGCGCCATGTGGGAGCTACGAACGGATCCGCAAAGTACTGTGTTTCCCGCGCAACTTTAGCGCCGCTGAACTCCATGATGCTCACGGTGTGGGACGGCTTGCCGTCATAGGTCAGGACAAATTCGGTCACCCAAAGATCACCACCGCCAATGATTCGTCGGACAGTAAACCGCTTTTTGCTCGGCTGACTGGCGCGTTGGTTCTGTATGTTGCGCCGGCCGCGGGTCCGCTCGCCCGACTGCGGATATTCCAGCACCGCGTCCTCGTGATAGATGAGGTGTTCGGTTTTAAAATCGTTGGCATCCGACGCCGCCCAATGCTGATCCAGAGCCGCGCGGATCTCTTGATCTCGCACTTCCGAACACTGCTCTTTCTTTTGTTTAGCGTTCATCTGGAGCCCTCAATTAGTCAGCCCTCATTAGACAAGACTAGGAAACTCATTCTTTCGGGACTATGCTAGCCATCTGGCGACGTAAATCTGCTGTCATCCAGCCAGAAGACATATGGATTGCACAATTGGACCATGTTATTGCCGCACTCTCATATTACCGTCTGAGGCATGCGGCTTTTTCTCTACCGGCTAGTTCTTAAAATCGATCAAAGGGAGAAACTCCTACCGCGCACTTTGATACGAAGGTATCCTCGATACCGGCGTGCAATTGTTTTACTCTTTCCACGGCTGGTTTAATCGCAGGCGTTCGAGATGCACATAGATCGGGCGTAGAAAATTCTTTTGTGAAGGGAACATACCATGTCTGAACTTGTGACGAAATCTGTGGCGCAAGAACAACAAGAACAGAAGATAGAAACATGCAGCGCAGTGAAACATATCGGCGGCTTTACCGTCGTTGCGACCGCCACGGTGATGTTCGCCGTCTTTGGCGCCGTGGCTCTCCACGCACAGGACAAGTACTCGCTGAAATCGCCGAGCGGAATCGCGTTCTCCGACTTCCGGGGATACGAGGACTGGGCCGTCGTCTCCTCTGCGCGCACCGAGGAAGTGCTTAAGGTGATCGTCGGCAATCCTTCCGTGATCAAGGCGTATAAGGCCGGGGTTCCGGGCAATGGCGAGCCTTTCCCGGATGGCTCCATGCTCGTGAAGCTCCAGTGGAAGCCAAAGAAGAGCACGGATGCGCCCTTCGTCGTAGATGTGCCAGACGTCTTTAAGCAAGCTTTTGTCATGGAAAAGGATAGCAAGAGATTTCCGAAAAGCGGCGGGTGGGGCTATGCGGTATTCAACTACGATACCGCGTCGGACAAGTTCACGCCAGATCCCCAAAGCCTTTCCGATTGCGGAAATGCGTGCCATACGGCCGTGAAAGCAAAGGACTACGTCTTCCATCCGTACCAGAAGCGTTGAACCGCGCATGCCTCGGGGCGTCAAATGCCCGGCTGCGGCACCGACATTTTCCGTGCACGATCATTCCAGCGGCGCGTATCCTCTGATCGCGCTGCCGTATGGTTATGGGCCACGACCTCGAGTCAGTCGCAATTTCAGTATGTGAAGCTTTCGGAACGGAATGACAACGAACCTGCAGGCCACTCCATCGCCCGAAGCAAATCGCGTGCCATCGAGCCGGCCGCAGGCACGAAGCGGTGGATGGCTTCATCTGTTTCAAGCTATCAGGCCTGTGACTCAGGCCGGATCGGTCCGCGACGCCTTGGCCGGATTCCAACTGGCGGCAATGAATATCCCGCAGGCGCTGGGCTACACCAAGATTGCCGGCATGCCATTGGTCACCGGGTTTTACACGCTGTTGCTTCCGCTGCTGGCTTTTGCCGTGTTCGGTTCCTCGCGCTACCTGGTGGTTGCCGCCGATTCGGCCACCGCATCTATTCTCGCCGGGAAGCTTGCGACCATGGCTCCTATCGCAAGCGCGAGATATGTGGCGCTGGCATCGACGGTCGCTCTGCTTACTGCCGGATTTCTGCTGCTGGCCCGAATCCTCAAGCTCGGTTTCCTGGCCGATTTCTTATCGCAAACCGTATTGACGGGATTCCTCACCGGAGTGGGATTTCAGGTGGGCATCACCGTTCTGGGTGAGATGTTCGGACTCGAAGTGCACTCCAATCGGACGGTTGGAAAGCTCCTTGAGGTCTTCCGTAGTCTGCATGAGATTCACCTGCCAACCGTAGCTATCTCAGCGGTGGTGGTGACAGGCGTCTTTGCTCTCAGCCGCTTTGCCCCCAAAGCTCCAAGGTCTTTAATCGCGGTCGCTGGAGCAATTGCGGCCAGCGCAACCTGGGACTTCGCGGGTCACGGCATCGCGATCATCGGGCCAGTCGTTGGTGGGCTACCGTATTTAGGGTGGCCGGACATGCATTGGAAGGACGTCGTACCGCTGCTCGGCGTTTCCGCCTCCTGTTTTGTGATGATCCTCGCGCAAAGCGCGGCTACCGCTCGTTTCTACGCTGGGCGCCACCAACAGTATCTGGACGAAAGCACAGACTTGGTCGGTCTGTCTGCGGCCAACGCCGCGGCGGCTTTGAGCGGGACATTTGTTGTCGACGGAAGCCCTACTCAAACAGCTATGGTCGAAAGCTCCGGCGGTCAGAGCCAGCTTGCCCATGTGGCTACCGCCATAGCTGTCGCGCTCGTTCTGCTCTTCCTGACCAGGCCTCTGCAATACCTGCCGCGTTGCGTATTGGGAGCAATCGTATTCTTCATTGCTGTGCGTCTGATCGATTTTCGTGGCTTGCGCGACATTCGACGCGAGAGTCCCGGGGAATATGCGCTAGCCGTGTTTACTGCAGCCGTCGTTGTGTTAGTGGGAGTCGAGCAAGGCATTCTGTTAGCCATGGTGCTGTCGCTGCTCCGGATCGTGCGCCACAGCTATCATCCTCACACCGGTGTCTTGGCCATAAGCGAGGGAGATATTTGGAAGGTAGTCCCGGCTGCTCCCGGTGCCGTAACGAAACCGGGTCTAGTCATTTACAGTTTCGGAGCGGCGCTCTTCTACGCGAATGCCAGCCTGTTCACAAAAGAGATTCGCGACTTGGTTGCGCCAACTCCTTCACCGGTGCGCTGGCTGGTCGTCGATGCGGAAGCCATCACGAATGTGGATTACACGGCGGCCCGGATGGTACGTGAGCTTCACGAGGAATTGGTCGACCGCGGAGTTGTGTTGGTATTCGCTCGTGCGCCTCTGTCTCTGAAGGCAGATCTGGACCGGCACCTCTTGACTCAAGTCATTGGCCCGGCTCAGCTTTTCGACCGCCTTCACGATGCGGCGGCTGCATTCGCGAAACTTGAAGTCTCAGCAGCAAGGACGTTCTCATGACCCACTTCGAACATGTTAGAGAAGACGTTAGAATGGAGCCGACGAGCGGACTTGAACCGCTGACCTGCCGATTACGAAACAACCATACTCACTAGGGCGGTATATTTTTCAACAACATAGCCCCTCGGAAGTGCACCTGTCTAGGGGCATTTGGGCACACTTGGCACAGGGTTGGGCAACAAATGGGCAACGGCCCCGACTTAGGTTTCGTTGAGCAGACGGGACCAATTATTCAAGTGCTGGACTGGCGCGTAGATCGCCTCGTGTTTGAATTCTTCGTAGGCATCGTGCAGTTCCTTCGCCATCTCTTTGGCGGTTTGCCCTTCCCGCAACAACTCGACCTCCATCGCGCGTGACAGCATAAAGTGTTCGCGAGTGCCCATTTCATCCAACCGGGCTAGGTCGTCATATTTTTCGCAGAGCGCGCATGGGCACGTCAAACTTTCGAACGTGCGAGGATTTCTTCGCTTTAGTTCAGTTTCAATCTGAATTTTCTTCTTTAACGCGCTCAAGTAGTAAAAGGGAGGAATCTGGCCCTCCACGTCCGTGTCTTGGTCAACGCTGCGTTTCTCTCCGTAGCAAATCCCGCAAGCAAACCCTGTCAGGCCGAAGTGCTTTAAGACTAGACAATATGCATCGCCGTAAAGGGCTATGACCGGCTTTCCGACCGAAGCCAGCGCCTTCACAAAATCGCGCGCGATACCAAGAGAATTGGGGTCTGTAGTACCCGTAAAACTGTCAATCCACAAGAGGAAACCGTCGGAATTGGATGCCTTGTAGCGTTCGACAATCTGCCGCCCCGATGACTCTAAACGATCAAGAGGGGCTGCAATTGCAGCGAAGACCGGGATGTCCTGACTGATTTTCTTGGTGCGCTTAACCATGTCAGTGTTAATTGGAATCCATTTCGACTCGTCAATGTAGAAGTAGGGAGCAACTATCAAGAAAGGAGGATTGTTCTGAGCTTGAAACTCCCTTCCTGCCAGTTTCGCAAACTTTGCATACTTCTTATACTTTGATGGCAGTGCAGCCAGGCTCGATTTCTGGAAGGTGACAACGTTGGAAACAAATTGTGCTACAAGGGCATCGTCTTCGAAATCCGAAGCCTCGAGTGGCCTTCGCTCGGCAACGACACCATTTATCAACTCTCCATAAGCGGCTACTATTTTCCGAACGGAACGCTTGACGCCGCCCTTTTGTTTTCTTCCATCGTCATCGCGTACTGTGCGTCCAGTTTTAGGGTCTTTGAGATAGCGCCTAAGGCCACTATGCCTTCGCGCAAAAATGTAGGTTATTGGATCAATGAAATACGGCTTTTGCAGAGATCCAATGAACTCGGTGCAGAACTTAACATAGTAAGAGGCGATGTGGGCCGGTATGACTACCCCTGAATACGCATCCCTTCGCCGCTTAAAGAGTTCTTTTTCCCGTGTGAGCCCCAACCTGTAAAAATTCCAAGGCGCGTTTTCGGTTGGCAATGGCACGTGTAATTACTCCTAACCTCTTGGCTTTTCTTTTGCTACTTATTTTTACCAAGAGAGCTTGCACTAGGTCGTAATGACCTTGGTGAAAATACCCATTTTGTACGGCTGGAATGACAACTGTAGCGGTAATCCCCACCGATATCAACCCGACATGGTAGCGTCCGAATGCATCTTTTTGTTCGGGTCTAAGCGTTCGAACCCGCGCCTCGGGTAAGGCGACATAGGAGAAGTGCGCAAATAACTGGTTCACAGCAGCTTGTTTCAGTGCACCTTGCCAATCCTTCAACTTGATTTCAATGGCGTGCAGCTTGTCTATTCCGTGGCCTGCAAACACCAAATCAACTCTCTTACCGAAATACGGCACTTCGACAAAAGCAAAATGCTGGTCGCAAAAAAGGTCCAAGATTGCAGGATATAAAACTGTCTCGTCGCAACGTCGTTTTGGCAGGCGCGTCAATCAGTCATTCTCCGGCTTTATGATGTTGTTCACTATCCGAAAAAATCTGGAATCGAAGTACAAAAGGATACTGACGGACGATATAAATACCGCTAAAACAGCCAGCAGCAGCAGAACCCAAATCCAGACCAATGCGGCAGGCACCGTGAGCCAAATGTTGGCAATCGGGCAAGCCACCAACACGATGCAGGCCCACAGAGAATTAATGGCCCATCTGCTGGAGCCATCCAAGAAGGTGTAGTACCTTTTCACACGATTGGATTTCTCCAGACTTAGTGCGAGGCCACTAATGATAATTTGACTTTCTGGTTTCTTGTAGATCTCGGCAGCTTCTTCCGCGTCGAACCCGGCCCCATCCGCCATCTTTTCGTAGTGCGCCGTGGCTTCGTGGATAAATGTATCGTGCAGAATGCTTACGGCAACGTCGCGCTTGCTGTCGTATCCGAAACATATCTTTTGTCGCCATTCCCAGATACCCCGAAAAAAGAAAGTAAGGAGAATTGTCAAAAAGGAGAATGAGAAGGTCAGTACCTCCTTATTCTGTGACAAAAAGGCATTCATAAAGAAAGAACGGATTTCTTGGCAAACTTCGGGTACTTCTGGTACACGTACCGCAACAAGCTGAAGAATGGCATGCTATTGAAACGCTTCTTGATTTGCAACAAGCGATCTCGCTCTTCGTCCTGTAGCGCCTCATAGAGTTCCTTCCCGGCCTCAAGCCCCGACGGGGTTAGGCTGTAGTCGCGCCGCGTCTTGCGCTTGGGGAATCTGATCCCGAAGGTTCTGAGAAACGCATCTTCGTCGGCATCTTCATATTCGTTGCCGGTGGGGACTTCGCTGATCCGAATCAACCCAATGTCTTGCGCGAAGTCAATGTCATCGTAAAGATCATCCATGCAGGGACCAAAATCGTAAGCTTCGAAACCATAAAGATCGTGAATGGCTTGATAAAACCGCCCCTCCTTCCAAAGCAGGAAAAGCAATTTTTGGAGTCGAGTAGTTCCTCGGATCGGTTCGCCTGGTTTTCCCTTAGCGCCCGGCGCGTACAAGAGCGCCATCAGAACATCCACCCCACTTTCAATTGCATGACCTTCCGCTGATTGCATTTCAGCACCCATTGTCTTGGTCCTTTCTTCAATCATATTCTCGGTCGAGGGCAATGTCGCATAGTTTAGTTTTCAACAGGAACCCCACTCTACATCCAAGGCTCTTGCCTGCGGTGCTTCCAAGCTGCATAAAATGGCAGTCTAGCAAACTTCGCTATTTATTCGCCATCTTTTTCTGGGGTTTCAATGTCAGAGTAAACTTCCCGAGAAATAACCGATGCGGGCAAGCGCTTTGCAACTGCCGAAAGAATGCGAGCGCGCTTGATTTCCGGCGCAATCCGCACCGTAATTGCCTGAGGTAATACTGCAATAACGGTTACGACTCGGCTATAGCTCTATTTCGGAGTCTCCACTATCTTCTCACTCACTACCGGAATCACCGGGCGGGGAAGCGAAAATGAAAAAGAACGCGATGAATGTTTCGCGGTTTGGCCGATACAAGGAAGCGATCAAAACAGCGGCCTTCAAGAAAGCGCTGGCGAGATCCATCAAGGCAAATCCAGATCGGAAAGCGTGCAAGGCTGGCCACAATCTGGTGGATGCCAGCAAGGGTCACATTCACGTTGGCGATTTGATGCGTACTGGTTATCGCACATGCCGCACGTGCTGGAAGAAACAGCAGGAATCTTACACGGCCAAGCTGGCCGCGAAGGGCTAGATTAGCCTCAGGAGAGTACAACAGGCCCAGCATTTATGCTGGGCCTTCTTCCGTCGTGTAAATGACCACGTGCTAAAATCGCACCCGCCATGACGATAGCCCCATCGGCAGAATCGCTCGTTCGGTTGCTGTTTGCCATCGGCGGAGTTGTGGCAGGCGTGGCATCCACCGTGGCAGGCTCGTGGATTAGCAGCAAGATTCATGTGTACCACGAAAATAGAAAGGCACACCTAGAGGAGATAAAGGAGATAGTTCTGAACCCGATCAGCCATGCTCTCGCTGGTGATTTCGCACGGCTTGTGGAGCACAAGGCTTCTGCGGTTCTGTTGGTGTGGGGCACGCGCAGTCGCAAACAGATCGCCAGTGTAACCGAGTCTCAGACAGACGAAGGCCATTCCTTGGCACCAGCATTGCCCGATATCAGTGCCACTACCAATTCTGTTCTTTATGCAGACGCCAAGAAGAAACATTTTCCGAAGCTGGTTGATCAGGTAGAGCACTTCATTGAAGCGTGGCGCACACACGCCACTGATTGCCATGCGTGGGTGGTGCACCTTTCAGAGGAGATACTGAAGAACAGTCAGATGGAACCTTTTCCGACATCGAAGTATGGAAACACATACGTCGACCATCGCAAGTTGGGCCTTTTCATTTATCGGCGCTTGTTTCGTTGCACCCAGCATTCCTTGCAGAAGCATTTTTCTAATCCCCTTGCGAGGGAATACTGGATTCTGGAAGGTTTTGAGGGCACGTCGGCGGCGGGAACAGAGCAGCAGTTAACGGCGCTCATTTCTGTACTGGACGATCTCGTTATAAAAGAAAAGGATAACGCTGATCGGCTTCAGGCGGATGCGCGTGTTCTCGAACAAAGCCTTACTTCGCTGCGTTCCGAACTTAACTACGCTGTTGCGCATCGACATTTGAAAAGCAGATGCGATCTGGTCCCTTTCTTTTGATAGGCGGGAGTAACAAAGGGCCGGTTTCTGTCGGCATAGTCGGGCCTCCACACAGCCACCACCCAAAATGCGTCTGCGCGCGGCGGCGCGGAACTCCAGGAGAAATCGGCATTGCCGGAATTTATGCGATGGTTGGCGCTTGCTGCTGCGCGGAATCGCTAATGAGCATGCAGGTAAGCAGCAGCATCTTGTTTCGCCCATCGGGATTTTCTACGGCTTCAATCTGGTACTGCTGGCCGTTGAAAAGCATCTGCATGTTTGCGGTCACACCTGCGAGATATCGAAGAACCACCTGATACTTGACCTTTGAAACAAACCCGCCGCCGCCGTTGGCGCTATCGTTGCCGCTTTCTGATTCCACACTCGCCCAAACATTCGCGTAAAGCACATCCGCAGAAAGGTCGAAGCCGCCAGTGGAATCTTGCACCGGTGAAACCCGGACGATAGAAACGCGGTTGCGCAGCCGCCCCGTGTTAAGCGTAGGGGAACGGCGCGAAACTTGGATGCCCCAGCCCATAGTTATCTCCTCTTAGATGTTGTGCTGCGCCGCCGCTGAATCGCGTTTGTGCTGCGCCGCCACCTGCTTCTCACGCCCACCATTGCTTGTGGCATAAGCGCGAGCATTCCATTCTCCAAAAGGCATCGGCTGGCTATTTAGCTTCGCGCAGAAATCCACATACGAAGCGTAGTGGCGGTCAGCAGATTCCACCTGCGTTGCATCAAAGGCCGATGCGTTGGCTACTATAGCTTTCGCTTGGCTGTTAAAAAACGCCTTGCAATCGGCGTTGCAAAATGCAGGCTGGGGTGTTCCCGAATTGCGCTTCGCATTTGCCTTTCGATTCGCCTCGGCCAAATAGCACTTCCTGTTACAGAATTTGGAATGCCGTTTCGGCACTTCTGTGCCGCACACGATGCAGAATTTTGGTTTCCGCGATTTGGGTACGCCAAACACTCGCTGCCTTACGACGGATGACTTCAGTACGCGACCGGCGTTATGCTGCCACGGAAGATGGTCCTCTGGGTCTGGAAACAGCGCTCGGGCAATCAGGCTGCAACGATTGATTTGCTGGCGGACGTTTTGCGGGCTGATACCAAACTCGCGAGCCAATTGGACGCTATTCATGGCAAGGCGATAGCGGCGATAGAGCAGGCTGGTGAAAAATGCTAGTGGCCCGCCGAAGCGTTGGACGGTTTCTAGGTGCTTCTGTGATTCCACTGAGCGCGATTGTACGCGCGTTGCCAGCAGATACTTTTCTTCAACCTTCCGCAACTCTTCGAGACTGATAGGTCTTTCAACCACGCCCGCCACGATGCATATTTTGTGGGCAACCACTTGCTTGACCTTTTCGTTTGATATGGCCCAGCGCGGTGAGTTTTTCAGGAAGTGAACGTCGTGGGCATTAACACCCATCCGCGAGTAATCTTCCCACCCAATGCAGGTTTCCTGCGAAACCGGATACTTTTCGCGGCCTTGCATTACAGTATTTCTCCTTCTTCCACTGCTTGCGCACGCACGGCAGCCAACTTCGCAGCGGCTAGAACGCGCGCAGGTGCACGATATTCTTTGCCACAATCCGCGCAGGCCCACTGCGTTGTTGAAATGTTCATATGCACGCGGCTTCCACAGTCAGGGCACGAGCCTTCCGCCTTGCCATTGGCGTAAAGCTTGTCAGAAGTATCGAACTGGCCAGCGCTGGAGCGTGGAAAAGAAACTGGACGAGTATCGTGCGGGCCGCCCGGCGTGCAAGCTTGGCAGTACAACGCCTTCCCTAGATAGCTTCCACTGGAAAGATAAACACCGTGCTCGCATCTCGGCAGCGTACCCGTCAAGGGAATCAAACTAGGAGTTAAAGGCCGCGCTTGTGTTGGGGAATTCTGTATGGCGGTAAGTTGCATACACCATCAGCACCGTGTGATGGATTTGTTCTGCACAAAGGCTTCCTTGTGCGGCGCTCTAGCTACCACCAATCCGCCGTTTAACGATTTTCTGTGAATCGCCCGATTGACCAAGGTGGCAACAACATCACGATGGAAAGAAACAATGGCGGAAGCAGCGGCAGCTTTCAAATAGGGCTGCACACTTACGCAGGCCGGTGCAACGTCAAGGCCGCACTCGTACAGAAATCCGGCAAAGCTTTCTTCCGTCGTTTCTGCTGGAAGCTGCGAGAAGTGAAGCCATGTGCCTTTGGGAAGTGTTGCCAGATCACGAGCCATAGTGTTTGTCCCTCGAAAATCGAAAAATTTACCCTTGGGTTTCTTTCAGGATATTTTGCAGATACTGCCGCGCGATTTGGTACACAGGATGGTCGCCCATGTCTTTGAGCGTCGTAATGATGCGCGACTGTAAGTTGGCCTTCTGCGCACGCAGCTTTTCGACGGCGGCCAGCAATTCGGCATCGCCCACGACTGTTAGATCTCCACGCTCGCCTTTTTCGCCCCTGTCGCCTTTAGCACCCTCCGGGCCGCGTGGGCCGGGTACCGCGGAATCCTTACCGTCTTTTCCCTCCTTGCCGCTGAGACCGGGCAACCCGTAGCTGCCCCTGTCGCCCTTTTCACCCTTCGGGCCGGGCACTGTTGAATCGCGGCCCGCGCGGCCTTCTAACCCTTGCTTGCCTTCTGCACCACGTGCACCATCGCGCCCCGGCTGGCCTTGCGGGCCAACAGCGCGCGCCGGGTGGGAAACGCCCTGCAAAATGTCTCTGCAATTCAGGAGTGTTCCGTCGCCCGCCGCTAGAAACACTTCTTTGGAATCGGTGGCGTAGTACACGTCCAGCGGTTTTCCGACCGAAGGAAGCTTGCTGCGTTTTGTGCTAATAAGAGCCATTGTGGTTTTCCTTAAAGGCCGCACCCCGGAATTTGCATTACGAAGTGCGGCCCGAAGGTTTGATTACTCGTGAAGTGCAGCAGCCACAATGGGCGGCAACGCGCCATTCGTCGGGTCGTGCAAGATGGCATCAGCGCTCATTAAGCCGGTGTAAAGCGCCTTGCCATTTTCCACATAGCCGGGCGTATTCAACCTGCGCCGCAGGAGCAGCGTCGTGTTGTGCACGTAGAAATGCGCGAGGTCGCCAAAGACGCAGAAGCTGCCCGGTGCTTGTTCGCCAAGCGATGCGTTATACGTGGGCAGGCTGGGCGAAATGTGTACGGGCTTGCCCAGCAGCACAAGCTTGTCGTCAACCATGCTCAGCAGTGGCCGGTTGTTGGAGTCCTTCGCCTTGCGCACCAACTTATACGAGGCATCATTCATCAACCATGCACACTTCGGGGAAGCGCGGTAAATCGCGTTCACGGAGAAGAAAACGTTGTTGATATCGTCCGCAACAACCACGCCAGTGCTTTCAGTGGTCACGGTTGCCGAAAGGCCGCTCAGAATTCCAGCCGGTGCGGTGCTGCCATCGCCGGAAATCAAATCAGCGCCGATGCCGCGCGCAAATCCGATACCGTAAGCCGTAGCCATCGCAGCCATCGCGGAATCGAACGTGCGCTGGTCATCTTCCCACTCAAATGAAGCGCCCAAGCTTAGGCGGTACGTGAATTTGTTGAGAAGCTTCTGCGTAGTGCCGGGCACAGTGTCCGGCGCGTGCTGTGCGCCTTCGCTAACCTTCACGGCGGCGATGGTGCTCAAATCCCAACCGGGAAGTTGCAGCGGCGGCAAGCGGAAATCATTCTCTGTGATGACCGTGCAAACATCGGGGCTAAGAAGCGGGTCCACAAGCGCAAGGCCGGTAGCCACATTCTTGGTGAAACTCTGGGGCACAAGGAAGCCGCCCACCGGCCCCTGCGTGTAGCCGATGGTCTGAATCCCCGCAAAATAATCATTGGCTCGCAGTTCCGTTTCGATGGCCTCAATCTCGCCATCCGGAGCGTGCATGAAGCGTTTGAAAAGATTTTCGTGGGCAGCGGCAGCCCGCGTGCCTTTGGCGTCGATTTCAGCGCCCAACTGTTCTGCATAGAGGCGGCGCGATTCATCATCAGTGATGCCAGCAGCCTTGATGGCGGAAATCCGCGCCAGAATTGTGTCGACGCGCTTTGCATCGCCCCGCGATACAACGCCGTTCTTTCCTTTAAGCAGCGTTTCGGCTTCGTCATTCAGCCGTGTGATTTCCAAGATGGCTGCGGGAGATAGGGTTTTGAAAGTAGGAGTAGACATGTTCGTTGTTTCCTTTTCTCGCACTGTTTTTCCGCGTGCGCCGGTTACCTGAGCACGCGCGTGTTACGCGAGGTCTTCGGTGTAGGGACGTTTCATGCGCTCCCTCGCCCACGAAGCCTCGTTGGCGCGCCGCTTCAATTCGTTTTCAGAAACTGCACGCTGGATAACAGCAGCGTCCCGGCGCACGGCGGGCATTGCTTTCTTCTGAAGCTCAAGCGCCACAGCCTCGTTGGTCGGCTCCACGCGGGTGGGTTCTACTCTTGGAGGCGCGGCTCGCAATGCGGCGAGTGCCTTGTTGCACATCGCGTCAATAGCTGCACCAGTTACTGCTCCGTCGTTCATAAAACCGTTTTGCATAAATCCCCTTTCAAAAATCGTTGCCGGGGTCAGCGCCGTTTAGCGCCAACACCCAGCGGGTACCGGGCTATCAGCCCGCTGTTACACCTTTGAGATCCGGGTGCGCAGCGTTGCCCTTTCATCCGCACTCATTCCTCCCGAGGTTTGGGCCAAAGAAATTTCTGGGTTGGGATATTCGGGATGCTCGGGGTCGAGTTTTTGAAGGCGGCTCTCCCAGAAAATCTTGTCAATGATTAGCGAATCGTATAGATGAGAAATTTGCGCTTCCTTCATCGCGGTCAGTTCCTTGGGCGCGAAACCGGCAGCGTGCAGATCGGTAAGCATTTCATTCAGCGGATACATCAGTCCTCCATCTCTGGCTCTTCATCGACCACGTTGGGTCTTGGTTCATCACCGATGAATTTCTGTCCACGTTGTTGCAGAATCCAGCCGACGGTTCCGGGTTCAAACGTTTCGGAGCGTTGCGCGGCCTTCGCGGGCTTTGATTTCTCACGTGTTGCCGGGGTGCCGCAGAATTCCCGTAGCATCTGGCGAAGTGAATTGGCCAAAGCAGTGCAAAGCTTGGAGGCAGGATTTGCAACGCGCTTCGTGTGTGCAACGCCTTGGCTATCCAACACGACCACATCAACCATTTCGCCTGTGGCTTTCAATTCGCGCACCAGCGCTGCATGGCGGAGGTAGGTTTCTACATAGATCTCTATAGCGGGGCCATCGCCTTTGGTCAGCGTTTTGCGCGCGGCCAAAAGCTTCACGATTTGCTTCCACACTTTCGCTTCGGCTTCCGCGAAGTGTTCTGGCATCTTGGGCCTGCCACGTGAAAACTGTGATTCGCTGGCCGCTGCGGCCCTAGTAGGCCGGGTGCCTTTCAACTCATGCAATTCATCGGAAATTCTTGCGGACATTTATTCCTGCTGCTTTCTACCTGCGAAAATCAATGCAGGTTGGCCGATACGTTTCTGCAAAGGGATAGATTGCTGGGGTGCTTTGAAACCGCTACGCACAGCGCGGGCCTTCGCCAAATTTGCGCGGCTGGCAGCAGCTTTTGCAGTGCTGCGGGATTGCCCGCCCTTGCGACCTGCGTCTTTCGTATCCACACACTAAGGGCTTGGTGTTACGGGCCTCGGTGATAACAAGGGCTTAGTGACTCGGCGATTTTTGCTGGATGCGATCCATTTTCCGAAGTCAAGCGGCTATGCACAACAACTTCGCGGCACCCTTGCAGTTGGCAAGAATGTGGGGCGAATGTGCCGGTAAAGTCGAATGAACTCGGGCCGATGTAAGGCAAGGCCGGGCGGATAAGAACGCTAGCGCGAAAACTCTAAGGCGAAATTGGACGTTGAGGCCGTCGCACGGTTTGAGGAGACTGCCCAAAAGATTTCTCATGCCCCCTACCCGGCTCGCTCAATTTATCGCCGCAAGTTATGTCGTCTCAATGCATTACAGCCGCGTTATCGCTGTGCTCCCAAGTGCTGAAGGGATAGGGCGCGTTGGGTACGCTGACAACAAAGCACTTAAAAGATTCGTATTGAAACGTGCCGAATATCGCGGGGTTTGCTATCAGAGCGATGCGAAGATGCACGATTTCGATATGGATTAGTAGGGGCCGCTGGATGCCGGAAAGCTTTCACCTTGCATGCACCCAGCGGTGTGGCAATGGGATTTGCACCCTTCGCTATCAGGCCAGCGCGCTGTGCCGGGCGTGTGGCGCGTCTGCGGATCGTGGGCTGGCGCACCGGCATCAGGGCCGCTGTGGTATGGACGACGCAGGCGCGGGCTTGAGTCGTTAGCCGTGTAGCCTTGTAGTGATTGGATTCAGGGTTATCTGTGCGATTGGTGTGGACGGAAGGGTGTTGCTGGTCTCCACGGGGTTGGGTTTATCTGCCGCCATTATCTGGAGCGGGTTTTGATTTTCCTAGCACCAGCGCGCAGCTTTCGCCATGTGGATAGGCGGTATTAATTTTCGGAACGGTTTTTCTGCCATTTGGTTTTCTCCGCTGTGATTTGCTTTCAGAAACCGGAGACCAATCAATTGTGGCGGCGTTCGCGCAATCGTCTGGAAGCCACATGCTCGCGTGAATAGGGTTAAACGGCCAGAACGGTTTCATGGCTGGATTCCCACGGCTGCACAAGCGAATTCATATTCGCGGCGCTCATCGGCTTCGATGATTTTCTTTTGGATGTGCGCCCGGTGCTTCAATTCCTTCAGAAGCTGGTCGTCGATTTTTCGCAACAGGCGCAGAAGCTGGCCGCGTGATGGAATCTTCGCCGGTGGTAGCGGCTTCAACACCGCGTAAGAATTCGAGCGGCCAATATGCCAATGCTTTCCGCAAGCAAACACGTTCAGCCTCCGCCAAGATTTGCCACCGTGGCCGGACCGACGCGCGTTACTCTTAAGGCGTTCGCATGCGGCTTCAGCTTCAGCCTGTGTGAAGAAGGGTAATTTTCCTTTGCAGTTGTCTGACATCTAGTCCCTCTGCGCGTCCGGTTTCCAGCGGATAGTTTTTCTGGCCGCCTCGACCGCTGGTTTCAATTCTTCGATTCGATGTTGATTTATCCCAACGCAATCGGCTCCGCACTCTGCCCGGCGCGCGGCCATAGCAAACATTGGCAATCCTTCTAGCTTCACTTGATGGCAGAGCACTACCGCCCATTTGCCGGTGCCGCTGATGCTGTGCTGCGGCCAGCGCCGTTTGGCTGCGTCGAGTGTGTCGAACGTATCTGCCATGTTCCGATCTATCAACATGCTGTTACCCCTCCGCGCTGGTGTTGGGGGTGGGTCTGTCGGGTTTCTTAAGGGGCGACCAGCCCCTCAAGGGTGTAGAGGCGCTTCCCACCCCGCGCGATAGCGCGGCCTGCGACCCGGGAGCGAAGCCCGGTATTGTTGGCTGCGTTGGTAAACTCTCTCCGGCGCTACGCGCGCCGCCAGCGTAAATCAAAACCGTAAACTGGCATCGTAACCTTGCACCCACTTCACGGGGGTACCCCGGCACCCACTTCACGGGGGTAGGTGGGTACCCACTTGTCGGGGGTGACTGCGTAGGTGGTACCCACTTGTCGGGGGGGAGGTTGGTACCCACTTGTCGGGGGTGGGGTACTAGAAGGGTTCTTCACGTTTCAAACCCTTCAAATATTCGATGAAGCGCGCCCGGCGTGCCTTGCCTTTGCCCTTACCCTTGTCCAGTTCGAGGAATTTCTTACCGTGAGCGCAGATTTCATCATCAGCTAGCCCGATGGCAGCATTGCGCACGCCCAGCAAAATGTTGCGGTGGAATTTTTCTCCGCCAAGAATTGCGTAAAGGTTTTTTCCCAGCTTCGCAAGCTCAGGATCATCCTGCACCCAATTAATTTCTATTTTCTTCGTGCAGCGGTTTGGATTTTTCTGTTCCCACTCTTCATGACCAACTGGCCGATACTTAACAGGCAAGCCTTTCTCTTTTTCGATTACGAGCCACCAACCATCGGCTACAAGCATGTCGGCTGCCTCGCGGATATCATCAGCTTTTTTCAGGTTCAGAAAACGCGCCAGATTTTCAAGTGATAAACAGAAAACCCTTGTGTCCTTGGAGAGGTGCCACGAAATGCTGTAAAGCACAGGTGCCCATTTAGCACCTAGCCCGGTATATCGGGAAAAGTGCCATTCAGCATTGCAGTGTATAGGAGAGTCTTCGTTATCTGGGTTTATCGTCCGCGCGCCGGTACGTATCGCATCATTCAGCTTGGTGGCCATCATCAAGCCGAACACATCACCTTCCGGGAACGATATCCCGGTTGCCGCCTGAAACTGCTGACGCAGCTTCTCTCGCTTAATTTCCTGTGGGGTTTTATCTGTAGGCACGGCCATGACGGTTATTCTCCCCATCGTCTAATTTTTCGGTTTTCGCAGAGCGCAAGATAACCGGCTCGCCAGCGCGGAATTCTATTTCGATGTTTCCGTATAGCCGCTGGCGTATCGCATCATCAATTGCGCCTTCTAATTTCTTCAGCAGGGCATTTTTTGTCATCTGCTTTGACTCCTTTATACTTTCGCTTTTGCCACTGTTTGCCAAAATGCAACAGCGTCTTGGTAGTGTGGCGGCGAGATCCAGACTCCAGCGCGGGCCGATTCCAATGCCGCCAACGCTGGCTCTGCGGCAGGTGTATTTAGCCAAGCCTCGAAGGCATCGGGGTTTTCAGAAACACCTTCTAGCCCAGTCGTGCTTTCAAACGCGCACAAGACAGTTGAATCCCAAATATCTTGGTCCTTCTGTGAATCAAACAGAAACTGCTCCATCTGTGGATCGCCCGTTAACGTGCCTTGACCGGCTAGCCACTCCTGCGCTCTTTCCGGTGTTACACAACTGATAATTTCCTCAAGGGTAAAGTGCTTAACATCAGCCACGGGCCACCGCCTTTGCGATCTTTCGGGCAACGTCGTTGCTTTGACCTTCGAGCCACGCTAGAATGGCGGCCTTGCTGAAGCGGAGATAGCGGCCAATTCGATAGGTGGGAAGTGGGTTGTGCTGGCGCTTACGAGATTTCTCGTAAATCCAGCTCAAGTCAACGCGCAGCAAGGCTGCGCACTCTTCGGGCAACAAAATGTCCGTTGTGGGTACAGAAACTCTCTTGGTATCCCTAGCCATGTGGGAATCCTGATGTTTCGGATTTGGCTAGGTTCTGGGGCTTCCCCCTGCCGGATTGATTACCGGCCCCGATGACGCACGGTGCTCGCGAAGAAGGTTAATCAAAACCGGCTTATTGGCGTTGCGGTTTTACCCTTGGCACGCACAGCCTTAGTGCGTAACCAAATTCATCCTAGCACGTCGAAAGCAGCGCTACAAGCGTCATTTCGGGGATATTCGGGGTCAGCCCTTGCTCCGAGCGCATCGACTCCGCTATCTTCACCCGATGCAAACTGGTCAAGTATTCAAGCGCAACGGCGCATGGCACCTGCGCTTCTATCGTGACGAAATTGTGGACGGCAAGGCTACTCGCCGCCGCATATCAGTGCGGCTTGCACCGATCAACGACGAGTACAGAAGCAAGAAAAATTTGCAGGCCGAGATCGACAAATACATGATGCCAGTGAACACTGGCGCGCTGCCGGAAGGCGGCCTTACTTTCGCTCAATTTTTCGAGCATCACTTCCTACCCCATGTGAAATCCAAGCGCAAGCCCAGCACGTTCAAGTTCTACCGCGATGTGTTCCGCTTCCACTTGCGCGACCGTGTAGGAGATATCCGCCTACGGGATTTCACGACTGCCCATGCCCAAGGGGTTCTCGAGTCAATCAAGCTCGGTCATCAATCGCTTCTAAGAATCAAAACCGCAATGTCGGCGGCCTTCACCATCGCAAGGCAAAAGGATTTCATCCGCAGCGCCAATCCGATTACTGGCGCAAAGGCTGAGGGCACGAGGTCGAAGTTTAAGCCGTACGCCTACACCCTGAAAGAAATCGGCTACATGCTAACCGCGTTGAATGAACCGGCGCGCACCGCTGTGGCCGTTGCTGCTTTCACCGGAATACGCGAAGGGGAAATCCGAGGATTAAAGTGGCCGGACTACACCGGCTCCGCTTTACACATCGGGCGAGCGGTGTGGCGCACCCATGTAGACGAAACGAAAACGGAAAGCAGCGATGCGCCGGTGCCGGTGATTAAGCCGCTTCGCCTGATTCTGGATGAGCACAGGGAGCACACAGTGGGCGACGGTTTCATATTCTCCGGTGCAAAGAAAAACTTTGCTTTGAATCTGGACAATGTAACGGCGCGGGATATCCGCCCGGTGCTGGGCAACAAGTGGCATGGCTGGCATGCCTTCAGGCGCGGGCTGGCAACCAACCTGTATGCGCTTGGTGTGCCGCCCAAAGTTATCCAGAGCATCCTGCGGCATGCGCGAGTGGAAACTACCCAGAAGCACTACGTGGTAATCGAAGCCCAAAGCGCAGGCCGGGCCGCGATGAAACAACTTGAGGGCGCTGTGCGCCGGGCAAGGATCGGGCAACAAAAGGCCAAAAGTGGGCAACAAGTGGGCAACAGCAAATCGAAAAAATCGACCTCGTGAATCGCGTTAAACCCGCATGGATAATAACGATAAGTGATGGAGCCGACGAGCGGACTTGAACCGCTGACCTGCCGATTACGAATCGGCTGCTCTACCAACTGAGCTACGTCGGCCTTGGGTGGACTTGGTTTAGTTTACCAAATCATTCTTCTACGACTGCGGCCAATGCGTTCCCGGCTTCCTTCTGGCTCGTGACGGTAGTAACAGCGTGGCCGTCAATCCGTTGAATCTGTTCGACATGAAACGAACGGCCCGAATCAAATGATCCAGGCCGTTCGTTGTTGTTCACTTTTAGTTCACCGCGCTCAAGGTTCTCGCGGTGAGTGTCGCTACTTCGTGATGGTCAGAGCGACTGTGGTTGTATGCGTTTTGCCTCCGCCAGTGCCCGTGATAGTGATCGTGTGGACGCCGAGTGCTGCGTTCGCGCCTACCGTGACCGTCATCGTCGAGGTTCCGGAACCAGGAGCGCCGATGGAGGTCGGATTGAAGGTGACTTTCTGAGCGCTGCCTTGACCGGTAGCGGTCAGAGCGATCGCAGAGTTGAAGCTGCCTTCAGCCGCCGTGGTGATCGTGGAGGTTCCGGTGCCGCTTCTGGCCACCGTAATCTTCGTGGGTGAAGAGCTGATGGTGAAATCCGTCGTCACGGAAGTTCCGACCAGCGCGTTGATCAGTCCAGCTCCGTTCGGGCTGCCCCAACCGCTCGCCAGATCGTAACCGGTAACGGCCGAGAATCCGTTACTGCCGCTGGTGATGTCGTGGAACGCGGCGCCGTAGCCCGAGCTGAGACCCAGCGGATAGATAGTTGGGTTGATGAAGCCGGGGGCAGGATCGCCGTTAGCGGCTGCCTGTTGATTCGCCAGAGCCAGATAGCCGGCGAACATAGGCGCTGCAAAGCTCGTCCCGCCGTACTTGTTGGCGGTGCAGGTGGTTTGGTCCGCGCAAACGTAGAATGTGAAGTTCGAGTTGGCGGAGACATCTGGACCGTTGCGATAAGTGGTTGATCCTTTGTTAGCTGTGGTGATCACGCCCGGGAGTTGCTGGTAGGAGGGAATCAAGATGCCGTCTTTGGCATAAAAGCCGCCGCCACCGTCAACCCACACGGTTTCCGATTTCCATGCACCGCCTGCGCTGGCGGTGGTCAAGTCCGTGCCGCCGACGGTGATGACATTTCCATCTTCCGATGGGAAAGTGCTCGACTTCCATGCGCCGCTGTCTCCGGCAGCCTGGAAGAAGCTCTGGCCTTGCGCCTGCATTTTCTGGAAGTACGGATCATCAGTCTTGGGATCCGCCGGAGTCCAGGTCCACGATGAGCTTAGATTTAAAGGCAAGGGAGAATTCGTAGACATGGCACCCAGCAGGGCGGTATCGCTGTTGTCACTCACAAACACGTACACGGTGGTCAGGCCAGGAGCCATGCCGAGGGCCTGAGTGATGTCGAGAGTCTGTTCTGTATCGTCACAGCCCTGGCTGGCGACGCAGTTCACACTCGACCCATCCGTGGAAACGCCGGTGACGGTCGCGGTTCTTGTTTGCTTCGCGTTCGTGTAGTAGGTGTTCACATCGGCGATATCGAATCCGGCGTACTCCAGCAGTCCGACATTCTGTCCGGCGCCGGTAAGTGCCGTGCCGCCGTAGTAAGCGGCTCTCATGTCGCTGCCGCAGAAAGAGGTTTGCGGGCACGATCCCGTGGTCGCGTTGGACTTTACGGTCTGAGGTCTGCGTTGAACGAGCGGACGCGGAGTCGAGTAATTGTCCAGGCCGGTGATGTGCCAGAGCTGGAAGGGAAGATCCACGCTGGGCTCGCGGTCCGGAGCGAAGAAGGTGCGGTTTTCCGTGGGATGCTGGTAGAGGCCCATCGTTACGTGGAAGGCTGCCTCTACCGCGGAAACTGAACCCTTGAGTTGAACGTCCATGGAATCGCGGGAGCCGCCGACCACGGTAAAGCCATTGGCTTTTGCGAATTCAGTCAAAGCGTCATAGTCTTCCTGGCTGGGACCAAACCGGGCGGTAAATTCCTGAGGCGTAACGAAGTGCCGAAAAGAGGAACTGGTAGGATCGTAGACTTCCTGCAGGAAGCTATCGAGTCCCGCCTGGTCGCGCAGCGGAAGAACGATATCGAAACGCAGAGCATGGGTTGCAGGAAGCCTTCCCAGCGGCTGCGCCTTGCCGGTGAGGGTTGCTTCTCGCACGTGGTGGGTTAACAGCTGCTGTGGCTGGGCCTGGCAGAGAATATTTGCGCCCGACACGATGGCTACGAGAGTCAGCAAAAATGCGCTTAGTCTTTGGATCACGCTTTCTCCTTGGGTAGTGGGGAATTTTCGGTTCAGTTAGACGAAGGCAAATGGCGTTTTCCGGTCGCTGGAATAGTAACCCTTCGCCGTCTCTTAGACAACGAAAATGCCACGTGGGCAAGGCTTTTGAGAGATTCGCGAACGCGCGGCGGTAGTAGCAAACCTAAAGAAGGCGGGAAAGACCAAGCGCATTACTTGGTCCCGCGACGCATCCTTCGGCTGAGCAGCATGCGCTGGATCAGCGAGAATTCGTGACCCAGAAACAATATCTAGGCTGCCCGGCGCGCAGCAACCAGGGTTTCGAACTCTTCTTCGGACTGAGCCGGCAGGAGCACCCAAAGCGTGTACACCCCGATTGCCGTGCCGAAGGGAATGTTGAATAGCGAGATGAGTCCCAAGATCACAGCCAGGACGCGGGCCCAGCTTTCGCGCTGCATCAGGCCCCAGCCGGTAACAAACCCGAGAGCTGACTTGCCGAGCACAAAGACGCCAAAAATACCCATCAGAGGATGAAGAAATAGCGGCACGCCTGCCCGCCCGCCAGGGGCAAACAGCGTGTTGGCCAGAATGTAGAGCACAACTCCGCCCACGGCATTGAGCGCGGAAATGGCCAGCCAAAGGATGCCTAACAGGTGAATGTGTTCGCCAACTCTGCCGCGCGCCGGAAATATTGGACGGATGACGCCGACGATTTGTTTCCCGCATGCGCCGCAGAATGCCTGGCCCGCTTGTACCGCTGCCCCACATCCATCGCAAAACATGTTCGCCCCCCGTTAGCCTTCCGCCGCGAAACATACAAAGCAAGACAGCGGATAACAGCATGTACGAAATTCAGGGCGCACAGTTCCGTCGATCTAACAGCTTGTTCTCATACGCAGAGTGGAGCTTTAGTGTGGAGCTTTCGTGTGGCGCTTTGGGCCGCAAAACGAAGAAGCCTCCCGGCAAAAGGAGGCCTCTTCTTAAGGGAGAATAGTTCCAACGGAGGCTAAGATTTTCCGTCAAAACTTTCTGGCGAAATCTTATGAGCCGAAAAAGGAGTGTGTCAAGCGATTTATGCGAAATAAATGCCTTTATTTTCAATAACTTATACAATCAATCAATATTTCGCGAGAGTGTATCATTGTGAGACTGGCGTGCCTTGGAATTACCGTAACCTGCTCCGAATAAGTCACTTAGGAGGTTCCGGGAGAGGATTTCTAGGGTTCAGGAGTGTCGGGTGGCATGCGGCGCACGCTAACCTCGGTTAATCGCAAAGAGATAAATTCCATCTGTTCCGGCCGGTCAAATATCCGCTCGGGATACACCTTTTTCATCAAAATGCGGATGCCGCCGAAGGCGATGCCGGCGATAATCGCGAACCCCGCGAGAACCGCGCAGAGAATAATTATGTTCTTCAAAAGCGTATAGAGATCGCGCACTTCCTGATTGTCGGTTCTTTCGTTCCAGGTGACTTTGGCTTCGTAGTTCACAGAACCCAAGAGAGATTTCGCATTGTCTTCGGCAAGTGGCCCCGCTGCGACAGCGACGATGGGTCCAGTTCGCTTAACGTAAAGATCGCCGAGGTGTTGCACTCCTGAGATGCCAGTCTGGAATTGCACTCCACGTGACGCTCCCATGCGCCGCAGATGTTCGGAGGCAAGCTGAGGAGTGGGGTAGTAAATCAACATCAATGTCGATTCACCGCTGGGAGATGCGTAACGGCCGAGCGTCACTTCAGGACTTGCGGCGAAGTCGACGACATCAAGACCCACGGGAGGCGAGAAGACGGCCAGCGCTTTCGGTCCCATCGCATATTTTTCCGTGTTGGTCACGTAGCCCCGATGCGGCATGAAGGACAGAACCGGAGGCAGGTTGGCTGCGCTGCCATTAGGTCGAGGCAAGGCTCCCGCGAACTCGCGCAATTCTGCTCCCGCCATGGGAGATTCCTCGCTGAACAGCGCATCGACCAAAATGTGGCCATGATAGAACAGAACACGATTCCCGGACGATGCTCCCTGATCGCCGATCTGCTCTTTCTGCATCTCCGGTTGCAAATAGAAGGTGTAGGCGCCAAAGCCTCCGCTGGCATCGGCGAACCGGGCGGCGCGAATCTTCACGGTGCGGCCATCGTCGCGCTTGTAAGTGGCGGTGGCGAAATCGGTGAAGCCAAACTCTTTCAGAATTGCGGCATTGGCCGGATCGGCCACTGCGGGATCGCCGCCTGTCTTTGCCGTTCCTTGCAATTGCCAGCCGCCAAAATCCCGCGGCAAGATCGCGGGCGGTGAAACAGGCCCTGGCACTGAAGGTTTTTCGGCGGCAAACGATGGCAACGCCGAACACAAGGTCAGCGCAAGAATGAATACGAACCGCAGGGAATTAACCTTGGAAAAGCTCATGGAAAGAAGCTGTCCGACTAAATCCTCAGACTGACGTCCTCTGTTAATTAGACCACAAGGACGGAGGAAAAGTTTCGTGATTCGGGAGAGGAAAGCGCGGGAAGAGGGAGAATGGCTGGATGAGGCGTTCTACTGGCCTGATACTTTGTCCAGCTTGCTGGCAACCTTAACTCCGCTAAGGCCGTTCGCGTAGCGGGCGACGCCGCGGTAAAGAGATTCCGCGATGCGCTGGCGGTACTCGCTGGTTTCCAGACGCCGCTCATCGGCAGGATTGCTGACAAAGGAAATCTCGGCCAGGATCGATGGCATGTTCGCGCCAATCAGCACGATGAATGGCGCTTTTTTCACTCCGCGGTCGCGGATTGCGGGGCTCTTGGCGGCGAGGCCGCTGTGCAACGATTCCTGCACGTCGCCGGCGAACTCCCGGGATTCTTCAATCTTATCTTTCAGAGCGATCTTTTTGACCAAGTCCTGGAGTTCGTAAATTGATTTTTCGGATACCGCATTTTCGCGGGCAGCAACTTCCAGGGCCTCGGGCGAAGAAGTGAAGTTGAGGTAGTAGGTTTCGACTCCACGAGCGGACTCGTCGCGGCTGGAGTTGGCGTGAATTGAGATGAACAAATCCGCGCGTTCCTGGTTGGCGATGGCGGTGCGAGTCTCAAGTGGAATGAAAGTATCGGTCTTCCGGGTGTAAACGACTTCCGCTCCCAGCCGTGTCTCGAGCAGTTTGCCCAGCCGCTTGCCCACTTCCAGAACAAGATCTTTTTCTTCCAGGCCATTGGGACCGATCGTGCCGGTATCGTGGCCGCCGTGACCCGCGTCGATGACGATTTTTCCAATTTTCAATCCGAGAGCGCGAATCAAGGAACGGTCGCCGCTGGCTGTCGGCTTGGCCTCGCGCGCGTCCAGTTCGTCCGAGGGTGCAGGTTTGCCGGCGGGCTTGTGCGGGGAACGGCTTACGACGGTGTGCGCATTGGCTGTGATTTTTACGTTGGGCGCGACCAACTCATTATTGGAGTTCTCGCCCGACGTGCGCTTCGAGCTCGAACCAGCCGAAGCGGAAGCATCGTCGTCATCGTCCGCTTCGACAACCTTTTTTATCACTGGCGTTGACGCATCTTTCTTTGAGACCAGGGGTCTTGAGGCAGCGGGCAAAGACGATTTGGCCGCCGGCCGATCCTTCTTCACGATCGTCACGTCGTTGCCAACGTCCAGGGTGGTAGTTGGAGCTTTGCCTGTCTCCGCCTGCGCTGCGGATTCCGGAGGAGTAAGGCTGTCTTGTCGGGACGCGGAATCGGATCTCTCGGAGCCGGACTTGGGACTGACTTCCACATCCTCAGAGGCTGTCAGATCGCGAGCTTGTTTTTCTCTGGTTTTTACTCCGAGAGCATCCTTGCCGTGAATATCGATAATCAAGCGGTAAGGATTCGGGATCAGAAACGCATCATATTCGGAAAGGTCGGCAACTTCGAGCACGACACGCGTACGTCCGGGCTGAAATTGCGCAACGCGAATCTTCTTCAGAAAACCGTCGTCCACGTCGAAACTCTTGCCCACCAGCGTGGAAGCCAGTTTGGTATCGCGCAAGTCGAAAAAGATTCGCTCAGGGTGCGCGATTCTCCGGGAGCCGAACTGGATTTCACCCTCGAGGTCAATGGCGACCCGTGTGTAGTCGGGTGTCGACCAATGGCGGATCCTCGTCACTCGGGGCAATTTTGCCGGCGTTGCATCGACGGCAGCTTCCTGCGAGGGAACCGATCCCGAAGCGGCCTCCGCCGCGAAAGATTCTTTGGCCGCCTTCCGGTCAACTGCGGCGTCGTCTTTTGCCAAGCCTGTTTTTTCTCGGCTGCTTCCATCCGCCGATGGCGCTTCCTCGCCTCTGTCTTCGCCTTCGTTGTTGTCTTTTTTGTCTTTGCTTTTTCGCTGGCCAGTCGCGTTCTTGCCGGCCTTGGCATTCGCGGTCCTGGCGGGTAATTCGGGATGCTTTAAATCGGCGATTGCCTGTTCGGCGTCAGCCGAGAGGCGGTTGTGGGGGTAACGGTGCAGAAACTCCTGGAACGTGGCTCGGGCTTCGTCGGCGTTACCCAGATCGTCTTTGTAAATCTCGCCGATGGTAAACAGAGCATCGAAGCGGTATTTGCTCCCGGGATACTCGCGTCGTAAAAACCGGTACTGCGAAATCGCTTCTTTCAGAATCTTGTCGTCTTCGAAGCGGCGTCCCATCTCTACCAAAGTCTCCGCAACCGCCACAACGCTGGGATCGGCCTTCGCGGAAGCTGGCGCTCCGAAATAAACATTGCGATAAGCGTTAAGAACTCTCTGGTAGTCGCGGCGGGAGCGGTCGGCAATTGGCCGTCCGTTGAGGGCCTCGCGCATCCGTTCGGCGGACGCATAGTGGTCTCGTGCCCATGCTTCGCTGTGGCGCGTGCGTGCCTGTGACGGCACCGCGGAAAGAATCGCGAGGGTTACCAAACCCCAGCGCCAGACGCGCCGATGCGCAATTGAAACCGGTCTCATCGTTCCTGGGGTGATCGACCCTGCTGCGATCATTAACGATGCGCTCTTCAAGCTTACCGATCCGCAACGATCGTGCTCGTATTCCGTTTGAACCTGATGAATGAAGCCTTAATTTATGAAGCTGATTTCAGAGAACCTGTTTCAAGAGCCCCCGAACAAACCTTATCTTCTAACAGATGCTTTCTCGCTAGTCCGTGTTGCTGATATACAGCATGCCCCGCGCATCTCGTTGAACGCGCACGGGATCGGGTGACGGCATGGCGTTCCCCGGAGCGACATTCAGTCCGCTGCGGTACAGACTGGTGATCCGGCGGACGTAATTCTGTGTTTCGGCATAGTGCGGAACACCCGCGCTACGTGCAACCGCTGCCGAACCAGCGTTATAGGCGGCGAGGGTTAATTTTACGTCCCCGCCATAACTTTCCAGCAAGTGCTTCAACTGCCGCACTCCCGCATCCACATTCTGCTCTGGATCGAACGGGTTCTGCACTTTGAGTTGCCGCGCGGTGGAAGGCATCAATTGCATCAGGCCCATGGCGCCTTTGCGCGAAACCGCATTGGGATTGAAATTCGATTCCACTTTAACTACCGCCCGCACTAGATTCGGATCCACATTGTGGCGGGCGGCAGCCATCGTGATTGCCGCATCAATGTCTTGCGGAGAAGAGGTCACGCCATTAGAATTCGCCGCTTGAATTTTGGCATTAGCGGACTGCGTTGATTCCCGGCTGAAGTATTGGCTGACCTCAGCCGCGGCTGATCGGGCGGCTTTCATTGTGGCCGCATTCGGGGGCGGCACCGGCTTCCAGCGGTTGTCCTTCGTGCTCCAATACATGAGCGAACGCCGTGGCGCTTCCGCCGGCTGAAAGTGGCGAACCGTCGGAGCCGACTCGTTGACGTAGATCTTACGTCCGTTTTCGTCCGTCGTGGTAATCGGCGCAGACAGACCGTCATCCGCTGCCGCGCGGACGGTCGTAGAAATGAGAGAGATGGAGGTCGCAAATGCAGCCATCAGAACGATTTGCAGGCGCTGTCGCATTACCGGGCTCTCACCTCGTGTAGAGAACAGACTTCGCCCTCCGTGTGTTTACCCGGAACCTGACGGAGAATTTCTAAACCAGAGTAGGTCGATTATAGGCTTGGGGCAGGGGAGCGGCAATCTTTCCAAAGGACATAGAACCACCAGAGTAATCTGGGTAACTTACTGATGGTGCGGAGGTTGTATGAAACGTGGAGTGTGGAGAGAGCGCTTTCGGCTGTCTCGTCACGAGGCTCGGCGCGCGGTATTGGTCTGCGACGGACCGAACTCATGCGGTTTCCATGGCGGCAGCAAAAGCATCGAGAGAAAGCGAACGCAGCAGATTTCGGCGCATGCCGCGTTCGACTTCGCCCAGCCGGTCTGTCGCCGATGCGATCCAGTTGAAATCGGCGGACTCGGCCAGCTTTTTCAGTTCGCCTTGAATATCGGTGTTGCGGACAAGCTCGGGCGCATTGGAGGACAAGAACATTAAATCCTGCAAAAGCGAATACAGCGTGCGGAGAAGTAGCTCGGTCTTCTCGCGTCCCTCGGCTCCTGCCCGGTATGTTTCGGTAACCTTGAACAACTCGCTGTGTTCGCCATTACGTAAGGCAGAATTAAGAACGATCAGGGCGTGGCTCCGCGCCGCCACGTAGGCCGCAAGATCAAAGCCGCGGGCGCGGCCAATGGCTCCGCCACATAAGCGCCCAACGAGCGCTCGCTGGGGCGCTTTCCACTCTGGCCGATGCTCGGCGAGGTAAGTCTCGATCTCTTCCGTTCGCAACGCCGCCAACTGAAAGACCATCGACCGCGAACGGATCGTCGGCAGTAGCTCCCCCGGATTCTCGGTAAGCAGAAAGATGGTTGCGAACTCCGGAGGCTCTTCCAATACTTTCAGCAGCGAGTTAGCCGCCTCCTTCATGAAGGCGGAGTCGGTGAAAATGTAGATTCGCTCTTTGCCCTCAGCGGGCCGGTAGTAAATCGTCTCGATCACCCGCCGCACCTGATCGACCTTGATCATCATCTGCGGAGGATCGGGCGGGATAACCAGCACATCCGGATGCGTTTGAACGAAGATCCGCGTTTCTTTCTTGTCCGCATCGCGCAGATTCTCCCGCGCCTCGACTGCCTCGTTGAAGCGCGCATCCAGATCGCAGGCCTGAGCGATTCGAGTGCAGTTGGCGCACTCTCCGCAAAAGTCAGGCAAGCCATTCGTTTGCAACGGTCGCAGGCAATTCAAAGCCTGCGCCAGCATCAAGGCCAGCGTGTATTTGCCCGACCCTTGCGCTCCGGACAGAACTACGGCGTGGGGAAATCGCTCCCGCGCCAGCATGTCGCGCAGGCGATGGACGGTTTCGGTGTTGCCGTGAAAATCGGAGAAGCTCATTTGTTTGGTTCAAACCGGTCGAGCGAAGCAAGCAGAGCTCCGATGCCCCCATACAAAACAACGTTGGATGCGATAGCGACCGTCCAAACGAACAACACGATGTGAAGCGGCGGTCGATCTTCCAAAACCATCAGCCCTATGGCGCCGGGCCAGAAAATGAAGATGCCCTCACCCAGACTGTAGCCCGTCAGGAGGTAAATCGCGAGGTAGAGAATAGGCGCAACCAACCCGCCCATGGCCATTCTATAGGCCCACCTTTTCGGGTTGGCCCTTCGGTCACCGGATGATGTGGATGGTGACTCCAAGCTTCAGGCCTTTCCACGCACGGTCGGCGGTGTAAACAGGGGCTTTGAGCACTGTAGCGAGTGCGAGACAAGCGCGGTCTCCTAAGGATAGACCCAAAGAGCGAGTCCGTGGCAATAGCTGGCCGGCAATCTTGGCCTGTTGCTCATCGAAAGGCTCGATAAGCGGGATAGAGGCTGTGACGGCTTCCCAAGCCTCGGTCGAGCTTACCCCTCGTCCCACCAGCTTTCCATATGTCTCCGAAACATTCACCGTGCTCATGGCAAATGTGTCCAGCGACTCGAGCCGCTTGGTTACCGTCTCCGCTCCCGGTTCCTCATGAAGGATTGCGAGAAGCGCAGAAGTGTCGAGCACGATTTTACTCACGCCTCGCGGCCTCTCGACGTTCGGCAATCAGCTCGTCGACCAGGGAAATTGACCGCGGCACATGTTTTCGCACGATTTCCTGGGCCCTCCTTAGACGCTGGCGCAGTGTTGTGATTTTCAGCTCACCTTTGTCCAGACGCAAAACAACTGTATCGCCAGAAACGATACCCAAAGCCCGCCGAAACGATGCGGGAATCACCAGCCGCCCATTTTCATTGATCCGTGTGTGGCTCTCTTTTATATCCATGACATTTACTAGATTATGTCACATCTACCAATAAAGTCAATCGCTGATTGGTGTCACGAATGTTAAAACGAGCCTGATGGCGGACTTAGAGAGCTCATGCCCAGTTTCAACTTTCTGCTCACCAACTCCACAATCAGCCCATGCGTCTGCGCCGGCGTACCCCGCGCATCCACGATCACCACGCGCTGCGGTTCGCGCTTGGCTATGGCCCGGTATCCATCCCGCACTCGAGCAAAAAACGCCTGCGTCTCCATTTCGAATCGATTTTCATCACCGCGGCCTGCATCCTTCAAAGCCCTTTCATTGCGCGACCTCGCGCGGCCTACGCTCAAGGCAAGATTCGATTCCAGCAACAACGTGAGATCAGGCTGCAGATTCCCACACAACACCCGATGTAATTCGAGAACCGCCTTGCTGCCCAACTTGCGCCCGCTCCCCTGGTAAGCTTCCGTGGAATCGGTAAAGCGGTCGCAAAGCACGATGCTCCCGGCATGCAGTGCCGGCTCGATCACTTCGGCAATATGCTGTGCCCGCGAAGCGAACATCAAAGCCATCTCCGCCGTCGAAGACAGTCCTGCTGTCCGCGAATCCAACAGCACGCGCCGAATTTTTTCACCTGTCGCGGTGCCGCCAGGCTCCCGGGTCTCCACTACGTCGTAGCCGGACTTGCGCAACGCCTCAGCGAGTTTGCGCAGTTGAGTGCTCTTGCCGCTCCCGTCCAACCCTTCGAGCGTAATAAATTTTCCCCGCCGCGCCATCTGCGAAATCATAGCAGGCGGCAGATCGTTCACTTCTGCACTGAGCGCTTTATGTTTCGCTCTTCCGGCTGCTATATTCGTCAGTTTGGATTTGTCCCACCCAACGACAGAACGTCCTATGAAATTCAGGGGAGCAACGCCATGAAACTCTCCCGCTTCGGGAGCATCATCTGCATTCTTTTGTCAGCCGTTATCTCACATGCGGCAACTCCGCCAACTGTCACTCTCTCGCTCGATGCCACCACCGCGCCGCGAAAAATCTTTCACGCGACCCTTAGCATTCCCACGACTGGTGGCGAACTGACTCTTTATTATCCCAAGTGGATTCCCGGCGAACATGCGCCCGATGGCCCGGTGATCGATCTTGCCGGCCTCAAGTTCAGCGCCGCGGGCAAGACTTTGAAGTGGCGTCGCGACCTGCTCGACGGTTTCACCATTCACGTAGAAGTTCCTTCCGACGCGACCGAAGTCGACGCCGAGCTTGACTTTCTTTCTCCCGCAACCTTTGAGGGTGGATTTTCCGCCGGTTCCTCCGCCACCGACAAGATGGCCGTCATCAGCTGGAACCAGGTTCTGCTCTATCCCAAAGGCTATAAGTCGGATGACATTAATTACACTGCCAGCGTCAAGCTTCCCGAAGGATGGAAGTTCGGCACGCCTCTTCCAATAACCAGCCAGAACGGCAATGAGATCAAGTTCGCTACGGTATCTCTCACCACGCTGGTCGACTCGCCCATCATCACCGGGGAATTTCTCAAAGTCGTTCCCCTCGCGCAGGATCCTCTCACCGAGATGGACATCGCCGCTGACAGCGCCTCCGCGCTCGACGCTCCACAAGATGTCTGGGATCACTACAAAACCTTAGTCGAGCAAGCGAACAAGCTTTTTGGCGCGCATCACTATCGCGATTATCATTTTCTGCTGAGCCTGAGTGACCACGTGGCGCACTTCGGCCTCGAGCATCATGAATCCGACGACAGCCGGATCGATGAGCGCGGATTGGTCGACGAAACTACTCGCAAGGCTGACGCCGGCCTGTTGCCTCACGAGTATGTGCATTCCTGGAATGGAAAGTATCGCCGCCCCTACGACCTCGCCACGCCCGATTATCAACAGCCCATGCAGGATGACCTGCTCTGGGTGTACGAAGGCCTGACCGAATATCTCGGCGAAGTGTTGACCGCCCGCAGCGGTTTACTAACCGCGGACCAGGAGCGGGATCACCTCGCCGTGGTAGCAGCGCAGTTGGATCACATTCCCGGTCGCGAATGGCGCAATTTACAGGACACTGCCGACGCTGCGCCGGAGCTTTATTTTGCTCCTCGCGCCTGGGAGTCATGGCGCCGCAGCACGGACTTCTACGACGAAGACACGCTGAACTGGATGTGGGTCGACGTAATCATCCGCCAGCAGAGCAAAGGCAAGAAGACGATTGACGATTTCTGCAAGCTGTTTCACGGTGCTCCCAGCACGGCTCCGATGGTCAAGCCTTACACATTCGACGACGTGGTTAACGCTCTGAATCAAGTCGTGCCTTATGACTGGCGTGGATTCTGGATCGAATGTCTCACGAATCACGGCCCGGGCGCGCCATTGGGCGGCCTTGAAGGCAGCGGATGGAAGTTGGTGTATGACGACACGGCCTCTGAGATGCAGCATGGCGCAGAAGGCAGTTTCCACTTCACGGATGCGGCGTTCTCTATAGGTCTTCTGCTGCGCGAAGACGGCACGATCAGCGATACGATCGAGGGTATGCCCGCCGCAAAAGCTGGAATTGGTCCGGGCATGAAGTTGATCGCAGTCAACGGCCGCCAGTTTTCCTCCGACGTTTTGCACGATGCGTTGAAAGCCAGTAAGACCTCGAACCAGCCACTGGAACTACTCGTAGAAAATACGGACTATTACAAGACCTACAAACTTGACTATCACGATGGCGAAAAATATCCGCATCTGGTGCGCGACGAATCGAAGCCAGATTTGTTGAGCGATATCCTGAAAGCGAAATGACCCGCGTGTCCATCAATCGCCCAGAGGTTTACCCTGTGAACCCCTGTGCCCTCTGTCTTAATGCTTTTGCTCTTCGCGTAAGTGCGGCGCTAATAGGGCTAGGATTGTTCTTAGCCGCACCGCATGTGCGCGCGCAGAATTCAATCCTAGGATTCACGCCCGCGACCGCCGCGCGTGAAGCCGCCGTCGAAACCAAGTTCAAATCCATCCCTTCGCCCGACGAAGAACGCCGCCAACACCGCATTTTTACCGCGGAGCCTCACGTCGCTGGTTCCAAGCGCAATAACGAACTCGCGGAATACATTCGCGACGAGTGGAAAAAACAGGGCCTGGAAGACGTAGTGATCCGTGAGTACGATGTTTATGGGACCAATCCCAAGAGCGCATCGCTCGAAATGATCGCGCCCGTTAGCTATCTGGCAACTCTTCGTGAAGCTCCGCTGGAAGGCGATAAGGATTCGAAGAATCCGAACATCAGCGGAGCATGGAGCGGCATGTCGGCCTCGGGAGAGACCACGGCCACAGTGGTCTACGCGCATAGCGGCAATCCCGAAGACTACGACCTGCTGCGCAAGAACGGCATCAGCGTCAAAGGCAAGATCGTGCTGGTTCGTTATTCCAACCCTTACAGCTATCGCGGATTCAAGGCGCTCACCGCGCAACGCGAAGGCGCAGCCGCACTTCTTGTCTACAGCGATCCCGCGGAAGATGGCTACAAGAAAGGCAAAGTCGATCCTGATGGCCCATGGGGCCCGGAATATCACATTCAACGCGGCGCGATCACATATGACTTCATGGTCCCCGGCGATCCGTTGACCCCGGGTTGGGCTTCAGTTGCCGGCGCAAAACGAATCCCCATCGAACAGGCAATGTCCATCCCGAAGATTATGGCATTACCACTTTCCTGGCACGACGCGAAGCCACTTCTCGAAAATATGGATGGCCCAGTCGCTCCTGCGAATTGGCAAGGCGGATTGCCGTTCCAATATCACCTCGGCGGCGATCGCGTGAAAGTTCATTTGAAGATCGAGATGGAAAACGGTACGCAGCCGTATTACGTCGTCGAAGGGCGCATTCGCGGCGCTGAGTTGCCCGACGAATGGATCGTGCTCGGCAATCACCGTGACGCCTGGGTTTTCGGCGGCGTCGACCCGAGTAGCGGCACGGCCTCCATGATGGAAATGACCCGTGCTTTGGGCACACTTGCGAAAGAAGGAGCCCGCCCGCGCCGCACAATTGTTGTCTGTAGTTGGGACGGCGAAGAAATCGGTCTCACCGGCTCGACCGAATGGGGCGAGCAATTCGCGGATGAATTGCGCGCCAAAGGAGTCGCATACATCAACGTTGACGAAGCTACTTCAGGTCCGAACTTTCACGGCCAGGCGGTCGCCTCGCTCGCGCCAATGCTGGTCGAAACCAGCCGCACGCTTCAGGATCCTTCTGGCAAGAGTCTTTACGATGCGTGGAAGACGACCTCCGGGCGCGAAAAAGAAAGCGGCAATCAATCCGGCCAGATGAACGATTCCGGCGTCGCCGATTCCGGCCTTGCCGATACGCGCATCGGCAGCGGATCCGATCACACCGTCTTTCTGAATTTCGTCGGCATGCCGGTCATCGGTTTGCAGTTCGACGGTCCCTACGGCGTCTACCACTCCGGGTATGACGACTTCTACTGGATGAATCGCTTCGGCGATCCCGGCTACAGGTATCACACGCTGATGAGCCAGCTTTGGGGAGTTACCGCACTGCGCCTCGCCAACGCCGATCTCTTGCCCTTTGATTTCGCGAGCTACGCAGACAACATTCGCCAATTTGTGAACGAACTCGCAAGAGGCAAGGACATGGCCCAAC
The DNA here is from genome assembly GCA_049584475.1 of Candidatus Sulfotelmatobacter sp. Lineage (GTDB taxonomy): Bacteria > Acidobacteriota > Terriglobia > Terriglobales > Acidobacteriaceae > Sulfotelmatobacter. The sequence goes on along the minus strand of JBAUXX010000025.1, from coordinate 22,490 downwards.
TCGATTTGAAGCCGGTGAGGCAGGGGATCGATGACTTCGAAGCGGCCGGGAAACGTCTTGGCGAATCGTTGCAACACGCATTGGCGTCAGGCAGGATCGATCCGGAATTGGCGGCGTCGCTGAACAAGGGAATGATGCAAGTCGAACGCAATTGGCTCAACCCAGATGGAATTCCCGGCCGCCCCTGGTTCAAACACATCCTATACGGCGCGCGGTTTACCTACGCCCACCTCGAATTGCCGGGATTAACCGAAGCCGTCGAAAAACAGGATTGGCCCACTGCGAAACAGCAAGCAGAAATTCTCTATCGAGCGTTGCTCAATAACACGGAACTCGTTAACAAGCTGAACGCCAGCCTGCCGCGATCCCGGCAAGAGAGAGCAGGCAAATGAACGAATCGGCCGCTTGCCCTTAGCGAACGATTCTGCCCGCTTCATGCTGCAGCATGCACAACCCTCAGGCCCAGCACTTTCTCGAAGCAATCGAAATCCTTGTCGCGGTGAAGCAACTCATGTTTTCCTTGCAAACAAAAGGTCGCGATCCAGCAATCGATCGTGCTGCGAACAGTGTGTCCTCGCGCGCGCAAGGTCCGGTAGTTCTGCGAGGCTGTGATTGCCAACTGTGCCCCACCCGTTTCAAAAATGTGAAATCTGGACAACTCACGCCGCACGCTGGAGAATTCGCTGTCGTCTCGTATGCCCTGCAACACTTCACACAAACTTAGATCGATCAACCCCAGCCGCTGCCGTCGCATCTGTTCGTCCAACCAAACCGTTTCAGCATTTTCAGCCCCGCGCAGGTAATCGATCCATACCGTGCTATCGACGATTACCATTACCGTTCCTGCGCTTCAAACCTGCTTCTTCGCAACTGCTGAAGATCGCCTTCCCACCGCACTTTTCCTTTTAACTGCCGCATCGACACCTGCGCATGAGTTTGCGCCAGCAATCTCAGGCCCGCCTCCACGGCAGCTTTCTTGGTACGAGCGCCACTGCGCCGCATCGCCTCTCGCATCAGACGGTCGTCGATTTCAATGTTAGTTCGCATGAGAACCCGTCCCTGAAGAGCCGTAATGTGTAAATATCTCACATTTATGTGTATGGATCAATATGCGTAACTCTGCGGCCCATGGGGATTGTTTCAATGCTGACTCCTATAGATCAACAGGGAGGGGAATTTCGTCATTCATGAACTCAAAAACTTCCTGCGGCACCGGGTTCTGCCACACCGGAGCGAACGACTGCCGGTGCAACGGAGTCGGCCCGAATGAGCGCAACGCCGCAAGGTGTTTGGGCGCGCTGTAGCCTTTATTCGAAGCAAGGCCGTACCCGGGAAAAACGGGATCCCAATCGCGCATCATGCGGTCCCGCTCCACCTTCGCCAGAATCGAAGCTGCTGCGATTGATGCCGAAAGCGCATCGCCGTGAATGATCGCCTGCTGCGGTACATCGCAGTCGAGCCGCAGGGCGTCAACCAGTAGATGATCAGCCGAGGGAGCGAGCATCATCGCAGCATTGCGCATGGCCAGCTTTGACGCATGATAAATGTTGATTTGGTCGATGCATGCAGCATCAACCGCGGCCACAGCCCAGGCGACAGCATGTTCCAGAATTCTTTTTTCCAGCACCTCGCGGCGTTCCGGCGGCAGCAGCTTTGAGTCGCGCAATCCACGAATGCGGTATGCGGGATCGAGAATCACCGCAGCGGCAACGACCGGACCAAATAGTGAACCGCGGCCCACTTCATCCACGCCAGCGACCAATGTCGCTCCGGATGCCCACGCGCGCTTTTCATAACGCAAGGTACAGCGCAATGTCTTCAGCAGGCGCAATTTGGCTGCGGAGGCAGAGATCGTTCGCACGTCCCCGGACTTGGACACAGAAGGCAAGAGATTGATTTTGAAAGCTTCTTCACATCTTCATCAAAAAGTCGTGTTCTCGCAAGCGTGAAAGTGAAGATCATCGTCGAGGCCAGAGCAGCGCCCAGGCACGCAAAGAGTTGCAACCCCACACTTCCGGGCCATGGTCAGCCAGAAGGTAACGGCACATAGTAACGGTGCATGCGGTTACGACCGTACGGTTGTACCGCCCCTCCCGCGCTGCTATGTTCAACCCAGACTGATGCAAGCAATGATGATCTGGAATTTGAGGCGTCCGTGAAAAACAAAACCAAAACAGCTCCGGAGGCTGGCCTGCTCATTGGCAAGCTGGTGCATGTGGCAATTCCTGTGCGCTGGAGCATGGTGGCACAGCAGGGCAAAGGCCCCATTGAAGTGGCTTGCACCTACGATATTCATCCACGCGGAGCACGGCTTGTAGGCTCGCGCGAGGTTAAAGTTGGCGATCTGCTTCTGGTGGAACGCGGACGCAATAAATCAGTGTGCCGCGTGGTTTGGGCGGGCGACCCGAACTCCATTTTGCGCGGGCAATTCACCGTGCAGTGTGTGGACGAGGGAAAGACACCGTGGGATGACGAACTTCGGCAGGCGGAAGAACAATATCATCCTGTAATCGAAAAAGGCGCACTGAGCAATCGTGCCGCGACCCAATTGCGGCGCGGAGATGAAAATCGTCGCCGGCGGCCACGCTTTTCCGTCGACGGAAAAGCCGACTTGAGCGACGGACGGCAGCAACTCGAAGCAGAAGTTCTTCAGATTTCAGAGTGCGGCGCGCGCATCTCCGCCAGGGATCTGTTGCTTCCCGGAGCCGACTTTCGTCTTCTCCTGAACGTTTTTGATGTTAGCGTTTCTTTGAAGGCGCAGGTGAAATATCTGCACCAGAACCGCATTATGGGAGTGGAGTTCCAGGAAATACGCCGCGGCGACCGCGGTCTGTTCAACTACATGCTCGGCCGGTTGGTGGCGAACGTCCCCGAAGTGGAAGAGTTTATTCGAGTAGACGTAGTCACCGAGGCCGACACCGCAGCCGCCGTTTAACCGGCTGCGGATCGACTGACGTACTCCAATCTTATTCCGCCGAATGCAGGCGAGCAGCCTTGCCTCTTAAACCCCGCAGATAATACAGTTTTGCGCGGCGCACCTTTGACGAGCGCAGAAGATCGATCTTGTCAATCACTTTTGATTGCATCGGGAAGATACGCTCCACCCCTTGGCCAAAGCTGATCTTCCGCACCGTGAAGCTGGCCTGGGGACCCTTGTCCCGTTTAATCACTACTCCCTCGAAAGCCTGCAAACGCTCCTTGTCGCCTTCCTTAATTTTTACGTGAACGCGAACAGTGTCTCCCGGTCCAAACTCGGGAAGGTCAGTGCGTTTGCTCTTGGCGAGCAGTCTTTCGATGATGAGGTTCGACATGATTTGTTTTCCTTTTTCCGATCTTAAATTCTAAATCCTTCTTGCGATGTCCCTTGGCCGATCCTGTAAGAGATCAGAGGCCCGAGGTTCGTTTCTCGATTCGATCCACAAACCTGCGATCTTCCTCGCTCAGTGCGGCATCCTTCAGCAAATCGGGGCGATTGCGAACCGTCTTTTCTAGCGCCTTTTCACGGCGCCAGCGGCGAATCTCCTCATGATTGCCGGAGATCAAAACCTCAGGCACCGCCATTCCGCAAAATTCCGCGGGCCGCGTATAGTGCGGATAGTCCAGCAGCCCACCCGAACTGCAGGTCGAATTCGCACCTTCGCTCGGAGCGTCCGCACCTGCCGTGAACGACTCTTGCTGCGCCGAGGCCGCATTTCCCAAAGCGCCCGGCAAAAGCCGTGTCACCGCTTCGATGATGACGGCCGCGGCAAGTTCCCCGCCGCTCAAGACATAGTCGCCAATCGAAGTCTCGCGGTCCGCGAGGAAATTGGCGACTCTTTCGTCAACCCCTTCATAGCGGCCGCAGATCAGCACGATTCGATCCAGCGCCGCAATCTCTGCCGCAGTCGCCTGATTGAATCGCTGTCCCTGCGCCGAGAGCAGAATTACCGACTGCTTCGCATGCCCAGCCGTGCGGCCTTCCCGCGGCGCGACTTCGAGCGAGTGCAAACATTCAAAAAGCGGTTCCGGCTTGAGCACCATGCCCTCGCCGCCGCCGAAAGGGCGGTCATCCACCGTGCGGTGCCTGTCGTGCGTGAACCCCCGCAAATCGTGGACTCTAATCTCTGCCAGTCCGGCTTCGCACGCCCGCCGCGTTATGCCGTGCTCAAACGGTCCGTGAAAAAAGCCGGGGAAAATCGTGAGAATATCGGCTCTCATCATCGGCTATTCATCGCGAACCTAAAACATTTCAACGCCGAGAACGCTGAGTACGCCGAGAAATCTTGTTCGACGGTCTGTTGCCCTCTCGTTTGCCGGAGTTTTCTTGCGGCCGCGCTTGCTCCAATTTTTCTTCCGCGGTCAACGGTGCGTTCACTTCGAGCAAGCCCTCCGGCAATCTCATGCGAACTTGCCGGCGGTTAATGTCCACGCTGTCCAGATACGCATCGGCAAAAGGGACATCAAACTTACTGCCGGACTTGCCGATCACAATCAAAAGCGGCGCTTCTCCCGCTCCAAACTCAACATCTTCTATGCGCCCGATCTCGTTGCCGGAATCGTAGACCGAACAGCCAACCAAATCGTGAACGTAACGCCATCCGGGCTCAAGCTGCCCACGTTCGCTGCGTGGGACCTGCAATTCGCATCCGATCAGTGCCTCAGCATCGGATATCGAATCCACTCCGGCAAACTTCAGAACCAGAAGTTCCTTATGCGGCCACAGCGATTCGACCTTCAGTTCCCGGCGAACTGCTTTTGCCGCCGGGTCCGACTTTCGATCCCGGCTCGCTGGCAGCGCAAACAGGCGCATGCCTTCTATGAATCGCTTCGGAACGTCGCTGTGAACCTCAGCCGCGACTTCGCCCCATCGACCCTGCGTCTTGACTAGACGGGCCAGAGTAACGAACTCACCGCTTGTTTCGCGGTCGCTGATGGACGTTGCTCCTGGCGCCGGTAGTCTAGGAACTGTGATCGCGATCACTCCGGGACAAGTAGCCCGGGATTGATGGCCAGCGAGACCCTGCCGTTATTCGATAATTTCCAGCGTGTAACGGCGGTGCGATCTGACACCCGCCGCACTCAAAAGGTTGCGCATGGCCCGGACCGTTCGTCCCTGGCGCCCAATCACTTTGCCAACTTCGTTTTCGGCCACTTCCAATTCGATCACATCGCCATCCATCTGTTCCACGAATACTTCATCGGGAGCATCGACGATTGACTTCGCGATCTTTTCGATCAGCAAGCGCACGTCTCCAGTTGTTTCGGCCATATGTTTAGACACCCGATTTGTTATTTACCGGCTGGCGAATTTCGCCAAAGTCGTGCGGGCTTAAGCGGGTGATCCGGCCGTCGCGGGTACCGGTCTGGAGAACAGTTTGTTCACCCGCTCCGACATCTGGGCGCCCTTCGAAATCCAATACTCGACGCGATCACGCTTCATTTCAATGCTGGCCGGATTGGTGCGCGGATTATAGGTCCCCACGACCTCTACCGGGCGACCGTTGCGCGCGCGCTCCTTCTCAATGACGACAATGCGATACTGCGGTTGCTTGCGCGCACCTACGCGCGACAGACGAATCATTAGCACGAGACGTATATCCTTTGTTCCGGAAGAGTCCGGCGAGATCGAGGCAAACTCTTATTATGCCGGAGGTTAGGCGGAATGGCAAGCGGCTGTAGCCTAACGAGATAGAGACATGCCATGCTCGGCTTCAAAACTCGGCGAAGAACTCTTTTGCTGGACGCACATGGCCGTTCCTCACATCCTCCAAACCCTGACGGACGCCCTCGGCGGAATCGGCTTGGGCCGCCAAGTCCAAGAATTGTTGTTTATCTCAGAGTCTTTCGAACCAGGCGTGGCTTTCTTCAAACAAATCTCTCCAGTTGATTTTCATAGACTACACCTGCGCGGTCCGCAAGGAGTCTAGTGTTTGCCGGCGCGCGATGCGCGAGATCCTTCGCTCCGCCTGAAAAGCGGCTGCTGCTCAGAATGACTCCGAGTACAAGCCGTGCCTCGGAGCCCCCTGCGATATATCCGCGTCCTGATAGACTCAATTGTTTGGAGGTTTTCCTTGCAGGCCGTCTACATTCTTTCAGCCGTGCGCACGCCCATTGGCAAATTTGGTGGATCGTTAGCGTCGCTGACCGCGGCGGATATGGGCGTTGTCGCGGCCAAGGCGGCAATCGAACGCGCCGGAGTTCAAGCGGACCAAATCGATGAAGCCATCTTCGGCAACGCACGACAGGCTGGAGGCGGTCCCAATCCAGCGCGACAAATTTCGATTCGCAGCGGCGTGCCGCAGGAAGTTCCCGCATTTACTGTCAACAAAGCCTGCGCTTCGGGGATGAAGTCGATTGCGCTGGCCTACCAGTCGATTTTGCTCGGCGACGCGAACTGCATTCTGGCGGGCGGCACGGAGTCGATGTCGCGGCTCCCTTACTATCTCGAGGGTGCGCGCTGGGGATACCGGCTGGGCAATCAGGAACTTGTCGATGGCATGTATCGCGATGGATTTTTTTGTCCCATGGCGAAGATGTTGATGGGTGAAACTGCCGAGGTTCTGGCCGAGCAGTACAAGATTACGCGCGCGGAGCAGGATGAATATGCTCTCTTGTCGCAAACCCGTGCCGCGCGGGCGATTTCGGCGGGACGTTTCGATGACGAAATTGTTCCGGTAACCATCGAAGGCAGAAAGGGATCGACCACTTTCAACCGGGACGAGCATCCATTTCCCGATCCGACGATGGATAAGTTAGCCAAGCTGTCCCCGGTATTTTCAAAGACTGGAACTGTCAGCGCCGGCAATTCTTCCGGCATCACGGACGGCGCGGCCGCGGTGGTCGTAGCCGGCGAGCAGTTCGTGAAACGCAACAACCTGAAACCGCTGGCGCGAATTGCCGCCGTCACTTCGGCCGGAGTCGATCCCCGCACCATGGGAATCGGTCCAGTGCCGGCCCTGCGCAAACTGGAAGAGAAACACAATCTCAGGTTGCACGAATTTGGGCTGGTGGAATTGAATGAAGCCTTCGCCGCGCAAGTTCTCGCATGCGATCGCGAACTCAATTTCGACCGCGCGCGGCTCAATGTTAACGGAGGAGCGATTGCCATCGGCCATCCCATTGGCTGTACCGGTACGCGGATTACGGTGACTTTGCTTCACGAAATGCTCAAGCGGAATGCCAAACGCGGCGTGGCTACGCTGTGCGTGAGTGGCGGCATGGGCATGGCGCTTGCGCTGGAAAACCTGGCTTAGAACCGCCGCGGCGGTTAACAACTGCGGTTAACAACTCTTGTTCGGCGTAATGCGTTTATTATTCCAGTTTTTGCTATCCTTGCCGCACTACGCGAGTTCGCGCGTCAGAGTATGAAAAGGAGGTATCTTGCTTCGAACCACTACCCGTTCCTTCTTTACGTTGCCAATTTTTGCTTCGCTGACCCTTGCCTCGCTGGTCTTTTTTTCAGGTCTGATCTCCGCTCAGACGGAATTTTCTGCGGACGTTGTCAATCAGGAGAAATCAGGAAGTTCCACCCAAGCGAAAGTTTACTTTGCGAAAGATAAGATGCGGTTCGAATCGGCTGATCTCAACCGCAAAGGTGGAGGCGCGTTTATTGTTAACCTTCCGACCCATACTTCGACGATCCTGATGCCGCAGCAGCATATGTATATGGAAATGCCGCAGCAGTCGATGGAGCAGCGCGGCTTCTATTCTTTTTTTGAAGCCGGCGATGTGGAGAACGCTTGCGTGGATTGGTTGAAGATGTCGCGCAATCAGGGCGGAACTTGTCACAAGGATGGGCGCGAGACGGTCAACGGCCGGGACACAATCAAGTATGAAGGCACGAATTCCAGTGGCGAAGCCAGTTCGGTGTGGCTGGATCCCAAGCTGCGGTTTCCAGTGAAATGGCAGGGTAAAAACGGAGGCGGCGAGTTGCGCAACATCCAGGAAGGCACGCAACCTGCCAGCTTGTTCGAGGTTCCCGCAGGCTACACCAAGATGGATATGGGCGCCATGATGCAGCAGCACATGCAGAAGTAATGTGGGCTGTATGTGGCTTGGCCGGTCGTTCGAGCACTCGAATGCGATTTCTCCTCATCCTGACTCTTGCGGCCGCAAGCTCCGTCGCTGTGGCGCAGGCGGATTTTTCCGCCGATATCGTCAACCCCAAGCCGGCAAATACTTTTCACACAAAAATTTTTGTCACCAGCAACAAACTGCGCTTTCAGCAAGAAAATAACGGCCACACTACCAGCATCATGCTGGTGGATCTGGCCGCCCTGACTTCGGTGGTGCTGATACCGCAGCAGCACCTGTACATCAAAGCGTTGAAACCTCAGATTCCAGGACAGGGCGTAGCATTTTTCCAGCCCGAGGATGTTGCGGATGCGTGTGCGGCCTGGCAGAAAATGGGCGAACTCAAAGGCGAGTGCCGCAAGCTCGGAAAAGAAAAGGTCAACGGACGCGACACTGTGAAATACGAAAACATTGGTGCGAACGAGAGCGCGAGCTATGTCTGGATCGATGCCAAGCTCCATTTCCCGATTAGGTGGGAAGGCCAAGCAGGCGCCAGGGAACTGCGCAATATCGTGGAGTCTTCCCAGCCGGCGGATCTATTCGCAATACCCGCGGGTTACACCAAGCGCAGCTTTAATGCGCCTGCGGATAAGCCAGAACATTGAGATTCGCACAACGTTTAGCCTCCCTGCATTTGACGCTGGAAAATCACGGCTCATATACTTGTCATGACACGTTCTCGGCCTGATTTTAGCCTGGAGATGGAATGCCTCTATCCGCGGTGATCGTGGATGACGAACAACTGGCGCGTGACGAACTCGCGTATCTACTAAAAGGCGCCGGCGATGTTAACATTGTTGCCCAGGGCAAGAACGGGCTCGAAGCGGTAAACCTCATCAAAGAGCACAATCCCGACCTGCTGTTTCTCGACGTGCAGATGCCGGGGCTCGACGGCTTCGGAGTGATCAAGAAGCTGCTCGACAAAAAAGTCCAGTTGCCCAAGATTGTTTTTGCCACGGCATTCGATCAATATGCGGTCAAGGCTTTTGAAGTCAATGCCATCGATTATCTGCTCAAACCTTTCGATCGCAAGCGAGTCGCCCAATCGCTGCAAAAAGCGCGGGCTCAGCAGGAAACTGACGGATTGCCTGCGGACAGGATCGAGAGTCTGGTGCGCATGCTCGAGTCTCAGAAGCCGCAGACTTCGAAGGTCCTTTTGAAATCCGTTGGGCGCATGTTGCTGGTGGACCAGAAGGACATTTGCTACGCCTCGATCGAAGATGGCGTAATCTCAGTGGTAACCAGCGGTTCGGCGGGAATGGAAGGCCAGTCGAATTGCCGGACATTGGAGGAACTGCTCGACAGCTTGGATCCGGCTTTCTTCTGGCGGGCCCACCGCTCTTACCTGGTCAATATAAACCGCATCCGCGAAGTTGTTCCGTGGTTCAAGAGTTCCTACCAATTGCGCATGGATGACAGAAAGCAGACGGAAATCCCTGTCAGCCGCGCTCAGACAAAGCGGCTGCGCCAGCTTTTTGGGCTCTAGCCGAGTCGGGTTCCCCCTCGCAGTGCGATGCGTCCTGAGTCTTCATGGCGGGAGTGTCCGTTTCTTCCGCAGCGATCTGCATGGCTCGCTCGACTCGCTTCACCGCATTGAATAAGTCTTCGATCACTTTGGAATCCAAACTGTTCTCCTTTGCTCCGGTACGCTGGGGCTTCTTTCAAGTCTTTGGCATACAGTTCGGAGGGCGGGCGAGAACCCGAAGACCGCCCTCCGTTCTGCGGGGGGAAGAACTCAAACCACCAGGGCCTCCAGAGCCAGCCGGTCGCGAATCACCAGCGTTGCGCCATCGAGGCGAATCAACCGCCGTCGTTTCAGATCGCTTAAGAGACGCGTGACGGTTTCACGGGATGCACCAATTCTCTGGGCCATTTCCTCATGCGTCATGCCTGAACGGACCCGGACTTCCGCCGATTTCGTGGGCAGTTCGTTCGCGCACGAGTGCAGCAGCAATCTGGCCAGCTTTCCGGTGGAAGAGCGGGCCAGCACAAGATCGTGCATGTCGCGGTAGGCAAATTGAAATTCGCGGCTTAACGTTTGTGCAGCGTGCATGCCAACTTCGCTGTTCTCCTCGAGCAGACTCATAAGGTTCTTACGGTCGATGTAGTTGAGTTGACATGGAGTCGCCGTCTCCGCGGTCATTTCATAGTTCATCCCCGAGATCACCGCGCTAAGCCCCAAGGTTTCTCCCGCTTCGGCAAACTTCAAGATGAGGACTTTGCCGTCGCGAGAAGCGGTGGAAAGTTTCACCCGGCCCGAGCACAAGACGAAGATGCCACGAGGTAGTTGACCTTCGACAAATAGGATCGCGCCCGCGGGCAACGTGGTGTGGTGGCTCGCCTGCTCCAGACACTTCAACGTCGATCCCGAAAAACTGCAAAAAAATCCCGGTTGTGAACACTTGCACTCGGGACAGTTATCGATGATTTCCAATCCATACGGTGTTTTCACATTGGCCTCCACCGACGCAAATTTCCTGCGTCGCACCGGGTTTACGGGGAGCTGGCTGGAAACGCCGGTTCTGACTTGATGAGAATGAGCCAGAAGGGCGCGTGCTTGTGCACGCGTGTTCTCGTGCGAACTCTGCGCGGCTGCGATGACCTCCCACGCGGCACCGGGTTCAGCCCTCTGTTCCCACTCGACGTGGCAAGCGAACAGGTAAAGAGGATCTATCTCCTGGTGAGATTGAGCTTCTGCTGCTGCCGAGAATAATTGCTGGCCAACCCTCCCCTCCTGCCGCAACCGGAGATGAGATGGTTCGTCAGCGAAGGGACCGCGCGCTGGCAGGCACGCAGCCTGAGCTTTGCGCTGTCGAGCGAAGAGAGGGGCGAGGGCTAGCGCGTTAGAGATTTGGGTGGCGGAACTGTGGCGCGAGTCCACCGCTTTGGGTAATGACACGAAAAGCTCTCCGTTTTGCGACTGCGTTAGAACGAATAAAGTTCTAGGCTCGAATGCACGCGCTATTACTTCTCGGCCGCACGTCCGGAGTCTGGGAGAGCGACAGCAGCGGAGACGCTCTCTCCAATGCATTTCGCTTGCCAGAGTGAAACAGCCGTCGGGTTGCGGGAACTTATGTGTTAGCCGCAGTTTCCCGCGATTACCGTTGTTTCCCCTATTGAGAAATCTGCCGGTAGCTCGTCAATTGCCGATTAGTCGGCACGTCGAACCCTCGGCTGCGGGTCAGTTGAGCCGGGATCATGGAAAGTGTTTGGTTTGCCTGTGTTGTGGGCGGGCCTGGAATGACAAATACCGGAAATGACCGGGCGGCGGGTCGAGATAACGAGTAGCTGGGTCGAGACAACGACTGGAGGGGACAAGCTTAAACGAATCGAGATAAGGCAGAGGAGCTTTGACACACTGGTCTCGCGACCGAACAAAGGTTGCCCTGGGCTCGCCTCTCAGTAGTCGGCCCGGGTTATTCTTAGCCGTTGCATTTTCGATTGCAGAGTCGTTCGTTTCAAACCAAGCTTGTGAGCCGCTCCTGCGGGCCCGGAAATAACTCCGCCCGTTTCGCGCAAGACGCGAATGATGTGCTCGCGTTCGGCGCTTTCGAGTGTATCGCCGGCCTTACCCGCGGAAGACTCGGCGGCCAGTTCCGCAAGAGGCACGCGTAAGGTGGTCCCCTTGCTGAGAATTACTGACCTCTCGATGAGGTTTTCTAGTTCCCGCACATTTCCCGGCCAGTTATGATTAATCAAGGCGTTCATGGTTTCAGTAGGAATCGATTCAATCTGACGTTCCATATGTCCGGCGTACTTGTGCACGAAGTGACGCACCAGCGCTGGAATGTCGTGGCTCCGGTCGCGCAATGCGGGCATTCGAATGGGAAACACATTCAAGCGATAAAATAGATCGCTGCGGAAATCACCGCTGGCCACACTTTTGCTCAATTGCCGGTTGGTTGCCGCTACCAGGCGCAGGTTCACCTTAATGGTGCGCACTCCTCCCAGGCGTTCGAATTCATGATCCTGCAAAACGCGCAGCAATTTGGGTTGCAATTCCAGCGGAATTTCGCCGACCTCGTCGAGAAACAGGGTGCCCTGATCGGCGAGCTCCATCCGTCCGATTTTTTGCTGAACGGCTCCGGTAAACGCTCCCTTTTCGTGGCCGAACAATTCACTTTCCAGAAGTCCGGTGGGAATGGCGGCGCAGTTCAACTTGATAAAAGCGCGGTCCCGCCGCCGGCTCATGCGATGGATGGCCCGGGCAACCAGTTCTTTTCCCGTACCCGTTTCTCCCAGGACCAATGCGGTGGCATCGCTTCCAGCCACCGTTGCGACCTGATCCAGCACGTGTCGCAGAGCGGGACTGTCTCCGATAATTCCTTCAAACGTCGTATCGAGATTGGTTTCGCCTTGCAGATACCGTTTTTCTTTCGCCATGCGGCTATTCAACTCGTCGATCTCCCGTGAGATTCCGGCATTCTCCAAAGCAATGGCGAGTTGCGCCGCGACTTGATTGAGGAGATCGGTGTCCTCCGAGGCGAAAGCTTCCGCCCGGGTACTGGCGAGGGTCAGAGTTCCTAAGGGACCTTTGGGACGGAGCAAGGGTACACAGCACATCGACTTCAATCCCTCCTCCAGAAATCCATTGGCCCAGTCTGCTAACGGAGCTTCGGACCGGAACTCCTGCACGTCATCTCTGGTGAAGATCAGCGGACGTCGCTCGGCAACTGCCAGCCAATGCGGACCGCCTCGAAAGACTGGGGTCGCCGCCGCTAACAAGCCCTTTCCCAACGGGAAGTCCTGCGCCTGGCGAACGAAGACATTGTTCTCTTGCTCGTAAAGGCAGAAGAACGCGCATTCATGCCGCAACACCCGCCGGAGGTAGGAGGAAATTGTGGTAAAGGTCTCCTGCACGTTCCAGTTCGAGGTTAAGACGGAGCTGACGTTGAGCAACACGTGCAAGCGTTTTTTTTCTTCACGCAAGGCCTTGTGCACGGCTGCATTCTGCACGGCCTGGGCCAGCGCTGCAGCGGCCTGCTCCAGAAACTCCAAATCCTGTGGCCCGAAGGCGTTTTCCTTTTCGCTGGCCAGCGCTACAACGCCCGACGATCCCTTGGCGGTAAGCAGAGGAATAAGACATGCGGACCGAATGCCCTGCTCAAAGGCCCGCTTGCCCAGAGTGTGAGTTACCGTAGCGAGTTCTTCGCGATCAAAAACCCTGGCTTTCCGTTCCTTGAACACGCGACCGGCAACAGAAGCTTCGATGGACAACGCGCGAACCGGAAGGGTTTCCCATTTAGCGTCCATGTATGTGAATTGATTGCGCAGCACCTGGGCTTTTTCATCGTAAAGGTAAATGCTGATGTGCTCATGTGGCACGGCTAGGCGCAGGCAGGTGGAAACCTGGGGGAGCAACACATCCAGGTCCGCACTGGCCACCAGAGCGGCGTCGATTTCCCGAAGGGCCTGAAGCCGCTCCTGCTGCCGAGCCAGAGCTTCGTGCGCGGTGGCGCTTTCCAGAGACAGTGCGACCTCGGACGCCAGCCGCTTCAGGAAGTCGAGATCTTGTGCAGGAAACGGATCTGCATCCTTGCGGCCCAGAAGGAAAGCGCCGAGCACTCCGCGAGGAGTTACCAGCGGAACCACGCACAATGATTGCAGTCCCTCATCCAGAGCCTGCTTCAGTCGTTCCCGTTCGCGAGCATGGACTTCCAATTCCGAGCGCGAGAAGTTCCTTCCTTCACGCCCTTCCAACAGCTGACCCAAGATGCTCTGATGGACCGGAATGGTGACGTTTTCGCTGAAAACTCCCTGGGCGCTACTGGTGTCAAGAGCATAGCCGCTCACGGTTCCCAACGTTCGATTGAATACACCCACTGCCGCCGTGTCATAGCGCACAATTCTTCGGATGCAGGCGGAAATCACCGGGAAAGTCTGCTGAAAATCCGTTTTGAAGCGGCTCAAAGCGCTGCTGATTTCGGACAATACTTGCAGCCGCTCCTTTTCCCCCCGAAGAGCCGCGCGAGTGAGCGCGATTTCCAGTGCCAGAGCAATCGAACTTGCCGCATGGCTTAGAAGAACGAAGTCGTCCTTTGAAAACGCTCGATTATCCGTGCAGGCCAGACCCAGGGCTCCCAGCGGTCCTTTAGGGGTGATCAACGGCACACTGCATACCGAATTGATGCCGTGTTGCAGCAGGCGCTTCGCGCTGGGAAACGGAAGCGCCCTGAGTTCAGCGAGACTAAAAGACCCCACTTTCCCGGTCAGCATCGATTGCCCCAACATGCACTCGTCGACCGGCAAGGATTGACCTTCGCCAAAAACATCCCCGATTCGCGAGTCGATCGCTGACGTGCGCATGGTTTGATCCTCCGGGTGATAAAGCCAAATTCCGGCGAGGTCATAGGGGATTGCCTTTTCCAGGCATCGCGCCGCAGCCGCGAATAGTTGCTTGAAGTCCAGATGGCGGGACAGGGCGAAATCAATCTCGCGCAGCACCTCGAGCCGGTTTTGTTCCTGCCGCAACTTGTCCGCCAGGTGCCCCACGAATTCATCGCGCTGCGTGTGCTCGCCAAGCTCCATCACTGCGACCCCGATTCGCTTGACTGCTCCCTCAGAGTCTTTGATGGGGAAATAAGTCTCGAGCCAATGACCTGGAACTGAGGCGGTGGGCAAGATCCCGGTGATTTCAAAGTTCAGCACCGGTTCTCCGCTGGCCAGCACATGTTGCAGTTTAGGTTCAATCTTTCCGGCAACGTTCCCCAAGACGTCAGCTACACGTTTGCCTAAATGGTTTTCGGCAGGCACTCCATTCATGTCGGCAAGCGTATTGTTAATCGCCAGGTAGCGAAATTCGGCGTCTAAAATGCAGAGGCCGATTGTCGATGAGGTGAAATAGTCGTTGAACAACTGATCGAGATCGGTACTGGCCTGCGCAGAGATGAAAGGAATCAGTTTCGACGGTTCCCGCCGGTCGCTTGCGTCGCGCCTGAATGCAGGTGAATAGTTCGAGACAATGCCATTACTTACCTTTCGCAGCGCCTCCGATTCCTCTGTCCCCAGAGACACCGGCGATTCCAATGGCGAGGCCAGCACTGAAGCGCCAGCGATCACCGCCACGTCGGTTAACAATTCAACGTCTTTCTGCGAAAAGGCGTGGTCGATTCGGCTGGCGATCTTGATTACCCCTGCCGCTTCCTCGCCTCTAAGAACGGGAATCATGCACAACGATTTCACTCCCAATTCCAAGCCGCGTTTCACCGAGGCAAATGACAACCGGGTGAGTTCGGCGTAATTGAGGATTTCGAACTTCCGGTTACGAAAGACACGCCCCGCCACCGTTCCTTCAAGGGAGGCCGTGCCCCCCGCGACTAACCATGGGCCAAGCTTTGCCTCTCGAGAATAAAGACGAAGCGAGTGCGTGTCTTGATCGTAAAGGTAGAAACCGACATAATTTTGACCGGCCCATTTTTGCAGAGGCTCGAGAAAGCGAGAAATGCTCCGGCGCAGGTCAAGCGAGCTCTGGGTCGCCTCCGGAGCCTGAGAACGAGTTACTTCGAGTAGCAGACGGATCCGCTTTTTCTGTTCGATTAGTGCACTTTGTTCCTCGGTGTCATCCAGTGACAAAGCCACCATTTCCGAAACTCGAAGGAGAAATCGTTGTTCGGGCTCTCCAAATGCTCTCGCCTGAATACTGCCAATGCCAAGAACGCCGACCTTGCGGTGAGAAGTAGTCAGCGGTAGAACGCAATAGGAACGTACACCACGCGTACGCACCCGATGCAGCTCTTCCGCGAATCGGTGCTCTTGTTCCACATCCTCCAACACTAAAGCCTGCTGATTCTTCCACACCCATCCGAGGGCTGATCCTTCCAGCGTAATTTCCTGTCCAATGTCGGGCCATGGCTCACTGCCATTCCATAAATGGAGCTGGATACTGTCTCGGGAGTCGGGTACGGAATAATTGAGCAAATCGCAAGGGATGGTGGTACGCAGGAGGGGAAGGAGGACGCGGAACAGCTCTTCTGGTTGCTGGCGGGAACAGACAATGTCAGCAACATCGAGGAGAATAGAATAGCGTTGCAAGGCAACGCGGAAATACGGGGTACCTATGGGAAACACATCCACTCCAGCGTCCGCCTCCCCCTCAAAGGCGAACCGCAATTCCCAGTCTCTACGCTGTCATCTCTGTTTCCGAACCATTTTTCTGCCTGTTGTTTCTTGCTGGCAATCGCGCCCGGCAAAAGTTGTATAGCGCAACCCGCGCGGGATTATAACCGCGTCTTTCCACCGGTCAACACAATTTCTTGATAATTTTGGTTTTTGTAACATGCCTTTCCAAATTGGGCAATAGGGCAAGACCGTAGGGAAAAGATTGTTTCGTAGCCGTTCTCAAGAACCAATGGGCATTAGCGGTCTCGTTCGGTGCGGCATAAGACTCCGGTTCACGCCGGATGCGGCGTACAATTTCAGCATGGCTCGCGGTTGGGAGAGTAAGTCAGTCGAAGACCAGCAGGCGGAAGCCGCTCGGAAGTCGCTAGCGCCACGTCGGATGCTTACTCCCGAACAGGCCGCCCGGCAACGGAAAGAGGAGTCCTTGTCCCTGGCGCGCACCCGGATATTGCGTCAGCTTGATTCCGCGGCAGATCCCCGGTATCGGGCTTTATTGGGCCAGACGCTCGAAGATATCGATATTAGACTGAAGCAGTTGGCGCAAGTAATGTGATCAACTTACTGTCAGCCATTAGCTCGCCGTTGCAGCTAACGCGGTTTTGTATAATGTAACCTCCATGACTGCTCACGTGTATGTCTCTCTCAAGAAAACAGTCCTTGATCCTCAAGGCAAGACCATCCAGGGCGCGCTCAACAAGATGGGTTACAAAGGATTGGAGAGCGTACGCCAGGGAAAGTACTTCGAGCTTTCGCTTTCCGGAGGTCTCACTCGCGAAGAGGCCAATGCCGAAGTCGAGCGTATTGCGCGTGAAGTCTTGACCAATCCCGTCATTGAAGAATTCCGCTTCTCTCTCGCGGACTGAATCGTGAGTGCGATAAAGATCGCGCTCCGTAATCGTGCCCTCAACTATCGCGTTGGTTGCAAATGAGGTTCTTTCATGTGCGGCATCGTCGGCTACGTCGGAAAGAAATCTGTAGTACCTGTCATCATCGACGGGCTGCGCCGGCTCGAATATCGCGGCTATGATTCCGCCGGAATTGCCGTCGGCGGCAATGGCAACGGGCTTCAGGTTCGCCGTGCCGAAGGCAAGCTGCGGAACCTGGAAGAAGTCATCCGCCTGAAGCCACTCGAAGGCACGTATGGTGTGGGCCACACTCGCTGGGCTACGCATGGCCGTCCCACCGAGGAAAACGCCCATCCGCATCGTGATTGCACCGGCAAGATTGTTGTTGTACACAATGGCATCGTCGAGAACTATCTCAGTCTCAAGAAGAAACTGATCGACGAAGGCCACAAGTTCACCACGGAAACTGATACCGAGATCATCGCGCACCTTATTGAGAAGCACCTCGCAGCGCAAAGCAACGGCCATCGGATGCTTCTGGAAGATGCGGTGCGCAAAACGGTAAAGGAATTGAGCGGAGTGTTCGCGCTGGCCGTAATTTCCGCCGACGAACCGAACAAAATCATAGCCGCGCGCAATGGCCCTCCCGCCGTGATCGGACTCGGCAACGACGAATTCTTCGTTGCGTCCGACGTGCCCGCGATCCTTCATCACACCCGGGAAATTTTCTTTCTCGCCGATGGCGACCTTGCCGTGGTCACGGCGGAAGGCGTACAACTCACCGATTTCAATGGCAAGGCTATTCAGCGACAGGTGCAGCACGTTACCTGGGATCCCATCCAGGCGGAAAAGGGCGGCTTTAAGCATTTCATGCTTAAGGAAATTTACGAGCAGCCGCGCGCCGTCCGCGACACGACGTTAGGCCGCGTTTCGCAGGAAACGGGGCGAATCTTTCTTTCTGAAATGGAGATCGGAGACGCCGAATTTCTCGCCGCGAAAAAAATCAACATCGCCGCTTGCGGCACAAGTTGGCACGCCGGACAGGCCGGCAAATTCATGATTGAGAGCCTGGCTCGCGTTCCCGTAGAGGTAGACTATGCCAGCGAGTGGCGTTATCGAGACCCCATCGTCGGCGAAGATACGATCACACTGGTTATTTCCCAATCCGGCGAAACCGCCGACACCATCGCCGCTCAGCGCGAAGCCAAATCCAAAGGCTCGAAGACGCTCGCCATCTGCAACGTGGTCGGCTCCATGATCACGCGCGAGGCCGCCGGCACCATTTACACCCACGCCGGCCCGGAGATCGGCGTCGCGTCGACGAAAGCATTTACCGCACAGCTCACGGCGCTCCATCTATTCGCACTCTATCTTGCGCAGGTTCGCGGCGTAATGAACGCCGAACAACTGCGAATCGCCGTCGACGAACTGACGCGCATCCCCGGCAAGCTCGAACATCTGCTCACCCATGACCAGCAAGTCGAAGATCTGGCCAAACGCTTCCAGCGCGCGCACGACTTTCTGTTTCTTGGACGCGGCATTCACTATCCCATCGCGCTTGAAGGCGCGCTCAAGCTGAAGGAAGTTTCCTACATTCACGCGGAAGGTTACCCCGCCGGCGAAATGAAGCACGGTCCCAACGCCCTGATCGACGAGAATCTTCCCGTCGTGATCATCGCGACGAAGAATGCAAACAGTCCCGGATCGATGACGCGCTACGAGAAGACGATGTCGAACTTGAAAGAGGTAAAAGCCCGCTCCGGAGTGGTGATCGCACTGGCCACTGAAGGTGATGAAGAAATCAAGGAAGCCGCCGACCACGTTTTATACGTTCCCGCGGCGCCGGAAGAATTGTCGCCGATTCTGGAGATTGTTCCCTTGCAGTTGCTGGCGTATCACATCGCCGTCCGTCGCGGCTGCGACGTGGATCAGCCGAGGAATCTGGCGAAGTCGGTGACGGTGGAGTAAGCCGCCTCGGATAGGAAAGACTAGCCCGCCTCACCTGGTTCAATGTCGGTATGGCAAAAATCATCGCCTTTAAATAGCAAAGGCTCTCCGGTCGCTTTGGCCAGCGCGTACGCAAAGCAGTCACCAAAATTTAACCCCGCCCGATGCCGGCCCTTGCCGAAATCGCGGTAGGCCTCGCGCGCAATCTCCGCTTGCTCTACGGTAACAGGCTCAATAACGATTTCGCTGTCGCGCAAGAGATCATCAAACCGCCGACTCAGTACCGGATCGCGGTTGCTGTCGGTGACAATAGCGGCTTCAACATAAGTCGCGGCGGAGATGCGTCGAATTGGTGCCTGCTCCAAAGCGCGCGCCA
The DNA here is from genome assembly GCA_049584475.1 of Candidatus Sulfotelmatobacter sp. Lineage (GTDB taxonomy): Bacteria > Acidobacteriota > Terriglobia > Terriglobales > Acidobacteriaceae > Sulfotelmatobacter. The sequence goes on along the minus strand of JBAUXX010000025.1, from coordinate 3,152 downwards.
AGTCCGGTCCGTCATTCTCACCTCGTAGAATGGCGATAATCGCCGACGCATCGACGATCATTTCGGCAGGCCGTTTTCGTCGTACAGCAGGTCGCCGTGATCGATGGAGCGGTACGGTTCCTTCCACCGCGGGCCTGTTTCCCTTGCGATCTTCATAATCCGCTCGGCCATACTGCCGGTGTCTCTGTCCTTGCGAACCCGCTCGAGCCGCTCCTGTACCGCAAGCCCTACGGCTGCTGTCATGCTTTCCCCGGTCAATTTGGCCAACTGCCGGGCCATGCGATGGGTCTTTTCGTCTTTGATGTTTAAGCTCATATTCTACCTTCTACCACAATGATTCTACCATTCTACCATACGTCGTAATCTCGTCAAAAAGTATAGTAACGCCGCAATTCCTGCGAACCAGACAGCGAACGCCGCGTCCACCACCCACTTCGGCGCGGTGCCGACCCTGCGCAGCAGAAACGGCAAGAAATTCCAGCATGTGATGTGAACGTAGTCCCACGCGTCCTGCGTCATGGACTCATTATTCAATCCCCACGCATCCATCTTGCCCAGCGCGAAGGCCGCAATGTTCTTAAAGCGCAATGCAATGACAAACGTGGGATGTCCGAGCGTCTCCATCTGATAGATTTCCAGCGGCAGCCAGAACGCCAGTGAAGCAATCTGAATCACGAAGCTGACTGCGATCAGCGCAATTCCCACGCGCCAAATCCATCTTCCAAGTGGCGGTTTGACAACAGCTGCCGAAGAGGGCAAGGTCGGGAAGGGCGCTTCAGCCGTGCCGCCGGAGACAGCAGTTGATGCGGGCTTTAGCCCCTGCGGGTTGCTCTGGTCCATTACTGGAAATCGCACACCAAATAGCAATGGCACCGCCAGAAGCGCCGCCAACTCCACCGCCGTCGAAACATAACGGTCGCCCCAGGCAAAATCTCCCGCCCAATACGTGTATCGCGCATAAAAGCAGATGTATCCCAACAGCAACAGAAGTGAAGCCGCGCCATAAGCGCGGACATCCGCGCTGAGCCTTCTCCACAGCACCGCCAACAACACGATCGTCAGCAAAAGCAAAGGATCGAAAAGAAAAATCGCCTTCTCCGGCTTGAACAGCGGCCCCAAGAAACCTTCCAGAAACGGCGTGCTCCAGGGAAAACTCAACGGCAGCGTCGGGTCCTGCAGTCGCTGTTCTTTGGCGAAGAGAGACACATAAGTATTGGTGAACGATCCGAAGCGATAGAGCTGATAAAGGCGATCGATCAGCAGAAAGAAAGCGTAAATCGGTGCGGCAATTTTGCAGTAACCGATAAACTTGTTTCCTGCTTCACGCAAAGAAGCTTTCTCGAACCACAGCACAGCCAGCAAAAACACTCCCACACCGATCAGATCCAAACCTGTCGTGAGCCGAGTCAGCAAGTTCAGCCCCAGCGCCGCCGATCCGATCGCAAGAGCGCGAGTACTCCCGGTCTTCAGCCACTCATACTGAAACGAAAATCCCATCAGCGTCAGAAGCATGATGTAGTTGTTTTCCATCAGGTTCTGCGTGTAGTGGAGATGCGTCGTGCAAAACAGCAGCGCCAGAACTCCCGCGACGGATTCTCGCAGCGCAAATCGCAATTGCCGCAACAGTCGAAAGGCAATCCAAGCTGTCAAAATATTGACGAGAATGCTCGTCGAATATGCGACTACGATGCTACGGACAGCGGGATCATCCGTGTAACGGGCGAATATGGGCCAATGCGCAATCCAGGTCCCCAGCAAATCCGCGGGCAGCATGAGCAGTGACTGCCCAATGCCGTACCAGCTGTAGAGTTGGCCTCCGCGGCCATGCAGGCCGAACTCGGGATACTCACTCGGAAAGACTTGCGGCTCCGACGTCCACAACCAGTGCGTGGTCTGCAGACGGTGCATAGTGTCTGCAGTACCGAGTTCGCCGGATTGCACGACGAATGCGAGCAGCCCCGCCGTCAGGCACAAAAGAAAAAGAGGACCGCGGAACCGGAAGCCGACACGTGATATCACGACTTGGATGGTAATACAAAGCGGCCGTCAGACCTCAGACCTTGAACAGCGCACCCACACTTCGATCTCGACAAACCGAGGTCTGGCGTCCGGCGTCCGACCTGCGCCTTTTCGCGTAAACTATCTGCGGAAAAAGCCATGCCCTTTTGCGCATCCTGCGGTACGAGCCTGACTGCTTCGGTACGATTCTGTTCTGTCTGCGGCACGCCCGTTTCGGGCAGCGACGAACTCGCTACTCTCGACTTCGCGCCCCCCTCGCCGTCGCATTCTTCGGCGCGTCCTGCGCCCTCATCATCGGCTTCGCATCCGCCAAGTTCCGCGGAATATCTGCTGAACGAAGGCCGCTTCCTTCCCGGACGGCTGGTTGCCAGTCGGTATCGCATCATCGCGCTGCTGGGCAAAGGCGGCATGGGCGAGGTTTATCGCGCGGACGATCTCACGCTCGGACAGGCGGTCGCGCTGAAGTTTCTGCCCGATGAGGCCGCGAAGGATGAAGGCCTCCTCGAACGTTTCCGCAACGAAGTCCGCATCGCCCGGCGCGTTTCACATCCCAACGTCTGCCGTGTCTATGACGTGGGAGACGTCGACGGCCACACTTTTTTCACGATGGAGTATGTCGACGGTGAAGACCTCGCATCCTTGCTGCGCCGCATCGGACGTCTTCCGCCTGACAAGGCTCTCGACATCGCGCGCCAGCTTTGCGCAGGATTGTCCGCCGCTCACACTAAAGGAGTTCTTCACCGTGATCTGAAACCCGCGAATATCATGCTCGACGGCCGCGGCCAGGTCGTCGTAACCGACTTCGGACTGGCGGGAGTGGTGGGACATATCCCTGGAGCCGAGGTGCGGAGCGGAACCCCGGCTTACATGGCGCCGGAGCAGTTGGAAGGAAAAGAAGTCAGCACTCGCAGCGACATTTACTCTCTCGGCCTCGTCTTGTATGAAGTGTTCACAGGCAAGCGAGCCTTCGCCGAGACGACAGCCGAAAAGCGGCGCGCCGCTGGCATGAGCACGCCCAGCCGCCCCTCGACCGTGGTCAAAGATGTGGATCCGGTTGTCGAGCGCGTGATTCTTCGCTGCCTCGAAAGCGAGCCCTCGGCGCGGCCCGCAACAGTTCTCGCTGTCGCCGCTGC
>JBAUXX010000024.1:0-69309 GCA_049584475.1 Candidatus Sulfotelmatobacter sp. | reverse complement strand
CTCCGGGACTGCCCGCCGTACGCGTGGTCTTCGGTCCGAAGCCAAACGTCTTGGTCAGCCGCAGATTCATCACGACATGCGACGGACCGGTCGCTGAGTTGATCGGGGTTATTCTCTCCCCGGCCGTCGGTGCGGCGTCGTATGTTCCCAGTGGCGTGCAGAATATAGAGCCTGACTGGATGCCCGCACCCGGACAGGTCGCGTTGGAAACAAATCCGGGACGATCGTTGAAGATGGAATCGTTGTTGAGATCGTTGGTCGTAGTGATGTTGAAAGGAGATCCGGAGCTGGCGACAAAAAATGGACTCAAGCGGATACTGCGGGGCAGAGCTATCGATCCACCAAGGAACAAACGATTGCGAACGTCAAAAGAAGAGCGCCCATAATCGGCACTGATGTCATAAGAGTTCGAAGGGAAACTCGAAACTCCCGACGCATCGCTTTTGGAATAGTTGAGCACGTAGTAGCCGAAGAGCTGAATTTTCGAGCCCATTCGGATATTGGTGTTGGTGATCAACTGGTTCTGCCGGAAAACGCCTTCGGAAACATACTGATAAAGATTTCCTCCTGCCGGAATCTGACAGGTGGGAGTGCAAGGCGTCCCCGGGAAAGGAGCGTTGGCGTTGATGGTAAGCAATTGGTCAAAGCCGCGAGAGTTCAGGTACGTGACGTTCAAGGTCGCGCTCTTTGTCAGTTGCCGCTCCACGCTGACCGCTCCCTGCACCGTGTATGGAGCCGCCAGGCTGGGGCTGATTTGATATCGGGTTAACGTGGCCGGCGTGACCACCCCGGTGCAGGAGGTGAAACTGCTGAGCGATGGGCACAGGGGATTGTTGATGACGAACTGCTTCTGCGTCACGCCATTCAAACGTTCTGCTTCCAGAATCTGTTCCTCCTGGAAGCGGTCATAGAAAATACCCCAGCCGCCACGCAGCACGAACTTGGGCGGAGCGGATTTGCCTCCGACACCCCAGGCAAAACCTAAGCGCGGCGCCAGGTCCACGTGATCGGAAATGCCAGTCTGCGTCTCGGACCGCAGGCCGTAACTCAGGGTGATGTTCGAACGCACTTTCCAGTCGTCCTGGTAATACAGGCCCGCATCAAAATTTCCCACGACCAGGGGCGGGGTTCCCACCGTGTAAGCAAGCTGGGTCGCGATGGGCGTGGTCGGATTTCCAATGTTCTGGATCGCGTGCGCGTAGGAAACAGGGCACGGCGCTTGCCCCGGTGTGGGAAGGCAACTGGTCTCATCCGCTGTATCAAGCAGCGAAGAGAAAATAAATGTGCCGTTGAATCCGGAAGTGGAGCTGTTTGCGTCTCTTATCCCGCGCAGCCGCACGCCGAACTTTGTTGTGTGATTCCCGTGAATGATCGACGTGTAGTTCTGCAACTCATAGTGATCCTGATGATCGAGAATGTTTCCCTGGCTGTTGCCGCCGCCGTCGAACGATCCCAAAACGTTAAGCGTGGGCTCCGCGTTAAGTGCGAATTGATTGTCGAGTTCGCGCAAATACTGAAATCGAATTTCGTTGACGACCTTGGCCCCGATAATCTGCGTATCGCTGACCTGGAAGGTGTGCTCCGTCGAATCGGAGTTGTAGCCCTGAGAAGGCAGAGTGAATTGGCCCTGGGGATTATTGTTTTCGCTGTCGCGGTAATACTGGTAACGCACGGTCAGAGTATTGTTCTTGGTCAGCGCGTAGTCTAGGCGAGGCGTGATATTGGTGCGATGCCGCGGAAACGGGATGGCCTCGATCAGCGGCACTGCGGTGAAAGTGGTCGGATCGAGCACCAGGGCATCGATGGCGCCAAGGTCGTTGATATTCCGGTGCTGGAAATCGAGAAAGAATGATGCGTTCTTATTGATCGGTCCACCGACGTTTCCAGTGTACAGCTCGGAATGGTAACCGGGCTGATCGGCGCCGCCGAACGGATTCGGCGAATTGAAGGCGGAATCGTTTCCATCAATCAGAAGCTGGCCATGGTATTTGTCCGTGCCGGGCTTGGTGAAGACTTCAATGCGTCCGTAACCAATTTTGTCGTACTCCGCCGAAAACGGATTTTGATTAATGCGAATCTCCCGGATGGATTCCTTTGGAGGAAGCTGGCCCGCCGTAAAACCATCAATGTAGAGTTGCCCTCCATTAGGACCGGCAGAAGGGCCTGCCAGCGCCTGCAAATCCGTGAGCAATTCGTCGGGATCGTCGGGCAGCGCCTCGAGTTCTTTACCCGAGAGCGTAATAGCCCCGGCATTGCTCGACGGATTCACATCCACCGTTGGCGCGGTGTCGGAAACCTGTACCTTCTGTTGCTCCACTTCGATCGCCATGGGGATATTGAGCCGGAGCGGCTTGTCGGCGACGACAACATTGTCGTTTTCGTAAAGCGAGAAGCCGGGTGCAACCACGTTCAGCGTATATGTCCCCGGCGGCACGCTTTTAAAGCTGTATGTTCCCTGCGGATTGGTTTGCGTGGTCAGAGGTGTACCGGTGGCTGGGGTCAATGCGACATTCGCACCGGTAATGGCAGCCCCGGAAGGATCGGTGACCTGGCCAGTAAGCGATCCTGCTGGAGTTTGAGCAAACGACGTGTGCGCAAAGCAAATTAAGAATAAGAGAACAACTGCAAAACTTTTGTAGCTCACCAACTTCATCGTATTAATTCCGCTTTCCAAAAAGACTTCCAATGAAAGTATGAAACTTGAAAACGAGACCCGCTACTGGCTCGTAGCATCCCCGCCAGCGGGCGCGCCACCCAGGCTCCAGGGCGCAAGCATCATCGCCTGGCCGACGCTGGGAGAAGCCCGCAAAATCGGTTCCACGCCGGTGACCAGTGTGATGGCAACGCTGGGCGTAGTCGCAGATCCTTCTGTCGCAAGAATGACCACGGCGTCGCCTCTATTGAGATCCGCGAGCGTGGCAACAGGTGTGCGAGCGAGGATCTGACTTAGATCAGTTGCTCCGCCTTGTCGTCCCCCACCGCCTGCGGCACCAGTCGTTGCGCCCGCTGGCGGTGATCCCCCCTGCGCGCCACCGTGTCCCGCGGATTGTTGACCACCGGCGGCCGTCGCTCCAGCCGGTGAACTTCCAGTCGTTCCGGCGGAAGGTCCCGCTCCGGCGCCAGCGGCAGACGCCTTCAAACGCATCGCCATGCGTTGTGCCATCTCCGGCGTCAATTTGTGGAGCTGCGAATCCCTCGTGATTTTTATCTGCACTGGCTTCCTGGTTAACAAATCCTGAACGTTGATGGTGCCCGAGCTTGCATCCACCGAGTTAATTGTTCCTTCGACATAAGGAAAGGCGCCGCTAACGACTTCGTCCGCCGTTAATTCGGTCCCATCGGCGCTTCGATCACCCCGCGCCCGCAGTTGGTCTCCCGGATGGACTTCCTGAAGGCTGCCGGGTTTGGCATCGTCGAACTTTACCGAATTCGGAGCGTAGCGCCGGAAAACCGTCGTCTTGGAAGTTTTTATCGCGACGGTCTTCGTCGCGGTCTTGCAAGATCCCGTCACAGAGAGTGTGACGGTTCCGGAGGACGCATCGACGGTACAGACCGGTCCACCCAAGCCGCGCTTTTGCCAATCCTGCCGATCTTGTTCTTGTTTGGCCTGAACGTCGGATTGCTTCATCACCACAATCGCAGAAGCGGCAAGCGATTTGCCATCATCGGAGGCCTTGCCAGCAACCAAAATGCGATCTCCCACCTGCAAATCCTGTAATTGAAGCGTTGTGGCGTTCTTGAGATCCTTTTCGCCGGGTGCGATGCGCCGAATATGGGTAGTAGTGGCATCGACGGTAACGCTCACCTCGGCTCCGGAGTCGGGAGCCACGTCGATTGTGTTGCCGTTGATGGCCTTGATCGCACCGATGACTCTTTTGGCACCGGTTTGTGCGGATGTTTCCTGAGCGAGGATCACCGGCCGGATTACCGGAGAAAGATGCAAAGTAAAAGCGGGCGCCGGACACGCCAGAACGGAGAAGAAACAGAAAAATATCCCCAGTTTTATCTTCGTCGAATCCATAGGCTCACCTACTAATTTACAGGCTGAAAGCACGCAAACCCAATGATTTACAAAGTTTTACCAACAAGAGCGGAAGTTACAAGACATGAAGGTGCAGCAGGAATGCGGGAAATCACAATAGCAAAAACGATTGACGCAGGTTCTTACTCAGCGACCAGAAGACTCTCCGCGAAGGGCCACTGCTGATCGATCCACTGAGCCTGGCAGCAGAAGCCCGACTCCTGCGCAATGCGGAAAATTTCGTCGCTCGTGTATTTGTGGCTGCTCTCCGTCCAAATCGTTTCGCCTTCGAGAAACTCAACCGTCATTTCAGCTGCGGGGATAGTGACAGACTGGCGGCGCCTGGAGCGGAGGTGCATTTCCACGCTGCGCTCCTCGCGGTTGATGCGCGCCACATGCTCGAATTGGCGCAGATCGAAATCGGCATCCAGTTCGCGGTTGAGACGCGACAAAAGATTCAGATTGAAGGCGGCCGTTACTCCTAGCTCGTCGTCATACGCTCCGAGCAGTTGCGCCGTCGATTTTTCCAGATCTGTTCCCAAGAGCATGGCGTCATCCGGCTGGATAATTCTCCGAACCTGCCGCAGAAAATCGACTCCGGCCGCGCGGTCGAAGTTGCCGATCGTGCTGCCGAGAAACAGAATCAAAAGGTGCTCACCCGGCCTCCTCTGTGCCGCCACTTCGAGCAGCCCGTCAAGATATTCACGCTCGAAGCCGAGGATACTGATGCAATCGATATCGCACAGCTGCTTTTCGCACATCGCCAGCGCGGAAGGAGAAATCTCAATGGGATAATATGACGTTCGCTGGCGGCGGCAGAGCGCTTCTAGAATCGCGCGTGTCTTTTTTCCGCTACCGCTGCCCAGTTCGGCCACAGCCACCGGCTTCGCCAGGAGCGTCACAATTTCGCTGGCATTGCGGCGCAGCAAACGCTCGTCGGCCCGCGTGAGTCCGTACTCCGGGAGCGCACTGATCGCCTCAAACAGCGCTGAACCAAGATCATCGTACAGATACTTCGATGGCAATTCTTTTTGTCCTTGGCGCCCAAGGCCGGCACGAACGTCGGCGGCAAACTCAAAGGTCGGATTCGCGGTGATGGCATGAACTAACATTGCTTCCTCCGAATTCAGCGTTGCACACAACGAAACCCTGCATACACATACTGGTAGTGGGGCTGAAACCAGTTACGGAACGAACGCCGTACCATGCAGGCAGCCGTGCGCGGCGAACCGCCCTTCATGACGAAGTGTTTCCCGTCGAAGAAATCGGCCGAGTATCCGGCATAAAACGGAAAAGGCTTGAATCCCGGCAGTGGAGCAAATGGCGTGGACGTCCACTCCCAGCCATTCCCGATCAGATCGGCAACGCCAAAAGCGCTTTCGGCTCCTGGAAATGCATTAACTGCGATGGGATCCCAGTTTGCGAAATCAAAATTTCCAGAGCTACTGGTCGGAGCAGCATTTCCCCACGGATAAGGTCGTTCGCCGCCGTTCGTGCCACCGTAGGCCGCTCGATGCCATTCCCCTTCCGTGGGAAGCTGTTTTCCAGCCCACTTTGAATAGGCTCGCGCCTCTGCCAGGCTTACGTACACAGGCGCGTTCAACGGTAGTGGTAGTTCTTCGAACATTCCCCGGTACAACCACTGGTCACGATTTCGTTTCCAGAATACCGGGTGCGATATCTGGCTCGCAGCTTTCCAGTTCCAATCTTCGTCGGTCCAAAAGGATCGTATTTCATAACCGTCGGAATGCATGAAATCCAGGTACTGAACATTGGTCACTTCAAACTTGTCGATTGCGAAGGCGGGAACCTCAGCCGCACAAACCTCATATTCATTGTCCCAACCAAAGACTTCCCCGTTCCGCGGCAAGCCGAGAGTCGCCCGGCCTGCGGGAATCTCGATCATTCGTTGCGCAACGAGCTCTTTTTTCTTATTTTGAGCGGAACCAGAGGTTTGCTTCGGCTGGATTTTGCGATCGAGGTCTAACTGATGAAGCATGTAGGCTAGCGTTTCGGCGTGCATCAACCGATGCTCGATGGCTACATTCAAGAGCTGATGCAAGGGGAACTCGCCATGAGGTTTCTCATCGAGCGCGATTGCGATCTTGTCATCCAGAATCTGCCGAATTCGCGAAGCGTAGCCATGAACCTCATCAAGCCTTGGCCAGTCCGATGCCTGGTCGTCGGGCAATCCGCCGCCGACAGGATCAATACCGAAGGCGAACAGACGGTCCAAGTCAGGCTGGAATCTTTTCAGGCCCAAGCTGCGTTCGCTCAGCAGATTCCAGTCGAAGGCCTCGAGGTGCCCGATGTAAAAAATAATCCGGTGTCGCTCGGGAATTGGACGCTCGTAAAGCGAATCTGTTTTAACGACGCCGAATAGTTCGTCGGTGCGGCGGCGAGCATCTCGCAGGCGGTCCAAAAGCCTTGATTCGACAAGGGGGGGAGAAAAAGTAAAAGCCATACTCAACCTTCGATTGACCGCCAACCTCGCAAGTTACAAAATACTTTGGCCCGCCACAAGACTGTCACAAACGCTTTCATGTTCAACTAAGTACAATCCTTTGGATTGGACCAGGATTTTCCTGATAGCACTATAGGGATATGCCAGTACCGTTGTTCCACGTCAACGCCTTCACAGATCAGGACTTCGCCGGAAATCCTGCCGCTGTTTGTCCGCTCAACTCATGGCCCGAAGACAGCCTCTTGCTGGCTATAGCAGCCGAAAATAACTTGTCTGAAACCGCCTATTTTGTGCCGGAAGGCAGCCATTTTAGCCTGCGCTGGTTTACTCCTCAATGTGAGGTGAATCTATGCGGCCATGCGACGCTGGCATCCGGCTTTGTTCTCTTCACAGAACTCGAAACCCAGCGGGAATCCGTACACTTTGAAACTCGCAGCGGCACCCTGACCGTTCGGCGCGAGGGAGAGCTATTCGCGATGGACTTTCCCGCCCTTCCGCCGTGGATGTCCAAAACTTCTCCGCACGAATTGATGACCGGGCTAGCGCGAGCAAGTTGCGTCCCCAAAACGGTTCTTCAGTTGAAAGACAACTACTTCGTCGTTTACGAAAATGAAGACGACGTTCTCGGCATTCGGCCGAATTTTCGTGAACTGGAAAAACTTCATCCCGCGGGCGTAGCGGTCACGGCTCCCGGAAAACGCTGCGATTTCGTTTCGCGTTACTTCGCGCCCAGCTATGGCATTCCGGAAGATCCCGTCACTGGCTCCACGCACTGCTCGCTCGCGCCATATTGGGCACAACGATTGGGCAAAAATATGCTTCACGCGCGCCAGGTGTCGGAACGCGGAGGCGAACTCTGGTGCGACGTTACCGGTGAACGCGTGGTGATCAAAGGGAAAGCGGTGCTCACGCTGCGAGCGACATTGCTGCTCGGATGAGCCGATCGAGTGCTCTATCGCGTCGCCTGTGCGGCGATCAAACCTTTCTTCTGCAGGAATTCCCGGGCCACATCCTTCACATCCCGGCGCTGACCGTCGACGGCGTAATTCAGTTGCTGCATTTCCTGATCGGAGATCGTTCCCGCAAAGCCGTTCAGCGCCGCGCCCACTTCCGGATGCCGAGCCAGCATTTCACCCCGGATTACCGGGACCGCATCGTACGGCGGAAAATAATGGCGATCATCTTCGAGTACGAACAAATCGAGCGTGAGAATCAATCCGTCGGTTGTATTCCCCGCAGCCAGATCGATCTGATGATCTTTGAGGGAACGTGCCAGCAAACCCAGATCCATCACGCGCGGCGCCGTGGCAAAATGCAGACCGTACGCTGCTGCTAAACCGCGAAATCCATCGGGGCGCTCCATGAACTCATACCCAAAACCGGCGCGCCATTGCGGCGTGTATTTTGCCGCTTCTGAAAGCGTTTTGATGGCGAAACGCCGGGCATCTTCACCACGAATTTCCATGGCGAACGTGTCGTTGAAACCAAACGACGGCCCCACCGCGAATCCGAATCGTTTGCGATATTCCTCTTTCATTTGTTCATACGCCGCAACACGGTCGCGCTCGGGTTTCTGCTTGAGGACCGCGGTCAAGGCCGTGCCGGTGTACTCGGGATAGATGTCGATTCGTCCGGCGAGCAGCCCCTGGTGGCAAATGTAGGTGCCTGCGAGATAAAAGCGCCTTTCCACTTCCAGCTTTGTATGCTGTTCAATCTGCTGCGCCATCAACTCGCCTAGAATTAGCGACTCGGTAAAGTTCTTGGACCCTATGATGATCCGATTGGATCGCGGACTCTCGCATGAGACGGGGGCGATGGCAAGGGCCATCACCGCGACCAACAACAACAGTTGCGACCGGAAGCCGACACGCAGTGGTCGTGAATTCGTCTTCGTCTTGGCCGATGGAACTCTCATTGAGGCTGCAGACGCGCTTCCAGCCATCCCAGACTAAAATCCGCAAGCAGCGCCAGCAGAGCCGCGGGAATGGCTCCGGCAAGAATGAGCTGATTGTTCACCATCGCCAATCCGCGGAAGATTAGTTCACCCAGACCGCCAGCGCCGATCGCCGCGGCAATAGTCGCGAGACCGACCGAGATGACAATGGCGATGCGCAGACCAGAAAGGATTACACTGGACGCCAGCGGCAATTGAACCTGCCACAAAAGCTGGCCTTCAGTTAGCCCCATCGCTCGGCCCGCTTCCACCACAGCGGGATCGACTCCGCGAATGCCGGTGTAGGTATTGCGAATCAGAGGCAGCAATGCATAGAGAGTAAGAGCTAGAATCGCCAACCGCTCCGCGCGATAACCCAGCCACGGTACAGGCAGGAGAAAACCAAAAAGCGCAAGACTCGGTATGGTCTGAACAATATTTGCCGCAGTGAGCACCGGCTTATTGAACGCCGGCCAGCGGGCGATCATCGCTCCCAACGGGATTCCGACCAACGCCGCAATCAGCGTCGAAGTTCCCACTAGCCACAGATGTTCGAGCGTGAGTTGGAGGATTTCGGCACGGTTCTGTATAAGAAATTGAAGCAGATTCATCGAGCCGCTCCATTCTCGGCCGCATGCACACCGGCGCCGAATGCTTTCACGTAGGCGGCCGCCAGAGAGTTTGTGGAGTGCAGAAAATCACGCGGCGCCAGCACTGTGACTAACTTTCCCGCTTCCAGCAAAGCAATCCGCGATCCCAGCCGTAAAGCCTCATTCAAGTCGTGCGTAACGAACACAACCGTTTTTCGAAGCCGTTGCTGGAGGGAAAGAAATTCGCGCTGCAGTTCGTCGCGCGTAAGCGGATCGAGAGCGCCGAAGGGTTCGTCCATTAACAGGATTGCCGGGTCTGCCGCCAAAGCGCGTGCAACCCCAACCCGCTGGCGTTGTCCTCCGGAAAGCTGGTGCGGATATCGCGCCTCCAGTTGCGCATCGAGGCCGACCATTTGCAGCAACTCCGGAACGCGCTGCCGAATCTTTTCTTCGGGCCAACCTTCCATTCGCGGCACTAACCCAATGTTGCGCTCGATCGTATAGTGCGGAAATAGTCCAACCTCCTGAATCACGTAGCCAATTCCGCGGCGCAAACGAACAATGTCGTCCTGTTTTTTCGCGATCACTTTTCCTTCGACATACACTTCGCCTCGAGCAGGCACGAGGAGGCGGTTCACCAGCTTCAGAGTTGTGGTTTTGCCCGAGCCGCTGCGTCCCAGCAGCACCAGGGTCTCACCCCGCCGGACTTCCAGATTCAATCCCGCCAGAACTTTCTGGCCAGTCGGAGATTCGTACGAGACATCGCGAAACTCGATGACGGGGACGTCATGTTTCTCTGCTTCCATGTCCGCCCAGCATACCGGAGTTTTTCCGCCCGCACCCAACTGATACACAGATCAGACCCAACCCAACCGTAAATTGTTCGACTTAAATTCTGGGGTGGGGTCATCCAGACAGCCAATAGACGGGTCGGCAACTGACAGTTACGATTTTGTAACTATGCTTTGTGGAAATCACCTCGGGGTATGAGTGTGTCTGCTGTGCGTAATTTGTTGTGCTGGATCATGTGCGCGCTCTTCCCGCTGTCGCTCTTCGCTGCCGACTCCGGCGCTGCGATGCTGCGCAGCAAGGGCGGAGTGTGGGTGAATGGCAAAGAGAACCCGGACTCCACCGCTATCTTTTCCGGAGATGTGATCGAGACAAAATCCGGTTCGGTTGCCAATGTGGATGTGCAGGGATCATCGGTTCTCGTCCAGTCCGAATCCGTGGTGGAGTGGGGAGACAATGAATTAACACTCGACCACGGCAGCGTTTCGGTTGGGACCTCAACGGAATTACGGGTGAAGATCAATTGCGTGACTGTTGTGCCCATCGCAAACGAGTGGACGCAGTATGACGTCACAGACGTGGATGGAACCGTTCACGTCTCCGCCAATAAATTGGACGTCAAAATCACGCAAGGCAGAGCGGGGCAAAAACCCTCGGACGATAAAGACTCCAATTCCGCAACTGTTCGCGAGGGCGAGAAGGGGTCGCGAGACGTATCTGTTCTGTGTGCCGCCGCGAAACCTCCCGGAACTGCGGGGGGCAATCCTCTCAGCACGACCAGATGGGCTGAAATCGGGGGCGGAGCCGGAGGAGCGATCCTGCTGTGCGTTCTTCTCTGCCACTCAGGAAGTTCTCCGAAAGTCAGCCCCACCGATCCTTAAACTCGAGCAAGTGTGCCCCTAGAGAATCCTTTCGTGAGCGTAGCCGGCGTGCAGCAGGGCTTGTAATAATTCCGCGATATGAGCCGGCCCTTTCGTTTCCATCGTGATGTCAATTGCGGTGTCGCCCAGGTTGACGCCGTGGTAAGCGCGATCATACGCAGTTTCCACAATGTTCGCGCGAAGATCCGCGAGTATTCCCGTCAGCCGGTGCAGTGCCCCCGGATAATCCGGAAGATGAACGCGCAACCGTACCAGCCTGCCATCTTTTACCAGGCCGCGCTCGATAATCCGGGAAAGCAGCGTCACGTCAATATTGCCTCCGCAAACCAGCACGGCAACTTTTTTCCCTTCGAGCGGTAATTTGCGGTTCAGCACCGCTGCAATGGACGCCGCTCCCGCGCCCTCGGCCAGAGTTTTCTCTCGCTCCAGTAAAAGAAGAATGGCATTGGCAATCTCTTCTTCTTCCACCGTGACAATGTCATCCACATACTTCTGCACCAACGGAAATGTACGTTCGCCCGCGCGCCGCACGGCAATTCCGTCGGCAATGGTTGTCGCCGCGTTGAGGGTCACCGGTTTCCCTTGCGCGACTGCGGCCTTCATGGAGGCAAGTTTCGCTGGCTGCACTCCGAAAACCATGATCGCGGGATTTGTCTCCTTCACCGCGCAGGCAATTCCGCCAATCAGTCCCCCTCCACCGATCGGCGCAACAACTACTTCGATGTCAGGTTGTTGTTTCAGAATCTCCAACCCTAGTGTTCCCTGCCCCGCAATGACAACGTCGTCGTCGAATGCGTGAATCAGCGTGAGATGCCGCTCACGCCCCTGTTTAACCGCCTCTTCAAACGTTTCGTCATAATTGGTCCCATGCAAGACGACCTCGGCGCCGTAGGCGCGCGTAGCAGAAACTTTTGTGAGAGGCGTGGGCAGCGGCATGTAAATGCTCGCCCGAATTCCCTGGCGCCCCGCATGATAAGCAACTCCCTGCGCATGGTTTCCGGCAGAAGCCGCAATCACGCCCTGGGCGCGCTCTTCGGCGGTGAGGGTAAGCAACTTGTTCAGCGCACCGCGCTCTTTAAACGCCCCAGTGCGTTGTTGGTTGTCTAGCTTGAGGAAAATTTCGTTCCCGGTGAGCGCCGAAAAAGTCTCTGAATGTGTACAGGGAGAAACGCGAATGGCTTCGCGTATGCGGCCCATCGCAGTCTGAATGTCCTGGATCCCGATCATCGCGGTCGTGCAGTCATCTTACACTCGGGAATCCGTCGTCGAGATTGGACTACAAAGCAACTTGTTGTGCCGTGGTGACCGCAGGAGCAGGATGGATCGCCGGAGCTCTAAGATAAGCGTCGACCGCTGCGGCGGCTTTGCGGCCTTCAGAAATAGCCCACACCACCAGCGATTGGCCGCGCCTCATGTCACCCGCCGCGAATACTCCCGGCACCGATGACATGTAGTTCGCATCGGTCGCCACATTACCGCGCTTGTCGAGTGTCACCCCGAGTTGCTCAATCATTCCATTGCGAACGGGCCCCAGGAAGCCCATCGCGATAAGCACCAAGTCGGCCTCGATTACAAACTCGCTTCCCGGAATCGGATCAAACGTCGGCGCTGGACCAACTCGCACAGCGTGCAGTTGTCTAACACTGCCTGCTTCGCCCGTGAACTTTGTAGTGGCGATGCTCCAGTCGCGGACGCCGCCTTCCTCGTGTGCCGCCTCCGTGCGCAGTTGCATCGGCCACAAAGGCCACGGAGTTTGCGGCGAGCGCTCGTCCGGAGGTTTAGGCATGATTTCGAACTGATGGACGGATACCGGCTTTTGCCGGTGCACCGTTCCCAGGCAATCCGCGCCCGTGTCGCCACCGCCAATAATCACCACTCGCTTGCCGGTAGCGAGAATCTCTGTATCGGCGGGAATTGTGTCGCCGAGGCAGCGTTTGTTCTGTTGGGGCAAGTATTCCATCGCAAAATGGATTCCCTTCAACTCACGCCCGGGCACATTGAGATCGCGCGCCTGCTCGGCGCCTCCGGCAAGAACGATGGCATCAAACTCAACCCTCAGGTCTTCGACCGCAACATTCTTTCCAACTTCGGCGCTGGTCACAAACTTCACGCCCTCGGCAGACATCTGCTCCCGACGGCGATCGATGATGTGCTTCTCCAACTTGAATTCTGGAATGCCGTAGCGCAGCAATCCGCCAATACGATCCGCCTTCTCATAAACTGTTACGGCATGTCCAGCGCGACACAATTGCTGGGCGGCAGCCAAGCCTGAAGGCCCCGAGCCAACGACAGCAACTTTCTTTCCCGTACGAAACTTCGGCGGGTCAGGCCTGATCCATCCTTCGCGAAACCCGCGTTCGACAATACTTTTTTCGTTTTGCTTAATGGTTACCGCAGGTTGATTGATGCCCAGCACGCACGACGCCTCGCACGGCGCGGGACAAATGCGGCCTGTGAACTCCGGAAAATTGTTGGTTGCGTGCAGTTGCCGCACTGCCTCTTTCCAGCGCCCGCGATAAACCAAATCGTTCCAGTCCGGAATCAGATTGTTGACCGGGCATCCCGTCTGACAGAACGGCACGCCACAATCCATGCAACGCGCGCCCTGGGTGCGCAGCGTTTCTTCCGGCAGATCAAGATAAATTTCGAACCAATCGTTCACCCGTTGCGTCACCGGGCGCCGCGGAGCGAGTTCACGCCGGTGTTCCAGAAAGCCGGTTGCCTTACCCATGCTGCACCTGCTCGGCCTGAAACATCGCAGGCATGCTCGGGATATACGGTTGCGGAATACGGCTCACGCCCAGCGTTCGCTTGAACTCGTGCGGAAACACTTTGATAAATCTGGAAACCGACTCCGGCCAGTTCTCAATAATCCAGTGGGCACGAGGACTTCTCGTCAACATCAAATGCCGCTTGATCAAGTCCTGGACTGTGCGCGCGTCTTGCTGTTCGACAACCGGCTCCAGGTCTACCGATTCAAGATTGCAACGCTTTTCAGTAAAGTCAGACCGCTGGTCGAAAACATAGGCCACACCTCCGCTCATTCCCGCGGCAAAGTTTCTGCCGCACGCCCCTAGTACGATCACAAGGCCGCGGGTCATATACTCGCACCCGTGATCGCCAACCCCTTCCACCACTGCGGTCGCTCCGGAGTTGCGCACGGCAAAGCGTTCCCCGGCCATACCGCTGAAGAAAGCTTCGCCGCTGGTCGCGCCGTAGAGCGCCACATTTCCTAGGAGAATATTTTCTTCGGGAGCGAAAACGGATTTCGTTGGCGGATAGACAATCAGTCGTCCGCCGGATAATCCCTTGCCCACATAGTCGTTGGCTTCACCTTCCAGCGTAAGAGTGATCCCCTTGGCCAGAAATGCGCCAAAACTCTGCCCCGCTGAACCCGTCAATTGAAGTCGAACGGTATCGTCCGGTAGCCCCGCAGACCCGCGTCGCCGTGCAACTTGTCCGCTCAACATTGTGCCTACCGAGCGATTGACGTTGCGCACGGGCAGCGCGATCTCGACCGGCGCCAGACTTTCCAAAGACCCTTCAGTCTGCTTCAGAATTTCGTAATCGAGCGCCTGTTCCAGTCCGTGATCCTGCGCCTGCGTGCAGCGGCGCGACACTCTCGAAGGAACAGCCGGGCTGTATAAGATCGCCGACAGGTCCACGCCTTTGGCTTTCCAGTGATTGACCGCGGGCGCAGCATCAAGACGGTCGACACGTCCGACCATTTCGTCGACGCTCCGAAATCCCAGCTCCGCCATGTACTGGCGAACCTGTTCCGCAATAAAGAAGAAGAAGTTAATGACATGTTCCGGCTGACCCTGAAAACGCTGGCGCAGCACCGGATCCTGCGTGGCAATCCCGACAGAGCAGGTATTCAGGTGGCACTTGCGCATCATCACGCAGCCCATGGCAATCAGCGGCGCGGTTGCGAAACCGAATTCTTCGGCGCCAAGCAACGCCGCAATTACAACGTCCCGTCCAGTCTGCAACTTGCCGTCGGTTTGCACTCGAATGCGGCTGCGCAAATCGTTGAGCAACAATACCTGCTGCGTCTCCGCCAGGCCTAACTCCCATGGGATTCCAGCGTGCTTTATGGAACTCAGCGGCGATGCGCCTGTGCCGCCGCTGTCTCCGCTGATCAGCACTACGTCCGCATGAGCCTTGGCCACTCCGGCCGCAACCGTGCCCACACCAGCTTCAGCTACCAGCTTCACCGCGATACGCGCTTGCGGATTAACGTTTTTCAAGTCGAAAATCAGTTGCGCGAGATCTTCGATCGAATAAATATCGTGATGCGGCGGCGGCGAAATCAGCCCGACTCCCGGAATTGAGTGCCGGATCCTCGCGATCACTTCATCCACTTTGTGCCCGGGAAGTTGTCCGCCCTCGCCTGGTTTCGCACCTTGCGCCATCTTGATTTGCAATTCATCCGCATTTACCAGATAGTTCGCCGTCACGCCAAATCGGGCTGATGCGACCTGCTTCACCGCGCTGCGCCGCAAATCTCCGCTGGCGTCGGGCCTAAACCGCGCTTCATCTTCCCCGCCTTCTCCTGTGTTCGACTTGCCGCCAATCCTGTTCATGGCGATGGCCAGCGTCTCATGCGCCTCTTTGCTGATCGAGCCAAACGACATCGCACCAGTGGTGAACCGCTTGACGATCTCCTTCGCAGGTTCGACTTCTTCGATAGGAACGGGCATATCGCTCTTCACGAATTTCATCAGGCCGCGCAGAGTGCAGAGCTTCGCACTTTGGTCGTCGACATGCCTCGCGTATTCCTGAAAGCTCTCAAAGTCTTGCTGCCTTACCGCATTTTGCAGGCTGCCAATAGTCGCCGGATTCCACAGGTGATATTCACCGTCCGTGCGCTGGTGATAGTTGCCTTCGACCGAAAGCTCGGTCTCAAACTCAGTCAGCGGACGGAAAGCGCGTTCGTGCTTCATCTGCGCTTCGCGAGCTAGAACATTCAACCCGACGCCTTCGAGACGCGATGTGGTTCCAGCAAAGTAAGTCTGCACCAGTTCGCTGTTCAGACCGACAGCTTCGAACACCTGCGCCCCCTGGTAACTCTGCAAAGTGGAAATCCCCATCTTGCTGAATGTCTTCAGCAGGCCTTTATTGACCGCTTTGATGAATTTCTTCGTTGCCATCTCAGCGGTAACTCCGGCAGGGACGTCACCACGCCACACCAAATCTTCCACGGTCTCAAGCGCCAGATAGGGATTGATCGCGCTTGCGCCGTATCCGCTCAACAAAGCAAAGTGCATGACTTCGCGCGGCTCACCCGATTCCGTGATCAATGCAACCTGTGTTCGAGTTTCTTCTTTCACAAGAAGATTGTGAACCGCTGCCAGCGCGAGCAGACACGGGATGGGAGCGTAGTCTTTATCCACGCCGCGATCGGAGAGAATCAGCAACGTATATCCCGCCTTTACCGACAGCGATGCCCGCCGCGACAATTCGTCCAAGGCGCGCTTCAGCCCAGCTTCGCCTTCACTAACTCGAAACAGCGCTGGCAAAGTGGCTGCCAGCAAATCGCCCGTTGAAACTCGCCTCAGCCTTTCCAGTTCGCGATTGGTCAAAATCGGATGCGCCAGCTTCAACATGTGACAATTTTCCGGCGCTTCTTCCAGAATGTTGCGCTCGCTGCCGATGTAACTGGTCAACGACATCACCATCTCCTCGCGAATCGGATCGATCGGAGGGTTCGTCACCTGAGCGAACAATTGCTTGAAATAGTTGAACAGCGGCTGCGGA
This sequence comes from Candidatus Sulfotelmatobacter sp., assembly GCA_049584475.1. GTDB lineage: Bacteria > Acidobacteriota > Terriglobia > Terriglobales > Acidobacteriaceae > Sulfotelmatobacter. Next base: position 52,871 of record JBAUXX010000024.1, on the reverse strand, counting down.
CGATCGGATAAACACGCCAGTGGCGTATCCGTCCCCATCGAACCAACCGCTTCTTCTCCGGCCACAGCCATCGGCGCGAGAATCATCTTCAGATCTTCATCTGTGTAGCCGAAGGCCCGCTGCCGGCGGATAAGGGTCTCAGGATTGGGTGGATGTGTTCGCGAAGGCTCGGGCAACTGCTCCATCGTGATCTGATTGTCCTTGAGCCACTGCGCGTAGGGCTGCCTTGAAGCCAGTGTCTCTTTGATCTCGCGGTCGGAAACAATCCGCCCTTCGACCGTATCGACCAGAAACATTTTCCCCGGTTGCAGGCGGCCTTTCATCTTGATTTGTTCCGGAGCAACTTCGAGAACTCCCGCCTCCGACGCCATAATCACTACGTCGTCGTGCGTGACCATGTATCTTCCCGGGCGCAATCCGTTGCGATCCAGCGTGGCTCCAATCACGCGCCCGTCGGTGAATGCAACCGCCGCCGGGCCATCCCACGGCTCCATGAGGCACGCGTGATATTCATAAAACGCCCGCTTCTTCGCCTTCATATGCGGGTTGCCCGCCCACGCTTCCGGAATCAACATCGCCATCGCGTGTGGAATGCTTCGGCCCGCCTGCACCAGAAGTTCGACCGCGTTGTCAAAATTCGCGGAGTCGCTGCCTTCCGGCTCAATGATGGGAAACAGTTTCTTTACGTCATCTCCCAGTAGAGGCGAAGCTAGAAGAGACTGCCGCGCATGCATCCAGTTAACGTTGCCGCGCAACGTATTAATCTCACCGTTGTGCGCGATGTACCGATACGGATGCGCGCGCTCCCAACTGGGAAAAGTGTTCGTCGAAAAACGCTGATGTACCAGGCAGAGAGCGCTGACGACATCAGGATCGCAAAGTTCGCGATAGAAATTTGCCAGTTGCGACGCTTGCAGCAATCCCTTGTAGACAACGGTCCGGCAGGAAAGCGAAGGAACGTAAAGCATCCCCGCGTCTTCAATCTCCGAATTCCGCGCCTCCGTTCCGGCGCGCTTGCGCACCACATAGAGCTTGCGCTCAAAAGCATCTTCATCCAGTCCGGGCGCGCGTCCGACGAATAACTGCTGAATATAGGGCTGCGAGGCTCGCGCCACGCGGCCAATCGCAGACGCATACACCGGCATGTCTCTCCAGCCGAGAACCGACAAACCTTCTTCGCGAACGATGCGTTCAAGTATCCCTTCGCACTGCAAACGGGCATGCTTTTCAACCGGAAGAAAAGTCATCCCTACGCCGTACGAGCCGGGCAGAGGTAGTTCGAACCCAAGCCTCGCGCACTCCTGCGCGTAGAACTTATGCGGAATCTGAATCAGAACACCGGCGCCGTCGCCGGTTTCGGGATCGCAGCCACAGGCCCCGCGATGCGCCAGGTTGAGCAGTACCTGGATTCCTTTTTCGACAATGTCGTGACTCCTCTCGCCGCGGACGCTGGCCACGAAACCAATCCCGCAGGCATCATGCTCCTGCGCGGGATCGTATAGACCCTGAGCGGCAGGAATGCCCTTCCGATGGTTTGCGCGGGACATCGTAGCTTCTCCTGAGGCGCACTTGCCTCGTCCAAATAATTGTCGCTGGGCTTAAATCGAGGCCGTCTGGCGGAACCCCACGGTTTACCCAAACCTAGTTCGTCGATTCTTTAATAAGCGTTTTCCCGCGGCAAGTACAACGCAGAATTTCGATTCAATGTATGGAAATTTTCAGTCTGATCCGCAATGGATTTTGCAAGCGCCATTTCCGCCGGAGAGATGGAGACGCTATAATGCCGCCACAACCTCATGGACTTCGATCAGCTGGTTACGTTTCTGGAAGTCGCCCGCCAGGGCAGCTTCTCGCGCGCCGGGGAGAAAGTCTTTCGTTCGCAATCCGCGGTCAGTGCACAGATTCGCCAACTTGAACAGGAATACGGCGACCGCCTGCTCGACCGTTCGGGAAAGAGCGTGAAGCTGACGCCGGCCGGGCAGGTTTTCTACGAATACGCGGAGCGCCTGAAAGCTCTGCGCGATGAATCACTCACCGCTGTCGCCGACCACAGCCGCACGCCCCGTGGCACGCTGCGCGTCGGCGCCAACGAGGCAACCTGTCTGTACGTTTTACCCGAGGTCTTCGCCGAATATTGCCGCCGCTATCCGCCCGTGCAGATCAGCATCTATCGCAATTTCAGCTACAAGATCGTCGAAAAGCTGGAGAATGGCTCAGTCGAAGTAGGCATTCTGACGCTGCCCATTCAGTCCCCTAGCTTGAAGATTCAGCCCATCTTTCGCGACAAGCTGATGGTGATGGTCAGCCCCAAAAACATTTTGGCCAAACACAAGAGCGTATCCGTGGCCGAACTGGTCAAACACCCGCTGCTATTTCCAAAAACCGGGCATACGCGCCGGCTATTGGATAAGTTGTTTCGTCCCTACGGCCATGACGTCCAGGTGCGCATGGAACTTCCCAGCATCGGCATGATCAAAAGCTTTGTCGCGGCGGATCTAGGCGTCTCCCTTATCAGCAGCGCCTTTGCGCAAGATGAAGTGGAAGCCGGTCGAGTGAAGCTGATCGAACTGGAGGATGTAGAGCTATTCCGCGAACTGGGATTAGCTTACCGCCGTGATAGAACTCTTTCTGTCGCCACCACTGCCTTTATCAATCTGCTGCGGCAGTCCACAATGTCAGCCAGAAAAGAACTTACCTCCCGCGCCTGATTCTCGATTAAGCAACTAGACCTGAACATCGGCGGCGTGTACACGCACCGGCTCTTGCAAAATGTGCAGGCCGCATTCGGTTTTCGGCAGTCCCGCCCAGCGGCCATCTCGTGGATCTTCGCCGGGCACTACAGCGCGTGTACAATGCGTGCATCCGATGCTCGGGTAGCCTCGGTCGTGTAGTGAGTTGTACGGAACACCGTGACTCTGAACGTAGTTCCACACTTGTTTTTCGGTCCAGTCGGCAATGGGATTCACCTTCACCAATCCGAACTTTTCATCCCATCCAATCTTGCCGGCGCTGGCGCGCGACTTGGTCTGCGCGCGACGAATCCCTGTAATCCACGCGCTCAATTCGGCCAGCTTCCGCCGCAGCGGTTCCACTTTGCGCAGATTACAGCACCGATCGGGATCGCGCCGCCAAAGCTCGTCACCGTGAACTCGCGCTTGCGCTTCGGGCGAGAATCTCGAATACACGCGCTCGATGCTTACTCCGTATTTGCGTTCAATCGTCTCCATCAGGGTATAAGTTTCCGGGAAAAAGAACTCCGTATCGACCGTGAAAAGGCGGAAGTCCCTGCGAATGCGCGAGGCCATGTCGATGAGAACCATGCCCTCCAGTCCAAAGGCAGAAGAGATGGCCACATCGTTGCCAAAGTTCTCAAAGGCCCACGCGAGAATCTGCTCCGGATCCCAAGTTTCCGCCGCCACCGTAACCTGATCGATCCTGTCCTTCATCTGCATCTTGCTTTGCATCGCTTATTCCTCGATCTTTCGGTCGGCTCCGCCAGACACATCCGGCAGCGACGGAAGTAGTTTCCGTGCCCATTCGCTCGCTGGAGAATCCGTATCTGGCGATTCAAAATCAGACAATCCCACCACCCCACCCACAACCAACAAAGACGGAGATTCCACGCTTAGCGCGTTTGGTAGATCGGCAATCGTTGTTCGATACATTTGCTGCCGCGCCGTGCACACTCTTGAGAGAATGGCGCAAGGCGTCTCTTCATCCAGGCCGGCAGATCGCAATCTGCGGGAGAGTTCGCCATAATCTCTGCCCGGCATATAAATCACAAGCGTCGATCCGCTGCCGGCGAATCGGTTCCATTCCGCCGCTTCGCTCTCGGAAGCCTGGTGAGCGGTAAGAAAGATCACTGCGGAAGAAATTCGGCGATGCGTCAACGGGATTGCGGCCGCTGCTGCCGCGGCCAGCGCCGAGGTGACGCCGGGAACAATTTCATAAGGAACTTCAGCCTGGCGCAGCGCTTCGATTTCCTCGCCTGCGCGGCCAAACATCATCGGGTCCCCGCTTTTCAGCCGAATCACTCGTAATCCGGCAGTGGCCAAAGCAATCATCAGGAAATTGATCTCTTCCTGCCGGATCTTCTTTTTGCCGCACCGCTTTCCTACGTTGTGCAAGCGGACAGTCGGAGGTGCAAGCTGCAAGATTTCAGGCGCTACCAGATCGTCGTACAGAACGGCTTCGGCAGTTTGCAGCAGCCGCGTTGCCTTCACCGTCAGCAATTCAGGATCACCCGGCCCCGCGCCCACGAGATAGACAGTGCCCCTCATGCGGGCTCCCTATCGGTGGCTGGAACGGAGACCGCGGAAATCACAATCTGCGACGACGTCCGTTTTTCCTCCAGCATCGCTTCCACCGCTTCCCTGCTGGCCAATGAATGCAGCAACTCGCTTTTCTTCTCACTGCTCAAATTGCTGGCTCGAATCAGCGTTCTCGTCTCACCCAATTCGGCCAGCCACTCCGCATATCCGGGGCTAAACTGACGTTCGAGCTGCTGCCGCAGTTTCTGCGCCAGCGACGGACTCTTTCCCGCGGTAGAAATCGCAATCTGCAAGTCCCCGCGCTGCACTACGGCGGGATAGTAAAAATCGCAAATCTCCGGGACATCCACCACATTGCATAGAACGCCCCGCTTCTGCGCCTCGTCATAAGCGAATCTGTTCAGCGCGGGCGACGCCGTCGCCACGACTGCAAGAAACACATCGTCCAAATCGCTGGGAGAAAATTCCCTCAATTCCAACTCGATCTTTCCCTCTGCCGCCCATCGCCGCACGCCCTCACTCGCTCCCAGCGCGATCACCCTCACGCTCGCGCCCGTCTCGAGGAGTCCGCCAATTTTCGGCTCGCCCACCTTGCCCGCTCCCACCACAAGGCAGCGCCTGCCGTCCATCTTCATGAACATAGGGAAAAGGCTAGTCACCGGTCACCCCGGCAGACTGCGCCAAAACTCCCGTGACTCTGGCTTGAGGCAAATCGCGCGTAACCGCCTCAACCGCCCCACCTCCGAGGAATTCGCGCAGCTCGGTATCTGAATGCCGCGCGAAGAACTGCCGCAGATTTTCGCCTTCCCGGCGATCCAATAAATATCTGCCGAGCAGCCGTTCGATCGCGTCGGGCACGTCGACTGCTAAACATCTATATCCAACCGGACGCGCCGTCGCCTGATGCAGGCCCAGCGCTCCACCCACGCAAAAGTAGTAAGCATCAACAAACTGGTCTTTGACCTTCATCTTCTTGCCTTCGATTCCTATGTCGGCGATCCAATGCTGCCCGCAACTGTTGGGGCACCCGGTGACGTGTAACTTCAAATCCTGATCGAAACCGGGCAGGCGTTCTTCCAGTTCTTCCACCAGCCAACGAGAGAAGGCTTTCGTTTCCGTAATTGCCAGCTTGCAAAATTCCATGCCCGAGCAGGCAATCGTTCCTCGCCAAAACGCCGAAGCCTGCACGCGCAGTCCAATGGCATCAAACTCTTTCGCCAGCGCTGTCGCATTTCCCTGGGGAACATTCACGACCAGCAGGTTCTGCATGTTGGTCGTCCGCAATTCGCCGCCGGCAAAGCGTTCCGCCAACTCCGCCGATGCACGCATCTGCTCGCCGGTAATCCGCCCGCGCAGCACCGTCGCTCCCACATAGCAATAACCAGACTGCTTTTGCGGATAGATTCCAACATGATCGCGATAAACATCTGCGGGCGCCTGTTCATCAACTGCGGGGTCGAGACGGAATCCGATGCGCCCATGCAACTCTTCCAGAAAACGCTCTGCGGTCCATCCATGCTTCAGAAATAGAAACTTCAAACGCGCGCGTTCACGGTGCTCTCGCAACACATCGGAATCGCGGAACAACTCGGCAATCCCTTTGATCACCGGCAACACCTGATTCCACTGCACAAATGCATTCAGTCGCGCGCCCAGGTAAGGCTCGGCCGACAATCCCCCAGCCGCTCGCAGCGAGAAACCAACCTCCGGCTTCCCTCGCACCACACGCGTGGTCGCGGTTAAGCCTATGTCATTGATCTCGGGATACGGACACCAAACCCTGCAACCCGTGATTGAAATCTTGAATTTTCGCGGCAGATTGTAGAATTCCGCATTCCCGGCAAGGAGGTGCGACGCCTCGATTACCAAAGGCGAGGCGTCGCATACTTCGTCCGCGTCCACACCAGCAACGGGGCATCCCGTCACATTTCGCACCACATCGCCGCAGGCACCCGTGGTGTTCAATCCAACTCGGCCCAACCCCTCCAGCAATTCCGGCAGCGCTTCAATCGTCACCCAATGCAGTTGAATGTTTTGCCGCACCGTCAGATCGGCAATACCGTTGGCATATCGATCGGTAAGGTCGGCAATCGTTCGCAGTTGCAGCGAACTCAGAAATCCATTCGGGATCCTTATGCGCACCATGAACCGCTGCAAAGCCCGCCCTACTCCGCCTTTACCGCCCATCACTCCCGCGCCATCGCCCTGGGTATAAACACCCCACCAGCGAAAGTAGGTCCCAATCCATTCCGGCGGAATGGAATCGAAGCCTTCCCGCGCGAAGCGCCGGATCTCGTCCAACCCTTCCCATGGATTCTGCGCCCGCTTCAGACGTTCGACTCGTTGTGCCGTGGTTTCTTTTCCTGCTGTTGTCATAAAAGTCCGGATAAAACAAAAACCCACCGCCAGATGCTTCTGGCGGTGGGTCGATTAAGGCCGATGTATTAAGAAATTGCTAGTTCAGCAGCCTCCCCGCGCCAGAGCACACTGGTGCACAACAACAACAGCAAGTGCCCATGCACATCGCGCGAAGATTGAGGCTGTAACTCATTCCAATTTGAATTCTAGGCGGAACTACTATCGCCGTCAATGAATTGCTCTAGCCATTAAGATGAAACTTTTCCATCGGACGCATCGGAATTTTTACGCTTGCCTAATCGAAGGCAAAGAATCTCTGCTCTGCGCGCGGATGCTGCTTGGTTCGAAACATCTGTTTGACCAATTGTTTTCAAACAATTAGAGCAAATGAGCGGGACTGCCACCTTCGCGGCGTGCAATTCTCTGCAAGGTTTCGGCCTTTTCGGTAATATCCTCCAGAACTGAATTCCCCAAAAGTTTTGCCCAGAGCCGAAACCAAGGTGATCTCACGATGAAGCGTCTCGTCCGCTTGGCAGTATTCGCTATTTTATTTTGCTCGTTCTTTAGTTTTTGCCAGGACATGGTTCCAAAAGCGGGCGCTTCAGACCCGTATAAATCCACCCTCGATCATCTGCAATCGCTCACCAGCCAGCCCGAATCCGATTGGCAAGTCCACGAAGATGTTTCTCATCCCGAAGATCCGGCGCTCAGTGACGCAGGTTGGCAGACCTTGACCGTTAAGAACATTTCGGGGCCGGGCGGCGGACACGCAAACGAGCAGCACCTGAGCGGAACGCACGTATTCCGGCGTTGGGTCGAAATTCCGCAAACAATTAACGGCTACGCTACGCAAGGCTCCGAAGTAAAACTCGACCTGCGTTTCGGAAGCCCGGGCAGTTTGATGATCACTGTCTTCTCCAACGCCATGGTTTATCGCGGAGACGACGATAACATTCAGCCGGTCCTGCTCACCGAAAACGCGCAGCCCGGCCAGAAATTCTTAATCGCGGCGCGCGTGGTCGCCGGGGACGACGTACAGTCTGAGTTCGTCCACAGCGAACTCGTGATTGAGCCCCCGCATGATCGGCCAGACCCGTCACTCCTGCGGCTTGAAATTCTCGCGGCGCGTCCAGTTATCGCCGCCTTCGAAGAAGGAAAGGCCGAGCGCCAGCAGCAACTGGACGCCGTTGTAAATTCCATCGACTTCGCGCCGCTCAGCAAAGGCGATCAAGCCGCCTTCGACGCATCCCTGAAACAAGCTCACGCCAAGCTCGAACTGCTCAAACCCTGGCTACAGCAATTCACCATTCGCGCCGTGGGAAATGCCCACATCGACATGGCATGGCTCTGGCCTTGGACCGAGTCCGTCGAAGTCGTCCGCAACACTTTCCAGAGCGTGCTAGACCTCATGCGCGAGTATCCCGATTTCAAATTCACCATGTCCTCTGCGCGCACCTATGAATGGATGCAGGAAAAATATCCCGATCTCTTCCGGCAAATTCAACAGCGCATAAAAGAAGGACGATGGGAAGTCATCGGAGGCATGTGGGTTGAACCGGACCTCAACATGCCCGCCGGAGAATCGCTGGTTCGCCAGATTCTCGTCGGCAAACGATACTTTCAGAAAAACTTTGGCGTCGATGTGAAGATCGGATGGAATCCGGATTCCTTCGGCTACAACTGGCAACTCCCCCAAATCTACAAAAAGTCCGGCATGGATTACTTCGTCACCCAAAAGCTGCTCTGGGCCCACGAATACACAACGTTTCCCTACAAGCTGTTCTGGTGGCAAGCACCCGATGGCAGCCGCATGCTCACTTACTTTCCTCACGACTACGCCGGAGGCATCGACGCGGAAAGCCTCGGCAGCGATCTCTCCACCTGGATGCCTTCGATCTACGGCAAGACGCTGACCGACTCGCCCGAGATGATGCATCTCTACGGCGTAGGCGATCACGGCGGCGGGCCCACGCGCACCATGCTCGATCACGCCCTGCAACTGACTTCTCCCGACGCCGTCTTCCCCAAGCTGCAATTCAGTTTCGCCAGCAGTTTCTTCAGCGATCTCGAGAAGAAGTTGCCCAGCATGAACGTTCCCACATGGGACGGCGAGCTCTATTTTCAATACCATCGCGGCGTCTTCACTACACAGGCCGAAACCAAGCGCAGAATCCGCCGCTCCGAAGAGAACATGCTGAACGCGGAGCAATTCGCCTCCATCGCAACTCTCTACGGACGCCCCTATCCGCAGGATGAAATGGAACTGGCCTGGAAGAATTTGCTCTTCGACCACTTTCACGACATTATGCCCGGCTCGGGAATCGCCGTGAACTATCTCGACGCCAAGCGCAATCTCGAAGATGTCGACCGCGCCGCCAAAGAAGTAACGCACAGCGCTCTGCGAGAAATCGCCGCTCACGTCAACACGCAGGCCGAAGGCGTTCCCATCTTAATCTTCAATTCCCTGTCCTGGCCTCGTACTGAAGTCCTCGAGGTTGAAGCGCAGCTGCCCGTCCCGACACATGAAATCGAAGTCCGCGATGCCGCCGGCAAACCGGCAGAATCGCAACTCCTTTCGATCGACCCGTCGACTCATCGCGCTCACATTCTCTTGCTCGCTCATACTCCCGCAGTCGGCTACCAGACTTACTTCGTCCGCGCAGCAGCCAAAGCGCCGGTTGATCGTTCCATGCTGAAAGCTTCCTCCGACACGCTGGAAAACGAATTCGTCCGCCTGAAGATCGATCCAACCACCGGATGCATGACCAGCCTCCTCGACAAGCGCAGCGGCACCGAATCCCTCGCGCCAGCCGAAACCGACACCGGTGGCCCAAAGAATTCCACCTGCGGCAACCTTCTACAAACCTTCGTCGACAAACCACAGAAGTGGGACGCCTGGAACATCGACGCCGATTTCGAAAAACAACATTGGGATCTTGACCACGCCGATGAAGTCAAACTCATCGAGAGCGGCCCGCTCCGCTCCATCATCCGGATCACCAATCACTTTCAAAATTCAACTTTCATTCGCGACATTACTCTTTACGCCGGCGTTCCTCGCGTCGACGTAAAGATGCAAACCGAGTGGCACGAAAAACACATCCTGCTAAAAGTCGCGTTCCCTCTCAGCGCCCACAGCGATCACGCCACGTTTGAAATCCCCTACGGCTCGGTCGAGCGCCCCACCACTCGCAACACGCCCGCCGAGAAAGCGCAGTTCGAAGTTCCAGCACAACGCTGGGCGGACATATCGGATGCGAAGCACGGCTTCAGCCTCCTGAACGACTGCAAATACGGATACGACTCCAAAGGCAATGTGCTCCGCCTTTCCTTGCTGCGTTCCCCCGAATACCCCGACCCTCACGCCGACGAGGGCCATCACGAGTTCACCTACTCGCTCTACCCTCACGGCGGAAGCTGGAAAGACGCGTTAACCATCCGCCAAGGCTACGATCTGAATTACAAACTGCTCTCCATGCAAACGGAAAAACACGAAGGCTCGCTGAAGCCCGAGCATTCCTTCCTGCAAACCGACAGCGACAACATCGTCGTGACGGCGCTCAAGAAAGCCGAAGACGGCAACAACCTTATATTGCGTTTCTACGAGTGGGCCGGCCAGGAAAACGATGTGCGCTTGCAGTTCTCTTTCCAGCCAATGCATGCCGCGGAAACCAATCTCATGGAAAAACCTTTCGCCGATCTGCCCGTCAGTACTGACGCGATCGTCGTCCACACCAAGCCCTACGAAATCAAGACAGTGAACGTGGAGTTAGTCTCGACATTTACCGCGGACGGAATTGTTAAGGAAGACCCAAGCAAATGACGAACTCATCCCGAGTCATAGGGGTGGACATCGGCGGCACCAAAGTCGCCGTGGGCATCGTCGACAGCGACGGCAAAATCCTGACCCAACTGCGCCATCCGATGATTGCCAACTCTACGCCCGAAGCCGCGTTGCAATCCGTCATCGCGGCCATCGATTCCCTGCGCGCCTCGGAAAACGCTGGCGCTCCCACCGCCATCGGCCTCTGCGCTCCCGGTCCCCTCGATCCCACTACGGGCATCGTTATCAATCCGCCAAATCTTCCCGCATGGCGCAATTTTCCCCTCACCGCCAAAATCGCCGAGCGTTACAACCTCCCCGTAAAGCTCGACAACGACGCCAACGCCGCTGGCCTCGCCGAAACTCGCTGGGGCGCAGCGCGCGGATATCGTTACGTCTTCTATGCCACCATCGGCACCGGCATCGGCACCGGCATCGTCTTCGACAATCGCATCTACCACGGCAACACCGGCGCCGCCGGAGAAGGTGGCCACGTCAGCATCGACTACAACGGTCCCGTTTGCCACTGCGGGAAAAAGGGATGCATCGAAATCCTCGCTGCCGGGCCCGCCATCGGAGCCCGTGCCCGCGCAAAATTCGCCGCCGGCAATACTCAATCAGCCATCCTCAATCTTGCCCAGGGCAAAGTCGAAGCCATCACCAGCGAAATCGTCGGAGCCGCATTTCAAACTGGAGACGCTCTCGCCCGCGAAGTCCTCGCGGAAACTTCTCACCTGCTCGCCATCTGGCTGGGCAACATCATCGACTTGCTCGATCCCGACGTCATCGTCATGGGAGGCGGCGTGGCCGCCATGCTCAAGCCATTTTTCGATGTCATCAAACAGACGATTCCGCCCTGGTCCGTCAACCCTCGCTCCTCCGAAATCCCCCTGCTGATGGCTCACTACGGTCCCGACGCCGGAATCGCCGGTGCCGCAGCGCTGTGTGCGTAGACAGCATTCAACACTCAGCATTCAGCCCTGGAAGGCTCTCCGGGGTCATCCCGAACGAAGCCGTTCTTCAGGCGTAGTGAGGGATCTCGCGCGCATTACAAAGAACCCGAGTCAGATTGACCCACGAACGCCGATTCGCACCACGCTGCAGCAGGGCTGCATGCTAACTGCTGACTGCTTAAATGCTCTCTAACTGGCTGATTTCAATCAACCTGGCTGAAATGAGCCACTCCGATTCTCGCAACTTTTCCCTCGCTCCAGCGTTCAAATGAGTAGACGCTTCGAGAGTAGAGAAAGCAGCGAAGCTCTTCAGATCAGGCCTCAAAGGCTTGGTTTCCAAAGAGACCGGCGATCTGAGAAAAAGGGGGAACTTGCAATGCGTTATATCAAATATTTGCTTTTACTCGGTGTACTGATGGCGTTTCCTTTGGTCCAATCGCAAGCGCAGGTCAGGGTTGGCGTTGGCATCGGCTTCGGCGGTCCAGGATATGGATACGCCGGCGGACCTCCCGCATGCGCCTACGGCTACTATGATTACGCTCCCTACGCGTGCGCGCCCTACGGATACTACGGACCGAGCTGGTTCGCCAACGGCATCTTCATCGGCGCCGGCCCGTGGTATCACGGATTCGGCGGTCGCGGATTCTACGGACGCCCCGGCTACTACGGTCGCGGTTTCGCCGGGCGAGGCTACGCTGGACGCGGATACGTTGGTCATGGTTATGTTGGACACGGCTACGTCGAACACGGCTACGTCGGACACGGCGCTCCCGCAGCCGGCTTCCATGGCGCAGCGCACGGCGCATCCGGCGGATTCCATGGTGGAGGCGGTTTCCACGGCGGAGGCGGTCACGGTGGCGGACACCGCTAAATCCCGCCTACAACTTGCAGTAAAAACGGCTGGCAGCCATGCCAGCCGTTCTCTTTTTCATACGTAGCCCGCTTCTCGCCCGCGAGACACGGTTGACCACCCGCGAGCGCCCACTCCCGGGCATAGTTGTTCATCGTGTCATCCTGCTTGTTAAGAAATGTGCGTAACTCGCGGCATTGCGATATTAGCCTTGGTCCACAGTTGCTCGTTACTTCCTCGGACACACCACGCACCTCACCGGCATCTCCTCGCACCGGCATCGCTTCGGGATGCCGTTCTTGCCGCGCGCCTTCTCCGAACATACCAATAAGCACCATGCCTCCCGATATTGTTCGAACATCGACTGGCTCTTCGGTCCGTAATTAAAGTGGACCGTCGCCCGAGGAACAAACGCATCCGCCGGGACCACATACCATAGGTTCTTTTTGATCACGTACGCAGCCAGAAAATCAAGGTCGTCCAGCGTGTAGAGCGGTCCGCTGCCAGCGCCCCTCGCGTCGCATCGCGTGCCTCCCCTGCCTCGATGGCTGGTCGCGACCTTAACCTGTACCTTCCAAAGCCTGCGGCCGCTTTCCACCGCAAAGTCATAAGGACGGCTGTCTCCCCACGGCTTCAATACAGGAAATCCGAGCTTCGTCGCCTTCGCCAGGAACGCAGCCTCCACCGCTTCTCCCAGCCGCTTTGCCTTGGGCGCTTCAACCGCATGGATCTCAATCCGCTCCGGCTGCCCGGTCGAATCAAGCTCAGGTGAACCAAACTCTTCCTCGAACTCTTCAGGCATAAAAAGAGCGCAGCTTTAGGCTGCGCATATCTCCTTCGCTAAGAACAAAAGCGCAGCCCGAAGGCCGCGCTTTTTAATTACCCTATATCTCTATTTTATCAAATCGCCCCAGGCAATCTGGACATTTTCCAAGATTTATTTCTCCCCTCAAATCAATTACTTACTCAAGAAACCTCGCTCTAAGGGTCTTGACAAGATTTTGGCTTGATCCGTCTCGATTAACCCAGCACCTGCGTGGCGCTCTCAGGCTTGTAGATATCCACCCAGCGTTTGGCCAAGTCGTGCCAGTGAGGATTCATCGATTCGATCAGGTGAATCTTTTTACTGCGCCGCCAGCCTTTGATTTCCTTCTCGCAGTCAATGGCAGCGTCTGGATAGAAGAAGCATTCGTACTAGGCGAGGCGTGTGAGGTTATAACGGCTGGCGAAGCCAGGGACAAGTTTGTTTTAGTGTTCGAATACTCGGCGGCTCAAGTTGCCGGTCACGCCCGTATACAGGACATGGGAACGAGCCCGATTTGTCATGATGTAAACGTAAAACCGTTTTGGAGTCCGCATAATAGTCTACTTCCGCATCCCCGTCGAATGCGTCATCCCGAAACTCGGCGCTTTTCAGCCGAGTGAGGGATCTAGCGCGGATCGCATCGTCTCTATGTAGCATGGAAGGTTTTGCACAGTCAGTGACAAGTGAACATCCACAGCGCCGCACGCCGGATCCCTCGCCCCGCTGGAGAAAACGCGGGGTTTCGGGATGACGCATCGTGGGAGCGTCAGCCGCCGAAACGCAGGCTGGTATCATTGTTCGCATTGGATTTTTCACTGCGGACATTGGCCGTTTCCCAACAGGAATTCCAGGGCTCCGGGAAGGCGGGCGCGCCAGGCATCTTCGCCGTGTTGGGCGCCAGCGACAATCGCGAGGCAGGCTTTGGTTTCGTGCTCAACGGATTGCATTAAGCGACGAACGTCGTCGACCATTTCGCGCTTGGCATCGCCTTCCCCTTCATCCGTTCCGGCGCCGACGTAGACACGCGCAGGCCAGTCCTTAAACTTCTCTGCGCGGTGCAGTAATTCATCGTCCGCGATATAGAGCGATGGACTCTCAAGATAAAGCCAGCGATATTTTCCCGGCCGCTCCAGAATCGTATAGAGTGCGATCGCCGCCCCGTAGGAAGCTCCGCCCAGCCCGTAAACGTCCTGCGTTCGATATTTCGATTCAACCAGCGGCCGAACCTCTTGCTCAAGAAAAGTCGGAAACTGCTTTCCCTGCGGAGCGGGCAGCGGCGGCGTCAGAAATACGTCGGGATACGGAAGATATTCCTTGGCGCGGTCCGAAAGCGGGTGCTTCGATTCCAACGTGGAACCGCCATTGTCGATTCCCACAAAAATGGCCGCGGGAATCTTACCGGACGCGATGAGTTGCTGTGCGACCTTGTCCAGTTGACGGCCATGAAATACGGCAATGCCATCGGTGAAATAAAACACTGGATACTTCACATTAGCCTTGGAAGGATCGTCGTATCCCGGAGGCAGCCAAATTCGGATCGAACGTGTGTTGGAGAAGACTCTACTGTGCAACGTCTGTAGTTCGAGTCGAGCCGGATAAGAAGCTTGCCCGAGGGAAGAAACGACGCAACAGGCGATAAGAATGAGAACGCCGAATATCAGGAATGTGCCGCGACAAGGTGAGATTGGCATTGCGGGTTAGACGAGTTGCGCTGGAGTAGGGTAGCTGCGTCACCTGGCAGCTTGTTGTACCGGAATCCCGCACTCCGAAAGCCGCGAAGAGCGAGTCACCCGACGAAGAGATAGATTGGGTGCCCCATGTCTCGCCGGTGTTGCGAGACATGGGAGCGGCCATCACGAACTCGGGGGACAGGATCGCGACCTTGGCCACCCGCCCTCGTCAGTTTTCGATCCGGATAACTTGATCCAGTTCGTCGTACGATGCTTCGGCAACTCTCAATTCTGGTGAACGTTGGCGAGTCCAGTCCCGAATCTGATTGCGATCCGATTGCGGCATCTTAGTACCGAGAATGATCCGAGTTAGCCATGACGGATCGATCCTCAAGATGGGATTCGAGCGACGTGCAATCAGGACCCTCACTTCCTCCTCATTGCTCCACTCTTCGCCCTTGCAGAAGAACCAATAGCCATTTAGATGGTCGCGGTTAGCGATATCCATTTCAATTCAGTTCCCATAGTTCAGTTCGTTCGCGCAACCGAAAAACGCTCCCGCATTGGCGAACTCTAAACAGTAACCGCTGTGATTGCCTGCGTACTTCGCCCACAAATTGAGCCGGTCATATCGATTGGAAACCGAATATCGCGCCAATCATCGAGTTCCGCATTTAGAGACTTCACGAAATCCCTCATCAGAGTCTCCGCACCGTGGAGTCTGATGTTGACGTCAAGAACTACTGCTTCGCGCACCTGCTCTTCGAACGGTCAAATGCGGGTTGCGGGCGAGAACGCCGCCGGAGCCGTTGTAGAGAAAGCTAAAGAGCTGATCCTCGGACTTGCGAACGAGTTTTGGTCTTCCGTCAGTTGGATCGTTTAATTAGCTTAACTTCGGGAGATATACGGGTGTTCGAGAATAATCTCCTTGAGTCACTGCTGTCTTTCGCCTGTGAATTCCGAGTACTTGTAGAAGTGGGTTCCCTTGGCCTTAACTGGTATCGGCGTCGCCGAGGAGGGAGTGCTTGAGGTTTCCGCGGCGGTCATGGCGCGCTTTTGGGTTGATGAACTCGCGCCGTCTGGCCGGGTGCACAGCTCATTTGCACGCCACCGAACTTTGCCCATGAATCTGGTACGAGGAGGCCTTGAGCATCGTAGCAATCAACGGCAACACCCGTGATAGCTCGCTGCTTCCAACTATTGTCTGCGGCGCGGTATCCGGCAAACCAGCCCACAAATCCACCGAGTGTCAGACCTACGGTCAATGACGCGAGCACACGCTTCATCGTTTCTGCCTACCATCCTCTCGTCTGCAGCATCTGCCCTTCATCCATCCCCGCCACGGCCAGTCCTTTCATAGCTCCTACCAGATCCTCGCTGACTTCCAGCAATACTTTCGGGTCTTGGTAGTGCGTGGCGGCTTGGACTATGGCTTTCGCGCGCTTGGCTGCTTCGGCGGGGGCAGCGAAGGTGGTGCTGTCTTGCATGAAGATGCCGCTGCCTACGAATACTGCCTCGGCTCCCAGCTGCATCACCAACGACGCATCGGCTGGCGTGGCGATTCCTCCGGCGGAGAAATTCGGTACTGGCAGCTTCCCTGCTTTCGCGACCATCTTGATCAGTTCATACGGCGCGCCGTGTTCCTTCGCCTTCGCATAAAGCTCTTCTTCGCCGAGAACGGTGAGGATGCGCATCTCCTGAACGATTTGGCGGATGTGTTTGACGGCGTGGACTACGTCTCCGGTGCCGGCTTCGCCCTTGGTGCGGATCATGGCTGCGCCTTCGGCAATGCGGCGCAGGGCTTCGCCGAGATTGCGCGCGCCGCAGACGAAGGGGACGGTGAAGGCGTGCTTATCGACGTGGTGAGCTTCGTCGGCGGGAGTGAGGACTTCGGATTCGTCGATGTAGTCGACGCCGAGTTCCTGCAAGATTTGGGCTTCCGCAAAATGTCCAATGCGGCACTTGGCCATCACGGGGATGGAGACTGCGGCCATGATCTCGCGAATCTTTTTAGGCGAGGCCATCCGCGCCACACCGCCCTCAGCGCGAATCTGCGCGGGCACGCGCTCAAGCGCCATAACGGCGACAGCTCCCGCTTGCTCAGCGATGACGGCCTGCTCAGCATTGGTCACATCCATAATTACGCCGCCTTTGAGCATTTCGGCGAGACCGGTTTTGAGGCGGAGGCTGGTGGTGTTGCCGTTGTTCTGGGACATGGGTGGACTCCGGGGACAGCTGTCAGCTTTCAGCCGTCAGCTCTCAGCTAACTTCTGTTTCATTTTACAGTGCATTCTTGGTTCGCGAAACAACTGTGGTTCCGGTGGCGGCTATCGGCGAAAATCTTTACCACTGAGGGCCACGGGGGACTTCACGGAGGATCACGGGGCAAGGCGGAACAGTTGTCACTTCCTCGACGTTTCCTGAGAGCTGACGGCTGAATGCTGGCAGTTTATTTCGTGACATATTTGGCGAACATCTTTTCGGGATCGATGGCGATGAAGGTGCCGCGGCTGCGGGCCAGGACTTCGTTCTTTTCGTTCAGGATCTCGGCGGAGTTGATGTGCTTGCGGCCTTCGACTTCGACTTCGCGACCTTCGACGCGCAACGGTTTGTGCAGCGGGACGGGCTTAAGATATTCGACGGTCATTTCTTTGGTGAGCGCGACGACGTGGCGCAGCTTGTTGACTTTGCCCATGGCGTCGTCGAGGATGCTGGCG
The DNA here is from genome assembly GCA_049584475.1 of Candidatus Sulfotelmatobacter sp. Classification (GTDB taxonomy): domain Bacteria; phylum Acidobacteriota; class Terriglobia; order Terriglobales; family Acidobacteriaceae; genus Sulfotelmatobacter. Next base: position 35,424 of record JBAUXX010000024.1, on the reverse strand, counting down.
ATGATGCCTCCGTGGCAGTGGCCGGGAGGTCCGGTGTAACGCTTGCTGAGGCGGAACTTGCAGACGAAGGTTTGGCGGGCTTCGTCGAGCGTGAACTTGAGTCGCATGCCGTCGGGATTATTGGGGCCGCAGACAAAGCAGTTGTTCTTCTGCATTTTGGTGTAGGCGGTTTCGTGGCCGTGAGTCTTGCGGGGCATGAAGGATTTTAACTTGGGATGGCCGCTTCAGGGCTGAAATCAAAACCTTTTCAACGCCGAGACCGCAGAGGGCGCCGAGAAAACTCAGAGGGCCTTCGTTAGCAAACCGGGCCGTTTTCTCTTGCAAACCTGTTATACATATCAGTTTTGGAAAATCTTGAATTCGGAGCACGCCGTGAAATTGCGTTTCATTGCACTCTTTGCCGTTGTTCTGTTCGCGATGTCCACCTCCAACGTATCAGCTCAAGATAAAGACGCGGACAAAAAGCCGCCGGCGGCGCCTGCTTCAACGAAGAATAAGTCGAAGAAGGATCAGGCCAAGGATGAGAAGAAGGCTGAGCCTGCCGAAGAAAAAAAGGGCGGGATGACAGCCGATACTTTTTCCGGGTTCAAGTTTCGGTCGATTGGGCCGGCGGTGGCTTCGGGGCGGGTGATGTCGATTGCGGTGAATCCGAAGAACAAATTTGAGTATTACGTGGGCGTGGCTTCGGGCGGAGTGTGGAAGACGATCAACGATGGGACGACGTGGACTCCGGTATTTGACGATCAGGGATCGTTTTCGATTGGGTCGGTGGCGCTTGATCCGAATGATGGGTCGGTGGTGTGGGTAGGAACGGGGGAAAGCAACTCGCAGCGCAGCGTGGACTATGGCGACGGGATTTACCGGTCAGATGATGGCGGGAAGAATTGGCAGAATCTGGGGCTGAAGAAGTCGGAGCATATTGGGCGGGTGGTGATCGATCCCCGGGATTCGAAGGTGGTGTATGTGGCGGCGGAGGGTCCGCTGTGGGGGCCGGGCGGCGATCGCGGGTTGTATAAGACGACCGACGGAGGAAAGAATTGGAAGGCGGTGCTGACCATCAGCGAAAACACCGGGGTAGCGGATGTGGCGCTCGATCCGTCGAATGCGGACATTATTTATGCGGCGGCGTACCAGCGGCGGCGGCATGTGTTTACTTTGATTGATGGCGGGCCGGAGAGCGCGATTTATAAATCGACAGATGCTGGCGCGACGTGGAACAAGTTGAAGTCGGGATTGCCGTCGGTGGATTTGGGCAGGATTGGGCTGGCGGTTTCACCGGTGGACTCGAATGTGGTGTACGCGACGGTTGAGGCGGCAGATGGCAAGGGCGGGATTTTCCGGTCGGAAGATAAGGGCGCGACTTGGGAGAAGCGCAACGAGTTTGACTCGGCTGCAATGTATTACGCGCGTCCGGTGGCCGATCCCAGAAATGTGGATCGAATTTTCGTGATGAGCGTGCAGTTGCGCGAGTCACTGGACGGCGGCAAGACTTTGAAGAAGGTGGAAGAAGAGAATCATCACGGCGACAATCACGCCATCTGGATCGATCCGGACAATACCAAACATTGGCTGCTGGGCTCCGACGGCGGGATGTATGAGACCTGGGACGATGCCAAGAGCTGGGAATTCAAGGCTAACCTGCCGACGGTGCAGTTTTACGATGTTGCCGTTGACAACGCGCTTCCCTTCTACAACGTGTGCGGCGGGACACAGGATAATTTTTCCTGGTGTGGACCTTCGCGCACGCGGAACCTGAACGGCATCATGAATTCGGATTGGTATGTAACGACCGGCGGGGATGGATTTCATTCCCAGGTCGACCCCGTCGATGCGAACACAGTGTATTCGGAGTCGCAGTACGGCGTGCTGGTGCGTTACGACAAGCCGACGGGACAGGAGTTGGTGTTGCAGCCTCTGGAGGGTAAGGGCGAACCTCCGCTGCGATGGAACTGGGATTCGCCGATCATTATTAGTCCGCACTCGCATACGCGGTTGTACTTTGCGGCGAACAAGCTTTTCCGCGGCGACGATCGCGGCGATACGTGGAAGGCGATCAGCGGCGATCTGACGCGTCAGATCGACCGCAACAAATTGCCGGTAATGGGGAAGATTTGGGGGGCGGATGCGGTCGCGAAGAATACTTCGACGTCGTTTTATGGAAACATCGTGGCGCTGTCGGAGTCCCCAAAGAAAGAAGGATTGATTTATGCGGGGACCGACGATGGTCTGATCCAGATGACCGGCGATGGCGGACAGAGCTGGACCAAGTATGAGAAATTTTCCGGCGTGCCGGACATGACTTATGTGAGCCGGCTGGCGGCTTCGCAGCACGACGAAAATACGGTGTATGCGGCGTTTGACAATCACAAGAATGAAGACTTCAAACCTTATTTATTGAAGTCAACCGACGCGGGAAAGACCTGGACTTCCATTTCCGGAGATCTGCCGGAGAATGGGGCCGTGCTGGCGTTTGCGGAAGACCCGGTGAATGCGAATCTTCTTTTTGCGGGAACGGAGTTTGGCGCGTTCTTTACCGTGGATGGTGGGGCTCACTGGGTGCGAATGAAAGGCGGGCTGCCGACGATTGCCGTCCGTGACATAGTGATTCAGGCGCGCGAAAGCGACTTGGTGATTGCGACGTTTGGGCGTGGGTTTTATGTGCTCGACAACATTGCGCCGTTGCGGCAGATAAAGAGTGAGTCGCTGGAGCAGTCGGCGGCGCTTCTGCCTGTGAAGGATTCGCTGCTCTACATTGAGCGGCATCCGCTGGGCACACCGAAGAAAGGATTTCAGGGCGAGGCATTTTATACGGCGGACAATCCTCCATACGGGGCTGTGTTTACCGCTTATTTGAAAGAGAAGATCAAAACGAAGAAAGAAAAGCGGCAGGAGACGGAGAAGGAAGCGGGGAAGAAAAATCAGACGACGCCGTATCCTTCGAATGATGAGCTTCGCGCGGAGGGAGAAGAAGCGAAGCCGGAGTTGTATTTTGTGATTTATGACGAGAGTGGCGCGCCGATTCGGCGTATGGATGGAAGCGTGGACAGCGGCTTTCAGCGCGTGGCCTGGGATTTGCATTATGCGGCGCCGACTGTGAGAGAACATTCGAGCGACGGCGAAGAGGAGGATTTTCCGCCGGCGGCGGCAACCGGGCCGCTGGTGATGCCGGGAAGCTATTCGGTGCGGATGTTCCAGAAGTTGGATGGTGCGGCTACGGAGCTTGCGCCCGCGCAGACATTCAAGGTGCAGCCCGAAGGCGCGTCGGCCATGAATACCGGTGATCGAGCGGCGCAGGAAGACTTCCTGAAGAAAGTCTCGCGGTTGTATCGGGCGGTGTGGGGCGCGGAGCACTCGGCGGATGAGGTTGAGTCGCGGTTGAAATCGATTCGTGAAGCGTTGCGCGAAGTGCCTGCGGTTGAGAAGGATTTGGGGGCGGTTGCGGATTCGCTGGAACAACGCAATCGCGAAATTCAGCGGGCTTTGACTGGCGACAAGTTGCTGCAACGGCGGAGCGAGAATGTGCCTTCGTCGATTGATGACCGGGTCAGCGGCATCATGGAAGGCGAGAGATTCTCGCTGGCCAAGCCGACGCAGACTCACATTGATAACTACAACATTGCCGCTGCGGAGTTTGCCGATCAACTGGCCAAGCTGCGGGCTTTGGTGGAATCCGATTTGAGCAAACTGGAGAAAGATATGGAAGCGGCGGGAGCGCCGTGGACGCCGGGGAGGGTGCCGGTGTGGTCGGAGAAATAAGCCTTTGCCACGGATTTGCGCGGATTGAAGGCATGAGAACGAACCAAAGCTTTAATCGCCGAGGTCGCTAAGGACGCAGAGAACCTTGGCTGGATGTTTTTCGCCGCTGTCATTTTTTATCCGTGTAATCCGTGTAATCCGTGGCGCATTCTTCTCTTGCCTTGGTGACGTGCGGCTGTGGTAAACTCCCGCCGACTGTTGCGTGACGATTTTTTTTCGCGCAACCGCGCTGGAAAACGTTTCGAGCACCCGGGAGGGTCGCGAATGGGTCTCGCGTTGATGGCTGTTATCTGGCTGATTACATTGGCTAGCACTTACTTTTTTGTCGCCAAGACATGGTGGTTGCCGGTGGGAGCGGCTGAGGCCGCCGGCTGGATCGATCACCAGTTCGCTCTTACCTTTGTGATCATGGGCGTGGTTTTTCTAGCGGCGCAATTGTCGCTGGGCTACCTCGCCTGGCGATATCGCGATCACCCTTCGGCCGATCCGGTGAAATATTCCCACGGGAACACGAAACTGGAAGTGATTTGGACTTTGCTCACCGCCATCTTATTCATCGGATTGAATTTGATGGGCAGCAGCGTGTGGGCGAGCCAAAGATTCGATCCCGCCGAGGCGGGCGCGGTGCAGGTGGAAGTCACGGGGATGCAATTTGCCTGGTATTTCCGGTATCCCGGTCCGGACGGCAAGTTCGCACCGACCAGCGTTAAGCTGATGGATCCTTCGGCGGGCGGCGAGGCCGCCGTGGGGTTGAATACCTCAGACCCGGATGCGAAGGACGATGTAGTTACGGGAACGATGTATTTGCCGGTCAATCGCGAAGTAGATTTGAGCCTGCGGGCGGTGGATGTGATTCACAGCTTCTTTATTCCCTCGCTGCGCTTTAAGCAGGATGCGGTGCCGGGGCTCAACATTCACATGCACATCAAGCCCACCGCCATCGGCGAATATGAGATTGTGTGCGCCGAACTTTGCGGATTAGGACACTACAAAATGCACGGCATGGTACACGTCGTCACCCAGGATGATTTCGACAAGTGGCTGGCGGCACGGGAGGCGGAGAAACAATAAATGGCGACCGCAGCAACGATTCATTCGCACGCTCCTCAGGGATTCATCCGGAAATATATTTTCAGTCTCGATCACAAAGTCATTGGAATTCAGTACTTCTTTCTGGCGTTGACCGCGGTGTGGGTGGGGATGTTTTTGTCTCTGCTCATGCGCATTCACCTGCTGTGGCCTTCGGCGGTGATTCCACTCTTCGGCGAGATCAAACCGGAAACGTATCTGAGCCTGCTGACCATGCACGGCACCATCATGGTGTTTTTTGTGCTGACCACGGCACCGCAGGGAGGGTTCGGGAATTACTTTCTGCCGATCCAGATCGGCGCGCCGGACATGGCGTTTCCTGTACTGAATATGTTGTCGTTCTGGACGACTTTTGTGGCGTTCATGGTGATGCTTGCGGCTTTCTTCGTTACCGGCGGTGCGCCACTGCATGGATGGACTGGCTACCCGCCGCTAAGCGCGGTGCAATCGGCTGGGCCGGGTGAGGGGCTGGGCGCGGATTTATGGATCACGAGCATTGCGATTTTCTGTATTGCCTCGCTGATGGGTGCGCTGAACTTCATCACGACGACGCTTGATCTGCGAGCCAAGGGCATGACTTTGATGCGCATGCCCCTGACGGTCTGGTCATGGTTTATCACGGCGATCCTTGGATTGTTGGCTTTCGGTGTATTGCTTTCGGCGGGCATTTTGCTGCTGATGGATCGCAACCTGGGAACCAGCTTTTATGTTCCGCTCGTGGTAGTGAACGGGCAGATCATGGGGCACAAAGGCGGGTCACCTTTGCTGTGGCAGCATCTGTTCTGGTTCTTCGGGCACCCGGAGGTTTACATTGCGATCCTGCCGGGCATGGGCGTGGCGTCGCAGGTGCTGTCGACGTTCTCGCGCAAGCCGATTTTTGGTTATAAGGCGATGGTTTACGCCATGTTGTCAATCGGCTTTTTGGGCTTCATGGTGTGGGGCCATCACATGTTCATGAGCGGCATGAGCCCGTATTCGGCGTTTGCTTTTTCGATTCTGACCATGTGCATCGGAGTGCCGTCGGCGATCAAGACATTCAACTGGCTGGGGACGATGTATAAGGCGAGAATTCGCTTTCAGACTCCGATGCTTTATGCCATCGGCTTCGTTTCCCTTTTTGTTTCCGGCGGATTGAGCGGGCCGTTCCTAGCGCAACCGGTGCTGGATATTCAGTTGCACGATACTTATTTCGTGGTCGGGCATTTTCATCTGATCATGGGAGTGGCGGCGATCTTTGGCATGTTTGCGGCGACTTACTATTGGTTCCCCAAGATGTTTGGGCGGATGATGAATGAGACGTGGGGGAGAATTCACTTCTTCCTGACGCTGGCGGGGACGTATGCGATTTTTATGCCGATGCACTATCTGGGTATGGCGGGCGGAACGCGACGGTATTCGGATTACCGGGAGGTCAAGTACCTGGCGACGCTGATTCCGCTGCATCAGTTCATGACCTATGCGGCGATCATCACGATTGCAGCGCAGTTCATTTTCATGGTCAATCTTTTCTGGAGCATGTTTAAGGGACCAAAGGCCAGCGACAATCCGTGGGAGGCTACTACTCTGGAATGGACGACGGCGACTCCGCCGCCGCACGACAATTTTGGCGGGGTGACGCCGGTGGTGCATCACGGGCCTTATGAGTATGGAGTGCCGGGGGCGGCGAAGGATTATGTGATGCAGACGGATCCGGTGAGCGTGCCGGCGCATTAGAGCGGGGCGCGCCAAAAACAAAACCTTTAACACAGAGGTTCACTGGGGATCGCACAGAGGAACACAGGCTTACGAACCAGTAGACTAGGTTTTATGGCGACTTACACTTCTAGCACTCCGATCAGTCAACTGGGCCGTGGCGGCGATCCGCCGGCGCGGACCTCTGGCGGCGGGGATGGCGGTTCGGGCAATGGCGGGCCGAACTATGGGGCGCGTTTGCGGCGCGCGCGGCTGGGATTGGCGTGTGCGATCGCTACGGTGAGCATGATTTTTATTTCGCTCACCAGCGCCTACATCGTGCGGCAGGGGCTGCCGACGTTTGATAACGCATCGAGCAGTTATGTACACGACTGGGGCGTAGTGAATTTGCCCTGGCTGTTGCTGGGAATTAACACGCTGATCTTGCTGTTCAGCAGCTTTACCATGGAAGGCGCGCGGCGGCAGATTACGCGGCAGGCGGCGCTGGCACCGGTGAAGTCGATTCCCGGAGTGTCGCTGGGAAATGAGGAGAGTTTTCCCTGGTTGTGGATGACCGTATTTCTTGGCTTTGGATTTCTCGCGGGTCAATGGATGGCGTGGTCGGAGCTTCGGCGGCGCGGATTCTTTGTGGATACGAATCCCAGCAGCTCGTTCGCTTATCTGCTGACCGCGACGCATGCGGTTCACCTGGCGGGTGGCGTGATCGCTTTGCTGTGGGCGGCGATTGCGTCGCGGTTGCACAAGCCAGTCGAAGAGCGGCGCATTGTCGTCGATATCAGCGCCTGGTACTGGCATTTCATGGCTGTGCTTTGGCTTTACGTTTTTGCTCTCTTGGGATTTGCGCGGTAGCCGGTAACAGAAAGGGGAACTTAAGGAATGGCTGACGCCACGGTGACGCATGGCACGGCAACGCACGGGCTTTCCGGGGAATTTGAGGCTCCGCTGTTTGGGGCATATTCGAAGAAAGTTGGCATGTGGCTGTTTCTGGCCTCCGACTCGCTCACCTTCGGGGCGTTGCTGTTTGCCTTCAGCTACAACCGGATTTCGAATCCCGCATGGCCGACGCCGTTCGGCAAAGAAAGCATTGCCAACGCGACGATCATGACGGCGTGTCTGCTGTCGAGTTCGCTGACCATGGTGCTGGCCGTGTTCGCGGCGCAGCGCGGCGACAGGGCGTGGACGCGCAACTGGCTGCTAGGAACTATGGTTTTTGGCACGGCCTTTGCTGTGTTGCACGGCATGGAGTGGACCAAGCTGATTGGCGAAGGTATGACTCCATTTGGTAATCCGTGGTCAGCAGCGGTGCCGCAGTTTGGCGGGACGTTTTTTACGCTGACCGGAATGCACATGCTGCACGTGACCATCGGCGTGATCTATCTGGGCGTGATTGCGTTCCGCAAGTGGTTTCTTCCGGCGCTGGCGGTAATGTGGATCGGCGGATATTTTCTGATTCCCGCGGACAACGTTTTTCACTATGGGATTCATGTGCTGGGAATCGGATTAATCGTGTCGGCGGTGATTCTGTTCTTGAAGCCGAAGGATTACGACTCACACGACGTGGAAGTGGCTGGGCTGTACTGGCATTTTGTGGATCTGGTGTGGATGTTTATTTTCCCGCTGGTGTATTTGATGTCGACGAAAATCTAGCAGTCAGCATTTAGCAATCAGCAATCAGCCATTTGAGCGAGGACCTGATCTATGCATGACGTGGCGGCACATGAGGACCACAAGATAACTTATTTTTGGGTGTGGGGCGGCCTGCTGGTTTTGACAGCGGCGGAAGTGATATTGGCCTACCGGCAGGTTTTTCAGCCGGTCGTTATGCTGGAAGTTTTGCTGGTGTTGTCGATCATCAAATCGGCGCTGATCATCGGCTACTTCATGCATTTGAAGTTTGAAACCGCGATCATGCGCTGGATGCTGATGCTTTCCGTGGTAGCGTGTTTTATCATTATGTACTTTTTCTTTTTCCCAGATGCCGGCCGGATTTTGCGGCTGGGAGTGAAGTGAAGATGCCGATGTCTGTCAAGAAACGTCTGGGGACTTTGCTGCTGCTATGCGGCCTATGGGCCGCGCCGGCTTTCGGGCAATCCTGCGCCATGTGCTACGCGACGGCGAGAGCCACGCCCAAAGACGCGCAGAAAGCTTTGAACCGCGCAATCTTTGTCATGTTGTTCCCGCCGTTAGGGATCATGGGCGCGGGCGTGGGTTTCGCCTTCCGCTATGGAAAGAAACGCGACCTGGAAAACTCTTCGGAAGATCTGCCGAATTAACCCTGCGAATAAACCAAAGACCTCAAGGTTGCTGAGTGAAGCAACTCGCGGCCTAAGCTACCGCTAACGCTGCTTCTTGAACGTCCAGGACGGCGGCTTCGCGCGCGCCGGTGCGGCGGAGCAATTCCATCGCTCTCCCGCTCTTATTGCTTCCCGGACACGCAACGTACACGAGAACTCCCGCATGCCGCAATTGCTCCTCGTAGCGAAACGCATCCTTGGCACTGAACCCAAGACCTGCGAGCGTGTTCGACTGGCCGCAGAGCCCTGGCGCTTCCTCGTCTGACAACAACGCATGGAAAAAGGCTTGCGACCGAATGAAGAATCCGACGGAGGGAATCATCACGGCGCCGAACTGGGAAAGCCACCCAATCAGCTTTGCGGACACCGCACTGGTTTGGCGATCTCCCTCGTGCAAGCCGGCCTCACGGACCATCCCAGCAATAGGATGTGTCGGTGAAAGCATCATGCAGATGTCTTCGTTGACAAAGCCCGCATGGTTCAACGTGTGGACGACTTCCTTCAGAGCAGTAGTAGGCGGATAGATTCCGTAGGCGGCTGGTGTAGGGAAGGCCATGATCGACTCCGTTGGGTTGAATGCTGACAAATGCGGCAAAGCGCCGGGGACTTATTAGCGACGATACCAACCCACAGAGCGATTGAAACTAGGGTAAATCCCGTATGGAACCTTAGAGTTTTCAACAGCTTCCAGCTCACCAAGTGTTTCGCAACAATTGCGGCCATGCGGGAATAATTTGCACGGGCCCAGCGATTCCCAATCGTAGATCGCGGGCAAAACGTAAGCATGGAAGGGTCTTTGACTTGGTAATGCAGTTGCTGCATTTGTTTGGGCAAGACTTTCAATGGGCAAGACTTTCAGGAGGATGGTATGAAGACTTTTATTTTTCGGCTGTCGCTCGCAGCAGTACTGAGCCTGACGACAGTTGTTCTGGGCGCACGGGCCAATGCGCAGACACCCGGCGCGCAGGATCCAGCATCAACCGCTTCGGCGCAGCGATCGCCTGCATCCTCACCGGATGGTTCCTCGAGCAACGATCCCGCCGCGACTGCGCAACAAAATGAGCCGCGAATACCGGCGGCCGGTAGTGATGGGCAAACTCAGGACGCGCGAGCGTTTACGGGCAAAATAGTGAAGCAGAATGGGAAAGTTATTTTGATGGACCCCGTGACGAAAACCACCTACCAGATCGACGACGTTAGCAAGGTCAAGGCTTACATGGGGAGAGACGTGAAGGTGACGGGCAAGCTCGATATGGACAGCAACATGATTCACGTGACTGGCATCGAACCTTTGTCCACAGAGTAAAGTTGGTGTGCCTGAGAAGCGATCTCGCGGTGTTCCGGCTTTGAGTTGAGAGGAAGACAATTATGAAATTCAATTTAAGGAACGGAGAGCAGCAATACGATTTACCAACTGCGATTACGTTTCTGATGGCCGGATTGGGCATCGGTTCACTTCTCGCACTGGTATTTGCTCCGCGACGGGCATCTCTGCCGACGGGGCCACGGCCCGGGACCGTCAACGCAGCCAGAGGGATTTAGCGACAGAGGGAGGCTCGACCGCCCTCCTGAACCGTTGAGTCGAGTTATCCCCGGGTGTGAAAATCGAAGGTAGAAAGGTAAAGGAGTTCTCTATGAAACGATTAATGCTTAGTTTACTTGCTTTAACATTTCTGATGGGCGTGACGGCTTTTGCCCAGCAGGATTCGATGTCGATGCCCGCGGACCAGGCGTCGGCGAAAGCGCCGTTGATGACGCTAAAAGGAACAGTTAAAACCGAGGGCGATAAAGTCATGTTTGTCAGCGATAAGGACGGCAAAAGCTGGGACGTCATGAATCCTGACGAATTGAAAGCTCACGATGGTCATCATGTGCAGCTGAGCGCTCATGTGTATGCCGACAAGGGCCAGATCCACGTAATGAGCGTCAAGATGCTAAAGAGCGCCGCGAAGACCGGCGGAACGATGAATCAATAACACTCCCAATTAATTGGCTACAGTGGGGCGGAGAAATCCGCCCTATCTTTTTGCCCGCAGTCTTTTTGCCTTGCGCCCGCGCAAGGAAAAATGCCTGGTCTTTCCTGAGAATGGCCGCCGCCGTGTTTATACTGAACCGTTTCCAGTTTTACCTGATCCAAGACTCTCTATGACGGACCTGCTGCTGATGATGGCGCGCCACGGCTACGTGCTGACGTTTGCCCTGTTGTTTGCGGAGGCCGTGGGATTACCCTTCCCGGCGGCAATCGCGCTTGTGGCAGCCGGTGCGGCAGTGGCCTCGCATGCGCTGTGGGGGCCGATTGTGCTGCTCGGGGCGGTTTCGGCGTTGTTGCTGGGTGACTGCGCGCAGTTCTGGCTGGGCCGGTACATGGGTTGGGGCCTTCTGGGATTTCTTTGCCGCGTTTCCATCAACCCTGAGACTTGCATTCTTCGATCGGCGGAGTCGTTTTACAAGCGCGGCAAGATGACACTGGTAATCGCCAAGTTTATTCCCGGAGTGAATACGATGGCAGCGCCGCTGGCCGGCAGCATGAAGATGCGCTTCTGGCTGTTCCTGCGTCTGGATTGCTGCGGGGCGTTGCTCTATGCCGCGACATATCTGCTGGTCGGTTACGTGGCGCATGACTTTCTGGCATCCATCTTTCGCGGTTTCCACGCGGCTGGACGTGCGATGGAAGGGGTGGTGATCGTCACGTTGGTCGTTTATGCCGTCTACCGCATCGTGCAATACAGGAAGCACCGCCTGGATCGACTCGTCCCACGAATTCAGGTGCAGGAATTGGCAGCGCGGCTCGCTTCGAGCGATGGCGGCCGCGTGCAGATCGTCGACGTGCGCAGCCACGGTTACTATGACTCAGGGGCGGCAAGGATAAAGAACTCGATCCGGATTGAACCCAACAATCTTGACGAAGAGATCAAGGGTCTTCCCAAGGACAAGGATATTTATTTGTACTGTACTTGAGCGCGCGAAGCGACCAGCGCCCGGGTGGCGCATTTACTGCGGGAAAAAGGATTCAACACGTTTGTGATTGTCGGCGGACTGACCGCGTGGCGCAAGGCGGGAGAGCCGATTGAGGGCGTGCCGGTGAATGATTTGGTGAAATTGCCCACGTTTAGCTAGTCGTTAGTCTTTCTCCGTTGGTTGTTAGTCGTTAGTCGTTCGGAACCGGCCCGCATTCGAGTCCAACCGTCAGCGCTCAGTTTCCATCAAATTCAGGCTTCGGTTAGGATGGAGCCTCTTCATCATGGCCAAGCGCGATTCCACCAATCACGCGGGACTTTCACGATCCCTGACCGGTGTGTTGATTCTGCTTTGGCTCTCGGTTTTTCTGAACTACATCGATCGCAGCAACTTGTCTCTGGCCGCGCCCTTGCTGAAGGGAGAACTGAGGCTCTCGGCGTCACAACTGGGAGTGTTGCTCTCGGCCTTTTTCTGGACTTACGCGAGCCTGCAAATTCCCGCGGGATGGCTGGTTGACCGCGTGGAAGTGAAATGGACGTTTGCGGGCGGCTTCCTGATCTGGTCGGCAGCGACCGCACTTACTGGAGTTCTGCATACTTTCGCGGCGCTACTTGCGGTGCGCGTGGTGCTGGGGATTGGAGAGTCGGTCGCCTTCCCCTCGTACTCAAAGATTATTGCCAACCACTTTCCCGAGGAACATCGAGGTTTCGCGAATTCGGTAGTCGCGTCGGGCCTGTCTTTCGGGCCAGGCTTCGGAATGTTGTTCGGCGGCACGCTCATGGGACGGTTCGGCTGGCGGCCTTTTTTTCTGACCCTGGGACTGGCCAGTTTTCTGTGGCTGGGGCCCTGGGCGGTGTGGATGCCGCGCGGGAAACCGGCCACGGGCCGCACCGACAAAGTGATCCCCGGAATCTTGGAAATCATTTCGCGACGGGCATGGGTGGCGACGGCGCTGGGCTTGTTTGCCGGAAACTACGTTGGATATTTCCTGATCACGTGGCTTCCCTTTTATCTGGTGCGGGAACGCGGGTTCTCCATGAACGCCATGGCCGAGGCCGGCGGGGCAATCTTGTTTGCGGCAGCGATTTCAGCGATGGTGAGCGGGAAACTTTCAGACCGCTGGATTCTCGCCGGAGCCACCCCAACGCGGGTTCGGAAACGCTTCATGGTTGCCGGAAGCCTCCTGGTGGGTACGTTTCTTATGGCCGCGGTAACCGCACCACGAAGCTTGTCAGTTGGATTGCTGATGCTCGCAGGCGCCTCATATGGCCTGATCAGTTCCAATATGTGGGCTATCACTCAGACTCTAGCCGGGCCTCGTGTTACGGGTCGATGGGCAGGCTCGCAGAATTTCATCGGCAATCTTTCCGGTGCGATTGGGCCCGCGCTTTCGGGATTCCTCGTGGATCGTACGGGAAGTTTTTTGTGGCCGTTCCTGATCGCGGGAGCTGTTGCGTGGGGAGGAGCGGCGGTCTGGGCCTCGCTGCTGGGGCCCGTCGAGCCGGTGAGGTGGAGCGACGAAATAGAGCTGTCAACCTTCGATTCTCTGGCGTTGAGTCCGGCTTCGGCTACACTCTTACCCTCGCCCACACTTCTAACGGATGAATAAAGAAGATGAATAAAGAAATTGAAATCAAGTTTCGCGTAGGAAATTTACGAGGCTTGGCGCGCCAGTTGCAGACGGCCGGGTTTCGGCTGGTCACGCCGCGCACGCATGAGATGAATACGCTGTATGACTTGCCGGGAGCGGTGTTGCGGGCGCGGGGAGAGTTGTTACGGCTTCGCAAGTACGGGACGGAGTGGAAACTAACGCACAAGAGTGGGAAGAAAGTGGGGCGGCACAGCAGTCGAATCGAGTTGGAGACGTCAGTGGGTGACGGCAAGAAGATGGATTTGATTCTGCGGGCGCTCGGTTATGCGCCTTCGTTTCGCTACGAGAAGTTTCGCGCCGAATGGATGGATGGGAATGGTCAGGTTGTGGTGGATGAGACACCGATCGGGCACTTTTGCGAGATTGAGGGTAAGTCGAGGTGGATTGATGCGACGGCGAAGAAGCTGGGCGTGAGCGCGGCGGATTACATTACCAAGAATTATGCGACGTTGTTTGCGGAGTGGAAGCAGGAGACGAGAAGTCGGGCGGAGGAGATGACGTTTAAGGTCGCCGGAGGAAGAGTGGCAATCTGAGCTGCTAAAGGCGAATAAAAATGATATCTTCCGGCACGACTAAAGTCGTGCCCTTCCCAGTCAAATTCTTTGCGTGCCGCCCCCTCTACGCCCCGTGGCACTTCTTGAATTTCTTCCCGGAGCCGCAGGGGCAGGGATCGTTGCGGCCTACTTTTTCCTGCGAGCGGACAACTTGCTGTACCTGCTGCGCGTCACCTGCGCCGGCCATGCGGGCTTGTTCCAGTTCACGGCGTTTACGGCGCATGAAGGCTTCTTCGAGTTCGTCGGCGGAGGTGGAGACCATGCGCGGACGGTTACCGTTGCCATCGCCGTCGCGATGCACCGGCGTTCCTGATTCCGGCCCCTGCCCGACCGGACCGCTTGGCGGAGGAGCATCCGGCGGCCGCTCCAGTATTTGCATCAGGTAGAGATAGCGGACCGTGTCTTCCTGAAATCGTTGCAGCATGGCCTCGAACATGTCGAACGACTCTTTTTTGTACTCGACCAGAGGATCGTGCTGGCCGTAGCCACGCAGGCCGATCCCTTCCTTCAGGTGGTCCATGCTGAGCAGGTGATCCTTCCATTGCTGGTCGATCACACTGAGCATGATCATGCGCTCGTGATGGCGCATGGCATCGGGACCAATAAGTTTTTCTTTCGCTTCGTAGCGTTCTTTCAGCTTTTCGAAAATCGCATCGCCGAGCGCCTGGCGTTCCAGCGACTCTGGCTTCACTCCTTCAGCAAGAAAATCGACACCGAAGCGGGTGAATACGGCGTCTTTCAGTGCCTTGATATTCCAATCGTCGGCGTGGGCTTTCGGCGGGCAATATTCGTCCATCAGATCGCCCAGAATGGCCGAAACATAATCTTCGAGGATCAGGTCTTTCTGATCCATGCCTTCGAGCAGACGGCGGCGCAGTCCGTAGACGGCTTCGCGCTGCTTGTTCATCACATCGTCGTACTCGATCAAATGTTTGCGGGATTCGAAGTGCTGCGCTTCCACCGTTTTCTGCGCCGTTTCAATGCGGCGGCTGATCATCTTTGATTCAATCGGCACGCCTTCGTCCATGCCCAATCGCTGCAATAACGTCGAGATCCATTCCTTGGCGAAGATGCGCATCAAATCATCTTCCAGCGCCAGGTAGAAACGGGAGGAGCCGGGATCGCCCTGGCGGCCGGCGCGACCGCGAAGCTGATTGTCGATGCGGCGCGATTCGTGGCGTTCCGTGCCCAGGATGTGCAGGCCGCCGACGGCAGTGACTTCATCGTGCTCTTTGTCCGTCTGAATTTTGTAGCGGGCGTTTGCTTCGGTCCACTGATCGGTCGGAACCGTGTATTCGTTGCCGTTGTAATAAAAAACCGAAATCTCGCCGTCTTCCTGGGGACCTTCGATCTTTCCCTGAGCCACGCGCAGTTGTTGCGCAATTCCCTTCTTGACCAGCTCCTGCTTGGCCATGAATTCGGAGTTGCCGCCGAGCAGGATGTCGGTGCCGCGGCCGGCCATGTTCGTGGCGATCGTGATCATGCCCTTGCGGCCCGCCTGCGCCACAATTTCGGCTTCGCGTTCATGTTGCTTTGCGTTCAGAACCCAATGCTTGACGCCTTTTTTCTTGAGCAAGTCAGAGAGGCGCTCGGACTTTTCGATTGATGTCGTACCCACCAGGACGGGCTGGCCCTTGGCGTTCAGTTGCTGAATCTCGTCTGCTGCGGCGAAGTATTTTTCTTTTTCCGTTCGATAGACGATGTCGGGATTTTCGATTCTCAGCAACTGCTTGTTGGTGGGAATCACTACGACTTCGAGTTTGTAAATCTTGTCGAACTCGGTGGCTTCAGTTTCCGCCGTGCCGGTCATGCCCGCCAGCTTCTTGAACATGCGGAAATAATTCTGGAAGGTGATGGTGGCGAGAGTCTGATTTTCGCGCTCGATCTTCACGCCTTCTTTGGCTTCGATGGCCTGATGCAGGCCGTCGGACCAGCGGCGCCCGGGCATCATGCGACCGGTAAATTCGTCGACAATGATGATCTCGCCGTCTTTGTTAACGTATTCCACATCTTTGCGATACAGGGCGTGCGCCTTGATCGCTGTTTCCACGTGATGTTTGAGCGGCCAGTTTTCCGGGTCGGCGATGTTGCCGATGCCGAGCAGCCCTTCCACTTTTTCCCAGCCTTCATCGGTAACGGTAATGTTGCGGTGCTTTTCGTCTACGACGAAATCGCCGGTGAGTTGCGCGGGCTCTCCGGGAGCAACATCGATTTCTTCACCTTTTTCAAGCTTGGGAATAATCCGATTGACCTTGTAATACTTGTCGGTCGACTCTTCACTGGCGCCGGAAATGATCAGCGGCGTGCGCGCTTCGTCGATGAGGATGGAATCGACTTCGTCGACGATGGCGTAGTTGTGGCCGCGCTGCACGCAATCTTTCAGGTCGAACTTCATATTGTCGCGCAGGTAGTCGAAGCCGAACTCGTTGTTGGTGCCGTAAGTTACATCGGCGGCGTAGGCTGCGCGGCGCTCTTCGTCATCGAGATCGTGGACGATTACGCCGACCGTCAAGCCAAGAAAGCGGTAAAGCTTTCCCATCCATTCCGAGTCGCGTTTGGCCAGGTAGTCGTTGACTGTAACCACATGCACTCCGCGACCACTGAGCGCGTTCAGATATACAGGCAGCGTCGCGACGAGCGTTTTACCTTCGCCCGTCTTCATTTCAGCGATGGTGCCTTTGTGCAGGATCATGCCGCCAATCAACTGCACATCGAAATGACGCATGTTGAGTACGCGGCGGCCGGCCTCGCGAGCCACGGCAAAGGCTTCCGGCAAGATTTCGTTCAGCGCCTCCTGCAATGCGTCGTATTGTTCTTTTTCCAGCCGCTTCACGCGATCGGGATCGGTCTCGTTTTCCGGTTCGGCGCCTCCGCCGGATGCTGGACCGGCAATCTGCGTGAGGCGGGTAACATGCTCCTGGATGCGCTGGCGGAATTCGTCGGTCTTGGCGCGCAGCTCGGCATCTGTCAGCGCCTGCATCTGAGGTTCAAGAGCATTGATCGCCGCGACCTGCGGCATCAGTTTCTTGACTACTCGTTCGTTTTTCGTGCCAAAAATCTTGGCAAATATTTTGTCAATCAAACAGGAAATCCTTGGGAGGGCAACACGCCCGTGTCTTTAGAAGCCTAGCATATTTAGATGCTGGAAAAAGCCGGGGGAAGCTACGAAGGAAAACCAAAGGCATTCATCGCCGAGCCGCAGAGGTCGTCAAGAAATAATAAGCGTTGCCCATGATCCCCGCTGACTTCTCCGCTCGGCGATAAATGAGGTTTTCGTGTATATTCCCCACGACCTGTAAGCAATCTGACTCATGCCCACTTTTTATGACCGATTCCTGGAGTGCGCGGAGCGCTGGCCGGAAAATGTGGCGCTCGAACTTCAACGCCATGACCAACTGGATCGCTGCACCTACTCCGAACTGCGGAAAATGGCCGAATCGGTGGGCCAGTGGATTACGGAGCGAAAATTCGAGCGCGGAGCGAGGCTGGCGATTCTGGCGGACAACCATCCACGATGGGTGGCCGCTTACCTTGGGATCATCGCCTCCGGTTGCGTTGCCGTGCCGCTCGACACTGCCTTGCACGCGGATCAAGTCATCACACTGCTGAAAGACAGCGAAGCTTCTGTCCTGTTCTGCGATGCCAAACATATTCCGATCGCACAGGAAGCAGCGACGAATATGCGGGTTGGACTTGTCCTGATGGATCCGGAACGGATGTCCGGCAAAGCCGAAGGAGTGTGGCTCGGAGACCTTTCGAACATTTTTCAGTCCGGGTCAGTGAACTTTGCACCAGTCGTTGCCAATGCGGACGATCTCGCTTCCCTGCTTTATACCTCGGGGACGACTGCGGACCCCAAGGGAGTGATGCTGACGCACTCCAATTTTGTGGGTGAAGTGGAAGCGGTGTTCAACTGGGTGGATATTGGACCATCGGATGCGCTGCTGGGAGTTCTGCCGCTGTTTCACGTTCTGGCGCAGATGGCAAACCTGCTGCTGCCCCTGGTAAAAGGCGCCCGGGTCGTCTATCTCGAGACTCTGAATACGACCGAGCTTCTGCGCGCGCTGCGCGAACGCAACATCACCGCGTTTGCCGTTGTTCCGCAGTTCTTCTATCTCATTCACGAACGAATTTTCACGGAAGTCGCCAAGCGTGGACCGATCACACGAAAACTGTTTCGTATCTTGCTGAGCGTAAACCGCGCTTTGCGCAGAATCGGGATCAATGGAGGAAAGGTTTTTTTTGGCAAGATTCATGAGACGCTCGGCACGTCCATGCATTATCTGGTGACCGGGGGCTCGCGATTCGCTCCTGAGATTGCGCACGACTTCCACGATCTTGGCATCGACATTCTGCAAGCGTATGGCCTGACTGAAACCACCGCTGCCGTATTTGCCAATTCCCCCGGCGATGTGGTGATCGGGTCCGTGGGAAAGGCGATGAAAGGAGTGGAAGCCCAGATTGTGCAACCGCAAGCGCAAGAAGATGGTGGGCCCGCGGTGGGTGAAGTAGCCTTGCGCGGCAAGGTCGTGATGAAAGGATATTGGAAGCGTCCGGATGCGACTGCCGCGGTACTGCAGGATGGATGGTTCTACACGGGCGACCTGGGATACTTCGATTCTCACAACAATCTTTTTCTCACGAGCCGGAAGAAAGAAGTCATCGTGTTGAGCAACGGGAAGAACGTTTATCCCGAGGAGATTGAAACGCACTACTTGAAGTCGCCTTTTATTAGAGAAATCGCGGTCATGGGGCTGGAAGGCAAGCCGGGCACAGGGGGCGACCGCTTGCACGCGGTGATTGTCCCGAACTTCGATGTGCTGCGGCAGCGCAAGATTGTCAATGCGAAAGAGGCGATTCGTTTCGATGTCGAGGGCCTCGCGCCACAAATTGCATCGACGAAACGCATTGGCAGCTACGAAATCTGGCAGGATGATTTGCCGCGGACCACGACGCGCAAGATCAAACGCTTCGAGGTGGAAAAGCGGGTCAAAGCGAATTTGGGACGGCGCGCCGAAGGCGATTGGGATCTGCCTGTCGAGAAACCGCTCTCGGCCGATGAAGCTGCATGGCTCGATCAACCCGATGTCCAGCGCGCGGTTGCGATTGTGCGCGAGGCTGCACGTGCGGCGCCGCCGAGCTTGCGGCCGACGTTGAGCCTGGAACTTGATCTGGGACTCGATTCCATGCAGCGCGTGGAACTGTTGAGCCATCTGGAAGAAGAATTTGGCGGAGATATTGAAGAATCGCAACTTGCGGAAATCTACACATTGCGGGATCTCGTGGATGCAGTGTTGCAGAGTGCTGCGAGCGGCGCGGGCTCGCCCGGAACAAAAGCGACATTCGCCGGATGGAAAGCCATTCTGGCGGAAGATCCCACCGATCCCGATGTTTTGGCACTGGGCAAGCCGCAACCGTTTATCGAGGCTTTGTGGTTTCTGGTGTCGCGAGCCTCGCTGATCGTCTCGCTCGACTTATTTCGTTTACGCGTCGCGGGATTGGAAAATCTGCCCGCCACGGGTCCGTTCATTATTTCTTCCAATCATCAGAGCTACATCGATCCGGTTGTGATGGCGGGCGTGCTGCCGGAAGATATTTTGCGTGACAGCTTCGCAGTCGGCACCAGCGAAATTTTTGGGCAAGGAATTATGCGGCGGCTGGCCCGCTTGCTTCGCGTAGTGGTCTTAGATCCCGATGCCAACCTGGTTCCCGCGATGCGCGCTGGCGCGTTTGGTTTACGCCATGGGCGCGTGCTGCTTCTTTATCCTGAGGGCGAACGATCGATAGATGGCGCTCCCAAGACATTCAAGAAAGGCGCGGCGATTTTATCGATTCACCTTCAGGTGCCGATTGTGCCGGTGGCGATTGATGGCTTTTACGATGTTTGGCCGCGAGGCAAAGGGTTCATTCAGAAAATAAGTCCTCTCCGGATGCGCTTCGGCAAGCCGATTTTGCCACCAGTGGAAAGTGAAGCTTCGGAGGCTGCGTACGAAAAGCTGACGGCGGAGCTGAAAGTGAAAGTGGTTGAGATGTGGAACGAATTGAAGACTTAATTTCGGCGACGGTGTAGCGAGTGTCTACTTCGCTCGCGGATGGGTCTGGTCGTAAACCTGCAGCACTTGCTTCATCGAAAGCTGCGTGTAGCGCTGGGTGGTGGAAAGCCGTTCATGGCCGAGCAACTCCTGAATCGCCCGCAAGTCGGCGCCTTCCTCGAGCATGTGCGTACCAAAAGCGTGACGCAGCGTATGCGGATGGACATCGGGCGAAAGGCCTTTCGCCACAGCGATTCTCTTGATAATGCGGCCGACGCTACGCGTAGTGAGACGCCCGCCGCGCTGGTTGATCAGCAGGGCGCTGGTGTTCTTGTGCGTCTCAGCCAAGACTTTTAGACGTTGCGGCAGGTAGGCTGCGAGAGCTTGCGCGGCGGACCCGCCGAACGGCACATACCGTTCTTTCTTCCCTTTTCCGCGAATGAGAATTATTTCCGAGCTAAGGCGAATGTCATCGACGTCGATGCCGGTGAGTTCAGAATTGCGGATGCCGCATCCGTACAAGAGTTCGAGCATCAGGCGGTCGCGCTCGGGAAAGGCCGCGACCTCAGGCATCGGGCCGTCGAGAACGCCGTTCATTTCTTCGATAGTGGGAACGCGCGGAAGTTTCTTTGACAGCTTGGGAGTGGACACCAGCTTCGCCGGATTCTGCTCGACCACGCCCTCCCGCGCCAGCCAGCGATAGAGCGACCGTACCGCTGCCAGTGATCGCGCGACCGAAGTCTTGCCCAGACCTTTTTCGTAGAGATGAGAGAGAAACCCGCGGATTGTGACATGGTCGATTTCTTTCCACTCGCGCGAACCGGCGTAAGCGGCGAAGTTTGCCAGGTCTCCGCTGTAGGCTTTAATCGTGTGCGGAGAAGCGTTGCGCTCGCCCAGGTGGCGGAGGAAGTCGGAGACGGCTTTCGCGGCTGTGTTTTCTCCGTCTCTCCGTGGCCCCGAGGTCAATCTCATCTCACCTCATCTCGCTTTCGCCCGCGGATGATGTTTCTGATAAACCGTCCGCAAGCGATCGAGCGCCAGGTGCGTATACACCTGTGTCGTTGAAATATCGGCGTGGCCGAGAATTGTTTGCACAGTGCGCAGATCGGCGCCGTTTTCCACCATGTGCGTGGCGCAGGAGTGACGCAACATGTGCGGCGACGCCTTGCGGCCCGAAGCCGCCGAAGCCGTGCGAACCATTTGCCACACACGCTGGCGAGTCAACTGGCGCGCGTTGCGACCAAGGAACAATAGGCGCGAGTTCTGTGCTACAGCCGCTGCTTTACGCTTCCCCGCTGCGATGATCGGACGAGATTGCGCAAGATACTCCTTCAGCGCGTCTTGCGCAGCTTTCCCTAAAGGGACGACGCGTTCCTTATCACCTTTGCCGCGGACCAGCATGTATCCGGCATCGAGTTTCAAGTCTTCTAATCTGACACTCGTGATCTCTGAGACGCGCAACGCACCAGCGTAGAATACTTCCAGCATGGCTCGGTCACGAAGGGCAAGCGCTGCAGATTCTTTGCTATGCCCGGCCAGGTCCGGGTTGCGTCTCAGTGGCGCCGCCAGAGTGGCTTCCATCTCATCCCGTCCCAGCGATTTCGGCAAAACTTTCCATTGACGCGGCGACTCGATGTTCAGCGTGGGATCGTGTTCCATTTTCTTATCGAGCAATAAGTAACGGTAGAGATGACGAAGCGCGGAAAGCTTGCGGCCCACGCTGCGGCCATCTACCTGATAGGAAAAAAGCTGTTGCAAGAAATCTCGTACGTCAATGCGCGCGGCGGTCAGCAGCGTTCGCTTGCGCTTCTTCAGAAATTCGGAGAACTGACCGATGTCGCTGGCGTACGCGGTGACGGTAAGCGGGGCAAGGCCCTTTTCGATTCGCAGATAGTCGAGGAAATCGGCGAGCACGCGCTTGTTCGTTTCCGATGACATGGGAACATTTAAGTATGCGCGTTGTTAGAAGCTGAGGAAAGTGACGAGGGGGATGCTAGGCGGGCGCAGGTTCTACTCCCGACGCTTCACGCAAAAGATCAACCGCGTAGAGAGCGCCTTCGGGAGTTTCTTCGTGCTTGAAATAGGCGAAGACCTCGCGGCCGGCGGCCATGTGCTCGCCGATGCGCGCTACCATCGAACGGCGTTCGTCTCCGGTGTAGCTCGGCTTGCGAAAGCGGTAGTAAACAAACGGGGCGGTTACGACATCCGGGCTGGTCATCGTCTCGGTTTCGGCCACGCACACGGCGCGCTGGTGAGATCGGAGCAACTCCCACGTTGAATCGACGAACCATGAAGCGTGACGAAATTCGAAGGCTGCGGGAAGAGTCCGCGGCAGGATTGCCAGAAAATCCTGCAACAGCGCTGCATCCATCTTCAGATTGGGTGGCAGTTGGAACAAAACCGGGCCCAACTTCCCTGCTGCGGCGAGCGGTGCGATTGTTGTCAAAAAACGCGACGTGAATTCTTCCGTTCCTTTCAATCGCTTGATGTGAGTGATGACCTGGTGCGCCTTCACACCGAAGCGAAAGTGCGGCGGCGTTTCCTGAATCCAATTTTGGATCGTCGTTTCTTTTACCAATTGCCGGAAGGTGAAATTGACCTCGACTGTGTTGAGCTGCGTTGCGTAATGGTTGAGGAATTTTTTCTGCGCCAGCCTGGCGGGATAGAAATCTGGCTTCCAGGTTACGTAGGCCCAGCCCGAAGTTCCGGCGAATAGTTGAGGCATGATTCTCTCGAAGCGCGGCAACCTGGTTAGACGCGCGGGCAGGAGTGCCCGCGCCACACATTCTGCGGGCGATTATACCTTGCGGCGTTGCGTGCGAACGGCAGGTTTCTTCTCAGATTTTCGTTTTCTTTGCGGCTTGACGGGTTCTTCTTCGGCCTGCGCCGCAATATCGATCCGCTCGGGCTTTTCTTCGATAGCCTCAGTCGCGGGCATCAACTCTTTGATCGTCGGCAGCTTCTGCTTCAACTCCAGCACCGGCTCAAACAGATCTCCCATTTTCTCCACACGTGAAACCACCTGAGGCGCTTCAAATACCAGCAGGCTTGCGTCTTTCTTCTTGAGAGCCTTTTCGACTTCTTCCCATCTGACTGGCGTCGATACGGTCGGATGTTCTCGCGCCCGCAACGAGTAAACTGCGATCGTGGTTTTGTGCTCATCGTTCTGGCTCCAGTCGACAAAGACTTTGCCGGTGCGAAGCTGCTTGCTCATGTCAGAGACGACTTCTTTGGGATGATCATGTTGCAACAATTGCGCCAGTGCACGGGCGAACATCTTGGTCGAATCGTAATTCGTAGAGGTATTCAGAGGAACGTAGATCTGCAGTCCCTTGGACCCGGAAGTTTTGGGGAAACTTTTCAGCTTGAAGTGTTCGAAGATTTCACGCAGCCACAATCCTACTTGGCAACACTGCACGATATTCGCGGGTGGACCGGGATCGAGGTCGAAGACCATCTCGGTGGGACAAGTAATATCCTTCGCGAGCGCCAGGGACGGATGCAGTTCAAGCGCGGCCAGATTGGCCAGCCAAACCAAGGTTGGCAAATCGTTAGCAAGAACGTAGTGCACGGTGCGGCGGTTTCCTTCGCTCCAGATGGGAGCGGTCTTCACCCATTCCGGGCGATATTGGGGAGCGTTCTTCTCGAAGAACGGCTCGCCATCCACGCCGTCGGGATAACGTTTGCGCGTTAACGCGCGGCCCGTCAGGTGCGGAATGATCGCCGGCGCAATGCGCACGTAGTAGTCGATGACCTGCTGCTTGGTGAAACCGGTCGCGGGGTATAAGACCTTTTGCAGATTCGAAAGCTTCAGGTGCTTGCCCTGAATCTCAACGCTGGAATCCATTGCGCGCTCCGTGCCTGATTTTGGCTGCCCGCATTGTGCCTGAAAGTCCGGCGAACGCAAATAGGCAGAAACTTGAACGGCGAAAACCTTGCAAACGCAGAGAACGCTGAGATCGCCGAGAACCGCTACTGGGGCAAATTGTCTTCTGGCTCCTGTTACGCCGCAGTTTGACAACTTCCCGCCCAGCCACGTACTTTCAAACTTCTGCCCCGCACGTCCGTCTAATTGGAATCGAGATAGCCCGGAGGTTGAAATGAAGCGTCGCGTATTTACGCTCGCCTTGCTGGTTGCGGGTCTTACGGCTCTGGCCGCATCCCAGGATGTTGCGTCGTTTGAAAAGCGCATCACGGTGAAGAAACTGCCGAATGGCCTGACGCTCCTGATTTGCGAGCGGCCCGAAGCTCCCGTCTTTTCTTTCTTCACCTTGGTGGATGCCGGATCGTCGCAGGATCCGATGGGTGAAACCGGGCTGGCCCACATGTTCGAGCACATGGCGTTCAAGGGCACGGACAAGATTGGCACCACCGACTATGCGCAGGAGAAACCAGCATTGGCCAAAGTGGAGGTCGCCTATGCCGCCTTCATTCGCGAGCGCGATAAAGAGGTAGGCCATGATGAAGCCAAAGTAAAAGAGACGGAAAAGGCCTGGAAGGACGCGATTGCCGCCGCAGATAAATATGTGAAGTCGAACGAATTCGGAAAAATTGTCGAACAAAACGGCGGCGAAGACATGAATGCTTTCACGAGTTACGACGAGACCGCCTATCACTACTCATTTCCCGAGAACCGGCTGGAGTTGTGGGCCTATCTCGAGTCGGAACGCTTCCTCCATCCCGTGATGCGCGAGTTCTACAAAGAGCGCAATGTAGTAATCGAAGAGCGCCGTCTGCGTACCGACAGTAATCCGATCGGCCGACTGCTCGAGCAATTCAATGCGTCGGCATTTGAAGCACATCCCTATCACCGGCCAACCGTCGGCTGGATGGCTGATTTGAATTCGTTTTCTGCAACTGACGCGCAGCGCTTTTTCGACAAGTACTACGTCCCATCCAATATGGTGGTCGCAGTGGCCGGCGATGTGAAGGCGGCTCAGGCCATGCCTATCCTGGAGAAATACTTTTCTCGAATTCCCGCGCACCCATATCCCGATGAAACCACCACTACGGAGCCGCCGCAAAACTCTGAACGCAGAATTTTGTTGAAGGAACAAACGCAGCCGCTTTATCTCGAAGGTTATCACCGGCCCGACTACCGATCGAAAGACGACGCGGTTTACGATGCCATCGCCGACTTGATGTCGGAAGGCCGCACCTCTCGCCTGTACCGCGCTTTGGTGCGTGATAAGAAGATCGCATCGGACTCCGCTGGATTTAGCGGACAGCCCGGAATCAAGTATCCGCACCTGTTCGCGTTTTACGCCTTTCCTCTGCCCGGCCACACCACGCAGGAAGTGGCTGATGCGATCCACGTGGAGATTGAACGCCTGAAGAAAGAAGACATCAGCGACGACGAGTTGAAGATGATCAAGACCCGTGCCAAGGCGAACCTGATTCGCGGGCTCGCCGACAATGAAGGCCTGGCAACACAGCTAGCCACCTACCAGACGCGTTATGGCGACTGGCGCGAGTTGTTCCGCACCGTTGACCGGATCGATAACGTGACCAAGGCTGATATTCGCCGAATTGCCAATGAAACATTCGTCGACACGAACCGCACCGTTGGCGTGATTGAAAATGCGGGTGCGCCGCCGGGCAATGGCGAACAGGGGGCACAGGATTCCGGTGGGAGTGCGCAGGACAACAGTCGCCCCGACGGTCCCGGCCATCCCGGAAGCCATCAAGCTTACCCGAATCAGGGGTCCGGAACTGAAGGAGGAGCGCGATGAAGCGCCTTACACTCTGTGCGATCTTATTGGCTGCTTATCCTCTCCTCGCCATGCTTCCGCAAGCTATGGCGCAAGGCACAAGCTGGCAGCAGATTCCGATCCCACCACTGCCGACTTTCAAACCGCAACAGCCCAAGCGCATTGAGTTGTCGAACGGCATGGTGATCTTCTTGCAAGAGGATCACGAACTACCGCTCATTGACGGATCGGCGCGCATCCGCGGAGGGTCGCATAACGAGCCTCCGGCCAAGGCTGGTCTAACTGACATTTACGGAGAAGTCTGGCGGACAGGCGGAACGAAGACTCAGACTGGCGATGAGCTTGACGACTTTTTGGAAGTGCGCGCGGCCAAAGTTGAAACCAGCAACGGGCCGGATTCGACGTCAATCAACTGGAGCTGCCTGAAAGGCGACTTTGACGATGTCTTCAAAATCTTCGCCGACCTGCTTCGAAATCCGGAGTTCCGCGCCGACAAGATTGAAATCGCCACGAAGGGCGCAAACGACGCCATCTCCCGCCGCAACGACCAGGTCGGACGAATCGCGCAACGCGAAGGCGCAAAGCTCGCCTATGGCGCGGACAATCCCTACGTCCGCGAGCCGGAGTATGCGACCATCGCGGCCATTACACGTCAGGATCTCATCGATTGGCAAGGAACGTACGTTCACCCGAACAACATCATTCTTGGAATCAGCGGCGATTTCGATTCCTCCGCGATGGAAACCAAGTTGCGCGCGGCTTTCGCTGCGTGGCAGCGCGGTCCGGAGTTGCCGAAAGACACTGTCGAATACCATCCTGCGCCGCCGGGCTATTACCAGATTGCAAAAGAAGATGTGAACCAGAGCACGATCCGCATGCTCGGGTTGGGAATCAAGCGGGATAATCCCGATTACTACGCGGTCAATGTTTTCAACGAAGCCTTCGGGGGCGGATTCTCTTCGCGCCTGTTCAACGACATCCGCACAAAGCGTGGCCTCGCATACAACGTGGGCGGCGGCATCGGCGCGAACTTCGGACATCCCGGCATTCTGCAAGTGGTGATGGGCACCAAGAGCCAGAGCACAATCGAGTCGATACAAGCCGCGGGCGAAGACATTGAGAATCTCGCGAAACAGCCGATCACCGAGGACGAAATCAAGCGCGCCAAGGATGCGATTCTCAACGCGTTCATCTTTCGACTCGACTCGCCCGACAAAATCCTCGCCGAGCGCCTGACTTACGAATTTTATGGATATCCGGCGGACTGGCTTGACCGCTACCCGGTAGAAATCAAGAAAGTCACGGCCGCGGATGTGAATCGAGTGGCCGCGAAATATCTGCATCGCGACCAGCTTGCCGTACTGGTAGTCGGCAATACGAAAGAATTCGACAAGCCGCTCTCTTCGCTGGGAACGGTTAAAACCATCGATATCACAATTCCGCCGCCGCCCGGTGCGAAACAAGATACGAGTTCAAAACCGACCGAATCAAATGCGGAAGGTAAAGAACTGGCGGCAAAGGTGGTGGCTGCGATGGGCGGTGAAGCGAAACTCTCCTCTATCCAGGCTGTCAAAGCGAAACTGACTTTGAAGCAGAAGACGCCTCAGGGCGAAATCCCCATGCAGATGGAAACCACCATCGCATATCCAGATCGTCTGCACGCGGAGATGCAAACTCCCAACGGAACTGTGGCAATCACAGTTACGGGGGATGCCGGGTTCGTGGTCCTGCCTGGCGGAATGGTTCAGCCGTTCCCTGCTTCCCAAAAAACCGAAACGCTGGAGCAAATTAAACGCGATCCGATTTTCATTGCATCGCACGCGAAGGACGCCGACGTGTTCTTTCATGCCGGCGAGACGGAAAAAGTGGGCGACGTTGACGCCCGCATCGTCGATGTGAACGCGGCGGGCGCGGCCATTCGCTGGTTTGTCGATCCACAAAGCGGACACATTCTCAAAGAAACTTATAGAACGCTTTCGCAAAGCGGGCCGGTCGAAGGCGAAACCGACATGGACAATTGGAAGACGATGGACGGGCTGACAATTCCATTGCTGCGCCACAACAAACAGAATGGCCACGACTCAAGTACATCCGAATACACTTCTATCGAACTCAACCCTAAGATCGATCCGAAGACCTTCGAAAAGCCTGCCGCTAGCGGTGGATCCGCTCAGCCTTAGCGCTGCATCGGAATAAACAAATCAGCGGCCGCTGGCGAGACGGGAGTGTCTCAAGCGCAGCGGCCGCTCCTACCATTCGTAAAATCTCTGGCGCAAGATCCGCCAACCGGACTGTCTTTCCCTGCCTTCTCTAATTGCACGGACGTGGCCGTTGTAGGCCGCGCTAACTGCCATGTTTCCCATGGCAGCCGGGCGGTGTGCTGAAAACAAATGCACATCGGCAGAAGTAATTTCCGCTATTGACGGCACTCTGCGCACGTCGTAGCATAGGCGAACAAATAGCGAATCTATATGTCTTCCCTGCCCCTGCTTCCGCCGCCCGAGAAATCCCCGTTGGTTGGCATCGCTAAAATTGCCGCTGCGGGCGAGTCCTTGCGCGAAGGCCACCAGGTCGAATACTTCACGCTCGCTTCCAAGTCGCTGCTCAACCGGTGCATGAGCAACCGCTCGATGCCATTTGCCTGGACAATCAATCCCTATCGGGGATGCGAGTTCGCCTGCAAATATTGCTATGCGCGCTACACGCACGAGTTTATGGAAATGCGCGACGGCATCGACTTCGAGCAGAAAATTTATGTCAAGCAACATGCGGCTGGACTGCTACGCCGCGAACTCCGTAAGGTTAAGGCCGACGAACCGATCGCCCTTGGTACAGCCACTGACCCCTACCAGCCGGCGGAAAAGCGCTACGAAGTGACGCGCAGCATTCTGGAAGAATTCTCCCAACATAGCGGGCTGGAACTGGGTATCGTTACCAAGTCAAATCTCGTAGAGCGCGACTTGGATGTTCTCGGCGAAATTGCGAAACAAAACCAAGTTTCCGTTCACGTAACGATCACAACGCTCAACACCGAGCTGGCTAGAATTCTCGAGCCACGGGCTCCGCGTCCTGATCTGCGCCTCGATGCGGTGCGTGCGTTATCTTCCGCGGGATTGCGCGTGGGATTGAGTGCCTCACCCGTGCTGCCCGGCATCACCGACGCACCCGCTGACCTGGAAGCACTGGTCCGCGCGGCTTCTGAAGCGGGCGCAGAATACGTGTTTGCCAATCCTCTTTTTTTGAAGCCGTGCTCGGCGGCTGTGTTCCTGCCCTTTCTTGAGGCTAACTTCCCACAATTAGTCGGCAACTATCGCGAGCGCTATCAGGGGCGGTCGTTTCTTCCGCCGGAATACGGAAAGAGAATTTCGGCGTTAGTTACGCGGCTGCGAGAAAAGTATGGAGTCACACCCCGCGACCGTTCGCAGCGAAGATCAGCTTTTGCGACAAAGTGGCCGGTTCCGCCGTTCACCGAGCAGTTAGAGCTGTTCTAGCGGCTGCTGGCATGCCCACCGCTGGCCTTCCTCTATAATCGAAACTTACCCTATGGCTACTGCCTCCCCTCCCACGGGAACTGCTCGCCCCGCTCACCAAACGCTTTCTGTGCGGATCAATCAGTTCTGGCATCGGGTCACCGAAGGACTCGAGATTAGCCAGCTCTGGTCGCAGTTTGAATCGGAAGCCCGCTCCAGTTACCGCCTTTATTCGCGGGATGTCGAAGCAAAAACTCCGGAAGGACTCACCCGCCGCGGCCACGGTTTGCACGTGGTCAAGGAATTTTTCTGGGCGGTGATGGAAAAACTTTCGCCGGCGCGTCGAGTGTTACTTCTGGCGGCTTTGATCCTGCTTCTGTTTCCGCATGGCGGCTTCAGCTACGGTTCCGGGGATTCGGTCCACGTCGTCGAGTTCGACTTCCATTTTTGGGCGGGACTCTTACTGTTTCTGCTCTTGATGCTGGAAATCGCAGACCGCGTGGTGATGAAGCGCGATCTTCAAATCGCGCGCGAGATCCAGACCTGGCTGCTGCCCGGTGCCCCGCCGCAGATTCCCGGACTGTCTATCGCCTATGCCACACGTCCCGCGAATACGGTCGCCGGCGACTACTATGATGTGTTTCCCCGTCCCGGCAGAACCAACGAAGACAACCGAGTGATTTTTGCAGTGGCCGACGTGGCCGGAAAAAGCATTCCTGCGGCCATGCTGATGGCCACGTTTCAAGCGAGTCTTAAAACACTTTCGACTCTGCAAATCGGGCTGCCCGAACTGGTCGCCGACATGAATAAGTATGCCTGTACCAACAGCCAGGGCGGATTGCGATTCACTACGGCGTTTCTTTCCGAGTACGATGCGGCACGGCGAACGCTGAACTACATCAACGCCGGACACAACAATCCCATCCTGCGCCGCAGCGATGGCCGGATCGAGCGGTTGGACGCCGGCGGCCTGCCGCTGGGCATCCTGCCCGAGGCTGTCTATCAATCGGCGAGCGTTGCGCTCGCTCCGGGCGATTGGCTGGTGATTTTTACCGACGGTGTGGTGGAGGCTGAAAATGCTCGTCAGGACGAGTTCGACGAGATGCGGTTGTTGAACACGATTAACAGCAACGTGACGCGCACGCCAGCCGACATGCTCAAACACCTGATGGCCGATTTAGATCTTTTCGTCGGCAGCACGCCTCAGCACGACGACGTTACCTGCATGTTCCTGAAGGCGGAGTAACCTCTTCACCGCCGAGATCGCCGAGAACGGCATTCCGAAATAATTTCTCGGCGATCTCTACGTTCTCGGCGTTGAAAGGGCTTTCTTACGGAGCGGAACTAATGCCGAAGAACTCGTACGTTTCGTCGACCGACTTGCGGGCTGCGGCGATATCGGCAGAATTTTTTTCCGCCATCTGCTCGGCGGCTTTCGCTTCGTCCGGCCGTCCGGCCTGGTTCAGCGCGTCGGCCAGAAATAACAATCCTACGTCGGTCGGTGCAATCTTTTCCGCGCGGGAAAATTGCCGAGCCGCCAGCGTCGCGTTTCCGCTCCTTCGCGCCAGCATTCCGGTTCCCATTAGTGCGCCGGTTTCGTCGGGATTGAGCTCCAGAGCGCGCTCATAGCTTTGCCTTGCATGTTCGTAGTCTTGTTGCTGGCAGAACGCAGATCCCATCTGCGCCATTGCGCTCGCCCGCAGCTTGGGGTCGGGCGACCCTTCATAAACCTTCGTGAATTCCGCCATGGCGGCTTGCAGCCGCCCCTTGTGTTGCTCGTCTATTCCGAGGGTCAGAACCTGATCCAGCGGATACCGATGAAGGCTCTGTGCGATGTTGAACTCATGAATCGCCTCATCGATGTGCCCTTCCTGCTCCAGCACCATGCCGAGATTGTCGTGGGCAAGATAGTTATCCGTGGTGACGCTCAGCGTATAACGCCATAACGTCTCGCCATCGTGCCAATAAGCAAGTTGGCGATAGGTGAGCACTCCCAGGGTTGCCAGCACGATCAACGATGAAACGGCCAACCATGCCGCGGGAATGGATTTCTTTTCCGCCACGTCCGCAAAAGCCCATACCAGCGCCATAAACAGCCCGATCATCGGAATGTACATAAAGCGATCGGCCATGGCCTGATCGCCGACCTGCACAATGCCAATCATCGGCACCAGTGTTCCCAGGAACCAGAACCAACCCACCAACAGATACCGGCGATCGCGCCAGAGGATGACGAGGATCGTTACGAAAGCCAACAACACAACCGACGAAATCACCTGCCAGGCCGGCAAAGAATTCCCCGGATGCGGATACATCGGCGCCAACCGGACCGGCCAGAATGTGTTTGCCAGATACTTCGCGTAGGAGACAACCGCATTTTCCAAACGCGCCGGGAGCGAGAAATCAGAAATGGTCCGCACCGCGCCGCCTACGCGCTGGGACCAGAAGGTGATCGCGGAGCTGATTGCAACCAGTGCGAACAACAGGAGCTTTTCAACAACAAGATAAGCAAACGAACGCGGAACAGCCGTCGCCGAATCTCCCGGCTGCGCGAACATCCTGCGCAGCGGCCAGTAATCCCACAACAGCAACACGCAGGGCAGCGTAATAATCTGCGGCTTCGCCATGAGACCGAGAGCGAAACACACGAAGACGGCTGAATACCTTTTCATGCCTCCACTGCGCGCGTATCGGCCGTAGGCCCACATCGCCAGCAGAAAGAAAAACATGCTGAGCACATTTTTACGTTCCGCGGCCCAGGCAACGGATTCCACATTCTCGGGATGCAGCGCAAATAAAGCGGCGACCATCAAACTTGCCCAGCTCGCTCCCGTCGCTTCCAGCAAAAGCAGAAACAGCAAAATAGCATTGGCCACGTGAAACAGCAGGCTCACGTAGTGGTGTCCGGCGGGCCTTATGCCAAAAAGCTGGCAGTCCAGCGCATGCGATAACCAGGTCAGCGGATGCCAGTAACCGGCATGGACCGATGTAAACGACCACTTCACCGTGGCCCAGGTCAGTCCGGCACGAACGGGAGGGTTGCTTAGAATGTAAGGAACGTCATCGAGGAGAACAAAACCGCTATGCGCGACAGGATTGTAAAAAGCCAATGTGACCATCGCCAACAAAAGACACAGCACGGTCTTGTGCTTCCCCGGCGACTTGAAAAGGCCGTTGGGCCGGGAAACCGTCTGGCTGCGTTCGAGTTGGACTGCCGTCGCGGGCAAATCTCCTTCTTTCTCTGGATTCGATTATAGAGTCCACGTGTTTGCCCATCCACAGCGCCCATATTAGTTTCGGAGTACGTTCGTAATGCTTGAGGACCGCTGTGTATGGTTCTCTATGTTAGTTTTTGAGTTTGAGCGTTCCCTCCAATTCGTCCGCCGTACAGTCGCGCCCGCAGTCTTCGAGCCTATTTTCCTCGCCGGAAAAAAGAACGCTGATACTTTCGCTGTCGCTCGTCGTCATTACTCTGTTGCTCTACAACCGTGTCAGCCATTTTTCGTTTCTCAATTTCGACGATGAACGTTATGTGACGGATAACCCTCATGTTCGCGCCGGCTTGAAGTGGAGCACGGTCGTCTGGGCCGTCACGTCAACTACCGACGCCAACTGGCATCCGCTTACCTGGCTTTCCCATGCGCTCGATTGCCAGCTTTTCGCGATGAACCCAGCCGGTCCTCACTTCATCAATGTCCTGTTACACGCGTTAAATGCCGTGCTTTTGTTCCTGCTGCTTGCCCGCGGAACAAAGCGCACGGGTGCAAGTTTTCTGGTCGCGGCACTGTTCGCAGTACATCCGCTCAATGTTGAGTCAGTCGCGTGGATCGCCGAACGCAAGAACGTCTTGAGCACAATGTTTTTCTTGCTGACCCTCGGGGCGTACGGTTGGTACGCGCTCAAGCCCGGCTGGAAGCGCTATTTGGCGGTGGCCGCATTGTTTGCTTGCGGGCTGGCCTCCAAGCCGATGCTGGTAACCCTGCCGTTTGTGTTGCTGCTGTTGGACTACTGGCCGTTATGCAGGATCAATGGCTGTACTGAATCATTGGCTCTCAGCTTTTCACGCGCGCCATTTTCGACCCTCGCCCTGGAAAAGCTGCCTCTCGTTCTGCTTTCAATTGCCGACTCGGTGATCACGCTCGCCTCCCAGCGGGCCGGGGGAGCGTTGACTCCGGATTCCCGATTTCCCTTCCCGGTACGTCTGGAAAATGCCGTGTACTGCTACGCCGAGTATGTCTGGAAGGCTTTCTGGCCCTCGCGGTTGGCGGCGTTCTATCCACATCCCGGAGATTCGCTGAACGGCTGGAAGGTCCTTCTAGCCGTACTTTCCCTCGGTGCGGTCAGTGTGCTGGCGCGGAAGCAGCGTGCCTCGCGCCATTTGCTCGCCGGATGGCTGTTCTTTCTGGGCACCCTAGTTCCCGTCATTGGTCTGGTGCAGGTGGGGAATCAGGCAATGGCGGACCGTTATGCTTATGTTCCCATGATCGGGATTTTCGTCATGCTCGTGTGGGGAGCGGCCGATCTCGCTGACCTTAGACAAATTCACTCCATCCCTCGCGTGGCCATTTCCGCGTGCGTCCTTTTGGCTCTTTCGTTCGTGACATACAGGCAAGTCGGATTCTGGAAAGACAGTTACACCCTGTGGTCGCACACCCTCGCCGTCACAAACAACAATTTTTTTGCGGAAGATGCATTGGGTGGCGCGTTATTGATGCGGGGACAGTTGGATGAAGCGCAAGCGCACTACTTGCGTGCGGTCGCGATCAATCCAGCCGATCCTATGGCGCATGCCAACATCGCGGCCTATCTTGATTACCACGGGAAACAGATGGAAGCAGTCCCGCAATACCAGACGGCGATCCGTTTCTGTAGCGATTCCCGCTTGCGGGGAGCATTTTACGCCGGCCTCGGGTCCACCTATCGTGAACTCGGGGACCGGGCCCATGCGGAGGAAAGTTTCGATGAAGCCCTGCAACTGGATCCTGGCTTGGCAAACGCCTGGCTTGGCAAGGGCCGGCTAGCGCTTGATGAGAGCAAGAACGATGAGAGCAAGAACGACGAAGGCAAGAACAAAGACGCGGCACGGTATCTTTCGCACTCGGTCGGTCTGCACCCCACCGCCGAAGGTTATCTTTTGCTGGGTCACGCCTTTGCGCATATGGGCCGGACACAAGACGCGCTCTCGGCCTACCAGGAGGCGCTCCATATTTCTCCGGGTATGGCGGAAACTGAGCAAGCAATAGCCGCACTTTCCGCCGGAAGTCGTTAGCTGTAAGGGCAGCTCCTTCGGTTCCGAATCGGAGCTTACTACGATGCGTACCACCAGTTTGCTGTGCAAGAATCAGCATAGAGTAACGTTCCCAGATTGAGGAGGGACCGGCCTGATGAGTGACAGCAATTGTCAGCACAGCGACGATTTTTGCCACAGAGCAATCCTCCCAACGGCTTGCAATTACACTGAAAGTTTGCACCCTCACTGAAACGAAAGCTCTTAATAGAAGCCGTCCTGGAACCAAGGTAACTAGCGGGTTTGGCCTGGCATTTGCAAATATCTAGCACGACTGCGTCATACGTGACCAGAATTCAAACGAGATTACAACGAGGGGAAAATCGAGATGCGGAAACAAAAGGGTTTCTCACTGATCGAGTTGCTGATCGTGGTGGCTATCATCCTGATCATCGCAGCTATCGCTATTCCGAACTTGCTGCGCGCCCGTATGGCGGCGAACGAGTCGTCTGCTGTCGGCTCCATCCGTACCGTAAACACGGCGGAAATCACCTACAACTCCACCTATCCCACGGTAGGCTTTGCCACTGCTCTGGTTAACCTGGGTGGCACTGCGGGTGCAGCTTGCGTTCCGGCCTCTGGCACTGCTTGCTTGCTTGACGCTGTTGTGTCCAACAATGGTATCCCGACCAACAGCGGTAAGAGTGGTTATCTTTTCACAACCTCGCCCGGCACTCTGTCGAGCGGCGTCTATGTTGGATATGGAGTGAAGGCCGTGCCGATCACCGCGAACCAGACCGGTATCCGCGCGTTCTGCTCTATGGAAGATGCAGTGGTCCGCGTCGATCCGGCGGGCGCCTGCTCCAATGTCGAAACGGCGATTCCTACCTTCAACCCGCTTAACCAGTAACACACGGGTAGTTTGGGCGAAGTACTCCGGAGAGGGTACGAGCCAGAGAGCGGCGAGCGAAAGCTCGCCGCTCTTTTATT
>JBAUXX010000023.1:0-4594 GCA_049584475.1 Candidatus Sulfotelmatobacter sp. | reverse complement strand
CAGGCCGTCCCCCGCGGCCTCTCTCACGGCACGCCCATCTACGTCGCGAAAGCCCAAGACGCCTGGCTCGAAGACGTCGACGGCAACCGCTACATCGATTTCGCCGGAGGCATCGGCTGTGCCAACGCCGGCCATCGCCAGCAACCCGTCCTCAAAGCCCTTCAAGCGCAGCTCGATAAATTCCTCCACATGTGCGTCCAGGTCACTCCGTACGAAAACTACGTGGCACTAGCCGAGCGCATGAATGAAGTTACGCCCGGCAAATTCGCAAAGAAAACTTTCTTCGTCAACACCGGTGCCGAAGCCGTCGAAAACGCTGTCAAGATCGCCCGCGCCTACACCAAGCGCCCCGGCATCATCGCCTTTGAAGATGCCTTCCACGGCCGCACCATGATGGCTCTCGCCCTCACCAGCAAAACTCATCCTTACAAAGCCGGATTCGCGCCCTTCCCCGCCGAGGTCTACCGCGTCCCCTTCGCCTATTGCTATCGCTGTTCTTACAATTTGAAATATCCTTCGTGCGATCTCTACTGCGCCCGCCATCTCGAAGATACATTCAAGCGCGTAGTCGCCAACGAAGAGGTCGCCGCAGTTATCGCCGAGCCGGTCATGGGCGAAGGCGGCTTCATCGCCCCGCCGCCCGACTACTTCAAAGTCCTCATCGACCTCTGCCATAAACACAACATCCTCTTCATCGCCGATGAAGTCCAATCCGGCTTCGGCCGCACCGGCACCATGTTCGCCAGCGAGCACTACGGCATCGAGCCCGACATCATCGTCACCGCAAAATCCCTCGGCGGAGGCTTGCCGCTAGCCGCGATCACCGGCCGCGCCGAAATCATGGACGCTCCCGGTCCCGGCGGCCTAGGCGGCACTTTCGCCGGCAATCCACTTTCCTGTGCAGCAGCGTTAGCGGTTCTGGATTTGTTCGAAAAAGAAAACTTATTGACTCGCGCGAACGAATTAGGCGCCCGCTTCCAGCGCCGCGCCCGCGAATGGCAAACCCGCTGGCCGATCATCGGTGACGTCCGCGGCCTGGGCGGCATGCAGGCGATCGAATTGGTTCAATCGCAAGAAAAAAAGATCCCCGCGACGAACGAAACAAAACAAATCACGCAATACTGCTACGAGCGCGGCCTGATCACGATTACGGCTGGTACATACTCAAATGTGATCCGCGTGCTTGTACCGCTGGTTGCCACCAACGAGCAGATCGACGAAGGCATGGATGTTCTCGAGTCCGCCATCGCGAACGTTTACGATCCAAAGGGCGCTGTTGCGCAGTTGGTATAAGTTTGATCAGACAGTTTATTCTCGATGGCTCAAAGTGGAAGAGCAACGATGACGTTTACGATGCGTTTTTCAAGGCCGTTGGCGCCCCACCGTCGCATGGGCGCAATTTTGATGCACTGATTGACAGCATTGAGAAAGGCCAAATCAACGCGATCGAAGTTCCGTACCGGCTCGTCATCCACAGCTACGACTCGATCGGTTCGGAGGCTCGAAAAATGGCGAACGATTTCGTAGATCTGATCCACGAGTTGGCAGCGCGCGGTTGCCGGGTCGAGATTGTTGTAACAAAATAGGGCTCGCGCGGACGAGTATCATTGAAAGTGTTTCCGGGCTTCACGATGCTCTTAGTTCGTGACTCCGCACGACATTCTTCGCGACAGCGAAAGGCATTTCCATCATGACGACCGTAGCCGCGCCTCCCGTCACCAAGCTGACCAACTTCATCAACGGCCGCTGGACCGACTCGCCCTCCACCGAATGGCGCGACGTAATCAACCCTGCCACCGGCGAAGTCCTCGCGCAAGTCCCAATGGCCGACGCGCAAGAAGTCAACCAAGCCGTCGAAGCTGCTGCCGCCGCCTTCCCCGAATGGCGACGCACTCCGCCCGAAGACCGCATCCAGCCACTCTTCAAACTCAAGATGCTGCTCGAAGATCACATCGACGACATCGCCCGCATCATCACTCTAGAAAACGGCAAGACCTTCACCGAGGCCAAAGCCGAAATGCGCCGGGCCATTGAAAACGTCGAGGTCGCCTGCGGCATCCCGATGATGATGCAAGGCTACAACCTCGAAGACGTGGCCCGCGGCATTGATGAAACGATGATCCGCCAGCCGCTCGGCGTCACCGCCGCCATCGTGCCCTTCAACTTCCCCGGCATGATCGCCTTCTGGTACTTGCCCTACGCCATCGCCACCGGCAACACGTTCATTCTGAAGCCCAGCGAGCGCGTCCCGCTCACTATGCGCTACGTTTATGAGTTGCTCGAAAAAACCGGCCTGCCCAAAGGCGTGGTCAGCCTCATCAACGGTGGCAAGCCTGTCGTCGACGCTCTCATCGACCATCCGAAAGTCCGCGCCATCAGCTTCGTCGGCTCCACTCCCGTCGCCCGCTACATCTACGCCCGCAGCGGCGAGCAGGGCAAGCGCTGCCAATGCCAGGGCGGAGCCAAAAATCACGTCGTCGTCCTTCCCGACGCGGATATGCCCATGGCCACGCAAATCATCAGCGACAGCGCCTTTGGCTGCGCGGGCCAGCGCTGCTTAGCAGTATCGGTCGCGGTCACCATTGGCGAAGCGCAAAAAACTTTTCGCGACTCCATTGCCGACGCCGCTTCCAAACTCAAAGTCGGCAACGGCCTCGAAGATGGCATCCAGATGGGCCCGGTCATCACGCCGCAAAGCAAAGAGCGCGTCGAATCGCTCATCGGCCTCGGCGAAAAGCAAGGCGCAAAAGTTCTCCTCGACGGACGCAACTCCAAAATTCCGCGCTACGAATCCGGCAACTTCGTCAAGCCCACCATCCTCGACGACGTTCCTAAAACCAGCGATCTCGCCGACACAGAAATCTTCGGCCCCGTTCTCAGCCTGGTCCACGCCGATAACATGGACGACGCCCTCGCCTTTCTCGAACGCAGCGCCTACGGCAACCAGGCGTCGCTGTTCACCTCCAGCGGCGCCGCCGCTCGTCGCTTCCGTTATGAAGCTCCCGCCGGCAACATCGGCATCAACATCGGCGTAGCCGCGCCCATGGCCTACTTCCCCTTCAGCGGATGGAAAAATAGTTTCTTCGGCGACCTCCACGGCCAGGGCCGGGACGCCATCGAGTTCTATACCGACAAAAAAGTAGTAGTCGAACGCTGGGCCAAAGAACACAGCAGAAAATTCTGACCTGATGGAAACGAGAACAACAACGCAATTCGCGAAGATAATGCTGGCAGTCTGGCTGAGTCTGTCTTCATCGAGCCTTGCGTTCCAGGTTCTGCATTTCAAGCCCGCACCTAACTCTCCCGATGACGTGTTGGATCGGTTCTACAATATGATCAACGACGGGGGACTGTTGACTGCTCAAGGCTGGGCGAAGGGAACGAAATTGTTCGAGCACGAAAGAGCTATTCCAGAAGACAAGAGAATTTTTGTCACCACAAAACACCCGCTTGGAAATGGGCCAATAGGCGTAATCGGTACGCGTGCGGAAGCAGATGAGAAGTGGGTCGACTCACTAGGATTCATTCTTTCTGACTTCACTTACGCGCCTCCTACGAATGCTAACGTTAAGGCAGAAGTCGAAATATTTATTTGGAAGCTCATTTTAACGAATAAGCATTGGGAGGCAGGATCTGATGGCAAATCAGAAATTGAAGTTACCGGCCCTCCAGAGTGGCGGATGGAAGGATCATTGAACATGCGCTTTGCATCCAAAGAAGCGGCGATTCGTTACCTGCAGAGAAAACAAGGAGAGGCGACAGACGCTCGCATCAAGGCGAACGCCGGGAGAACAATTTCGATACTCCAGAAGTTACCTGCATTTCGATCTCATACGTGAAACACGATTTAAGTCGGAGGAATGCCCTTAATGAAAAAGAAATTCATGGCCGATGTGATATTTCCGTCCGCCAGGCGCGCAGCATCTCCTTCGAAATCCAGTTCAAAGAATCGAAATGGTGTACCGCTCCTAAGACGGCGGAAGGATGTGTCTCGCGTCACTTCGAAGTTGGTGCATCAACTCCGCGAGGAGATCTCTTGATCTGTTTCGTTTTGGCATTCTCCGTGTCTCTGTGACTCTGTGGTGAAAAGACTTACTAAAGGAATCTATGACTACGACAGTTGCCAATCCAACGATGTCCGGCCCCGAAATCGTCGACCTCTGCAAGAAGCACACCCTCTACGAGTGGTCCGCCCAGTCCAAGGTCGATCCCATCCCCGTAGCCCGCGCCAAGGGCATTTACTTCTGGACGCCCGCGCCTGAAGAAAAGCGCTTCATCGATTTAAACTCCCAGCTCATGTCCGTCAACATCGGACACGGCGACGAGCGCGTCATCAACGCTATCAAAGAGCAGGCCGAAACACTGTGCTATGCCAACCCGTTCATGGCCACCGAAGTTCGCGCCCGCCTCGGCGCCAAGCTCGCCGAAATCACTCCCGGCGACATCGACACGTTCTTCTTCACCAACGGCGGCGCGGAAGCCACGGAAAACGCCATCAAGCTCGCCCGCTTCTTCACCGGACGCCACAAAATCCTCGCCCGCTACCGCTCTTATCACGGCGCCACCGCCGGCAGCATCACGCTCACCGGAGACC
>JBAUXX010000022.1:0-216366 GCA_049584475.1 Candidatus Sulfotelmatobacter sp. | reverse complement strand
CCCCGCACCCGCACCCCCCGCACCCGCACCCCCCGCACCCGAAAGTCCCAAAATCGTGCTGGGAGGATTCGCTTGAGCGGGACAGCCGAGAATGTGATCGATACCCACTTGGGTGCCGCATGAAACTACGACGCTTGTAATGGGATTGCTCGATGGATTACACTGCGCGATGGTCTTGCCCTGAATGCAGCTTCCGTTGAAGCAACCCCAGGCCACCGGCTTCCCGTCGTAGTAGCTTCCTTTGCTGGTAACCAGTTCTCCGGAGTTGTCGAAGCTTATAGTTCCGCCCATCGCGTCGGTCGTGGAGCTCGCACACACCTGGCCGTTTCTCTGGATTAGTTGCATGGTGCAAGCGGATCCGGGAGGGTTCGTAAGGCTGCCTACGAAACCAGTACCGTAGACCGGAATGTCCCAAATATCGTTATTGACCCACCCCTCGAAGTTGCTGAGAAAGGGCTGCGTGAGGATGAATGTGCCGCGCCCGTGTGTGCCAGCGTAAAGCCGGCCGCGCGTGTTATCGATGGTGATTTCATAAACCGGAGCGTAGGGCAGCCCGCTGCCGTAGCGGCTCCAACTGCCGCCCTTGTTGCTGCTTCGGTACACGCCATCATCCGTGCCCACCCAAAGTATGTTGCTGGTTTCCATAGTGATCGTATTCGTGGGGATGCTAGGTAGCCCGGAATTTGCTGGTGACCATGAACCGCCGGCGTTGATCGTAGCAAACACATGGGCGCCGCTGGAGAACCCCGAAAACGTCGCGTAAGCTGTATCGGCATTTCCGGGATCAACGGCAATGCGCGTGACCGGTGCGCTGGGAAGACCTTTCGCAGTTCCGCCTATTGCCGTCCAGCAGCCGGTGGTAGCGCAGGCGGCATTCGTGACGAAGATTTGGCCATCGTAATATCCCACATAGATGCGATTCGCGTTAGTAGGAGCGACCGCAATTGCGGTGATCACGTTCGTTGTAGTGATGTCGGGAAAGATCGTCGTGGAGCCGCCCAACGCTGGACTTACGGCCGTCCACGATAAACCTGTATTGGGGCTTTGATAGAGCGCATTCGTGCCAAAGTAAACGTTATTCGAACCAGATGGGGCTTCCACAAAGGGCGGATAGAAAGCCGAAGGATCGCTGCCATTGATTCCGCTTGTATTGTAGTTCCATCCTGCCAGCGATCCGCCGTCGGTAGACATGGCGGGCGTGAGGTAATAGTTGCTGGAGAAGAGATTCATCACATTGTCGCGGTCCAGGATCGCGAAACCGGAATCGCCGTCCATCCGGTGGTCCCAGATACGCGTGCCGAGCCACAATTCAGCTCCGTTATCCTGGGTTCCCCCAAAAGCGCGTGGCGTAAGTGCGGAAGACGCCATCGACTGAAATTCGGTGATCTGCAGGTCGCTATTTCCACTGGTCCAGGTATTTCCTCCATCCGCAGTAAATGCGAAACCGCCGTCGGAAGCGTCATACATTAGCGAGAGATTCGAAGGGTCGGCAAACACAACAGAGTGGTGATCGGGATGCAACTCGTTCGTACCTACATCGCAGAATGTGTTGCCGCTGTCGTTCGATTGAAACAAATAGACCCCGCCGACGAACAGCGTCGAAGGATTCGTAGGATTGATCGTGAGCGCGTGCGTGTAGCGACTGTATATGAAGCCCACTGAGCCTCCGCAACTGAGAGTTGCCGTGGGTTGGGTCCAAGTGTTCCCGCCGTCGATGGACTTATAAACGGAAGCTGGGCAGGCATCGACGATTTGGCTCGTGCAGTTCCCTTGGAGAACGTAAAGCGTTGCAGGGTTCGCCGCACTCGGCCTGTAGATTGCAATTTGCACGTGATCAAACGTGGTCGTGGTGGGATTGGGCAGGCCGGTTGCCCCACTGCAGCCGGGTGGTAGTGCGATTCCGGGATTGAGAGGACACCAACTTGATCCCCCGTCGGTGGTCCTGAACACACCTTTCCCCAGAAATCCCGCGTACAAAGTCGTGTTGCTGGTGGGATCCATCTCAAGATCGGTTGGCTTCGC
This sequence comes from Candidatus Sulfotelmatobacter sp., assembly GCA_049584475.1. GTDB lineage: Bacteria > Acidobacteriota > Terriglobia > Terriglobales > Acidobacteriaceae > Sulfotelmatobacter. The sequence goes on along the minus strand of JBAUXX010000022.1, from coordinate 214,344 downwards.
CCCCGCCGCTCCAGGCACGTTAAGCAAGCTCCAGTTGATTCCGCCATTAGTTGACTTGTAAATGCCATAACCTTGCGGGGGCGGCGGGGCGGTCACGGTTGATTCCGTCGCCGACGCGGTTACGCCGCTGGAAAGCGTCACGTAGATCGTCTTGTTGCTGGGAGTCGTAGTGGGATCCAGGACCACATTATTGATCGACGCGAACTTGAATAGGTCGCCTCCCACCAGATTCCAGCCGAATTGCGGGATCTCTCCGCCCGACTTCTGCCCAATCAGCAAGCCCATGCCATAGTAGGTATCGCGGCGGATGCTGTTTTCGCCTGTGCCCACATAAATGACAGCGCACTGACTTGCATCGCAGCCATCCAGGGTAATGGCCCCGATGGCGAGCGAGGATTCGTTGTCCGACATAGGCAGCCAGTTCACTCCGCCATTAGTGGAATGCCACACGCCACCCGAAGCTGTTCCCAGCCAGACATCATTAGGATTCTTGGGATTGACGGCGATCACGGTGGCTCGGCCGCTGACACTCACACGGCCGCTCCCATAGGTCTGGCCATTGGAAACGTCGGCCGGACCGATCGGAAACCAATTGACGCCGCTGATGGTGGTTTGCGCAACCAGCGCGCGAGTTGTCAGACACAGGATTGAGAAAGCGATCAGCAAAAGCGGGTTATACATCCGACCGATCCGAAGCGGGCAGGTGATGCTCATATAACATCTCCCCTCAGAAATGACCCGGATAAGTGCTGCTGACGTGACACCCTTGATTTAGTAGTGAAGCTGTGGCCCGTTTCGTTACAAATTATGATATGTTCGCGGCTTTAGTCTCTTGGATAAGCGCGCTTACCGGACCAGCAAAATCTCGCTGACGCCCCAGAAATCGGCTTCTGAGACATCATCCGCGGTGATACATAGGTTCTGATAAAGGACGTTATCGCCAACATCGAGCCGATGAAACTCCTTCGCAACCTGTGGCTGCGCGCCGAAACTTGTTCCCATTACCTGTAGATCATTTCGGTAGCGCATCAAGTTTCAGCAAATAGTTCCGGTGCGCCTTCTCGAGCCGAGCGGTAGATTTCAGGTGATCCTCCATCTCATCAACTGCCGGGTCGAGCCGTAAGTTCATTTTTTCCAAGGATTCGGCAGTTTCATGAAAACTCTTCAATAACTCTCGAATCATCTGTGAATAGTTGTCTTCGTGGGCCCTGGGATTTCCAAACGCCTTGATAAACTCATCCGACTCCTCAACGACACGCTTCGCGACCTTGAGGCTCTTGAGCTCGGGGACTTTCGAATACAGTTGGCGTTGCCAGACGACCATCTGCAGAATGTCACCGGGATCACCCTCCGCTTTCTGTAGCATGGTTTGGAAGGCATCAAGCTTATTGAGGAACGTAGCGTGGTCCTGAACGGACAGGCCTGCATCCTGCGAAGATACGGCCGCCTTGAGCTGCTCCAGGCTCTTGCGGGCCGCAAACACGTCGTCAGAGCGATGCGATTTGAGTGTTTCCGACAGAATACTCGTAATTTCGGGAAGACTCTCCCGAAGGAAAGCGAGATACTGGTGTGCCGTGGTGCTTGGTTTCCGCAGGAGCTCGGCCGCTGCCTCCGCGTGCCGGCGGGCGCGAGAAATACCGAAGGCCCTATCCAGCCGACTAAACGCCGCCCGGTGAAGTCTCAGGTTCTCTCTGATCACAGCGTCCAGCGGAGCAGGGTGAACGGCCACCGTGAGACCATTGATGGCAACTCCATTCACGATCTCCTCGAGAGAGACCGGGATCGTGTCTCCCAATTTTGCGTTTGGCGCGGAGTAGCTTAGGCTGATCCATCGATTCTCTCCCGGCTCCATCTTCGGCACATTAAGCATCCCCCGAGCACGTAACGATTGGTTGTCGCCGCCCACGAGTCCGACCTGCGCCCCCTCCAGCTTCCGAAGAACTTCGGGCGCCACACTGTACCTGACAGTCACAGTGCGGGAAAAAGTCGCGGCATTGTGGACGATCGCGTAAGCGCCGATCAAACCCGCACTCTCCCCCATTGCTGGCAGATCCATATTTTTCTGGGCCTTGTTGTTGTCCGCTGGAAGGGTCCAGTCGGTAGTGGGCCAGCCCGGGGCGCGACCGGCCAGTTCCGGAAAATAAGGATCGCCCGGAGCGCTAATTTCGACCGCCATGCAGACGTGCGTGGAACGGGTAACAGGAAGATCCCATTGAATGCCCGAACCGTCCGCCAGAGTATTTTCCGTATCGGCTGCAGAGAAGGTAAGTGTAGCCGTAGGGGTTGCGCTCACGTCCTGGTAAGGGACGCCCAGACCGTAGTCTGCGTAGAGAAATCGAGCCGTCACATTCACATCCGGCGCCCCTGCGGCGGCAGCGGCTTTGCGGTGGATGCGCACAAAAGCATAGTTGTGTCCATTCACGGCATCCTGCGCGTCTTGGTGGTTCGGTTGATCGTTGGCGTTGAAGCCACCATTCGTATTCGTCAACCGATTCCACACATCACCCGTAGTCCACCAATTTGGATTTGTCGAGGGTTCCTCGCCGTTGTCGTGGCTCGTTGGGGAGCTAGTCCAATCGCGCACATAGAAATCAGACGCAACCGGGACACCTGATTCACTGAAAAAGATCGGATCCTGTTGAATCGTGGTGCGGCCAATCGACTGTCCAGTGAACACTCCGTAAAAACTCTTTCCGGCCGCCGTGAGTCCTTCATAGTCGCCCCACAGAAATCCGTCCACGAAAGTACCGGGGGTGAAAGTGCTAGGGTCTTCGCTTTGCAGAGTTTCATCCGTCCACGAACCGCCATTGTCGAAGGAGCGAGCAAAGTGATGCCGGAACAGAGTATGCGCCCCGGAGTCGTCATAGTCGATGTAAAGGACTCCTACCGCTCCCGTCGCTGTCACCGCAATTTCCGGATAGGCAGAGTTATGGGTGCCGTCGGTGACTCGTACCGGCGCGCTCCAGGTGGCGCCCTGTGTGGTCGAGCGCGCAACGAAAACTTGACCGAAGCCGGATCCATCCCGGTTGGTGTACACGGCATAAAGATCACCCGAAGTTGGATCGGTCGCAATCCAGGCATCACTGCTGCGGGCCCGTCCAACGCTGCCTTTGGTCGCATTCCCGAAACTGTCTGTAAACCACGTCGTCACGGCCGTGGTCCCGTGCACAGGCACGCCGGAGGTGCCGCCAATGGCGTTCCAAGTGCTTCCACAATCGTCGGAGCGGCGCACATAGAAGTGCGCAGTCTCAAAATTGGCATCCACCGCGCCTTCTCTGGTCTTGTAAATGACATACACCTTGCCGTCGGGGCCAAGCGCTATGCGAGTCGTACGATTGGGGAATGATGCGTTGTCACCGACGGCCACGCTGGTTATGGCTGCGCCGCCAGTGATGGAGTTGGCAACCGTGGACTGCGGATTCGTTAGTGAGTAGTTCATCCATGGCGAATACAGTTGGTTGGGGCACCCGCTGAGGGTTCCCTTGTCTACGTCGAGATGAGGCTGGTCGTCGCCGTAGGAAGCGCCGACGGTAAGTGGGTCATCGGGTCCGGCTGTCTGACGGTATACAAAGTCGGTCGCGGGTGAAGACCCCAGTTCCGCGACGTAGATGTTACCCGCTGCGTCGAAGCCGAGTTTTTGGTCTCCCGGACCAAATAGTGACACGGATGGAGCACCAATCTGGGTCACCTTTCGCCACGTAAAGCCCCCATCATCGGATTTCCATACCGGGGCGCTCGTGCTAGCTCCCCAGGTCTCTGAGAATGCCACAATCGCAATTTCCAACGTATTTTGGGGATTGACCGCAATGCTAGGTTCGCTGTCGGGGAGATTCGAAGGGTCGTTCGCATCGTTTGCGATATCGACAATTCTGGCCTGTCCCCAACTGCTCAGGCTGGTCGTTGTGGCAAGCAGAAGCGAGATCAGCAGCCATAAGAGCAAACCTTTCCATGTGATCGATTGGCTTTTCATTCCGCCTCCTGAAATGCCGCAGCGCTTATCGCACGAACGTTGAGAAGCACGCGGTCGATAATTCCCGGATGAAGAGATAGATCCGGGATTGCGAAAGCGACCTGCCCATCGGCATACTCGTATAACGTCAGCTGGATAGGCCGTCTCTCGGTTTTGTTCTGGACGGTGACATAGGCAACTTTCTGGGGCGCTCCCAGTTCCTTCTTCAGCCTCTCCAGGGTCAGTTCTGGACTGAGGAGTTGCCAGGAAGAATCAGCCACCGCGACCCTGTAGGAACCATCCTCCGGAAATGCGATGGCCTCCGCATGTAAGGGGCTCGCCGCCTGCGCGAGAGCGCCGTACTCTGACTTCAAATGCGATTGAACCCCTAAGAACGCCGCATTGAGTTGCGCCGCCCCTTTCTGGGCCTCTTGTCGAGTGTCGTGACGAGTCGCTGCCACCACTTGATGTGCGAAAACCACAACTTCGTGCTCTCCGTTTGAATTCCACGCAGGGAGGCTCCGCAGGACGGCACTGAAGTCTTTGCCAAACACGGTCTGATTGGTGAGAATGCGAAGGAGGGATGATTCAGGCGCCTGCGCCAACGTCGTCGTCAGCATCAAGCACAAGCTCGCCGCTACAGGAAGCAGTAACCTTCTCATAATTGTTCTCCTCTTCTTCTCACACTAGTGAAGATCCTCACCTATTGGAGTCATCGTCCTGCTTCAATTCGCACTGTGCGCGGAGAGGTCTTCGTCACCTCGATGATGCGCACCACATAGCGACCCGTCCCGTAGTCCAGGATCACCACGTTCGTGCTCCTTACTTCACTTCTATGACCTTCCCATACAGCGAGTCCCCGGCGAAGGCCGGAAGCAAGCTTGTAGCTCCCAGGAGAACATATCCGGGCAAGCCATACCGGGATTGGAGATCGAATCCGCGACGACAATCCTGCCATTGACCACTCGCATGGAACATTGCGTAGCGTCCTGCGGCTTGCTGTAGAAGTACAGCGAGTACTTGATCTCGTTGTGCGCCGTATTCGGATCTGTCCCGCATGTGGGACCAGGCGCGAAAACAGGATTCAGAACGACTCCGAGCATTAGCAGAGCTACTGGCAAAGCTCTCTTGACGGGAATGAGCACGCTTCACCTCCAAACTTTCGTGGTGAGGTTCGGGAGAACTCGCCCGCGGGACAAAATCCATCCCGCGCCAGCATTCCAAACACACTCCGACCTTTTAGGGAAATCGGCGGGAGAAGACCCCCTCGGATGAGAAGCTAGGAAACCGCTTCATCCTTCGCTCCGCCGAACGGGATAAACATAGGCACCCGGCTTGGAATTGTCAAGGGTTAGTTGCGGTTGCTAAGTCTTAAAGGAGGAGAATTCATGTTCCTTGAACTCTCGCACCGGCGATCAAGGAATCCAACAATCGACATTTCATAGTCGACCCGCAACAGCGTTCATCACAGCAAGGAAGTAATTCCGGGCCAGAGGTCGGCTTCGAGGAAGTTGAACCCACCATAGAGAGCATTTGAGACTTTGACACATCGTCACAGGCGCGTTCACCCCTGTGCTCGCGAAACACTCGAAGTCGTTCTCGCTGATTGACTGTATCTCCGTCGGTGTCGACCGGATGCAGCGAAATTTTGAGCCGATGCGAAAGCAAGTGGAAGCGTGGCAGAAAAGTGAATCGACGGACGTCACGGCAAAGGTTGTCATCTACGAAGCTTTCGTGGAGGGCCAACTGGAAGCTCCAAAACATCTAGCCCGGACTGTACACGATCTCTACTTCGAACCGAAGTACGACGAATTCCGGCCGCGAACGATCTGGAGTCCCTCCAACGCGTTCACGTCGGCATTCAAGGAACTGGATCCCATCCCGCAATTCAGGGCAACTGCAAGGCTGGGGGAGTTCCTGGAAGGACGGCTCTCACAATCGTTCTGAGCTTGTCGGGCGGTTTCGGCCGCCCCTTTGACCAGCGAGCATCGCGCGGAGGATCGAGGCTTTCTCCGGAGCTTATAATTTTCTCCCTTGCTCGGTGAGAGATCTTGATTCCTGCCGCACTTGTGCCCAAGGGATCGGGAGATCGACGACCGTCCCGCTTTCCTTAATCGTCTGAACGGCTTCGAAGGCGGCTAGAATCACCTGTCGCTGGACACGGGTACAGAAAGGCGCACCAAAGTGATGGCCCATTGGCCAGGGAACGAAAACCGCACGCGGAGCTTTGATGGCGCGAGTCACATCTTTGGCCACTGTGATCGAGACAGTTGGAATTCCGCGTTCTTCGATCTTTCTCTGAATCAGTCCGACCGACTGATGACAAATTGGTCAGGCCGGAGCGAGCAGGGCTACGTCCGCCCGCTCTTCTTCATCGACTGCGCGGGCAATGCCCTCGGCTACCGTAGCCTCGAACCGCTCCGGATCCATGTTGTAACCGATAAAGCTGAAGAAATTTCTGGTGAGCCCGCCAATGACTCCTTCAGCCGCTAAATCCTGTAATCGTTCGATAGGGAAGATGACATTGATGTCCACGTCAGCATCGTCATGCGGATATTTGAGTTGATGAATGATTAGATCGGGTTGCCGGGCGTCCGAGGGCACGCGACGGAAGCTGAAGTCGCCCAAAGGATGCGCAACCTCCATCGGACGGTCCCGCTTGAGGTGTACACCGCAAGAACTGATGAGGCAGACTGTGCTGTCCTTCAGCGGCTTTGCGAGTCGGGCCAGGGGTATGAACGCACTCTTGGTGATCATCGAGCCGGGATAACGCTCGTTGATGGTCCGCCAGAGACCGGGGCGGAGTTGAGTTCCGCTCTCCCGAGGGTCGACCGACGATTCCGTTGTCTTCGAGGAGTGCAATTTAGCGGCTGCCATCGTGAATCCATTCCCCCGAATTGCGAATGAGATAAAAGTGCAGATGAAAGTAAAGCAACGCCAGTGTGGATGAATCCTTCTGCATGGTTTGCTCAATGAAGTCGCGATCTGGCTCCTGATCATGCAGAAGAATCTTCAGGGCTTCGATCAAGGACTTGTCGATCTCTTTCCTGCCACCGTTTTCGTTGCCATCGCCAAGGTGCAAGCGCACGAAGCGAATGAGCTTTTCCGAGTCGCCATCTTTTACAGCTTCGCGTAAATAAGAAACTGACATCTTCTATTCTCTTCTTTCCTCGGCAACGCTGAAGCGAAAAAGGTCAGGTCGCGAGTGCCGACGGCGCTCGAGTTCACGGACCCCTCCCTTGGACCACGGTCCTTCGTTCTCCTCCTTGATGCCGCCTCTGAGGAAAAGTTACAGGCTGGGAGTCTTAGTCCAATAATTACTTAGATTGCAACTCTTCAGGCTCGCAGCGAGTTGAGAAGGCAGGAACCATAAAGAAAGGGGAATCGATGTTCATCGAACTCATGCCACTCATTGAAAAGCGACCCATAACCATCACAGTGGCAGCTCTCAAAGACGGGCTTGTCCGGGTCAACGTCGTACCAGGGGCGTTGGGGGAGGATAGCAAGGTAAACGAGAAGATCGGGCACTCAAATAAAGACAAAATAACTAAGATCCCCGAATCTGCGATCCATGCTCTGACAACGCCGCTCTCTCTAACCGGAGCGCCGGATGAGATTGATGCGCAACTAGCGGAGCAATTGAAGGCGTTTGTGGATTCTCATCTCGCCTTGCAGCAATCGGTAGATCGCGCCCGAAAGGAAATCACCGACGCAGTTAAGGCCATTGAAGAACGGGACAAAAACCGATCGAAGGCAAGAACAGCTACAGCGCTAATGACGGACGAGAAGAACTCATACAAAGGCGAAGATGCGGTTCCCGCTGGAGGCAATCTCTCCCTTTTCGATCCCAAAGGTGCAGCGGCCAGCGACTAGCAGCCACCTAGAACAGCTGTTCCATCTTGGTCTTGTCTGAAAAAGTATCGATCAGCCTGTCTCGAAGAATCCTCAGCATGCATAACCGAAGCATAGTTGTTGAGGCCTCTCGTAAAACGTCCGCATACGACTTCACATTCGTTGAGGCCACCGAGGGGTCCGCAGGCGCGGCCAGGAATACTGGCGGCACAACGTCGCCATGTGCGAATTTATTGCGCAGCGTGAGTAGGTCGTCGATCGTTGTAGCGACCGTGTAGGGCGCATTCGTTCCTGGATAGATTGGCGTAGAGCTACCGATGAATTTTTGGACACGAGGAATAAGCGCCTTCTTCCCGTAAGTCGCGTCGCTAGAGAATAGCGCCTCCAGCGCCATCACTCGTTTTAGTAGTCGCAAGCGCGGATCGAAGTCAAGATAAGCTTGCTCCGATAGGCGTGTAGCCATGATTATCGGAAGATAAGAGTCCCGTCCCGCGGTTATATCCTGCACGATACGTTCGAATTGAGGAAGGAACGCAGTAACTCCGCCGAACGCTTGTGGGTTCGCCGGCCCACCCCGAATCTCGAAATCTTCCAGAAATATATGCTGAGGTCGTGAGGAGAACTGGGGAGCGGTGATGGCGGCGCCTGGGTGGGCGGAAAACGTTGGGATCTTAATCGGACCTTTTGGACTCAAAAAACCTTGGACAAACCAGGTATCGGTAGTCGCCGTCGGCTGTAGCCAACGCAGCGCCGCAACGACGAACCTCATCAGGTACTCGGAAGTGACTTCCCCCGGTCCAATGACCAAATCCGACCGGAACTCGTGCACGACACCGAGATCCCATGCCAGCAGGCTTTCCCGGTCTTGCTCGCTCAGAGTCCTCTCAAAGATGCCAAAAGTCTCGGGCGTTAGTAAACCTGTGATGTCCCGAATGCTGAATCCAGCGGACAAGTTTATCGGCCCGCCGGAGAGATCGGCAGTATTCAGCAGCGGAACAATCCGAAGCTTAGATCTGGCGAATGTCATCCTGGGGCCTGCGCAATTAATTCTATCCCCACTCCCGATTTCCCTTTTCCTGCAAACAACTTGCGCAGAAATCGACAAGCTGCTTTGGGGCAACCCGTCTGCCGTTGAGAAAGATTTCGATTGGTCTGATCCTTCTTCAACGCCGCTGAGAAGAGCAAGGCCAGCAAAGGAGGAGCAATGGCGGTAACAGTCGAAAAGCTGGAACGAACATTTCTGTTTAATGGAGCAAAATTGCCGGACGTCAATCCAGAATTCAGCGTCGAGCAGGTGCGCGATATGTACGTGAATACCTACCCCGAACTCGCGACCGCGGCCATCGAGGGGCCAACTCCGGTGAACGGCGTTATGCAGTATGTATTCACTCGTGCCGTGGGAGCCAAGGGGTGATCGGCCGACCGACCGTTCTTGCAGCCTTCAAGAAAAGAGCTGCCTTTCGTGGTCGAGGCTGTGATGAAGCAGGAGAACCTATGCCCCGCAAAAGAATTCGTGATCAGAACCCGGATGAGAAATACCAGAAAGTCATGGAATTATTGAGAGAAGCGAAGCAAGTCACCGAGACGGTTCAAGATCCGATCATGGAGCAACTGAAGCAATGTCCAGACGCATTCAAAGTCGGCGAAATTCTCAGCAAGGCGTTCGACTCCTTCAAGTACGGCCAGGACGAGGTACTGGCAGACCAACTCTTGCCTCCGGCCGGCACGGTCGTTCCGCCGCTCGCTTGATAGGGTTTCCCTTGCCGGTTTCCATTCCCCGGCTGAAAGGAGTGCGATGGCGCTATTGCACACGATGGGACGAAGGTCCGGCTGCGAGTCTGGGAATGAGCCTTTTGCGGCTGGGAATTTGCCAGCCCAGTGACTGGTCGGGAAGCGCAGTGGACTTTGTCGAGCGCGGATTCAACCGCTTTTGTCGAAAGAACGGCGCGGCTCAAGCGAAAAAAGTCTGGGTCGGCGAGCTGCGCATTGCCGATTCCTTATTCGAATTGAGCGACCAAGAAAGAAGCCAGATCGAAGCCTGGGGAGAAGGCGCGACTGAGCAACTGTTCCTCACCGGCGACTACGAGGCGGCAGCCTCCATTCCGATCGGGGCGACCCTTCAACGCCTTGAAGCCGAAGACGAACTTCTGCCGGCAGCTTTCTACCGGGTGTTCGTTGCCAACCTGTACAAGTGGATGCGCGTATACGAGTATGTCGACGCGCAGGAACATGCCGAGATGTGGATGGAGGATCTGAGCGACGAAGAACTGCAGACGTCGGTCTACCGAAAGGTCGAGACGGAGATCCCATCATGCATCAGAAACCCCGCGACTCAGATGGAATACAAGAGGGCACGTAGGCAGCTACAAGAGATCAAACCAGCCACACACCTAGCGCGGATGCTGATTCGGCAAGTCCTGGACATGGACGCTCATGGGCTCGGCCATGAGCACGCCTGGCCGGGGCACCTCAAAGAAAGCGATGTTCCAGGTATTAGTGATTGGTTGATGGACGCCGAGTCATCCCCCCCCGGCTGCCTCATCACGTGGTACGAGAACGACGCGATCAACGCCTGCTTCGACGAAGAGGCGCAGCATATGGGCGAGAACGGTCCTTGCCAGCCCAACGTGGTGCTTCCAATCCGACTCGACCGACCGATCAGGAAATTGGATGAGGAGGTGCGCCGCGTCTTTGATCATGCCGGCGCCATGCTGCAGTCCCTGGCTTCGGCTGCCAAAGTGGTTGAGACCATTCGGGAGCACTACGATGAATACCTCCGTGAACATCGGCTCCAGCCAGGACTTCCGGTTGAGCCGGGCCCTTCTGGTGTACGGGACGAGTAGCTACCAAGGAATCCCGTACCGCCATCCCTTTGTGACGCTGCACGAAGTCATTCATGACGGCAACGGTGCGCGCTTAGCCGAAGGCCGACTGATGACACCCCAAATGCTGATCGAGCTGATGACTGGGCTGGGACGGTCACTCCCTGTCGAAATCCTGCCGGAACGAGTGCTGGTGCGAACGGTGGAGACGACCGTCTGGTGGTCGCCCGCGGTGACGCGCACGCTGTTCTTCGCCGAGCGAGGCGATGACCCGGTGTTGAAGAAGATCACCGGCAAGCGGTATCCCCAGCCGCCCCTGGTGTTCAAGGTATGTGGGCGGCATCTCTGGGTCCGCGCTCTGGCCGAGGGCAAGCGTCCGCGTGCGGAAACAAAGCTGTGCATGGCGCCATATTGGAACTGCTACGACAACGGAGCGGTTTGCACAGGAAGCATGCAGATTCCGCGGGAGAGATCGGTGTCGGCGATCGAAGCCTGGGAACGGTCTTTCTTCCAGAGCGAGTTCACACACGCTTCGGGAGTGCGCAAGCATACCCGCTTTCCCGGCGGCCTGCTGGCGATGTGGCAGTTCCTCGCGGGGAAGGAAGATTTTCCAGGCAGGTACCTGGTGAAATTGCCACAGACACTTGCAGAATTCGTGAGCGACAATGACCACACGTACCGAAACGAGGTCCAACCACGAGATTGAACATCGGATACCCAACGGCTTGTTACAGAAGAAGGTCCGGATTACGGTGGTTGGTTGCGGCGGAACGGGAAGCGCCGTCGCAGCCGGATTGCCGCATCTGCACCAAGCCATGGTCGCCCTGGGACACCCTCACGGTCTTGACGTCACCCTCATTGACGGCGACCGAATCTCACGCACAAATTGCATTCGACAACCGTTCAGCGAGAGTGAGATTGGGCTATACAAAGCGACGGTGCTCGCCACGCGGATCAACCTGTTCTGGGGCCTGGGATGGAAAGGAGTGCCGCAGTTTGTCGATGAAGGTTGGGGGCACGAGACCGACATTCTGATCGGCTGCGTGGATTCCCGCGCCGCTAGGAATGTGATGACTCGCACTCAAACCTACTGGAACTGCCACTATTGGCTCGATTTGGGCAACAACGCCGATAGCGGCCAGTTTGTGCTCGGCCAGCCGGAGAATCAGAGAAACAAGGCACAAGATATGCGTTTACCGACGGCTTCCGAACTCTTTCCCGAACTCATCAATGCGAAGCTGGACAAGAAGGACCGGCTTCCGCCGTGTAGCGCATTAGAAGCATTGGAGCGGCAGGAGCCGTTTGTGAACCAGACCCTCGCCTACCAGGCCCTGGCGATGCTTGCGCGGCTATTCCGATACGGGCGGCTCTCGTACCACGGCGGGTTCGTGAACCTGCGAACGGGACGCACAACTTCGCTTCCCGTCGATCCTGTGATATGGCAACGAATGAGAGCGGAGCCATCGGGTTCCGAATTCCCAGGAAGGAAGAGAAAGAAAGGTGGTTAGGCATGAGCCGAAGGTTTCGGCCGGTGAAAGAGATATGGAATATGCACTCCTCCTGCTTCGTGGAACCGGAAGAGTTGATTGCGCTGCTGCACGACCTTGCCGCCAGAGTGGGCACGGCCAGCGACGAACACGAATACGGCGACAACAAGGCAGTCTGGTTTGAAGACGGCAAGAAGATTCTGGACTACCTAGAAGCAGACGATCGCTTCAATGCCGCAAGTTTCACGGAGAGCCTGGAAGAACAAGGCGTAACGGTCAATAAGAATGACCTCGCCACTCTGATCGGCAATATGCGGAGCCTGGCGGAACAGTGGCGAAGTTCCATCGGTGAACACGGGGAACTGGCGTTCTACGTTGATAGCTGTGGATGGTTGTCCCAGAGGCCCAAGGGCCTCAGCTGACATTTCGGTGGACTGGGTCCGCTATGATTTGTCGGGCCGAGTGCTCACCGTCGGCGGCAAGGGAAGCATACGCTCTCGCCTTAGCGAGAGGCCCCAGGCCGGCGGAACTGCGGCTGATTGGAAGTGCGCTGCGCATGGTTCGTGCCAACCGGGGCACGCTTGGTTGTTAGGCTCCCTTTTCTTTGGGATTTGATTTCGCGGAGGAAAATCGCCGCGTTGGGCTCTTGAGAGACGCGTAAAATCTCCGCGATCTCGTTCCATGTGAATCCACTGCGGGAACTGCCGGGCATGGTTCTACTCCTATCGGAAGAGCGCATGTAGACGAGTGGCGTGATGTCTCCAGGGAAGGCGCTGAGATCTGACCCAAATTAACTCTGGCCTTCGTTCATGAAACAAACCCATCATGAGCCGTTCTGTTGTGCCGGAAATCGAATTTTTCTGACAAATTCCCCGGTATCTCTCATCTTCCAGACCCTTCAAAAGCCGCCGTTCCCGGGCTCCAGGGGCCGTTCTGCACGATTTTCTGCAAGAAAAAAATATTTCAAAAAGGCTGCGAAACCGTGTGTACGCTGGCCACTTCACGCTCGTTGAGCGAGTTTCCCCACCATCGTCTACGTGCAGATTTCGAGGCAACTTTGCGTGCCCTTCAGTCTGAAGAGAGGAGGCTTTTTCGAAGGCACAAAGCTTTTTGGGAGGATTTTGACCGCAAACTCTCGACCAAGGCTGGCCTCCGAAAGTCAGCGGTATGGGGGAAGACGAAGGTGTGCGCAAACGCCGTGCGTTCCGGTGGTCTAAACAAGCGAGAGACCTGGCCAGAGAATACAAACAGCGAATCATCGCTGGCCAGCATCTCGGTCAGGCCGACCGCAGGATATTAGTCGCAAGGCTGGTCGAGATTTCCGGAAACCCGCGGGAAGCATGTTTGCGCTTCCTGCGCCATTCCGGCATCGAACAAAAGCGATCTTATCGAGAATGGACCAAACCTGAGCAACGACGGCTTCTTGACCTGATCACCACGATGCCGGTAGATGAGGCGGCGAAGGTTCTGCGGCGTCCGCCTGGCTCTGTTCGCTCGATGTTGCACCGTCTTGGCATCGGTGGGCGAACTGGGCGGGAGTGGTTCACCAAGTATTCACTGTCGCGGGCATTGCACACCCGTCCCGAGGAGATTCAGAAATGGATCGATTGTGGATGGTTAAAGTCCGGCGCTCTTCCGTCCGCCGGCATGCAAGCGAAGATCATCTACGCGGACGATTTCTGCCAGTTCGTAAAAGAGCACGGGCACGCAGCCGTCAGCCGCCGGCTCACCTATGATGCGCTCTGGTTCGTCCAGAACTATGTGTTCCCTCCAAGCCATGCAGAGCTGCTCTCGGTGAGAGGAACTTATAACAAACGCGAAAGGCACGATGATTCGGGTCTAGTCAAAGAATTGGGGTCCGATCGCGATGTTGACAGAAAGAACGAGCAGGACACCTAGATTGCAGATAAGGTACACCCGGGAGCTAATCAATCCGACGGCCAGCACTCCTGAGTGACGAACAAGAAAGGCACCGTTGTCGGCGGTGCCCTCGAAATTAGCTCGGATCACATGTTAGTGAACGTTTCGGTACTAACGCCATCCAACTTCGTTATGGTGATCTTGAACGGCTCGGCATAGGTGCACGCAAGGTCATGGAGAAAGCTGATCGCGGCCGCCTCCCCGAGTTGCATGGATGCGTCACTGTCACTGCGCCAGTGGATGCCTCCGTGCAAGCCGTGGGCAAACGTGACATTATGTGCCAACTTGTTCAGTTCTCCGTTCACGGTCAGTGAACCCGGTTGCCCAGTACCCGGTTGTCCTGTCCAGGGCACCAGTGCAGTCCCGTTGTAGTTAGGCATTTGCGGGTTATTCAGGACAGTCGTTCCGTCAAAGAAGAATTTCAGCACCGTAATGCAGGCGCCACCCACGGCCCCGTGTCCCGTCGGATAGGCTGGATGAGTCGGCGATCCCTCGGGGAACGGTTGTGAAAGCAAGTAGCTTTTGTACTTGGCATGGCTCGCGGCCAGGGCCTTTGAGTTGAAAACATTCGAGTCGGGGGTCGCGTCGAATGTAGCGCCTCCATTGATCAGGTGGACCATACCGGCCCCAGCTTCTGGCCGATGACGAAGGTGAACAACCCACTTCTGATACCAGACAGCGTTCAGTGCATATTTGGCCACCTGCGCCAGCACCGCCGCAAAGTCTGGGCCGCCGAAAGTCCCAAAACCCTTCTGCTTGACTGCTGAAAAGTACGGACTACCCGGGTTCGCCGGAACTTTCAAGGAGCTGAGTACGAGATAGGCAGTGAAGTAGGCTTGGTATAACTCATCGACATGGGTGTAGGCCGCGAGTCCGCGGCCGTCATGAAGCAGGCGAGGTACGGAATCTGGCTCATTAGTGAAGCCCGTCACGATCCCCCGCTGAACCTTGTACCAGGAATCCTGATCGGTCAGATAGTCGACCCTCGGACGGTATGTGATGTACTTCTGGTTGAACGGCAAGGCGCCGAAATTCGTGGGCGTAACGAGAAGCTGGGACATGTAAGGGCCGATTATTTCCCCGGCGAACTTGCCACGAAAAAGAAGTTCCGGCGTCACTTTACCGCCAGCAGTTGGCCCTTCAAAGTTGGGAAGGCCAGAGAGTTCGTCGGCTGCCGCGTGAGCCGTAGGATTAGTCGCATAGTCGGAGAACGCTACATCCCGCAAGAGAGAACAACCAGTACAATTCAATCAATTCCGTGGCATATTGTTTGCTCGCGACAGCCGGTGGCGCGGGGACGCTGGGTGCGCCATACAAGCTACTGTCCGCGCCTAGAAATGCTTTCGCGTACGAACCCATAGGCCCGTTGAGCTTCTGTGCCGCTCCGCCCGCAAACGGTATCAGTTCGAAATCCGAGGACTGGCCGCTTGCGATTGCTGCAGTGAACTTGCCGTAGGCCGCGAGGTCGACCTTTCCGGGACTCGCCTGTTTGATGCCCTTGGTGTAGATCCCACATTTGTCGGCGAGGCCTAGGTCGCCGTTTACAGGATGCGTCGGTGGCGCAACTAGTGCCTGACTCGTTGCGGTGTTAAAGCGACGCGTGAAATTATCGAGCACTCTAGCATCTGTGATGGCTGGTTTGCAGGGCGCAGGGACCGCCTTAATGCACGGATTTGCCACAAGGGTATCCTCCTCTATCGTTGAATGTGCGTCCGAGGGAGACTACTCCGCATCCAAGAGGGCCCCAATTACAACGACGGAGAGCCAAACTATCTCAGGCGAGCATCTTACACGCATTTCTAATCTCTGCAAATGAATTGATCTCGGAAGCATAGACCTGGGATAGGCGATCTACGCGACTAGGTCTGGTCATCCGATGTCGGTGCATGGGTCCACTTACTTGGAGTAGGCGCGCTGTTGTAGAAAAGTGTTTGCAGGAAAACGTCAACCGCCGGTTAGGAGCAAGTACTTGAGTCTTGAGCCAAAGCTGCGACAGCTCCCATTTGACACAGCAACGGTCCTGCCGTAGAGTTCCAGCCATCGGCGAGTTGGCCAGGCCAGAATGTGGGAACATTTTGGCGTGAGGGGGCTCCTCCTCGCTGCTTCCCCTGGAATCTAGCACAGACGTGCGCCAATTGTGGTTCGAAGCGGTGCAGGGAGGATTGTGTCCCGACGACAACGCCAAACGACGATTGGAACTGCGTCTCTTAGATAGGGTTCCGCATACATCGAGGTTTCATGTCGCGACTAACTAAGCACCTGGTCTGGACGGCGATGGGTGCGCCTGCGCCAGAAAATGTACGCACTCGCTTTGCTGTGCCGGCGACTTTGGGAGTTGCCGGTGCAGCCAAGCCAAGCGCAGCCAGTTCGGCGCAGTGCCCCGAGGCCATTCATCTCGACATCTCCGTTCCCGCGCGGGAGCAGGCTGTGTATCTGCTTCATGTTGGAGCTGAAGTGGAACATGCTCTTATGGCGCAGTATCTATACGCTGCGTACTCGTTGGGCTGTTCCCAACTGTCTGAGGAACATCAGAAGCTGATCCGACAATGGCGTGACGTCATTGTCCAGATCGCGCGTGAAGAGATGGCCCATTGGACCACGGTAGAAAACATTCTGACCCTGCTCGACGCGCCGCTCAATTTCGCGCGTGAAGACTTCCCGATTCCGCGGGATCTTTATCCATTCGACTTTGAGCTGGAACCTCTCACCAAGAGGTCCCTGGGGAAGTACGTACTCGCAGAGATGCCAACGGAAGATGTGGTCAAGAAACTGGGCCTAGAAAAGAAGATTGATGAGATCCGAAAATACGTGGGTGGACCTGCCGCTCAAGACAAGTGCACCGTGCATCGGGTCGGAATCATTTACAGTGCCATTGTCGCGCTGTTCCAGCCGCCCGTCAGCCCGCAGGAACCACCAAAAGCCCCGCCGGCATTCATCCGCTCCGAAGACATTCTTGCCGAATCCAACCTCTTTCAAGTACGGCCTGAAGAGTGGGGTCTCGGCTACAAAGACCTGTTGATTGGAACCGCATTGGACCGCAGTACGGCCGCGGCCGCAATCACGGCGATCTCAATCCAGGGAGAGGGGTCAGATATCGACAATCTGCAAACTTCGCATTTCGGTCTTTTCTTGGACATCTACGACAAATTCCCCGACGAGAGTGGATGGCGCCCTGCACGCCCCGTTGCCCGCAACCCCACCACCGACGATGATGCTCCGCCCGACCGAAGGATCACGCATCCGCTCGCGGTGCGATGGGCTGAGCTTTTCAATCTGCGTTATCGCATGCTCCTGATGTTCCTGGTGCATTCGTTTGATATCGAAGCTCCCGTAAGCCCGTCGCAACGCACCTCGCGTGGCCTTCTGATCTCGTGGGCGTTTGGCGAAATGTATAACCTTCGCTCCATCGCCAGCATTCTCATGGACCTCCCCCTGCGTAAGGATGCAGGTGGGCTGTTCGCCGGCCCTCCCTTTGAAATGCCGTATTCTCTTGCGCTTGCTCCGCGAGAGTCTGGTCGCTGGCGGCAGCACCGCGACATGCTGCAGGCCTCGCAGATGTGCATTGACGGCTTAGAAGGGTTAGAAAAGGAAGATGGCCCCCACGCCGGCTATCTGCAGGGACTGCGAACCGCGGACCGCGACGCACTGGATCAGATCACCATACTTCTCGGAGGGCTGTGATCATGGCGGAGATTACGGAAATTCGCATATTGCCGCCGTTCGCGATCGCCCGACTTGGGTCATCGACGGATCCCATGGATAACTACTGTTTGGAGATCGTCGACCCCATAGGACCGCGACACATCACGGACGCTGAAACTCTGCTGGTGGACCGCGAGACGGCTGAGGTACGAGCCAAGGCGAGGCCGTTTGATGTGAAGTTTCGTGATGCAGATGGCAAGGTCAGGCCGGTAGCTCCTTTCTTGGAGGTGTGGGTTTTGCTTGCGGGAAGTGACGAGCTCGTGCCTCTAACGCTGGATGTGCTGCGGCAAGTCGGCCTTACACCCGCGGATGTGAAATGGAGCGTCCAGACCGCGAATATCAAAGCATTCCGGCGCACCGGAGATCCTCACGACCGGATCGAAGCGGAAACCGGCAGCTTCTGCGACCATGGCGTGAAACCGCTGCAGGGCCGTTGCGTCAACTTTCTTCCCGATAAATCAATTCCACTGGGTTCGGTGCAGTACATCACGCCTAACGCGGTGTTTCCCGAGATCAGGCTGCGCTTCACCCCGGCGGCGGGCAAGGTATACGGCCCGCCGCCTCCCGACGGCAATCCTCCGGATGGGAACCTCGCGGACGAAGTCTACGACGCGCTTAAGGGCCATTGGAAGGGACACAAGGATGCTGCTGATCCCAAGACCGAAAAAATCCTGGACATTCGTAAAGTCACAAACCCCGGCAATGTATATGCGGGCTCTGATTCAACTGATCCGGATGATCCCCACAGAGTAAGCTGGGGCTACCTCGACGATGAGTGCGACGGCATCGTCGATGTTGAAATCACAGCCAGCGGCAGGCGTTTGAGTGCGTATGCGCGAATCGCTGCTGGCCCGCCAACGTTTGCTCCCGACAGCCTGCCCGTGCGGACCGTATACGACGAACTGGAACAGGCTATGTACGGACCCGAGTTGAACTCGGAGGCGACCCGGGAAGAGGTTGAGCAGGTCAAGCAGATCGTGCGGCGCGCCCTGGAGACCGTGCGCCTGATGAACACTGCCCAGATGAATAAGTATTCAGGCCAGCGGGGTGTCGGCATGGCTCGGATGGACAACTTAGACGTGAAGCGCGCCGGAGAGCCCATCGTCGATCCCGCGATTGCCGACTCCCTGGCCATACGATCGCGGCACGAGCGTGTCCTGCTGGCGCTCGAAAGCGGATCGCTCCCTTGGTTTGCCCGCGTGTTGCGGGAGCACGATGAAGTCGGCGATCTCACCGACGACGGACGAAAGAAGATGCCAGCGTTGATGCGCGGCGCGGATGCCCGGCATCTTGCGCTGACTCGCAGACAGGTCAACAAAGTGCGCGCGGCGGCTGAGTACGTTCTGCGCAACACGCCCGTGGAGGATCGCAAATGACCGAGCCGATCAAGGCCAAGAACCTAACCGCGCAACTCCAATATCGGGGCACGGGAAACCCGCCTACGACTCATCCGCACTCGGCGATTTCGAATGCGTTTCCAGGTTTGGAAATGGATTTCCGCAACGTCTGGCGGCGGATTCTCAAGGGCCTTCAACTGCACGAAGCGAGCAACTTGGTGGTGGCGGTGGACGAAGATGCCGATCCCCGACTGCGAATGCTTGCGTCGGGCTGGAGGCTCCTGTTCATCGAGGAGACAAAGGTGATGGCGACGGTAAAGGGGCCGCTGATCGCGGGCGGACCGACCGTCGAACTTCCCGATACCACTTTTCAAGAGACGATCATGCCGCTCGAATGGTCCAACGCACTCGCCGAAGTGCTGCGCGAACATGCCGGACGACGGGTGCGCTGTAAATTTCAGAACGTTCTCGACATGACGCAACCTCTCGTGGAGTTCGAGATCGAAGTGCGGGACTTCTTTGCAACTTCCGAGATGAATGGCGAGACCGTGAAACAGCCGGTGATTTCGCGGGAGTTGGCGCCGCCGGGGGAATTGACGCAGAGCCTGTGCTCGCCCTGGCAGAGTGACTATCGCGAATGCGCCTGCTTTTACTGGGCTGCCAATCGGCCCGATTACGTCAACGTAGAGCCGGGGCCGGAGGGCGTGAGCATCGGCAACAATTGGATGCAGAGGGACCGCACGCCGGAGACTCCCAAGGTCTACCTGCCCGATGATTGGATGGATCCGGCCTTGGTGAACTACCTGGACTTGTACCGTCATTGGGAGAAGTCGCTGCGGTTTGTGATCGGCGGGAAGGATGAAGACCTCCCGCCATCCCGCGAGGATAAATAAGTGCTGGTGCGGATTCAAAACGCGGAAGGCGCTCGCGCGGAGACGCCTGACACTTGGGAACAGGACTTTCGTATTTTCGATACTGAGTTCGGCCATCACCTCTTCATGGTAAATGGTTCCCGGGTGTACAGCGTCCCAGAAGAACTGATTGCGGCGTTGAGCACGATAGAGGGGGCAAAGGAGGAGATTTTCGCATCGTACGGGCTTACGGCAGCGCCCTACATCGACGATGAACCTCTGCGAGACCCGCCAGTGCGCGCCATCTCGCTGGCAATCGCACAAAGCTGCAACTTGGGTTGTGCCTACTGTTACGCGCAACAAGGAACTTTTGGCGGCACAGCCAAAGCGATGGACCGAGGTGCAGCTCTGGGCGCGATTGATTTGCTGCTTGCCGACGCCGGACCCGGAGATCATGTCCAAGTCACTTATCTGGGCGGCGAGCCTCTGGCCAACCGCGGGTTGCTGCGCGAAAGCGCGGACTACGCCGTTGTGCTTGCGGCGAGCAAGGGTGTCGCCGTACGTTTTTCCATTACAACTAACGCCACGCTCCTGACTGCCGAGGACGGTGAATTCTTCGAGCGGCATGGATTTGCCGTAACCGTGAGTCTGGACGGCGATGCTGGCACGCACGACCGTCTCCGTCCGTTCAAAGACGGCAGGGGAAGTTATCAGCGAACCATGAGCCGCGTGCAGCCGCTCCTCCAGCGGCAGCAACGCATGCAGGTGTCCGCACGCGTGACCGTGACGCCGCAAAACTTGGAACTTCGCAAGACGCTGGATACTTTTATTCGCATGGGATTTCACAGCGTAGGCTTTTCTCCCATGCTCAGTTCGCCTGACGGCACCCAAGAAATGGGTTCCACCGATCTGCGGGAGATGCTGCGCCAGATGATCGACTGTGGCACGGAGTTCGAACGGCGTGTGCTACAGGGTGATCGCTATCCTTTTTTGAACATGCTGAACGCGGTCCGCGAGATCCACAAAGGCACACACCGGCCCTATCCCTGTGGAGCGGGAGCGGGATATCTCGGAGTCTCAGCCGACGGCGGGCTTTACGCCTGCCATCGTTTCGTTGGCGATGAGGCAGGCAGAATGGGCGATCTTGGGGGCGGGATTGATCGTGACAAGCGCAATCGGTGGTTGGCGGAGCGCCATGTCCATTTTCAATCACCTTGCCGCGAATGCTGGGCCCGCTATCTTTGCGGAGGCGGATGCCACCACGAAGTTCTACAACGCGGACGTCCCGCCTGCGACTACATTCGCGGGTGGTTGGAATATTGTCTGCAGGCGTACATCCGACTTCTGGAGAAACGTCCGGAGTATTTCTCTTCATGAGTGAGCGTTTGAATTCGGACATCTGCGTGATGGGCGGAGGCCCTGCCGGGGCCGCAGTGGCTACGCGATTGAGCCAGCTAGGGCACTCCGTGGTGGTGGTCGAGAAACAAACCTTCCCCCGAGGACATGTCGGTGAATCGGTGACGCCAGGCGTACTGCCATTGCTGGATGTCCTCGGAATTCGAGAACGAATCGAACGTCAGGACTTCCTGCGTCCTCAGAGCATTCTTTTGCACTGGCCGCCTCATCGCGGCTACAGATCGATTGGTCCTGTTCCGGGTTTCCAGGTGGACCGGGCGAAGTTCGACATGGCCATGCTTGATGCAGCGCGGGAGGCCGGCGCAATAGTTCTGGAGGGCGCTCACCTTCTGCGTCGAGAGCAGATGTCCACTGGTGGCTGGAATCTCACAATCGCTTGGCGGGGGAAACTCGTCTTTTTGGAGCGCTGCTTTGTGATCGATGCTACCGGGAGGCGTGGCCTGATGGGCGGCAAGAAGCGACGCTACGGGAGACCGACGCTTGCTTTGTGGAAGTATTGGCGTGCCTGCCCGATATCCGGTCGCGAAACGCGGGTGGAGGCTGGTGCAGAGCAGTGGTATTGGGGAGCGCCATTGCCTGATGGAACCTTCAACGCAACCGTGTTCGTCGATCCCGAGCGCTTTCAACGTGATTTGCTACGCCTGGGAAGCGTGGAAAGCGTTTATCAGCATCTCTTGATGGAATCGGAACTGATGGCGGCTTGCTCGCAAGGGCATTCCATCGGCCCGGCAACGGTTTGTGATGCGACGTGCTATGCGGATGATGATCCGGTTTTGTGCAACCTAATTAAGGTCGGAGAAGCTTTGTTTTCTGTAGATCCCTTGTCGTCGCAGGGGGTCCAGACAGCTCTTGGGACCACGTTGCACGCAGCCGCCGTAGTCCACACGGTTTTGAGGCGCTCTGGGGACCGGGAGATCGCAGAGCAATTCTATCGCGAGCGACAGCGAGAGGCAGTCGCGTTTCACCGCTCGACCGCGGCTTACCTCTACAGCCAGGTTGCGTTGGAACGAGAAGCACAGTTCTGGCAGGAACGTGCGGGGGAACAAACGGGACATCAAGAAATGGCGGCGGCTTCCGCCATGAGGCCCACCGGGAAAACACCTACGGGAAAAACGAGAGTGAAACTGGCGCCAGAGACTCAGATTGTTCCCCTCCCTTGTTTGGACGGAGATTTCATCGTCACGCGGTCCGCGGTGGCCCGTACGGATCTGGTGCGACCGACGGTTTTCTTGGGCGGTATTGCAATCGCCCCGTTGCTCGACTGCTTGCGCACGCCGCTCACGGTTGAAGAAACTCTGAGGGCATGGTCACAGAAAATACACAGGGACCATATTGGGGCAGTGCTCGGTTGGCTGTGGGGAAACGGTCTGATTGTCGAAGTCAGTTGAATGAGTCGGAGTTCCTGGTGAGCAATCGGTCCGGGATCATCGGAAGGAGCGAAATTGTTTTATGAAGACGATCGCACAGTTTGTCCAAACGGGAATTACAAATCTAGCCGATCTGCAAGCCGCATTGCAGCTAGCCATGCAGTTGGAATTTGCGACGATTCCACCGTATCTCTGCGCCCAGTGGTCTATCGACAGCAGCAATGACCCCAGTGATGTGGCAGATATGATTCAGGCCATCGTCGTGCAGGAAATGTTCCACTTCGCCCTGGCCGGAAACATGCTAAGCGCGATTGGTGGCACTCCCAGTATCGCCAATCCCGCTTTCGTTCCCTCGTATCCTACGAACGTTCTTCCCGGCGGAATTCCGCAGAAGCTACCGGTGGATTTACAGCCTCTTTCGCCGAATCAGTTGCAAGTCTTTATGCAAATCGAATATCCGGAATTCCCCCCCGTTGCCCTAAAGTTGGTCAACCCGCCAGCGACGATAGGGGCGTTCTATGACACCGTAGCGGCCGGATTCGCCTCCGTCAATCCTGCGATTGTGGCGAATGCGCACTTTGTGAACATGGGGGAAGCGGTTCAAATTACGAGCGTCGCTGACGCCGTGGCCGCGATTGCTCGGATCAAGGGCGAAGGAGAGGGAACGCAGGGCTCGCCTGATCAACCGCCGGTGGATGGCACGCAGTTAGCGCATTATTACGTGTTCAAGGAAATTTTCGTTGGGAAAACCCTGGTGCTCACCGGAACCACGTGGAGTTTTACGGACCCAGCTATCCAATTTCCGAAGGTGTTCAACTTCAGCCCGTCAAACGTCACTCCTAATCCATCAATCGCATTCAATCAAGCTTTGTCGCAGTTACTGATTGGTCTTCAAACCTGCTGGACTTCCGGTCAGCGGCCGAGCATTAGCGCGATGTCTAATCTTGAGAACTTGGGGCAAAACTTGATTCAACAAGGGATCCGGCCGGAGTTCCATTGGGCAGGCGGTGGAACCGGCACGTAAAGAGATCTGACGGCAGGAAAGGGCCCAAGCGGGCGGTGAGCATCACACGGCCAACAAGGAAACGACACCTCCGCCAGAGCCAGTAGGGTGAACGATCCATCTTCTGGCCTCAGCCCCGGGTTGGCTTATCATTAGCCGACTGGTACGGATAACTAAGAATTATCCTTTATGCTATTTGCCGCTTTCAAATCACTGGGCCGACAGTTGGCCATCATCTCCGCGATTTTGCTAGCCTGCTCCCTGCTCATTTGGGTCATAAACGGAAGGGAGGCGGCGATCGGGCTGATTGAAACCGCCGTCATTGGGATGAAGGGGCCCTGGGTATGGACCTTTGGCTGCGGGTTGGCCTCGTTTGTCACCCTCCAAGGTCGTCGTTTGCCCCTGGACATAAACGGAGTCCTCGTACCAAACGAGGTCACGGCGGCGGCGACCGCGAGAATCGAACGATCGACGCGCCACCGGAGTGCGGTTCTCTACACGGTACCCATCACGGTACTAGGCATACTTCTCACGAAGGTCTATGGGATTCCAAACGGCGGGATTGCCTACTACATGATTTTTGCGGGTGTATGCGCGATCTACTACGTGGCCGCGTTCTTGTTGTTTCACTTTGTCGAACTGACCCTTGCCTTCCATGGACTCTTTGAATCGATGGACAACGTGGAGTTCAAGCGAATATATAGTCCGATGCATCTGGAGAATTTGACAAGCTATTTGGCCCTTACCACGGGTCTTGGTTTAGTTGCCATTTATGCGGGCTTCCGGGGAACCCTTACGGCGGGATTCCATTTCCATCACGAAGTCTGGAGAACGTTCTTGTCGACCCCGCTGATCCTGTTCCTGCCGGGCACTCTTTTCTACAACTACTACCCCCGCTATGTTTTGCGAAAGATTTTGCAATACAAAGTGTTTCAAACCATGGAAAGACTGGGTGCCGCAGACGAATCGAATACAAAAGCGTTGTTGTTGGACCTTAGGGAGAATGCAGTCCTGAGTTCGCAAATTCTTCCGTTCCTGGACTACAAGAGTCTTCCGTCGTATTTACTTGCAATTCTTTTTGCTGTTTCCTTCGCCTATAACAGCGACCCAGCAGTGAAGACTTTTTTCAACTACCTGTTCAATCTGGGCTCACACTGAGCTGCGCCGCGAGAGGAATCGGAGCGCAGACTTCACGACGTGTGCTCCAAGCACTCCATCTCGACGAGCGATCGCGTCGAGAGCCAATCGCAGAGTACGACGGCTGCCGAACTCGAAGTCTGCGAATACCAGGTCGTTGATCACTTCATCCGGATACTCTTGCAAGTCACGGACCAGACGCCGGAAATCATCGCTGTCAAAGGAAAGGAGGCTCTCAAAGAGTGTTTCTTGAAAGACACGATTCATAGTCGTCATGTATCGGGGTATCGCCCGTTGGAGCTGTTTGTCCCCAAGCTCGTCGCGTTCAAGGCACGTGATCAGTGACGTCGCTAACTCCCGGTAAGTGCGCAGCATTCGTGACAGCCCGGTAGCACTTGCCGCTGGGTTCGCCTGGCCGGCTTCGCCGAAGAATACAATGCGATCCAGCGCCGGTTTGCGGAGCCGTCCGACCGGGATAATCCCGAAGTACGACTTTTGAATGCCAGTCGGATTCCAAACGATATGTTGCGAGTAGTGAGATTTACTCAGAATGAAGTGCAACTCCCCCTTCAGCGATCGGCTTGGCTTGTACTGACGCGCAGGGAGAATAATTCCGGCGTGTGCCGTGTGCTTTGAGGTGGGAAATAGCTCGAAGAACGCCGGCTGTCGGTCGATGACAACGTTATCAAGAGCTATTGGCGCAACCTCACTTCGGATCGCAACCTCGCAACCATGCATGATGTAATAGCCCGCAATTGTTGCAGTGTTCTTGGCTCCGACCAAGGGAGAGCCAAAACCCATACAGTCGATTAACAGGCGCGCGTAGAAGGTCTCCGAGTTTGCCCTTATGACTATCCCGGTCGCGTTGTAGGCGATGCTGTAAAGCTTGTGTCCAGTCAGGATCCTGACGCCGTGCGCAGAGAGGACATGGGTGAGATGTTGGACCAGTTTCTCGGT
The DNA here is from genome assembly GCA_049584475.1 of Candidatus Sulfotelmatobacter sp. Taxonomy (GTDB): domain Bacteria; phylum Acidobacteriota; class Terriglobia; order Terriglobales; family Acidobacteriaceae; genus Sulfotelmatobacter. Next base: position 188,544 of record JBAUXX010000022.1, on the reverse strand, counting down.
GTCCCACAAGCAATAGTGTCCGCAGATTCTTGCCGTCAATCCGTCGTACGCTATAAAGTCAAGAAATTCATACCGTCGATCAACACAATGGGCCAGATGTGGATTCTCACTCGCGGCTCGTTCGTCAGAAAGCCAGTACTTGTTTTTAGGCAGCGAGTCGGACTGCTCAATCAGCGTCACCGCACACTTCTGTGCCAAAGCACCGGCGATCAAAAGGCCAGATACCCCTCCGCCAGCGACTACGATGTCTGCTTTAGACATTGATAATTCTTAGTTATCCGTACCAGTCACCGTATCCCGCGCCTCCCAACCCTAGGCTTTTACTTCCGTGCCTATAGGCGATATAAGGAAGGCCTTTGCCTTGTCGGAGTTGAACTCCGACCAGAGGGCAATAAAAGGGGGACAAACCTTACACATGAACTTGAAACAGGCAGGTCTGGATTTTCTCAACGGGTATTTCTCAACGCATGACCGCCGGAAGAAGACTAGAACGGCGTATACCATCGACTTGAACCAGTTCCTGGAATTCGCAGGTGAACAGTCTGAATTGGTGTCCTTAACCGGAACGCTCATCGAACGTTGGGCGGCTCATCTTCGGCAGCAGTCATATCTGCCCGCGTCGATCCGGCGCAAGGTCGCTGTTCTCAAAGTGTTCTGCTCTTATTGGGTTCGGAAGGGAGAATTGAAGGAGTCGCCCTTCTGGAGGGTAAAACTGAGCATCGGACGAATCCAGCAACTTCCACGGAGTCTCAGTGAGTCCGAAATTGGAGCTCTGCTCACTGAGGCGCGAGGCAAATACGCCGCTCGGAGCACAAGCCCACGGAAACTGAACAATGCGCTGGAGACAAAGGCCGGGTCTGAAGGCTATCGCGCACTGCGAAACTTGGCACTCGTTGATCTGCTCTTTGCGACCGGAATACGGGTGGGAGAAGCTTCATCGCTTAACCTCGAAGATTTCCGCGTGCAGGAAGGATCGTTTACGGTCGAAGGCAAAGGAGGGCGCGGTCGTCTGGCCTTTGCTGTGGACGAGAAGACTCTTCAAATCCAGAGGGATCATTTCACTGCTAGAACGAAATTGGAAACGGACAATTCGGCGCTGTTCCTGAATGCGTTCGGGGAAAGGCTTTCGACCCAAGGCATGGCGAAGATCATTGCTCAATTGCGCCAAGCAGCTGGGATACAAAGGCATGTCACACCACACATGTTGCGGCACACGGTGGCAACGCTGCTTCTGCGGAATGGCGCGGACATTCGAGTGGTCCAGGAGTTCTTGGGTCACGCATCCATCGCGACCACCCAGCGGTACACCCATATCACGAAGGAACACCTGGTTGGTGCGTTGCGCAAATATCATCCGTCCGCAAACCTGCGGTTGGCAAGCTAACAGTGTCTCTCTGTTCTTATCTGTTTAAACGCCTTTCAAGGGTCACGATAGAGTCGATGATTGCAGAGAATGCCGGAACCTCGCCGAATATCATCTGGGACATTGCGTTGTAGTCTTGCTCGAGATTGGCAAGCATTCCATTGTGCGGGACTAGGGCGTAGCTTCCCGGAGCGGCCGTCGCGAGGTCGAAGTCGGGCCGGTTGAAGAACATGCGCGCGTGACGAACGCAATCGGCAGCCATGGCGGCATCTCTTGCGAGGTTTTGCCCATCATCGGAAGTGAGGAGGCGATGGACATCGTAATAGTGACGTGACACCCGCTGTCCACCGCCTCGCAACTCGCCGCGTCGGTCCCACCATCGCCGCAGGCCATGGAGAATGGCGACCTTGTCCCAGAAAGTGCGGCGCGGATCAACCGTAGTAATGTTCGGCACCGCCAGGTCCGTGTCAGCGAGATCTTGGGCTACGTAGGGAGTTACCGTCCGCGCTGCATGTGGGTCAAGGGCTGATTTCGCTCCCGCTTCAATCTTGACGGCGCGCCGAACGTAATTGGCTCCATCGGCAGTGACGGTGGGGTACCAAAGCAGTAAGCTCTGGTGGTCGGGATCGTCGGGGTCGGCTTCGACGCGGCCGAGTTCAGGCGCCTGGTTGGCGGTTTGCAGAAGCCCACGCAGCAATCTGGAAAGCTGTTCCAATAGAGGACCGTTGATGTAGTTTTGACATGCCTCGCGAATGGCGTCGAGGCGCGCTGCGCGTTTCTTCCCGCTTAGTGCTTCCAACTCCTCGACCGTCGCGGCCTGACCGATGTCATCTCGGAAGACGGTGATGTCGATGTCTTCCGAGAAGCGTGCAATCAATCCGTACGCCTTGGAAAGCGAAGTTCCTCCCTTGAACAGCAGCCTCGGACCTCCGGCTTGCGAGCCGTTGAAAAGAGCATCCAGCGTCCAGCAGACCCAGAAATCCTTTTCGATGTTCTGCTGGACCGTGCCGAGCCGGTTGCCGGCACCGATGAACAAATCGCGGCGGTCGTTCGCAGAAGCCGCCATCACGGTTGCGTACCCAGGGATCATCGCAGCCCTCTGGGGTGATCGTACTGATCATCGTGGGCTTGATGCTGCTGGTCATCATGGTGATCATCATGTTGGCCATGGTCATCCTGCTGATGATTCGGCTGCCGACCTTTCTCGCCCGCAGCATCTTTTCCGGAACTGCCTGTCTTGGCTTTGCCTTGAGGTGGCCCCCCACCATCGGTCCGGCGGAGGAGATCGCGCACGATGGCCTGCATCCACTCCGGAAGCGCGGGAAGGCCTTGGCGCAGGTCATCGCGGATGGCGACGCCGTGATCTGGATCTTGGAGCACAGAGGTGAGGCGCGCGCGGATGCGATCCATGTCGCGAGGCAGCAGGTCGCGCAACCAATAGAGTGCCTGAACGACACGCATCGCGGGGTGCCCCGCCCAGTGCAGGCGGCTCGGTGCGGCATGCTGAAACTGAATCGTCAGGTTGCCCAGCTTGATCGGTTTTAACCGCGCATCCGTGAGTACGACCGCGCGCGCCGGCACCGCGTCGGTGAGTCCCAGGTCATTGGCCGCCGTGATCCCGTCGACGACCATCCGCACCTGGTCGCGCCGTGCGAGGGCGTCGACGACGTGCTGATAATCAGGATACGTGGGTTTGCCGGTCAGTCGATTTATTCCAGGCCTGTCGTACAGTCCGCGGGCGATTCGGCGGAGATCGTTCGAGGCCGTGAGACGGTGCAATGCTTGATCCACCGCTTCGCGGGAGCCCAGATCGAGAAAGTCGATAGGGGTCCACACTCCTGTGGACGATTGAGGGGACATTCGGTCAAGGATTGCGGTTCGGAGATCGAGTCCTAGGCCACGCATTGAAGCCTCGTTTGTCAGAACAGTGTAGCATGCATCTGACAAATGTGCCAGGTGCCTTGGATTTGTCAGATGTATGACACATTCTTCTGACAATATTGGGCCGCGAGGGCTAGGCTTTTCCAAGAAACCGGCGGCTGACCCGCCCTGCGGCCAATCCGCCGCCGGCATCGTCGCCGTTACTACCACTACCACCGCTGCTACCACCTCCTCCGCCTCATTTTCTACCTAGGCGACCTCGGCTGCGATCGCTGTCTGATGTTTTCAGATATTGCGCGGGGTTGAAGTAAGGTGTTAGTGTGAAGCGAACAAAAGGCGAATTTCTGGCATGGATGAAGGCCGTAAACGCGTGCTGGCCATAGTGGCCGGGATCCTGGTAGCGCGGCATCTAAAGACGCCCGAGGATCTGGGGGAGAGTCGTCCCAGTCCGCGAACCGAGTGCCTGATCGCGTCTGCTGTGCAATGGGCCGACCGAATCATGACACGGATCGATGGCGTGTTCGGCAATTCGCCGGGGAACGGGAAGCGAGGAAGCGATGACCGCGAAGTTCGAGGAAACGTTGATATCGGTGTGGCGCCAGGCGCTGGTTGAAGACCGTAAGACAGTCACTCTCGAAGCTGTTCAATATCCTGTCCGGCCCACCAGCCGATCGAAATTGCGGGAGGTCGATTTTCGGTTCGAAGAACAGAGGTTGCGAGGGCTCGAGCAAAATCCGAACACGAATTCGCGCTGGGCACAACTGGCACGCGAGGGAAAGAAGGTCATGCAATTCCTAAGCGACGGCCGATACATCGCCAACGTGGTCGACGGCAAGCTGCAATTCTATGGGCATCGCGATCGTGCTCGATCAACAGCTGAACAGAAGGGCACCACCAAGTGAAGCGGTGCGCCTACGAAACCACTGCAGAGTCAGAAGACGGTCCAGATAGCACCATCGTGGTGGAAACGATTCCGCTTGAAACGAGTTAGATATAGTCAAGGAAGTCTCTCGAGGTTCTGTGATGAACGGTCCGTATGTGGATGATGCCCCTGAAACAGGCCGATATCTAAACGCGATCGCTCTGCAAAACGCGGTATTGTGCGCGGAATCCGACGTTGTCAGTGACAGCCCGCACGACACATGCCTAGTCTGCGGGAGCCACTCGCTGTTCAACATCGCTCGTATGTTTGGCGGCAACCTTCCGCAGAATCGCACGGCCTTGGTTCCCTCAGAGACAGTCGAGGTGCGGCACGAAGTTGTGCTGAGCTTTCCGGGGCACCGCAGGCGCCGCCTCAAGGCAAGCGGTTAGTTTGTATTGCCGAACCATCGTGCGAAAGATCATCCTGGTCACCCGCATAGTTGTTGTAGATAGCTGTATACGGTTGCTCGTGTTGGCCCGAATCCCTCGGGCTGATGGCAATGTGCTCAATCGAAATACCCGAGCAGCCGGAATTCGGGCATGTGTAGTAACCAGTCGTCGCACCGCAATGTCCGCTGGCATTGCCTCCTCCAGGTGATCCCATTTCAATCAAGGAATTGGTCGAGTCGGGATGGAACGCAATGCCGGAAATTGCGATAGTCGTTGCCCCTCTTCCTTCGCCAATAATTCGTGTATAGCTTGGCAATACCCACGGGCACTCTGTTGCTATCGTTGTGGCGGGAAGCAGGATTGTGGTTTGGAAGGATGTGACAACGCTATCGAAAGGATTTACTTGGCAAAGACCTGCGCCCTGTCCTTCAAGAATGCCACGCGCATCAACGACAATACCCGCACTCGGGTACGCGACCCCGTTCGCCCCCGTCAGGATTTGGTTAATTGTTTGACATATATCCAAATTTGGATAGTTGTTATAGTAAAGCGTGCTGGCGTCAATATAAGCTGGCGAATATGCGAAGCTGGATGAGGACGATGATGCGGCGTTAAACGCAACCGGATGACCTGTGACATTCGCCCCAGCCGGGTCTTGTGCCATAACAAAATTCGAGAGGAAGACTATGCTTGCACAGAGGATCGATACCAAAAGGAACTCGGTTGCCGTTCTAGCAGGCTGCTGAAAAACTCTGTCAGCACCCTGAGCGACCCCAATACCTTGTGATTGCTCATTACCGGTGATCCAATATGTTGACGCAACAACCAACGAAAAATCGTTTTTCAGCAGCCTGCTAGACATTGATTTTCTCCTGACGATGACTCGAAATGCCTACCTGCACTCTTCGGCAAAATCCACTCATTTCTGTGTAAAGACGACTGGAACTCCTTGGGCATCGAGCAACAAGAAGTCCAGTAATCCATCAGCGTTGAAATCCCCAGCGGCCATCCCGTTGGCGCCGGTGTAGGCGATCTTTCCCAATGAGATTGTTTGTTGCTGCTGAAATGTCCCGTCCCCCTTGCCAAGAAATATCGAGAACAGATTTGAAAAACCAGACAGCGAGACGATGAGATCGACTTTGCCATCGGAGTTGAAGTCGCCAGAGACGACATCGAACCCATCATTGTTCGGGTTTACTGCGTACAACAGTGGTGGCTGAAATGTTCCATCCCCATTACCCAGAAATATTCCAATCTCGTTTGCGGCAGATTCATTGCAAGCGAGGACATCAAGCTTTCCGTCCCCATTGAAGTCATCAACGATGACGGTCTGTTCTCCTGCTCCGGGACATCCCCACCCGCTGCCGGGAGAGACTGCGCTTCCCGGGAGTCGGAACGTCCCGTCGCCGTTTCCAAGGAGCATGTACACTGCTCCGGTTGCGTCCACGCCAATTAAGTCGAGCTTCCCGTCTCCATTGAAGTCGGCGGGGATGAACTGAGACACCCCCTGAGATCCTGGGAATACGAATCCTCTTGCGGGCTTGAACGTGCCATCCCCGTTTCCCAAATAGACATTCACGTAGCTCGTACCCCTTGCGACCAGATCGAGCTTCCCATCGCCGTTAAAGTCACCCGTAGCCAGCCAACCGAACCCTCCATTGTTCGATAAACGCGAAGTGACACTGAATTTTCCCGTCCCGTCGCCGAGGGCGATAACGACGTTTTGACCTAGCTGGATGTTCGAGGAATCGCCGACAACGTAGGCAATGTCGAGTTTGCCGTCACCGTTGAAATCTCCATATACCACACCGAATGGGGGACGAAAATTACGAAGAATCTGATCGAATTTGAATGTCCCGTCTCCTTTTCCGAGTGTGGCGATACTTCCATTTACCAAATCCAGCTTGTTATCTCCGTTAAAGTCGGCAAAGACGGCTGGTCCTCCGCCGAATGGGAACTTCACCGCTGTCACAATGCTCGGCGGTCCCGGGACAATTGTGGGCCTCGGGGCGTGCACCTCAACCTGAGCAAAACTCGCGCTGGAATTTCCACCGCCCGGTGCCGGATTTGTAACAGTAATAGTTCCCGCCGTCTGGCTGGCGATATCCGAGGCTAGAATCTGCGCTTGAACTTCGTGAGCCGACACGAATGTGGTTGAACGCGGCTGATAATTCCAATTCACGACTGCTCCGGACACAAAATTGGCTCCATACACAGTCAGAGTGAAGGTTCCACTGCCCGGCGCAACCGCAGTAGGCTTGACAGACCCTACGATCTGCGGCACGGGATTCTGCGCTAACGCAAGCCCCATAAGCACGCTTGCCACGAGCACTGACTCCACGAGCCGAGAGCACGAGTTGACGAAATTACACCACTGCCTATTCACAAATACCTCCAGGGTTCGGTCCGAATGCATAGAGACGAATCTGGCCTGCGAACATCCTCCGATTTGAGCGACGGCTGAGAGTTCTGGTCGAGCAGTGAATGAACGAGGAGGGCAACTCGGGGAAGTTAAACCGAATTGTGCCAACGATTTCTGGCAAATGCTTTCTCCCACACACATTGGCTTGCCGAGCAGATCAGTCTTCCAATCCGCCCACCCTTGCAGATATCACTCAATCCGGGGCTCACCCGCACAGTGTGCGTCCGGCACAACCATGCTCTAGCTTTATGGGGAAAGCAGCGACTAAGCCGAGGCACTTGAATATAACAGACCGAGTTGGCTTATTCGAATGTTGCAGGGTAATGTACTGAAACGGAACCACCGTGTCAACGGCAAAAGAGCGCAGGGGTTCAAAGCGGCATCGTCGGGCAAGGCACCGCAAATATTCCAGCATTTTAGCAACTATGCATGTTTCTTGCATGGAGCCTCAGGACTGGGGCTCCCTCGTTTGGGTAAGCGTTGTCGCTGGGACGAAACCCCCACGTATTTGCTTGCGCATAGTGCCCGAAGGCGTGGGCACTCCGCGAGCTTTGCAAGTAAGGCGTCATACGAGGTTAGTCCCTCTTCGACCGCGGCCCGTTCCGCGTCGCTGAGCGGAATTTCTTGCAGGAGTCGCGAGAGGTTCTGTTTTCCTTCAAGTAAAAGCGCGGCACTCGACTTCTTAGGAAGGTAGAAGTCGCACCGCGCGCAAGCCATTCGGTGGGGACATTGTTCAAAGAAATCATAAGTGCAGTAGCCGTGCCCCAGATCGTAAAACTTCCACGGCTCGGTGGCAGCCCTACCACTGCGCACTGCATCTTGGTCAACGAGCACTTCAATGGCTCGGAGGTTCCTACCGAAGTAACCAGCATCGCCATAGGATTTCGCCAACTTCGTCGGCGTGATCTTCGCATAATGCTGTGTCGCGGCCGGAGTGCTGTGCCCGAGCCATTCCTGCAACTCGAACAACGTCATGGGATATTTGGCGTTAAATAGTTGGGATGCAATTGTGGAACGTCCACGGTGGCTCGTGATGTTGCCGCGAATATCAGCTCGCGGAACTCCAGCCTTGCGGCAGAGGGTGGGAATCAGAACGTTGTTCAAGTACGTTTGCCCAACAACTGTGAGGCGATATAGGAACAAAAAATCAATCGCCTCCCCAGTTTTGCGATCTAGCAACTTCGTTCCATTTGGGCGAACCTTTTCCCAGGCAGAAATCATCTCACCGACGATTGGATCGACGGGTTTGGTAAAAGCCGTACTCGTTTTGTTGACCGGAACATCAAGCATGCAGATCGAGCCGCCGACGAGAGTGTCACCGGGGTCTAGGATGGGAGCATCATCCTTCCGCCAGCGGATACAGCCGAGACGCAAACGCAATATCTCGTTGTTTCGCAGACCTGCGAACAGCCACGTGACGGCAAGTGCTCTGCAGAGTTCTACTGGATAACTGCTTTCAAGCGGTTTCCGTTGAAAAGGGCCGCGCTTCGGGAGGTCTTCTGCGGTCAGGTTCAGCCCCGCCCACATCAACTTGGCCCAAACATCGTCGGCAATAATGCGCGGGTTTGGCCCAATCTTGGCAAGCACGCTCTTCGGCGTCGTAAAGCTGCGAACAGGATCGAATCGGCGAGGAATGAGTTCCCACTCCTGCAGGTCGCGAAAGAAGACCCGAAGGGCAGAAATTCTCCCAGCGTATGTGCTCGCTTTAAGTGCGCTGCCATGGTTCTTGATGTGAACTGCGCCCGAAGTACACCAATCGCCAGCTCGCCACTGGCAGGTCACCGCGACCGCCTCAGCAACCAACTCACGAGTCCAATCACCGGGCGAGACAATCTCCGGGTGTTCGCTTAACAGCCATCGACCAACGTTCAGCAAGAAGTAGTAGGTCTTGCGCCGGTAACGAGCGGAGACTGTGGACGTTTCCAACCAGCGACGGCAAAGGCGAGCCCACTCCGAAGGCACACCTTCCGTGATCTCGGGAATGTCCGCTTTAACAATGAAGGGCCGCGCGATTTCCATCGGCTCTGGAATCGCGCCGATCTTTGCGAGCACCCGAGAGATTGCAAAAGCACAATATGTTCCACTGCGAGGAGGCTTCCGTCCAATTACGGTGCGCAGATGGTCAATCGTAATGTCTTTCAGATGCGGCGAGCGGATGAACAGTAGGCACTCAAAGATGGTGCGCATCACCTGATCGCGCGTGCCACCTCGCCGATAGCCCCATTCCGAGAGCAAAACCTGCACGCGCTCAGACACCCTCGTCGTATGCTCGCTGCCGAACACCTTGCGGACCAGACAAGAATAGACGACGTGGTCGCTCTTGAGCCCATGCAGATCAGAAAAGCCACATAGCAAGTAAGCGATGGCGACAGCGTGTTGCCTCGCTGCAAGTCGGGAATCAATCGATTCGATCCACTCTTCAGTCGTCCAGCCCCAGAATGATCGTTTGCGCTCGGCCATCTCCCGCAGGAAGAAGAGCAGAACATACTTTCGTTTGTTCGTACCGATGCCCGTGTAATCTAGCGTGTCATTCAGGGGCCGAATCAACCGGTCGAGATCTTCCCCGAAATCCATCGTGCGGCCATAGCGCCGGAACCTATAGGCTTCCGCATAGCGCGTAAGCATACTCGTCTCAACTCTCGTCAAGTGCGGAGCGCGGTCGTATCGCTCCAGGCTGATGGGCCAAGTCCAGGGCCCATCGTTAGCCTTCCTGGGAGGAATTTTCTTCGGCCCCCACTGAGCGCGCGCGGCTCGCCGGAAAAAGTCTGATCGCTCCTCTTGAGTGCAGCCCTCAAGCCCTGATCCGACGCGCGGCTGCTTCTTCCTCAAAAAAGCACTGTTACTCATGCCGCTGTCCCCGCAAGCATCGCAGTCCGTCGGGCGTGTATCTGAGACATAGTGGCAGTAAGCTTTCGTGCAAGGTCACGGCCGCTGAGATGTATATAAAGGAGGGTGGTCTGCACTGACCGGTGACCTGCAAACGTTGCGATCTCGTGGATATCCCAGCCGGCGCGCGCCAAATCGGTCAAGCACATGTGACGAAGGGTGTGGGTTGTGAAGCGAGGAACTTCCGCACGGCAACTTCTTTCGGGGCAACCGGTGGAGGCATTGGGATTTCACACGTTGCGGCGCCTGTCGGATGCGGAACATCGACCGTCTTGCGTCTGAATAACCGAACCAGTCCGCGTACAAGGAAATACCCACCTACGACCACTCCTGCTGCAGCAGCGGTAAATGGGTCAACTACCATGCGTCAATTATATGACTGAATTTGCCCGGTGACTAACGCCAACAACGACCTGAACAGCACGTAGCACACGGTACATTCCGTGCTTATTGGCCCGCGAATGCGCCACCTTTAGCGACGTTTAAGGCTGAGCAAAGACGGAGAACGCGGAGTTGACCTGCTCCCGAACTGGCTCAGAAGTATCGTCCTCATCGGCGAGATAGGCAAGCGTGACATCCAGTGAGTGGTGCCCGAGCCACTTTTGAATCTGCCGAATGTTCGCGCGATTATGCAGGTGCGTGCTGGCAAAAGTCTTGCGGAAACTTGAGCAAAACTCCCACTCTACTTTTGGCCGTGGGAGTCAACTTTTGATAAGCCACGTATGCCACAGCCATGTGACCAACCCCGTCCCAGCCAAACAATGGCAGGTTCAGCAGCAGTAACGCCGACATCATAGCCGCTACGAGTCGCCACTTCATCGCGCCTCCTTGGTAAGACACCGTTGTATCTGGCCCCCTCGAACTGCCATTATCGGGGTGAATCCATACCCTGCTGCTATGACACGGAACGCCTCCAGGTCCTCGCGTGCAGATCGTGCCACGTCCTCTTTGGACCGTGTAGAGGGGCCGATTTCGACGTCCTCCTTGGGCTGCGTACTTATTACTGCGTCGTCAAGTAGGCGCGCAAAATTTGGAACACGAGGTTCGGTTCCATCTGGCATACAAAGGAAATCGCTGCGAAGGCATCCTTCGTCCATGCGTGTGCTCCTAGATCTTGAAGCACCCCCATTCTGCCTCTTTTCATGAACCAAATCTAGGCGCATCGGTCGCAGTATTGAAAAGCACGCCGCATACCAAATGAGTTCAGAAAGTTATAGTTCCCATTTTCATAGGTTTAGGCGCAATCACCAGCCCAAGAGTCCGTTCAAAGTGAAAGGTACCTTTCACGCAGCTGCAAGGAAGCACTGGGGAGATTTGGAGATACGGTCCTGTGACGGACCGATTGTCCGCGTGCTAGTAATCATCGCTCCACCAGTTTAGGAAGTTAATACCCCGCATCAACTCCGCGATGGTGAGCTCAAAGCTCTTGGCCAGAATGTTGATTGTGTTCAGGCAGGGCTCCTTGGTGCCATGCTCAAGCGCGTGGAGAAACGCGGTCTCGAGCCCTGAAGGCTCTGAGAAGTAGACGAACGTCTAGCCTTTTTCCAAACCTGACGTTCAGGGAGGTTCCCTGCTTGCCCCTTGCCATGCCGCGATGATTTGCAGGCACTCTGATCGCGATATTTGTCTATAGACAAACGTCGTTGGCGGAGGTGATTATTTCCCTCCGCCGCTTGTGCAAGACATCCCTTAGTGTCGTATCTGAGGGGAGTGCGCTAGCTTCGTATATCGATTGCGGCAGGCGCTACCCGTGCACTTTAAACCCGATAATGTATTTTATCGAGTTAGAAGTCAATTGCAGTTTCTTGATTGGTTTTCTGTTCGAAGATCGAATAGCGTGGATTCGGGGTAATGAATTTGTATGCCGCACTATTTCGCAGCACTGACAGTGATTCTGCTAATCGGAATGGTGTTGACGCGTGTCTTGCTAATGAACCGGCAAGGAATAAAGGCAGTGAAATTCGGGAACATCGACAAAAAAGACTTCCTGATTCCACCTTTCGCCTTGTTTTATTTCTATATCATTTTTGCGGAATCGTTCCCTTTACCCGCCGTAAGCAGCCAAGAATTCTTTCGGTCGGATTTCTCCCCGTGGATCGGCGTGGCTTTTTGCGCCGGTGGTCTTGGATTATTACTCTGGAGCCTCATGTCGTTCGGGCGGAGTTTTCGTGTCGGTATTGATACCGATCGGCCTGACCGGCTTATAACGTCTGGCATATTCGCCATAAGCCGCAATCCGATTTACGTCGCTTTCGCTGCCGTGTTAGTAGGCCAATTCCTGATATTCCCGAACTGGATATTGTTGGTTTACACGGCCGCCGCCACATGGCTGTTCCACCGCCAAATATTGCGCGAAGAAAAATATTTGAAGAAACACTACGGCGCGGAATATGCAGACTACTGCAGACGGGTGCGTCGCTATCTGTGAGCGTTCACGAACCAAATTAGGCCCTCGCCTGGGGCATGCGCCGTGACTGCCGTGGCGTAGGGAATGATAACGTCCTTTATCATTCATGATCCAGATGGGCCTCAGTGCCGCCTTGCGACGCCTGAAACTGAAACCCGGCACGCAATTAGCGCACAGCCGATTCAAATGATCAGGTTTCACGCGCGGACGAGAAAGCGTCCGGCTGATCGGCCGTCAGTCAGAATTCCTACCGCCTCAAAAACACCTGTTTTCGGGCAGCCATAACTGGCGACCTGAGCGTTTGCAGACTCAGGTACTTGCGAGACAACTGGCGAAGGGGCTTTTGGGCAGCCCTCGCGGGGGATGCGATATCTACAGCCCTAGGACTTATCATTACCGATCCCGCAGTGAAACCCAGATCACTTCCGGTTTGCCGACCACCCGTCCAAAATGGCCCATCCGCTATACTCATCTTCATATGAAGCCGAAACATTGGCTCGCTTTGATCCTCCTGCTCCCAAACCTCTCCCTCTCGCAGGCCAAACAGGCGTTAGTCGCTACAATCGACGGCATCGCCAATGCAGCACTCCATGAAGGACCTATTGCCGGAATGTCCATTGCCGTCGTACGTGGTAACCAGACCCTCTTGCTCAAGGGATATGGCAACTCCAACCTCGAACTGACAACTGCGACGACTCCTGACACGGTCTACCACATCGACTCAATAACCAAAAACATGACCTCTGCGGCCGTGGTTCAACTTGCCGAACGGCACAAGCTGACCCTTGAAGATTTGGCTGAGAAGTACGTGCCCGAAATTCATACCATCGCGCCCGCAGCCACCATTCGCAGCCTGATGAACCACACCTCCGGCATTCCCGACTACACTGACCTTGGGCCGAAATCGGAGAACATCGAAGCTGTCAAGTTCACCCACCAACAGTTCCTGGCTACGATTCAAGAGGAAAAACAGCTATTCCCGCCGGCGCAGCTGTGGCGATACAGCAACTCCGGTTTCTATCTGCTCGGAATGATCATTGAGAAAGTCTCGGGCGAAACCTATGCCAACTACATGCTGAACCACATCTTCAGGCCGCTTGGCATGGACTCTAGCCGCTATTGTGACGCACGTTCGGTGGTCAAGAATCGAGCTGCAGGCTACGTTCGATCTAAAGGGCAACTGGTGAACGCTGAGCCCATGACGTGGGACACGCCTTTCTCCGGAGGTGGCATTTGCTCCACCGTCTCGGATCTCATCACCTGGCAGCGAGCCCTGAATCAGGGCCTGGTCGTCAGCCAAGCCGGGCTCGCAGTTATGCGCGCTGCCACTGTGCTGAGAGACGGCACCACGATCGACTACGGACTGGGCACTCGGCGGGGAGATTTGCAGGGGCATCCCATGTTCGGGCACACCGGTAGCGGCGGCGGTTTCAACAACGTGATTGAGTATTATCCCGATGACGATCTCACCATCATTGTCCTCGCCAATTCCGACACTTCCATCAGCAGCCTCAGCATTGCTGGACGCATTGCGCGCGCGTTGCTTGCCATCCCGCCCATTGTGGTCGCCGAACACTCTCTATCCGAATCCGATATCGTTCGCTACAGCGGGAAGTTCGAATCCGCGGAAGGCACCGCTATACTCTTCGGCGATCAAGGCCGCATTCGTGTCAAATTTGCTGAGAATGGCCCATCGCTTCCTTTGGTATATCTTGGGGATGGCGCATTCACGACTGGTCCCAACACCATCTCGAAGGCATACCTACGAAATGGACGCGCCCAAGGTGCAGCCGTGTATGTCGATGGCTTGTTTATGAATGCCACATGGCGCGTGCCAACGAACTAGGAATTGTCCGTTGCTTCCAATCCGTGTGCAGTCTAAGCCCGGCTGAAAACGATGACGGCGGAGCAGAGGCGGGCTATCGCCACGAAGGCTTCCAAGGCTGCGGCCGATTCTCGGAAGCGGAAAAGCAAATAGAAAATACGAGGCGTAATCGGTGGACATACGCAAATACTCGGCCCGCTGCAGTTGTAGGCGCTCGGAACATAGGAATCAGTCGATTTTGTTTGGGAAACCTCTCATAATGAGGGAACGGCATTCTACAAAACGAGCGGTTTGAATATTTGAATCGAGCTTGCGTACTCCGCCGCAGGTCTCCAAGCTAGAAGACGCTGTTGTGCGGCGGTCCGCCATTCAGCCAGGCCGGAAACGGCATTCTGGCGGAGTTGCGGAAATTGTCGATCAAGTTCCATATTATGCCTCGCCTGAGAATCAACCCTACGACCAGCCTTTCCAGCGCTCCCACTCGCCACCATACCAGTCGGGAGGTATTTCGCCCGCCAGTCGCCACAGAATTCCCTCATCCATCTTTTCAACCCGTGAGAGCCACGGCTCGAACGATTCCCACCCTCGTACTGTGCCATACACTTCATTCCTCGCGTAAACCCCCCGCAAAGGATAGTCAGGAAACGTCCATTCGCCCGCGTTGAAACAGTATCCCTGATCGATAAAGATTGCGGTATATTTTCGCTCTCGCACTTTCCTCCAAAAAGCGGCTTGCCTGCCATCCACATTCCCAGTCCATTTTTCAACGTTTGGGGCGGCTTCAGCCAGAATGGAGGAGCCTTCGTGATCGGCGCGAAGAATCAGGGCGGACCGGGAGGAACGAATCTTTGCCCCGAGTGCTCCGCCACCAACATCACGATTCGCGATTCCATCGTCAACTCGGCCAACTACTTTGGCGCGTTCTCGCTCAACGCCAATGGCAACGGAGCGGTGGCCGCGGCGCAAAATAACATCTCCGTGCATGACGTGGTGGCCGACAATCTGGGGGGTCGAGACTGCGATGCCTGCACTTCGAGGGAGCAGGGGAGATCTCGAATACGGTGGACCAGAAGCAATTTGGGAGGCATCCACAATCACCCGCGGTCTCCCGAGTCGTCTGCCTTTGGCGCGGGCGTTCCGGAGACCGGCGCGAACGCGTTCTTGGATTAGGGCTCGCTCGAATTCAGCCATCGCACCGATTATCTGGAACATGAGTCTGCCGATGGAGTGCTCAGGTCGATGTTATCCCGCAGGCTGATGAAGGCCACTCCGAGCGCTGCGAGTTCGGCCAGCGCATTAACCAGGTGCTTCAAAGACCGTCCAAAGCGGTCGATCTTCCAGACCAGAACTGCGTCAAACCGTCTCCGGCAAGCGTCCGACATCAGTCGGTTGAGCGCTGGCCGCGATTCTTTGCAGCCTGACACGCCTTGATCTGTGAATTCCTCGACGATCTGCCAGCCGCGGCGCCCTGCATATTCCCGCAATTCGGAGAGCTGCATTTCGGGATCTTGATTGTTGAGGGTGCTGACTCTGGCGTAGAGCGCTACTTGGGTGATGGGGCGAGGTTCTTGAGTGAAAGCGGAATTGTTGCTACGTTGCTGCTTAGCCATGATTGCCTCCTTTGTAGGCGATTTTGGTTAGCGCCGGATCGGTGTTGCTGCACCGGTCCGGTGCGTTGTGTCGATCAGCGAACTGAGGTTGCTGGTTTGCTCAACATTCGTGGCTTCCTATGGTCTCTTGCCCATTTTCGCTTACTCCAGAGTGCCTGATGCTTAGACGTACAGCAGACGCTCCGATGATCTCTAGGGTAGAATCGGCGACCGCATTCAAGGCAAACTCGCCATCCGTGTGTGAGGGTAGAAACATCCTGGCCAAAAAGATCCCAGATCACTCCCCAGAGCGATCCGTATGACCGGATGGGCTGGAACCTAACATCTTGATCTCTGCCCACGGACTGCATCATCCAGATTTGACGACATTCCTGTGTGTGAAGATTAAGTTCGTAATGAATAAGCTCCTGCGTCGTCTGCAAGAGAATCGAGTGCGGATTTTGTAATCCATTCTCTATTCCACCCCTTTTCCACGGAAAGACTCCGGGGAATTCGTGAAACTTGTCGAAATTCCAATTCGGCATAGCTCCAAAGTGGGCGGGGCCGACCCGGTTTATTCGGTCCAAACGTTCATAAATCCATCGCCAGCTGTTCTTTAGGCCTTCCACATCGAATCGGGATTCCCAGAGCTGCATCACGGCTATGAACCTCGTATGTCTGTCCCAAAAGTCAGCCAGGTCCACCCATCCTTCCTCTCCGCGCCGACCGGTACTGATTTTCCATGTAAGGGGTCCAAACTGCTGCATGAACTGCATAGCGTGTTCATGAAAGCCATTCTCAAGCTCTCGGAACATGCCGTGAGGGCTCAGATGCGGATCTCCCTCTCGCCTTGCGCGCACGTATTCGTTGCGATAGTCGTACTTCTCTCCCAAGGGAATTTGGACCAAGGGCGACGTTGTCCCCTCGGAAAAATGAACTCGGTGACGCCAGTCTCGCGCGATGGGGCCATAGCCGATCGCAAATGAGTTCGGGTAAACCTCGAATTCTTTAGCACCGTCCAAGCCGCGCCCTAAGTGCTGCCGCACCCATCGCACATCTTCCTTAGTGATGTCGGCACGCCACCAGAGAAATTCCAGTGGTGGTGTAGAAAACTTGGAATGATCCTTGGACACGTGCTTCGTTGTCACTTGACCCATACGAAACAGTAACCTACTATCCGCTTGTAGAAAAGTCAACAAGAAGTCATCTATCAGAAAGCAAAATGATGAGAGATGCGCTGAATAGGCCTCTGACCATAAAGGAAGCAGCCGATGCTCTCGGATTGAGCGTTCACACAGTCCGAGCTTGGATACGCCAGCGACGACTTACGCACGTCCGATTGGGCCGAGCAATTCGGGTTCTTCCATCCGCGGTGGAAGCCATGCTAAGAGGCGGCACCGTTGAGGCGGTTGGGGGATTTGCTCAACCACAGCAGTTTGGCGCAGCAAACAAGAAAGAGCAAGCCGCGAAAGACGGCAGATAAGTAATGGGGAAATCTCAACCGAATCACCGTCTTGTCAAAATCCATCGCAGCTATACGGTCGGGGAGGTCGCCGATTTACTAGGCCACCACAAAAACACAGTACGCAGGTGGATCATGGACGGACTTTCAACGATTGACGGTAAACGCCCAATGTTGATCCTAGGGCGGGTACTCATTGAGTTCCTGCAGAAGCGTCGGGGAGGCAAGAAACAGCCCTGTGGCCCTGGTCAGTTGTACTGCGTCCGCTGTCACGCCCCGAAATCCCCGGCGGCCGGCATGGTGGAATGTCAACCCGTTACTGAGAAGATCGGCAACCTGACCGCGATCTGCCCGGAGTGCAACTCCATGATGAACCGCCGGGTCAGCATGGCCAAACTCGGAGAATTTCTCGGGAAAATGGACATCACGTTTCCGCAAGCACTGCGACAACTAGGGGAGATTAACCAACCCACCGTAAACAGTGACTTGAGATAGGAGACGCTCAATTGACAACGCACAACGCAAACAACGAACGAATCAAGCGCAAATATCTCGAATACTTGAAGGAAGCCAAGCGCCACAGCGAGCCGACACTGGATGCCTGCGCGAAAGCGCTAGACCGTTTTGAGGTTTATACCAAACATCGAGACTTCACGGCGTTTCATTTTCAACAGGCGATTGCGTTCAAGAATCAACTCGCCGAACAAAATGGCCAAAGGTCGGGGGAGAAGTTGAGCAAGGCGACCTTACATGCGACGCTCAGGCACCTCAAACGATTCTTCGAGTGGCTGGCGTGGCAACCGGGCTACAAATCGCGCCTTCAGTGTTCCGATGCCGACTATTTCAATCTGTCCGCCAAGGATGAGCGCATTGCTACCGCTCAGCGGGAACAGAAGGTGCCGACATTGGAACAGATCAAGCACGTCATCAATTCCATGCCGGACAGCGGGGAAATCGAGCGACGTGATCGCGCCCTCATCGCGTTCACTCTCCTGACAGGCGCAAGGGATAGTGCGATCGCTTCGATGAAGCTCAAGCACGTTGATTTAATCGAGGGCAGCGTCTATCAGGATGCGCGAGAAGTGCGGACGAAATTCAGCAAAACGTTCAAAACCTTCTTCTTGCCAGTAGGCGACGAAATTTGCGCGATCGTGGCGGAGTGGGCGCGATATCTCCGGGAAGACAAACTGTGGGGCAATGACGATCCTCTTTTCCCGGCAACGCGCGTGGCGTTAGGGGCGACTCGCCAGTTCGAAGCGGCCGGCTTGGAACGGGTTCACTGGAGCAGCGCCTCGCCCATCCGCAAGATATTTCGTGAAGCGTTCATCCGCGCTGGCGTGCCCTACTTCAACCCGCACAGCTTCAGAAATACACTTGCCCGGCTTGGGCAGGAGGTCTGCACGTCCGCTGAACAGTTCAAGGCGTGGAGCCAGAATCTCGGCCACGAAAAGGTTTTGACGACGCTAACCAGCTATGGCGAGGTTCCATGTGAGCGTCAGGGGGAAATCATACGAGCCTTGGCAACACCGCAACAGAGAGGCGTGCAATCGACCGCCGACGAAATTGCTGAAAAGGTAATAAAGAAATTGCGCGAGTCTGGTCTAGACATGAAGGGCGACTTCGATCCGAAGAAGACTCAAGAATGAATACAGCCCCACAATCCGATTGGCTCACGGCATCAGAAGCCGCAGCTTACATCAAGGTGAAGCCACGGTCGCTTCTCTTGTGGGTCCGCCAAGGAAAACTACAGGCCTATGCCCTCTCGGGCACGAAACGGCGGATCTGGAGGTTCCGTAAAGAGGATCTGGACTCTGCTCTCCTCGCATGTCCCGTGATACCATCCAAACCGCTGACCGTGCTCTCCGAAAGGGGGAGTGATTGAAAAGAGCACGGATACAAAATGGAAGTGTTGTATTCAATAAGAAATACGCTACTTGGAATTTCCTTTGGGTTGAAAACGGCCGGAGAAGATCCCGGCTGGTTGGCACGCTTCAGCAATACAAAACCAAGACCGCAGCGTCACTGGCAGCGGACGGGTTGCGGCAGTCGCTGTCCGAGCCTGAAAACGCAAGTTTTCCGTCGATACGATCCTTGGTTCTGGAGTTCAGACGAGAAAAAATGCCCGAAAGATTCAGCACTCAATATGGGTACAACGCTTGGCTGAATAATCACATTCTTCCGAGATGGGGAGCTTTTCCAATCACCGCGCTGCAGGCGAGGCCCGTAGAGCTGTGGTTGAGGGACTTGCCGATCTCCGCAAAGAGTAGAGTGCATATTCGAGGCCTCGTTAGAGCTCTCTGGGATTACGCAATGTGGCGGGGGGAAATCCCGACGCAGCGGAACCCGATGGAGCTGGTTACGATAAAAGGGGCCACGAAGCGGAGGCGACAGCCTCGGAGCCTTACCGTGGAAGAGTTCCAGATGTTCGTGCGGGAGCTGCAGGAGCCGGTGCGCACAATAGCGTTAGTGTGCGTTTGTTTCGGACTCCGTATCAGCGAGTGTTTGGGCCTGAAATGGAGCGATATCGACTGGTTGAACAGCACCCTTGGAGTCGAACGCAGCATTGTGAGGCAAAGAGTGGGAGACGTAAAGACCATCTACTCAGGGCGCACAATGTCGATAGACTCGGAGATGCTCGCGGTGCTGAAAGCTTGGAAACAGACGACTCAGTTTGCTTCCGAAATGGATTGGATTTTCGCGAGTCCCGTTCAGCTCGGTCGCTTACCAGTCTCCTATCCTTGGGTGTGGCTGACGTTTCAGAAGGCCGCGGAGCGTTCTAGGATCGGAAAACTGGGGACGCACTCGCTGCGCCACAGTTACCGCTCATGGTTGGACGCCGTCGGAACCGCCGTTGCCGTGCAGCAAAAGCTGATGCGGCACGCGGATATCCGCACAACGTTCAACATCTACGGGGATGTCATCACCAACGAGATGGCACAGGCCCACTCAAAAGTGGTTCGCCTGGCCATCCCGAGAGCGTCGTGATTTGCATTGATTTGTGTTAGTGCAAGTGCTTTAGAATCTGGCGGAGAGAGTGGGATTCGTCTATTACGGAACCTGCTATGTCTCACTATCTCAAGCACATCGCCAGGAACCAAAACCATTGCAATAGTTTACCGCATGTTGCGGCTCTTAACCGCTGTTGCAGGCGTTGCTCTTGAAAGCCAGTTTTTCTGGGTTTTCGGTATCACTGGTATCACCCCCTTGGAGATTAGAACCCTCGCCAAATTACCCGCGTCGGTGCGGGCCGTAAACCTGCAAAGCGCACGCAAAAGATATACCGAATACCTGTCGGCCGAGCAATTTTTATTCGGATAATATCATCGGAAACGACGTATAATGTCCGAGTATTCTATCCATCATCTCTCTATGTCCGAGCCATCCCGCAATCTCGCGAAAACACGATCTCTTTTTCAGCGTCATGGTGGAATGCTTCGCACCAGCGAAGCCGTGCGCCTCGGGGTCCATCCTCGCACGCTCTACGAACTGCGCGATTCCGGAGAACTTCTGTCTGTCGGCCGGGGACTCTACCGGCTAGCCAAAGCTCCTCCTCTCACTCATCCGGAGTGGGTGACCGTGGCTTCCCGCATTCCGCGGGCCGTGATCTGTCTGATCTCTGCCCTTGCACATCACGGGCTCACCACGCAGATACCGCACAACGTGGACATTGCGCTCCCCAGTCATGCTCAAGTTCCCAAGATCCAAGGCATACCCATTCGAGTCTTCTGGTTTGCGAACGGGGCCTTCGATGCGGGAGTCGATGTGATCACCATTGATCGGGTTCCGGTCAAAATTTATTCCATGGAAAAGACGATTGCCGACTGCTTCAAATATCGCAATAAGATCGGAATGGATGTCGCCGTCGAGGCGCTCCGAACATATCGGGAAAAAGTCCGAAGACTACCCGTCAACAAGCTGCTGGAATACGCTCGCATCTGCCGGGTTGAAAAAGTGATGCGTCCTTATCTGGAGGCCGTGCTATGACTGCCGATCTTGGGGCGTCGGTGCGGCAGCGTTTGCTCAATCAGGCGCGCGCTCAAGAAAGGCCCTTCCAGGAATTGCTCCAGTATTACGCCATGGAGCGTTTCCTGTATCGCCTTTCGAAGTCTCGCCATGCGGAAACATTCATTCTCAAGGGCGCGCTCTTGCTGGCTGCCTGGCGAGCCCCCCTGTCACGCGCCACCAGGGACATCGATCTGCTTGGCCGAACCAGCAATGAGCTTGAGCACATTCGATCTCTCTTCGTCCAGTTGTGCGAGATCGAGTCCGAACCCGACGGTATCGAGTTCGATGCGAAGTCCGTGAAGGTCGCGAGAATCAAAGAGGACGCTGACTACGAAGGAGTTCGGGTTCATTTCCGCGCAGTCCTTGCTCGCGCTCAGATCCCCATGCAAATCGATATTGGTTTCGGCGACGTGGTAAATCCAGGAGTGATCGAAATCGCATATCCTACGCTTCTTGAATTCTCACCTCCCGTGCTGCGCGCTTATCCCAAGGAGACAGTCGTTGCCGAAAAGTTGGAGGCGTTGACCGCACTGGAGATGTTGAACAGTCGAATGAAAGATTTCTTCGATCTGTG
The DNA here is from genome assembly GCA_049584475.1 of Candidatus Sulfotelmatobacter sp. Classification (GTDB taxonomy): domain Bacteria; phylum Acidobacteriota; class Terriglobia; order Terriglobales; family Acidobacteriaceae; genus Sulfotelmatobacter. Next base: position 166,819 of record JBAUXX010000022.1, on the reverse strand, counting down.
GGCGCTCTCGCGCATGTACGGTTTTGATGGACCGATTCTGCTCAAGGCCATCAAGGCTACGTTTGATCATCGCGGAACAGTGATCGAAGCGCGGCCTGTTGGCTTGGAAGACGAATTTGCGAACGACAGAACAAAATCGACGCAGTGGACTGCCTTTCTCCGCCGCTCCCGGCTGAACTCCGCCCCCGCCCGACTTCATGAAACTATTTCGGTCGTCAGGGAGTTCGCCGGTCCACCCTTGTCCGCAGCGGCAACTGGTAGCGCGTTCAACAATACGTGGCAAGCTGACGGGCCGTGGTCGATCTGAAGATCTATTAAAAGTACGACATGCCACCCTGACCTTGAAAGGCGTTTAGGTCTCCCATATGAAAACAAGAACCAGCATTTGCAAACCTGAGGGGCGGCAGGCCATCCTGACTGAACGGCGAAGGCTGAAGATGGCCCGCTCCGGACCGTAGCGATCTACTTGTAGACCTGAACATCCCTGAAGACTTCGGCAGACTTCCTGGCGAGATGGAAATGGCCGGTGTTTCGGGTCGTGCAAGAGTGTCTCACCAACGTTCATCGCCACTCGGGTAGTAAGACGGCGACGATTCGCCTATTCCGTAATAGCGATGGCGTTGTCCTGGAAATTCAGGATGCGGGCAGAGGAATGCCGTCCGACAAGCTGAACGGGATTCACCTGCAGCGTTCCGGCGTTGGGATTGCCGGCATGCGAGAGCGCGTGTGTCATTTTAAAGGTACGATGAATATTTTTTCGAAGGGAACAGCCACGAAAATATCAGTCATGCTGCCGATTCCGGCAACCGAGATTCAAGAGGAAGAAAATCTATTTCAGGACCAGGCGTCTGGCATTGCCGGATAGCAATGTGGCGGGCACTGCAGGCTGACGTTCTTGCGTATTCTCATTGCCGATGATAACGAGAGGGTACGTCTCGGGGGTGGCTGCGCTCTTGTCATCCGAGCCGAAGTGGCAGGTCTGCGGCGAAGCCCCGGACGGCACGGAAGCACTGAAAAAAGCACAGCAACTGCAACCCGACCTCATTCTTCTCGACATCAGCAGGCCCGGTATCGGCGGCTTGGAAGTCGCCCGGCACTGCGGCGAGAACTGCCGAATGCGAAGATCATCGTTATGAGCCAGCATGATCCAGCCCATCTCCGGGCTCGGGTAATGGAGGCAGGCGAGGACGCTTGCCTGGACAAGGGGCGTCTCGCCACGGACTTGCTGGCGACCATCAAGGAATTGACGTAGTGTGGCCGGGTGCCATTGATCAACAAGCGCGCCGGAGTAGAGAAACCGTCTTTCAAAACAGCCGAACTCCGATGGCGAACTTAGCCGTGGCTCGTCGTACCTTCGCGAGATCGCCTTACGGTATTCGCACGGTCCGACACGGTTTCCTGCCGAGGCTCTCCGGTCAGAGCGACCCGCTGTTGACCTCTCGAGCCGTAGGCGCAGTGGCGCGCACCACGGGTAAAATGGCAGTTACGCGTGTTCCGTGGTCATTTGAATGGATATACAGCGTGCCACCTAGCAACCGCATGCGCTCCTCATCCCGCGGACACCGACGCCGGCGTTGGCCGACCGCCCGAACCCGGACTGGTTTGCGAGCGGAATCCCTTTCCCGGCATCTTCGATCTCAAGGCGCAGGGAGGCCTCATCTTGCGTGATGCGAATTCCAGCCGTCGAACTTCCAGCATGGCGATGAATATTGGTGAGACACTCCTGAACCACGCGGAAGACAGAAAGCTCCAACTCTTTGGACAAACCGTCAAAGCTCTCGGGACAATCGAGCTTGACGTCGACCTTGCTGCGTGCGGAGAATCCCTCGACATACCACTGCAGCGCAGATGCCAGCCCCGCTTCATCGAGCAAGGGAGGGTGCAACAGGTGGGATATGGTTCGGATCTGCCGGGTAGCCTCCTCGACCATCGCGGCGTTTTCAGAAATACGTTTTGCCGCGTCAGTGCTTAGTTTGTCAGATTCCGCTGCTACCACAACACTGTTCATACTAATTGCGGCGAGCAATTGTCCCACACTGTCGTGCAACTCGCGCGCAATGCGTCTGCGCTCTTCGTCCTGCAACCGGGTCATCTGGGCATTGAGTACTTCCAGTTGTTGCGTCTTGCGATGCAATTCCGCAAATACCTTCACTTTTGCCCGCAGCAGTTCCGGAACTACAGGAACGGACACGTAATCGACCGCTCCGTGTTGATATCCCTTGAGCCGGTCCAGGTCTGAAACATGAATCCCAGAGACGAAGACAATCGGTGTGTTTTGAAAGCGGGGGTGCTCGTGAATCATCTGCGCCGTTTCAAAACCATCCATTCCCGGCATGCTCACGTCCATAAGCACCAGGGCAATGTCGTTTTTCAGCAGGTGCTCGAGCGCTTCCATTCCGGAATGAGCCTTGATCAGGTTCTCGCCCAGTTCGCCAAGCATGGCTTCGTAGCTGAGCAGTTTGCCCGGCTGGTCGTCTACCATCAGGATGTTAATTTTCTCATCCACGATGTTCCGTATCGAACGTGCTGGCACTGAAGCCAGAAAGACTCTTTACGGAAGTCCTTCGGCTGTTGCAGTTCACTATATCGTACGCTGACTACAGTTTTGGGTCAGCGATGAAAATCGCACGAACTCCACAACACAGTCCCGGAACGGTCAATACACAGCGAAACCAATTGCCGTTCAGAAAGTGGCGAGAGGAAAAGATAACTTCTAGCTCAGAGGTTCCCAGTCAAGCGCGCAGCCACAACACATTTTGGGGCAGTTGCAAAGTGTAGAATTGTGGGTTCACGACTGCTCTCAAAACCTATCGTGCGAGAGCGTTGCGAAGGCACCGGAAGTTCCGTCGAGCTCCAAGTCATCATGACATGTGAAGACAAAGCGCATTAGCAAAGGTTTACGAAGCCGCGACGGATAGATTTTCCGTCGCCGTCACCGAACTTCGTCGCAAAATCGGCGTATCCGCCAAGCAGGAATACGAAAGTCTCAATCGCGCGGCAAATGAAGCCCGTCTGGAGTCAGAACATGCGCGGCTCGCGCTTGAACACCACATCGCCTCTAACTGTTAATCGCTTAGAACTCCTCGGAAATTCCGAAAACATTTGGTGGGGAGATGGAACCCCTCCAAATCCTCCATTCTTTTGAACACGGTTGCCGAGGTCTCTGTCGCGACAAGGCAGCGTCTAACAGACTGGACGACGTCCTCACTTTATTTCTTACGTTTGTTCGGTGAACGCCGGTTAATCGCCAACTTTGCTATCTCGCGTGATTTGAGGAACATCAACGGTAAACTATTCTAAGGACAAGCTTTATTACACATTTGCATCCCTTAATTTTTGTTGCATTCGTTGCTCCTGAATCCCCATTTTTCGTATTTTTAGGTATCACTGGTATCACCGACTAGAGGGCAGCAAGCATCTTTTTGACTCATTAGGAACACGACGAGCGAACTCGTGAAATGCGGATACAAAACACGGGAATTCATGAGGGTGCTCGTAGGCGGGGTTCGCGCAGCGCGCAACAGTTTTTGAACCCCGGTTACCGCCCGCGAAAGAACGGCCGATACACGACTTTAAAGGATTTACAAGAGGCGGACGACCTCTAAGTCGTTGGAAATCTCCGGTAGCCGAAGCAAAACCGTAGCGTAGTCCGTAGTGCGGTGCCGTGGAGGTCAAGGCAGGATTAAAGCCCGCAACCCTCTCCTCAAAACGGAAGCGCCGGGGCGCGGGCATAAACCCTCGGACGATTCGAAAAAATGATTCCGCCGAAGACCTGGTACCGCATCATCACGACAAATCACGCAGGCTCGTTCAACTCTTCATTTCCATTTCCATGTAGCAAACACACCGATCGACGCACACAGCATCACTGTCGTGGCAAGCCAACCCACCACTCTGAGATATTGCGGTATGACCAGCGGCCCCATGACTTTTCTGTTGGAGGCCATAAACATGATCACTACCATTAAGGGAGCAGCGACTAAGCCGTTGAGAATCGCGGCCCAGAAAAGCGCCTTTACAGGATCGATATGCAGGAAGTTCAACGACAGGCCGATCAAGGTCGCTACTGTAATGGCTGCGTAGAATCGGATCGCTTGTCGGGGTTTACGCTCAAGGCTGGTTCTCCAGCGGCACGCTTCACCGATGCCATAGCAGGCGGATGCCGCCAAGACCGGAACCGCCAGCAGGCCGGTGCCAACGATGCCGCATACAAAAAGGAGAAAGGCAAAGCGTCCGGCCAACGGCTCTAGCGCCTTGGCAGCTTGTGCCGAAGTTGAAATTTCAGTGATCCCGCTGGCATGTAACGTCGCAGCAGCCGTCAGAATGATGAAGAAGGCGACGATGTTGGAGAAGGCCATACCGACATACGTATCGATGCGGATGCGATCCAGCTGCTTCGGAGCTTGCGAGGGCGCCGCTTTCAGTGGTTTCTCTCCTTGATTCTGCGTCACCTCCTCGACTTCCTGCGAGGCCTGCCAGAAAAAGAGATAGGGACTGATGGTTGTGCCGAGAACGGCAACCAGAGCAGTCAAGTAATCTTTGGTGAACTCGATGTGCGGCAAAAGCGTGGAGCGGACGACGGCGGCCCAATGCACGTGGGCAAAGAAGACGACGCCCACATATGCGAATAGAGACAGGGTGAGCCATTTCAGGTATTTCGCATAGGTGGAATATGGAACCAGCAAAACTCCGGCAAGCGAACCAGTGCCAAATATCACGATATAGAGCCCGCTCTTTCCGGGTAGAACCAGTTGGGCCGCGGAACCCATCGCCCCAATATCGGCTCCGAGATTGAACACATTCGCAACCGAGACCACGAAGAGGACGCTGTACAGAAGGGGCCGGGGATAATTTTTTCGTAAGTTCGCTGCGATGCCAACACCGGTGACTCTGCCGATGCGGGCGCTGATCTCCTGAATGGCAGCCATCAGCGGATATGTCAATATCATCGTCCAGAGCAGGGCATAGCCGAACTGCGCTCCCACTTGAGAATAGGTTCCGATTCCGCTGGGATCGTCGTCGGACGCACCGGTTATTAGCCCTGGGCCCAGCTTTTGAAAAAAGCTTTTGAGGATGCTTTCAGAAGTGCGATTGCTCCCGTTCCGCCGACCCGATCGGGGAAGAGCGGATTTTGAGTTGGCGGCCAGAGTTCCCCTTTGCATGCACTCAGAACAACTAACCAGCCGTCAATGTCGCGGAATTGTCCAGTGTGCCTGTTAGTTGCTATTCGCTCCCCCGTGGTTGGATGATGCCTGTGGTTCCGCCGCCGGAAGCGTTCGTGACGAGGCCGTTCTGAGTGAGTCCACTTCGATGAATATCCGCTGGACGGTCGAATCAGACTGGCGAATGTTCTTCTCGATGCGATCGATCGCCAATTCCAGTTCCTGTACGCCCAAGCCGCGGTTGAACCGGATATCCACGTTCAGGAGCACCTGATCCGGCCCCAACTGCATGGTCAAGAGGTCTCCGACGTTGTCAACTGAATCATCGGCACAAATGATGGCCCGTATACGACGGATTCTTGAACGATTGGTCCGCTCCCCCACCAGAAGGGCTCCGCTTTCGCGTCCCAATAGGGCCGCGACGCCGGCAAGCAAGATCCCGATGAAGATCGAAGCCAAAGCATCGAAATAAGGATGACCGAGCACATGCGCGAAGAAAATGCCAAGGAATGCCAGAGCCGTGCCAGCCATGCCGGCGGAGTCTTCCAGAAAAACGGTGAACACCGTCGGGTCTTTGCTGCCGATAATTTCCTGCCAAGTGCTTTCGTCAGGATCTTTTCTTGCGAGAAGTTCCTTATACGAGATGCGCCATGAATAGAAGTCGAGGGCAAATGCGGTGGCCAGAACGATGTAGTTCCAGCCGACATGCGTAAATTGCTCCGGCTGCCGGAAACGAACAACGCCCTGCCGCACGGCCAACACGCCGCCAATACCGAAGATGTAAACGGCCACGAGCAGCGAATAGAAGTAGAGCACTTTCCCGTGTCCAAACGGGTGCAGTGAATCGGGCGGGCGCGCACTGCGCCGTATCCCCCAAAGGAGGAGCAACTCATTCCCCGAATCCGCGGTGGAGTGGAATGCTTCCGCCCACATGGCTGCGCTTCCGGTGACACTAGCTGCCACATATTTGCAAGCTGCGATTGCGAGATTCGAAGCGATCGCAACATAAATTACCCTTGTGGAAGATGCCGAGCGCATTGTCATTGACCCACGTTGGCCTTTCGGGACCGGCTTTCAAGAAAGGTCATGTGGACAATTTACGCTCGCTCGATAGCATCCTCAATGTCACAACGACCTTGGCGTCAAAAATGGGATGAGAGGGATCGACTCGTTTCTGGCAAATTTGCAGGCTCTTATTGTCATGACCGCCTTTCAAACAACGGACCTACGAGCCCTTGTCGTTGCGGGGACGCCGATTAGCCCATGTGCGGCGCTTTACAGAAGGCCAGAAGCCCCCATGGATTTGGAAGGGGATTCCGCCGAGCCCATAGTCCTTTACGTTCTCGACTGCATCATAGACCTGAACAAATCTTGAACTCTGGAGGAGATACTTATGGCGGACGAGGGATTAAAAGAACTTTATATAGATGAACTCAAGGACTTGTACAGCGCCGAAAACCAACTGGTGAAGGCGTTGCCGAAAATGGCGAAAGCGGCGACTTCAGAGGATCTGCGCGCTGGGTTTGAGGAGCACCTCGAACAGACGAAAGGCCATGTTCAGCGCCTTGAGACTATCTTTCGACAGCTCGGCGAAAGTCCGAAAGGTAAGAAGTGCAAAGGCATGGAAGGCTTGATCGAGGAAGGCTCTGAAGCCATTGAGGAGCATGATGGCGCGGTGCTTGACGCTGCGCTTATCGGAGCCGCGCAACGGGTCGAGCATTACGAAATCGCAGGTTACGGAACGGTGATCGCCTTCGCGGAGGAACTCGGCGAATCGAAGCATGTTTCGCTTTTCAAGCAAACGCTCGAAGAGGAAAAGGAAACGGACGAGAAACTCACCGGACTCGCCGGCGACATCAATGCGCAGGCAAACCAGGGCGAGGAAGTAGGCGAAGAAGACACGCCGATGACAAAGATAAAGTCTCGCAACGCGGCGTAAGTTCAAGGTCTAACGTGTTTCTATAAGAACGCCGTTCCCAGCATTGCGCCAGGAACGGCGTTTTATTTTTGGCGGGCGTGAAAATCTGAATTCGGATAACACGCTCGGCAGACTAAAAAAGACTCCGCCTCCCTATGGCTGGGTCGACAGTGAGATACTTTATGCTGATTTTCGAGTTTTGGGCTCCGTCGAAGTTGCCCGCTGTTTCCTGCCACGCCCAGAATTCGCTTCGCCGTGCGATGCCTCAAGGTTTTCAACGCCCTCTTTAAGCTCGGGAACCTCATTGGAGTGTCCCCTACTCCAAAATAATAAAATCTTCCCCTGCCACCGCTGCTTCTAACGCTTTCACGAGCGCTTGGCCTACTTTGGATTTCGGGACGTAGGCTCGCACACCAATCTTTTTGGCTTCCTCAATAAAGTGCTTATCGGCGTGCGATGACAGAATAACTATTGCAGTTTCCGGAATCTGCTTCTTGATCTCACGCGCCGCCTGAAAGCCATTGACCAGAGGCATAGTTACGTTCAGAATCACCACATCTGGCCTTACTCGCCTCACTTCTTCTATTGCTTCGGCTCCGTTCTCAGCTTCTCCACAGACCTCAAACCTCGGGTGCTGTTGTAGGGCCGAACGTACCAAACCTCGGATGACAGGGTGATCGTCAGCGACCACAACGCGGATTCGGGCGTCCGGGATGGGGTTTGTTTGTGCGTTCATCTGGAGTCCTCAGAAGCGAGTCTGTCTGATGCATATATGGGACTCATTGTTGTAACGTTCTTACGGCACCGTCTAAAACGGCGCCTCACAGGCTGGATATAAACTCATTTCGTCGTTCGTTCTCGCCAACCATCCTACCCGCAGCCTAATGCATCATAGTGGACCCCGAGTTCGGTGCTTCGTTAATGCATTTCCCGGCTAAGGTGAGGCCGGTATCGGGGGCATTCAAGTTGCCGCAAGTGTTCGACGGCGAGAAGAGGGTAGGATGGCAGAAAAATTCGCAATTGTGACAGGGGCATCGAGCGGTATCGGACTTTCACTCGCAAAAGAGCTCGCGGCGCGCGGCTACGATCTGGCGATTTGCTCATCAGGAGGGAGGTTGCCAGCCGCTGCGGAACAATTGCGCCCGCACGGAGTTCAGGTGACCGACATTCAGGCGGATCTAGCTACCCAGGGCGGCGTAAGGCAATTCTGGGATCATGTACAGTCGCTGGGCCGAAGCATAGATGTTGCCTGTCTCAATGCAGGCGTTGGTGTCGGTGGCCTTTTCGCAGAAACAGATTTGGACGCCGAATTGAATATGGTGTATTTGAACTGCGCGGGTACCGTGCAACTTGCCAAATACGTGGTTCAAAATATGCTCTTGCGCAATGAGGGGAGAATCCTATTCACCGCTTCCATCGCCGGAGAGATGGTCGCACCGCGGGAGGCGGTCTACGCTGCCACGAAAGCCTTTGGGTTGTCTTTCGCACACAGTCTTCGCTATGAGTTGCGCGACACAGGGATCTCGGTGACCGCTCTCCAGCCAGGACCCACAAACACGGATTTTTTCCACCGCGCCGGCATGGACAATACGGAAGTTGGATCGGAAGGTAAGAATGAAAGTCAACCCGATGACGTGGCACGGCAAGGTATCGAAGCACTCCTGTCGGGCAAAGACCACGTTTACGCGGCATCGACCAAGACGAAAGTGGAAGGCATGCTAGCCAACGTCACGCCCGGCAGCGTGAAGGGCGCTATGCATGAGAAGATGGCCAAACCCAAAGCCAGTTAGCGCTCGTCCTAGATGCGACATGCGGACGAAACACAGCCCACAGGAGTCGGGAATGTCGAAAGCATTGAATGAAAAGCCGAATGCAGAAACGTTGCCTGTTGTCGCGACCGCAGGCGTCACTCTTAACGGACGCTATTTGCCGCCGCCCGAAGACAAAGACGGAAAGATTTGGATAAGAACGAGCGCCCTGGTCCATGCCGATGCCCTAGAACTCTACAAGATGTGGCGCGATGTTGAAGCTGCACCCTTTTGGCAAGAGCAGATCGAAAAGGTGACTCGCACCGGTGAGACAACTTCCCACTGGGTGATGCGATCGAGAACCAAAGATAAAGACAAAGATAAAGACAAAACCATCGAATGGGATTCCGAGATTTCGAGAGACGAATCCGGCCATCGCATCGCATGGCGGTCCATTGGCGGCGAGTCAGATAACGCGGGTGAGGTCGTCTTCGAAGCCTCTCCTGGCGGACGAGGAACTATGGTCACCGTCCTGCAAGAGTTTCGAATGGGCAAGTTGGCCAGTGCCTGGGAAACGATCACGGGCCGGAATCCGAAACAGGCTGTCATCGAAAATCTTCGCCATTTCAAGGCCCTCGCGGAGACGGGGGAGATTCCGCGAACCCAAGGCCAGCCTCACGGGCCGCGGGGGACGATTGCGAAGGTCAAAAAATCGATGTACGGCGAGGATACGACTACGCCGCCTGGCTTGAATCGCAAGGCGAGCTAAACCAAAATAGTTTTCGATCTTTTTGGAAAATTGGGAGTTCAGTTATGAAAGCACTCTGTTGGATGGGAAGCAGCAAGGTAGAGGTGCACACCGTCGACGATCCGGCAATCCTGAATCCGCACGATGCCATTATCAAAATCACACGCACAGCCATTTGCGGATCGGACCTGCATCTCTTTGACGGCTTCATCCCCACCATGGAAGAGGGCGATATTTTAGGCCACGAATTCATGGGAATTGTTGAGGAAACCGGGAAAGATGTGGCCAACCTTCGGAGGGGCGATCGAGTGGTTGTTCCCTTCACAATCGCCTGCGGCAACTGCGAGTTTTGTAAGAAAAAGATATGGTCCGCTTGCGACAACACGAATCCAAACGCTCACTTGATGGAAGCGGCGTACGGATATTCGGGTTCAGGTCTGTTTGGCTATTCGCACATGATGGGTGGCTATGCTGGCGGGCAGGCACAGTATGTGAGGGTCCCATTTGCAAACGTTGGTCCGCTGAAAATCGAGAGCGACCTCCCAGATGAGAAGGTGCTCTTCCTTTCCGACATTTTTCCGACCGGATATATGGCTGCCGAGAATGCGCAAATTCAGGAGAACGATACGGTCGCGGTATGGGGTTGCGGTCCCGTTGGACAGTTCGCAATCGCCAGCGCATTCATGCTTGGCGCCGCTCGCGTGATTGCCATTGACCGACTTCCCGAACGCCTGGAAATGGCTCGATCGATTGGGGCAATTACGGTGGATTACTCCGAGGAAGATGTAAGCGTCCTCACAGCCCTGAGGGACCTGACGGGCGGAATCGGGCCAGATTCCTGCATCGATGCTGTTGGCCTCGAAGCTCATTCGGCGCAACTTCAGGGAATTTACGACAAAGTGAAAACGGCGTTGATGCTCGAAACCGACAGGCCCAGCGTTCTGCGACAAGCCATCCAATCGGTGCGAAAGGGAGGCACCGTCTCGATACCAGGAGTGTATGGAGGTCTGCTCGATAAGGTTCCCTTCGGAGCCGCGTTCGGCAAGGGCATCACTATGAAGATGGGTCAGACCAACATGCACAACTACATGAAGCCCCTGTTGGACCGTATCGAGAAAGGCCAGATCGATCCGAGCTACATAATTTCGCACCGCATCACACTGGACCAAGCTCCCGAGATGTACAAAGTCTGGCGGGACAAGAAAGAAAAGGTCACGAAGATCGTGATCGATCCTTGGGCTTGAGCGGTGAGGATTCCGCGAATTAGTTTCATTGTAAGTCTGCGATTGGAGTGTCGACTGAATCCTCCTGCTCTTCATCCGGATAGCAACAAGTCGCGATCGGCCCCCGGTAAATCATTTCAATTTCTGAACTCGCCGATCCGCCAAGGTAGCCCAGTTACTTTGGCGTAAGGTTTCGTCTCCGACGACATTCGCGAGGTAAGTGACATTCACTCACATCCGGAGAGCCCAAGGCGGGCATCAAAGTCGCGGAGAAACATATGCGACGTCGATATCTGAAACGACATCCAGTGACGGGTTTGATCGTGGGAGCGATCAGCGGCTTGGCAGGAACGGTCGTGATGACGCAGTTCCAAAATGTTTGGAACAAGGTTTCCGAAGAAATGCAGAAACCGAAGGCTCAGGAGGAGGCCAAACGCGCGCAAGAGAAGAAAAAAGCACCTAAAGAAGACTCGACTATGAAGGCGGCGGGCAGGATATCCAAAGAAATTGGACGCCCTCTGTCTCGTGAGGAGCGAAAAAAAGCGGGCCCCTGGGTTCATTACGCGTTTGGCACATCCGTCGGCGCCGTCTTTGGAGTGGCTACAGAAATGAAGCCGGAGGGAGTGCTTCGACTAAATCCTCTGTTGACGGGGGCGGCTTACGGCGCCGCCGTTTTTGTGGCTGCACACGAAATTGTCGTGCCCGCACTGAAGCTTTCTTCGAATCCACTCAAGGAACCGATCCCGGAACAGATCGCAGAATTTGTGTCGCACTTAATCTATGGCGTGGGAACGGCGCTTACCTACAACAGTATCAAGGGACTTGAGCGATTATGACAGCCCTCTTTGTCAGACATCTCCGGAGACGAAATGAAAGATAAGACTCGCAACCCTCGGAAGATTCGCTATGCGATCGTAGGCTTGGGTCATTTGGCCCAGGTCGCGGTCCTGCCGGCATTTTCGCACCTTCAAAATGCCGAGATCGCTGCGCTTGTCACTGGTGACAAACGAAAAGCGACAGTTCTTGCCAGACGATACCAAGTGAGGGATGTTTATGACTATAGCCAGTATGAACAGTGCCTGGCGAACAACATTGACGCGGTGTACATTGTCCTGCCCAACCACCTGCACTGCGAATTCACTGTGCGTGCCGCAAATGCCGGTGTTCACGTCCTCTGTGAAAAGCCGATGGCAGTCAGCGTCTCGGAGTGCCGAGAGATGATCGCTGCGACGCGGAAAGCTGGGAGCAAACTGATGGTCGCCTATCGCCTGCACTTCGAAAAAGGAAACCTCGAATCGATTGCACTAGGACAGAGAAGCAAACTGGGAAAGTTGCGCTTCTTCAGCTCTGATTTCGGCCAACAAATCCTGGGATCGAATGTGCGTCTCACGGAACCGAGCCGTAAGGGAGGCGGACCGGTTTTCGACATGGGCATTTATTGCATCAACGCCGCCCGGTATTTGTTCCGTGCGGAGCCGACAGAAGTTTGGGCAACAAGTGCATCAACCGGGGAAACGCGCTTTCGTAATGCGGAAGAGATGACCGCTGTGACCATGAGATTTCCCGAAGAGCGCCTGGCGACGTTCACAGCAAGTTTTGGCTCGGCGGATGTCGGACGGTACAGCCTAGTCGGGACGAAAGGCGTACTGACCGCCGATCCGGGCTATGAGTATGCCGAAGGATTGAAGTTTCAGATAAAGGTGGGCGAGAAAACCGAAAAAAGACAATATCCTAAGCGCGATCAGTTTGCGGCAGAAATCAGCTACTTCTCAGAATGCATTCTTAAGAATCGCGAGCCAGAACCGTCAGGTGAGGAAGGCCTGGCTGACATCCGCGTAATCGAGGGCATCTACAAGGCAATTAAATCGGGACGAACCATTAAGCTGCCCCCCTTCGATAAGAAGAGACGGCCAAGCTTGCGCCAGCAGATAAGAAAACAGCCCCACGGCAAGCCCGAGACGGTCGATGTGACTCCTCCTTCGGGGAAAAGTTGATACCTCCTTGCTTGCTGGAAGATGCAGTTGAGTCACGATTTTTCACTGGTAAAGCGTGGATGCCTTAAACAGGAATCATAAATATGGTGAGAAACTGAACGACGCTGTCGTCGTTCTAGACATGGATATCGATTTTGAAATACTTCAGCTGACGTATGGGAAACAAAATTGTTCGCCACCGGTCGACCGCGGTATTACTGCTGGTGGATGTCGTTAATCATTTCGAGTTTCCCGACGGAGACGCAATTCTCAAGAACGCGCTGCAAATCGCCCCGCGTCTGTCACACCTCAAGAAGCGTGCGCGCGCCTCAAATATCCCTGTAGTTTACGTGAACGACAATTTCGGACAGTGGAAATCGGACGCCGGCAAATTGCTGGCGCACTGCCTGCGCACCGATTGCGTCGGAAAACCCTTCGTTGAGGCAATTCAACCCGACGAGCAGGATTACTGTGTTCTCAAGCCCATGCACTCCGCATTTTTTCAGACGCCACTGGAGCTACTGCTACGACATCTAGGGACCTCATCCCTCATCCTCGCAGGGATTGCCACGAACAGTTGCATTTTGTGCACGGCGCATGATGCGAGAATGCGTGATTTCAAGGTAACAGTGGTTGCCGACTGTTGCGCCGCGCGTTCATCGCGGGAGCACAACGAAGCGATCGACAATATCCGGGAGATGGCAGGTGCCCGGATCGTGACACTATCGTCGCTTCGCATCAGAACGAACAAGGGTGGCCATGGAAGAGCTCATTGACCCGACACCGGAAGACACCGCAGTTCTCAGCAATGCCGAAATCGCTGACCGCCTAGCAAGCCTTGGACAGCTCCTGTCTACACAAAAAGAAAATCCTTACAAAGTGAAGGCTTATCGTCGGGCGGCCGCACATATCCGGAACCTACCGGAAAGTCTAGATGACATGGTGCGCCGCGAGGAAGATCTAACCCAGTTTCCAGGCATCGGCGCGGCGATCGCAAGCGCGATCCGGGAAATTGTTAACACGGGAACCCTCACAAAGCTGGAAAGCCTGCGCGGCGAGGCCACGCCCGCCATCGCCGAATTGAGCGCGCATCCAAGATTGGATCCCAGGCGCATCCTGCGCGTCTATAAGAAATTGAACATCAGTTCCTTGAGCGAGTTGCGGCAACGCACCGAGAACGGAGAAATTGAGAAAGCATTCGGAAGCCGCATGGCGCAGCACATTCAGCAAGGACTAACCGACACGCGCGCCATGCTGCTGTATCGGGCAGATGATCTACGCGAACTGATTGAGGAGTACCTTCTGCGCGCCTGTCACGTAAGCCGCGCAGAAGCAGCCGGTGATTATCGGCGGCGCGTCGAGGTGATCGAGACATTGGTCTTTGTCGTCGAAACTGACGATTTTCCATGCGTCGTTCAACGAATGCAACGCTATGGTGGACGAACACCACTGGTTGAGGATAGCGCGGACCATGCGTCCTTCGCTCTCTCCTCTGGAATCTTGCTGCGCCTGCAGCTGGCGGCGGATAAAGACTGGGGCTTCCATATGGCGGAGTGCACCGGATCGAAAGCACATCTAAAGAAGTTGGTGGCTGTAACGGAACCGTTGCGCGATCTGAAGCGTGAGGGTTTTGCCTCGGAGAAGTCGCTGTACCGACACTTCGGCCTCCAGTACATGGAACCCGAGCTGCGCGAAGGCAATGACGAAGTCGAGAGGGCGAAGGCACGTACCCTGCCCCGTCTCGTAACGGCGAAGGATATTCGCGGCGAATTGCACGCACACTCTTTGTCGAGCGACGGCGTTGATTCCATCGAAGACATGGCGGAAGCCGCTCGCGAACGCGGCTACGAATATATCGGCATCACGGATCACTCCCAGAGCCTGAAGATCGCGAGCGGTGTTCCCGTGGACGATCTTTGGCAACAAATTCGCTATATTGACAAGCTCAACGGCAAATTGCGCGGCTTTCGCATACTCAAATCCAGCGAAGTGGATATCCTGGCGGACGGGTCTCTCGACTATCCCGATGATTTGCTGAAAGAGCTTGATTACACTGTGTGCTCGATTCATTCCCGGTTCGCGCTGGACAAGAAAGCGCAGACCGAGCGCCTGCTGCGCGCGATGGACAATCGGTATTTCAACATTCTCGGACACGCTACGGGGCGCCTCCTGCTCAAGCGCCCTGGATATGAGATCGAGATTGAGCGCGTAATCGATCAGGCGCGGCAAAACGGCTGTTTCTTCGAAATTAATTCCAGTCCGGACCGCCTTGACCTGTCCGCGGACAACGCACGCAGGACGGCTGCGGCGGGAGTGATGATCGCCGTCTCAACCGATTCTCACAGTACGGGAGAACTCGATCTTATCCAGTGCGGACTCGATCAGGCTCGGCGGGCTGGTCTGCGAAAAGCAGACGTTCTTAATAGCTTTCCCTGGAACAAGCTTCAGCGGCTTTTCCGGCGATAGCCACGAACCGCTGCGCTCGTCCAGCAAACGGTGCGCACAGAATCGCTGGTTTCATTAGCTCAGGGCTTGCACGAGTCCAGGTCCGAGCTGATGATCTCACTCATCAAAGAACGTCGACGTACTAGTCGAATGTTCTGAGCCCGCGCTTTTATCTCGCTTTACCCGTCCACCATAAGACTCTACCGATGATTCGCCATCCCGAAGGTCCGATTAACGAGACAGAATCGAATTCCCGATGGTCCGACACCAGGACGTTCGTATGATCGAACCTGATTAGCCGAGAAACAAGAAGTCCTTTTTCGATGTTCGACGCAACTACGATCTGACCCAATAGGTCGTCAACGACATCCGAGGAGGTGTCGACCGCAATGATGTATCCATCTAGAATCAATGGCGACATTGAGTTTCCTCTAACCCGGAGCGAGATGGTCGAACTGGGGTGGGGGCACCATTCCGTCGGTGCGGCCAACATTGCCTCGGGCTTCAGTTGGTCAAGATCAGAGACCTTATCACCTCGATGTCCTGGAGTCGCCGCGGAAACCGGAAGGAGGGGAATTGCCACAAAAGCCTCATTCTCGGGCGATCGGTCTTTTCTGGCACCAGCATGCACCACTTGCAAGTCAGTGCTTCGATCGTCAAGAAAACGACGCCGGGCCTTGGGCAAAACGCGGATCACATCAGAAGTGTTCAGTCCGGCTCGGCCCCAAAAAAACCAACACAGCGGATCGCCCGCTAACTTCCCCAACCGAATATACCCATCGGCGGGAGGTTGAGCCTCTCCACGTTCCCATCGTGAAACAGCCATAGCAGAAGTTTCCAGTCTTTTACCCAGCTCCGCTTGGCTAAGCTTCAAGGAGCGTCGCAACTTTTCGATTGCCCGTGACCATTCGGTGGGACTCTTATGCTTTCTTGGCGTGGGATCAGTCATGATATCGCGCCCCGTCAAAAGCATCTTAGACCGAACCCCGTCACCCCGCTAGTGTGCGCACGATGGAAAAGCAACGGAATTGTTGAGTACAGCAAAAACCCGATTGATCCACCCTGATATGGAAGCGTTATAACGTTGTCGTTAAGGGCAAAGTCATAAAGCCATGCAGAGAGACTCGACACCAACGTCAGAAAGAACGTGGCGGGACTTATATCTCGCTGCCCTCTTTGAGGCGGACTCATCCAGAGTGCCGGAACGAATTGCGGAGGCTGAGTATGCGGTTTGTTTTCGCGATCGCGAATTATGGTACTCGGGTGGCGATCACACTCGGGAGAAGCAAGCCTTGAGTGGCGCCATGCGTGCCCTCGAAGCGTTGCGGAGTATACATCAGTGCCCTCGCCCCGTGTCCCCTACAAGCAGGCATAGTGCTGAAGCGGGTCTGGGCGTCTTCTTGCGAAGTGGCTAGGTGTGCTGGTTTATTGAGACTAGCGCTCAACCCCGGTCGCTGTGATGAGGACGATGTTTGTTTCAATCTGAAAAGTGAGGAGATTACGATGCGATTCATGCTAGCTGCGATCCTCCTGATAGTAGGGCTGGCGCAGGCCCAAACTAACCAAGCTTCAGCGCCAGTAAGTCCGCAGGACAATCGAACTCAACTGCTGAATCAATCAAGTACACAAAGAATTGTGAAGGAAGTGCATCACGAACTGGTGTTGCTTCCCTACTATGGTGTTTTTGACAATCTCGCTTATCGAGTGTCTCCGGATGGAACTGTGGTCCTGATGGGACAAGTGGCTCGTCCGACTTTAAAGTCGGATGCAGAAAATGCAGTGAAACACATTGAGGGCGTGGAACGAGTCGACAACCAGATCCAAATCCTGCCCACGTCTCCGATGGACGATCAAATTCGCCTCGCCACTTATCGAGCCATCTATGGCAACAGCGTCATAAGCCCCTATCAGCTGAGGGCGGTCCCTCCTATTCACATCATCGTGAATCAGGGACATGTCACTTTGGAGGGCGTGGTGTCCAAACAAATGGACAAACAGGTGGCTGAACTGCAAGCGAAGAGCGTACCAAATGTATTTTCAGTAACCAACAATCTTCGGGTCGAAGAATGAGGCCCGAATACATTCTCTGCTGTCAAAGATTGGGTAGGCAGAGACGGGCGTTCGAGGAAGCAAGGTCAAATTAGTTCGTCGGAAGATTTAGCAATGAACAACGACGCCCTCACAACCTATCTACAGGATCACCTGGCCGGTGCGCTACATGCAATCGAACTCCTCAAGGCCATGCACGCCCATTTTGCCGGAGAACCGCTCGGGACATTTGCAGGCGAAGTGCTCGCGGCGGTTGAAGCCGATCGCGAGGTGCTTGCAAGCTTGACGGAATGTGTGGGCGGCACTGTCGGCGGCATGAAAGAGTGGGCCGCCTGGCTCACAGAAAAGGTTAGCCGCCTAAAGCTAAAACATGGCGCTGCCCATGGACTCGGGACATTAGAGGCGCTTGAATTTCTAGTTGTAGGGATTCACGGAAAACGGGCGCTGTGGCGGGCAATGGCGGCGGTTGCCTCGAAGGATTCGCGCTTGCAGGGCTTTGACTTCGGGGAACTCATCGCCCGCGCCGAAAACCAACATCAAAGGGTAGAAGAACGACGGCTAGCCTGTGCTGAATCCGTCTTCCGCAGAGGCACCAGCGATGAAAAATCTACAACAGATACAGAATCGACGAGGCATAACGGTTGAAGTGGCTATCGACCCCTCACTGTTAGTAAAAGTTGGTAGCTGAGATGAGCTTGGTTAGGAAATAACGCTGTGAGTTGGCATGCTGTGTGCAACCACCTGTGCACCGCCAACTCTTGCAGAAGGTATGGCATCACAGAGCCGTTATAACGATTTAGGTAGTGGGTAGATAATGAGAGGGACCTACAAACCGTGGTTCTCGATCTGGCAAGGGTCTCGTCCATCTATCATAGTTTTCCTAATTGTCCAGCTTTTCTGTCCCGCCTCCCAGAGGGCATTCACGCAAACCGGTTCGATGCAACAGCCTACGCTTGAACAAAACTATCAGCCTCGCTCCTATCAGGGACAGCTCGAAGCCGACGACGGACAGTGGACTCGCCCTGCAAAAGATTACGCTAGTACCCGATACAGCTCGCTTGATCAAATCGATGCCAAGAATGCGAAGGACCTGAAGCTGACTTTCACATTTTCCACTGGCATGACTCACGGGCATGAGGCTGCTCCCCTGGTCGTGAACAATACGATGTACATCGTCACGCCCTTTCCTAACAATCTGTACGCCCTCGACCTCACAAAGCCAGGCGCTCCGATGAAATGGGTGTACGAGCCATTGCCCACACCCGCATCGCAAGGAGTGGCATGCTGTGACGTCGTCAACCGAGGTGCTACCTATGACGACGGCAGAATTTATTACAACACGCTGGACAACCAGACCGTTGCCGTAAACGCCAAAACCGGTCAGGAAGTATGGAAAACGCGCGTTGGCGACATCAACAAGGGCGAGAGCATGACTATGGCTCCCCTTGTCGTCAAAGGGAAAGTCCTCGTTGGAAATAGTGGCGGTGAATTCGGAATTCGGGGTTGGCTGACAGCGCTCGATGCAAAGACGGGCAAGATTGCTTGGAGAGCCTATACTGCGGGTCCGGATAAAGATGTTCTGATCGGGCCGCGCTTCAAGCCGTTTTACCCGCAGGATCGAGGCCAAGATTTAGGAGTGAAGAGTTGGCCGCCCGACGCCTGGAAAATTGGCGGTGGTGGCGTGTGGGGCTGGATTTCCTATGACCCGCAACTCAACCTGATTTATTACGGCACCGCGAACCCAGGGCCTTGGGATGCCGAGGCTCGCCCTGGAGATAACAAATTTACCGCCGGCATCTTCGCGCGCGATCCCGACACGGGCGAAGCGGTGTGGTTTTATCAGTTCAGCCCTCACGATCTTTACGACTATGACGCTGTAAATGAGAACATCCTTCTCGATCTTCCCATCCGCGGACAAACACGGAAGGTTCTGGTCCATCCCGATCGTAACGGCTATGTCTACGTTTTGGATCGCGTCACCGGAGAGGTGCTCTCGGCCAGCGTCTTCGCTCCCATCACGACTAGCCGTGGGGTGGATCTGAAGACAGGTCAGCTTCAGTACGTTAAGGAGAAGAAGCCGATCACGGGAAAAGTAGTCCGGGACCTATGCCCAACGGCGCCCGGGGCCAAGGACTGGCAGCCTTCAGCTTTTTCGCCGCGAACCGGATTGCTATATATCCCCCACAATCATCTCTGCATGGATGAAGAGGATCTCACTCCAAACTATATCGCCGGCACTCCGTATGTGGGAGCGAATGTCCGCATGTATGACGCGCCCGGTGGCTACGGAGGAGAATTTACCGCCTGGGACCCGGTCGAGGGCAAAGTAGTGTGGACGATTCCCGATCATTTTCCAGTGTGGAGCGGGGCACTCGCCACTGCGGGAGACGTCGTGTTTTACGGGACACTCGACGGATGGTTCAAAGCCGTCGACGCCCATCGCGGAACGCTGCTCTGGCAATTCAAAACTGGTTCCGGAATTATCGGCCAACCCACAACCTATAAAGGACCGGACGGGAAACAATACGTCGCCATTTTGTCGGGAGTTGGCGGTTGGGCAGGAGCGATCGTGGCTGGCGGGCTGGATGCTCGCGATGAATCTGCGGCCTTGGGATTCGTTGGGGCCATGAAGGACCTCCCCCATTACACGAACAAAGGGGGAATGCTTTATGTATTCGCCCTACCTTAAGTGCGTGGGTTTCTTGTTTCTGAGTTCGCTTGCAATAAGAGTGAATGCCCAGAGTCGTGAATTGCGCGTCTGCGCTGATCCCGACAACATGCCCTTTTCCAGCCGGGATCAAACGGGTTTTGAAAATCGCATCGCTGCGCTCGTGGCACGCGATCTAAATGCTCATCTCACATTCGTTTGGCAACGAATGGGGCGAGGATTCGTTCGAGAATACCTTGACAAGGGCCAATGCGAATTATTAATCGGAATTCCCACCAACTATCGGCCCGTGCTCACCACAAGTCCGTATTACAGGTCGACGTATGTTTTTGTCGCTACGCAAGCCGAACCTGCGATCCTTTCACTCGATTCTTCCGCGCTGCATGGTTTGAAAATAGGAGTGCAGGTCTTGGAGGAAGAATACACACCTCCGGGAGAGGCTCTCGCGCGGCGCGGGTTGCAAGGTGCGATTGTGGGCTTCGACACGACCGGTGATGGTGCCGACTCGATTGTTCGCGCGGTTGCTGATCACAAGGTCGATCTTGCCATCGTTTGGGGACCCCTAGCGGGATACTTCTCCAAGAAAGTGGGCGAGCAGCTTCGAATTACTCCGGTCGAACCTGAAGTCGATCCGCCTGGCCTTCCCTTAACGTTTGCAATTTCGATGGGAGTCCGAAAAGGCAATCTCGCTCTGCGAGATCAATTGGAAAAACTCCTCTCAGACCATGCCACCGACATCCGT
The DNA here is from genome assembly GCA_049584475.1 of Candidatus Sulfotelmatobacter sp. Taxonomy (GTDB): domain Bacteria; phylum Acidobacteriota; class Terriglobia; order Terriglobales; family Acidobacteriaceae; genus Sulfotelmatobacter. The sequence goes on along the minus strand of JBAUXX010000022.1, from coordinate 146,143 downwards.
GCCATTCTCGATGAATATGGAGTTCCGCAATTGCCACTTGCTTCTCCCGCAGACTCTAACGGAGTCGCAAATTGAAACATCGCTATTTATCGATCGTGATTCTCCTTGGAGGAACAGCTGCGCTCTCCTCGTGCAGCCGCGAAGATAGGATCTTGCGCCAACCTCCGCCCGCAAATGACACGCTCAACACAGTACAAATTAGCGGCTTGAATCCCGGAGCAAATTTAATTCCAACTCCCCCGAATTCCAACATGTATCAGGAGAGTGCCTACGCCGTTTCTGAGGGCCAAAAACTTTACGAGGCCTATAACTGCGTCGGTTGTCACGCGCACGGCGGTGGAGGAATCGGTCCTCCTCTCATGGATCGAAACTGGATCTATGGCAGTGAACCGGGAAACATTTTTGCCACCATCATGCAAGGAAGGCCGAACGGTATGCCGTCCTTCCGGAATCGCATCCCCGAATACCAGGCTTGGGAAATCGCGGCTTACGTCCGGTCTATGGCAGGTTTACTTCCCAAGGGCGTGTCTCCAAACCGTACCGACCAGATGAATATAAAGCCCGCGGAGTCCTCCACTCCTGAACAAGTCCCGACCGGAATTACCGGTGTCCCGGAGCAACCCAAGTGAACTCCGCACGCCATCTTGCCGCCTATCTGGTGGTACAGGCTAAGCTTCTCGATCCCGGTCGTCACAACGTGTTACACCCAGCAGCCCGGCAGGCCGGCCACATTGAATGGTTGTACTGGTTCACCTTCTGGATTCTTTTCGCGGTTTTTGTTCTGATGATCGCCGCCTTTACCAGGGCTGGCGCGAAGGCCCGCGTCGGCTCCAACCATCCGCTTCCCGTCATCGAAAAAGATGAAAAAGGAGACCGCCGCGCGGGCTGGGCTGTTGGAACGGCCATCGCCATCACCGTGATCGCATTATTTGTCATTCTTGTCGTCAGCGTGATCACCGGCAAACGTGTCGAAGGGGCGACATCGGTGAATGCCCTCACCATTCAGATCACCGGGCATCAATGGTGGTGGGAAGTTACTTATCCGAATTCGCAGGCGGACCGGACGGTGACAACCGCCAATGAGATTCACGTCCCGGTGGGGACTCCGATCGTCATTTTGACCAGTTCACAGGACGTGATCCATAGTTTTTGGGCGCCGAACATTACCGGGAAACGCGATTTGCTGCCGGGATATTCGTCAGCTTTCTCGTTCGAGATAGATAAGGCAGGAATCTATCACGGCCAGTGCGCCGAGTTCTGCGGCTTGCAGCATGCGCATATGGGATTTTCGATTATTGCGGAGACTGTCGATAAATTTGAGGCGTGGCAGCAGCAACAACTGAAGGCCGCTGCGGAACCCGCAACTTCTGAAGCGATTCGCGGTCGGGAAGTCTTTCTCACTCATGCCTGTCTGATGTGTCACACGATCCGTGGGACGGATGCGGGTTCGCATTTAGGTCCCGACCTGACGCATGTCGCGAGCCGCAACATGATTGCCGCCGAGACGCTCCCTAATACGGCGGGTGCGCTGGCAGGTTGGGTTGTCGATCCGCAGCGTATTAAGCCGGGAACGAAAATGTCACCAAACCCGCTCGCGCCAGATGATCTCCAAGCGGTCATTGTGTATTTGCAGTCCCTTCATTGAGGAGCAGAAACTTGGCGGTTGCAGAAGTCATCGTCGCGAATGATCAAGACACTGGGCGCTCGGAACTCGCTCAGCGTCTCGGTCGCACCTGGAGTCAGCCGAAGGGCGTCTGGGGATGGTTTTGTAATACCCATCACACCGATATCGGTATCCGTTTTATGGTGACCGCCTTTATTTTCTTAATTCTCGGTGGTGTGTTGGCGGCGCTCATCCGGCTACAACTTATACGTCCGGAAAATTCCTTGATCGGCCCAGACCTTTACAACCAGATCTTCACCATGCACGGCAGCACCATGATTTTCTTGTTTGCCGTGCCTATGATGTTTCAAGGGTTCGGCGTCTATATTGTTCCGCTCATGTGCGGTGCTCGCAACATTGCATTCCCGCGGTTGAACGCCTTCAGCTATTACCTTTACGTCGGCGGAGCCCTTGTTCTCTGGGGTGGGTTCTTAACTAACACCGGACCCGACGTCGGTTGGTTCGCGTACGTGCCACTCTCCGGCCCTGCTTATTCCCCGGGACATCGCGCCGATATCTGGTCACAGATGATCACCTTCACCGAGGTTTCCGCTCTCGGTGTCGCCATCTGCATCGCCACCACAATCCTGCGACACCGCGCTCCCGGAATGACTTTAAATCGCATGCCCATTCTTCTCTGGGAAAAATTAACTATCTCGATCGCCGTCATCTTTGCCATGCCGGCGGTGATGATCGCGAGCGGTTTGCTTCTGCTTGACCGGTTGGTGGGCACGCACTTTTTCAATCCTGCGGAAGGGGGAGACGTTCTTCTTTACCAGCATTTGTTCTGGTTCTTCGGGCATCCTGAGGTTTACATCATCTTTCTTCCTGGAGCCGCGATTATTTCAACTCTGGTTGAATGCTTCTCGCGACGCCGCATTGTCGGATACACGCCGATCGTCGTTTCGGTCGTAGCTACGGGATTTCTTGGCTTCAGCGTTTGGGTCCATCACATGTTTGCCACGGGTTTGCCTCAATTAAGCGAAAGCTTTTTTACCGCTGCGAGCCTGATGATCGTAATTCCCACCGGCACACAATTCTTCTGCTGGGTTGCAACAATATGGTATGGAAGGCTTCAACTTCGACTGCCGATGCTATGGTGCTTCGGCTTTTTCTTCGTTTTCCTTATCGGTGGACTGTCGGGAGTCATGCTGGCTTCGGTCCCCATCGACTTGCAGGTCCACGATACTTACTTTGTCGTCGCGCACTTTCACTATGTCCTGATTGGTGGCGCTCTTTTTCCTATGTTCGCCGGCATCTACTTTTGGTTTCCGAAAATGACGGGACGGTTGGCCAACGTGGCATTGGGAAAATGGCATTTCTGGCTCTTCTTCATCGGCTTCAACATCACATTTTTTACGCTGCATTTTCTTGGACTCCGAGGCATGCCCCGCCGTGTCTATACCTACGGACCGGATATGCATTGGCAGGGCTTGAACATGGTGGCGTCGAGCGGTGTGGTTTTTATGACGGCGGGGTTGCTAGTCTTCCTGGTCAACGCGTTCCGTAGCGCGCGAGTTGGAGAATTCGCCGGGAACAATCCGTGGGGAGATGCCGGGCTGGAATGGTCGATGTCGTCTCCGCCGCCGCCCTACAACTTTCTTCATATTCCGACCGTGAGCGGGCGGGATCCTCTATGGGAAGATCCGCCGAACCAACCTATTGTAGTGGGGCTGCGCGACGACATCCGCGAGACGCTGGTCACTCACAGTCTCGATGCGGACCCGCAACATAAAGACGAGGATCCCGGTCCAAGCATCTGGCCATTCTTGAGTGCGGTTACCGTTTCAGCCGCATTCGTGGGATCAATCTTTACGCCGTGGGCTATTCCTATCGGAGCGCCGCCGGTCATAGCCACGCTAATCGGATGGCTCTGGCCTCGCGGACAGTCCCCTACGCCTCGACCAACTGGTGAATCATGAGTGCGTTAAACGAGCCAATCCGAAGGCCGCTGATGCTGGACGTTTCGAATTTGCCTAGCGTCGCATTTGGCCACCGCAATACGACATGGCTTGCGAATGTCTTCTATATGGCGATCGAGGGCATGATGTTTGCCCTGATGTTCGCGACCTATTTTTATCTGCGCACGCGCTCCACGGACTGGCCTCCCGGGCACTTACCGCCAGCTTTGAAATATGGAGCAGCCAACGCCGTCATCTTCCTCCTGAGCATCATTCCGGCTTGGCTAGTAAGGAAACGTGCTCCGGAAGGTAATCGCCGCGCAGTCAGAAATGGTCTGCTCGTTCTCGTCTTGTTTGCGCTCGCGGCCACAGTTCTCCGCGTCTTCGAATTTAGTGCCCTGAACTGTCGATGGACCGACGACGCCTACTCATCCACCGTGTGGGTTCTGATCGGAATGCACTCGGGGCATCTGGTGACGGAGTTGATCGAAACGATAGTTCTGCTGGCCATTTCGTGTACTCCAAAGATGGAAGGAACGCGCCTCGCCGATGCCGCGATCAATTCCGACTATTGGTATTTCGTGGTGGTCACGGGTTTGATTGTGGATTTGTTGATCTACGGGACCACTCGATTGTTGTAAGGAAAAGAATGGCGAAGTCTGAACAACAAATCGAGGCGGGACGAACTCCAGCGGGCTTGTGGTGGAGTCTGGCAGCAGGTTTTGCTGCCTGGGGTTTGGATCTCGGTTGCAGCTATGTGCTTGAACGGCATACCTGTTCTACCGGTGATGGTAGCGTGCTGCATCTGATTAGCGCTATCTGCTTCGTAATTGCGCTGTCCGGCTTCGGGACCGGTCTGGTCGAATTCAGACGCTTTCCCGGTACCACATCCGAGGAAGGTGGCAGCCATTTTGATCGGGCGCACTTTCAGGCGCTTCTGGGCATGGCATTCAGTCTTTCTTTCGCTTTGGTGGTGATCGCGGGCTCGGTGCCGCGCTGGCTTCTTGGTCCGTGTTGATGAAATGTCAGTGAAGCGAATCCATGTCGCAGCGGTAGGGATGATGGCGGTCCTCTGGGCGATGCCGGCTTGGTCGCTAACAGAAACTGGTCGCGCGTTGGCAACTAACTGGACATGGCCGTCTTTCGTTTGGATTCCCTTGATGCTGACGGCTGTTTCTTACTGCATCGGCATCACTAAAATGTTACGACGGACCACCCGTCGACGATCGTTACTTTGGCCGATATTCTGGTTTGCCCTCGGATGGATTTCCCTGGTCATCGCCCTGGATTCGCCACTCCATGAACTTGGCGAGCAACTGTTTTGGGTGCACATGACGCAGCACGAGATTCTGATGCTGATCTCGGCCCCGCTGCTCGTACTCGGACGACCGCAAATCGCATTCTTGTGGGCCATGCCGTCAAGCTGGCGCGAGTCGGCCGCCAGCCTCGGGCGCTCAGGGACCTTTAAGAGACTCTGGGCCTTCATTTCGGCCCCGCTGTGGGCATGGTTGGTCTCAGCACTTGCGCTGTGGATCTGGCATATTCCTTTCTTGTTTGACCAAACATTGCGCAGCGACTGGATTCACGCCGCCCAACACACGACTTTCCTGGTGACGGCACTGATCTTTTGGTGGCCTTTGGTAAATCGAACTCACTCTCTGGGTTATGGCGGAGGCTTGGTTTACGTCTTCACGACGATCCTGCATACCAGCTTACTGGGGGCGTTGCTCACGTTCGCACCGCGGCCCTGGTATTCGTCCTACGTGCTGACAGCTCCCGCGTGGCATCTTAGCGCCCTAGAAGATCAACAGATCGGTGGATTGATCATGTGGATTCCAGCCGGGACGCTGTTGCTGATTGTTGCCCTCGGCTTGCTCGTCAAGTGGATGAACGAGTCGCAGGCAAGATGGCAATACACACGTATGGCGGAACTCGGCCGCTTGTCGGAGGGAGGCGTCGAGTGAGAACATTACCGATTCTGCTCTCCGCGGTTCTCCTATCGATGTCGAGCGCGTGCGAACGCCCGAGTCGCACTGAAGTCGAGAGAGCCGCAACCCTCACCAGCGGAGGAGATGCTCGCTCCGGGAAAACCGAAATTCGAAAGTATGGTTGCAATACATGCCACGAAATTTCTGGCGTTGCCGGAGCGCGGGGTTTGATCGGTCCGACCCTGGACGGCATTGGCGAACGCTATTACATTGCCGGCGAACTTCCGAATACTCCCGGCAATCTAATGCTCTGGATTCAGCATCCCCGGCAAGTAGAACCCCATACCGCCATGCCGGAAATGGGAGTCACCGACCAGGATACCCGCGACATTGCAGCGTACTTGTACACCATACGATGAAACCAATAGGAGACAGTTATGCCTTTCTTAAGATCCTCGCGTGCAGCAGTTGCATTTTTGGTATTCATAAGCTCATTTTCCGCTGTTGCTCAGAACCCGCAAGATTGTTCGAAGCTTCCGGACTATAACAAGCTCAAGACGGCTTTAACGAGTGCTGTAAAAGAGGGCAAGGGGGCGAACGGCGGACTCGGGAATCAGGAATGGGGGACGGTAGTGAACCGCGATGGCATAGTTTGTGCCGTGGTGTTTACCGGCCCAAATCGGGGCGCTGAATGGCCAGGAAGTCGGCTGATCTCCGCGGAGAAAGCGAATACGGCGAATGCCTTCAGCACCGACAATTTTGCGCTTTCAAGCGGAAACGTCTATTCCGCAGCTCAGCCGGGGAACTCTCTTTACAGCATTGTGACTGGTCCAAATCCAAATACCGCCTTTGCTGGGGATCCACAAAAGTTCGGTCAGCCGGATGACCCGCTCGTGGGAAAAGCGCTTGGAGGCGTGATCGTTTTCGGCGGAGGGCTAGCGTTGTATGACAAGAATGGAAAAATTGTCGGCGGCCTGGGAGTGAGTGGAGACACATCTTGTGCCGATCACGTAGTCGCCTGGAAAACCCGCCAAGCCTTAGGACTCAATGCCGTGCCAATGGGGGTCGCGCCCGGCGCAAGCGACAATCTCATTTTCGATATTCAGAATGGCGTAAGCAGCAGTGGCTTCGGACATCCAGCATGTAAGGGCGGCAACCCGAGTGAAGAGATTATCAACAAGTTAAATCAGACCCATCCCACTGGCCCTCACCGTTAGTGGTGGCAAAGGCACAGTCTCGGATATTGGACGTTTGTCTTCCGATTTCGATCAAGAGGATTTCTGGCAACTAAAACCAATGAGCGACCAAACCCTTTCGCAATAGATGAATCAAAACACGTGCAATGGGCGCTAGTCCTGCCAATGCCGGGTATTTCCGATCTGCCTCCGCTGCAGCGCGATCCAGAGTCGCGCGCTGCAAACGCAAGTTTCTAGGGTTTTTCCCTGGCGGCTTTCGCGATGAGACCTACCTGGAGTGGGAACGCGGATACAAGTGGCGGGCACATCAAGAATGGCAATCAGCACTGAATCGTGAGGCGTACAGGTCGAAATTGTTGCAAGGACGATTTCTTGAGATCGGGACCGAGGCTATCAAAATTGAGTCGCGCACGAATCTTCTTTTTTCGTTTGAAAAGATGGCCATTCGGGACACCCTAAAGTCCGAACGAGGAGCGCGCGATTTCGCCCAAGGTCTATATGCGCTGCTCTACGGCTCTGGTACCCTACAACGTAAATTCGCTCAGTGGTGCGAGGTTGTCGCATCACTTCCTCGCAAGCAGAGTCGAGTGCTTACTTGGCCAGTGGCAACCGTATTCGGATTCATTGCGCAGCCTGAAACTCATATCTTCCTAAAACCAACCGTAACCCGCTTGGCCGCCGAAGAATACGGTTTCGACTTTCGCTACCGCTCCGGGCCGTCGTGGGAGACATATGCGAGCCTTCTCGAGTTCGCGCAGGAAATCGAAGACGAACTCCACGACCTTCGTCCTCGAGATTTGATCGATGTCCAATCGTTTATCTGGGTGCTTGGATCGGACGAGTACGAGGAGTAGACAGCAAATTAACGCGACCCCTTTTGTCGGGAGAAACCATTCGCTTGAGGGTTAAGGCATTCCGGGCCGCATAGCCTGCTTGATCATTGTCAAAATAGATGTAGATCGCGGCCAGATGCTTGGCCCACTCCTCCACCTGTCGACTCCAGCGCCGAAGGCGACTGGTGCTGTAGCTTTCTTGATATTTTCCCAGGCCTGGTCCGTGCAAGCGCACGTACGCAAAGTCGGAGGTTATCGTAAAGGGAGAATGGTAGCCGGCGAGTTCGTAGATGCAAAATGCTGCACGGAATCTTGCAAGCAGTTTGTTTATGTCCGGTCGAATCCAGCTTACGTCCCGAAATTCGAAGGCACACCGTAGATCGCGGGGCAATCCCTCAAGTAAGGCTTCGAGGCGGCCTGGGTTCACCTGCCACCTTGGCGGAAGTTGAAAAAGGATGGGTCCGAGCTTGTGAGATAGCCGCGATGCTCGGGGAAGAAGTTTCTGCAAAGCGCTCTCTAGATCTTTGAGCTTCTTTTGATGAGTCAAGAAGCGACTGGCTTTTACGGCGAAAACAAAATTCGCCGGAGTCGATTGCCGCCAATGGTCAAAGGCGGCATCTGTCGGAAGACGATAAAAGCTGTTGTTCAACTCGACTGTACCGAAGTGTTGCGAGTAAAAGTCGAGCATTTCATCTGGAGATATGTTCTTTGGATAAAAAGGACCTTGCCAGTGCTTGTAATGGGATGTGCCGATACGAATCTCACAGGTCACGAAAGGTACGCACGTTTCTAGGCTTTTTTGCGAGACCTTCTCTTCTTTTTGGCTATGGATGCGGCTTGCTTGCCAAGCGCGGTGCGTACGGATTTCGGCAAATGTGCGATTGTGCGTTTTTTCTTTGCCGCCGATGCTGCCTTCTTTATGTTTTTCTTTGCCGCGTTTCTTTGCTTGGTTGATGCCATATTTACTCCCTCCATTGATTCTTAGACGACCGCTATTAGAGCAACTTTCTGGTGGGGTATTGGGAGTGGCGCATCTACGCCGCTCTGTCAGCCACGGCATGCACACCTGCCTGACGCGCACAATTGGCGCAACAATACATCCGGTCGTCACCTTCCACTCCGTGACCGATGATTCGGCAATGGCAGCGGGAACACTCTGGAGCCAACGCCTGAATCGCACATTCAAAACTATCAAACACATGCTTCTCGCCATTCTTTTCGATGCTAAAACTCTTGTCGTAATCATTACCGCATAATTCACATTTGGCCATGAACGTTCCTCCCGGGAGCTCTGCAATCGATGGTTGGATGAACAACCCTCTTTAATGGTTTGTCCGTTATTGCGATTGTCGCCCTCATCATTTTCCTGAATGAAGGAAAAGCCGGGACCAACACGCCTCGACTTGCGCTATAGGTAACCGACAACCGCTCCTAGTTCATTTACATCCAAGTTGCAGGTCAAAACCGAATCCCAGTGAGGAACTTGCAATGTCTCAAATAGCAAAAATCACAGTGGCAGCGGCATTAGCCGTAGTGGGCATCTGCGGCGTAGCCGCGCAACAATCTAGCGATCCCTCGAACTCATCCTCCGCGAACCGTATGAGCACTGCAAAAGCGTCCGCCGGAGAGACAATGGCAGACACCAAGTTCATGAAGGAAGCCGCGCAGGGTGGAATGGCGGAAGTCGTCCTTGGCCAACTGGCCTTGGAAAAAGCGTCGAACGCTGACGTGAAGAAGTTTGGTCAGCGTATGGTCGATGACCACAGCAAAGCCAATGACAAACTGAAGCAGCTGGCTTCTCAGAAGAACATTGCGCTCCCGCAGGATTTAAACGCCAAAGACAAAGCCACCAAGGCGACGTTAGAGAATCTCTCCGGCGAGCAATTTGATCAGGCCTACATGAAGGACATGGTGAAGGATCACAAAAAAGACGTTAGCGACTTCCGGCGCGAAAGCAAGGCAGCGCACGATCCCGACGTAAAACAATTTGCAGCTGACACTTTGCCCATACTAGAAGACCATTTGAAACAGGCAGAGTCGATCGCGCCAGCGGGGTCAACAACGGCTTCGGTGCGTTGAGGTTTCCGCAAGGGGGTGGCTAAGGCCACCCTAGAAAGTTTTTTATCCTGATCAATATCTATATCTATGGGCATGACACGACCAATTCCGATTCCATCAGGAAGAGACAACCATGAGTGACCCTCAATTCCATCAGTTAACGAGGCGCAAAATGATAGGTAGTGTAAGCGCGGGATTGGCAGCGGCGGCATTACCGAAAGTTTCCGAGGGCATGGTTTCCACCTCCGGCTCGCAGGGCCTGCAAGACCCTACCGATAAATATCCAAAACCTCCATTTAAGCCGCAATCTCAGCCTTGGCCAGGACTTGCTTCTAAAATGGATCCGCGCCCGGATCACGGAGAGACCAGTTACAAAGGCTCCGGACGCCTTACTGGCCGCAGGGCGCTAATCACAGGCGGCGATTCGGGTATGGGACGCGCCGCGGCGATTGCGTTTGCCAGAGAGGGTGCTGACGTCGCCATTAATTATCTTCCCGCCGAAGAACCTGACGCAGGCGAGGTGATCGCCCTGATCAAGGCTGAAGGCCGCAAGGGACTAGCCATTCCAGGAGACCTGCGCAGCGAAAGTTTCTGCCAAAAATTGGTGGCGGATGCGGTGCAGGACCTCGGGGGTTTGGACATTTGTGATAAGCAACGCCGGCCGCCAGCAAAGCCATGAGTCCATCGCCGAAATCTCGACAGAACAATTTGATTGGACCATGAAGACGAATATTTACGCTCCGTTCTGGATCTTTAAAGCCGCGCTTCCACATCTTCAACCCGGCTCGACCATCATTGCGACAACATCGGTGCAAGCATACGATCCTTCGGCGGATTTGTACGACTACGCGCTGACCAAAGCAGCGACCATGAATTTCGTCAAGTCGCTCGCCAAGCAGTTGGGGCCCAAAGGCATTCGCGTAAACGGAGTCGCGCCCGGTCCGGTCTGGACAGCGTTACAAGTCAGCGGCGGAGCGACGCAGGAAAAATTGCAGAAGTTCGGAGGCACCACTCCTCTCGGCCGTCCCGGACAACCGGCTGAACTGGCGTCGATTTATGTGCAACTCGCCGCGAACGATGCGAGTTTTGCCACTGGTCAAATCTACGGGTCGGCTGGCGGGGACGGCCAGCCCTAGACAAGCGGTGGCGCTAGTAAAAGGGCAGGCATTCTCCGCCGGAAAAAGCGGGCAGAGAATGCCCGCAAATCACGCGGCTGCCTGCATGTTCACTGTTCCGGCGATGCGTGTAAGAAGCTCGTCAGCTTTTTCTTCTTCCGCTTGGATGCTTTTGAGAACGGAGACATCCGACGTCCTCCCGATGATCTCCGCCCAGCGCCGCAGCGTACCGTACACGGCAATCTCGTGATGCTCGACCTGCTGTGCCGCTCCAATGAGCGCGATATCGCGCACAGACGGGTCTGTCACATCCTTAATCGTGTCGGAAGCTTCAGTGGTCAGGCCGTCGATGACCTTGCAGGTTTCCGTAGAATCGTCTCCCTGGTTGCTTCGCAAAAGGCCTTGGATCTTGCTGACATGACCCTTTGTCTCTTCCAGGTGGTTGCGGAAAGCCTGCGCCAACTCCGGATCGCTTGAGTTTTCGATGAGGTCGGGTAGGGCTTTCGTGATTTTCTGCTCCATGTCCAGAGTCTTCTTCAGACTGCTAACATAGAGCGTTCGCAAATCTTCAATGTGTGCTGAAAACAGTTTCATAATAAATCCTTTCGATTAAGCTGATGTCGCATTGGCAAGGGCAGACTTGCGAGAAATATCGCGCTGAAAGCTGCCCAATCTTTGGATGAGAATTGCGACGATGGCGTCCAATACAAAAATCTAGAAAAGCGATAATTGTTGAACCGTAGGCTTTGACCTTGCTGGTCGAGGGCCAGCGGTCATGCAGTCCAACGAACTGGAGATCTGACGTTCGCGAGCGATCGTTTCGGCAAAATTGGCGTCGGGAGCCTTCGACCGTCCTACCGCCTGCACGAACCGATCAAGCCGTCGAAGTCCATCCGTCCTGTCTGTATTTCCGACCTTGGCTGCCTCCAACGAGCGTCTCAGCAAATATATCGTTTCATCGTAGGTTTTGAGAGGAACGGGAAATGGGTGACCGTCTTTGCCGCCGAGAGCAAAAGAAAAACGTGCCGGGTCAGAAAAGCGCGTTGGTGTTCCGTGGACTACCTCGGCGACCAGGGCCAGCGATTGAAGAGTTCTAGGACCAAGCTTCTCTAACAGCAGCAACGATGCGAAATCATGAAACTCGCGTTGGTACGCTACGGCCAGGACTGCGCCCAAGCGTTTGAGATCCACATTCGATGCTCGAACATCATGATGTATCGGCATTGTCAATTTCCGAATCTCAGTTAAGGTGGCTTCCGGGCGGGTTTGGACGACCTTCAATAGAGATAGGTGGGCCGGCGCTGCGGCAGCCGCGACCAGATTCATAATTGTGCCCTGATGCTCGCCCACAATGCCCGTATGCGGCTCCTGGACAAAGTCTTTCACGGTTGTCGAATGCCAATGGTATCGGCGTGCCATTCCGCTGGCGCCATTCATTCCTTGTTGAACAATCGTCCATTCCCCACTTGCGGCAACAACGAATCCATGAAGATACAGTTGGAAGCCGTCGGCGATTGCGTTGTTGTCGACGCGCGCCGCTAGACGACTGGAGCGCACCAACGAATCCCCGTTCAAACCGATGCCGTCTGCGTATCGCAATAGCTCAGCTGGCGTCTGGCGTGAGTGGCGGCCTCGACCTCCGCAAACATAAATTCCCAGCTCGCGAGTCCGAGGATTCAACCCTCTCTTGAGTGCTCCCAAAACGGAGGTTGTGATGCCCGACGAATGCCAGTCCATTCCCATGACCGAGCCGAGCGCCTGAAACCAGAATGGATCGGCGAGACGGGACAGGAGCGCTGAAACGCCGTAATGATGAACAATGTTCTCGGCGATTGCCGTGCCCAGCAGAGTCATCCGGTCCGCTAGCCATCCGGGAACACTGCCGCCATGCAGCGGAAGGTCGGCGATCCCGGATCGTCCCATATACAGATTGTATCCCTGTAGATGCGGAAAGCCTGCTTGATGTCGGCGATAAGATCGTAGGATCTTCCAGACCTATATAGAGGCGAATGAGAAGATCGCCATAGGCACGAGCGTTCGGCGCTTCGTCCAGACCGGGGTGTTATGGTCAAACTCGCTACTCCTTCCCAGGAAGGCGCTCTCTCTAACCAGATCGGTTCGCAGCGAAGTACAGTGTTCTCTGTATATGAGACCGAGGCCGATTGCCGCATTCTCGACACTGAAATTTTCTATTCATTTTGCCAGGGCTAGTAAAATTAAACAGTAAGGTCTTTCTGAATCATCTTCGGAGAAAAGACTTGAGCACGGCGGATAGTTCGAATTCGAGACCACGCGACCATCTTCATACGGTGCAGTTCTATGGTGATGATGGTGTGCTGCTGCACGAGCTAAATAGTCATATCGGCACTGCCCTGGCTGAAGGCAGCTCGGCAATCGTCCTTGCCACAGCTGGTCATATTGACGGTCTTGCTCATAAATTGAAACGCCGAGGTATTGATCTTTCCAAGGCTGAAGCAGAGGGGAGATACGTCGCCTTGCATGCTAGCGAGGTTCTAACAAAGTTTATGGTTGACAGGCGACCTGATCGTGGGCGGTTTTCCCGGACTATGGGTGAAATCATCGCGCGTGCGGCTTCTGCTTCTCGGCATGAAAAACATCGTGTTGTCGCTTTTGGAGAGATGGTGGCTCTGTTATGGGCCGAAGGACAATCCGAGGCTGCGCTTGAGCTTGAAAAACTGTGGAATGAATTGGCGAAGATCTACTCCTTTTCTCTCCGTTGCGCATATCCCATACAGGGATTTTCCCGCCAGGACATGGCAGAATCTCTTTTGAAAATCTGCGCAGAACATACGGGTGTCGTTCGGGACGAATCGTCCGATGCAATTTTGGGTCGAGACGAGCATCGTCCTCAATATGAGACTTCGACAGAGAACCTCGCTCCTCCCACGGACATCGAGTGGCATGACAGACAGGAACCCTTCCGATTGTTCATAGAAAGTCTTCAGGACTATGCGATTTTCATGCTGGATACCGAGGGTCGGATTTCTACATGGAATTGGGGAGCTGAACGCGCCAAAGGATACCGGGCGTCGGAAATTATTGGGCGACATTTTTCCGTCTTCTATCCGGAGGAAGATGTTCAAGCAGGGAGGCCTCAGAGACTCCTAGACTCGGCTGCAAAAGAGGGCTGGGTCGAGGATGAAGGATGGCGAGTGCGCAAGGACGGCTCGAAGTTCTGGGCTAGCGTCACCATCACCGCAATCAGAGATTCAAATGGCAAACTGATCGGCTTTGGAAAGGTGACCCGCGATCTCACAGAGCGTCGGCGTATCGAACTGGCTCTCCGTAGAAGTGAAGAGCGGTCTCGTTTGTTTGTGGAGGCTGTACAGGACTACGCGATTTTCATGTTGGACCCCGAAGGCTGCGTCGCCACTTGGAACACCGGGGCCGAACGCATCAAAGGCTACAAGGCATCAGAGATTATCGGCCAGCATTTCTCCCGCTTCTATCCCGAAGAAGATGTGCGCGCGGGCAAGCCTGCGTGGGAATTAAAAGTTGCTACGAAGGAAGGACGATTTGAGGACGAAGGTTGGCGCATCCGAAAGGATGGATCGAGATTCTGGGGCAATGTAATCATCACCCCGGTAAGAGACAACAGCGGAGACTTACTGGGATTCACGAAAGTCACCCGGGATTTCACCGAGCGGATGCTGGCGGAAAGGTCGCTAGCAGAATCGCGACTGAAATTGCAGGAATCTGAAAGATCGCTCCGGGACCTGTCGCTCCATTTGCTCAGGACGCAAGATGAAGAACGTCGCCGAATCGGGCGAGAGATTCACGACAGCTTAGGCCAATACCTCTCGGTCCTAAAGATGAAGCTGGACTCGATGGGTTCTTCTCCGGCCACAGCGGAGGAAAATGCAGAGTGCGCAAATCTGGTGGAAGAGTGTGTCAAGGAAGTTCGGACAATCTCCTACCTCTTGTATCCGCCGATGCTCGAAGAGATGGGGCTTGCGTCCGCGATTCCCTGGTACCTGGAAGGGTTTTCGAAGAGAAGTGGGATCAAGACTAGCTTCCAGGTCCCCGAAGACCTTGGGCGTTTGTCCCGAGATGCCGAATTGGTACTGTTTCGAGTCCTACAGGAAAGCTTGACCAACGTCCAGAGGCATTCGGGAAGCAATAGCGCGGATATCCACATCTCTCACGCAGATGGTGGAGTAGCTCTGGAAGTGGTAGACCACGGAAAAGGGCTTCCGAACGCGATGCTAGGACAGGCCGCCCAGGACTGGATGGGATCGCTCGGAGTCGGCTTGCGGGGTATGAGTGAACGGCTGCGCCAAATCGGGGGGACCTTAGACGTCTCTTCTGGTGAGAGTGGAACTGTGGTGCACGCAACCGTCCCTTTCACGGAGCCCTCGCTACAGATTCTCCCTGATTGCAATTAGAGTCGGCGTCCAGATTGAATATCCCCAGGTGTTCTATGAGCGCACGAATTCTAATTGTTGACGACCATGAAGTCCTCCGAGAAGGGCTCAGATCTCTTCTCGCAAAGTCCCGACCGGATTGGGAGATTTGCGGGGAAGCCACAGATGGAGAACAAGCGATCCAGCAAGTCCGAGAATTAAAGCCAGACCTCGTTATCCTCGACATCACGATGCCTCGGATGAGCGGACTCGAAGCATCCTCTCGGATGCGAAAACTGAGACTGCAGACTCCGCATTTGATTTTCACGACGCATCAATCGGAAAGACTCGAGACAGAAGTTCGCAAAGCCGGGGCTCAAGGATACGTCCTAAAATCGCAAGCGGCTCGCGATCTCGTACAAGCCATTGATGCGCTGTTGGCAGGCGGGACTTTCTTCGGCGCTCCGCCCAAAGCTCAACCTCCTGAAGGTAGCAAGCCGAAACCGGGAATTTCGTTCTGTTGCGATTTGGCCTTTGCAATTTGAGTCGTCAGAATCCTACGGACTCAATCCGCGGAAGCGATGTGATGGAAGCCCCGACCTTTCCAGTGACAGCCACGCAGGGCACGGCCCTTGGCTTCGATGATTTGATCATTTTGATCTTGAATGCCCGGATGGTTGCAAACTACCCAGAACTCTTCCATGGGAACAATTGATTGCCGAAGGCTCCAACCAATCCGAATTCTGGGCCATGTCATGGAATTGAGGGAGGAACCGAGCTAGAGTGAAGCAATGAATCTTAATCGCCTTTTCCCTCTATGCATCTGCTTTTGAGCCTTATAGTGTTTTACGTAACTTATTGAAAATAAATAAGTTAGATGATAAATTGGCGGAGAGAGTGGGGTTCGAAACCGCTTGCAAGTGACAAACGAAGGACTTAACCGAGCACGGTCAGCAATCTAAGTCCACGTTCGTAACTGAAAACCCGAGTACTGATTTTAAGTGATTTGCGGCATCCAATTCGGCTGCCTGAAGCCTATGCGTGGCGATTGAACACCGTCTGACTACTTTTGCCCAAAATGCTTCCCGACTATGGCAGAGCAAGCTTCGACGAAGGTCTGGTCCGATGTTACGCCACCTATTTTCGTAGAGAAGAAGCCGTGGTAGACCTTGGCCAATAACCGCGATTTTCCATCTCTTGCGCTTGCGAGCTCCATGCAGGATCGGAGCTCAGGTCAAGCCGATAAGGCGCTCAGTTCAATATTTGAGCCTCAGCGAATTGGAAAACTTGGCGCGGGAGATGGAATACTTGCATCAATGCCCTCTTGGACACTTACCCGAGATTCGATGCCCCCATTGAGCATTGACAGGTTTAGGTGTACATTTCGGTCCGCCGCGCTTAGGGTGGCCCAAGGAGAATCGTTATGGGATTTCTCGCATGGATTGTGGTCGGACTGATCGCAGGTTGGCTTGCTGGACAAGTAATGAAGGGTGGCGGCTACGGCACGGTCGCGGACATCGTTCTTGGACTGGTTGGCGGGCTTCTGGGCGGCTGGATTTTCGGGAAGCTGGGAATCTCAGCGGGCGGCAGTATGATCGGCTCAATCATTGTGGCATTCATTGGCGCGGTGATTTTAGTCGGGATTACCCGCTTACTGAAAAGAGCTTGATTGTCGGAAAAGTAACGATTGTGAATGTTGCAGCAGCGGTGGAACGGGAGAACATGCGTTTTGTGCCCATCAAGACCGAAGACCGGATCGACCTGCAGCTTCTACCCCGAGTGCCCGTGTGATTACGGATTTCGAATGATGATCGAACTAGTGGGAACCGGAGGCGGTAGGTGGCGCAGATTTCAGCAGACTCCTCAACCAGCACCGACCTCACAGCAACGACAAGAACAGAAGTCTCAAGCAAAGTGTTCGGATGATGGCTCCTACGTCAACAGTAAAAGGCGAAACAGTAAAGCGCCCCGAAAATTGTTCAACCGCTCCACAAGGGGCCACAGCCCAATGTCGCGACGGAAGCTACAGTTTCAGTCGGAGCCGCCGCGGTACATGTTCCCATCATGGCGGCGTCGCTCAGTGGCTATAGAAACCGGCAGGTCATGGATGCGCCGTCCTACTTCTTTCCATTTTTCGAGTTATGTCTGCCAACAATCGTATGATCTCGCCGCGTCTCTCTTTGCGGTTCACATAGGCAATAATTTCGGTCAGATCGGGAGAACCACTGCGCCAATAATGTTCGTCCCATCGCTCGATTGCTATTAACTCCGCCACAAGAACCGCGAGAGTCAGCGATGAATCTTCGTCCATGTTGGAGACCGGTAGCAACCATGCAGCCAAATGCCACGCTGCTGCTCTCAAAAGACTTAGGATTAATCAACTTACAGGAAGCTGACGATATGTCGGCTTAGTGCCGACATTTCGGCAGAAGCGCAGAATATCGAGGAGTTTCGCCATGACTGTTAAACCTCTCGTTCCCGTGGCGCAATACGTTCGTATGTCAGATGAAGCCCAACAGTATTCGGTTGATAACCAGAAACTGGCAATTCAAGAATACGCGTCAAGGCATGGCTTCACGATAGTGAAAACGTACGCGGATCTTGGAAAGAGTGGCGTTGTAGCGAAGCATCGAACGGCTTTACAAGAATTGCTGAGAGACGTTGTGAGCGGTGAAGCGAGTTACAAGGCCGTCCTCGTCTACGACGTGAGTCGGTGGGGTCGATTTCCGAACAATGATGAAGCCGCACATTACGAGTTTATTTGCTCTAGTACTGGCATAGCGCTTCACTACTGCGCTGAACAGTTTGCAAACGATGGCACGGCATCAAGTGCTCTCCTGAAAGCGTTAAAGAGGAGTATGGCCGCTGAATTCAGCCGAGAGCTGGGCGACAAAGTGTTTCGGGGTAAAACCCGAATAGTTCAGTTGGGGTTTTGGGTCGGGGGACCTCCAGGATACGGCTATCGTCGGCTTATGGTCTCGGCAGAAGGTAGACCCAAGCAGGTGATGAAGCATGGCGAACAAAAGAGCTTGACGACCGACCGGGTCATTCTAATTCCCGGTCCTCGAAAGGAACTGAAGACCATCCGAGCGATATTTTCTCTGGCGGCGGATGGAAATGGACCGACTGCCATAGCTCGTAAATTGAATCAAGCAGGAATAACGCACGATGGAAAACCGTGGAACCACGAAGGCATCTACAAAATCGTGAGGAATCCGAAGTACATGGGATGCAACACCTGGAATCGGCTTTCGCAGCGCCTTCACGCAGAGCCAAAACGCGTCGATCCTCTGCTCTGGATTAGGAAGCCAGGGGCGTTCACTCCGATTGTGGACGAGGAAACATTTGAACGCGCACAGGCTGGCCTTCCTGCTATGCGGTTATGGCCGAATGAACGAATCTTGAGCAAAATTCGACGCTTGCTCAAGACCAAAGGTCGGCTCAGTGAGCGGCTCATCCTGAGGGCAAGAGGAATGCCATCAACGAACACTATTCACTATCATTTCGGCACATACCGACAGCTTTACGAAAAAGTCGGCTACCGCCTGGATGCCCAGTACGTTTTCACAAGTGAACAGGGAAGGCGTTCCACGCGCTTCAGGGGAGAGCTTATAGAGGAACTGAGAGTGCTGTTCCCAGAACATATCGCCGTCACACAGCTTGGTATTAGAACTCGTTCCATGCTGCTCGTCGACAATACTTTTCTGGTTTCAGTTCTACTTTGCAGGACCGGGTCCAAAAAGGGAGTGCCCCGCTACTGGGAAGTTTATCCTCCCCCTGCCGAACGCGATTACATCGCTCTAGTTTGCACTATGAACCAAAAGCACGATGGTGCGCTGGATTATTACCTATTTCCCAAAATGGATCTGTGGAAGTCCCATCGCTTGCGGCGAAATGATCCCCTGGAAGGCTCGACAGTGAAACTCAATCGCTTGGCGGATTTCTACGCCACGGTCTTAAGGCTTCGGAAGGAGCGGGTCGAAGACAGCAAACTAAAATTTGTTTTCGCTCCAGCCGATTTGTCTGAGAGGGAGACTTCATGACTAACGATGTGCTCGTTCCGGCAGCACAATATGTTCGCATGTCCACGGAGCATCAGCAGTACTCGCTAGAAAATCAGTCAGCCGCTATAGATGAATACGCGAACGCGCACGGATTTAGTGTCGTCCGGACATATCACGACTCTGCTCGAACCGCAGTCGTACTAAAACGTCGATTAGGGCTGAGGCAGCTGCTGCAAGATGTGGTTTCAGGTAGTACGACATACAAAGCCATCCTCGTTTATGACGTTAGCCGGTGGGGACGCTTCCAGGATACCGACGAAGCCGCCCACTACGAGTTCCTTTGCAAATCCGCGGGCGTTCGCGTTCATTATTGCGCCGAGACATTCGCCAATGACGACTCGTTGCCAAACGCAATCATGAAATCGCTGAAGCGAACGATGGCGGGCGAGTACAGCCGGGAATTAGGTGTGAAGGTTCGTGCGGGTCAAAGGCGATTGGCCAGTCTCGGGTTCAAGCAAGGCGGCAGGGCCGGCTACGGTCTGCGACGATTGCTGATTTCTCCAAGTCGGCAGGCAAAACAGGAGCTAACGAATGGCGAGCGGAAGAGTATCGCCACGGACAGAGTGATTCTAGTTCCCGGACCTTCTCATGAAGTGCAGATTGTTCGGGATATTTATCGAATGTTCATTTCCCGTCAATGGTCCCTGCAAGCCATTGCTAACGCACTTTCCTGCCGAAACGTTCCGTATCCGGGCAGATCAGGAAAATGGGACCACTACGCGATATTTAGCATTTTGAACCGTCCCAAGTACTGCGGCAGCAACGTTTACGGTCGAACATCCAGCCGACTCTACACGCCCAAAATCAGACTCCCCGAGGCAGATTGGGTGGTAACTCCGGCGGCATTCGAGCCAATCGTTGATCCTGCAACGTTTGAAAGTGCTCAGCAGGTCTTTAGAGATATGACCGTCCATAAATCGAATGAGCAATTGCTGCAAGACTTGAAGACTTTGCTAGCCCGCGAAGGAAGGCTGTCAATCAGCGTAATCGAGAACTCGGCGGATGTGGCCTCTGTTTCGGCCTACGCGAAACGCTTCGGAAGCATCCGAAAGGCTTACGAATTAATCGGATATGGAAGTCCCGAACAGTTTAGCCCCATAGATGGACGCTGCAGGACAGTAGCGATGCGCGATCAGCTTGTGCGGAGTGTCGAAGCAATGTTTTCCTCTGACCTATCAGTGACCCGCAAGGGCGGGCGGTTCAGGACTATGCTGCGAGTTCGGAACGGCCCCCTCGTGTCAGTTCTACTTGTTCCGTCTGTGAGGACTCGGAAGAAAGGCACAATTCGGTGGCGCGTGCAACCGGCGCCGCAAGAATGCAAATTTGTGACCCTGTTGGCCCGCTTGGATGAGAGCAATCTTTCATTCCTGGATTTTCATCTCTTTGCCGACATGGATCGAGCAAAAGAATTCTACTTACGCAAAGATGGGCCATGGCTCAGCCGAGGAGTACTTCTCGACGATTTGGGGTCGTTTTTGGTAGCTCTTAATACAGTGCTCACTGGGATAGCGTCGCCTGCAGCCACGCCGGAAGGGATGTAGGAGTATGCCGCTGGATATTTATCTGGAATTTTCCTAAAGTTGCCAATTTATCAGCCGATGTTCCTCAACAGGAGGGACATCAATGTCCACCATACCGCTAGTTTGTGCTGCGCAGTACGTCCGTATGTCTACTGAACACCAGCAGTATTCGCTCGATAACCAACGCCTTGCAATTCAAGCCTACGCCGCCGCCAAGGGTTTGTCGGTTGTCCGCACCTATGCAGACGCGGCCAGGAGCGGACTCGTCCTCAAGCGGCGGGACGGTCTGCGTCAACTCCTGCAAGACGTGGTGAGTGGCAATCCGGGTTACAAAGCCATCCTCGTTTATGACGTTAGCCGGTGGGGACGTTTCCAAGATACCGACGAGGCCGCTCACTACGAATTCCTCTGCAAATCCGCGGGAATTCCTGTTCACTATTGTGCCGAATCATTTGTTAATGATGGCACTTTGCCAAACATGCTGCTGAAAGCGCTGAAGCGATCGATGGCGGGCGAGTATAGCCGTGAATTGGGGGTGAAAACCTTCGCCGGACAATGGAATATCTATCAGAGGGGCTTTCGTGGGTCGGGAGGTTGTCCTGGCTATGGCCTCAGGAGAATGCTCGTTTCGCGGGATGGAACTCCAAAGCAACTGCTGGCACCCGGCGAGCGCAAGGGAATATTGACCGATCGAGTGATCTTGGTTCCCGGCCCTCCGGCCGAGGTTGAATCTGTACTGGAAATCTATCGCATGTTTCTCGAAGAAAAGTACGGCTTCAGCCGGATCGTGCGAGAACTAAAGTCCCGGAACATTCCGTATCACGGCAACACATGCTGGGACGTTCACGCGGTTCGTCGAATCTTAACTCATCCCAAGTACAACGGTTGGTTAACCTATGCCAAAACATCGAGAAAGCTGCACATAAAGCAACTGAGCATACCCGCGTCACAATGGTTGCGAGTGCCACACCCTAGCGCGAAGATCGTTGACGACGAGACGTTCTCTTCGGTGGAGCGGCGTCTCGCAAACTTCACGATCAACAAATCCGATGACCAGCTTCTCGATGAACTCCGAGCGATTCTAGAGTTGAATGGGCGACTGACCTCCACCGTCATACGCGGAACTCCTGGCGCCACTTCTCCAGCCTCTTTTCGCTACCGATTTGGTTCCCTGTTGCGAGCTTATCAGTTGATTGGCTACGACGTCCCAGTGGCCAAGCTGGTAACCACACGTCGAAGAATCCAAGCCCTTCGATTAGATCTCATGCGGGAGCTACAACAAATGTTCCCCGCCGATATAACCGTTTGTAGCAAGGGCGGACGTACTCGTGCATGGCTGCGTCTCAAAAATGGCGCGAAAGTCTCCGTTAGGGTGTGTCTGCAAGTGGAACATGTTCGGACTCGCCGTGCTTGGCAACTTCGGGCAGTGCGGGGAGAAAGCCGTTGGACCGCTCTTGTGGTATTGATGAATCGGGACAATACGCAGTTTGAGCAATTCTTCGTATTCCGATCTGTACGAGACTGCGGAGCCTACGTTCCTGCCGATGCGCCTTGGCTCAAACAAGGGCATCGCTTTCAAAGTCTCCGAATGTTTCGTCAAGTCGTTAACGCTGTGAGAACTGTCCAGAAGCGTTGAATGTCAGGACTGCGCCGAATAGAAGACGGCGAGCTTGCAAGTGACCGACAATCCCGGCATCAGCGATCTGAGTCAAAGAAAATCGGCGACGATCAGGACTCGACGACATGCTCGCTCCAGCGAGACTCGACCCCTGGGCGAGTCGCTGCCGTGACATTCGATTTAGCCGGCACGTGTTGTTCTTTCTTCCCGAGAAATGCGGAGGATCCCCGAAAACCTCCACAACCGCCAACTATGGAACCCCAGCCGGTACCTACACAGTGACGGTTATGGGCTCCGCCAACCCCAAAAACACGTCCTTTTGGTTCTACGCCTGCGTGCATCAAATTCGTAGATATGCACGGCAGTGGGAGTGCGGTGACAACCAATACGCGACGGCGCTTGCAGTCGCGCTTCTTATTAAAGCCAGCAAGGATCTTGGTGTAACCGAGCCGGAGGCTTCCCGCAGATCAGCCGCATATGTTATGGCCGAAAAAATATTGGTAAATGCCTTCGGCGCTCCGGCTGTCATCGTAGTCCCGGCCCCGGCACTACCAATCGCAGCGGTTGTGGCTCCTCCACAGGTGTCGAACTCAGGGAAGCAATCATGAAGAGCGAAAAGAAGCTTAAATATCATGGTGAGGTCTCAAGCCGGACGGATGCGGCGAGCCGCCTTAAGTCCGCGGCGACGCTGTTCTCGTTACACGAGGCGTTCCTCGGCTTCTGCTGCTGGTGTGCCCGTGCGGTTGTGGCGAACAACTCCCAATTAATCTCGATCAACGAGCAGGACCTGCATGGCGTATGTACAAAGGCCGGAACGAAGCAGTGACGCTCTACCCGTCCGTTTGGCGGGAGAGCGGCTGCGAGAGTCATTTCATCATCTGGCGCAACCAAATCTGGCTGTTTGGAACCAATGATGACGAACTTGAGGACTCCGAGCTGGCAGACGAAAGCCTGCCGACGCGCGAGGCTGTTTTGGACCGCTTGCCCAAAGATGCACTGATCTCCTTTTATGACGTTGCCGAAGCATTAGATGCAATTCCTTGGGATGTTCTTAGAATTTGTCGTCGTCTCGTGCGCGCCGGTGCCGCCACGGAGGGTACAGGAAAGGGACGAGGCTCTTTCGGCCGTAAATCATGATTCCTTGGCGAGAATCGTTCCTCCATACGCCTAAATCCCAATCTTCTCCACCTCATCGAGGTTTACGTCGTCGCGACGGTAGTAGAGGCCCGTCGTGCGGGATGATTCATGCGCCGCGATCTGCTGTGCGATCTCTAGCTTTCCGCCATTCTTGAGATACGCCGTAATGCCGGTCGCCCGAAATGTATGGTTCCCAATCTTGGTCTTAATTCCTGTGGCTCTCGCACGCCTGCGAATCATTCGGTAAGCGTCCGCCTGACTCAAGGGGAGGGGAGTAAGCCGCCCAGTCTTCCCTGCAATCGTGCGGAACAGCAAGCCCTTCAGATCCTCCTGCAGGCCCGCAACCTTAATACATGCTCCCATATAGTCGTCGAGGTTGTGGTGAGCCGGAACTTCATGCTGCTTGCCGCCCTTCTCATAGAGCCGCACCCAGCTGCGCCTTCCCTGCACGAAGTAATCCTCGACTTTCATTGCAACCGCCGCCCCGATGCGCGCGAATGTATATGCCAGAGCGCGATGAGCGCCCGGTCGCGCAGCCCCATCACCGTGCTCGTATCGATGCTGTCCAGCAGGATACGGGCTTCATCCGCCGTGAGCACCGGCGTTTTCCCTTTTTTCACAACATGCTTGGGGCCGCGCACTGAATGGTCTGCTCACGCTGTGCTTCGACCACATTTTCCACGCATGATTCCTTCTTCTTCCACGTTCTTGCGGATGCTCGGCAGTCCCCCGTTTTCGGGACGGTAGAAAATATCCGGTTATAGCTGCTGAGGTTATGGCGGGGGTGGCGGGAATAGGGCCGGGGACCGTCCTAGTAGCGTAAAGCTGATCTTCCACTGGTACGAAGTCGGCAGGCTCGATAGTCCCGCCGCCCGCAGACACCTCTCCTTACGCTTCGGGCGAAATCCAGCGGGCGATGTCGATTATCGTTGTGCGGTAGCTCGGTAAAAGCCACTACCGCTATAGCTAGGGCATGATTCTTCGGGAAGTCTTATGCGAGCTTCACCGGCTCACGAGCTTCGGCAACCGACACTCTGTCTTTAATCGCAGAGTATTCGTCTTGGGAGAGGACCATCCGCGATATGAGTTCGAGCTTATTGCGATAGGGACGATTTTCCAGCAATCGTTCCAACGACTCGCGCGACACTCCGAGTTCGGCAATTTGCTCTCGAGCAGCCGCGTTCAAATCAATCAGGTGCTGGGAAACAAGTTCTTGGGCCGACCGATTCGAATAATTGAGGTCTTCGTTCCTAACGTGAAAATTGCGTATTCTGAGCCCGTGATACCGGCGCCAGCTGTAGTACAGGATTGTTCCCAGGCCTATGCCACCAACGACCGCTTTTGTGTATCTCTTCACGTTTGATGCCTCCGCCGCAGGATGCCCGGTTGCGTGGGTTTGATGTTGCCTTCCGCAGTCAGGTTGCGACGAAGCGCAATCAGATATGCTCCGACCCAAATTATTCGGTTGGCGCACCTCAATTATAGCGGGCACATTTAGCGCTTGAGCTGCGCTTGGTTCATCAAAGTCTGGATTTCGGTATCGAGATCCCTGATGCGTTTGGACACGACCTCAATCTCTTGTTCGATCGATTGCCGGCAATCGGCCGAAGCCAGGGGTTTCTCCCTTTGAAGCTTCTCAGACGTTCCACCTGCTCTTCCTGCATGTTGCGGGCTTCCCGCAGCGTTGGCATCGGTCTCCCTCCGGGGCACGCTTAAGATAGCGACAGGCGACGAACGGTTGGCGGAAGAATTCCACGACGGCTTGCGCCACATGGTACGCGCGCTAGACTGAGGCAAAAAGAGGAATAAGGAGTCTGATGCACAACGCTCAAATTCTCGACGAGCTCTCTAGCGAGGTTATCGCCGCCTCCAAACTCCGGCACTCAAATCTCAGTTGGGATTTTAGAGCAGAAGGGCATGAAATCCTCGACGACCATCACGCGGATCAGCAACACGGCGTGACCCATTGTGGCGTATCAGTTCAACCTACTCTCATGAGTTAGGTCCAGTCTCTACGGCACTGTGCACAACTCTTTACCCCGCCGCCTCTAGCGTACCTCGCTCGGGCTCAAAAGGCACTCGGACATGGAATGGTCGTTCCAGCCGTCGGGTTCGATTCCATCATAATCGTTCCACTCACCAGCCGAACGCGCTCGCGCATGCTTATGAGACCCAACCCCCTTTTATTCATCGCGGATCGATCGTCAAAACCAGCCCCGCGATCTCAGATCGTCAGATGAATCTTTTATCTTTTGGCCATAGAACTGTTTGAGTCAACATTTGGTCTTTCCTCTCCCTCTGAGCTCTGCGAGCCATGAAAGGTTTGCTAGGCCCATGGAGCGGGAGGTCGGCGTTTCTCAATCGTCGTAGTTTGTTGAGGGCGGCAATCTCTCTTCTTGGGGTGACGGGTCTTGAAGGCATCGTTCAGGCAGTGAGGCGGCCCATCTTTGGCCGCATCCCTTTCTCCCCACGAGCCACTAAAAGTCGCAGGGGGCCAGGACGTGTGCTGGCAGAGATGGCAGCACTTTTGAAGAGATTCTTCAGATCTCGATTGTGGTGGTGGTCATTCAAACCGCGAACCGCCATGCGCTCTCGATTGCGTTGCAGTTTGCCGCGCACGGAACGGTACCTCCCGCTGCGTGAAGGCTGCCTATAGATCAGGAATTCGGCACTTCATCTGTGGCTACCTGAAAGTGAATCAACCGTGCTCTACCGAAGGCGGTTGTAATCGCACAATCGGTTGCGTCGCGACCGGTTGCCATTAATACCCGTCCGATGCGCCGGGCATTGTGCCTAGCGTCGAATGTCCACCAGCGATTCCCCAAGTAAACTTCAAACCACGCGCTGAAGTCCATTGGACTCGGCGCCACGATTACCCCGATGTCACCCAGGTATCCTGTTGCATAGCGAGCGGGAATGTTGAGAGCTCGACAGAATGCAATAGCCAGATGCTGAAAGTCTCTGCAGACCCCGACTCGCTCGGTGTAAACTCCCAGTGCCGTACGAATCGGACTGGAAAATTCGTATCCGAAAGTGACTTTACTGTGCACCCAGTCGCAGACTGCCTGAACCCGGTTCCATCCTCTCGGTGCGTTCCAAAAAAGCTCCGCAGCCGTGTTAGATAAGAGATCCACTTCACAGTAGCGGCTGTTCATTAGGTAGGGCAGGACATCCAACGGCAGCTGATGGACCGGAATCTCGGCCGCGTCGGGGCCTTCCAGGTCAGGCAGGCCGGAGTCTTCAATAAGGGTTGAATTCTGGAATCGAATCTTACCCGGGGGAGCTAGGAGGCGGCACGCATTATTGCCAAAGCTGTCCTGAAAGCTCTCTATACTCACCAGCGGGTCGGTACTCAATTCGTCGGGCTCCCGTAAATCTTTCGTTCGCGATGGGTGCACGTTGAGCAGGGTCACGATCGGCACTTCACCCACTGTTTCGAATTGAATATCGTAGCCAAGACGGATCATCATAAATTTGCAGTTTTCCTTGTGCGAACTGGGTGTTGGCGCGGATGAGATGCCAAAACTATCATGCTAATCGGGATGATCTTGCACATTTTTTCTTGCTGCTCTGGATCACGAATTCGATGTATGCAATCGGTGTATGATGCGTTAGCTTCACGTCAGAGGGCAAATTGACATACTGTTTGGGAATTGCGACGCAGGAAGGTCTGGTGTTGGCTTCGGATTCGAGGACCAATGCAGGGTTTGATCAGGTCAACGTCTGTCGCAAGATGTATCGCTTCGTTCAGCCGGGAGAGCGAGTGTTTGTAATTTTGACGAGCGGCGGCCTCTCCATCAGCCAATCGGTTATCACTCTGCTGGGGGATGATTTTGACTCCGGCCGCGGACTCGCCCAAGCCAGCTCGCTTTATGATGCTGCCCGCATAGTTGGAGATTGTGTGCGTAGGATCTCCGATATTGACCGTGCTTCGTTGGAGCGTGATTCCTTCAGCTTCAACGTGCACTTGCTGCTGGGCGGACAGGTTCGGGGACAGGAGCCTAACCTGTACTTGATTTATCCCCAAGGAAATCCTCTGGCGGCTACAGAAGACTCCCTATATTTGCAACTGGGGGAGTGCAAATACGGTCGACCGATCCTCGATCGCGGCATTCAATCCACCACGACACTCGAGGTTGCGGCCAAATATGCGCTGCTCTCACTCGATGCGACCATGCGCTCGAACGTGACCGTAGGACCTCCGTTCGATCTGTTGCTGTACAAGAAAGATAGCCTGGAAATTACCCGCTACCGTCGAGTATCAGCCGGGGACAGGGATTTAAACTTGATCCATTCCAGTTGGGAGCAATCGCTCCGGCGGGCAGTGGAGCAGTTACCTGACATTGAATTCCAGTCTTCAGGCAGCGAAAACCCTCCGCAAGGCATGAGAGAAGTCGCGCCATCGAGGGCATAGCATCTCAGGATTGTTCCGAACCGTTTCTTCAATGACGCGAATCGGTTTTCCTCATCCCCAATTCGCCGCCGATGCGCTATTCTGCCGGGGAAAACGGGGCCCGCAATCATGATTACCGAAACGGATCCGACCGATCTCAGCGGTGCAAAAGCCCTTCACCGGTATGAATTCAACGGCGCGTACGACGAGATGTTCAGCGCACCTGACCATCCCCGAAAACAATATCGTCCCCTGCATAACTTACTTCTGAATCTGGGGCCGGACGAGTTACGGCGCAGCAAAAATGAGGCTGACCAATCCTTCTTCAACCAGGGCATCACTTTCACGGTCTACGGGAACGATAAGGGGACGGAACGAATTTTTCCGCACGATCTGTTGCCCAGGATCATCACGGCGGCGGAATGGGAACGGATTGAGCGCGGACTGACACAACGAATTACGGCATTGAACCTCTTCTTAAGAGATGTCTACCACGATGGCAAAATCATTGAGGACGGTGTCGTACCCGGCAGCATCGTCTACACCTGCAAACACTACCGCCGGGAAATGCGCAATATCAAAGTTCCCAATGACGTGTATATCACCGTCGTCGGGACCGACTTGATCAGAAAACCCGACGGAAACTTTGTGGTCCTCGAGGACAATCTACGCGTCCCCAGCGGGGTTTCTTACATGCTCACTAGCCGCAGAGTGATGAAGCAGATATTCCCTGGACTGTTTCAAAGATGTCGTGTGCGGCCAATTGAACAGTACAGTCAGGTTCTTCTCTCGACGCTGCGGTCTTTCGCTCCCGAGGGCCGTTCCGAGCCGACCGTGATTTTACTGACGCCCGGCTCCTACAACTCCGCTTACTTTGAGCATACATACCTGGCTCGGCAGATGGGTATCGAACTCGTCGAGGGGCGCGATCTGGTAGTGCACGACAATATCGTGTACATGCGCACCACCTTTGGACTGCAGCGCGTGGACGTGATCTATCGTCGTATTGACGACGATTATCTTGATCCCCTGGTTTTCGAAAGTAGTTCGGCGCTGGGTGCCGTGGGGCTTTTTAACGCCTATCGCGCCGGAAACGTGGCCTTTGCGAATGCGCTCGGAACGGGTGTTGCTGACGACAAAGCGATCTATGCCTTCGTGCCAAAAATCATACGCTACTATCTCGATCAGGATCCCATTCTGGAAGGCATTGAAACTTTTTTGATGTCCGATCCGGGACAACGTGATCACGTCTGCCAGAGGCTGGATGAGTATGTGGTGAAAGCAGTGGGCGAGTCAGGGGGCTACGGAATGCTGATCGGACCCCACAGCACTGAACAAGAGCGCTCCGAGTTTCGGCAGAAGATTTATTCTCAACCTCGAAACTATATTGCGCAACCCACGATCAATCTCTCCACAGCGCCCTGTTTTGTAGATGGCATAATCGAGCCCCGTCATGTCGATCTCCGCCCTTATATTCTTTATGGGGACAAAATCACCATTGTGCCGGGTGGTCTGACTCGCGTGGCGTTGCGAAAGGGTTCGCTTGTCGTGAATTCGTCTCAAGGTGGAGGGTCGAAAGACACGTGGGTCTTGCAGAATTGAAGTCACACGACTTGGGTGTAGCATTATGCTTTCTCGCGTCGCCGACAGTCTGTACTGGATGAGCCGCTATTTCGAACGGGCGGACAACGCCTCACGTGTGCTTAAGGCGACCTACGGTCTGATTTTGAATCCCGCCAAATTTTCTACGGAAGAGCGATGGTTCCGCGCTGTGTCATCGCTGGCGCCGGGTGCGGCGTCCAGCAATGTCGACCTACAGCGGGTTCTGTTTTCATTGGTAGCGGATCCGGCGGGAGCTTTTTCGATTGTGAAATGCATAGGCGGAGCTCGCGAAAACGCTCGACAAGTTCGCGAGGAAATCAGCTCGGAGATGTGGGAACATTTAAATCGCCTATTCCACGACGTGACTGGCGCCGAGCTACAACCGGATGATGATGCCGGCGCGATGCGAGTTGTGACTCTGGTTCGCGAAGGGTCTTACAGGTTTAATGGAATTGCCGCCGCGACGATGAATCACGACGAGGCCTGGCATTTTATCCAGCTCGGCAAGTATATGGAGAGGGCGTGCAATCTCTGCGTTCTACTGGACGCTTATTTTGTTGTCGGCAAGCATGCTGATGATCTGGATTGGGTGGGGCTGTTAAGCAGTTGTGCTGCTTTCGAAGCTTATTGCAAGGCATGCACCGCTGAGCTCAAACCGGAACGAATCGCGAATTTCCTCCTGCTCAAGCCTGAGTTCCCTTATTCGGTCCGTTATTCAATGGACCGTATGCACGGTGCCTTGACGGCGATCGGCAATCTTTCCTTGAGCCGCCGGACTGAAAGCGTAGAAAGATTAGTCGGGCGCATGCGATCGATGGTTACCTACGTACAGATCGGCGAAATCATTACTGGATTGCACAAATACCTTGCGACCATCATTGAGCAATGTCGCGAACTGCATGCGGCTGTTCACGAACTCTATATCGAATACCCGATTGAAGTGGCTTTTCAAAACTGAATGTTCTACGCCATTCGCCATTTTACGCGCTATCGCTACAGTCGCTCGGTTTGGCAGAGCATGATGGAAGTGCGCATGCACCCCAGAAGCGAGGGCAGCCAGCGCTGCTTCGTTTTTCAGCTATCAGTGAATCCGCGGGCTCGGATTTTTGGCTATACCGATTCCTACGGCAATCTGGTGCACCACTTCGACCTGCCTGCCCGTCACGGTCAGCTCACCATCATTTCCGACGCTTTAGTAGATATTGACTCTCAACCGGCGATTCCAGAAGCGATGAATTACGAAGGGTGGCAGGAACTGGAGGAGGTCGTCGAAAAAAAAGATTACTGGGATATGTTGATGCCGAGTCATTTTGCCCGTTCATCTCCAGAACTTGAACGGTTTGCAGTGGAGATCGGAGCGACCGAGAGGAAGGGACGAAGTCCCCTGGCATTTCTCCGGGACATTGCGTCTGGGGTAAATCGCAGTTTCAGTTACGTAAAAAAGAGCACCCTAGTCAATTCACCGATCGAGGATTCGCTTCGCTCGAGGCAGGGCGTGTGTCAGGATTTTGCTCACATCATGATCGCACTTGTGAGAAACGCCAGAATTCCATGCCGTTATGTCAGCGGATACCTTTACCAGAGTAGCGAAAATGCGCATCCTTCGGCAGAGGGCGCAACGCATGCATGGGTGGAAGCTCTGCTGCCAGGGATTGGCTGGATGGGTTTCGACCCCACCATTGATCAACTCGCAGGTGAGAAGCACATTCGTACCGCCATCGGCCGCGACTACGCCGACGTTCCCCCTACGATGGGCATGATGAAGGGGAAGGCGGATACTCAGTTGCAGGTTCGCGTTCGAGTCACGCCGTCGCAAGCAGTGCTCCCCCCTGACGAGGAGTTTGCGGCAGACGAAGAGTGGTCGCAATTCCTCGATGAGACTCAGCAATCTCACTTGGCCGAGGCTCAGCAACAGCAGTAGTTGTAGTGGTCCAAGCTCTCCGCGGGTACCTAGCTATGCCGCCAGCAACGATCAACCGATTTCAGCGGGCAGCAAACCCGCCATTGATCAAGGAAGCCTGTTCCGCCAGGTCAACAAAGTTGGCAGTACATGGGAGATGGGATGACGGTTAAGGCGGTGTGGCACATCGTGAAGGAATCCGCCAGAATCATAGGCGTGGCGAAGTTGGCCCCCACGATCTGCGGAGGACCTGTGTTCGACTCTGCCACGCATCGGGAGGCGAGTTAGAGCAGATCCAGTTTCTCTTGGGGGCACGTTTCGATTCAGACGACCGAACGCTACCTCGGCGGCAAGCAGCGGATTCGATCAGCAGTCAATGATCGCATTGGCATCGAACCGAATCCTTAAGTTAGGTGCGCGGTCGTGGAAGGCTTTCCGACAATCTGCGAGTCGATCCAGTCCCATCAACACAAGGCTTTTGCCGGTTAAAGCAGGCGGGCTCAATTCGAAAACCGTGCCACACGCGCAGGCTTGATTTCCTTCACCAGCGTTTCTCTAACGTAATTAGCCGGGCTTGATAGAGAGGACGTGGCCTTCAGTTTTAGATAACTTCCGGTTTGCCGACCACACAACAATAACTTGTAAAATGAGCACATGGCCCTGTTTGCGGAAATGGGCACGGCGCGCTCTCACACGATGCCGATGACCGAACGCGCGCCGTTCAGCGAACAGCAGATGCCCATCCTGCCCTCGCCCAGCATATTTTTTTCGACGGAACCGAACTTTAACTCCCTTTAACCCCTCTTTCAAACATGCACGCCCCATCGCATCCGAAGGAGCCTCCCCCCTCCGACCAAACGCTTCTCGTCCTCCTCGCCCAGGCCGGCGACCGGGCTGCCCTGGAACAGCTCCTCCGTAACAGCCATGCGCCGCTGCGCCGCTACATCACCCGCTTGGCTGGCGCCGATCTCGCCGACGACATTCTTCAGGAAACTTCAATCCAAATTTTCCGTAAGCTCCCGTTCTTGCGCGAGCCCGCTGTCTTCCATGCCTGGGCTCTCCGTATCGCCTCGCGCATCGCTATCAGCCACCTCAAACGTGCTCACCGCTGGCAACCCCTCGACGACTCTCCACTCGGAACCTTCACTCCCAGTCCCGACCTTGGCGCCCCACCCGATGCCGCCTTCTTCTCGCTTCTCGACCACGTCTCCCCCTCCAGCCGAGCAGTCCTCCTTCTTCACTACCAGCACGATCTTTCGCTCGAGGAAACCGCAGCTATTCTCGACATTCCTGTCGGCACCGCCAAGTCACGTCTCCATTACGGAGTCGCGACACTTCGCAAATACCTCACTCTCGAAAGGAAACCAGTATGAGTCCCGAATTCCAACAGCCCAACTCCGAAAATACGAACGCCGAAATCACCTTCGTCCAACAGGCCCTTGCAGCCGCAGACAGGTCGGAACGCCTCTCTCGAATCCTCGTCGTCGTGCTTGGCATTCTCGCCATCGTCGCCTTCATCTGGATGCATCTCCACATGTTCCCGCCGGAATCCCTCGGCGGGCTGTTGCATTCGTTGCTTCGAGTCGATCTCTTCTTCCTTGTCGTTATTTTCGCCCTCACCATGTATCTTCGGCGTGCCATCAATGAAAACACCCGCATCATCCTTCGGGCGCTTGCCAACACGCGCAACCGCTAACTTCACCGCAGACGAAAGCGCGGACCGCCCTGGTCCGCGCTGCCGCCGCCCGTGCATCTGATTCGGATCCAGCCGGAATCTGACTACATGAGTGAAGCAGCGGTGGTTAGCAGTTCCACATTTCTTCGTGATGTTGAGGACCACTTTCTAGGTTGGGTCGAGTGAGCGGCAAATCGGAAGTCATTCCGGGCTAGAAGTCGGCTTCGAGAAGATCGCCATTGTTCTCCCCCAAGCCAGTTTGTGGATAGCTTCCGGTTAAACCAACGATTCGCCCTTAATCGTGGAGGCAAGTTCACAACATCGCGCAAATCGAATATCGATTTGTCCTAGGGGCGCTTGAGCCAAGCACCGACAAATGCGCCCAAAATGGCGCCAAGCGTGGGAAAGATGATCGGAAGCCATAGCGCCATCCATGCATGGTCTGCTGCGCGCTTTTTTATCTTGAGTTCCGCGATTGCCAACTGCGCTTCCACTGTTGTCTTGAGACTTTGAATGGCCGGTAAATTATCCTGATTGGCGAAACCTTTCAACTTCCAGTGCCAATCTTCGATCCGAGCCTCGACTTCCTCTTCCAGGGCAGGCGCCTTTCGTCGGTTTCTTCGGTCATAGATTTTTCCTCCAGTGACTCTCAGCAGGAAACTAATTTCCCGCCATGTTACATCACGCCACCGAATTCGGTCCGCTGCCCACGAACCAACGCTATCGGAGCCTGCTTCCTTCCTGATTACGAACTAACCGGAGACTATTCCTGGCCAGAAGTCTTCTTCTAGGAAGTTGGGTTCTCTCCGACGACACCAACAAATCTGACAAAGTAACGATGTCTCCAGTTCTTAACCAAGAGGCGGAAGTCAGGAAGCATGAGCAAAAATCTCTGAAAACCCGATTTATTTGCCCTTCTTGGAGCACTCCCTACGGATAGATTTTTCGCTTTTGGACTGCCCGCTGGGCACGCAGTCACGTGCGAACCCTATCAGGTGACTAGGAGCTCTCGAAGTGACCACTGTGTGCCACAGAAATCGCCTGGCGTTCGCCTTTCAGTTACGAATGAACGGCGAATCGAGAGCGGACTGATTGCACAGCTCTGATGTCGGGTTTTAGTGTGAAATTCTCTGGTAAGGCTTTGGTATCTGCAACTTACGGATATGTCGAGGCTTAGCGTCGCAAAACCGTACCGAGGGTTCGAATCCCTCTCCCTCCGCCACGCAGTCTGGACTGCAGAGAATTTTTGCCTCTATTTCCCGCAAAATACGCGAACAATGCCCATATTTCGCGATTCTTACGCGAGAAACCGGACTCAAGAGAACGGACTACTCTGGAGTAAACGGCGTCACCGTCCCCCCTTTCTCCTGAAGGCATAAGCGCAGTCCGGTTTCGGGGACGGCAAAGGCGAATGCAATGCGATGATAAGGCGGCGATTCGACCTCAGAGAGTTGACTTTGTCAGTGCCTTGAACGCCGAGTTCGGCGCATTCTTGGCATTCACTGTCAGTCAGAACCCGTAGGCTCAATGGGTTGGTTTGATGAGCTGCTTTCCATTCTTTAGCGACTCAACAAGTGCTTGTTGACTTTTAGACAATTTGAGGAAACCGCGTGAGTTGGAACTGCTGGTTTGCGCTTCGGGACGGCTCTTTCGACTCAAGCCTTAGACAGCTCTCGGAAGTTTCAGCGTGGACGTATTTCGGTAGAGGAGATTTCACTCGCTGGGCGGCAGTTACTTGATCACCCGGAAGGGCACATTGCTGCCCAAAGTACCGTTCGTCGTCGTCGCTTGGACTGTGCCGCTGGTTGCGCCGGGAGGAACGGTGGCTATGATCTCGCTGTCCGACACCACGGTGAACGCCGCCGAAATGCCATTGAAAGCGACGCTAGTGGTTCCTGTCAGGTCATCGCCCAGGATGGGAACGCTCGCACCAGTCTTGCCTGAGGTGTTCAGAATTTCGATGAACGGACTAAGATCCATCGAAAAGCTAAAAACACTGCCCAGACCGAGTAGTCCCCCGCTGTATGCACTGCCGTAGAATTTGCCGTCAGTGGCCTGAAATAGCGCAGCGAGGGGCATCGCTCCGTCCACACCGCTAAAGGTATATAACACCGTCAAGGTGCCGTCCTGTCTCACTACGAAAATGCTTCCGGCATTAGGAATCCCGGCTGCCGTCCCGTATAGATTCCCGTCGGTTGCTCGAATCAAAGTATTCGCATCTAACACGGAGTCATTGAAATTGAGCAGTGTTGTGAAAGTTCCGTCCGCAGTGATCTTGTAAAGGGTACCGTCCCGATACAAACCTCCAGCCTGGGTCGTACCATAGAAACTTCCGTCCGATGCTTGTATCAACCCAGCAAGCGGCGCGGCGCCATCGTTTCCGGCAAAGCTGTGCAGCACTGTAAGCACACCTTGAGGAGTCATTTTGTAGATCGTACCTAGTCGCTGGCTTCCGCCGTTTTCGGTTGTTCCGTAAAAGTTGCCGTCATTGCCTTGCACCGGCACCGCATACGGCTCATTACCGTCCATACCGGTGAAACGGTGCAGCGTCGATAACACTCCCTGAGGCGTGATTTTGAAAACTACGCCACATCTGTAATTGCAGTAAGCGCTCCCTCCCAAAACAGTCGTTCCGTAGAAGTTTCCATCTGCTCCCTGGATCAGCCCATTCGGCAGCCATCCGTTTACGCCATTGAACTGCGCGATCGTAGTCAGCGTTCCGGCGGGCGTGATCTTGAAGACCGTCCCTTTGTTCGTATCGCTTGTATCGCTTCCTCCCGTGGTTCCATAGAGGTTGCCGTCAGCTCCTTGAATAATCCCGCTAGGGCTGAGAGGGACAGATCCACCAAAGACGTGTACCGTGGTCAGCGTGCCCTCGGGCGTAATTTTGAAAATCACTCCATCAAAATTGTCCGGGCCGTTAATAGTTGTGCCGTAAAAGTTTCCATCAATACCCTGCACCACGGGTGAACTCGGTCCCGCCCCGTTAGTCCCATTGAAAAACGTTAGCGTGGTGAGGGTCTGCGCCCAAGAGACGCTCTCCATACTGCATGTGAACATCGCGAGACTAAGAACCACGAGACAAATAGGGAGAGTCTTTCTCGCATTCATCGATCTGCCTCCTGATAGGTTTCCGGGGCCCAGTAAGTGGGCTCAAAACCCTCGGATTCCGTGTTTGCGCACAATAACAGGTACGTGCGTATGGTTATGGCCGAGCCCAGGGAGCCTCTAACTGATCGCCGAAAATGACAGAACGCACACTCCCACCGGGCGGCGATAGCTAGCGTCCGGTCTGTATCATGAATATGGCATTGCTGTTCAACATTACTTTGGGCAATGTGACGTGCACTCTGCCGGAGTGGGAGCCAGCAGGAACAATTGCCGAAATCTCTGACGACGAAATCACATTAAAGGAGGCAACCGTGCCAGCAAAATCAACGCTGGTCGCTCCGGTCAGTCCCGTTCCCAGAATAATGACCGTAGAACCGATCGTCCCCGACGATGGCAGCGTTCGGACGAAAGGCCCGAGGCCAGGCGCCGAAAGCCGATAGGCGACACCGGCATTAAAATTGCCCCCAAATGGAGTCGTGCCGTAGAAAGAACCATTCGTGTCCTGCATGGGCGTGGAGATCGGATTGCCGCCGTCTTCGAAATTCGGGTCGAAAGAATGCAACTGGGTGAATGTTCCCCCGGGGACTATTTCGAATATGGTTCCCTGCTGGTCTGCGCCGCCATAAAAGGTCGTCCCGTATAAATTTCCGTCGTTCCCTTGAACCAAGGCGCTGTAGGGATTGAGTCCGTCGTCGATTTCAAAATTGTGCAACGTAGCAAGTGACCCGGCGGTCGTAACTTTGAAAATGCTTCCACATCCAGTGGCCGGATTGCACGTCAGGTCTCCACCCCATACAGTGACACCGTAGAAGTTCCCATCGTTCCCTTGCACAAGACCACCATAAGGACCGGAGCCATCGGAACCGCTGAAGCTGTGCAGCGTGGTGAGAACACCATCGGGCGTCAGTTTGAAAACGGTGCCCAAGTTGTCTGCACCTCCGAGATAAGTGGTTCCGTAGAAATTGCCGTCAGTACCTTGAATTAATGAATTGGCCGCTCCGCCATTTGAATCGTTGAAAGTAAAGACAATCCTTAGCGATCCTGCGGGTGTAATGGAAAAAATGGTGCCGTTACCCGCAACTCCGCCCGAGGCAGTGTAGCCATAGAAGTTTCCGCTGTTAGCGAGAATCAGTTGGCCGGGGAAGGACCCATGATTATCATTCGTGGAAAAAGTGTGCAGCAGGGTAAAGACTCCTGCTGGAGTAATGGTGAAAACAGTGCCTGCGCTGTTGGCTCCTCCCTGGACCGTGGTTCCGTAAAAACTGCCGTCAGGCAGCGGAATCAAGGCTCCGCCGATGTATTCATAATCGGAGAATGCTTGCACATTTGTCACCGTTCCATTCGGGGTCAAACTATAAATGCCATCTTCTCCGAAGCCATTGTTGAATGCTCCGTAAAGATTTCCATCGAGACCCTGAACCGGGGTGTTGATTGGGCCGGAGACGCCGTTAGTGTCGAAGTTCGAAACAATCTTGTAGCTTTGCGCAGAGCTGACCACTACAAAGACAAACAAAAAGCAGAGTGTGCCACGAACCGCAGATATTGATGATCTGCAAGCGGGCTTTTCTTTGCAAGGGCTGATAAATAGAGAACCGGAACTAATAGCGAAGTCAGGCATCACATATCTCCTTACAGGTTTGTGGTGCGGTTATCTTGCTTTTCCAAAAGATGGATCGGCTTGAATTGCAGGAGCTAATCCGACTGAAAAGCTGAAAACGGTGCCCTGACCGAGCACTGGGCCACCGAAATAAGTGGTGCCGTAGAAATTCCCGTCGGAAGCTTGCAGCAATGCCGACCTCGGCTCAGAGCCGTCCACGCCATCAAACGTGTAGAGCGTGGTTAAAGCTCCTGTGGGGGTAATTTTGAAAAGAGAGCTTGCGCCTTCGCTCGCGCCATAAAAATTGCCGTCGCTCGCCAGGATCAATGTACTTGGATCGTTCGCAGCGCCGTTCAGATTAAGTAAGTTCGTGAATGTGCCATCGGGTGTGATCCTGAAAAATACGCCATCGTTATATCCAAAAGTTGAGCCACCGGAATTCGTAATGCCGTAGAGGTTTCCGTCGGTGCCCAGGACCAATCCTGTGACGTCTGCAGAACCGTTATTACGGTCAAAGTTCAGCAGCGTGGTGACATCTCCCAGCGGCGTCATCTTGAAAATCGTTCCCAGATAATTTGCGCCACCGAATCTGGTTGTGCCGTAGAAGTTTCCGTCCACACCTTGGGTGGGTGGAGCGTATGGTTCGCAGCCGTCGGTTCCTTGAAAGTTGTGAAGGTCGGTTAAGCCTCCAGCCGGAGTGACGCGAAAAATAGTCCCGCAGCCACCTGAAGAATTCACACCTAGATCTCCGCCCAATAGAGTGGAACCATAAAAGTTGCCGTCGCTCGCTTGAATCAATCCGTTCGGCGAAGCGCCATTGTGATTATTGAACCGGGCGATGGTAGTCAAAATCCCTGTGGATGTAATCTTGAAAATCGTTCCCGTGTTCTCGGTTGCGCCCAGCGTTGTTCCATAAAAATTGCCGTCGGTAGCCGCCGTTAGCCAATCAGGGGAAACGCCATCGGGGCCAAGAAAATTGTGGAGAGTGGTTAAGGTGCCTTCCGGAGTAACTTTGAAAACCGTGCCAAATCCATGGGCTCCTGCATAGCCGGTGGTTCCGTAGAAGTTTCCATCGAGACCTTCTACAAGCTGAGACGTGGGCTGCGAACCGTCTGTACCATTGAAAGAAACGAGAGTGGTTAAAGTTTGCGCTCGCATCGTCGCCTGTTGGCACAAAAAACAGAGCGCGAAGGGCACGAGGATGTTAAGCCGACTGTGTAAAGCACGAGTCCATTTCATATCCGCCTCCGCGGCAAACTTGAGTTTTTGACCTCTCCTTCGATTTCCGCCGTAGCCACCGGACTCTAGAACTCGAATCGCCCGTAGAACTGCGTCCTGCGATAATCCGTCAATGTGCTGTTCGCGACTCCGAAGCTGTTAGGGCTGTCGAGACTGAGACTGATTGATTGCGGATCGAAACGTACGCTGTTGGTTAGGTTGAAGATTTCGACGCCGATCTTCAATTGCTTGTTCTCAACTAAACTGAATGACTTCCCGAGGCCTGCATCCCAGCCAAAATATCCATCGCCACGAATCGGGTTACGCGTTCCGGAATCGCCAGGCAGTGTCTTGCCAAACGCGTTGTAGGCGACGGATGGAGACTCAAAAAGTTGCTGTAGAGGCTGGTTCACTTCATGCCCTCCGGCCGGAACAGAGGTGATCTGGGTTGCATAGCCTTCAATGTCCCAATTGGTAGGAAAGCTCAGTCCGTTCACAACTCCAACCGGCAAGCCGCTTGTCCAGCGCACGATTCCCGTCAATTGCCAGCCACCAATAACTCCGTCCAAGACTCTGCCGCTTCCTGTGGCGAAGCGTTTTCCCTGGCCGAGCGGAAGATTCCATATGTAATTCGCATTTACCTGATGCCTCATATCGAAGTCTGAATCGCCGTAAAGTTCGGTGGGGCTCCAGGTGTTAATGATCTGTCCGCCGTTATCAAGGCCCGACACGGAAAGCCGCTCGGCCTGCGAGCTCCAATCGAGGGACTTGGAATAGGTGTAGTTAAAATCCGCTTCCAGACCGAAACCAAAGCGCTGGCGATAAATGACCTCAAGGGCGTTGAAGCTGGAACTTCCCACCGAACGCCACCCGTATAGCGACGAGAACTGATCGTGATAAAACCGGTATGAAGGATAGGTCTGGTTCGGATTCACGCCGGCGTTCGAAACTGAATCCGGGAGATCCAGGTTGTAGAGAGCCTGAGTCTCATTGCCTGCGAATTGCGTAAACAACTGATAAACATTTTGCGTGGCTGAAAGGCCCGAGCCGAAGCCGATGTCCTGCCCGTCGAGCACGCCGAATAGTGTTTGCCAGTAGGCAATCGGTTTGATCGAGGCCACCGGAGTATTGGCCCGCACCAGTGTCGCTAACCGGCGGGCCGCCGCGAAATAGGTGGTTCCTGCCGCCTGAAGGTTCGTCGGCATCGCGACATCTTCCTGTTCCAGTAGGCGACGCGCGAACCGGCCAACATAGGCCACCTCCAGCGAAGAGCCATTACGAATTTCACGAGTCATGGAAAAATCGAAGACGTGCGCGTACGGCGTCTTGATCGCGGAATCCTCCGACCAATAAATTGCCGCGCTGGCGGGGCCGCTTGAAACCGGAACACCGGGAAAACCCACGGTCGGGGCTGGCGGCAACAATACGGATGGAACGGTATGAAGGTTGCTGAAGCGCGGCGCTGACGACACCGTAAACGTGCCAGGCGTTGTAGCCAGCACGGTCGATAAGCCGTAGGAGCCCGACACATCGAAGGTATTTGCGATGGCGGCCCCGAAGTGGTCATATACAAGAGAATACCCACCGCGAATGCTGGTCGCCCCATCTCCGAACAGTCTTTGCAGAAAGCCGGAATTAGTGCGAGGTGAATACGCGGCAGCGAGTCGAGGCGCGAAATCGAGTTTGTCGGGCGTCCAATAATCCGGTTTTCCGTTGTAGCGGCCGTTCAGCGGGAAACCGAGTTCTCCGGCATTGTTTGCGGGTTGGCCAGCCGCGGCTAATTGTGCGCTGCGTTCGACAAACCTGGTCAAAGAAAATGGCCCGGGCGCACAGGCTCCTTTCACGATCTGGCAGACGCCCACCTGGGTTCCGGTGGTTTCTGCTGGCGCTTGTTGATAGGAATATCGCAAGCCGTAAGTGAGCGTTAGATTCTTTGCGGTCTTCCACGAGTCCTGGGCATAGAACTCGTATTCGTTCCAGCGATAGTCGCGCACTACGGGCGCCCCTATC
Source organism: Candidatus Sulfotelmatobacter sp. (assembly GCA_049584475.1). GTDB lineage: Bacteria > Acidobacteriota > Terriglobia > Terriglobales > Acidobacteriaceae > Sulfotelmatobacter. The sequence goes on along the minus strand of JBAUXX010000022.1, from coordinate 105,240 downwards.
GGTAAGGCTCCGCCGATCTTAGTCGTGTTATATGTGACATTTCCTTCGGTCAGGATGCCGGTTATGTCGAGAAGGTCATTGTTGTAAACATTTCGAGCCTGGCGCGCGACGGATGGAAATCCGTAAGCGGCGGGATCAAAAGCGCCGCCGCTGCCTGCAAGCGATTGCGGAAGATAAATCGCAACCCCGCCGGCATTGGAGAAAGCTGTCGCATTGCTCGACCCCCGGTCACTGATGAAGCGCATGTTCGTTCCGAATGAAAAATTGTGATTGCGGTGCGTCCACGAGAGATTGTCAACAAGGTTGTAAACGGCAACGCTCGTCGAACTGGTAGGAGAACTCGCCTCTGGCGGAGAAAAGATGAAAGAAATATAGGGCTGAGAAAGAAGCCCCGATGCGTTCAAGCCCTGGCGAGTGAGGCCAAAATCAACAGTGTTCAACAGGTTGCTGTTAAAGAGGTAGGTGTAGCCGGAGGCGAATCCACGGCTGTTGTTGTGATTCGTCGTGCTGGGTGGCTGGCCGGGGAACGTTGGTCCGCCCGGCTGACTGTCATCTTGAAGATTGCCTCGCCAGAAGGCGGTTTGCCGGGGCGTGAGATTAAAGTCGAAGCGCGTGGTATAGGCGTTATAGCTGGGCTTTACGGAGTAAGCGAAACTGTATCCTTCGGAATTGAAACCGTCCCCTGCCAAAGGATTGTTAGGCAGCGGATAACTGTTCAGCAAGGCTTGCATTGCTGAACTCACGCCAATCCCTAGGGGATCCATGTTCTTGATATGCGCTGCAGTCAGGGTGTTGTAGGTAACGCCAGGAGTTGACGGCCAAGCTAGGGAACACTGCGACGTCTGCGCGCACGCATAGGTGAGATTACCGGCACGAAAGCTCGCCGTGGGAACCAGATCGTTATTGGAAACACCGCCGATCGCCTGCCGCTGTCCTTCATAATTAAAAAAAAGAAACGCGCGGTCGTGTTTTAGGGGGCCGCCCACAGCCACGCCAAAGACGTTATAGACGAGTTGCAGCGGGCGATTCGGCAGACTCTGGCTGCGTTCCAACTGCTGGTTGAAAAAATCATTTGCTTCCAAAAGATTAGTACGGTTGTACTCGTACAAGGCGCCGTGCAGAGCATTAGTGCCGCTTCTAGTTACCAGTGCCACTTGAGCGCCTGAGGATCGTCCCTGGTCCGCATTGGGATTGCTGGTAATCACACGGAATTCCGCAACGGAATCCGGAGAGACACGCAACACGCTGGTAAAAGCGAATCCATTGTTGATGTCGTTCACATCAATGCCATCGAGAGTGATGTTGGCCTGGTCGGACCGTCCTCCGTCAGTGGCGCCCGCCCGCGCGTCATTTACCGAATTGCCGTTCCCCGGGCCAAGATACGTAACACCGGGTTGCAGACTCAGCAGAGTCGGGGTATTTCTCGCTTCGCTTGGAAGGTCTTCGATTTGGCGGGCAGTGAATGCATTGCCAATCGTGGCGTCGGTGGTGTTTAAAATTGGCTGGAGACTCGCGCTGACTGTCGTTTGGGTGGAAACGGACGCAACAGAGAGCACGGCATTGAGGGTCGCGGGCTGATCAACGAGAAGCTCGATAAGCGAGTGATGCCAGGGAGAAAAGCCGGGTACTTCAATCATAACCAGGTAATGGCCAGGAGCAAGTTGGGCAAATTGATATTCACCGCTCTGGTTGGTTATGTCCCGGCGAACTGCGCCGGTCTCATTGGAAGTAAGTGTGACACTCGCCCCGGCTATCAGGGCGCCACTGCTGTCAGTCACCCGGCCAGACAATGACGTCGTCGCCTGCGACCATGCCAGGCTGGCGTCGAACAATATCAGGCCACAAAACAGAACGATTACTTTCCGAGTGGCCCGCAGTGCCGAGCGCTTGAGCGAACTCGAGGTGTGCAGGATGGAATAAGCAAGGCGTCGGCAATCTGCGACCTCGCTCAGAAGCGGATTGCTGCCGAATCCCCCAATCCGGCAAGAACCCCGCCGCCATTCAAAGCGCGGTTGCAGACGCCCGCGTTTCATGGTGCGAAACTATATCCTGAGATGTCAGATTTAGTCAAGTCACTTAATTAGATTCATTTGCTAATTGATAGGAAAGAACTTATGTAAGGACAGGCAAGATTTCCTGAGTTACTCCCTCTGCATGATCCTCAACATCTTGATCGTATTGGAGAAGTCATCAATGAGACGCGCGAGTGAACGGGCCAGATGGCTGAAATCTTCGCCAGAAAGACTGGCAAATAAATGATCATTCACGAGCAGACGCTTGGGCCCGATGCGCAGAACGTGCGCCTCTCCTTGTCTGGTCAGCCGAAGCAGCACCCCGCGGCCGTCTTTTGGGTTCTGTCTTTTTTCAATCAAGCCTGCTTGCTCGAGTTTGCCGCCTTCGCCGGTGACGAAGGCAGTGCTGACGTGCAGATGTTGAGCTACATCGCTCACTCCAACTCCATTTGCGCCCTGATACTGGGCAATAATCATCAGAATGTTGTATTGAGGGGAGGAAAGTCCCAGCTGTGATGCCAGGTAGGCGCGCGCAAATTCCAAGTGAGATCCCAAGACAGAAAAATCGTAAAGGAATTGACGGAATGTTTTGTCGGAACTTCCATCGCCGTCCAGGAGTTCCGGTTTTGAAACGGTGGCTGGGAATCGGAATATTCGTGTGTCGCGGGTCCTAGCCGGCGAAGGATCGGCACCGCGGTTCTTCCTCACGGATCCATTTTGGCGATTCTGTCTATTAGCGGAATGGACGGTACTGGCCATTGCTAGACTGTAGTCGAAAACCACCCAGCAAGCTACCAATCTGGGCAAATATAGTGAGCAATATAGTTAACTTCATTAAATATATCTAGGCGGCATTGCGAGGCGATTTTACTACCTGCATCCCAGCGTCTTAAGTAAAAACGTGACCGATAATCGTTTGATTTTGCGAGCAGATGGCGAGATCCGTTTGCCCGGAACGGATTCGAAATTGTGACCGGCATTTCTCACTGGAATCAACTTCGCCGAATTACCCGCGGCTCGATAAGCTTTCTCCATTCTGAGCGATTGATCGAAGGGAACCGTAGTGTCATCTTGCCCATGAATCATGAGGAGCGGCGGATCGCCTTTCCTTACCCAATGAATCGGACTGGCATTCTTGTAGTTCTCAGGATTCTCTTCTGGAGTACCACCGAGAAAATCCTTGATCGAAGGTCCATGGCCGCGCTCGAACGCGGTTGGGCCAACACTAAAGTCAGTTGGGCCGTACCACGAAAGCACGGCACTGACTCGGCTTGAAACTTTTGCCCACCCGCCGGAGCCTTCCAGATTGGCGGAAGCGGGAGCGGTGGCTGCCAACATGGCCAAATGTCCGCCAGCTGAAAGGCCAGCAATGCCGATTCGTTCCGGATCAATGCCATATTGATCTGCATTTGCCCGCAAAAAACGCACGGCGCATTTTGCATCTTCGATTGCGGCCGGAAACCCAGCCTCGCCGATTAGGCGATAATTGGCGCTTGCCGCTACCAGCCCTCTCTCAGCCAATTTGATGACGATCCAGCTGTTTTTCTTGTCTCCGTTCCTCCAACCCCCACCATGAAGCCACAAAACAGCGGGCACCGCATGCGGGAATTTGTTGGGCAAATACAGATCCATCAGCAGCGGATGGCCACCGCCGGTGCAATATGTCACATCAGAAATGATCCGTACGCTACTCGGAACCTTCTGAGATGCCGCTTGGCTTTTCGGTGCGACCGGCGCGGATATTGAAGGGCGTTCTTGAGCTCTCAACTGGGGGCATAGAACAGTAACTACCAACAAGCAGAGATTTCTTGAAAACCATTGCATCAAGATGCGCATTGGGCCGAGCATAGCATGTATCAGGGAGAGAGAGACGCATGTTTGAGCACATTGACGCGGGCAGAATCCACTAACCAGGGTGACGCCCATACAATCAAGAGACACAAGGAGGTGGGAGCCGGCGAAGCTGAAGAAGAAAAAGTACCGCTATCAGAGGCTATCGATTGCTCAACGAGCGATTCGGAACTCAATTCACCGCAGGAGATCGCCTCTTCATTCCTGCAGATTAAAAGAAGGCCAGAAGGAACGAGCAGGTCATCGAGACCGCACTTGCCAATCCACTGGACAATTTTGGACTGGACATTCGCAAGGTCCTCGAGGATTTCATGATCGAGCGCCTGTTCGCTCATTTGCGAAAGTGTTCGTTCGATCTCGACTTTCTGGATTTCGCGCTGTGATCTGTGTACACGCAACATAGGGAAGCGGTCAAGGAGCCGCCTCCTATGTCTTCCCAAAAACAGCCACGCAAGTCTGCCAGTTGTTCCGTGAGCCTCACGGTCCCTGAACTAGAACAAGCGAAGACGACCGTGCTCAATATGTTGGCGTCTGCACATTCCCGTCGAAGCTATAAGCACGCCATCGGAAAGTTCATCACCTGGTATTGTTCTGAGCCTCGACTTGGCTTTAACCGTCCGTCGTGGTGAGGTACCGGTCGTTCCTTGAGGGGCTTTCTCTGTCAGCTGCTACGATCAATCTTCATCTTTCCGCGATTCGGCGGATGGCAGATGAGGCCGCGGAGAGCGGTTGGTTGAGCGCGGAACTGGCGATTGGAATCCGACGAGTCAAGGGCGTCAAGCATCTTGGACGGAGGATTGGCAATTGGCTAACTGGCGATCAGGCGCAAGAGCTATTGAATGCAGTTTCCCAAGGCACCCCGCGCGGCAGAAGAGATGCAGCAGTGATCGGACTGCTGCTCGGTTGCGGTGTGCGACGCTCAGAAACCGTGAAGTTGCGATTGGATCAGCTGCAACTGAGGGAAAGCCATTGGGTAATCGTGAATATGGTTGGGAAGGGAGGACGACTGCGAACGATCCCCATCCCGGCGTGGTGTAAAGGACTCATAGATGCTTGGATCCGCGACACAGGAGTGACTGAAGGCGAGGGGTTTAGCCGGGTTTCGAAGAATGGAACTCGGCAGGACGGAGGAGTGACAACCGACGTAGTCTGGTACGCCGTGAAGCGATACGCGAAGCGAATCGGTATTGCGCATCTGGCGCCCCACGATCTTCGTCGTACTTGCGCCCGCCTCTGCCATGAGGCCGGTGGGGAGCTTGAACAGATTCAGTTTCTCCTTGGTCACGCATTAGTGCAAACGACCGAGCGGTACATCGGATGCAGGCAGAACCTCAGAGAAGCCGTTAATGATCGATTTCGAATCTCACCCTCAAACAAGCTGCTCACGGAATCGAGGGTTGTCGCGTGATAATCCGGTTTATCCCGCTGTGAGAGAGCGACGGTAGTTCGTTTCGTGAACGTCGGGCGCTTTACGCTGTCGTCGGATAACCACCGGACGGACAGAAAAGGATCATCCGTCCAGCCGTCGTCACGAAAGATGTGGTCCTGGATGATGCACGTCTAATCGCCGCATACAGAACAACGATGCACAGTAAGGACAACAGGGCCGTCCATTGACTGTCGCGATTGACCATGCTCCACGGCACTCTGGTGAGGAGCGGCGTTGTTCTGATCACACCCCCTGCGATCAGTATAGCCATTAACACTGCAATCGCCAGGAGGGCAAAAAGTGCCCACTTCAACTTGCTGTCTTTCTCGTCCTGATAGATGTCTTTCACGCACCCGACTTCCGCTATGATGGTCGCCAAGCCTAAGACCGTCTTGTCGACTTTAGTAGCAACCGCCGAGAACAGGATCAGTAAACCGAGTCCGAGCGTTCTAAATTTCGCAAACGTCTGTACTGTAGTGCCATCTGCTTTGTTCAGGAGTCCCTTGCCACGGCCACGCATTGAAGTAGGTTCATTCTTCTTATTCTGCTGCGACACATTGCAATCCTCCTGAAAGCTGCGCCGAAGGTACTCCTGTTCTCTTTGGAATTCAAAGTTACGCAAGTCACTGAGCAGCGATCAGTATCAGGCAACTTTTCCACAGCTTACGAGGTACATAGAAAAAGTTCAAAACGGAGAGCGGCTCATCGCTTGATGCTGGCGTGAACGCCACACAGAAATTCACAACATAAATTCCTCAAATTGGCACCTTGTGTGACGCGGACTCCCTCACTGATCTCTGCCTTTTGTCGGATGTGCTTTATGGTCAAGCAGCTCTTGCACCGACTCGATGGGCTCCCTGGCGTCTAGCAGCAGCGTCGCCGTTGTCGCCCGGATGGAATGCGGTGAATACATGCATACCTGACTTTTTCCCCGGGCGGCTTTCCGTCTTCACTTATGACTTCTCTCTCTTGCATCGCACCCCGAAGGGCGATTCGTCTTGTAACGAAATGACCCGAGTTCTCACCATCCCTAAGACGGTTGAACGAGCTAGGTACGCCCGGCAAAGCTTGCATCGGGACACTCGTGAACATCGCCTACCCGCCTCGGGCCCGCACCCACTGCCCGAATCGGCTATTGATTGCTTTCTCTATGGTCCGTTTTGCCGCTACCGGTGTCACCGCATCGGCAACCGAATCTAGGTCGAACGGGATCAGAGGCCATGACGTGATGGTTAGCCCGTGAAATGTTCGGGGGATAATACGTGAAGTTATTGGCTTTGCACGGCGCAGTGACAGATAAGGGACAGCGATGCGTGTCAGGTTGTCGGTCAAACTGTGATTCACATTCTATCTTTAGGAGTTGACAATGTGCCATCGAAAGTATAGTTTGGCCAGCAATTCGGCGAATTAGGAGAGTGACGCTATCTTAGCTGTCACATCTGAGGGGGCTTCTAATTCCCGACTTCCCCAAGGTAAGGTAAGTCGTCTGGCGCGCAGGTAAGACGTGCGGGCTAAAGTGTCCCCGTGGGCGTCGTCCCGTGCTGGTGTGACGCGCGCGGAATGATGCCAGACCATGAAGGTAGCAATGACGAAATCTGAACGCCCCTTAAAGTTCGTTCAAGTGCTCGCAGCGGAATACAAGATCCTTCGCGAAGGCGAGTGGAGTGCAACCACCGAGCAGGAACTCATCCGCAGTATGGACGGTCAAGAATCTCCGCTGAGCGCGCTCTGTATTTCCGGCGGGGGCATCCGCAGTGCCACGTTTGCTCTGGGCGCTATTCAGGCGTTGGCGGAAAGGGGCATTCTGACGGGCTTCGACTACCTTTCGACAGTATCCGGCGGCGGTTATGTTGGCGGATGGCTTACGGCTTGGAAGGAAAGAGAAAACGGTCTCGATCAAATAATCCCGAAACTCAAACCCATTTCACCGGATCCCAATCCAGGCGACCCCGATCCCGTCCAGCATCTCCGCGAGTACAACAATTATTTGACGCCGAAGTTAGGGATGTTCTCTACCGACACTTGGACATTGGCCGCAACCATTGGCCGGAACATGTTGCTCAACTGGCTGGTTCTTGTCCCGATCCTGCTGTTCATTCTCATGGTGCCTCGCCTGGTGCTGGCATTGGCCCGGCTCGGAGTAACAATGCAGGACAGCATGATCGAGGACGCGTTGGGCACGCTAGTTTTTGTGATTCCCGTGATCAGTGGCACCCTATTTGCGGTTGCAGTATTCAATGCGTTGCGCTATCTGCCGGGTGTGGGGAACAAGAACCGGTCCGAATTCGATTTTCTCAAGTACTGTCTGGCTCCCTTCATCGGCGCTGCCGTGACTTTTATCGCCTTCGACTCTTGGTATAACTCGAACGATCCCGGCTATGCAACGAACTTGCCAAATTTTCGAGACCTCTTGTTATGGATTACGATCTCGGCTTTCGCCGGCTGGATTGCATATCTGATCGTCGGAGGCAAGGCGATCTGGGGACGACCTCGGGCGATTGCAGGTCTCAGCGTCGCCATTTTGCTGGTCGGGGGCAGCACCGCGACCTGTGCCTGGCTGCTGACTGTCAAGTTCTACCAGGAGGCGAGTTGGGCTGTGTATGTAACAGTGGCCGCTCCTCTGTTGCTGCTGTCGTTTATGTTCGCGGTGGTGTTCTTTGTCGGCTTTACCAGCAACCTTCTAAAGGATGAAGACCGCGAGTGGCTTTCCCGTGCTGCCGCATGGATGTTGCTATACATCGTTTCATGGTTTGCCCTGTGTGTGCTGGTTCTGCTCGCGCCGTCGTGGGTTCTGAAATCGGCAGGCTTTTGGCAGCGGGCTTTTCTAGCGGTTGCAGGCGCTGCCGGGGGTGGGATTAGCGCCTTGGGCGGGTTAAGTTCGAAGACCAAAGTTCAAAAAGGCGGCGACAAGCCGGAATTGAGCACGGGAGGCCTCTTCCTGAATGGAGCTACGAAGCTGGCGGCTCCTGTATTCGTAGCGGTTTTCCTGACAGGCCTTGCGATTCTTACCGACTGGCTGCTCTTCAAGACCGGGCTATTAGCCGGCACGGGCACACCCTGGTGGGAACACGGACTCGTCATAGAAAACACTCACGTCGTTTCGCTTCTCATCCTCGCGCTGTCATTCCTCGGATTTGGCGTCCTGATGGGCCACTACATCAATATCAATAAATTCTCGCTGCACGGAATGTACCGCAACCGCTTGATCCGCGCTTATCTGGGGGCTTCTGGAAACCGGGACGACGCCAACAAATTCACCGGCTTCGCCCAAAGCGACAACCTATATATGAGTGAGCTAGAGCCGGGGCTCAAGCCGTTCCACGTATTCAATATGGCTCTGAACCTCGTACATGGCAGCCGTCTGGCCTGGCAGCAGCGGAAAGCCGAGTCATTCACCGTCACGCCGTTGTATTCCGGTCATTGCACCCTGGGCTATCGGCCATCCCGCCAATATGGTGGGCCGAAGGGAATTACTCTCGGGACGGCCATCACGATTTCGGGAGCGGCGGCCAGCCCCAACATGGGTTATCACTCTTCGCCGGTGATCGGTTTCATTATGACGTTGTTCAATGCGCGGTTGGGCGCGTGGATGGGGAATCCAGGAGAAGCGGGAGAAAAAACATGGAAGGAGTCGGGGCCGCGATCGGCTATCGGTTCTTTGATGAAGGAGGCCCTTGGGCTAACCAACGACACCAGTGAGTATGTCTATCTCTCCGACGGCGGCCATTTCGAGAATCTTGCAATGTATGAAATGGTGCGGCGCGGCTGCAGAAATATCGTCGTGCTCGATTCCGGATGCGATCTCGATTTCAAGTATGAGGATCTGGGCAATGCACTACGAAAGATTCGGATCGATCAGAAAGTCCCCATCGAATTTGATGACTCCTTGAAACTCTTGCTCGCCAGGCAGACTCGTTTTGCGGTGGCTACGATTCAGTATTCGGCTCTAGATAATCAGCGCAAAGACGGATATCTGCTTTATATAAAGCCTATTATGCTAGGCGGCGAGCCTCCTGATGTCGTCGCCTATCAAGGGGGCAACCCGGATTTTCCGCACCAGAGCACCAGCGATCAGTGGTTCAATGAGTCGCAGACCGAAAGCTATCGGATGCTGGGGGTGCATACGGTGAATGAAATCTGCGCGAATTGGGATGGCGTCGGGGGGCTCGACAGATTGTTTGAACACATTCGTGTCAGGAATCATCCAGACGCGTCAACGCGCCAGCCCGCTCTCGAGTTCGGCCGCCTAGCTTAGGAACAAGAGAGCAGGATACAAAGCCTGATGCTTCACAGGGAGCCGAGATGAAAAGAAAAGTCGCCATAGTTGGGATACTGATTGTTTTACTGGTTGCTTATCTCTTCTTGCACTCGAGTCTGTACCGACATCTGTACCAACAGTTGATAGTGGTGGTCCCGGCGTATCAGCCTCCGCCGGAACAACTTGTGCACATAGATCAAGGATGGAGCGCAGAGCAACAATCTCAGTTTCATCACACGGCGCAAGGAACCCGGCTGGTTCCCTATGACTGGTTCATGGCATTGGAGCAGCCGTGCTTCTCTCCGTTTGCTTGTGAATTGTTCGCCGATAAGACTTACCTGGGCCGTTTTGGTTTTATCACCAGTCAAGCAGCTCCCACGATCAATCCCGATGGACTTCCTATTGGTTTCGCCAGGCTGGAGGATTTTCACGATCCGGATACTAGAACGGCCTACCCCGTGGTTGGCTTGACCTGTGCGGCATGCCACACCGGCGAGCTTTACTACGGCAAGTATGCCGTGCAGATCGACGGTGCTCCAGCCATGATCGAGGTCACGGAATTTCAGAAGGCGCTCGGGCTTTCCATGGTCTTCACGAAAGTGAATCCCTTGCGCTATGGCCGGTTCGAAAAGCACGTGCTCGGGCCCAACCCTTCAGAAGCGCAGAAGACCGATTTGAAAACACGCTTTGCGAAATTCCTGGAGAATGCGAAGTTTGAAGTGGACAATACCAAGCCGGGAAAAGGTATCTACGACAATCCCGCGGGCTTTGATCGTACCGACGCTTTGACCCGCATCGGAAATCAGGTGTTCGCCGTCGAAATGAAGATCGTGGCTAATTTTGCGCCGGCCAATGCTCCCGTCCGCTTTCCGCAGATTTGGGACGCTTCGTGGTTTACCTGGGTACAGTACAACTCTTCGATTTCCGACCCGCTGGTACGCAACATTGGCGAGGCGCTGGGCGTGCGCGCTTCCGCAAAGCTTCACGGATCCGATGCCAAAGAATTTAACAACAGCGTTTCCATGGAGGGCCTTAAAACGGTTGAGCGATTACTCTCAGGCCCTGAGCCGTACCATGGCCTGTGGTCGCCCAAGTGGCCCGCGGAATTTCCGCCGCTCGTTCCTGAGAAAGTTGCACGCGGCGCCGCCGTCTACAAGTTGCGTTGCGAAAAATGCCATTTGCCGCCGGTCGAGGAATTGAAGGCTGACCTCAAATTAGCGCACCCCATTTATTGGCAGGAGAACAATCAGGGCAAGCGATTCCTGAAGGTCAAAGACATAAAAGCAGATTTCGTTGGCACTGACCCTCATGAAGCGGTCGACTTCGTCAATCGCACAGCTGATACCGGCGATCTGGGTAAAGGACGCGTCTCCGCAGGCGACGGTTTGGAACTGATCACGAATGGAATCGCTAACAAATTCTTCGCCCAGATGAAGATTTCTCCGCAAGACCAGATTGTATGGCGAGGCAATCGCGATCCGAGTGAGCAATTGGTGCGGTCAGAAGCGGTTTACAAAGCCCGGCCATTGAACGGCATTTGGGCGGCCGCTCCCTACCTGCACAACGGATCGATACCTAATTTGTACGAGTTGCTCTCACCGAAAGATAGGCCAGACAAGTTCTGGACTGGAAGCAAGCAATTTGATCCTGTCAAAGTCGGCCATGATTACTCCCAACTCGAGGGCGGCTATGTTTACGATATCGGCCAGCCCGGTAATAGCAATAAAGGGCATGAGTTCACGAACGGGCCCGAGGGGAAAGGCGTGATCGGTCCAGCGCTTTCGGAAGAAGACCGCTGGGCCGTTATCGAATACTTGAAATCCCTTTAGAACTTAGAAAAAAAACGTTGAATGGTGCGTCAAGTAAGGATTTCAGATATGCGATTTTCTCGTGCGTTCGCAAGCGTGGCTACGCTCACTGCGGCCCTGATCTTCAGTACTAGCTGTAAGCACAACCAGGCTGAACCGTCGGCTTCCACGAAGCCCTGGCTGGACGAAGTGCAAACGCGTCGAGCGCAAATTGAGAAGGTGAAAACGGAGAACAGCGCGGGCTTTGAGGCCATGGATACAGGTTCGCTCGGCAGCGCCACGCTCGAAATGATTCCTTACGTAGTCTTTCGAGAGCTACAGGAAATTGAACCCGCAACGTTTAGCGACGACGCGCTAAATGCCAGCGGCTTTTTCCCACGCAAGGATTTACCGAGCGGCCATAACGGAATCATCTGGACTGATCCGACCCAAGCGGAGGACGCATTTCAACTGCGTTATATGACGCGCACCTGCTCGAGTTGCCATACCGGGCGAGTGCGTCTTGACGATGGGACCATGCACCTGATTTTCGGCGGCTCGAACACCGAGATGGGCCTTCATGGTTTCATCGGCCGCATCACTTCCACTCTCAAAACAGACTTGGCCGACTCGGCAGATGCACCGGCTTACAAAGCGTTTCGCAAACGAATTCTCGATGGCTTAGCCAGTCATAATCCGGACTGGTACTTTGGCGCCGGCAAGGTCACTCCGGCAGATGCATCCAAAGAAGTTGTCACGGTAACTGCAAACATCGATGCCGTGCTGGCGTTGATGCGTACCATGAATGACCGGCGGCTTCAAAGCATCGCTTTATTGCAGGCCCATAGTTATGCAAAAGTTCCCAACCCGCCGAGCCTCACTGGCGGCGCGCCGGGCTTGATTGAAACCTCGGGGCTGGGAAGCGTGGGTTTGGTTCGCTTTGTCGGTCCCGACAAGGCCGATACTGTATTGCCGCCCGGACCGTCGAAGGCGGACATACCTGCAATTTGGCAGATCGACCCCAGCGGGTACGCTAACTGGGACGGAACCATACGAGGCTTTGCCCGAGCCCTCACTTCGTCCATGGCTGTTGTCGGCGATCCGACGAAGATTGATCTTCCCCTCAATGCGAAGATCCAGGATTTCCTCGGCAGGTTGCCGCCGGAACCTTATCCATTCTCAATAGACCAGGCAGCACGCCGCCGTGGAGAGGCAACTTACCAGGCTAATTGCGCCGGTTGTCATGCCACACCCGCGGGAAGGAAGCGGGACGACTTGGTTTTCGACGTGGGAACCGATCCGCTGCGCGCTCAGGCGATCAACACCCTGTCGGCCCAACTGCTGGCGAAAATCGTGATCAGTATTTGCCCGCACGCGCAGGCCGAGTGCGCATTCGGCGCGGAAGGGCCTATTGTCGATCCATCGGCACACCGAGGATATGTGGCAAGCCCGCTGACTGGCGTATGGGCTGTCGCCCCTTATTTACACAATGGTTCCGTCCCGACATTGAGGCAATTGCTGGTGCCCGCGTCACGGACGAAAGCCGCGTTTTTGCGTGGGAGCACGTCGTACAACCAAACCGACGGTGGCTGGGAGTGGGAACCGTCAAAGGAAACTGAGTTGCGAGCGCGGGGTGATACTGCGCTGGCACTCCATGATCTTCTGCAAGCCGGTTTCAGTCGGTCGGGACATGGATCGGTGGAGAATCCGATGCTCGTGGATGGTCGCGGAAAGTCCGTGCGGGTGGCATGGTCGGACAATGTAGAAGACAAGCGCGTCGTCGATGATCTCATCGCATATTTGCTTTCGCTATAGCGAATCGCCTGCAGCATAGACGGGTGCGCTACCTTAGATCGCCGCTTGCGTGCGGCTTGAGATTAGTGTGCGGTTTGGCTTACTGATCACCAAATGGCCTGGCGCATAAACACGACCAGTAATGGAGCAAACCTAATGTCCGCTCAAGTCGCTGTTCTCGGTGACCGACAGTCCGGTCCTCTTTTCAACCGGATCGTTACATGCATCGCCTATGCCTACCTCATGCGAGTTCCAATCCTGACGGGAGTATTCCTTTTCCTGTTTCCGCTGTTGGCATTGTCTCGACTTCGGTCTCTCCTGCAAAACCTATTCGTCCTGAGTGTCGAGGGTACTTTGTGGACGACGGTGATGGTTTTAGTTTCGTGCTGGAGCATTCTACTCACCGCGCGGCTTGTGTTGCTGAACGGCTACCGCTTTCGTCTTCCGCTGGCGCTCAGCGTAAACGAACTGGCGCCAAGCACGATGTTTTTCATTGCCCTTCTGGCCGCTCCGCTCATACTTGCGCAGTTTGTTGAGCGGCATGAATTTGGATTCCATTCCGCAGACATTCTTTGGCGAATCGCCGCTGTGCTTGCGGGCGATGTCATCGCATACGGCCTGGCGTTCACTGGTCTTTTTCTTGCTGTTTGGGTTTCTCCGCTGGGACTCTCTCCCGCAGACGAGAAGTTCCTTGCTCCCAAATTTCTAAAGAGCCTCTTGAAATGGACGCGTCAACACGGAATAGAGCAATCCACAGTGTTACCGTTTGGCACGGCGCTCAAACGTTTGCCGAGGGGATTATGGATTGGTTACCTCGATCCAGTGACCGGCCTGCCCTGACACTGGATGGCGTTCCACGTTTGCTGTAGCCGTTGGTGTAGTTACTCTAGCTCTGGATTTTTACCGACGCGCTTACCTTGGTGATTCGTCGCCGGTCCCGCCCTCTGCTACATCATGATCTTGCTGCTGAACCTGAACTGGGTAATGGCGCTCTTCGCCTTTCTTCTCGATCGTTACCGCTTGCCGCTGATCATCCCCCTTGCGGTTTTCTGCACGATTGGCGCAAACGCTCCCTCTTCCGACCATTATTACTCTTCGCAAACGGGAGTATCGATCGAGAGAATTAACCCTTACGACGTTTTGCACGCGAGGCAGGGAAAACCGATTGTGCTGGTCGCGACTGCCGGCGGCGGTATTCAGGCAGGAGCGTGGACAACCGAAGTGTTGTCAGGTCTCGAGGAGTTATCGCAAACGCAGTGGAAAACGAAATATAACTTTGCGGAGTGCCTCACTCTGGTCAGTTGGGTTTCTGGCGGCGCCACCGGTTCAATGTATTTCCTGAATTTGTATGATCCGGGCTCACACGCGGTCTTTCAGGATCAGAAACTAAAGAAAATGAAAGAGGACGTCGAAGAATCGAGCCTCGACGACGTCGCGTGGGCTTTGGTCTATCGCGATCCTAAACGCATCTTCTTCCCTTATCTGAACATCTCGCCGGAGGAGAAACTTCTCGATTGGGGATACGTATTGGAGGAAACCTGGCGCAAACGGGGCGGCATCCGCGCTAATCTCTCAGACTGGCGGGCTGGGGTTAGAGAGGGTCTGCGCCCGGCGGTTATTTTCAACTCGACCGTGAGCGAAACCGGTGAGCCGTTTCTGCTTTCAAACACCGACCTGGACCCGGAGCCTCTCCCACCCTGGCGTCTTAGCTTTTACAATCTCTACCCAAACACGGACCTGCCAGTGGTCACCGCGGTGCGATTGGCGGCAACGTTTCCCTACGTCACTCCCGCGTCGCGAATTCTTTCCCCGAGGCCTCAATATCACATGATTGACGGAGGGTACTACGACAATCCAGGGGTTTCGAGCTTGGGAGAATGGATCGACGAGGGTCTGCGAGCCTTGGCGGAAAAGGGCGAGACTCTTCCGGAACACATATTGATTATTCAAATTCGATCATTCCCAGATGAAACCAAAGACACTCCGCCAACTAATCGGGGATGGTTCTTTCAAGCGATTGCGCCCATCAAGGGTCTGCTCAGCGTGCGTACAACCGCGCAGCTCGTTCGTGACCGCAGTCAACTCACCTACCTGGCACGACTATGGGCAAGTACTCGTGTGCAAGGGAGTTTGCAGGATCGAGTTCGTTTCGCCACCTTCACCTTCGACGGCACCGACGCTCCGCTTTCATGGGCTATGAATCAACACCAGAAGGATGCGATTACCGAACATTGGAACGAGATACTTAGAGCAAATACGAAGGATCTACGCTGGGTCCACTGCACCTTCGACGCCCAGAGTTCCGATTGCAGTAGTGACGAGTGCAATGGCCCCTATTAGTCTTCAGGCGCGATTCGAATGGAAAGCGCGACCCGGAGCAGAATCTGATCCCGCGTTCCAGCAAAAATGAATTGTGAGCCCAAACCAACTGCATACACCGCGATGATCGATTATTCTAAACGCGATAATGTATTTTATCGAGTTAGACCAGTCAAGCAGGGGACAACAATTGGAAGCCTCGCAAAAACACCCCTCAAAATCACCGGTACGACGCGCCTCTTGTCCGCGCCCGAGTTCCAGGGGCTTTGCCGACGTTCGTCCTGAGGTCAAGTGGTTCAAAGAATATCCGCATCCCCAGCACCAAACGCGCAAGTGGGGATAAGTCGTGAAGTCATTCAATTCATCTTGACAAGCCTAGCTACAGCCGAACTGCCATCAACAACTACGGCCAAGACGGTACCATTCTCAATGTCGACAGTCCCGTTTCCAGTTAGAGCAGGTATGAACGCCGGATTGTCTTTGGGTAGGAATGACATCACGACAACTCTGTAGGAATGCGGGCCCGCTGAGGGAACGCTTGCACGTACGGCGACATGGGGTGTGAGGCGATCTACCTTCAACTCAGCAGCGCGGATGTCGTCGATGTCTACCGTTACGGACTGAGAGATTGCAGCGTTTGGGAGAAAATCGAATCCGACCACAAACTTTATTTCTATCTGTTCGTGTTTAATGTTGGGCTGGAGCGCTGCCGGCGTGGATTTCTTCGGAACCGGCAAGCGAGTCGGTTCAGACGCCTTTGGCACCTGTGAGGGTGGATTCGAATTGTCAGAGCTGGGTGCCGGTTGGCTCCGGATCAGAATCCAGATACCGAGCCCCAAGAACAATATGCCGCAAACAGCCGAGACAACACGAGACGCCCTACCCACGTTAGGAATGTTGACCCACTGAGTGTTAAAACCGCCTCCCAATAGACCAATGACGATCAACCCACAGCCAGCGATAATGAGCACGAGTTGGGGAGTCATGCCCGAAAGCATATCAAACTAAGCCCGCATTCCAGAGCTGCATCGATCAAGTTGGGATTCCAAACAAGGAAATGTCCTCTAGCTTCCCGATGGGAATGATAACGTCCTTTATCACACGCTACCAGAACAGGCGAACAGATTGTACAGTCAGGGGCTTTTCACACCCACCTGAGACAAGAATGCAACACCACAGGCGTGGCTATAATCCGGAGAAGTCGGTGAGTTATTTTGCGACGTATTGAAGTATTTTAGGATGATCTTCTAGATATTTTGATTGCGCCAGTTCGGATTTCCCGACGCCGCAGCTATAAGTCGCCCGCGTGAATGAGTTCTGCCGTTAGGGTTGCGCCTCTTGCAGGATTCTTGTCGACTGACTTGTTCCCGTGGAGGCCGCAACGGGCTTCCCGGAATCGACATTGAAGTCAGACTTCCGCACAAGAACCTCGTCCTCCTAACCTCTGATTTTTCTGACTGCCCCGCACTGCCCTCCGATTCGCTCTCGCACTAACAGACACCAACATGTTGACAGGCGGTGATGAACCTGTTATTCGCGCTAATCCCAATTACACGTTTTCCCATTTCTCCATGCATTTCAATGGCTGACCTTCCTGACACTCCCTCTGCAATCCTTTTGAAGAAGTTGGTAGTGATATGCAGGATGGACTATTCGCCCAGAGAGGAGCGCTACTTTTTCCATCTCCCCAGATCAATCTGGGCGGAAGACACCGAAGCACGCGCACTAGAGGCCAGTCTGGAAGCGCTGGCTAACGCATTATGCCAAACCTTGAATTCTCCTCCATGCGTCGAAGGCCTGCAACGTGCAGTGACTGAGGCTCGCGAAATTGATGAGATCTTAGCGCGTCTCCTACCCGCCGGACCCCTGCTCGGAGAATCCAATGGAGCGTCAACCTCGTTTGCGCAGCAAATAAGAGAGCTACTGCCGACCTTGATCCGACACCTCAATGTCTCTATAGCGGCCCTTAGAGGCGTGCATTTCTCTGACAAGCGAGCGAGATAAGTTTCTCTTTTCCAGACCCGTGGTGTGCCTCTGCCACGACTTCGGTCGTGAACAGTCTCTCCTCTTGCGCGCCGTCCGATTCCACGGATGGTTGCGGGGCGACTGATGCGCGGCCCGATGTGCTATCATCCCCCTCCAAGGAGCTGGACTTGCAAAGCGCACTTGCTCTAACTCCGAACCGCAATTGTCGCCGGTATGTAGTCGGACTTTCACATGACTTGGCACACCGAGATTTTCGGCTTTCGGATGAAGATTGACGCCAAGCGACAGCCTAGGTACGGGACGGATTTACACTCCTTGGCGGTTCATCTAAGAAGCTGCGGGTTGGATAACCCCTACGAGCTAGCGGGGGCAATACTCAATAAAGTACCCGCCTATGGAAATACCTGCAGGGGGCCGTCGCGCCGATATTGACTCGCTTGACTTTGCATATAGATTGACTGCCCTCAGCGACATACTCCTGAATTCGACGCGAAATCCCCCTTTAATGTGCATCCAGCTCTTAGAAATTGGACAGACGTGTCCGAGGACTACCGAGACGTGAACGATTGGCTTCCCCTGTCGAATTATACGGCAGGCGTCTTGCGTGGCAGACGGAGCTTCACTTGGTGGACCGCTTCCAATCTATCGCTCGGCCCAGCAATATTGAACGGTCATAGGATCGGATTACCGAACAACTGGATTGCGAGGTATTCTGTCATTCTTCGCCTCGACCTTACGGCTCAGCCCAGCTTGGGAACCGTTCCGACCGTTATTGACGGTTTTGACTCCATCGTATTTCACTCACTCGAAGAGTCGTCGATTCCCGGCATGGGCAAAGCTATCGATCTTCGACATCTAGACGCGCTTCGCCCAGGGTCTAGCGAATTCGTCATCAATGATGTGCCTATAGAACAGCTGAGCTGTATACCAGTTGAGATAGATGAAACAGCGAGAGATCAATATCGAGTCGATCTGCGCGATGATTACTTTCTCGCTAAGCTTGCTCAGTTTTACGCCGAGCAGGACACGGCGACGCCATGATAAAAGCCACGAACGTTCAAATAATCAAGGCGATTAGTGCACTGTATGAATCGCCCACTCCCTATGATTGGGAGCTCGTGCTTGGGGCAGTTATCGAAGGCTTACTCCAGGATGATCTGGAAAGGCTGGGGAGTATAGATGATTTTGTAGAAACGAATATAGCGAATTGTAAACATCCAACCATTTCCAGGGTTGCGTTCCGGAGTGCACTTGAACACGAGGTTTCAGCCTGGCAACCGGATGAGAGGGCCCCGGCAGACAATGTTGAGCGACAATTGCGACTCATATCTGCGTTCACGCCTCCGTCTGGTTTTCACAAGGTGCTTGGCCAACTCGAACAGAGGGGACACTTTATTTTAAAGGACCAGCAAGTGGAAAGTCGCTCAGCATCAGTGAATGACCTGGCTTGTTTTGCGTTGGAGAGCTACTTTTCTGCTCCCCCCCAAGAGTTGTCGCAATTCCCAGCCTTTGAGTCGTATGTCGCTTTTCTCAAAGCACAGGCTGAGTTCGGACATTTGCGAGGGCATGCTTGTCGTAGACTTTTTGAGTTAGGAATTTGGACGGTTCACGACAAACTTGCTGTAGAACTGATCAGTGTTCACTTCGACGAAGTGCTCTCACCAATGCTGGATTGGTTGTTGAGAACAGCTTGGCATGATCGACGAGTGCTTCTCTCCCGCCTTTACGGTGAAAGCCTCAAATCAACTCAGTCGCGACACATATTTGACTCCGCTCTTATCAGACATCAAGTGGAGTTGGTTAACGGAGCCGAAGGCCCGACTCTCGTTCTACAGTCGAAAGAGCCTCTTGAGCTTACCTTAGAAACTCAGGATTTTCTCCGATATATGGCGACGGTGCGCGCAAGCGACCAGGCCTTAGAGGTCGGAAAAGCCTTTTTTGAGCAATTGGTAATGACAGAGGGATGATGACCACAAAAGGGGGTACTACAAAACCTTCGCAGCTAATGAGTGACGTGGCTTGGTTTCTAAAGAATTTTACTTATCAGCTGGACGACCTGGATCAGGTGGAACACGGCTTCTCTCTCGCTTTTTACTGGGATACCTCAGACGTTCGACGAGCGGCGCTAGGAATGATGGATTTCTATACGAACTCCGGCAACTTTGACAATACCAAGTTTGACGAGCCTGCTACGCTTGTTTGCTGTCTTGCAGCGGACGGATGGCTCGGGCCGATGAAGCTTCTGCGCCCGCATCAGGCGGAACTGTCAAATGCTCTGACTTCGGAATTCAATCTGACCTCTGACCCTGTTCGGCCTGAGAGCGCGGATGAGTTTTTTCGACACGTTGGTCTGCGCAATTTAACGAACCTTGCAATTACTAACTTTCATCAGAAATCTGTTGAGGAGCGCAATGAGATTGTTGCTCAATACGCCGGACAAGCCGAAACATTCTTCAAAGCTGTCCAGAGTGTTCATGGCAATTGGAGGGAAAGGCTCGCTTCCATGTATAGGCGAAGCCTTATTGACCTAGTACCTGAAGATGACGGCGACTACCTTTCGATCTTTGAGGGAGAGGACTTTCGGCGGTTTCGCCGATTTTTTGACGACAGCCGTCCCGCGCCGAAGAAGCACATACCCAATTTCTCGGACGCGGCAGCTCTTTGTCTCCTGCAACGGAAGGTCTCGCAATTCAAGCAGCATAAGGTTTCAGTGTTGCCGCGTTTTTTTGAATCGAGCCCTTTATTTCGGCAGGCTGCCGAAAGTCTGGATGCGTTGGACTCACTTTCGTACAGCTCTAAGTATGGGGAACGCATACCCATACTTCGTGACGCAGACTACTATATTTTCCGCGCGACTTTTAATCCGCCTGCCTATCTGGCGGCGAAAGGCGCGAAAGAAGTGCGAAGGGACTCTTTGGAATCTGTGCGGCACAGACTCAAGGAGATCGAGGACGCATCAGAGCCTCTGACTCCAGAAGTGATCAATGGCATCGATGTCGATGGCAGATCTTTGCACTCCGTAATAACGGAGTTGAAACAGTATTCCTTCTTGGCCAAGGTCTGGCTCCGTTACGCTGCTGGGGATACCTTGGCCAGAGTGTCTAACGACTACGTAAGATGTTTGATCGATATACGGGACGATGAGGCTTTCAGGAAATCTGTACATTCTGCACTTGCTGAAGTCAGTTTGGCACTTGACAAAGCAGCTCATGAGTATAAGTCGGTCAGCGATTTATGGCGGAAGTTAGAGTCTCACATTGAGCAGGTCTTGGCCAAGGATCACAGAAGTGTGACGAGGACGCTGGATGCGTTCAGCTTTCATGGCCTAATCCGATTTGGTGTTCCGTTTCGTTATCATGCCAGGATCGCCGAGGTTCTGGGGGGCTTACGCGCAAGTGAAGAGGAAGATGGGGGATGGGCAATGACTGAAATATTTCGCGCGATTTCGGAGACCCTTCGAGTCCGGCAAGATGAGGAAGCAACGGCTGTTGCTATGTGTTCTTTGTGGGTTCTTGAAATGGATTATCTGATTTCCGCAATCCATCTCGATATTCCAAGGGAACGGTCGTGGCTCATTGCAATTGCGGCGGCGTCGGACATTCGGAGTAAACGACACCATGCACTCGATAGGTCTCTTAAGGAGCTTCGCCACAGGAGTGATCAGGCCGCCGACCCGTCAGAACGAGCTGAAATCGCAATACTTCTGGCATATTTGAATTATCATCTGTGGCGAGAATCTGGTGGGGAGATACAGTGGAGGAACGACAGGCATGTTCAAGCAACTGTGTCAGAAGAGGAACTAAAAGCGCAGGTTGATTCGGCTATCAGTTTTGCCAGAATCGCCTATGACGCCAAGCATACGGAGACTCTTACGAGAGTCTATGCAGTGAATATCTACCTTTATTACGTCACGGAGGGAGCGCCGGATTCTGTCTTCAGAGCTGTTTTCCCACTCGCTGACGAACTTATGCACGTGGATAACCGGAGTGTATGGCAATACCGTTTCGACGACACGTTAGCTCGATTCTTTCATCGAAGATGTGTAATGGCATCGACTCGCGAAGAGAAGTTGTCAAAACTGAGGCAGGCAAAAGTCCATGCCGCTCTCGCAGTAGAACAATCTCAAGGAGACCCCTTTGTGATAGCGTATCAGGGCATTTTGGAAAATGTTGAGATTTAGATTCAATCTCTCTCGCCCACTCACCCCCGCCAGGTAATTGGCGCTGACCTGATCTGTTTGTCTCGCTCGATTCATCGAGCATTATGTGCTCGTAACTCGCGAGCGCTGGCCGAGAATTTATTACGGCTCATAACCTCTTTTATGGGTCGTAATCTGGTATGGCTCAAATCCGCTGCATTCGTCAATAATTGCATGCATGGATTCTGTCCTATGACCCCAGCTGATATTGATCTCTATAAAGATGACCTCACGGGTCCCGCCGATCAGGACCTTTATAATGCGATTGAAGTATTCACCCGCATCGCTCCACCACAAAAGGACCAGACACAGGAGGGATATCTCCTGGATTTCAAGGCAACGTGGAACGATTCCGCGCTCAGAACCGTTGCGGCATTCGCCAATACGTTCGGTGGTCTCTTACTCATAGGGGTCAGCGAGAAGGCCGGTCGGGCGGACGAGCTGGCGGGTATTGTTTCACGACGCCACGAGTTAAAGACGGCCATCGCCAGCGCCATCGCTTCCAACATCTCCCCCACGCCGCCCTATGACATCCGCGACGTTGGCTTCCCGGACGGTTCAGGCCGACATCTCTGCATTGTGCGTGTCCGAAAAGGAACCAGCCTTTATATGCTCACCAAAAAGGGGGAGCAGCCTGTCTATGTTCGCAATGAAGACCAAAGCATTCGAGCCGACGCAGCGCGACTACAAGCGCTTCTCGCGGTCCGCTCCGTCCCCGGCCAAACATCAGCCGAATCGACCGTCTCCCCGCCGTCGCTTGTTGGCGAAAGCCTCTATGTAACCCAGGCGCAGCCTGCTCCTCCCGGACTAACTCTGTCTTCGGGATATCAGTTACAGCGGATGCGATCATCAACCTATCTTCGGATTCAATTCGCTCCTGAAGAACCACAGGCCGTGAGGCTAGATCTCGCCGTCGAGCAGAACCTGCGGTTAATCGTGCGTAAAACTTATCCGGAGCTTGCCGACAATGTGGATAATATCTCGCGCAATGTGGGAGCGTCGTTTACGGATTTCCGGCTGCGACACTGGTATCAATTTATTTATCACGAGGATTTGCGTGACTATGAGATGGGCTGGGGCATAGATTCCAGCGCCGGCTTCTATTTTGTAGCGCAGGTCAGGTGCAAGACTGAGCAGTCAGCGCCCGCAACAGAAGTAAGGAGCCTCGGGGACGTAATAACCAATCTCGACTGCACCATCGAGGCGGCACACCGGTTCTGGGATTATCTGAACTATCCTAGCGAAGCGCGAGTCCTGGCTCAATTGTACGTTGAGCCCTTGCCCCTCCTGGAGAGGGCGGGCGGCTCACAGACGGCCTATGCCTCATGTTTTTATGAGAAGGCTAGCCCGCGTAATCGCGCGAAGGTGCTCACCACGGACAGACTAACGCGAGCTGCTCAGTTCGGCACGAGCGCAACTGCATCCGTCGATCTCACCTACGCTACACGGTTCGGCAGTCATGCCGAGCCTGTAGTTCTTATCGCCAATCAGTTCTTACGCGATCTCGGATATTCCGCGAGTCTGGATGACCTGCGATCATTATTCCTATGACAACTCTGTTCTGGCCGATACCAGAATCTATCAGACACAACAACCCGAAAAGAGGGCAGGGCATATTGGCACTGTTCAGTGTTATATATGCCCACGCTTTCTTGCAGATCATTGCACACATCACGGCAGGGGTGTGTATACTTGTGCCGTCGTCAAAGGGTCAAGAACGTGCTCCTTCCGCAGGAGGGTCTTTATGTTCGTGAAGTGCTGTCTGACGATTGCGCTGCTCTCGATACCTTGTTTTGCTGCTAATACATTGGCGGTGTTCGCATGTCCCAGCAAACCTACGCCCGGAACAGATTGCCTGAGTCGGGACCTACCAGGGGGAAAAACTCTGAATATTGGTAGGGATGATTACTATGACGTCTTGATCAGGTCAGTTTGCATCGACCAGCCCGACAGCTGGTGGAGTCAAAAACTTATCTCCCTAACGGCAACAGTTACCCTCGCCTCGACGCCGACACCCCTGAAGATGCCCGTCTATAACGAACGGGCGCCGGGAAGCGGCTGTCGGATTGGAATTACCGATTTTGCCCTATATACATCTGTCCCAGCCAATGGAACTCCTGTCGCTTTGCAGGTTGATGTTCTGAGGTCCGATGCGCAAGACGGGCTCAAGCAACTGCTTAACTTTGCAACGAGCCAAGAGAACAATCCAGCGATAACTACATATGCCGTCAATGCGGTGCCCTACTTGAACATGGGCTTGACGTTTGCAAACTCAGTCTATTCCGCTTTTGGGCAGAGCACCACGCCCGAAATACCGATGACGGCCACTACGCTGACACCGACATCCGGTTTGCAGCTTAATTCAAATGATCTACGGGATAGTTATCTTGTGGAATACTCGGGACCCGATCTTCCTAAAGATCGTGATTTATATGTTGATGACGGCGGTGATCTCAGGTGGTCGGCCAATGATAGCCTCGTGAGGGGAGGATCTGCATGGGTTGTACTAAGAATTCAGAAGCGTGAACATCGGACCGATTTCGTTATACGTCCGTGGTACAAGCAGTGGTATGCCCTCTTGGAGCAAGTTGCGCAAGGGGCCGGTGGTCCTTCGGCTGTTACAGTTGCAACATTCCAGAAGACAACAGGGGACTGCTTGGTTCTTTTAGAGGCTGATGGCGATTTCTCCGACGGAGATAAGCGTCGATTCGTCAGCGACTATACATCGGTCGAAGCGAGTATAGTAACGGAACTAAGCAAGCCTACTCCCAACTACGCTGCTATCAATCAGGCGATTCAGGCGGCCCTAGACGCAGTTGATTTTATTCAACCGGCACCACCTGGCCAAGTCGTTACCGCAACAAACACCGAGCACCCAACCGCCCCAGTGGCACCAGGCGCTACGCTGCCGGCACAGCGCGCAGTCGTTCCCAACCGACTTGTCCAGGAGCTTAGGACAAGGTTGCAGTAGCGTCTAAGCCAGAAGCCAATTTCTGTTGTGGTATCGCTAATATGACGACGGACTGTCACGCATCCGCTCGGGATCTGTGGCAGATTCGAGGATTCATGACGATTCTATGAAGATCACGTCACTCTAACACTTCTAACGCTTAACGCGATAATGTGTTTTATCGAGCTACAAGTCAAGTAGGGGGAGTGAACCTTTACAGCAGGGATAACAGTCTTTCTCCGCGTGTTCGACGGCACGATGTTGTTGTTTCTCCAGTACCCGTTTCTGGCCATTGAATACACGTTGATCGTTTGATGGCAACAAGCGCGTCCCCCATTGACTTTCCAGCCGAGGGCTCGATTGGGTCTGCATGTCAGTCCCGCGCCCTCAGTTTGTACCTGGGATATATTTACCAACAACAGCACTGAGATCGTCTTGTGCGCAATTTCCCTAGAATGGGTGTAGTATTCACCGAACCGCCTTACTCGCTCGCGATAGTCTGTTGAGGAGGTCGCAATGGCCGATAAGCTACCGCTGGTTGCGAGGTGGGGTGGCTCGCCACAACCCACCCATTCGC
This sequence comes from Candidatus Sulfotelmatobacter sp., assembly GCA_049584475.1. Lineage (GTDB taxonomy): Bacteria > Acidobacteriota > Terriglobia > Terriglobales > Acidobacteriaceae > Sulfotelmatobacter. The sequence goes on along the minus strand of JBAUXX010000022.1, from coordinate 80,079 downwards.
CGCTGATCATTACCACTCCCCCGAGTTCCCAGAGCGATCTTACGCTTACTTCCGAAGTGCTCGTGCAAGGCTTTCTCAGCCTTCAGAAGCACCGGTACACGTACCGAGTCGACAACGGCCTAAAGAACCATGTTTTGCGGCTTGATTGGAAGGGACCTGGGATTAAGGTAGATCGCGCCGCCAAGAATGAAAGCGTAATTAGTATGGAGTCGTTTTTCTCACCTCAGATCTCAAGGACAACAGCATCCGCCGAAGCAATTGCAGATGAAACACCATTCGAGGGCAGGCCATCACAGGATGCCCGAGCCGACGCCTACGTACCTTGGACTGCAGCAATTGGCAAAAGCCTGAAGGAAATCCTCGGCGAGGCAATCGCAGCGAAACTAACTCTGAAGACCGTCGCGTCGGTTGCGATCGCAGGCGGAGCGATGGTTTCGGTAATGAGCCAGCTGTCTCGTGTCAGCAATCAGTTTGAATACAAATTATTTCTAGAAGACCTAGGAGTGACGCCTATCAGTCTGGACATTGCAGGCCTTAGCTTCGAGAACGAAGCGGTCGAATTTGAACTCGCCCCGTCCGAACGGAAGGAACTCCGCCACGTGTCGTCGGATGCGCCAGTAGAGCGTCAGGTCACGCTGAAGATTGCCGGAGAATGTGAGGTTCCGATCTTTGTCATGGTCGCCGACAGCATGATCCGGACGGTAGCTAAGGTCAAGAAGGAGCAAGTTCCCGCACTGGCAGGAAGCTAAGTTTCGCATCCGAGAAAGCAGGATGGCGATTCGCGCTTCTCCGCCCATAAAGCTATTTCCACGAGCCCAAGAAGATGATTGTGAGAACAGACCTCTCTCGAATTGAGGACCTGCATCTCAGCGGGTACGGAATCTCAACCGAGCCAACTCCCTCAAACTCTGTCACTGGGCAGGAAATCTCACGACAGTTCATCGTGAGTCCTTCTGGGAAACTTCCTTATTCTTATCGTTAGAGCCTAGTCACTGCAATTCTGTGCATGATAATGTCCAAGGATGGCTCTTCCGGCTTCCTGCGCTCTTTGCGCACCTCGATACCAGGCTTCCTGACCGCGAGTCGACATCAGGAGTCAAGAGCGAGCTTGGTGAACCGTTATCGTGACTTCCTTGTCGTGGTCTTCGAAGTGACCGACCTGGTCGTTCATCGTGAAAAACAACGCGCCTTCCGCCTTGTCGTCCAGTGCGACAACAACATAGCTTCCGGCCACAAACGATGAGGTAGGTTTATCAGCGGGACTTCCGCCAACCTTGCCAATCAGAGTTCCCAGCGGCGCCGACGGGTTCAGGGCATCGGCGAGAAAGCCAGCCTGACGAGAACCGTCCGGGCCGCAGCCCTTGGTCGGGGAGTACTCCCACGTTCCGGTCGCTTCAATTTTCAATTTCATCGGTCCTTTGATGTACTCGCAAACGAGTGTCCACAGAGCATCAGGCTTCGCGACGATCTTGTCGGTTTTCAGTTTCAGGGGCAGCCAAGCGGGTTCGGTCATGTCAGCCTCATTTAAGGTTTGGCCTGTCGGAATACGATACGGAGCGACTCCAACTTCGAACTCTGTAGTCGAGAGAATTCATCCGCGGCAGCGTCCACCACTGCCGCGCAGTCACTCGGAGGGCTGTCGGATTTGCAGACTACAGCCAGAACCGAAGTATTCTGGGTGACGACATGAGTTTGGTCCCAAATGTCAATTCTTGAGCCCGCATTGATGGTTTGCAGCGCACGCGGATCCCGAATATCCAGCGGATACGTCACGTGTCCGGCGGTTGGCTCGACCTGGGGAAGCAGGCGAGTCTCAGAAGCAAGCACCAGTTCCCCAGTGCGGATCGGGCAAGCCGAATAGCGGTTCAGGAAGGCGGCTTTCTGGAGATCGCCGACTACAGGTGCTGCCCAATCCAGATCTTCTTCCCTGATCCAATGATTCGGAGCCAGATTGCGCTTCGCGCGAAAACCAGACTGTTGCAATTTTTGAGTAGCGGCTGTGCAGGCGGGGGGAACCGCAGCCGGTTTTGCGGGTGCTGCTATTCTTGGGTGCGACTGAATCCAAGAGCTTCCGGCGCTGAGAGCCACGGCCCAGAGAGCAAGGATCACCGTCAGGATGCAGGCGTATTTGACTCGAAAGCCCATTTTGCTCAATGTTTATAAGTAACGGAGATCAGCTTATCCGATGTGCTCTGCGTATTCTCGTAGCCCATCAAGTTGGCTAGGTCCTGCCAGGCAGCCTTCTCCTCTTCAAGACCCAGGGGAAGAGGGAGATGCAAGTCGGTCAAGACTTTGAAGCGGAACAGGTCGACACAGCTGCGCATCAGGTCCGCAAATACACTGTACGCCCGGCAACTCAGCTGGTAGGCCAGCACGGAAACAACCGGGCCAATCATGCCGATGTACAGAAACTCCGCAGGTCGCCGAAAGACCAATAGCTGGAGCAGCATCCAAGTGATGGTCGTTACGATGGCAAACCAAGTCGTCGCGACGAAGAAATCGAGTTGCACCTTCGCGTCCTGAAGAACCGTGTAGAACTTATCGGAGCTTTGACTCGCATTCTGGAGGCGAGTCCAAAGCACTTCCAGGTCAAACCCATAGTGCTTCTGGGCGTAGCTCCGCATGGTGCCGCCGATGTTGCCCATCTTGGTGGGCGCGAGAATAATTGCCGAGCGTTCTGCAACTGATTTGAGATCGACGGGAAATTGGAACCTGCGCAGGTTGAACAAACGGATTCTCTCCGCCTGATACCGGTCACGGGAAAAATAGATGGACTCGATCAGGAGGTCGCAGTCAGCATCAAGGCAACTCCATGATTTTGCGGTTTTGTCGACGGAATTGGCGGCCAGTACGGGTTCCAGCTTTCCCGCCGCTTGTTCGAGGAGCTTTGCCGAAACCGCGATGCCGGCGGCCCGCTTACGTCTTATCCGACCCATTTCGCTCAGGCCAACGTCGGGATGGTGAGAGAATCGCCAGGTCCAACGCTCGAGCCAGTTTTTCGGATATGGAAAAGGGGTTCCAGGCCGGGGTACCTTACGCGCGTTATTCAACCGGTCGATCCAACCTGAAACAGGAAGTGCGGCGGTGGCATCTCCCTTTACGCCCTCTTCCACGTCCCCAAGCTCATACACGCACAACCAATAACTCTTTTCGAGATGCCCCAACTTCGCCCGCTGGATTCTGTGCATGAACCGGTTGAACCAAGACACCGGCCGGTGCTTGCCTTCCAGCGTTTCCAGCAACACCGAGGTCGCCGCCGACAGGATGTAGGCGAGGATCGTGATGGCAAGGAGAAGCGCGGTCACGAGGAAAGTTTGCTGCGACAAGCCTTGTACGGTTTCCAACCGACTGCGAAACCAGGGAGAGTCGCGATACAGCAAGGCGCCGTTGGCCACCACAAAGACCAACACGGGGAATAGACTCCCGACGACGAACCCTCGCGACCCGAGGCTGCTTTGAATCGAATTGAGAAGAGCGCTGAGCATAGCGACCGAACCGAATCAGACGCAGCGAACCGTTCCGCGATGCGATGAATCGTAGGGACAATTTCCCCGGTCGATCCCGGGTGATACTGCCTTGCGGTCAGTCTTGCAATAACAATCGAGGGGGCTCGCTTGAAGTGGGGCCATGTCTCCCTCATGACGGCTCATTATTAAGGCTCTCGAATACGACAGGGCCAGAATTGCGAAGCGGACGTTCTGCTCGTCCAGGTATTCCTCTAGTTCGCGAGCCAGTTCGGGGTTACGGAAATCCAAGAACCTGCCGGGCGTCTTCCATGGGGAAAAGCTCGCCAGCTTCAGCGACGGGGAAAAGATTGCCAGCCTCACACGTTCTTCGATTCCACTCAGATCCTTGGACGATTTTTCCGCGAGCGCGATGACAATGTCAGCGGCTGTAACGAGTGAATAGGAAGGGCCCTCTGCGATTACGATGGCTGACCGACACGTTTGCCGAAGGTTCGCGAGGGCATCGACCAGACGAAGATCCGAGCGTGCTAAGGGGACAGAATCGATTTCCATAAAGATCTCCTGCTGGAGATGAGCAGCGAACTAGAAGAATCTCCAGCTACGGCCAACTCAAACGCACCGAACGGAGCCGCGATGTCCGTCCGGACAATCAGAACCAGTTTTCCCTCCCGGTACTGGCTTCCCATCCACTTTGCAGTAGCAGTCCTGCGGGCTGGCCTGAAGTACGTCCAACAGGTCACCTTCCAGAGAAAGCAGAATTTTGGACGAGCCCTCTTGATCTCCAGGAAAGCGAGCGGCGCGGAGTAAATCCATCGAGTAGCCGCTCGCCGTCCTCTGCCAGGGATAGAGTTCAGTCGTTGGTTCGATGTCTGCCAACGTCGCCGCAGAATTGTCCGCGAGAGCGAGCACTACGTGTCCCGCACCGTACAGCCAAAATCTCTCTCCTCTCTGTACAATCACACCGGACCGGCCATGCTCTTTCATTGCGGCGAGGGCCTCCTCGCCGGAGGCGGTCCGATCGAGAATTGGTAGTGAGAGATCGGCCATCGTTTGTCTCCTCTCGGCGCTGCTAGCAGCGCCGGGTCAAATTGCATTCGAAATCATACGTCGAAATGCAGGCTGGTGTCCGAGAAACCTCCGCAGTTCCATGACCCAGTTTCTGAAGAGTCGCCCGACAAGCCCGTAGATGATCGCACTGGCGCTCTCATTTTGGTTTATAGACTAGCCCAGTTTTGAGTACCAGGCCGATCGTGTACTTATTCTTGACCTTCGTGAAAACGGGGGGCAACTCTCCGTAGTCGTGCTGAACCGTGATGCCGAAGTAGTCCACAAAATCGTATTCCATTTTGGTGGTCACATAATCGCGCGGATTTGTACCCACCGACTTCAAGACCAGAGTCCCAGACTGATTCGGCGAGAAAGTGGGCTCACTCAGAAGCGGCCAGCGTCGAATATATTCACTCTCAATGAATGCCTGGCGGCCGGGTGAAGACGACTTGAAGAAATTCAAGTACACGTGCAGGCCCGCGCTCGGCCGGGCGATCCCGCCTGGATAGGCGCCGGAAACGGGGCTTCTCACATTGCCGCCGGTTTCGAGTCCCAGGAAGGGTTGGGGCAACAGTTGCAGCCGGCCGCTACCGAAAACGCGCATCAGAAAGTAGGACCGAAAACGAAAGATCATGTTGATGTCACTAAACTGCTTGTCACTCTCGCCTTGAATTGCGGGTTCAAGATCTACCCAGGTGAAGGTTCTGGTATTTAGGGGACGGCCAAAAGGAAACGCCATCCCCATGGTTACAGAATTCCCATCCGCCTTCGGATCCGTACTGGCCTTCAAATCAAAATTGGGTACGAACCAGAGGCTCGATCTGAACTTGTTGTGTTCCTCTCCTCCCGCCGACGCGTTGGTAAGCAGGTAACGGAATTGGACCTTGATATCTGCGGTATACGATGCCTTTGTTCCCTCGGCGCCGCTGATCAAGCCTGCGAGATACAGATCCGCATCGTCCCGGCCCTTAGCGGCCGAAACCGCAAAACCCTTCCCGGTGGACGCTGGAGGCTTCGAGGCGGACGCATCCGCTGTCTTAATGCCTATTTTCGCGAACGCGTTCACCGAAGCGGAATTGGCGCATTGTTTGAACTGGAGATTCACCGCACTCACAAGATACTTATGCGTCTTATCTAGGGCGATGGGAACGGTGGCGCTGGTGGAGTCTGTCGGGGGATTGGTCGAGGTCCGGCTATATTCGACGCTACTGGAGTCGAGCGGAGCTGCTTGTCCATCGGTCTGATCAAAAACGGACCAGCGCACATTGTCGCCAATACCTGGAGTCTTGATCGGAACTTTGAAGGCCACGCTCAACACACCGCTTTTTTGATCCCAGGTGGAATTGTCAATGCCTGCCCTGTCGCACTGGTCCTTGGCTGCCGCGAAGGACACTAGAGCCAGGGCTCCGATAAGTAGGAGGCTGAAACGTCGCACGTGTTTAACCCGCATGCCTGAACTCCTGACGAGCGATCACCTAAATCGGAATTGCACTCGATTGAATCGTGTTTGCGAGCTGTCCCATCGTCCAGCTTGGGGCTATCCCGCTGGTTTTCGATGTGTCTACAATCTTGAACTGATAGCGCCCAACACCGATCTCCTGGTCGCCGATGATGAGGGCCGCGATGGCACGACACTGTTGCTCACTGTTGACTCCATACTGTTGCAGCTGGTCGCTGCGGCTGTATTCTCTTCCGCTCCCAGTGATTTTGCGGACGCAATCGGAGGCGATGTTGTCACACTGCCCATCCGTCAGAGTGTCTTGTGAGCCGGCAACAGATGCAAGAGCAAGGGCGGCGGGAGCGGCGGGGAGGACCTTCTTTTTTCCAATCGCTTTCTTGCTTTTGTCAGCCTTCTGCTCGCGAACCACGGAACGGGCGGTCGTCCTTTTCTTAGGAGTCTTACTCTTTCCCTTTTTGTTGGCCACGATGTTGCCCTCCAAAGGCTTGTTGAGGCTCAGAGCCTGGTTCTGCTAACGTGCTGTCTCTTCAAAAACATCCGAACTTGCACACAAGAACTTCGTTCGAAGTTCTTGCGCGACCAGCGTCTGGCCGGGCGATACGACTGCGCGGTCCAGTGCGAGACCTACCCTGGCCTAGGTTCGCGTCAAGACACACTATTCCTGTATTTGGGGAAATCGGCGGGCAGAAGCCCCCTCGGATGAGAAGCTAGATAAGCGCTTCATCCTTCGTTCCGCCGAACGGGCCTAAGATACTCATTGGACGCACTAATGTCAACAATGACTTACAGTTCCCGTAGTCCCGGCATCGCTAATTTCGCGAGTTTCGCCTTTGGTTGTTGACTACGGCTCTGCAGAGCACTCTAACCTTAATTCGGATCGGCAGGAGTATATATGCCCGATAGGGGAAGTGTTTACTTGGGAATTCGTCAGTAATCTCCAGACGTGCTATTGCCAAGAATGCTCGAGCGAATCTTTACGGTCTTGGATAAGAATCGGATACACAGCGAGCAGTGATTTCCTGAAACAGATAGTCCGAATCTGTGACTGGCAACATCCGAAATGTCGTTGCATCCTCCGGGTTGTACCGATATGTTGCACCCATGTAAACGCGTTCATAGGAACTGGATTCATTTGTAATCCAGTCCCCAGCGTTTCCTACGGTATCGACCAAGCCAAAAGGACTCACCTCTCCGGGATAAGCGTCCACAGGTTTCAAGGTCGGCGTTGGCTCGCCCTTCTGAGGCAGACCGGGTACATTGGCTCGCTTATCATCGAATTGGTTTCCCCACGGATATACGCGGCCATCCACGCCTCTCGTCGCAAGCTCCCATTCCAGATCCGTGGGAAGTCGCTTCTTTTGAGAAGAGCAATACAATCCTGCCTCAAATCGAGTCATCGGCGCCGGACAAGTCGGACACGGGGTTTTGCCGGCACCCACGACTATGTCACCCGGAGCGGATACTTCTTGCGACGTGCCTGAGGCAATCACACCAAATATGGCTCCCAGATTTTGGTTTAATGTGCGCACCTGCCCTAATCCCACGGCGTCCAGTCCGGCGCTGCGCTCGCTCGAAGTCAGGAGAAACGAATTCTCCGCCTTCAACCCACCGCTCTGCATCAGGGAGCGAGCGATTGGGAGATATTGCTGAACTGTCGGCGGGCGCAGATCAATCCAAAACGATGTCCTCTGGACTCTCTGTTCAAGCTCCCTTCCATGTATCCATCGCGTGGGCGGCACGTACGCCATGTTTGGGTGAGCTTCAATCTCCCCGACAGACGGTAGCTCAACGTGGAGCAATTTCGTCGAGTAGGAAAATCCTGGCCTGAGAACCAACGGATAAGAAAGGCCCCGTTCGGCATGATCTCGATAAGAGCTATTAATTCGTAGGATGATGTCTCGTGCTGGTACCCACACTCGGATGCGTTGTCCTTCCAGGATTCTCGTTGCAACCAGGTCGCTGCGATTCGAATCTGGCTCTTCGCGCATGACCACGAGCGTCGCGTTCGCAGCGGTGATACTGTTCAAGTCTCCGACTCCTAAATCGATCAGGGCGTGGTCCCAATAGAACCATCCGAGAATCCCCAGGACGATGGCAACGAGAGCCCCGGTTGCAAGCAGGGCATTTCTTACCATCGAGACTGTGCGTTCCCGACGCCGGATGGTGCGGGTTTCGCCGCTCGAAAGAACGAGGCCGGGACCGTTCATTCGGTAACTGACCGCCTGACCGGGAATCACGCCATCCTTCGAGAGGTCTCGGGCAATGTCGATGATCACGCCGGTAAGGTCGACGGTCTCGATTCCAGACCGCAGTCTTCGATGGAGGAGGAGGCTAAGCCGGCTGGCCTTGTCTCCGCGGAGCGCAATGGCGCTTTCATCCGCTGCGCAAGCATAGACTGCCAGCCTCGGGGCTGGTTGCGGGGCCTGAATGACCGAGTCAAAGGCGGCAGAGTGACAACAGTCGAGAATCAGAATGGTTCGATCCGGCGCAGTCCCACTTAGTAACATGGCGATCAACTCCGAACCGTCGATGACGTCGGAGGGGCCGCCTGAACCGAGCGTCACCTTGAGCGCACCGCCCTCAAGCCAGGCGTGTCCGTAGGCATAGACCAGATGGAGCCCACCGGCAGCAGGAATTAACGTTCGGAGCGTCTCTACCGTTTCTGCCTCGAAGCCTTCATCACAAAATGGTTCGAATGCGGAGCGCACGAGTGAGAAGACGTCACTCAAATCTGGCAATCGATCGAGTTCGATTTCCAGACGCGAGGATGGTCTGCCGCACAAGGGCAGAAAACTCAGTCTGGAAATCTTGGCCATAGACTCACCAGCGGAAGAAGTTCCGAAGCGAAGTTCCGTCCGTTCCTTGCCGGCCAACCAGCGATGGCGCATACGCAACCAGCTTTTGGAGAATGATCGGAGTCGCCGCGCCAAGGTGAAAGCACAACAACGCCGACGCCGACCCTTCTATGTAAAGAAGAGGCATCGCGCCTCCAAACAAAATCATGGCGGCGGTGGTGACCCAATAAATGGGGCGCGCGCGATAGGCGGGCAAGGCCTGAGGCTTCCTTGAAAGTGCATACCAATGTAGGGTCTCGGCCGCAACACCACCACAAAGCGCGACCCCCGTCTGAGCGGCAAGGCTATTCAGGATCATGTCGGCCCCGGAATCAGGACAGCTCGATTCTACATAAAGTCCAACAAACCCAGATCGCAGGCATAAAGGAGCAACGCAAGTCCGTGCTCCAACTGTATCGTCCCCAACCCGCACTACGCTGCCGGCGCGCCCGAAGGCCGGCGTGCGTCGGGATCCTAGACATGAATAGAATGCTCGTGGGAAACAACGATGTTGAAGAAAGCCGCACGGAGCCATCATGCCTGCAGACGACACGATCCGAAAACGCGACCAAGAGAGGCTTCGCCAGTGGTCTTTGACGCTTGGATCCCCGGTTCAGTCGAGAGACACGCGCGTGGCACTGCAATACCTGCAGGCCTTGGACGTTTGCGATCTCCTGACGCAAAGCGCAAACAGAAAGGCTGAATTTGCAAGCGCGGCGCTTTTTCGTTTTGGTCTCGATACATTAGCCACTGGATTTTGGATCGCGTGCATTGCAACTGACGAATGGCTGAGAGGACATGGGAACGTTCATATACCCTCAAACCTCGAGCGCACCATCGCAACCCTTCCGCTCCAGGCACAGAAGATGCTCGAAGACGTGGTGAACAGCGGATTTGCCGGTGATTCCAAGCGAACTTTACTGAAGGACGTCCTTAACCCGGCGACGCATGGAGATGCGCTTGTGAGTGCTATGAGGATTGGCAGCGCAACCGCTCAAGGGAAGAATTGGGCGCAGTACTTGAGCCGGCTCATGAACGAGCTGACGCACAATTTCGTAGTTCTGATTCGTGAACTTGGCGGCATCGATCTTGAAGCAGTTGCCGCTAAATATTCTGCATCTGCTCCGCAAGATTAGCGCTTCACAGTTTTCTTGTCCGCTAGTCGCCTGGCCGCCGCCGATTCAGGAAAAAAGCTTGATGGGAGTTTTTCACCGCGCTTGCGGAAAAGCTCATCAGGTTTCACGCGATCGGAATCGCTCCCCTGCTTGTGGAACATCATGCGAGGTTGACGATCGACACTCTTGACCCTCAAGCGTTGAACCTCCCGCCAGAAGGTGACGCCGGACGGGACCCCAGCGATGTGGAGTACCTCGGCAATCTCCTTCCAATCAAATCGTCTGCGATCCGCGCTAGACATGGTTCGACTCTCACGAGAACGTGGACCACCAGGTTTCTCCAAACTCCGGTTGGTGAACTAGGGGCGACGAGGGCAGCAAATGGCGTGAGCAATCATCGAGCGGCCAGAACGAGGCAGATCACGCCGGCCCGGACCTTGCCTTGAAGAAATTAACCCGCCCGCGGCCCGCCTGTTGCGAAAAACGTCAACTTTTTACAAAAAGTCTTCAGACCGTCCGACCGAATTCCCCGTCCATGACGGGTTTCGCTTCCTTGCCGGAGCACGTTCCTAAACTCAAGTGTTTGCAGGCAGTGGTTTCGCCCTTAGCGGAGGGGTCCCCGTAGCGGCTTGCTTCTTCCCACCTAGTGAGACGCGTGCAGGAATTCCTGCAGGAAAAAAAATCTTGAAATCAAGCTCAGCAACCGATATACGCTGGCCGCTCCACTTGGCTCATGTGTGGAACCAGATCCATGCGCCACCTTCGTCGCCCAGCATGTTCCGCCCGAAATCGGCACATGCGTGATTGCATCAGGACAGGAGAGGAGGTTTCCGGAGGCTCAGAGACAAGTGGGTGTAGACGGATCTGCAGACATTAACTGCCATCAGGACCCAGCCCCCGGGAAGGCAGCAGTATGGGCGAAACCGACGGTGTCCATAAGCGCCGTGTGTTCCGCTGGCCCAATGAAGCAACGGAACTGGCCAGGGAATACAAAGAACGAGCCAACGGAAGACAGAAGCACACCGAGAGCGACCGACGTAGGCTGGTCACAAAGCTGGCTGAAGTTTCCGGAAACCCGCGAGACGCCTGTCTGCGTTTCTTGCGCGAGCTTGGCGTAAGTCAAAAGCGAGCATATCGGGAATGGACAAAACCCGAGCAACAACGCCTGATGGATCTGGTCTCCAGCATGCCGGTGGAAGAGGCCGCCAAAATCCTTCGACGACCGGCAACGTCCGTTCGCTCAATGTTGCATCGCCTCGGCGTGGGCGGCAAAACCGGACGAGAATGGTTCACCAAGTTCTCGCTCTCTCGCGCGCTTCACACTCGTCCCGACGAGATCCAAAAATGGATTGACCGGGGCTGGCTCAGGTCGCGGTCTCTTACTACTGTCGGAACGAAAGCCAACATTATCGATCCAGATGATTTCTGCCAGTTCGTGAAGGAACACGGACGCGCGGTTGTAAGCCGGCGGCTTAGCTATGAAACGCTTTGGTTCGTCCAGAACTATGTGTTTCCGCCCAGCCACGCGGACTTGCTGTCGGTAAGAGGAACCTACAAGAAGCAGAAGATGCAAGAAGAAGCAAGGGCGAGCATAGAAGCCTTATCAGGCGACAATCCTGACGCAGACCGTGATCAGGAACACTGAACAGATGGAAACCCATCTGCGCGGTTGCTCGATGCGGGGGAGTGAAGCTGTCCTTCGACTGGTGGTATTAAGCCTACCTTTTCTTGGTCGCTGACTTCTTTTTCTTGCCCCCTGATTTTGGTGGTGGGTTATCAATAACCCATGTTGCCGCCATGAATCCGTATTCGGCAGCTTCAGTTTCCGTGGGGAGTTTCGTCTGTGAGTATTGCCAATCGGCCATGGCAGATGTGCTGAACTCACGACCACTCTGGATGGGCACCATTCCTGGGCGATCTGCTTAACAAATACAACAATTGCTTGCGACCTGTACGTGAAGTCGTGACGTGGCATTTTAGTTCTCTCGCTCGTATAGCGCGATTCGGTGAAATCGATGTGACTCTTGCCCACTTAGTTGGAGCATGCTTTTCATGGGGCCAAGATGATAGCAGCGCATCGAAAGGCAACAAGCCGGCTCGCCCACGACAGTTTTACATGCGCGTGATCAGTCAATCCGCCCTACGCTGTCTCGGCCAACGGATCATGCGCTCTTGGCTTGCTGCGGAGTGATCACTCCAAGCTGAATCAACAAGCTGTCATATTCATCAGCTATCGCTCTCGCAAGCTCAGCTTCCGAATACAAGGCCGGGTCTGACGCCGTGCCCAGGATCTGACGGTCCCAAAACAGATCTCGCCGTTGTTTGATAGATTCCACGATCTGTGATGCATCCATATAGTTCTGCGCCTCGATTTGTGTTCATTGTCGCGCTTGACAACCGCTGGATCGAGAGAGCCCCCTCTGGCGTCGCAAGCGCTACGATTGGAGCGGACGGATGAAAATTTCCCAGAAGAGTTCGGCCGCGCCCTGGAACGTGAGCTTGTCCTTGCTATTCCCAAACGACTGCATGCCCATCGCTTCGAAAAAAATCATCTGATCATCGGCCTTAACCAGCACGGCTTCGTTCATGCCTCCATGCCGGGGCTCATCGGTCATTGAATATTCAATACTCTCGCTTCCCATTGTGCTTCCACCGAGAGAGGCGGACCCTCTGCAGACTTTTTCTCCATCGCGATATGCGCTCGCGGTGAAGCGGTTAGCATCAATTCTTCGAAAGTTCTGCTCTAACCCGGGATTTCGCCGAACCAGTTCCTCCAGGGAATTTTCGAAGAACTTGGCGATGTATTCAAACCCCTCATGGCGAAACCTATCCTTATCCAGGTCGGTGAATTGCTTTTTAATGCGCAAGTTGCTGGATCGAACTGGCTCCGATAAAGTCGTTTTCCGCGTGTCCGACACTCTTGGAGTCGATGGCTTTACGCTTTGCGCACGGGGTTTCAGGGCTCCTTTGATTGCGCTGACAACGTCTTGGAATGCCTCGTCGATATTGGGCCACTTCGTTATTGGGCGTCCATCCTTCGGCGTAGCAAGGAGCTTTCCGAACGGCAAATCGTGCCAGTCGCAGGGCCGTAAGATAACTGGGATTACCTTTGCATCGCCGCGCTGATGCCTTTCGAGAGCCCGCTTCATCTCGCGTTCGTAGCAGTAATCAGAAGCGATGAAATCCGGGCTAACCAGCAGGAGGATGACATCTGCAGTGTCGATGTGGCCATCGATGGCTGCCCCAAACTCCTCCCCGGCGATAATGCGACGATCATGCCAGGAGTCGATCAAGCCCTGCCGACGGAGACCCCAGAGGTGGATCTCCAATTGGTCGCGAAGATTCTCATCTACATGGGAGTATGAGAAGAAAAGAGTCGCCACCCAGCCTCCACGTAATCGAGTCGACGATTGCGCCTGCAAGCGTCGAGCGTAACACACAAGGTGGCGCTAAGAGCCGCGGCAGGCGGAGCTGTCGATCACGATTTAGCGAGTTTCCGCGTGATCGCGAGTGACGATGGCTTCTCGTCAGACTTTCTCTCGGTCTACACGCTACGCGCCAAAAAGGCCGCCGATTATGTCATCCAATCCATGTGACGCAAGATGTTGAGCCACAGTCTTGCACCCACGATTGCAGTTTGGACTTCGGGAAAGAAGCCATCCCATCCCGAGAAGGACAAGGCCACCCAAGATTAGATTCTCTTGTTTCCGTGACATTGCTTGACTCCTTATTTAATCCGTTTGACTGAATCACGCCTTCTCAAGTCCTGACCACGATCGGCCATTGGACTCGGTTACCAGAACGGCATGTTTCTTGTTCGTCTCAGAAGCTGCGGCCTTCGCCAGATCAAGAACTTGGCTGCGTGTTTTATTTCCGGAGTAGTTGTACTCCGCCGTAGGTAAGTGATACGTAACTCCGTCGTCACTTGTGATTTGCCGTGAAAATCCCCGCTCCTCCATGGCTGCGTGCAAGACCTCGTAATCATCCTCGTGACCCCGATGCAGTTCAACCCTGGTCGTAAATGTAGCCAATAATCACCTCCGAAAGTTGACATTCACTCCATAACCACAGGCCGGATCCGCAACGTATCCCCAAGCCCGATGGTCCCGATGCAATCACACTCGCCTTTCGCCGGTCGGTCACTCTCATCCAGTTCCCATTCCGGCAGGATGAATTTCAAATCGTTCGGCGTGCGCACAGTGATCTTCAGCGCCACCTGCATGAACTCCATGAGTGCCAGGCTTACGCCCAGCATGTTAAGCGGCAATACGCTGGGCTCCACGCCATCGGTCGCTTCGAGGGGAATTCCATAAGGAATGCGCTTTTCAACTCCATGCTGCCGCCCCTGAGCCTCTTGGGTCAGCCGATAGGATGTCAGTGTTTCGCGGCACCAAGCGCACGGGATGCTTGGGGACCAAACATGTGCGTGCGTCATCAAGGCGTCGATCTTCCCGTCACGATCGGGATGAATCCAAGACGCCATGTCAACAGTCGGGATGAGGTGGGCGTAGGCGAGATCGTTGATGGGCACGCGGGGCGCAAACTTGTCGACGCAACAAAAAATGATGTCGCAGTCTTTCAGTTGTCGTAGACCGAGTTCTGTTGTCGCCCAGTCGTGGTAGACCTCCACCGAGAAAGGGTCCGCAGTAGCTACAGCCTCGGCGAGGGCTTTTAACGCCTGAACCTTCGGCTTCCCGACAAACTCCTTGGTGATACCCGCCGTTCTATGCCGATTCTCCTTGCCGGCGAAATCCTTGTCCCAAATTCGTAGTTTGCCGACTCCCATGGTTGCAGTTGCGAATGTGACCAAACTCCCAGTTCCGCCTCCACCGACGATACCGATACGGAGATTCTGCAGGCGTCGCCTTCCTTCCTTTCCCCACAATCGCGTGGAGCGATCCATGACGGCCGGGTCGAGATGATCGTTCCAGGTCGATGCCGGGGTCTCTAGCACGGTAAGCTCCGGGCCCACAATGCGAAGTGCATGGGCTGGCTGGGTGGCAGCGCCCTTCGATGCCCGCCACCAGATGCGTGCGTCAACTTTTCCTTTATGGTTCAAAACCAGGCTCGCCGAAAGCGCTTGTGGGCGAGACCCCACAATGGTCGGGAAAAGGCGCTGCTCATACCAGTCATCCCGCGGGCTAAATTCAGCACTTCCTTCTCCCCATTCCGTGTCGGGATGAGTGTGCACCAAGCAAAGACCCACCAGGGGGCCTGCATCGGCCGCAATGTCCATGGCCCGCGAGATGAAGTCGGACGAGATCTCTAGTCGTTCGGGAGTGGCTTCAACCTCTCCCTCACGAGGCCAAATCACTGCCCCGAGAATTACGGTTGTTCTCAGAATGCCGACGCTCGGACGAGCAAGAACAAATGCACAGGCTTCATTCGGTGCCTCGGCGTTGAGCCGGGTGAAGAGTTCCATCCACGCTGTACGCTCGACCGCCAGATGAACCTCATCTGAGCGATGACCGAATGGCAGCACGATTCTGTCTTTGCCCTTCTCCATCAGTCATGCTCCGCTTGCTCGAACCGACGGATGCAGTGGTCGTAGTGATCCACGAGTGTGTGAATACGCCGATTCCAAGGCACTCGGTCCCACAGGTGCCAAGAAAACAGCAGCACCGGCGCCGTGCCTAGGTCTGACTTCAAAACCAAATTGTCGGCGCGCGAAGCGCGATTCAAATCGACGGAATTACGCGTAGGGTCGGGTTTCAGCAGTTTGACGGTAACCGGCATAACGAAGAAGGAGTCTTCCGGCGCCGCGTCCGGGAAATTGGAGGGCACACGAAAACCAAGCACACCCATCGGCACCGTGTACTCCGGGCGAAACGGGTGGTCCGCCGTGTGCACCACGAATAGAGTCGTGCCGGGAACGACCTCAGGAGAGATCCGGAAAACGTAGCCCGATCTCTCCCCGAGATCCGCGACTGCTTTCAGAAGGTCTTCAGAGGGCGGCACCTGGACCTCCGTGGTTGGGGACGGTCCGGAAGCGTTCATGCTCGTGAATGTCGACCTTCTCGTTGTCGCCGATCGTGCGGATCTTTTTGCCGTGGCGGTCGACTTCCTGGGTTTCGAAGCCTTCCACGCGGTCGGCTGGGCCGAGTTCGCGGATCTGAAGTCCAGTCAACACCTTGGAGCGGCTGATAACGAGTTCGCCATCCAGGTAGATTTCAATAACCGTTCGAAAATGTTCCTCGTTGCGGATGTCGACTTCTTCCAGATCGCCGATCACCCGCACGTGCCCCGAGACGATCTCGGTCTTGAAGCCTTGTACCCGGTCTCTGGGTCCTAGTTCCCGGATCTGCAAACCGGTCAGCCGATGAGCACGGGTTGCAATCGGCGCTCCGTCGAGAAAAAGCTCTCGGACTTGGTGTTCATGGTGATGAGGGGAATCATGCATTTCTGCGTTATTTTCGGACACGCTACCTCCTTCGAAATGGACTGCTCGCGCTGGTACACTCTCATTTCATCTCACGAAGTCGCGTTACAACCTGTATCGGACATGCCCGGTCAAAAGCGGGCGCAAGACAAGAGCCATCCACTGGTGACACGGAAGCGCGTTACACGAACCGAGGGAGTGGGTCGATGATGGCGGTAAGGGCGGCGTTTGTGCGAAAAATGGCGAGCAAGGTCCTCAAGGAGAGCCGTATCGATACCCCTCCCGTGGATCTCGTGGCGATTCTTCGCAAACACGGAATTGAATACGAAGAGGTAGAAGACTTCCCAGATTCAGTCGACGCCCTCATTATTGAGGACGATGCAAAGGTGTACGCCGCCGTCAATTCACGGCATCATCTGCACCGGCGTCGGTTCTCGCTGGCACACGAGTTAGGGCACCATTTCCTGCACAAAGATGGGAGGTTCGAGGAACCAATCACGATTGACAGCCCGCCGTCGGAAGAGGACGAGTTCGGCTCCAAAGCCCCAGCAGAAATAGAAGCGGACTTGTTTGCCGGCGAACTTCTGGTTCCCCTTGAAATGTTGAAGCGGCATGTGAAGAAGGGCATCCCAGAATTATCGAAGATCTTTCTGGTCAGCGAGCAAGTTGTCAGCATAGCTATCAGCAAGCATATGAACGCGCTATTTAAGTAGGTCGACACGCCCGCGCTGTTTGAGTTCTTCTTGAAGCTTCGAAGCGCATACTTCTATATCCCTAGGCAAAGTCGATTTTCTCGGGAGCTCGCGTTGCTTCTTGCGTGCGAAGGCGTCCAACGCCCTCTCGACATCCTCGCCGCGCTGGTCGTTTCGGAGCCCAGCACATGCCCGCGCTGAGGCACGAAACGTATTCCTGTAGTCCAGCGTGTTAAATCCAACCTTCAGCATCTCGACCGCCGCGCGGATGGTAATTTGAAACAGTTCTACTAGGTCAGCGAATTCTGGCGTCCTCAGTTGTGTAGGAACCACATCGCCCCGTTCGACCCGCTGCACATACTCATCATTCTTTTTTAGCCGTTCCGCAACATCGGACCTGCTGAGTCCAGCTCGCTCACGAATTGATTCGATGAACCTCCCGAAAGGAAGCACTTCTTTCCCAGCAGAACTCAGAGCCTGTTGAATGGCGGCATTCTGTATACGTTGCTTAAGGTTCGACTTGATGCGTAACTTGACTGCATCCGAGATCTCGGTACCAGTCGAGAGCCAATGATCCGCCACCGAATCGCTAACCTCGAGCGGTATCTCTCCACTACGAATACCTTCCAATAAAAGGTCGTTCAATTCCTTCTCGTTCATGACTGAGAGGCTCCCTGCGGAACCTGGCGTTCCGCTGCCGCCTTGAGCTTGTCCAAGGCCCTTTTGTGGCGCACCCGTGCCGTGCCTTCGGCCATTCCCATCCACTCTCCGATTTGCGCGAAATCGTAGTCCAGGGCACGCCAGTTCAATATTTGTCGGTCTTGTTCAGACAGACCCGCAAGCTCGTCGGCAAGCCAGCCACGAAGGTGTGGGTTTCGGCTCGTGTAACTTCCAGCTTTTTGCCCAGCTGAGCCGACGACCGAATCGTCGAGCTCGCAGAACTCAGGTTTCGATCGGCGGTGATAATCAATGGCTCGATTCTTGGCGATTTTGAAAATCCAGGTGGTGAGCCTCGCTCGCTCGCTAAACTGGAAATCGCGCACTGAGTTGCGAACCGTCATGAGGACGTCGGGCGCGAGTTCCTCGGCATCCGCTTCGGGAATGTCCATTCCGCCGGTCAGAAATCGAAACAGGGGAGAAACGAGTCTGTCGAACAAAAGGGCGAAAGCCGTCTCCGAGCCAGCCTGGAGTTCGGCGAGGAAATTTGCGGTGTTGAGGTCCTCAAAGGCCGTAGATCCACCTATCTCCTATCACGGGGACGCGTTACAGGAAACCATTGATTGTACAGCCGGACACACAATAAGCGAATGGATTCACGGACTTAGGTTTGATCGAGTCTAGGCCAGCCGTGAACGAGGAATTACAGCACTAATGTGAATGGAGTGTTCCGTCGGCTTAATGGTTACAGTCGCCGGGCTGAAACGGTGTTCCGTGTCATAAGCAAAGCAGAGTTGCTGTGGAATGGGTTGGGCGGACCTCTGCTTAAGGCCGTCGAGGGACAATCGACATCCGCCGACTACAAACTCGACTCGCAACGCATTGATGATCTCGGTCACGACATTAACGGGAGGCGCGGATTTGCCGTTTTCGTAATTGCTGAGTTGCTCGCGAGTAACGCTCAGAGTCTCAGCCAGTCGCTCTTGTGAAATTCCCGCCGCCTTCCGGGCTTCTCGGATCTGTTCACCAAGCTCGCGTTGCCAGTTCATCATCGCTTCAATGGAGGTCTAAAATATGTTGACTTCAGAGAAGAAGGATTGTAAATATATTTACATCGATAGTAAACATATTTACGATACGCCGGGCCAACCTCCAATTACACTTGTCCGTCCAACTAGGGAGGGTTGCATGGTAAGCGCAAGTACAGACCGGACGAACTACCTTTCCCTCGCTCTCGATGCGCGCAAGACAATCAAGGCACTCGGACAATTGCTTCATACTGGAGCTGAGAGTCTTGAGCTCAGGCAGGCGCTCGACGATACCGTAGAATCTTTGCGGGCCTTGTCATCCGGAGGCTCGCTATTTGCACGCTTGCATGCTGGTTCTTCCTACGAGTCCTACGAACAGATCAGAACGCTCCAGGAAGTCCAGTCGACGATGAAAGATGATCACTTGGCGGACAGGCTGTCTGCAGTCGGCGTCAGCCCTGACGCCGCAGAGCAGAATCGAAACATCGAGTTGGCGATAATGTTTTTCTCCGCCTTGGAGAATCGCGCGCTGCAACGCTACAACCGCTCTGCGGGATCAGCGTTCGGCCGCTGAGCCGGCGCATGGCTGGATTACCAGAGCAAGTCCGGCACGACGCTGCCTCTCTCTATCAGTTCGTGTGCTCCATCGTGGATTTGTGTGAGAGCCGAAACCCCGCCGCTGCGTATCTCAGCTCCTCTGAACGGTTCTTCGATTATCTCGTGGAACTTGGTCGCGCCACGAAGGATTACGTGCGCCAGTTCCCGGGTGGGCGCACTCAGCCCGCGGAATACTTAGATCTACGCGATGAGATTGCTGTTCTTCGCGCTGGTTGGCAGTTTCTTCACGCGCTCGTGCGGCCCGCCTTGGAGAGTGACACGCTTCATCTTCCCAGCGCCTTGCTCCAGGGATTGATCACGCGCTTTCGTGAGATTCCCAAATACGCCAAAACTGATTTCACCATATTCCACACCGATGAGTTCAACTACCTGACAGTCCGCTTGAACGTCTTCAAGAGAAACGCGGACCGAATTGCCGGCTTAGTGCATGGTCCTACCTTCCCGGAACAACTTGGGCTGATTGGTATACCGTATTCGCAATCGTCGTCGCTGTTCATGAATTGCCTGATCCCCCACGAGATGGGCCATTACGTATTTGCTGACGCAGGGCTGGGTGCGAAATTCCGGCCAACGATCGAGCAACAGCTCGTGAATAACTTAGGGAGTCAGATGACTCCACTTGAGCGAATCGCTGTCACCGACGCCCTCACGAAGTGGTCCGAAGAGCTTTTCTGCGATTTGTTCGCGGTCCGGTTGGTTGGGTTCAGCTACTCGCTAGCTTTCGTGGAGTTGTTTGATACCTCAAAAGCATTGGACGAAAACGGCAAACTCTCTGCTGTGCGGTCATTGGGAATGGCAGAGTTTGACGAATATCCACCTGACTTGTTTCGGGTCAAACAACAGGCTGCCGTACTAGTCAAAGACAAATGGTGGCCGGAATTGGTGAAGGTGGATTCGCATTATGTGAACCTCCTTCAGGCTGCCGAGCAGATGAAGGACACGGACTTTGGATTCCCAGTCAGCAGTCAGGTGGACCCTGGGAAGATTCTGGAGTCCTTTCTCACGGTTGTGCCGCAGGTTTTCACGGAGCTGGACGCCGTTACCGTAGGCCTGAAGTCTGGGTTCGATGCTTGGAACAAAACGGGCAGTGACGTTGAAACGTATCTGGAGCACGGAGTCGTCCCCTCAAGTCTGCTCGAGAAAAAGGGACAGTTGAATTTTGTTCATCCCGACCTGGTTGGGCTGCTGAATTCGTCTTATAAGTTTTACGTGGAGTCGCTAGATCGGCTCATCTCCCACATCAAGGATGCCGACGCAAACGATGTTGGTACACGGAGCGCATGGGCGGGCAAGGTGCAAACCTGGACAGCAAAAGCGATCGAGGATGTCGGCTTGCTGGAAGGGAAAGGAATCGTGTGAATGGCGGTTCTATCTAAACGTGAGATTGACGAGCGTAGAAAGCTGCAAGTCAGCGAAGCGGCAAGCCTAGTGATCACTCCTTTATTGGGCGAGGATGTCTTTGACGAGGACTCCGTGGATCTTCGTTTGGGGACTTACTTCTTAATGCCCCAGATCCCTCCCCAGCCGTTTATCGATCCAAATTCTCCGAAGGCAGTTGGCCAATCGTACCTTCGACTCCACACACCGCTCGGTTCCTACTTCGTTCTTCCCGCACATCAGACGGTCCTGGGGGCCACGCTCGAATATATAAAGCTTCCATTTGATGTTTCCGGCCAGATATTGACCAAGTCCTCAGTGGCCCGGATGTTCATGGTGATTGAAACTGCTCCTTGGATCCATCCTCTATATCGGGGCTGTCTTACGTTGGAAATTGCAAATGTTTCAAACACCGCGATCGCCCTGTATCCAGGTACGCCTATTGGCCAGCTCGTGCTTCTACACGCCGGGATCTCGGAACCTCCCAAACAACTGTCAGGCAGCTATGTCGGGCCTGTTTATCCAGAGGCTCCTGCCCTGCGCCATCCCGGTCAGGCTCTAAGAAAAATCGGGCTAGACAAATATCGTCATCCCTTCTACGGCTGGATCGACGAGAAGAAAATGCAAGATCAGATTACCGGAGCGATGGCTCAGCTGAATCCTGCGGAACAGAATAAAGTGAAGGCGGTGATCCGTATTCTGCAGGACAACGGCGCTCTTCCCGTCGACAACCCGGCTACGGCGCTATTTCCAAAGTGACTTCGCAATCCGCCGCAACGAATCCACATTAAAGGGCGCTTCGCAAACTTTCTACGACCGTCACTTGTCCACCTTTGAAATTCTCAGGCTGAAGTAGTTTTTGTAGGCTGCCAGGAACGCCTCACGGGCAATCCTTTCGCGAGCCGACGGTTGTTCGAGTACTGCCTCGGATGAAGGTTGATTCGCGTATTCTGCGATTAATTCAAAGCTCCTGCGCTGATTGTCTAGCCATTGCGTGGCGCTGCGAAACTCGCAAGCTCTGTCAGCCAGTTCCCTGAATTCCAGAGCCAGATCTGTGGCGTGGCCGGCCTGAGCATACATGGCCCACTCGTTGATCACAGTTTCGGCAAGTTCGTCTGGGCTTGTGCTGTCAATGCGTCTCTGGAGAAAGATCTGTTCCAGCTCAGCGAGCGAGTAAACACCGTCGGCCAAGTGCTGCATTTCGTCCGCCGAGGCACGCATCCGATGGTCGATCTCGAACCACGTCTTGCCGAGGTCCGGCTGAATTTCAACGATGTGTCCCTGTTCGCGTAACATCCGAATTGCAGTTTCGATCTTTTCTTTTGTTGGGGCCATAAAACCACCGAATACTATTCTGGGGCCAATCAAGCGGCCCGTGCAATAGTTACCATGATCAGGTTGTTGTGGGACGAGCGGGCCGTGAGACTAGAAGAGGTGAGGTTTCTTCGTGACCGCGTCGAATAAGCCGTCAATTAAACGCGCCGCGGCAATTCCGCTCCCTCCGAAGGCGACCGTTCCTCTCTTTTACAAGTACTCCAGCCTGGCAACTCCAGAGCACGTGGAACGGCTCCGAATCATCATTCAAGGAAATGAACTTTACTTGCCGAATCTCGATCAGCTGAATGATCCCGCCGACGGTAGACCACGCCTGGCGCCTCTGTCGGAAGAGGAAATGAGCCAGTTCCTGTACCAAAAGCTCGTGCAGCGGAGCCTGCAGTTGTCGCGTGTAGAGTTAGAGAAAGAAAGGACAATCATTTACTACAACGTCAAACGGCATGGCACCAAGGGCCTGCAGAGAAGGCTGACCGAGATTCTGCACGCGGAGTTGAAGGACTACCGCATCTACTCCATGTCGAAGCGCTTCGACAATCTCAATCTCTGGGCCAAATACGCGGGGGATCATTCCGGATATTGCCTGGAGTTCGGGAACGAAGGGCCGCTGTTCGAGACGGCGAGGGATGTGCTGTACGAAGACTCACTACAAATGGACGTGAACAATCCGGATCACACCAATGGTTTTTGGTTCTTTTGCAAGCGCCCGGAGTGGAGCAATGAAGAAGAGGTCCGGCTCGTCTTGCCGAGGGGCATGGGCTCCAAGGTGAAGCTGGAACCACGCTGGCTGAAGCGATTGATCCTGGGGAAAAGCATATCGGAGCATAACGAGAAACTCATTCGGGCTTGGTCAAGGCAACGAGTGCCAGACCTCCCGGTGGTCAAAGCCCGGTACGACGCTGTCGATCAAAACCTTACCCTTGGGCCCTAGCCCAAATCCTGACGCCGGATCGATTGGGGCTCGTAGGTGAGGTAGGCCAACTTCTTCGAGTAACTTTCCCGTGAAACTCTCAACGCTTATAGACGGATATGCGTCAGGCTTTTCGTCCTGCCTTCCATTTTGCCCAGCGGGCGCGCTGAGCCGCGGCGATTTTTCTACGAGCAGCCGCCGACATCGGTTTTCGTTTCCCAGCGGCCGAAACTCGCTTCGACCTTCCGTTCCCAGTTCCTAGGTTGCCCAAAGCCGTCAGAGCGGCGTTCAGTTGCTCCACCTCTCTTTGCGCTCGATCCCGCTGCGTTTTCAACTCCCGCACGATCCCACCCAGATTCGGCATGCTTCCCCCTCGGGCAGGAATTGTACCAGCCTATCGACTGGAGAGAATCTTCTGCTCGATCTGTCCAACCGAGGCTGCTGCCTTCCGATACCCACTTTCCCTCTCAGGAGTAGCGTTATGAGGCTGCGTCGCAATGAATATTGTCCCGTACACCGATCGTTGTTTTGCTGTGGTCGAGAAGCAATACGAAGAGAAAACAAGCCGAGAATCGTAAGGATGGGGGTGCAGCGGGTCGAGGATCCGCACCACCCGCGTGGATATCGGGAACTTCGATCGCCCGCCGAGATGCGGAAGCTGCTGAACCGTAAGATCAGACAACAGGCTGGTATATGCGCCATCTGCCACGAACAGTTCACCGACTACAACGATATCGTGCCCGACCACAAGAATCCGAAAGGAATGGGCGGAGCTTGGAGAGACGATCATCCAGAGAATATTCAGGCAACACATTGGTGGTGTAACGAAGAGAAAGGATCGATCAGAATGGATGACTGACGGCCGATCAGCAGCACACTCTCTCGTCCGCGCGGGAAGCCTGACTCTTCAAAGCTAGCTGTGCGCTAGCTGTGTGCCGGATTTCAGATTCAGGCACTCACAAGGCGACATTCGAGTCCGTCTACGACCGCCGCAAAAGCAAACCGGAGGATAGTCCGACATTTCACGTAAAGTATTGAGGACGGATTGCCGAACCTTTAATGAAAAAAAGATCCCTCAATGAATATTGATCTTTTTACGCCCGTTATCAGCGAGAGCGTGCAGCACCCGAACTTCCGGAATATTCATAAGCAGGCAAACGGGTTTAACTGCGACGTACTGAATGGCTGGGCGAGCGGTTTCCGGGATAGAGACGGGAAATTCGTGAAAGAATTCCAGACGACGTTCGATTCGAGCTTCTGGGAGCTGTACCTTTTCGCGGCATTGAAGCACCTTGACTTGGAGGTCGATTTTTCAGTTTCTTCCCCGGATTTCTACGTAACCAATAGTGGAGGCGTGAACATTGAAGCCGTAGTGGCTTCCCATCCCCAGGGCGCAACCCCTGAATTCATGAAGGAGGGGGCGCAAGCCCCAATGGACCTTAATGAGTTTAATCGGCAAACAATTCTCCGAATTCGCAACAGCCTAGACGCCAAACGGAAGAAATATCAGGATCGGTATTCATCACTCAGCCATGTTAAGAATCGTCCCTTCATATTAGCTGTCACGGCGTTCGATAAACCTTTTGCGCAGCTGACATGTCAACGGGCTATCGAGGCGGTTCTATATGGCTACTATGTCGATGAAGAGCGCTTCTTGCGAGAGGGCGGAGCATTGAAAGGCCACCAGATCGCCGCCGTAACCAAGGACAATCAGAGTGATGTTCCCGTCGGCGTATTTTCGAGTCAGGACTATGCCTGGCTTAGCGCTGTGGTGTTCAGTTCCTGCGCGACATAGGGGAAGGTGCGGGCGCTGTCATCCGATCCCAACCCGAATATAGTGTTCCAGGCGGTCAGGCTTAGCTCAAACGGCATCGCCCCTTATGTCGTGCGCGCCGTCAAGTCAAGCTATTCTGAAAGTCTTCTGGACGGGTTGAGCGTTTATCACAATCCTTTGGCTACTCACCAATTAAGCTTGGAAATGTTTCGCCATAAGGATGTATTTCAATCTTTTTATTCCGAGAAAGAACAAGGTTGGGTATACGAGCACAGGGACGGGCTGCTTGTTTGGCGGTCCGTATTTACCGGCATTGTCGCTCCCACACTGGATGAAAAAAGAGGATAAGCACTGGAAGCAGAAGCAGCGGGTGGTCACGACCGGCAAGATGAGGATGCGAGTTTGGACGAAGTAGAAGAGAAGATCGGCATCTGATGAGCGCAAGCCTGACCTGGCTGGATTACGATTCCGCTGAGCGCGACCGAATGAATCGCATACTGGCGCTCTTTCGCGAGCGGGATACGCGCGACGAACTGGGCGTCGGCGTCATACGCGACTTGCTAGCCGACGAGTTCTTCCCCGGTACGAGCACGATCCAGACGCGGATGCGCTACATGTTATTTGTTCCCTGGATTTATCAAGAACTTGAGGCGCAGGAGTGCGAGTCTCAGGTTTTTGCGAAGGAAGCACGGAAGCGCGAAGTTGCGTTGGTTGCAGTCTTGTCGAAGTCGGATGATACCGCTGGAGTATTCGGCAAGCTTGCGGGGGGCGAGCTGCAGCGGTTGCCGAGTTCGGTGTATTGGGCGGGACTTGGGAAATGGGGCATCCGAAAATTCAACGGCTCCCAAGAACAATACCAGGACGCGCTCGACGCCATCTACAGAGCGCGAAGGACTCGCCGCAAGGATGCAGAAGTGGCGCGTCAGCGCGGTGAAGGTAACGATGCGGACCGCATCGTTTCAAGCGTTACATGGCATTCAAAGATTCCGGGACGGCCGAAGGATTTCCCAAAGGGCATGACGGTCCTTTTGACGCGGGAGGAAGCGGAGTTCATTCAGGATCAGATCACCACTTCACATCCGCAATCCCTGCTGGCGAGAATGATTTTCCTGCCTTACCCGGATGCGGATTTTCCGTGGGAACATCCTTCCTTGGCGACGTTCACAGCGGAACACCGCCAGCTACTGCATCACGCTGATCTGTTGTCACAGGTCGTCTATGGTGCAGCCATTCTCTACAACCTGATGCTTTCGGAGTTGAAGCACAGCACCGACCTGGTGAAAGCCCGGCAAACCGACGCGCGCGACTGGCTCGCCGCATTAGATCGGAAGTCTCTTGACCAGTGGACTCTCGATTGGGTCATGCCTCTGGCATTCAAGCACCGGCAGATCGTCTCGCCGCACACTATGGATTTTTGCAGACGCTGGCTTGAAATTGTTCGTAGCGCGGGAAACGCCATCATGCAGGACAAGAATGCCCGTGCTCTTATCCGGACGCGGGAGATGCGGCTCAAGGTCGGACGCTCCCGCTTTTCGAATGCCAGGGCGCTTGATCAGTGGCGCGGTGCTGCCGGACTTTCTCGCATGGACTTTCGCTGGGGAACCGTGAGGCGGTTCATCGCGGATCTTCGCGAGGGGCTAGATGAGGCGTAATGCTCGACCCTAACCATCGCAGTCTTCTAGTTAACTCGTTGCGGCCGCCTCCAGGCTACATTTTCAGCTCCGGCCTCGCCACGACTTACAGTCTGGACCTCACGACCTTGCTATCGGTGCCGCTTCACCTCGCGTTGCGGTCGAGTGAGGACCGCAATGCGATGTTGCAGGATGGAGTGGCGCTGCTAGAAGCATTGCGCCGGACGGCGGATACACTTTGCATTTTTTGCCAGCATGGGCGTATTGGAGCGCCGAACCTGCCGCACGTCCTCTACGGTCTGCTCGAACCATGCGTCGTCGAAGTAGGCGCGCCCAATGGTGGTGTATTCCATCCCAAGCTCTGGCTGCTGCGCTTCACTCGGCAAGAAGGCCCGGACGATATTGTTTTGCGACTTCTCGTGCTTTCGCGAAACCTGACGGCAGATCGGTCGTGGGATTTGAGTCTTAGCCTGGACGGTCGAGTGGGTAAGCGGAATATTAGTCAAAACAGGCCGCTTTGTGATCTTGTGTCTGCGCTGACCGGTTTTGCCCGCTCCTCGCCAGCCGTGCGCATTCGTCGCGATTGCGAGCGATTCTCCGGTGAACTGCGCGAAACCACATGGGACGAACTGCCAGGAGACTTTGAAAAGTTGGTTTTTCATACCCTGGGCCTGAAGCGGCAACCGTGGTTGCCAAAACCATCGAAAAGACTCGCTGTGGTTTCACCCTTTGTCCAGGCATCAGCGCTGAATGCGCTTGCCGCGACGACACAGGAGGCCGTTGTCCTGCTCGCTCGTCCAGATGAGCTGGCGAAAACACCAAAAGCGTCGCTTGCCAAGTTCGGAAGGCTGATGACGCTTCACGAAAGCGCGGAAACTGCTGACGGGGACGATATTGTTGCGGCGGATCGCCTTGCTCATGGGTTACACGCGAAGGCCTATATTGTCGAAGATGGTTGGGACACAATCTTGTACCTCGGGTCTGCCAATGCGACCTACGCATCGTTGATCGCGGGGTCCAATGTCGAAGTACTTGCGGAACTCCGGGGGAAACGAAGCCGCGTTGGCGGGATAGATTCTTTCCTTGGCGAGGATGGCCTCGGTGAATACCTGTTGGAGTATGAAGCGCCGGAGGAGCCGCCGCCATCGGTGGAGGAACAGGCCGAAGCATTGATGGACAAGGCCCGCGATGCGTTGATGGGTGCGGGCATGTCCGTTGTCTGTACCGCCGCGGGCGAAGATACGTGGGATTTGCACCTGGTCGCGAAGCGTCCGGTCAAACTAAAACAGATTACGTCAATCCGGATTTGGCCTGTTTCCATCCCTAAGGAGCGGTCTGCAGACGGTGCCCCCTTGATGACGGGCGCGGAGGTCACGATTCCGCGGTGCGCCACGGCATCGGTGACGGGATTCATCGCGTTTGAGCTGACCACTGAGTTGTGCGCCCACTCGGTGTGCTTTGTATTGAACCTCCCCGTAGCAAACATGCCGGATGGGCGCGGGGCGGCAGTTCTGCGGACGATCATTGCCAATCGCGAAGGCTTCCTGCGATACCTGCTGCTCCTACTGCAGGATTGCGATATTCTAGCGACCGTATCTGATCTTGCTTCCGCCCTTGGCGGCGCCTGGAAACCTGGCGATGGATTTGAGGGAATGGCGTTGCTGGAGGAGCTGACGCGGGCGTACAGCCGCGATTCCGGCCGTCTGGATTCCATACGTAAGCTCGTTGAGCAGCTTGGATCGACTCCGGAAGGACAGAAGATGATTCCACAGGAGTTCATCGATCTCTGGCAGGTTTTTGAAACAGCCCTGAAGGACGAAAAACGGTGACGGTCGAGCTGGTGGATGTCGAAGGGGTACTCAGCGGCTTGAAAGATTTTCAACGCCGCACGGTGGACTATGTTTTCAGACGGCTCTACCGCGACTCCGAGCCGGCAAAGCGCTTTCTCGTTGCCGATGAGGTCGGCCTCGGCAAAACACTCGTGGCGCGCGGGATCATCGCGAAGACAGTGCGGCATCTCCAGCAGCAGGGAGAAACGCGCATAGACATCCTTTATATCTGCTCGAACGCAACCATCGCCCAGCAGAATCTTAACCGGCTGAATGTCACCGATCAGGAGACATCCTCGTTTGCGACCCGATTGACCTTGCTGCCCCTGCAGTTGCAGAGCCTAAAGGCGAATGGCATCAATTTCATCAGTTTCACTCCGGGAACCACGTTCGATCTGCGGTCGCGAGGAGGAAAAGTAGAAGAAAGAGCGCTGATTTACCGGATGCTCCGCAATCATTTGGGCATTCGGTCTACACCTCTGCTCAACCTTCTCCAAGGAAAGGTCACTCGCAACAGATGGATTCGATGCGCAAAGCACGACGAGCTGGATTATGACGAGGCGCTGGCTGAGGCCTTCCGCAAGCGAATTCAGTCGGACGTCCCGTTCCTGGGAAAGCTGCTGCATGTCTGCCACGATTTCAAGCGAGTGAAGCGCGTTCGGGGCGAGCTTGTTCAACGCCGGTACGAGATGATCGGGGAGTTGCGCCGCCGCCTTGCGGATGTGTGCATCGAGGCACTGGAGCCCGATCTCGTCATTCTAGATGAATTTCAGCGTTTTAAGGATTTGCTCAACGGAGAGGATGACGCGGCGGAACTGGCCCAACAGCTCTTCAGGCACCACGAAGTCCGCGTACTGCTGCTATCGGCAACGCCCTACCGCATGCTTTCGATGAACCACGAACAGGATGAAGATCATTACACAGATTTCCTGGATACGTTGCGCTTCCTGTTCGATGGTGATAACGGCAAGGTCGAGGAGATCAAGGAGGAGTTTAGAAGGTTCCGACAAGCGCTCTACGGCCTTGACGCAGAGAGCGCCTCGCGAGCCCGAGATTCTCGCGATCTGCTGCAGTCCCGTCTGCGTTCCGTTATTGCGCGGACCGAGCGCATCGATATGACGCGATCCAATAATGCGATGCTGACGGAAGCGGCGGAAACGGCATCTCTTCGGCCCGATGATTTGCGGGCGGCACGTTTTATTGACCGGATCGCTCAGTCCCTTGACGCCGGAAATACGGTGGAATACTGGAAGTCGAGTCCCTATCTGGTCAACTTTATGGGTGGATATGAGCTGAAGAAGCGACTGCTGGAGCACCTTCAGGAGCCGAGCCAGAAACTGCTCGAAACATTTCAGAGCGCGGACGGTGAACTGCTGCGCAACGGTACCATCCAGCGTTACCGCACTACAGATCCTGCTAATGCGCGGCTGCGCGAGCTGATGCGTAAGACGGTGGAAGCAGGGCAGTGGCAGCTTTTGTGGCTGCCGCCGTCCCTGCCCTATTACCAGCCGGGAGGTGTGTACGCACAGGATATTCCCGCGACCAAGTCGCTGATTTTTTCGAGCTGGCAAGTGGTTCCTGACGCCATCGCCGCAATCAGCTCCTACGAATGCGAGCGGCTGATGCTCCAGGAGCAGCAAGGATTGCCGAGATATCACGAACTGCACAAGAAACGTCGTCAACTACTGCAATTCCGCATGGACACCGAAGAAAATCGTCCGGCGGGTATGCCGGTCCTTGGGTTGATGTATCCCTGCGTGACACTCGCGAATCTCGGGGATCCGCTACCCATAGCAGCCGCCTCGGGTTCGTCGGTGCCGCCCACTGTTACTGAGGTGAAGGCGCACCTGAAGGCTCTGATAAGCAAGAAACTTTCCGCTTTCAAGTCTTCGGCTACCTCAGACGAACGCGCAGGGGATCAGCGCTGGTATTGGGCGTCGCTTGCGCTGCTCGATGCAGCGCACGCGAAGGAGTTGCTTCCATGGATGAGCGATCAGAAAGTCGGATGGCTAGGCGTGCAGGCAACTGACGATTCGGGTACTGCCGGCGGTTTTCAGCAGCACATTGAGCATTTTGCCGAAGCGATGGAGGGCCGGTTGAAACTGGGCCGGATGCCGGATGACCTCCCGGATGTGCTCACCGATTTTGCCCTTGCGTCACCAGCTATCTGTGCATTGCGCGCCTTGCGCCGGATCGCTCCTGAGTTGGCTGAGGCGAGCGCTTCGGTTCTCTCGGCCGCGGCACGGATCGCCGAAGGTTTGCGTTCGTTGTTCAATCAGCCGGAGGTCACGGCGCTTCTGCGCGCCGATGACGAGCGCCTGCCCTACTGGCGGCGCGTCCTGAATTATGGCATCGACGGGAATCTTCAGGCGGTGCTCGACGAGTACGCCCATGTACTAAGGGAAATCACGGGACTGGCCTCCCGCCCCGCCGCAGAAATAGTCAAGGGAGTTTGCGGCGCAATGGTCGAAGCGCTCTCCCTTCATACATCGTCTTTGCGCGTGGACGACCTGAAAGCAACTCCCCAGGGCCATATTCGGCTTAGGGAGTTTTCGATTCGTTGCCATTTCGCGGTTCGCTTCGGCGATGTCCGCGATGATGACGGCAAGACGCTTGTGCGTTCCGGGAACGTGCGGCAGGCCTTCAATTCTCCCTTCCGGCCGTTCGTCCTTGCATCAACGTCGGTCGGCCAGGAGGGTCTGGATTTTCACCCGTACTGCCATGTCATCTACCATTGGAACCTGCCCTCCAATCCGGTCGATATGGAGCAGCGTGAAGGCCGGGTGCATCGGTACAAGGGGCATGCAGTCAGGAGAAACCTCGCAAAGGCATACGGTCTGGCAGCTTTGGACGGAGGGAACTGGACGGACCCGTGGGAGAAGCTGTTCAGAAGAGCCGCCGTTGATCGGCCGCAAGGAATGAACGACCTTGTGCCGTACTGGGTGTTTGAAACCGAGGGCGGATGGAGCGTCGAGCGACGCGTGCCCCTGCTCCCGCTGAGCCGTGAAGTGCCGCAATTGTCCAGGCTGAAGCAGATGCTCGCTGTCTACCGTTTAGCTTTCGGCCAGCCACGACAGGAAGATCTGCTTTCCTATCTGAGTCACTACGGAGCTGGCGCTACATCGCAGGAGGCGAGCATTTCGTACCGTATCAGCTTGGCTCCTGCTGATTGAGGGAGCGCTGTTCCGTGTTGCACGACAGGGCACGCTTCCGCCGATCTCGACCTTCATTGGCGTCCTGCACGGTCTCGATGTTTTCTAGCGTTGCGATGTAATCGGGCGGCAGTGCGTGCTCGCGCGCACCTTCTACGAGGAATCGCGTATACCATGTAAACGGACGTAGTCCGGCAGCGTTGCTCGGTCTTGAGGCGATGTAGACCCAGGCATCATGCTTCTCACCGTCGGGCGTGGTGACTGACAATTTGACGCGCTGGTAGCCGACTTCGCCTTGATCAAGTACGGTCAGAATCCGCATCGGGAATGGAATAGAGCACGCCCCAAACCTGTGAGCCTTCGTGCAGCTCCACATTCGCTTTGCCAGAGCTGTCGGTGCTTGGTTTGTTGAATAGCAGGCGATACCCAGTGAGCAGCGCACTGCATCCCGCACCTTCTGGATGCATCCTGTAATCACGGAAACGTCCTGAGCACATGTTTGAGCCGTAGGCAAAGACCACGTGACTCACGGAATTCTTCCTCAGATAGTTCAACAGGCAGTGGCGGACGAGACCCTCGAAAAAGAAGCCATAGGGCAATTTCTGGTCGGCTGTAAATGATCGATTGTCGGCGATCATCCCCGATGTTGGGTCCGTATCCCATTTTCCGCCGGCTTTAAATGGCTGGCTCAGGAACATTGGCTCGCCAGCATGCAGATATTTGGAACGTGCCGCGTAAATAACATCGAGCACGTCCGCTAGGGCTGATCGCTTGATCTTTAGATGCTTGGCTTTGAAATTGCCACCCTTGAAGAATCCTGAGGAGTTCTGTTCGACGAAGCGGACAAATTTCTTGCGGGATTTCCGGACGTTAAAGATGTTCTTAAGCTCGGCTTTGTGTTCCCGGACAAGATCCGATTCGTCGATGAGACGCCTGACCTTCTGCTCTTCCAGCGTATCGTCGTTGCGACTGAGGGTAACTTCCTCTGACAAGGCCTCAATTGACGAGACGAGCCGGATGAAGACCATTTCTGGATCGACGCCTACCTCCCTAGCGGCGCGGGCGTAGTGATGGCAGGCGAGGATAAAGCTCTGATGAAGCTCCCTATTCAGAAGCCTGACGGTATCGAGAAAGTTCTTGAATTCCGTGGCGAAGTTCTTGTTCCGATTCTCAAAAAGCGGGGGATGGATGCCGGGGTTGCAGTTGATGCGCAGGAACGGATATTCCGTCTTGATCGTCATGCCCAGAGTCGGGTTTTCGGGCACCAGCCTGCTGGAAATCGGATAAAACCGGCAACGGAAGAAGAGTGACAGCAGGGCCATCAACTCTCCAAGTACGTCGTCCTTGAAGTAGTAGCCCTTTTCGTTCGCTCTCCGATTGATATCATGCGGGCCTGTCGGGAAACGAAGAATGAGGTTGTAGAGCCACAGCCCTTCCTTCGACTCCTCCGTACTCATCGCAGAACAGATGATTTTGTGGTCAGCGTAGTCGAGTACGCCTGGAATCTGGCATTCAGAGCCCAGTTCGTATTCGACTGTGTATCGCTGGGTCGCAGTGGCCAGAGCTTCGAGGTTTCTTATCCAGCCCATCCGATTGTCGATCGTGGCGGCCATTGCGGAATAAATGGTCACATATAGAAACGATAGGACGGGTTAGGCGTCTGATTGTCGGAAAGCTCCGTCATAAGCATGCCGACTTTGCGGGCAAAGGAAATGGTGATTGGATATCGCCCCATTCCTTCACTGGAATTCCAGTTCATTTTTGTAAGCGCCAGCAGCTCCCGCGCGCGCTCGCGAATGTCGGTGTTGCCGCACGCGCCAATTTCAAGAGGTGCAGGAATATGGGGACCGGGATATTCATCCCACCATGAAACATAACCCATGGTGAACAGATACGACTCGTCGCCGACGCTGCACAACGTCCCGCGCCATGGCTCTTGCATGCCCTTCCTGATGAGCCGAAAGGCCGTGCTGCGCATCCACACCAAATCGCACGCGGGTACGCGGGCCTCAGCGGCAGCCCTGAATCCTACTTCTTCCTCGGGTTGGTATGTGCTGGTCTTGTGGACGACGACGCGCGTCGGAAGCATGCCGGCAAGGGCCTCATATTTGTCGAGTACGTCCGTCATGAGGCTCGCGGCCTGTACGTCGGTAAGATACGGCTGCCGATCCCGTCGCTGTTCATGCGGCACGAGTGAGCCTTTCAGGGCGAACGGCTCTATCTCATTGGAGAATGCTTGTGCCACGCTCGCATACACCACGTCGCCTTCGCGGCGCTTCAGATGATGGAAAGAAACGCCGATGAAGCAGGTGTTGCTCGGAAGATCCGCTGGCCGCCATGGTTCATGGCCGGACTTGTAAAACAGCGATGTTGCAAGGTTCCACGCGCGTGTCGCATTGCTATGGCCTTCATCGTCCGACCTCATAAAAGTGTCGCGCCGCACTACCTGGACGGGCACAGGGTTCTGGTGCGTCATGATCTTCGCCTTGAGCGCGCGATAAAAAGTTCGGAACAGCAGATCTTCTGCCTGTGTTCGCAGCTCCTCAGCGACTTTCAATTCCTCCGGGGTGGGCTGAAAGAGAGACATCTGCTCTTGTTCCTCTTCGAGCTGTAGCCGCTCCAATGCTTCGCGTTCTCTCGCCGAAAGCTTGGGATTGCTGATGCGCATGTCCGCAAGTTCATCTGGGAGACAGACAATGATGCAATCGGGACGTGCATCACCGAATAAACCTTGAATTTTGCCATCGAACAATTCGAGCAATTCGTCGAACTTTTCCGTAGGTGAGGTTCGATGGAGCGCGAGGGTCAGACGCTCTTCGTCTATCACCCTCACGAATCGATCCTCGACAACGAATGTCACGCCGAACGCCTGTTGCGCGCCTGGCCAGTTTGGATATCGCTTCGCGCTCCTCTCTTTCGCGATCCCCATTCGGTTAAGGCGCGGCAACCACGCGCGCGCAATCTGAACCTCCGAGGAAGGCCCGACAATGGCGAGTCGCAGCTCCCTGGGCGTGGACTTGTCCGCCGCCCCATGCTTTGCCAGGACGCGACGCGGTTCGACGCCTTTCTCATTCGCCCCAAACAACAAGTTGGGCTCAGGCAGGCATTCGATTCGTATGTTCAGGCTCATTGCTCAATCCGATTTCTGGTACTTCTACCGTCAGGAAGTTCATGTCGATCAACAGGTCGTTAACGTGGAGGTCGCCCACATTCATAGTCTCAGCCCCGCGGCCAAGGAAGTTCGCCCAGAAAGTAAGGTCGGCCTCGACGCTCTTATTGCGATCAAACTTGATGCGCCGGGTCGCTTTCGCCGCACGAGTGAATGCTGGCAGCGGGGTAAAAGCGTCTTTGCCGGTAAACATATAGAACGGCTTGATGCGCACGCACCAGATTCCGCCCATATCAACAATTTCGTATCCGAAACCCTCGTTCTCGAACCAAGCCTTGGGCGGATCGGCGCGGCGCTTCACAACCTCGCGCCGGTTGCCGCGTTTCTGGGCGCTGTTCCACACAATCGTCCGCGGACCCTTGTCTATACCGGAAAAATAAGCGCGGTGCTTGCGCCCATACTCCAGAATCAGCCCGTCCGATTCCTCAAAGCTCTCCAGCTCGTATTCAAAATGCTTGCGAAGAAGCCAGGAGAGTACTCGTTTCAAGTCGGGCGAAGCCTCGACTTCACCGCGCGAAAGGGAGGTACTGGCTTTCTTATCGACGATAGGTTCCAGCAGAGGGGTGAGAATCGGCAGGGGAACAAAGCTCCACAGCTCGTCACCGCGATTCACAAATGTGCCGCACTGTTCGAGGTCGAGATTGCGGGGTCTCGCGCCCAAAGGGACGGTAAGGCGGACAAATGAGACACGCTCCGGAATGGCGCTGAACGGCAATACATTAAGGATGTAAATCCCGGTGGGCACGTCCGAGCGGGCGACAGCAAGCGAACCGGCGGATGCCATCGGCTGAGTGATGACAGCCTTGAAGCGGGATTCCGTGGCGTTGTGATAGAACGCGGACCCGCCTCCCCCGGCCTGCATGAGATCGCCCACGTCAATCAGACCGGTTCCCGCGCGTTCCATCGCGCTAATACCGAAGAAAATATCGCAGAGGGACGGATTACGCTGGTCGGTAACACCTTCGGACATAATGATGCGGCCGTCATCCTCAAGGGTGACCTTGCCCGCAACTTTTTGTGTGAGCGCGCCGGGATTAGTGAAGACGATTTCAGAACCGGGATAGAGCTCGATGCTCGCTGGCTCTGCAACTTCGTAATCGCGGTGTACGAGCATATTAACGAGCAGCTCCACAAGAACGCGCGGCGGATACGCAGTCTGGTCAGTGTGCTGCCTGCGTTTCTTGAGCTTGAGCAGTGGGTTGACATCGGTGGTTTCGAGTTTTTGTAGGAGCGCACGGTGTTGGGCAATGAGGTTGCCGTCGTATATCTCGCGCTTCTTACCAAGTTCCGTCAACGAAACCACGGCATGTGGAAAGAAGTCCTGGGTACGTTTACCAAAGAGCAAGAGCGCTCCCGCGGTCACCTTGTCACCGCCTGAATCGCGAACGATGAGTCCCTGCTCGCGCATGAGGGTTAGGAGCATCTCGCGGGTGAGCGCCGCCCGTCCCAATTTCTGGCAGTATTCGCGCAGTATCGACAGCGCCAGGTCTAAATCGAGATCGTTCAGCGTAGCCTCGGGCGTGACCCGCTCGTCGAAAGCACGAAGATCGGATTGCGTTCTGGCCCCAGCTCCCGCCGCGGCATAACGGTCATGGCCAGCCAGTTCCTTGGAAAGGTCCGCTAAAAGCTCATCAAATCCATCGATTCGGACGAGTCGGAAATTTGTTCCGAGACGCTGCGCAAAGGCTTGGACGTTGGGATGAAGGCTTTCGCCGTGCCGCGCGCACCAGTAGACACCGTTTGGAAAATCGAGGCGGCCTCCCTTGCTCTGCCCGAACAGCCCTTCCATGACAGACGGTTCTGAGCCCCGATATCCGATAACAATAATGGGCGAGGCATCGACCACTGGACGAATTCGGGAAACGAATCCTGGATCGAGCGTACCGACTTCTCCTGCGGAGTTTTTATCTGAATATTGCTCCGCGCGGCCATGCAGCCAGACGATCTGGCATTTGCTGTAAATGTTGAACTGGTCATAGTCGCCAGGAGCGCGATTGACCTCATAAATGTGGCGAATGTGAGGCTGACGCTCGCGCAACGCATCGGGGAGGCACGTGTCGAAGTTAGTGGTGAACATCGTGCGGATGACGCCACGCATCACGAAATCGGCAAGAATCTTGTATCCGTTGCTTATGCCATTTGCGGGCCGCATCAGGTCAAGCAGGACGCGCTTGCGGAATTCGGCTGGAACAAGCAGGTGCTCGACAATGAGGGGAAAGTTTTCGGCAAGGCGGTCAGTTCCTGGGATAAACCAGTCGAAACCCCGCAGCCACGATTCCCACTCCGACGGCTTTACGCGCTCGGGCGGGCGCGAGTTCTTAAGTTCGCGCTCGGAGTAAACGAGGCGGGCAATCTGCTTGACTGCATCCGCAGCCATTGGGACACCGGAACGAAATGACGCCCCTGCGCCAAGCAGAATCAGCGGACATGGCTCGTCGGTTGACCGCAAGAGCGGCCCGAGGACAGAGACAGCATCTTTGTCACTCGTAATTTCGGCCAAGTTATTACCTCTGCTATCTGCGCACAGATTACCGCGAAAATCCTTGGCAGAGTAATTCTAACGCTATAGAGAAGAAAAAGCGAAGTATTTTCAGCGCAAAGTAGAAGTGAACTGCGGAGCCGTCCTCCGAGACTTCCTGGCGCGCCGGACGCCTAAACCAGAGATTTATTTCTGTCGCACGCTCGGCTTCACAAGACGAGCCGCAAGCGGGTCGTACTTGTAATCAATGATTGTGCCGTCTCTAATGCGCTTGACGGCTTCGTCGACAACGAAGAGTGGTACAAGGAACCATTCGCGCGGTTTCACTGGATTCCCGAACCGATCCTTGATTTCAATGTCCAATTGAGCGGGGTCAAACACGCGATGAATGATATTCTCCAGCTTCACACGGTTGACGTTGTAGAGAACATATGTGGCAACCACCTCCACGTCGGCAAGCAAAAAGGTCGCCTCCAGACTCGCATTCACGAGTCGGGTTTCGACCTTCCCTCCGGTCACGCCGATCTTGTGCAGGACCTCGCGGTTGGCTGCGACAATCGGATTTTCTGACTTGCTGCGGAGAACGTAGATAGTACCCGTGGCGAGATCCTCAGTCGCAGATTCGTCGCCGAATAGGGGCCCGGCAGAAGGATTGGTGATAAGCCGAGCGGCCTCGTCGCGGTGAAGCGCGCGTTGGAAAGAGCGCTGCAACACGTCGCTCTCGGTACCGTTGTCGTAGATCACGCGCAAGCGACTGTCTGTACGCTCGTATTTCGTCCGGATTACATCACCCACATCGGCGACGTAAGCCGTTTGGCCTTCGACGATGAAGAACTCGCCCTTTTGAATCTCGGCCATCTTTATCTCGTCGAGGCTATGAACGGGAAGTGTTTGGCGCACCCCGGATTTCAGCTCTCGCTTTACGGCTTCAAAGAGCGGTTTAAAGGCTTCAAAGTCTTCGCACGACTTACGTTGCGCAATTTCCTCTGCGGCGCGCTTTTCAACGCTTGCGCGGACGTGGCGTAGCTCCGTGATGGCGCTTTCGCCCGCTGCACCCGCCAGTTCGGCCATAAGCTCGTCCTCGTCAACGGCCTCCGCAGACGCGCTTGCGATTTGTGTGCCTGAGAGCAACCCCTGGCGGTCGAGCGGCGCAAGAATAGAGCGACACTCCTCAAGCGCCCGCAGTCGGTCGAGACGCACGGCATAGAGCCGCTCGAAAATACCGAGGGCTTCTCCGTGCTGCGGGGCGTGTCCATTCTTTTCGACGAACCGCTGGATCTCCTCGAAGCCCGCGATAATGCGCTCCTCTCGGGGCGGGCGTCCGCCATTCTTCTCCGGCTCTGCAAATTCCGCGAGTTCTTGGGCCAGTTCGTCGAGATTGGGATCATTCATAGCGGCCTTCCTTTTTGTAACGCATGAAGGCGGCGGCTCCCTCGGCCATACGCTTCTCCCATGCGTCCTGTGAATCGAGCGCCGGAAGCCGTCCGCGTTCCTTCTTGAACCGGAAGGCGCGCACCGCGAGGTCTTTCGCCTCATCCGGTGTCAAGCTCGTGCGCTTTGCGGAGATCGCCGCCGCAACCTGTTTCAGGCTTTCTTCGCTCATGGCTTTGGCGAGGATGGCATAAGCCTCACCAAATGGATTGATACGGTCGATGAGGTCGATATCGAGGTCGCGCACATCCATTGCGAAGCGGCGCACACCATCGATTAGAGCGGTATTGACGCTCGGCCCAGCGTCATCACCGTTGCCGGCCAGGGCATATTGCTTGGCCTGTTGAGTGATATTCAGGGCGGCAATTGCGTGCTGGCGCACCGCCTCTTGATCTTCCTCGTCCAGTTCGGGATATTTGTCTTTGATGATCTTTCCCATTCGTGCCACAGTAAGTTCTTCGGGCACCAATTCTTCGTCAAACAGGCCGCGTTCAAGCGCAGTCTTATCCTGGATGAAGGTGGCAATCACCTCGTTCAAATCTTCCTTGCAAATGCGCGCGGCTTCGTTGCTTTTAGGCTCTGTGAGGCCTTTGATCTCAATTTGGAAACGCCCGGTTTCGGCGTTGAACCCAACGTTATTCTTATTGGCATCGTAGCCGCCCGCGCCGTAGTCAAAACCATCACTTGGGCCGCTATCCTGGCGCTTGGGCGTAAACTCAAAGCGCGGGGCGAGAACCTGCTCCATCAACAAGCTAGCAGCGATAGCTTTGAGTGTGTCGTTGACGGCTTCGGTTACAGCCTCTTCCGAAGCGTCCGGCTCGGCAATCAGGTTCGTGAAGCGGGCGCGGGTCTTTCCTGGAGCGTCGCGAGTGGCGCGGCCGATGATCTGCACCACTTCGGTCAGGCTCGCGCGATAGCCTA
Source organism: Candidatus Sulfotelmatobacter sp. (assembly GCA_049584475.1). Lineage (GTDB taxonomy): Bacteria > Acidobacteriota > Terriglobia > Terriglobales > Acidobacteriaceae > Sulfotelmatobacter. The sequence goes on along the minus strand of JBAUXX010000022.1, from coordinate 40,778 downwards.
CAGTGAGCGCGTGTTGGCACCAGATCCAGTCGAAGCCTTCTTTTGCCATGCCAAGCGCAATGATGATGTCCACGTAGTCGCGATTATTCTTCTGCGCCGAGCCTTTCAGCGCGGTGGTCACGCGGTCACGCTTGCCCGGATCGTCGTCGACGAGGTCTGCGATGCGCAGGATTCTGCCCTCGGGCGTTCTTACCAGTTGAAATCCAGTCGCAGGGTCCGTCCCCTCCCAGGACCCTAGTCCGCCCATAATATCTTCCACTTCCTTCTGTTTTTGTTTCGTGCTTTCGCGTGAATTGACGTTAGGTATGTGGATGATCGTCTTTTCGGTCGAGTCTAGAACCTTGAGAATGTCATCCACGTAAGAACCAGAGTAGAAGAAGTAACCAATGTCGAGCCTTTTGAGATACTGATAGCCATTGAGCTGTTCGTAGTATGTATACGTGACAGACTCGAACTTTGCTTCGTCTTGCGGGGCGAGCACAGCCTCTGCGTCGCCCCGAAAGTAAGAGCCAGTCATGGCAACGATATGCGCGCGATCGCGAGCAATGAATTGGCCCAGATGCATGCCGAGCTTGTTGTCGGGACTGACAGACACGTGATGAAATTCGTCCACGGCAATGAGCCGGTCGTCGAACTTTTCGACGCCGAGCTGATCGACGGCGAAGCGGAACGTCGCATGAGTGCAAACCAGTACCTTGTCGTTGCTTTCAAGAAACGCCCCTACGGCATTTACCTTTCCGCCGTTGTCGCCCCCTGGGGCGTTGCAAAGATTCCATTTCGGCTCGACACGCCAGTCGGCCCAGAAGCCTGACTTGCTCAACGGCTCATCGTGGAAACTTGCGCCGATGGTCTTTTCCGGAACAACGATGATCACCTGTTTTAGGCCCTGATTTTGCAATTTGTCGAGCGCTACAAACATAAGGGCGCGGCTCTTGCCGGACGCGGGCGGGGATTTGATGAGCAAATACTGCTCGCCGCGCTTTTCGTAAGCGCGCTCCTGCATCGGCCGCATGCCAAGGGCGTTAGCCTTTGTCGAACTGCCGTTCTGTGCATATGTGACGGAAATTGAAGGAACAGATTCTGCTTCTGTCATCATTTTCTTTCCCCCGCAACGCTTGCAAGCGCGGCCTTGAGAACTTGAAAGCAGAGTTTGGCCGTGTGCTCGTCCGGTGAGAAACCGGACACCATCTGCTCGTATGGATGAATGTAGTTCCTGAAATCCCTCAGACCATGACTGAATTTCTTCACGTCGGGCTTCAATACGCCGACTTCGCACGCAACATCAATGAACTGCGCGAGGTTCCAGTCGTAAAAACGTTTCACACTTCCGTCGCTGGCTTTGGGACTGGCAGAAGCTTGATTGAAACGGGCTGGTTCTTTTTGAGCCGCACCGAGAAGGACGGCTTCGAGTACGCTCCCACAAAGAAAGATCACTGAAAGATGTGCTCCTATGCCTAACGCCTTGCGGGCCTCGGCAAGACGGCTTTCAATGATTGGTATGGCTTGCGCCTCAATCGGTAATTTATGAATATTCGGGATTGTGAATTCGTGATTCAGAAAATCACTGACGGCCTGAGGTGAGTTAGAGGGCGTAGTCTTCCCGGCGAGGCGTGCGAGAATTTCCCGCACTTTTCCAAGAAGAGACGAATCCACCTCTCGCTTGTTCAGATCGCAATCGACCGCATATTCATCCACCATGCCTGACATAACGTTGCCGACGACCGAATCGGATTCGATGTCCCAGAAAGCGCGCAACTTGTTTGCTTTAGATGTGCCGTACCTCTGATATTTTTGGCCATGAATGTCAATCGAGTGACGACCGAAGAAAGCGCCGTAAGTCTTATCGGAATAGTTCAGCACATAGCCGCCTCCCATTTCTAAAAACTTCTCAAGATAACGCCGATCGATGACCGTGAGGCTACTCATGCTGTTTCCTTCGTCTTTGTCATCTTGGTGTAAAGGTCAAATAGCTTCTCCAACCGCTCGGTGTCATTCTTGAAACGACGGCCAATGTAAATGCGCTCCAACACTTCGTCGTTGCGCTCGTGTGCCTGGCGCAAATCTTCCGGCATGGCATCCGGATTGTAAAGGTCGGCGATCGTCGCCGGGAAATGATGTTCCCGCGCAAGCATGATGTCTTCGGCGCAGCGTGTAAGATCGGCCTTGTTTTTCTCGGTCAGCATTGGAACGGGAAACGTGTTCCAGCCGAGAGTGTTGGAATAGCGATAACGGGTTTCCAGCTTCCCGCAGACTGTGGAAATCCAAACCAAATGCAAGCGCGAGGCAATGAGCGCCATGTTCCAGATTGGGGCATCGTAAAGGGCGAAAGCAAGATTGCTGATGGCGGCTTGGCTGTCGAGAAGTCCAACCTGTAAATACTCTCTTTCTTCGGAAGAAACTCCCGGCAAGATCAGAGTGTGCGTTTTGGCTGCATTCATTTCTCGGAACTGATGGGCTCGGACAGCCATCTCCTTCGTGCCCGCATCCCTGCTGGCAAGACGCATGGCACGGGTTGCCTCAATTCGACAGCGGATCGGCGCTATGGTTAGCGCGTCGTCTAACTGGTTAGCTACAATCCAAAGGCAGTAGCGAACAAGCCCCCGAATGTATTCCTTAGATCCATAAATACGGCGAATGAAAGTCTGTTGCTGGCTTGGAGTGAGCCCCAACTCCACGACCTCATCAGCGGAGAGAAGAAGATGCCCTCCATCCACAGGCATATTCCCGAAGGACATATCATGCAACCCGGCTATACTGCCTCTGCGGCCGGTTACAACAATATTCTCACCGATTGTGAGATAGGGTGTTATGTTGTCTGCTTCTCTGACGGTCGTCTTCCCATCGGGGTTTTCATCAAATAGATGGCGATGCTTGCCTTCTGACCGTGATAGGCCAACGATTACAACTGTTACGCCAGCGTTGTAGGAAGCAAGATTGGCCCATTTGAACGAGGTGCGCGCGAAGCGAATGACAGAGCCTGTGTCCAAAATCTTGGGCCATAAGATTGGCACGATACGCCCCTGGCATAGGGAGTTTGTGCTTACAAACGCCGAGTCAGCCATAGTATGTTGGGCGTAGCCTGCTGCCTTCATGAACCATCCACCGACGTAATCAATTTGCTTTGATGAAATGTTGTAAGGGTCGAATACATGAGCCAGGTCAGCCTTTTGTTCTTTGACTTGGGTTTGGCTACCCTTGTACGGCGGGTTTCCACAGATGTAAGTCTCTCCACCAACATTCTCAAACTCGATTTGTGCTTGGTTCGATGGTGTGCTGAACAGGTCATCCGCTTGTAGCTTCACGCCCGTTCCTGTCGGTGGGCAGATGCTCAGCCAGTCAAGCCGCAGGGCGTTCCCGCATGTGATCCAATTCTCGTTGCGAAGCGGCAAAAACTCTGCCAGCGCCAGTTTCTGCCCGCGATAGAGTACGTCGCACTGGTATTCGGCAATAACGAGGGCAAGCCGCGCAATTTCCGCCGGAAAGTCGCGTAGTTCAATGCCACGAAAATTCGTGAGAGGAATTTCAGAGCGGAGGTCTACTTCGTCCCGCCGTTTGTTGATCTCGATCTCGATGGCTCGCATTTCCTTATACGCGATGACTAGGAAATTACCGGAGCCGCAAGCAGGGTCAAATACCCTGATCTTCGCCATTCGCTTGCGAAGGTTGAGCAATGTGCGCGAATTGGTGCCAGCTTCCTCAAGACGCGTTCGCAAATCATCGAGGAAAAGCGGGTTGAGCACCTTGAGAATATTTGGAACGCTGGTGTAGTGCATGCCTAACTCGCCGCGTTCCTCGTCCTCGGCGACGGCCTGAATCATCGACCCGAAGATGTCCGGGTTGATTTTCGTCCAATCGAGATTTCCGATGTGTAGGAGATAGGATCGCGCGATTTTGCTGAAGTGTGGCACGTCCATGTTGCCGGAGAACAGGCCGCCGTTGACATAAGGAAACGAATTGCACCATCGGGGCAGGCCCTCGTGGCCCCGGTCGTCGTTCTTTGTATTCATGGCACGAAACAGCATCTCGATCACTTCATGCGTGTTGGAAGAGTCCTTCGCGCTCATCTGCGTGATTGTGTCGGTGAAAAGCCCTTTGCCGATGAAGATGTCGGTGTCCTCGGCAAAAAAGCAGAAGATCAGTCGCGCCATGAAGTGATTCATGTCATGGCGGCGGCCGGAAGTGCCCCATTCGGGGTTATCTTTCAGAAGTTCGACGTAAAGCCGGTTGAGACGGCTAGTGGCGCGGATGTCGAATGAATTCTCGCTGATCTGGCGAACAGTCGTAATGCCTGCTAGCGGGAGGAAGAAACCGAAATGGTCCGGAAAATCCTTATAGGCACAGGCGACAGGCGGATCGTCGGAGACGAGGTTCTCGGCTTCCAGGGTCTGACCGTCCGTAGCCAGAATGAACTTAACCCTGGCCCGGACGGTGCTCGGACTGTCCCGAAGCGCCGTCAGGGTCTTCGTAACCTCGCCCTCCGCGCAGACTTTGATATGGATATTGCTGGTTTGCAGGACGCCGCCAAGATCGGATTTATTCGATGCGCCCGCACGCAGCCGCTTGATCGTCGTTTCCTTGTTGCCGAAGGCTTCAAGGAAGGCATACGGGAATTTCGCCGCTTCGAACGGTTGCTCAGCGAGATCCGTTATTGCCTGTTCTATTTCGACCGCGTTCAATTATCCGTCCCCTCTGGCGTATCTCAGTCTACCGGGAAAATTGCCAGATTATGCTGGAATAGCACCCTGGTCTATCCTCTTCCTTTTTGCCTTTCACGGGCGGCGGCATCAGATGCATTCTGGGCGGTAATTGTCACGTAGCCTTCGCTCCTGCGCTCGTTCGCTAACCTCGATCAGCTTCGCGGCGATTTCTCCCACACTCCAGCTTCGTTGCGCAGCCATCTTGCACCAGAAATAATCGGCCATGCTGCGATCAGGACCGTTGCCGCTACGATGTTTATTATTTGGAGCAGGAATGGCGTGACATGTGGGTCGCCAGCGGAATGCCTAAGCTCGATTTTCCGGGAGAAGCATTTATTGGTTTTTGCAAGAAGCGTTACCAGATGAAACCGAATCCTTAAAACGGATCCGGGTTGCACTGGGGAACCGAATCTATGGCTTGTTTGATTGCTGCTTGGCTACAAAATCAGGAATGAACTTTGGATAAGTGTCGCGCAAGAACTGTTTGCCTGAGCTTTGGCTGGCGTTGTAGTTCAGCCGCTCCTGAAAGAACTTGAGCCGACCGGCACATTGCTCGATCACCTCGGCCCACGACTTTGCCCATATGGTCATGGTGTAGTTGCGAGCAGGGGAGGGCTTACCGGGATACACGACGCCCCGGGGTTGCCCGTCCAACTGGGCTTCGAGTTGTGCCTGTTCGTTCATCTTGTTGGAGAGGCACCAGAAAGTCCAGTTCGTGGGGACATTCTGAAAACGCTCATCCGCTGCCACGGCGAAAGCATAACTCTTGGTTTGACTGATTACGGCACTCGTAATGTCCTGCGATGGCCTCTTAAGCTCAATAATCAGGTGATGACGCCCCTCCGAGGGTTGGCGGTCAAGAATCTTCGAAACGAGGACATCTTTTTCGACGATTTCCTCTGGTGACGGAATATTAGAAAGGCCAATATCAACGACTCCCTTGGAGCCATCAGCGCGCAACACCGGCGTGTCGAGATCGACATCTAGCAAAGCGCCTTTTACGTGCTTCCGCAATACGTTGGTAAGCGATTCGTCGTTGTTTACGAGAAAGTATTCATCGCCAAAAATCCAGGTGTTCCGGGAAACAAGCTTGTGAAGCTGCGACCGTTCTTTCAGCTTGGGCTTCGATTCCGGGTCGTAAAGCAAATATTCGAGGCCCTTCAAGAAGTCGAGTCTGTCAGTCACAATCTTCGACGCATTGATCATGGCTATGAGCGACGTCTTTTGCAGGAGGGCAGCGAACTCATCTTGCTTATCCTTAGGAAGTCCTACTACCTCGGAAAGTATGAATTGCAGTGATGACGGATTGCTTTCCAGGGCGTATCGAAGGAGATTGAACGTAAGCTTTTTCGCCTTAGGTTTTGCATCTTTGAATTCGGAGACGTAGGAATCGAGATTGACAGCCACCACGTCGAAAATCTGGCGCTCCGTCTCTTCCATCACATCTCTGGGCGCACCGTCGAAGGGATAGATGTCGTCTTCTTTCCAGCGCGCCACCACGCCCGATGCATTTTCCGCATCGCGCAGGAGAAAATGCTTTCGTAATTGCTCCTTGGTGATGTCCAGCAACCGCTTGAGGTCGGTAAATTCCTCCATGTCGATGGTGCCGGCCTCGTCCATTTCCTCAAGCAGCTTGGAGCGTAGGTAGGCGGTGAACTGATAGCCGGGCGCCTGTATTCCCGGAGCAATCTCCCGTATCGTGAAACCATCGGTATTACACAGGTAGAGCGCCCGCTCGATGTCCATCTTCCATTCGATTATGGTTAAAGACGCCTCATAGCGTTTGCCGTCTTCGGTTGTGAACTGCGGAAGAGTGTAGTCAGTGCGACGATCTTCGAGCGCGCTTGGCTGAATCTGGGTTCCGTCATAGGTGACGGTAACCTGTGGATATTCGTTCAGATAAAGCGCGAGAATTTTGTTCAACTCCGGCACGGCCCGGTCGGACTCAAGCGAGCGCTGTTGGGTGATCACGTTGTAAAGGGTGGCGACTGTACCGCTCTCGCTGCGGCTGCTCTTCTCTTCGTCAGTAATGGCGAATTGTCGTTTGTTCTGCGTGGTCCCGATTATTTTGAACTGAACTAGCGAGCCGGCCGAAAGGCAAACTGTGTCCCACTCCACGCGCTCGCATAATGCGAAAGCACGGAAACGGCCTTGGCCCTGTTTTCCGTGAAGAATGCGTTTTTCTCTTCGAGTGTGGTGTTCCTGCTGCTTCCAAGAACCTCCCAGATGTCCAAATCCCATTTGGGCATCGGACATGGTGATCCCTAGGCCGTTATCGGTGACCCGAATGTTATCGATAGTGCCCAGCGCATTGCGGCCAAGACGAACGTCCACCGAGGTGGCATCAGCATCAACGCTATTCCAGATAAGTTCAGCTAGCCCGAAAACTGGGTTGCGAGCCTTCGATAAGCGGTCGATGTGGTCCTGCGTGACCTCTATGGTTACGGTTTGCATCGTCGCCGATAATACAAAATGGTGAGACATATGATATCCCGCCTTGCGGCCGTGTGCGGAGGCAAGAGCTATCGGCCTTCCAGCAAATTCCTTACTCTTTGGCGTTTCAATACGCCCGCCGGGCCATCACCTGTTCCCTCGACCCATTTCAAAACTTGGCTGAGGCGAATCCGATGCTCAACCGCAGGCCTGTGAATGGAGACGATAAGATTCCGTGATAGGGGCAGGGGGATTAGTGACGGAGTCGAGACGAAACTCCGCAACCGCGAGTGCGACTGCCTCATAAAGGGAATCGGCCTGCACTTCCACAGCGTGAGCAATGCCTTCCGGGTCACTGAACGAGACTCGGCATCGGGCCATGGCACCTATTATATCTCAATATTCGCTTTTTGTTCGCCAATGGAGCGGCCGCGCTACATCGGCACGCCGTGAGTCTGAAGAATCATCCGAATGAAGGAAAAAAGTCGGTGAAAGAGATAATCCACTTGATTGGAGTCCGCTATCGGGGGTTTTGAGATTTCAGTATGCCGAATAAAGAAGTTGTTTCCTATTTCGGTGAGCTGCTTTGCCTCGATCTCGACTCTCTCCCTGAGGTTCGGCTCTGCCGTGACTCGGTCAAGCAGAATCTTGACGCTGTTTTTCTTGTCTGCAGGATCGGACAAGCTTTTAAGGCGCTCCCACGCGTCCCACAATTTCTCCAGGGCTTCACGCCTCACCTTAAGATCGCGATTTAGCAACTTCTCCCGCGCCGTGCCCAACAGCTCGTTCAGGGCTTGATCCCCTGTATTGAACGCTGTCGGTATCAGAATTTCTTGCAAGACGGAAGGGACTAGGCGCTCCACTTGGCCATCGTGAAGTTGGAACGCGATGCCGTTACGTTCGAATAGACGATTTACCTCTTCCGCCAGCTGCTTTCTTCCGGCTTCCTGATCGTAATCGTGATGAGAATGGCTGAAATAGGAGTGGTAACCGCCCGGTATGGGCTGAGCGACATGCTCATAGGCGTATTCGAGCAGGTCGAAGATCTGGATATCCGAAAGTTCTTTGTGATCGAGCCTCCGGGCGTCCCCAGGCCAGATAACCTGATAACCCGCCATGTTGTTCCTGAGCGCCTGCTGGTCGCATCCGGAGTTTCCGTGCCCGTCGGGACACTGAACGGGAAATTTCAGTCCGAACGAGTTGTCCTCAACCCGCAGTTCTATCAATTGAAGCAGCGCGGTACGGACGGGTTCATCAAGGGCTTCTTTTACCCTTGGTATGGGCTGCCCCATCCGTTCGCTAAACAGCTTTTTCATGCGCTTCCTTTGCTGCAAGGATTAAGAGACCGGAGAATAGAATATGCCCGATGGATAATACGCCGCGCAACATGTTTGAGAGGGGCGGGGGAGAAAGAAAGGTCTGAAGAGCGGTCGCAGCAAATTGCGGTCAACCCACAACCCAACCCACTGAGGCGGGCGTCTTACGCGACTTTAGGTGACCCTTGGCGGTCCTCGCGGTTCGTGTAAGTTGTTGCAAAGCCTAAAAGCGCTGGACTGTCACGGCAGCGTTCTGTTCCCGCCGATTGCTACTTACTGTCGGACCGCAGGAGTTCCCCTCGGTTCCCGGCACTCTCGGAACTCAGTGTGTCAATTGTGTGCTTGTTGGCAGGACTACGCCGGCGCGTAGTTCCGGAGTGTCGGCGCTCGCTATGGCGTATCACGATGTGATGTCGAGGCAGTATTTTCGAGATAAGCAAATTTGGGCATCAAGTCCAATACCCTCGTTAAGGTCTCCACGGGAGATACTTTCAGGGCTTTGGAGATCTCTATCATGGCCGTCAATGTCGGAGTGTGCTTTCGGTGCTCCAAATATCCGATGTATTTCTCCTCATAGCCGCTGTCCTCTGCAACTTTGCCCTGCTTCATCTTTGCCTCCTTCCGAAGCTCGACGAGGACCCGCGCAAAGGCCGCCCTCACGACGGGTTCTTTCGGGTGCCGAAGCTCTTTGCCGCCCACTTTCCCCATAGGCGGCTAAATAATTACGCTTTACCAATTATAGTTCCACCAAGTATACTATCCTTTTTTGAGGGCATCTGAAACGGCAACTCTAGCGAAGCGTGCGCGTGTCTCGACGGCGATATCGGTTGCGAGGCATCAGCTTTTCAACCCGTCCGATAAAGTCCGCCCCTGAAATGTGCAGAGCATCGGCAAGTTCCAGGATGGTTGTTAGCGATGGGCTATATTTCTCGCGCTCGAGAAGGCCGATGTACTTGGGGTGGTAGCCGCTCTCAAATGCAAGTTCCTCCTGCGTTAGGTTGCGTTCTTGACGTAACTCAAACAGGACTCGTGCGAACGCACGTTTTTCCCACGAAACCGCTTTGTCTCCAGCTGCCATGTGCAGCATGGAGTGTGCAAACAGTCAATAAATAGTTCCACAAAGTATAGTATCCATTTTCGTCGCGGGGAAGCTCGTTAGACATCTCTTCCAGAGATTCTAGGTATCGGGCTTTTGGTTAACGAACTTTGTAAGGACAAAACAGTGTCGGCGGGCACTTGGGTATTCTCATGCCTCTTTCGGATGAAGAACTGGCAACCGTTTTTCTCTCTCCCTCTCGCCTTCGAACCCTTGCCGACGAAGACCTAATGCAAGCCCTGCGTATGGGCTGCAATGATGCGTTGGCAGTTTTGTTTGAGAGGCACAGCGCCCTGGTATTCCGAATCGCCCGCGCCATCCTGCGCGATGATGGGGAAGCAGAAGAGACAGTCCAGAGAGTCTTCTTGGATGTCTTCAAAGCGGTAAACCAGTTCAATCCTGACCGTGGAACGTTCAAAACCTGGTTGCTTCAGTACGCCTATCACCGCAGCATTAATCGCCGGCAGCATCTGGAATCCAACCGCTTTTACAGCCGGGATGATCTGAACGAACTCGCTCCGGCCGAATTGTTTTACAGCCCTGGCCATTTGCTGTGCTTGCCTCCTCAGGAAGTCGTTTGTTTGGTGGAACAAGTTCTCGCAACTCTCGAATCACACCAGCGCCGAGTAATTGAGCTCACGTATTTCGAGGGTCTGACGGCCGAAGAGATTGCCAGCAAAACCGGCGACACGGCATCTTCCGTCCGCCACAATCTGTATCGCGGGCTGGCAAAGTTGCGAAGGGTGTTGCAGGAGACCAGTGCTTCCCGAGAGACAGTCACCGAGCGTAAAGTGAACCCGAAGAGGATCCTCGTTGAATACCCATGAACAATACGAGGAGCTGTGCGCGCTGGCTGCGAGCGGGCAGGCGTCTGCTGATGAGTTGGACGATTTAAGATCTCATCTCGAAGGCTGTCCCCGCTGCCGCAGCGCCGCCTACGATTTCACACAAATCAGCGCGCAAGGACTATCCCAGCTCGCCGCCAAGCGGTTGAAGTGCGAGATCCCCTCCGGAATGACCCAGAGATTCGTCGCCCGCGCTCGATCCGAAGGGATTGCAATAAGCCGGGAAAATGTTCCTCCGATAGCGACACCCAGGCGCTTCGGGGTTTTCGCGACCGTCTGCGCCGCCACAGCCGTCATTGTGCTGGCTGCATTCTTGGTGATCGCCAGACATAAGTCTTCGCCTATTGCGGCGAGCCCCCCTCGCAATACTCCGCCATCCGTAAGCGCACCGAGCAGCGACCCTTCTGTGCAAAGCTCCCAAAGCCAAGACACCGAAATTCAGCGAAAACTTGCCTTGGCAGAAGCGGATATTGCGTCAATGGAGGCGACCATCCGGAAACAGCGTGGGGAACTTGAATCGCTAGGTCAGGTCAAGGATTCCCTAGCCTCGCGACTTGTCCACGAGGAGCAGGAGAACGCCAACGTTGGCACTGAGAAGGCGCAATTGGAGGCCAGAATCGCCGGTCTTGAAACAGATGTGGAGAGTTCGAAGTCAGACAAGAACACAAGTGACGCCCTGGTCGCACTGGAAGAAAGCGAGTTACGCTATCTACGAAATAAGCTTGCTGCCCAGGAAGCTGCCCTCGGTCAGCAGGAGGAACTCGCTGCAACAGGAAGTGACGTACGGGATCTGGTGGTGGCACGTAATCTCCACATCATCGACGTCCACGACCGGGACGGAGATGGCAAGAGTCAGCGTGCTTTCGGAAGAATCTTCTACACCGAAGGAAAATCACTGATTTTTTACGCATACGACCTCGCTGATCCACGGAAAGTGGACGCGAAGGTTTCGTTCTGCGTTTGGGGCGAACGACTAGGGGCTGAAAAGCCGATTAGCAACCTCGGAGTGTTTCACAGTGACGACGCCAAGGACGGCCGCTGGGTACTGACCTTCGAGGATCCGAATGTTCTGGCGCAAATCAACTCCGTTTTCGTTACCGTCGAATCCGCACGAAAAGTGATAAAAGAGCCCGGAGGCAAGAGAATACTGTTTGCCTTCTTGGGTGACAAACCCAATCACCCGTAAGCTCATTAGCGGAGGTTCATGCCGCACTGAATCCGGCCCTTAGCGAGCGATACAGGTCTCAAGACTTGCACCAGCGTCTCAAGAACGTTCCAAGGTTCCGGATTCAGCCGAACAGATTGCAGTTTTGTAGCCCTTGTCGGCATCAGGTGCGTTTCAGAAATGAAACCAAACGCTGCTGGGACTGGAGTCGACTATGGATTTACGGAATGATGCCAAGCGAGTTTGCGCCGTTCTCGCCAGGGAAAGTGCAGGCGATGTTCAATCTGAATTGCATCGGATATCGCTTGGCGCGGAAGCGTAGCTCGCAGGGATTCAGCGAGTAATGTCTTCTATGGACTGAAAAGGCCATGCGCCGAGGATCTGACGATAAGCCTCCAGTACTTGGGGTTCAGTCATTCCAGCAATCAAATCCACGACGATCCGTTGTCTTGCGCGGGCTGACCCGGTACTCCGCAGTTCCTCCCGATAATACTGAGGAAAAATACTCCACGTTTTCTCTGAACCTGAGGCCTCGGAATAGACTTCGAACAAGCGCCGTATGACACTTCGCTGGCCTTCGCGCTGCAAACCCTGGCCGGGCGCTTCTATCACATACGTCCATGTAAGCTCTTTCAGGATGGTTACTTCTTTTTCGTATTCAGGGTTGATTTCAACCGTCTTTTTCTTTTTGTCAACCTGCACCCCGTTCACATACCTGTGAATCAGCTGCGACGTGAAGTATCGCAGGCGTGAGCGGTGTTCCCGAGTGCCCGAATACGGCTCGTAGATGCGCCAGTAGAAGCTGAGAATGTTCCCAAAAGCCTCTTCCATGACTGCCCGCTCCGGAAATTCCTTGTCAGCAGCCCGACGCCGGTAGACATCATCGAAAAAGTGCTGCCTTTCGAGGCTCTCGCTGGCGCGGGCGAGCAGATGTACCGGAATCCGTCCCGCGCGGAAGAAATCTTCAAGATCGTGAACCGAATATGTCACATCGTCTGCCCAGTCCATCAGCGCCGCTTCCGGACTGCGCGCGAGTTTTCGCGGAGGAGAAACCGTCCTGGCAAATTCGAAGTCTTTCAGTTCCGATTTGTACGCGCCCCATTTGTGCGGCTTCTTCTTGTTCTGTCCTTTAAGCCACGGGTATTTCAAGATCGCGGCGAGGGTGCCGGCCGTCAGATCAAGGCCAGCGTGACTCGTGGATTTGAAAGCGAGCTTGGTTACGATTCGGAACGACTGTGCATTTCCTTCGAATCCTCCGGCAGCAGACCCGACCAGCGTGTTCAATAGCTCCTCGGCCGTGTGACCGAACGGGGGATGACCCAGATCGTGTGCCAGACACGCAGCCTCGACTGTTTCCGGGTCTATGCCGCCGATGCTGTCGCAAGCGTCAGGATCTTGCCGCAGTTTTTCGGCCAGAGAGCGGCCGACCTGCGCTACTTGAAGAGAATGGGTAAGGCGATTGTGGAACACGTGCGCGTCGCTGGGCGAAGCGACCTGCGTCACCTCCGCGAGGCGGCGGAAGGCCGATGTATAGATGATACGATCCTTGTCCTTTTGTGCAGGACTGCGGTATTCCCCTTCTTGAACAGCGGGTTTTGTATGGAGGCGGCAGTTGCGAGGAATCCGAACGTCGTTGTAATCAATCATCTAGCTGCGCGGACTGGCTCGCGCAACCTGACGTATCGATCGGGAGAAAGCTCGATGAGGCGCGCGTTTATCAGTTCCGCGAGTTCGTCCTTCAGTGCGGACTCGGTCACATCGGCCGCCTGGAGGTGCTGCAGCAGTTCAATGGGACGATAAGCCCTGTCCCTCAGCGTCTGAAGAATAAGGTTGCGGACTTCTGCTGCTCGCTTTATCGCCACGGTTGCCATTGGGTAGCCGCTCCTCCCGGTTGCTGTCTACTCTCGCATCTTCCATCAGATAGGGATGAGTGTCAATGGGGACTTTTTCCTAGGCGTCTACGCTGTTTGGACATGTTTTGAAAATGACCAAGTCGACACGAAGGAGCGCCCGTGCTCAGCGTGCGGCTCAACCGTTGGCGCAGCCAACACTCTCTCGACCGGGCCCTCATGACCGTTTAGAGAATGCGGGCGCCAGAGCAATCAAGACAAGAATCATACATTGCTCAAACGTGACGATTCGCGAGGCGAGAAGCGCCATCAAAAGTAAGAAGGCGGTCCTAGGCCAGCCCAACGTCTCTACGAGCAAACGGATTTTACGCGGATCGAGCATGCAGAAGTGTTGAGTTTTTCAATATAGCACTATATTGCTATAATGAAAATATATGACACGGCCAATCGGTCTTTCGCGTCGACGAAGGAATGACACGTTTGAAGGTGTGGTGGGAACCGTCGTGGCTCAATACCGCGTTAAGAGGGGCTTTTCACAGGCAGCGCTCGCTGCTCAGTTGCGCTGCGATATTTCATATATCAGCCAACTTGAACGTGGCCTGATAAGCCCGAGCCTGAGTAGGGTTTTCGAGATTTCAGAAGCGCTCGGCATGAATGCAGCAATGCTGGTCCGGAAAGTAAGCGATGAGTTCAGTAGGGCCAAATCCAAACGCGCAGAGCGTTGACCCGGCCAGCAGCCGCTGGCATCAAGTCCCTACGGTTAGACTGGCCCTACAATATTGTGGGAGGAGTCTGAACCCGCTCACTTCTCTTTCTTGTCCTCATCAAGTTGTTCGTCGTCCCGCCCTTTGTAGTACGCCGAGTTGTCAGGGTGCTGAACGAAGATGTCGTTGATCGCCTGATCAAAAATCCCCAGGTCCCGATCGGAACGACCTCTCTCGTAATCTTCACGATCTTGCTTTGATACCGCCATAAAAACCTCCAACATTAATCTTACCGCTCCTTAAAGCAAATTTGGAAAACGACGATTTGGCAAGAACCGGAATCTGAGGGCCCTCTCTTCCTTCCAGCCACAGGCTCTCACCGTGAATGCTGCTTCTGCAAGACACAGCTTCGCTTGTTTGGAATCAATTCGTGGGCAAAACGCCCACCCATGGCTGCATACGTCTATAGAGGTTACAACTCGATGCATTTTTGTGGGACCGTCAGAAAGCACTGCTTCTTGCTATTGCTCTTCTCCCTTGTCGCCAACTTTACCTGGGCACAATCCGAAACTGCCACGGTTTCCGGTCAGGTCGTGGACCCCTCTGGACTGAACATAACGGGTGCCCAGGTAAAGCTTGTAGATATCGATCGCGATACCAGCACCCTTGTGACCACCAATAATACGGGCTTGTACACGTTTCCTAGCGTTCGACCGGGGCGCTACCGGATGGAAGTCATCGCGGCCGGCTTTAAGGTGGTCAATGTCACGGGGGTAATGGTAAATGTCCAGGATCATCTCGAGCAGAATTTCAAACTAGTCGTGGGATCAATTTCTGAGTCGATGACGGTAACAGCGGACGCCTATGGCCTGAACACAACCGACGCGACCGTCAGCACGGTAGTTGATCGTAACTTCGCGGAAAACCTGCCGATGAATGGCAGGAGCTTCCAGACCCTGATCCAACTGACTCCCGGAGTGGTTCTAACCGCGAACAATGGGCTCGACACCGGCCAGTTCAGCGTCAACGGCCAGCGAGCGAGCTCTAACTACTGGATGGTTGACGGCGTAAGCGCCAATATAGGCATCAGCGCGATCGCCACTTCGGGAAACGGTCTGGGGGGTGCTCTCGGTTCGACGAGCGTCCTTGGAGGCACAAACAGCCTGGTTTCGGTTGACGCCATGCAGGAGTTTCGTATCCAGACATCAACTTTTGCGCCAGAGTTTGGGCGGACACCAGGAGGGGAGATTTCAATCGTCACACGCTCGGGCACAAATCAATTTCACGGCACCGCATTCGATTATTTCCGAAATGATGTGCTCGATGCCAACGACTGGTTCAACGGGTATGCCAACAATCCTCCCCTTCCCAAGGCGAAGGAACGGCAGAATGATTTCGGCGGAACTTTAGGCGGCCCGCTCATTAAGAATAAAACCTTCTTTTTCTTTTCCTACGAAGGACTACGCCTTCGTTTGCCCAGGACTGAACTTACATTAGTCCCGGACACGAACCCCCAGGATCCTTTCTCTCGGCAATTTGCGCCGTCCGCTCTCTTGCCCTACGTTAACGCGTATCCCTTGCCGAATGGTCCTGAGGTTCTCCTCAACGGCAGCCCTCAAGGTGTAGCGGAGTTCAACGCCAGCTTCTCCAATCCGGCCTCGCTCGACGCGTACAGTCTTCGGATTGATCACAAATTGAGAGACAAGCTGAATGTTTTTGGCCGATACAACTATTCTCCTTCGACGATAACCCAGCGTGGATCGACCGTGGCACTAAGCAGCGTCTCACCGACACGGATCACCACACAAACTGGAACGGTGGGAGTCGCATGGGCGATATCGAACCTCGCGGCGAATGATTTCCGGTTCAACTACAGCAGCACCAATTCTTCCAGCTCGTATTACCTGGATAATTTCGGGGGCGCGGCACCACTCGGAGCACTGCCATTCCCGAATCCCTTCACAAGTCAAAATGCGCACCTTACATTTGATATCTCTACGCTCGGGAACAATCCCTCCCTTGCCATAGGCCCCAGTGCGCACAATCGTCAGAGGCAGCTTAATTTCGTGGACAGCGTGGCGCTGCAACACGGGGTGCACGGCATAAAAGTTGGCGTTGATTTTCGCCGCTTGTCACCTCAGCTTGATCCTGCCGTTTACACTCAGTTCGCTTACTTTACGGACGTTCCATCCGAAACAGCAATTCCCCCGGAAACTATTTTGTTATCCAGCCTTCCGGCAACGCTGTTATTTCGTAATCTCGGCGTTTACGCTCAGGATACATGGCGCGTCGCTCCACGGTTGACCTTGACCTACGGGCTGAGGTGGGACACGGATTTTGCCCCTGCATCAATCGGTGGCCCTGGGTTCGCTGCCGCGGTGGGCTTCAATCTCGCCGATTTATCGAATCTCGCGCTGGCTCCGGCCGGCACTCCACCGTACAAGACAACACATGGCAATGTTGCCCCCCGCATCGGACTTGCCTATCAAGTCTCACAGGACCCGCGGTGGCAGACCGTGATTAGGGCCGGATTCGGGGTCTTCGACGATCTGGCAACATCCGAAGCCGGGAACATTGCCGCTCCGAATTCCTACCCATTTGGGGCAGAGAGCTTCGGTGGCTTGACCTTTCCCTTGACAGGCGCGGCAGCAAATCCTCCCCCAATCGCTCCACCTGATGCCACCAATTTCGGCACGCTGTACGCATTTGATCCAAAGCTTCGGTTGCCATATACGCTCCAGTGGAATATGGCGATTGAACAGTCCCTGGGCAGACAGCAAAGCCTGACCGCATCCTATATTGGCGCCGCTGGAAGGCGGCTTCTTCAAACGGCAGCGATATCACAGCCAAATCTCAATCTCTACAGCGCTGTTCTCATAACCAACGCCAGTTCCTCCGACTACGATGCCCTGCAGCTCCAGTTCCATCGTCAAATGTCGCACGGCCTACAGGCGATTGCATCCTATGGGTGGTCGCATTCGATCGATACCGCTTCGGCGGGCTCCATCGGCAACGGATCCAATGAGCTTTCCGCCTTAAATTCCAACATAAACCGCGGTTCTTCGGATTTCGACATTCGACACGCATTGTCGCTGGGCTTGACCTATGAGCTGCCCGCTCCCGCCGACAGTCTCTTGGCCAGTGCGTTGCTTCGTGGGTGGTCCGTTGACAACGTCGTCCAGGCGCGATCTGCTCCTCCGGTTGACGTTAACTATGAATATCTTGGACTCTCGAACGGCTTCCAGACAAACGCGAGGCCGGACGTCGTCGCGGGCCAGACTTTCTATTTGTACGGAGCGACATATCCTGGTACCAAAGCCTTCAACGCCGGCGCATTTACACCTCCCGCAATTGATCCGGTTACCGGCCTCCCTTTGGCTCAGGGCGACCTGCCGCGAAACGCCCTCCGAGGTTTCGGCGATGCGCAGTGGGATTTTGCTGTCCACCGGGACTTTCGCATTCATGAATCCATGAAGCTGCAATTCCGCGCCGAGATGTTCAATCTTCTCAACCACCCCAACTTCGGACAACCGGTCGGCAACCTTGGATATCCCGGCGCACCGAACCCTCAGTTTGGCCTGTCGACCGCTATGCTCGGGGAGAGTCTCGCGGGAAGTTATGTCGGGGCCGGTGGGTTCAATCCCCTCTATCAGCTCGGTGGACCACGGTCAATACAGTTCGCGCTCAAGTTATTCTTCTGAACTTTTTCCGAATACCGAAAGGACCTTGCGATGTCGTTCGCTGATCAGATGGGTGAGTTGCGCCGCCAGGAACGCAATCATCCGACAAAAGCGAGGTTGCGCGGAGTCCCTCGTCTCTCGCGGGCCAGCATTCTACTCCTGATGGTTTGCTCGACCCGAGGGTTCTGCGTGCGTCATGCGAACGAGGCCGGAAGTGCGGCGCCCGCAAACCAGGCGATCTCAGAGAGCACGGCGATGAAGCGGCCCGTAACCGTGCCAGATTTCATTCAAATGACACGTTTTGGCGATCCGCGCTATATCGACGGCGCTCCCTCGAATGGCCTGGTGGCTAAGTTCTCGCCGGACGGAAAACGGTTCGTCGTGGTCCTGCGAAAGGGAAATATTGAGACCAATACGAACGAGTATTCCCTGATCCTGTTCGAAACGGACGAAGTTTTTCATTCGCCAAATCCCCGCGTGCTGCTTTCCATGTCGTCTTCCTCAAACCGGCCCGCGATCCAAAATGTCGTGTGGATGGATGATAACGATACCATCCTGTTTCTGGGGGAGCATCCGGGGGAAACGACCCAGCTCTATTCGCTGCAGTGCAGCTCGAAGGAGTTGAAGAAACTTACCAATCACCTGACGAATCTGACTTCGTTCATTGCCGTGTTTCACCGTGACGAAATCGTCTTTACCGCAGAAAACCCCGAATTGCCTTTCGCGAACGAACATGCCCGTCGAAACGGAATTAACGTCACCGGCGAGCTATTGTCCGATCTGATTGCGGGACGACACGGGGGAGGGGAATACGACGATCACACTTTGTTCATAAAACAAGCGGGAAGTGAGGCTGAAACCAGGATAACCACCGACGGCCGTCTCGGACCG
Source organism: Candidatus Sulfotelmatobacter sp. (assembly GCA_049584475.1). GTDB lineage: Bacteria > Acidobacteriota > Terriglobia > Terriglobales > Acidobacteriaceae > Sulfotelmatobacter. Next base: position 22,101 of record JBAUXX010000022.1, on the reverse strand, counting down.
GACAACGAGATGGCGCTTTCGCCGGATGGATTGCGTCTTATCCTTAAGACGCAGGTCACAAACATTCCCGAGGCGTGGACCGAATATGACGACGAATCCCTGCAGGCATTCAGCCGGTCTGCTTCTGCGCCGGGAGCGAAAACCGGCGTCTTGCAGTATGAGCTCGTTGATCTATCTACGGCTTCGGGCCGTCCCTTGTTTGATGCCCCAATTGCGGCCATGGGGTCGGAGGTATCCTGGTCCCCTGACAGTCAGTCAGTGGTTCTCTCAAATGCCTACTTGCCCCTGAATATTGAGGATGCCGCTGAACGCTCTCGTAGAAAGACGCATACTTTTCTGGTGGACTTTAGGATTTCCAGCCACCAGTTCGTCCAGATAAGCGACGAGGACTTGAGGCTTCTTGAGTGGGATGCCAGGAGCAACTATGTCGTGTGCGATGTCGGAAGAGTGGATAGCTTCAGAGGAAAAACCACCCGAAAAGTCTACTTTCGGAAGAGCAATGGTGTTTGGTCTCGATCCAGCATTGCACATGCACAGGAGCAAACCGCGTTCTCCCTACCCGATATCGTTCTCGATGAGGGGATGAACCAACCTCCGAGGATCTTCGCCACCGATCCCGCCACTGGCCGGAGGTCATTGCTCATGGACCTGAACCCCCAATTGCGGGGTCTCGTTTTGGCAAGAGTCGAGGAAATTACATGGAAGGCTTCTCACCATGACGGAGCCAAAGGCGGGCTGTACTGGCCGCTGGACTATGTAGCTGGAAAGAAATATCCGCTCGTGATTCAGACCCACGGATGGAATCCGGACAGATTCTGGATCGATGGTCCGTGGACGACCGCGTTTGCTGCGCAGGCACTGGCGGGCAAAGGATTCTTCGTTTTGCAGGTAAATGATATTCCGTCTGACTTACATCTGCTGGAGACGCCCAGGGAAGTTCCCGCAGCGATGGCCGTATATGACGGCGCCATTGACCTTCTGGATCGCCAAGGGCTGATTGATCGGGATCGCATTGGCATCATTGGTTTCAGCCGGTCCTTCTTATATGTTACCTACACGCTCACCCATTCAAAACATCACTTTACCGCCGCAAGCATCGCTGATGGAGTCGACTACGGCTATTTTCAGTACATGGTATTTTCGAATTCTCTCCCAACGCTGGTTGGCTTCTTTGAACAGTTAAACGGGGCCCCTCCGTTTGCCCATGGCCTGCTCAAATGGCTAAAGGTGTCGCCATCATTTCTCATGGACAAGATCGAAACTCCGCTTCTTATTCAGACCTTGTATCCTGTCTCTTTGCTGTCAGACTGGCATTGGTTTTCCGGGCTGACCCAGCTGCACAAACCTGTAGAGATGACTTATATACCCGACGGAACGCACATATTGGAGAAACCGTGGGATCGACTGATCTCGCAACAAGGCAACGTGGACTGGTTCTGCTTCTGGCTCAAGGGCGAGGAGGATGCCGATCAGGCCAAGGCTGAACACTACAAACGCTGGCGTAGTCTCCGCGCCCTGGATAGCAAGGGCGGAGCGGCCACCATTCCTCACTAATTCATGCACTTCTGTCTTGCGCAGTTCCCGGGCTTCGGAAAGACTCGATATGCGATACCGTTTTCGACAGAAAACTAGGCGCCAATTCGCTGACGGGATTGGCGCCTATCAGGGTCTACTCATCCAGATCGTAGGCCGGGTTAAACCACGTTTGACCGCCGTCGGGATGAGCATATGGCATCGCTTTTGCCGTATACCCTTCGATCACGCGGACTGCCTGTCCGAGCACTACTACTCGCGGTTTGGTGTAGTTCATTGTGTTACTCCTTTGTTGGAATATTCCGTTCCGATCATCTTCGGCACGGAAGCTTGCTGCTGGGCTACCCATTCACCCGCAGTTCGCGTTGTCTCCCCAATGGCGGGGCTGGAACAATCCCCCGGCAGCTGGAAGGGCTAGCGGCAATTTGCCGACGAGTGTTTAGTCGTCCAGGTCATAGGCCGAGTTGAACGGCGGAAGAATTCCGTCGGGCACGGTATAAGTCGCCCCCTTCGCCGTCAACGATTCGATCACGCGGGCTGCCTGTCCAAGTACCGCGACTTGCGGTTTCGTGTAATTCATACGGTTGCTCCTTTGTTGGAATATTCCGTCCCGATCGTGCTGGTTACGGAAGACTGTTGCTGGCGGTGGCTAGCAGACACATGCAATTCGTGCTGGCTGGTCAATGACGAGGAGGTCATGGGGGGATCGAACAGCCCGCGTCCAGCCAGATCACGTAGCCAATATTCCAGCGATATCGCCCAGAGAATCCGCACGATCGGAACACTTTGTCCCGCGCGCGCGTCAGAAATCACCTTTAAAAACTTCTTTTCATCCACATACCCGAGACCCGCACTCAGGGATCTGTCGTAAATGCTTTGCAGCTCAACCCAGTGCCCCTCCAGAACCAGAGCAGGAGTGCGCGCTCCGACCTGCTTCGTGCTTCGGGACAGGACCTCACCAGGCACAATGCCAGCAAGCGATCTCCGCATCAAAGAACGTCGTTCTCCGGGGCGTAACAACTGACTTGCTGGTATCGAAAGAATGAACTCAATTAGATTTTGATCGAGGTAGGGATAGCGAGCCTCCTCGGGCGCCGATACCGACGGCGCATACTTGGCCAACTTACTGGCCATCAGGAAGACGCCTCCAATGTAGGAGCGGCGTGTCGGTAACCAGAGACCAAAATGCTCGTCAACGACGAGCTGTCTGATAGCCAGTCTGGTGCGCCTGACAAAGTCCTTCCGCAACCATGGCTCGACTTTAGCTTCCTTGACCAGATATTGACCCAGAGAATGAGGTAGCGCGTCGATTGCCGACTCCCAGAGAAGCTGAATCCAGGGTTTACGTTTGACCAGGCTCCAGGTCGTGAGCTGTTTTGCGAGGCTGATGAGCTTGAACTGCAGGATGAGGTCGGCCAGGTGTGCGCGAGGATCAGGGATTCCTCCCATAAACTCGTCGCCGCCAATGCCCGACAACACCACTCGGTAGCCGCCGGCGCGCAGAACAGCGGCGCGCTCGTCTCCAAGCTGTTGGCCAACGCCGAGAGCCCCGGGCAGAGGGCAGAACTCGGAGCATTCAAGCGAAACCCGAGACCTCCCCAGTTTGCTGCCATCAATATGAATGCCCACCCTTCCACGATGTTTTTCGATCTGCTGGAAATAAATCGAGTCATCTCCGTTCGGCTCGGTGTTGTCGTAGTAAGAGATCGTGTCAACACGAGGCAGATGCTCTCCCTCGCTGGCACTTATGTCGTCGGCCATGCAGACGATTGAGGAAGAATCGAGTCCACCGCTGAGTTCAGCCAGGACCGCCGAGTCTGAACGCAGCCTGCGCCGCACCGATTGCCGGAACAGATGACGGAAGTGCTCTTCGTATTCAGCGTCGGTTTTGTAGCGAATTCGCGACCTGGGGCTGAATCGCCAAAAGCGTTCAACCGAGACGCTGCCGTGTCGAATGCTGACGAATTGTCCTGGTGGAACCTGGCGAATCTCACGATAAGGCGTCAGATGGGCATCGGGCTCACGGGCCAGGTATCCCGCGATGTAGTTGTCGTCGAGGTGGAGCGGAGAGCCCGAGAGAAGTACTAAAGGACGGAGATCCGTCGACCATAAGACTTGATTGCTCCTGCGGAAATAGAAGATGTGCCGGATGGCCATGTAGTCGACCGCCAGCAGGAGTTCCCGTTGTTGCGATTTCCAGATCGAGACCGCCCAGTCGCCGACGAGGCGGCGGAAACAATCGCTCTCCCAGCGATCAAAGGCCGCGGCGACAATGGCGACGTCAGTTGGGTCGCCTTCGAGTTCGCTACGCAGTTCCAGAATCAGTTCGTTGCGGTTGTCGAGGCGACCGTCCCAGGTGACCATGAAGCCTCTGTCTGAAAGGTAGGGCTGTTTTTCGCAGCGCGATTCGGCGGTGCTGTAGAAAGGCCGGTAGAGAAGGGCAATAGAACCGTCCACATGGCAGGATTCGCCGTCTGGACCTTGGTGTTTTAGAGACTCACTGATGTCCGCGAGAAGCTTGCGGTCGATCGGTCTCCCGTCAAAGTTCCAGATCCCTGCCTGCACGCTCATACCGTTCCTCCAGCTAACACTTGTCCCAAATAGCGTAGGTTGCCTGGACATCCGATCTTTCATTAATGGCCAGGCCCTCAACTTCGACCCAGGCATGAGCTTTGAAGGGCAATTTCTGGGCGCCCAGGACCATCTGCGCTGCGATGCCGTATTTCCTGAGCAGATAGGTAGTGACGAAGGATCGCTGCAGACAAAGGGCTTGCTTGGGATACCAGACACAGGCGTAGTTGACCGCCATGGGTATCTTATCGATCAGGTCCGATGGGCCAGTCCGGCGGTTGATCTTCCAGCCTCTCACCATGGAGTAAATGGTCTGAAAACGACAAAGAGTACTCAGAACGTCGTAGGTCATGAGCATGAAGAACGCCTGAAAGAACAGAATCACAGAGACCTCCCGGGCTGCACCTGAACTCCAAGTTCGTGGCAGACAAACGCGAGCCTGTCGGTTAGGGCCTCGATCCTTGTTGAAAAGGCCTGAACCGGTGTGTGACCCCACGCGATTCTGTAGTCGAGCAGAACGGGATGGGCGGAGATGGTTGCGGCCTGCAGGCGTGCCGCCATTTTGCGAGCGTGCATTGGATTGCAGCGAGTGTCTGCATCTCCCGAGACGAGCAGCACTGCCGGATAGCCGACTCGATCCAGGACATGATGGTACGGCGAGTAGGCCAGTAGAGATTGAAAGTCCTTGGAATCTTCTGGCGATCCGTATTCGTCAGCCCATCCTGTCGCGAAGTCAAAGAGGTGGTATCTCGTCATATCGAGCAATGGGCCAAGGCAGATGGCAGCGCGGAACAACTCCGGGCGTTGAGTAATGGCAGCGCCAACGAGTAAGCCGGCATTGGAGCCGCCGCCTATGGCGATGCGACCAAGGATCGAACGCTGTTCTCGAACGAGCCACTCAGCTGCCGTCACGAAGTCATTGAACGAGTTCTGACGGTTTTCGCGCTTGCCGGCGCGATGCCAATCCTCCCCTAGTTCGGACCCACCACGCAAAGCAGGCACAACAAATAGAAATCCCCGCTCCATGAGGAAAGTGGCGAACGCGGTGAATCGGGGCGTCACACAATTCCCGAAGCCCCCGTAGCCGGTCAGGAATGTGGGGAGAGGACCGGAATGCAACAGGTCTTCGCGGGCAGCAAGAAATACGGGAACCGAGGTCCCGTCTGACGAGGTGTATGTAGTTTCCTCGACTGCAATTGCAGGAAGACCGACTGGCGAATTTACTTCACTCCAAAGGACCCCCTCTTCTCGGCGCGTGTCATAGCAACAGACGGCAGTAGGTGTGGATATTGAAGTGTGGCTGTAGAACAACTTCTCACTTGCGTTCGTCCGGTTGGGCAAATCGATAGTTTCACGGAAAGAGGAGTTCGGTACTTCCCTCCGTTCTCCGTCTAGCCCGAAGACTTCAACCTTTGTGGAAAAACGATCGACCCGAGTGACAAACAACCGATCGCCCGCAACGGCAAACTGCTGAATGCGCTTGTCGGACTCCGGCACAATATCGTGCCATCGCGAGAGTTCAGGATTGGCCAGATCGCAGCGGACGATCCGGAAGTTAGGGGCGGCAAAGTCTGTGAAAGCCAGCAACTGGCCTCGCAGGAAAAACGGCGCGAAGCAGCCTTCGATTTCCTCGACCACCAGGAGGGCCTCAGAAGATTCGGATGACATTGCCTGCAGATAAACCGAGGTCCAAGGAGATTTGCCAGTAAAGAAGACGGCATAGGCCAATACCCTGGCCTCGAGAGAGCCAAGAATCCCCAGGAACAGGTTGGGCTCTTCTCCGGCAAAGAACGTCTCCCGATCCTGTAATCGATCTGTCCCAAATTGGTGCCAATAAGCAGCCCGATAGTTGGGACGGGGGTCACGTAGTTCGCGATGGGAGTAGTAGAACCCGGAGCCGTCAGGTGCAAAGACGAATCCCGTGCAGAAGCCCTCCGGAAGGCGATCCGGAAGCACGGCGCAACGCTCGACATCGAGGATTTCGAGAGAAGCGTGATCAGTGCCGCCCTGCCGCACCAAGTAGGCAAGGAGGCGACCGTCGTGAGAGATCGAAGAGATAGAGACAGCGATCGATTTCCCATCTCCACGCTGGGCCGGGTCGACCAGAATAGTCTCTGGCCCAAACCGCCCGTCTCTCATGATGATGACAGGCTGCTCCGCGCCTTCCTGCCGCTTTAGGAAGAAGTAACGGTCGCCGATGTTCCAAGGTTCGGAGATGACTTCTTTGACAGCCAGCAGTTCTCGAACTCGCGCTCTAATTTGCTCCCGATCCGGAATCGCGGCAAAATATGCCCGCGTGTAAGTAGCCTGCTCGTCGAGCCATTTCCTCGTGCGTGGTGAGTTCTGATCCTCAAGCCATCGATAAGGGTCTGTGATCTCGACGCCGTGGAGAATTTCGGTAACCGGTTCGACTGGCGTTGGCGGAGGTGCTTGTACGGCTTGAGCCATGTGCGGACCCTCCTAAACATGCGGGGCTACGGAGGTGCTAGCTCTAGGACCTGTGACTCAGTCCCACATCTGAGCGAATGATGGTGAACCGTAAACCCGCAAGAGTCTTCCTGCAAAAAAACTTTTTTCGTGCTCGGATTTGCGCAAGATCATGCTCGGTTTGCCGGGGAGGCTTGGAATACGTGCAACATTGCATTTGAGGGCACAATGTCCTTACAAGCAATAACTTGAGTAACTACCAGCTTGGGTCAGAGGTAGGTTGAATAGCTAGGACGAACGCTCCAGAAGCCTTATGCGTACGAAAGAAGGATTTCGCCAGCTGCACAAAATCGTGCATCAAAACAAAACTTTCTCCGACGGAGGTGGTTCTAAAGCAGTAATGTGGCTTCGCGCGAGTCACGATCGGGCCGAACGAATGTCATTCTTTTTGACCGGCAGGCAGACCTAGAAAGGGCTTGTCCTCTGTCCGGCTTTTCGAACGGACGAGCGATTTTTGTTGCTTTCGTCCATTCTGCTTCTAAACTACTGGGAACCCGATTGGGGGAATATTTGACGCCAAGAACGGCTTCTGCCGGGCAAAGTCGACTTTGATAATGCCTTGCCGAAGAAATCGAAGGCGGCTCGCAAACGAGGGGGTGCTGAGCCATTCATTAGGAGCACTCTGCAAGACCAACTCGGTCTAGCGGAGGCGCTCCCGTCAAATCGGTTACGACGGGAGTAGTCGTCATGACGAATCCGGGGGATTGGCTGCGTGAGCTTCGTGAGGAACTCCATCTCACGCGTGTGGGAGTCGAGCGTCTAACAGCTGAATCAGCCAGCAGAGCTGAGAATGAACGTTATCGCATTCGGCGTGGACGGCTCGCTGATATTGAAGATGGTCACAGTCCACCGGATATCTTCGAGGTAGCCAGCCTTTCCGAATGCTACAAGGTGCCATACCCTTCAGTACTTCACGCCTTTGGGGTGCAGGTAAGTGAAGCTCGGAATATCCTTTCACTTCCAACGCTCTCCGGCTCTCCGCAAAAACCCTGGTCCTTCGCCGACACCGACCGTCCATTTTCCCTTAAATTTCGGACTAGCATCAGTTTCGACACCACGCGGCTGGTCACGGAAAGCCCCGAAGAACTGGGTATCCCTACGACTGTGTGTCGGGAGCTCGACGAGACTGCCTTTCGCTTTGGAATCGTCGGAATTAATGATGACACCATGGGCGAACTAGTTCCGGCCGGCTCCGTCGTCGTCATCGACAAATCCCGGACCACGGTCGAAATAGCCGAATGGAAGAGTATTCGCGAGCGGCCAATCTATTTTGTGTGGCACGAAAATGGTTACAGCTGCTCGTGGTGTTTCCTGACGCGCGAAACTTTGTTCATTGTGCCGTATCCGACTTCCCATCAGCCCGTAATGATTTTTAAGACGCCACGCGCGGCATCAATCATCGGGCAAGTCGTTCACGTTTGGCCGCCACTCACCATACGGAGGCATGGATGAACGGCGGGAGTCCGACCAGGTTATTGGGGCGAAAGGCGTCTCTTTCGTCGCAGGAGGTTCTCGAAGAAGCCGGGTTTCTTGGGTAGCGTCTGGTTCGGTCTGCGAATCAACCGTTTTGCTTCGAGCGTTGCGATGAATTCGCTGGCATCGGAAACAAGCTGAGTTCGGCCCACAGGAAATTCCTGTCCCAGCGCGTCCGCAATCTGCTCAAGAGAACATCCCTTCTTCAGCAACTCCCAGATTTTGAGTCCGACCGGGTTGAGGCTGAAGCAAACTCCTTGTTCGACGTCCAACAGAACGGCTCCATCTTCAGAAGCAACTTCTCGGACGCCCGGTGCGATCGCCAACTCTGCGGTGCTCGTCTTTTGATCCATAGCCCGTAACCTCGTCATCGCTTTACTCAGACCTGAGTTTTCCCACAATGGACCATGGCCACCGTTCTCGGCGAGAAATCTTTTTGCTGCAGGAATTCCTGCAAGCGGAGCCTGGCACTAGCATCGACCGGCATTGAAACAAGTTTGGACTGGACGACAAGTCAACCCCTGGTAAGCCCTCGTCCGTGCACGAATTCGTGCACGGAGAAACGAGGCAATCTAGCCTGTCATCCTCTCGAAGGAGAAGGTGAAAGAACATCCAATTGCAGCTTGATCAAGAGGTTAGACGATCTCTTCGGTTCTAAGTGCCCCGCAGATCGCGGTTAGGCGTGCAGGAATTCATGCACGGGAACAAGATTTGTGCCATTACTGGCGAACCGTGCTAATAGCACAGACATGTCGGAGCGCCGGGGTGAATTGCTGTCTTCCGAAATGCACTGGCTCGTCGGCTATGCTCGACCTTTGCGGTTTCTACTGATTGCAGACCTTCTGTGCATGATTGTCGGCAGTGCGCTCTCACTGCTAGATCCGCTGGTCGTAAAGTGGCTGATCGATGTTGCCTTGCCGAGCCACACATTGCGCCCTGTGCTGTTGGGTACATTGATCTTTTGCCTGATCTACATTGCGAGTCTCGGGATCAATTACTTGGCCTCATTCCTCAGCTGCCTTGTCACGCAAAAGATGGTGTTCCGGATCCGGTTGTCCGTTCTGCGCAGATTGCATGTGTTGCCGGCGCAACACCGCCGAGATTCCCAAGTGGGAGACACTTTGTACCGCATCGAGCAAGATGTAGACCGCGTGGCGGAACTAAGTGGAGACATTCTTCCCTTAACCATCCAGATGGCGATCATGGGCGTCATGGTCCTTGTCACGATGGGTTTTTTGAATTGGCATTTGACCTTGTTAGTTGCTCCGATGCTACCGATTTTTTATCTATTGCAGCGCACCTACGCCGGGAAGCTGAAGGAAGCGGCGGACAACGCTCAACATCAGTCCGGGAGAGTGAATGCCTTCCTGCAGGAGCACCTGGCCGGCCTAATGCAGTTGCAACTGCTCAATCGTACTTCGACGCAAGCTGGGAAATTCGCGCGCCTCACCGCCAAAGGGGCGCAGCTTCAGGTCAAGCAACGTGCGACGGAAATGGCCTTTGGGGCAGCGTCCGTGTCAGCGATAGTCCTTGGCGTGGGCTTGATCCTTGGTTATGGGGGATATGAGGTAACTCGAGGCCTATTGACGGTCGGCGGTCTGGTTGCCTTCTACGGCTACATCTTCCGCTTGTTCGCGCCTGTCAGCATCGCAATCGATCTTCAATCGAGATTTCAGAGGGTTGGCGCCAGTATTCGGCGCATTGTGGAGATGACAAATCCGCAATCGACTTCGCAAAGCCGGGAAAATGTTGTGCCCTTGCGACGCGACATCAAGCCGGAGCTGGAATTCCGCTCCGTATGTTTTTCCTACGAGCGAGGTCGGGCAATTTTGTGCAACATGAGCTTCCGAGTTGAACCGGAAGAGACGGTGGCACTGGTGGGTCTCAACGGTTCCGGGAAAAGTACGATCGGACTTCTGGCCACGGGTTTGTACACGCCGGATGCAGGCTCGATCCTGGTCGGAGGCGGTGACACCCAGAAAGTGGGCGGCCGCAGTCTTCGCGCGATGATCAGCCTAGTACCGCAAGACCCTATTTTGTTTGACGAAACAATCCGGGGAAATCTTCTCTATGGTAATCCACTGGCCACTTCCAGTGACCTGGATGAGGTTGTCGCGCTCACGCAGCTCGATCAAGTTCTTCGGCGGCTTCCAGAGGGTTTCGACGAACCGCTGGGACCACTCGGGGCAAAGCTTTCTGGCGGAGAAAAGAAACGCCTGGCTTTGGCTCGCACTCTGCTGCAGCAGCCAAGAATTCTCATTGTGGATGAGATCACAAGCTCCCTCGACGCGCCATCCGCGACCGCCCTTCTCCATGGACTGGAACACTTTCGTCGGTCCCGAACTTTGGTCGTAGTTTCCCATCGCCCATCGACGATCCTCTGGGCAGATCGAATCCTGGTGGTGGAGGACGGCGCTATCGTCGATTCTGGAAGACATGCCGATCTTATCCTGAGATGCCAGGCCTACCGCAGGATTTGGCAGTCCCAGGATCACGAAACACCCACTGTTTTCGATCGAGCGGACATCCCCGATCGGAGCTCAGTATCGCAGGGCTAGCACGCTAGGCAGGTTCATCTACGTTCAAAGGTTCAATAGCGGAGGACGACATGTTGGAACACGATCTCAGCCTGACCCATTCAGGCTCTGACTCTGTGCCCGCGTTCCACGAAGTTTGCCGCAGTGTTCTTAACCCAGGCAGCCTGTCATTTGTGGCAGCGAATGCTCCGTGGGAAGTCGTCCACTCGTTTGAGGCCCGCCAGCAACGACTCGCAAGCTTTTCGTTGCAGCTCGCGAGTACGATGCTGGTGCGCCAACTCCGCAAGTCCGAGAGGAACAGCTTCAATAGATCTTTATTGCTGCTTCTCCAGTCCCTCCCATTGAAGATGAAACACGTGCTGTTGCTGATCGCTTGCACGCTTGGACGGCTGGGACTTGGCGTTCTAGGCATTTTGCGGCACGGAATCCCTCGTCATTTGCAGATTGGTTTATCCGCCAACATCCTACGGAATGTTGGCAATGTGTTGACCGATTCGGAGATCAACCATGAAACAAACTTGGAGAACCTAAGTGACGCAAACATAGTCCATCGTTATGCTCTCGATATGCATTACGCCTTAGAATCCGGCGATGGCGAGGTTGTTGCGGATATTCTGAGGGCACTCACTGTTTCTTTACCGAATGATCTCTCCCGTCTGATATTTCTGGCAACGTTGCGCGATAACAACTCTGGTCATTACTTCCACCCGGACCTGGCGCGCCGGTTCTCCGAACGTGTTGCCGATCGGGCGATGCTCACCTGTCATCAACGCATCTACAAACAAGTGGTTGCTCTTTCGATCGAAGACCTGACCGATCAGCTCGACCTGTATGTCACGACGGTTCCCGCGCCGAGAGAAAGAATGATCGAAAGCTGGACAAAGCTGAAGGCATATCGGGCCACCATTCCGATAGATACGGATCCCATCTCGGCAGAAATTTTCTTCATGAAAGTTGAGGTTGCGGTTGCAATTCTGGAAGCGAGGCTTCCCCGTCGAATTCAGTGATTGGAGCAGGTGGCCGTGTCTGTTGCCCGCAAGCTGTTTTTCGATTTGTCGGTCCCGAAGAAGCTGGTTGCAATCCTTTGGATCTTCCTCATCGTTGTGATCGGCTTATTAGCCCTGAGCTATCTGACGATTGAAAATCTCTCAGCGGCCAGGGCGTACGTAGGCGGGGAGGGCCTTTGGTCCAAGGCGCAGAAACAAGCGGTTCGTGATTTGCTGTTGTACTCGACCTCGCAGTCGGAGAGCGACTTCGAGGCCTACCAAAGAGCGCTCTTGGTTCCCCTCGGAGACAAACTAGCGCGTCTGGAGTTGGAGAAGCCGGTCCCGGACATGACCGTTGTCCGCATCGGTCTGCTCCAAGGTCGCAATAGTCCAGAAGACGTCAAGGGAATGGCATCGCTGTTCCGACACTGTCGAAAAATGAGCAATATGTCGGACGCAATCGAGATCTGGGCGCAAGCCGATGCTCTCCTTGACCAACTGCAAATCCTGGGACGTGAACTGCACCGCGAAATCTCCTCGGGCAGGCTCGATGCGACGAGAGTTGCCGAGCTAACACATCGCGTGGTCGTCATCGGGGATCAACTTACGCCGCTTGAGGACAGCTTTTCATTCGCCCTCGGTGCAGGGGCTCGGCAAGCAAAACACCTCTTCCTGCTGGCTAGTTTCATTGCTACGGCTATTTCTTTATTTGGAGGTCTTCTCTTCACAATCTTGATGCTGAGACACATGCGCCAGACGGAGCAAAGGCATCGGCATCTCCTGAACTCAGCCAACGATGTGATTTTGGTTATCGACGCCGAAACCGAAGTTGTGGTGGAAGCCAATGCGCGGACGGGCGAGGTTCTCGGGCGATCATCCTTTGAAATGATTGGTACGAAAGCAGAAACAATTGTGTCGAAGAGCGATCGCGAAGCTTACTGGCGTATGGTGCACGCGACGCTGGCGGGCCGTTCGGTTGCCGGGAAAGAATTACACCTGGACCGCGCTGATGGGAGCACATTGGCAGTCGAAGTCAACGCCGTCATGACCGAATTTTCGGGAAGGAAGTTGATCCAGGGAATCTTTCGAGATATCGGAGAGCGCAAGCGTTTGGAGGAAGAAGCTCGGCAAGCCCAAAAAATGGAAGTTGTCGGCCGGCTAGCAGGCGGGATTGCCCACGACTTCAATAACCTTCTAATGGTGATTCTCCTCCAGATTGCGAAAGTGCGCGGCTCGTCCAGCCAACCACAAGTCTTGAAGCACGCCGAGACGATTCGCATCGCTGCCGAAAAAGCCGCCACGCTCACCAAGCAATTGCTGGCTTTTGGTCGTAGGCAAGTGCTGGTGCTTCAAGTGATGGATTTGAACGTTATTGTTGCGGAACTCAAGGAAATGCTGTCTACCCTTTCGACAGAACATATCCAGTTGATGATGATGCCGAGTTCACTGCCCCTCCCTGTCAGGGTAGACCCGGGGAAAATTGAGCAGGTGATCATGAACTTGGCCGTGAATGCCCGTGACGCTATGCCCTCAGGAGGAGTGCTGAAAATAAGGACGGCGCAAGCATCTGGACCCTTTTCGGAGGCATCGGTCTCGAGCGATCCCGCGCTCTACGCGATGTTGGAGATAGCCGACACTGGCTGTGGCATGGATGCAGAGACGAGGACTCACCTTTTCGAGCCATTCTTCACTACCAAGCCAATTGGGAAAGGCACGGGCCTCGGGCTCTCTACCGTATATGGCATTGTGAAACAGAGCGGCGGCACCATTGAAGTGGACAGTTCGCCCGGTGAAGGCGCGATTTTCAGAGTTTATCTTCCGATCGTAGACCAACCGCTAAGTCCGCGAATTCCTCCCAAGGCCTCGAATCCTGTAACGGCAGGCTCGGAAACTGTACTCTTGGCCGAGGACCAGGCTTCTATCAGGAACACCCTGCGCGAGTTCCTCGAATCCAAAGGTTACAAGGTTTTGGAAGAGCAGAACGGGAGCGCAGCGCTGGACCTGGCGAAACATCATCCTGGACCGATCGACGTTTTGGTCACCGATGTGATTATGCCGCAAATCCGTGGCCTTGAACTGGCGAAACGCGTGACCGAACTTCGTCCTGACATCTGCGTGATCTTCATGTCAGGGTACTCCGAAGACGCGCTGCTGGACAATCGCTTGCTCTCAGAAGGAACTACGACCTTAATTCAGAAGCCATTTGATCCTGAAGATCTAGCCCTAAAAATTAGGGAATTACTGAATGACAAGTGTAAATCCTGATAACAAACTTGGGGACAAGGCTTCCGAACCTGTGCTGCCGCTGCTGAGTTCGATCACCTTTATAATTTCTGAGTGGCTGATCGTATTCTGTGCTCGTGTGTGACATGTCCCTCCTGTGGGGCCTAGTTGGTTGTTCAAGAAAGAAGCCTCGGAGACAACAATAATAAGGATAGGCTCAGAACAACGTGCGCAGTGCCAGAGTGCGGAAAGGAGTTCTCATTCGATAGAGGTGAGACTCGGGTGTTTGAGCTGCCTGTTTCCTTGTTTGAGCGTCGCCATTTTTACGGATCTGAACTGCGGTGAAGGGCTATCAACTCCTGTCTTTCATCTTCCAGGCTCGCAACGATTATCCAACTACTGATTCAGAATCAGGTATCGATCGGATCGTTTTTCGGTCGGAGCCGCGGCCCGTTGTCCTTTTATCCTGATTGTGGGCGCAATGGCGCTGTGCACGAAAGGAAACAGGCATCGGACAATAGACCCCGATACCTCGTAAATCCCCGCCCGTAAGGGCGGAACTTACACTGACGTGAAAAGCTTTCCTCCGTTAAGTGGGTATTCCGGTGAAGGTGAACGCCGGTTCCGGTAGGAAGCCGAACGGCGTTCCGGTCCGAGGTGAACAGCGGTCGGAGCGAAGCGACGCTGGCTTGTTGATTGTCGGGGATGTGTTCGGAATCGTCAAGCGAAAACCTGTTCGCGTTGCTCCTGGCACTGACTTGCCAGCCAACTGAATGTGACGGTCCCGCAATTGCTTCCACCTTCGATTTGGCGTTATCCGCAGCGAAGCAGAGGCTGCCTTTGGCGGGGATTTGGGGTGCAGGGGAAAGGGGCGGCCAGCCCCTTTATCCCCTGCTTCCTGATGTAGAAGCCAGCAGACGATTACTTCCAACTTGCCCGGGGCACTCTTGGCTGGATTCGCCCCGCGATTCAATTGGAACTTGGGGCGCTCGTGTTCGTGTTTGACAAGTTCGGCAGCTCTGTTCTTTTGAAGGAGTCTCTTCAAAAGGCCGGTTTTCATTCGCTAGGGGCAATCTTTGAGATACAACGCTTTATTCAGCGGTGAGTTGAAGCAACCGTGCAAGTTCTTGCAACTTGTTAGAGCTTGGTTGCAATTTCCGAAATCAGGAATTCCACAGTTAGCGCTTGACACATACCCTGAGCCATGGGGTAATTTGACCGTACTTCTTTAATGTGGGGAAAGTTGCTCCAGGGATCCCAGTTCCAGCGAAGTCTTTGTTATCCCCCCACAGCCGTAGAGAAAAACTTTAGTACTAGTTGCCGCCTGTGAATCGGCGTTCCGGGCTGGTTGTTTCAGAACCCCAGGGGGAGGTAGTTGTGAAGTGTCTGTTGTCTCGGTCGCTCGTTGAATCAGTTTGCCGAACCTTCAACTTGGTCGTTGTGGTGAGTTGCATTGCCGCCGCGGCTCTTGCGCAGAATCCCGTCCCGCAGATCGTGGGACCAGCGAAGCCGAGTGCAGTTCCCCCGGGCAGTGGGGCGTTCACGCTCACGGTTTATGGGGCAAACTTCGTCCCGGGTGCGATCGTGAACTGGAACGGGCAGGCACGCTTCACTACATTTGTTTCAGCAAACGAACTGCAATCTCAGATCCTTGCGACCGATGTCGCCACAAACGCCGCGGGCCTGATTTCGGTGACCAACCCTCCACCCGGCGGCGGCAAGTCCAGCGCCAGTTGGGCGCAAGTAGAGGTTCACGACCCCATCACAACCATCACCTTGACTTCCTCGTATGAGGTTCCCGTTCCCTACAACTTCACCTACAGCTTTCTAATGGCGGATTTTAACGGCGACAACAATCTCGATCTGTTCGCCGATTCGATTCTGATGCTGGGCAACGGTAAGGGACAATTTCGCTTTGGCTCGACCATTCGCAACTTCGTCTACTACGACGGCGCAACCTACGGAGATTTCAATGGCGATGGCGAACTTGATCTCGCCTATGTTTCCGGTGCGGTGAATGGAAATGGAAATAACGGGCAACAGATCTCGATTGCCCTAGGCGACGGCAAGGGCAAGTTTAACGTTGCTTCTCAAATAAAAACCTTCGGCTTGTCTGGTTTCTGGGAACCGGTCGTGGCCGACTTCAACGGCGACGGCAAACTGGATTTGGCGGTGATACAGTCCAAAAGCTTCATTGTGTACCTCGGCAACGGTGACGGAACGTTTCAGAAGTTCAAGCAGTACGCCCTCCCGGGGTCGGTGAGCGCCTGGCAGATAGTGCCCGGGGATTTTAACAGCGACGGCAAACTGGATTTGATGATCTTAGGCCAGTACGGGGACATCTACCTCATCCTGGGAAAGGGGAACGGAGAGTTCCAAGTTCCTGCCATCCCGGTGTCGACAGGGAAGCAGTGGATTTGCGGGGTCACCAATGGCCCGGGCGTGCTACTGAACGATTTTAACGGAGACGGCAAACTGGATTTTCTGGCGTGCACGAGCGGCATGATAGGTGTCTTTCTTGGAAATGGCGACGGGAGTTTTCATGAGTCGGACATATCCGTTCCTCCCAGCGGTGATTTTCTGGTACCGGTGACCGGCGATTTTAATTCTGATGGGATGCCGGATTTGCTGGTTAGCGAAATCGGCTCGGGAATTGCTGACGTTCTCGTTTTTTGGGGCAACGGCGATGGTACGTTCCAGGCCCCCCAGGTCGTTACGCTGCCTACAACTGGAAAGGGTGGCGGCATCGGGGAACTCGGCATGGCAGCGGGCGACCTTAACTCAGACGGGTTGCTGGACTTCGTTGACATGACTGCCTTCGGGGACTCAGCAGTTTACGTACAACAGCGGCAATAGTTAAGAACCAAAAATGAGGGGGTATCGCTCAATGACTGAAATGAGAGCACAGCGAATTATGTTATTCATACTGATCTCTTCTTGTATTGCTGCAGCGCAAACCTCGGGAAACACGGGAGTCTACAACCAGTCGTCGAACTCTGCTCCGATCAGCTACTCGCCTGCCTATATCGATGCCAGTGCGATTTATTTTTGGGAAAACAGCCAGAACCAGACCGTTGATTTCTGTGCGGTTCTTAACAATATTTTGACTTCGACGACTTTGAACAATGGCTATCCGCCGTTTCCGGCGCAGGGTGCCGTGGTTGATGCTCGTGGAATATTGAACATTCCGACTTCCAATGGACACGGAGGTTACTCCACCAATCCGCTGGCGTGTAGTATCAACCCGTTCCTCGGAATAACGCAGCCCACCAAAGCGACTATCTTGCTCCCTGCAGCGACAATCGCGGTGAGTCGCCCTTGGGTGATTCCAAGTGAGACGAAGGTTGTTGGTGCCGGTCGGAATGCAACGACTCTTGCGCTGGATTCCTCTTTTGTTGCCGACTCTCTCAATGCATTGATCGAGATGGGTAGCCCTGGAAGCGTGAGCGCACCCGGTGCCTGCGGGACAACAAACGTTTGTACAGGCATTTCCATCGAACATCTTACGGCGAGCACGAATTATACGAACGGCAGCACAGCCAATAGTTTTTTCCATGCGATCTACAACAATGATGCACAAGACGCGAGCTATGTGGATGATGTTGTGATGACAGCGGGGCAAACGTCATCAACGGCAACTAATGGACCAATTGTTACGACCGGCCTCTTAATTGGTCCGGGAGCAAACTATTCTGGCCCATACACGAACATCGATTTTGTAGGGTCAAAAGCGTGTAGCGGAAATACATGTGCACCGACCGCCTGCGTTCAAATCCAGGCACAGACTCGCGGTTTGCACGGAATCACTTGCACAGTTACATCTACCCAAACAAGTGGGCAGCCCCGCGCCGCTATCTATCTCGATTCGTACAACAATACGATCTCAGATGTACACAGTGAAGGTTCCTACGACGGCATCGTTGTTGGCGATTATTTCGACCTTCAACCGCTACCAGGAGGGGCAGCCGCGGCTCCCAAGATCACCGCAACTACGATTTCGAATCTGACAATCGGGTATGGTGCCGGGCCATCTCTCCAGGGGGTGCACATTTGCAGTCCAGCACTTGCGAGTTCCTCGACTACTGCTTGTACACACAACACAAGTGGAAAAGTGAGTGATGTAACGCTTACCCAGATTCAAAGCACGGGAACTTCCAATTTCACAACGGTCAGACCGATTGCCGACGACTTAACGGGCACGTTGCTCCCCCAATCTGGGAATCAGCAGTTCGTAGGCAAATACGTCGTCGGCGAGCCCGTCACAGTGAATACCAGCGTCACAGGCTACACACGATATACGACGAGTCCCACTTTGCCGAACTGGGGGATTGGAGATGCGCCCATCTCTGGTGCATGCAACAATCCGGGCGGCATCTACTCGCACACTAAGGGCGGTAAACAGCCAGGAACACAAAACACATTCTATGTTTGCGCTTATAGCACCACAACGTCAAGCCTACAGTGGATTCCGATAGGGTAAAGGTGTCGCCGTGTTATTAGGATTGAATGGGAAGCCAGCTTCGATTGGAGAAAGCGATGAAGCAAAAAGAGCTAGCGTCGAAGGCGTTGGTTGCCGTTATTCTGACATTATTTGTAATTTGCCCATGTGAGATTCAGGCTCAGGCGCCAGCGCAAACTTGCACCGGATCACTTTCTGCATGCGACCCCAACTACATTGGCGACACCAACGTATGGGCGCCACTCACGTCTACAACGACTCAGCCGTTGAATGCCCACGACTATGTAGATGCGAGCGTCTGGATCCCGAGCGGAGCCACGAGTGTCGATATTTGTGCTGCGATCGCGTCAGCGTTGACGCAGGTTGCCGTCTCGGCTAACCAATACAGCGCGAAAGCGGTCATCGATGCTCGCGGGATTGTTCCCCTGAAGGCGGGCGGAGTCAGCTCCCCAGGGACTTTGGCTTGCGCAGCCAGCCCTTGGGCAGGCTTTACCAGTACTTCTCCTCCACCTTACGCGGTGACGATTTTGCTGCCTGCCGGGACCATCAACATCGAGAAAACCTGGACATTGCCGCAAAATACTCAAGTTATCGGCGAGGGCCCAAACGCCACCACGATTCAAGCATGCACCGCAAGTCTCACTAATTGCACCGCCGCGTTCACTGGATCCGACATGATTGATATGGGGACGATCAATAATGGGGGGGTTGTCTTTTGTCCGAATTCCCCAGCTGATTGCAATGGAATGGCCCTTGCTCACTTAATGATCAACGGGAACAATATCGCCGGGCTAAATGGGATTGTTAACACTGCGTCTCAAGAACAGAGCTATGCGACGGATGTTGCAATTCAGAAGATCGCAAGTCCAGGCGTTGGCCTGCTGATTGTCGGAAAGAATGACAACAACTTGGGCTTCGCCGTCAATTCCGGACCATACTCAGACATCTACGTTTCTAATGGGACTGGTCCTTGCCTCAGCGTTGAGGGTACCTATGGAATACGCAGCATTCGTGGACTGACTTGCAAAGGTGTGTCGGGAGCGACCACGGCGGTTCTGCTAGACGGCAGCAATACGACTATTCAGGATGCTTTCATCTCGAATTACCCGAACGGTGTTGTAATCGGGTCGCAGGGAATCGGCGCTCAGAACAACCTCCTTTTCAATGTCGCCGGTGGCAGCGGAGTTACGAATTTGATCGAGATCTGCGCGCCCCTAAGTTCGAACACCGGAGCACCATGCCCGGCAACCTTGGTTGTCACGCCGAGCGATATTACACTGATGGCCATTTCGAGCGCTGTCAACAACACTATTGTCGATCAAGTTACCGGTAACACCTTGCAGCACTCTGCCGCGGAACCGTCAGTGGGTCTGTGGGTAGTCGGCGAGCCAGTTGTGGGGACCGGCGTCGTCCCGTATTCATGGTTTACAACCAGCCATGCATTTCCCAGTTGGTACGTTGGCACTACTGCTCCAACCGGCTTGTCGTGCGGTGATAGTGAAGTGGGAAGTCTATTTTCTCTGATAGCACCGTCTTCGAATATGAGCGCCAGCCTTTCGCTCTGTGGTGGCACGACGGGCACGCCTACATGGGTGACTTTGCAGCAGTAGCCATGTACTGGGAATTTCCGTCACCATGATGAGATCGATCTGCAAGGAGATATTGAAGATGAAGACCGTTAAGAGCACTGCGCGCAAAATGATGTTTGCTGGCCTACTGCTTCTTGGTAGTGTCTTTGCAAGTTCGCTTTGGGCTCAATCTGGAAACCCGTACGGCACGGTCTTTGCCGGCGATAAGTCGGTATGGAACTCTACTGCAACAAACTCGCATGCCTATATCGATGCATACGCAGCTATTTTCACGATTAACTCCTCAGCCGATGTATGTACAGCAATTCAGCAGGCCTATACAAACTTGCAGTCAAACACAAACTACACGGGTGAGGGGGCCGTCATCGACGCACGGGGGGTCGTGCCTACCACGATACAAACTTGCAGCGCCACATCAAATCTGTGGAACGGCTCTACAACTTTCAAATACTATCCCGCAACAGTGCTGCTTCCTGCGGGAACCATCAAAACCTCATACACGTGGCAAATTCCGAGTGGCACAAAGATCATCGGCGAGGGTATTGGAGGCCAAGGTCAAGGAACAACAATTCAGGCAACCTCGGGCTATGGCTGGATGATTCAAATGGGAACAGGTTCCGGTTGCACGGGTGTCTCAATTGAAAATCTCACGCTCGATGGTGCCGAGATCGCGTCAGGTGTTAACGGTATCGTAAACCAGAACTGTGGCGATTTGAGCTATGTGGATCACGTCTGGCTGTATCGGATTTTGGGAACAGGCCTAACCGTGGCACCCGGGGCTGAACATTCGGGACCCTATTCAGATATCACATTTAACACTGCTGACGCCACGACGCCACCCGGCACGACTTGTGTCCAAGTCACAGCTAGCTATACGCACGGATTCCGTCAGATCACCTGCTCCACCAACCACCTATCAGGAGTGCCTGCCACCGCAATGACTCTGTGCATTCCCACGACCGCTTTTCCCTGCTCGGCATTGACAAATCTTTCGCTTGAGGATGTACGAATTGAGGGATTTGATGTTGGGATTCAATTGGGGAACGGGACTTCAAGCGTAGTCCTCAAAAATATTGATGGGGATACCAACGAGGTTACGAACACAAACCCCGTAATTGTGGTTAACATTCCTTCATGCACTGGTGTGGTTGACATTGTAGTACTTGGCATTGGAAACCAAGGTACAGCGACGACAGGCGGTTTCAATGACACTATCAACGAGGCTTGTACCGGAACCGCCCTCACCGATACTTCAGTAGCGCTTTATGCTCTTGGAAGACCCAGCTTAAGCGCGGGTGGGTACTCAAGATTTACGACAAGTTCAAATACCGCCGGTTGGCTGAGTGGATCGGGAGCGCCATCTTCAACCGCCCAGTCGTGCCAGAGAGGAAGTTTTTATTCGAATACGAACCCGAGTAGCAGTTCACCTGCTGCCTTCTACGTCTGCACAGTAAACACCTCTGGCCAGACTTTATGGTCAGCGCCAGGACTACAGTGATCCTTACGAATCCCGCAGCATGCAGGCGCCATAACTGTGCCGTGCGCTTCTCTGCCGTTGCAGATGGCCGTCTTTACTTGTGCTCCGTTGGCAACAAGTGGCAGCCAGCGCAGTATTGAACCTCAGACACGCACTGATGTTGGACGGATGATTTGGTCAACGACAGGCTCCGGCATAAGCTATTGTCGGTGTTCCTCCTTTTCAGCTGCGGAAGCGTTACGATTTCTCCGCATCGATTCTCCCCGCATTTCGATTCGGTGGGGCGTTGTGGACGAGGCGATCCAAGATTCCATCTGCGACCGTTGGATCGCCGATCTGCTCGTGCCAGCGCGCCACTGGCAATTGAGAAGTCAGGATAGTCGAGCGGGTCTGGTATCGGTCTTCGCAAATCTCCCAAATTTCGCGGCGCTCGTGGTCGCCGAGCGGTGCCATGGCCCAGTCGTCGATTACAAGAACTTCTGACCTGAACCCCTCTTTCCGAACACAACTGAGTATGATTTCGTCGAAGGAAAGGGGAAGGTGGCATGTCGAGGAGCAATCACACGGAGGCGCAGATGATCGGGGCGCTGAAACAACTGGAAGCAGGACGCAAGGCGGAAGACGTGGCCAGAGAAGTGGGAGTGTCGAAGCATACGATCTACGCCTGGAAGGCGAAGTACGGTGGCATGGATGTGAGCGAGGCGCAGGAAGCGAAGCAGTTGCGGGATGAGAACACGAAGCTGAAAAAGCTGGTGGTGGATCTGAG
>JBAUXX010000021.1:0-38174 GCA_049584475.1 Candidatus Sulfotelmatobacter sp. | reverse complement strand
GCGATTGGCTTCGCCAATCGCAATGCTCCGCTCG
Organism: Candidatus Sulfotelmatobacter sp.; assembly: GCA_049584475.1. GTDB lineage: Bacteria > Acidobacteriota > Terriglobia > Terriglobales > Acidobacteriaceae > Sulfotelmatobacter. Next base: position 38,140 of record JBAUXX010000021.1, on the reverse strand, counting down.
GGGTGACAAAGTTTTAAGGTGGGATGACAAAGTTGTATGCCACATGCTATTTCACCTCGATTTGGAATGCTCCCGGCGGAGGCCAGCCGGGCTGCACGTAGGCGAAATAGAGAGCGTCGAGCTGGGCCCAGAGGATGTCGCATTTGTCGCGCAGGGCCTGGATTGCCAGTTCTTGCTGGGCGCGGGTTTCGGCATGTTCGTAGACGTAGTTCACGGCGTAGGCCGCGTCTTCGGGAGCTTGCGTAAGGCGTGCTTCGAAATAGTCCAGGCCTCCGGAGAGCCAGGGATAGTGCTCGCGCATTTTTTCCATGCGCAGCGTGATCAGGTCGCGGGAGAAAAGTTCGGTGAGAGATGACGCGACCGCTTCGAGCAGGCTGCGGTTGCGAACGATGTTCAGATATTCATTCACCGCGAAGCGGGTTGCGGGCAGAATGCCTTTGCCTGCGCGAACATCGTCGGCATCGAGTCCGGCGGCTTCGGCCAGTTTCAGCCAGCGTTTGATGCCGCCCGGGTTGTTCGGTGTGCCGTCGCCATCGTGGTCGATGACGCGCTTGCGCCAGGCGCGGCGAAAATTTGGATCGAGGCCGCGCGAAAGAATGATCGAATCTTTGATGGGGATGGTGGATTGATAGTAATAGCGGTTGAGCGCCCAGGCTTGCAGTTGTCCGCGGGTGAGGCGGCCTTCGTGCATCATCAGATGAAACGGATGCTTGTGGTGGTAGCGCTCTTCTCCCACCGCGCGCAGTTGCGCGCGCAACTCTTCAAGCGACAGCAATGGTGCGTTCGTCGCGGCTTTGGCCGTGGGCGCTTCTTCTACAGATCGAACTGCCATCCATCCTCCGCGATTTCCCAGCCAGCATCGCGCACCTGAGAATACTCGGGACCGGCTTCATTCAGCATGGGATTCGTGTTGTTGATATGCAGATAGATTTTACGTGGACGGCGCAGATGCGCCAACCTGACCAGAGTGCCCTCGGGCCCGGAGACGGGAACGTGACCCATTTGTCGCGCAGTTTGGCCGGAGCCCTGGATGCGGATTAGTTCGTCGTCGCTCCAGAAAGTGCCGTCGAGGAGCAGCAAGTCGACGTTGTCGAATTCTTGCAGGAGTTCATCCGTGAGTTTTGGAACTGCGGGCATATAGGCCAGGCGCATGGCGGCGGACGCGTCGGCGGACAAGAGTGTCCGCCCTACATTGGCCGGGGAATCGATGATGAATCCTAGCGAGGATTCTTCGGCTCTCAGCGATTGTTGACGATCGGTTGAGACGTACGCGGGAAAGTGTTGAGCGAGCGACAGAGCGCGAAAGCGCAGACCGAAATCTTTTTCGGACGAATCTTTCAGCGGGAAAGTTTCTCCGGGAGCGAAGTCGGTCCATGAGGCTTGATTTGTTAGGCGCTGAAGCATGGCGAACATCGAATTGTCTTCGCGCAGAATGCGGCGGATCGATGCTGTGGCATGAATGCGCAGGGGTTGCAATTCGCGCAGCAGCAAAAGTCCGAGGACATGGTCGATATCAGCGTTGGCGAGCACTGCGCCTGCGATCGGGCTTTGCCTGATCCCATTTTGCGGCTGGAGTTCGGGAGTGGATTCGATTTGGCTGCGCAGGTCGGGCGAGGCTCCGAGGAGGAACCATGAGTGGTTGTCGGCGCTGATGGCAACTTGCGTCTGGCTGCGGGCTTTGCCCTGGAAAGTTCCGGCGCGCAGGGAGCGGCAGTTGGGGCAGGCGCAATTCCACTGGGGAAACGCTCCGCCTGCGGCCGAGCCGAGGATTTTTATGCGCATGGGCTGTGAGGCCGGACGAAGGTGGGGCGAAAGATTGGCTGCTTGAAAAAAATGAAGCCGTTTTTCGTCAAATTCTTGATTGCAAAAGAGTTAGCAGGATTTGATCCGCGGGTCTGCCCGCAAATTCTTGAGCCGCAAGGGGTTAACCGTAAATTCTTCTGAGATAAGGACCTACGCTTTGCCTCGGCGCGTGCCGCTGGTGCGAGGGTGATCGTGGCGCTTTGGCGAGTACTAAACACCGTACATCTATTTTATCAAGTTAAGTGCATTTCCCGATTTTTTGCGGATGGTTTATTGGCTTTGGAAAGAGGAGGTTAGCGAGGGCGAATTGTTTTTTGCTTGACAGGCGGAAAGATAGAGTCTGATTCCCAATTGCACCGGAGCAAAAATTAACCGCGATAGCCGCGCCGTTTCCTTATATGGCTTCGGGGGAAGCCGGCGACAGTTCGTACACAAGGCCGTGCTGGCCAGCGCCTCCCAAGACCGTTGTGCCATAGAGATTGCCAGCTCCATCGAGGGTCAGATGGCGGCCGCGGTTAGAACTCCTCGCGAGGTTCGAGGTCGTGCATGCGGGTAGGGATGCTCGACTTCGTAAGCGCTTCGCTTCGCGCAGCACTTACTCCGCTCAGCATGACAGGGAGCGGGAATTCGGCTCAAGACAGCAGGTTCCTCCGCTCGGGGATGATTCGCGCTGCGAATCATCCCGCTCGGTCGGAATGACAATCCTTAAGGACAAGGCGTTGTATCCAGCAGTACGGAGCTACGGCAACAGGCCGAACGCTGTTAGGGCGTAGTGCGTGCCCACGTAGACTTTGCCATTGGCGATTGTCGGCACGGTGAATTTGACTGCGCCGTTGAGGGCGTCGCGGTTTTTGTTTTGCGTGCTGTTGTAGAGTTCCGTGGCCAGATTGGTGGCGTCGTAGGCGTGCAGGATCGACGATCCATTCGGGCCGGAGCCGTCGGCCTGGATGGCCCACACGATTCCATTGGTGGCGTTGTTGGCGGAGATGGTGGGAGTAGGTCCGGGATAGCCGTAGGAGGTTCCGGTTTGCGAAGTCGCGGAAGTCGAGAGGAAGCCTGTGCTCGGGTCAAAAGAGAAGGCGCGCATGTGGTCGCTTTGTCCGCCGAAGTAGACGTTGTTATTCCAAAACGCGGGCGTGGACCATAGGCCGCCGACTGCGTAGGGCAGGAATTGCACGGCATGATTGTTGTTGCCTGCGTTGTAGCCTCCCATGCCGTCGCGATTGATGACGTAGATGGAGCCTTCTTTTCCCGATTGAATGAGCAGGTGCTGATAAGCGGAACCCATGGGCAGATCTGGGATCAGGAGAACGCCGCCGGAGCCGAGATCGACGTCACCCTGAGTGAGAGACTGTTGATTGTAGGGCGTGAAAAAATCGAGGAGACTGAGGCCGGAGCCGCTGAGTCCGAGCTTGACGATACTTTCGGAAAATTCCGTGCCGCCGGATTTCTGGCCGTTGAAGGTGCCATTGCCGGTGGCGAGAAAGACGTTGCCATCGTCGTCGGCGGCGAGTCCGCCGCCGGCTTGCCAGACGCCGCCGCGGGTGCCGTTGGGAGTGACGCTCCATGCGCCTTCCTGCGCTAGAGTAGTCGCGTTATAGGACATTACCCATCCGTGATAGGGATTGTTGTCGCAATAGGAGGACCAGCCGATGTGGACCGATCCGTTCTGGAGCAAAAGCGCAGCGCGCTGGCGGTTGCGCAACGGGTCGAAGCTGATCTGGCCGCTGACATTGGCCACGCCGGTGCCGGGAACCGTCGCGGTGATGGGGACGGGGCCGCCGAACTTTTCCGCGCCGTTGGTTACGTCGAGCGCGTGCAGTTGCTGCACGGCTTTGCCGGAAACTTTTGTGACCGAGACCAGGTACATGGTGCCGGTTGTGGTGTCGATGGCGGGAGTGCCGGAGATGCCGATTTCCGGGACCATGTCGCCGCAGTTCACATCGCTGCTGGAAATTGTGGTGATGGAGCCGGGCTTGAGGAAACTGATTTGCCACAGCGGATTCGCGTTTGTGCCGCCGGCGTTATCGGCGTCGAAGGCATAGACGCTGTCGTGCTCGGTGACGGCGTAGACCACGTTGTGATTGCCGGTCGCGGCAATGGTTACGTTGGAAAGATACAGCGGCTGGGCATAGACGTAACCGTCGAGTTTGTGGGCGAAGAGTTTGCCGAAGCTGCTCGATTTGACGTTGGCCGGCGTCAGAGTGGTTTCTGCGAGATTCTGTCCGGTGCGGAAATTGTCGTTCTGAAAGGTGCTGACGTTGACCTGAGAAAAAGCGGCTGGGATGAGAGATAGGACCGAGAGCAACAGGATAAGAGAAAGTTTGCGGTTGAGCGAAGACAAGGCGAGCTCCTGGAGAACGGGGGTCTGTGGCCTGGGAGGGCCAAATAGCCCCCGCAGTCTCGCTTGCCGCTTGGAGTCGTGTCAAGGTGCTAGAAGTTGCAACTGTGGTTGGCGTTTGAAAGAGCCAAAGGCTTTAACACAGAGGGACACTGAGGTTTCACGGAGGAACACAGGGGAACTATGCGTTTAGCCCTGGCCGACGGCGGCGGCGCAGCGGAGCGGGTCGACGTCCCAGAGCTTGGTGTCGGTGGAGAGATTTTCGACGCCGACTTCGCCTTGCATCTCTGTGCCGGGGCGGCCCAGCCAGACTACGCGGAACTGGGATTTGACGCCTTCGTATTGCACGTCGACCAGATCGCCGGGCTTGAGTTGAGCGTCGACGGCCTGGAGGGTTGCACCGCGACCGCTGATGGTACGCAGGCTGGCGGGCTGGGTGAAGGGACGCCCATTGGCGTCCATGCCCCAGATTTGTACGGGAAGTTCGACGAAAACACGCGACTGACGGCGACGATCCATTCTTATGAACCCCGGTGACCGCAAACTTCTTACTGCGAACTGCTTTGAGTCGTGGTTTCGTGATGATAGGAGACGGGCCACGGCGGCGAAAGGTAACCGGGGTCACTGCACTGAGGTTACCGGGAGGCGGCGTCGGACTTCAGACCTCGGACTTCAGACCTCGGGCTTCAGACCTCGGACTTCGACTTCGGACCTTGGGCCTGAGGTCTGACGTCTGAGGTCGGTCTCAATTCAGGTCAGGCATGGAGCAGGCGCCGGGGCCGCGGGGATCGCCGCAGCTTCCGCATGCGCCGGTGGGACGGGCGCTGGAAGTCGAACCTTTTGTAGAGACGGCGAAAACGGAAAGCTGCGGAGCGAGGCGAGTCGCGTGGCACTTTGGACACTCGGCCTTTTGATCGCCGAAGATCAGAGCTTCGAACTGGTGATGGCATTTCTGGCAGATGTATTCGAAGATGGGCATGGCTTCTCCGGCTTTGTTGAATTCTTTTCGACGCGAACTATTCCATTAGAATCAATTTGTGGGAACTTCGCAATCCTCGTCTGCTCCTGGCGGGAATTCCAGATTAGAAGAGCGTGTGATCGTTACGCCGTTTCGGCCAGTGCGCTGGCTTCGGGGCGGGCATGTGCAGACCATTGCCAGCTTTTTTCTTCCGCGCAGAATTCAGCTGCCCGCGCCGGAAGAACGAATGATTGAGGTCGAGAAGGGCATTCGGGTTCGCTGCCTGTGCTATTGGCAGAGCGACAAGGCCTCCGCCGCGACGGTGATTGCGGTGCATGGACTCGAGGGATCGACTGATTCGCAATACATGTTAGGAATTGCGCGCCACGGTTTGGCCGCAGGCATGAACGTAGTGCTGATGAACCAGCGCAATTGCGGCGGCATGGACCACTGCGCGCCGACTCTGTATAACTCGGACCGGTCGGCGGATGTGGCGGCGGTTGCGCGGGAGATTATCGAACGGGATGGAGTGTCACGGTTTTCGCTGGCTGGATTTTCCATGGGAGGAAATCTGGTTTTGAAGCTGGCGGGCGAGTGGGGCACGGATGGGCCGGCGCAGTTTCACTCAGTGGCGGCGGTGTGCCCGGCAGTAGATTTGGCGGTGTCGGCGGACGCGCTGCACGAGCCGGCGAATCGGGTTTACGAATATTACTTTCTCATGCAGTTGTTCGGGCGCTTCCGGCGGAAGGCGAAACTGTTTCCTGCGGATTTCGATGTTGCGCGGCTGCGCGGAGTTTCGACGTTGCGCGGGTTCGACGACCGCATCACGGCTTACTACTGCGGATTCAGTGGGGCTGACGATTATTACCAGCGGGCTTCAGCCGCGAATGTGATCGATCGGATTGCCGTGCCGGCGCTGGTTATTCATGCGGCGAACGATCCGTTTATTCGGCTCCGCGCGGAGACGCGGCGGCGGATTCTGGCAAATCCGCACATCACATTTGTGGAGACGAAGGACGGAGGCCATTGCGCTTTTCTCGGTGAACGTAACGGAGATCCACAAGACGATGGGCGATGGGCGGAGAAGGAAGTGGTGGAATTCTTGAAGGAGAAGTCTTAATTCATTGCGCGGTTGCTGGTTTGGGCGTCGCAGGCAAGCTGACGCCACGGCCTTTCATTCGGGTGCGAACGAAAGCCAGTGCCAGCATCGCCAGAAAGATAAGCAGCAGGCCCAGCGATGCGGTGCCAATGCTGTCCGCGTGCTTGGGAAGAATTGAAACCCGGCCGTAGACGAACTCGATGTGTACCCAATAGACGAGCAGAGAAGCCTGGCCCAGGAGAATGAGCGGGCTGAAGAATCGTTGTGCCGGACCCCAGCGGCACCAGGCAAAGCTGGCGGAAAGAATAATCATCAGCAGACCCAGCCGGATCAGGAAAAAATTGGGGCTGGTGTGCCAGAAATCGTAGCTGGCGTAAAGCTGCACTGAGCTGTGATCGAGCCAATGGGAGAACTCGGCCAGGATAGCTCCGCCGATTCCGAGCGCGAGAAAGATTTTCGATTCGCGATTGCGCGCCCAGGGGCTCTGCAAAATAAACCCCACGGCGAGGCCAGCGAAGGCGAATGCCGTCCAGGGAAAGATTGGGAACAGCCATGCCTGCGGTGCGCCGAGATTGTGAACTCCGTCGATGTAAGACTCAATGGGCCAGGGCAGCCATTGCGGACGCCATGTGGTCCATAGCGGAGGCGTGAACAGGGAGATCGCAAGCGCCGTTCCGGCGGCGGCCAAGACCAGCGCGGATCGTTTATGGGCTCCCGGTTGTGAGGCCAGGACCACCCAGCAGAGGACGCCCATGAGCATCATCGATAAGCCGATGGTGTTCAATATGTCGACGCGCAGCAGATCGCTTTTCGGCGACCAACCCCAGGCGACGACGAATTCCTGCAAGCGAAAAAGCAACCCCAGAGCGAAAATTTCTGCGCCGCGGCGAATCGTGGTGCGCGCGATGGCGCCTGGGCGAAAATTTTTCTGACCAAGACGTTCCGTAACCAGAGCGAAGGAGATTCCGGCAAGGAAGAGAAATAGCGGTGCGGGAAACGTTCCTCCTAATTGCGAATACATGAAGAACTTGCTTTGCCGGGCTTCCGGACTCAGCCAGGAATCGTAACAGTGCGTTTGGAACATCAGGACGCAGGCGAGGCCGCGCATCCAGTCGATGTAGGCGAGTCGGGATGTGGGCGAAGTTGAGGGACTCATCGAGCGCGGAAACAGACCTCGGGCAGTATACGGCAGGACGACGCTACCAATCGTTCTTGAAACGAAGCGCGAGGCGGTGCGGTTGATCCGAACGCAGTCGCAATGCTCGCACGATCCCCTCGGCAAGCTCAGGGCAGGCTCTCGGCCCGCTGTGAAAACGCGGGCCTTCGGTATGGCGCCAGTTGACTTGGTGCGCTATCTCCAATCCGTAGTTTTCTATTGAAAGCGGTAGCCGGTTTTCAGTTCACAGCGATAGACGTGCGTGCGGTCCGGGTTGACGCGAACGCTGCATGTGGCCCAACTCAACAGTAATTCGGGACCGAGCGGGAAAATGATGGTTTGCCCGTTGATGTCGGCTTCAATGTTGATCGCCTCGGCAGAGGAGGGCAGGGTGAAGTTGAGAGCGTCGCCAAAGATCACGGGATACGATTCGTGGACCAGTTCGCTGGCCATGGGATGAAAGACTTCGGCTTCCAGCAGGAACGTGGTTGTGTCGGACCAGTCGCGAGCCGTCACCGTAATTGTGCGCCCTCCGGGGGAGAAGCGGTCGGCCTCGATGCGCGTGAAGGGACAGGGCCCGGCGATGCAAGAGGCCCGCGCGTCACGAAATTCGTTGCCGATCCCCGCATCGAGCGACAGAGATCCCAGCGCGGCTTTCCATTTTCCGTCCGGCGAACAGGGATGCTGGCCTTTGCATGGGACGTTTCCTTTATTCTGAATCGCGAAGGTTTGCGCAGCGCTGCCGATGTTCACTTCGGTTTGATTCTTGATGGAAAAGCGCACACGAACATTCCCCACTTTCGTTTGCTGTTGTTCCTGGGCGCGCACCGCTTGGGGAGACAAGGGAGCCAGATGGACGATGTAGAGCTTGTCGCCGACGAATTCGTCGAGATCGAGAGGCTGGTAATCCTTGTGGCGGAAGTGAAGCATGACCGGACGGCCACGGCGCACTCCGCGGGCGAGAGTGAGCCGGAAGAAACCGGAAGCGTCAGACTTCGCGGTCACGGGAGGCTCATCGGACGTAGAAATCTGAACATCGGCGATGGGCAATTCTTTGCGCGGATCGGCATCGAGCACGGTCACGGCTCCCTGCAAGGAAATCGGCTTTCGCGCTTCCCAGCGCACAATACTTATGGCTGCTGCGGTGATCAGCAACGTCACCACGCAGGCCGTCAGAATTTCAAGTTTTTGCAATCGAGTCATTTCAGGATCGCTATTTTATCTTTATGATGACATCAGAGGTTCGCTGTTTGCAGCATCATCTTATTTCATGATCAATCGTAAAGAATGACACGAAAATCGTTTCATGGTTTCTCGCGTCGCGATTTTCTGCGGCAGATGGGAATGGCAGGGGCTTCGGTTCCCATTGCCGCGCTTCCGTTCGCCGCGCTTTCGGCGTCGGCCGATCCACAACTGATGCAGCTTTCTCCGCCACCGGTTTTGCCGCCATTTACGCTTACCCCTGAAGACGATCAGTTTCTCAACGAACTGGAAACCGCGAACGCTCTGTTCTTCTGGGAACAAGGCAGTCCGAAGACCGGGATGGTGAAAGACCGCTGCAATGTGCAGGTGAACGATCAGGGAACGGTGGCCAGCATTGCCGCGACTGGGTTTGGTCTTACGGCGCTCTGCATCGCCGACCAGCGCGGGTTCATTCCCGCGGGCGCGGCGCTGGAGCGCGTGTTTGCGGCGCTGCGTTTTCTGTGGAAGAAAGTCCCGCAGCATCGTGGATTTTTTTACCACTTCGCCAACATCGATACGGGAGAGCGTGTCTGGGACTCGGAGATTTCGTCGGTCGATACCGCCATTTTGCTGTGTGGCATTCTGACGTGCCGCGAACACTTCAAGCACAACGGCGTCGCGGAGTTGTGCGACCTCATCTTCAACCGCGTCGACTGGACCTGGCTGTCCGAAGATACTGCGCTCTTGCCGCATGGCTGGACTCCGGAAATCGGCTTTCTCCCGTACCGCTGGGACTACTACAGCGAACTGATGATGATGTACCTGCTGGGGCTGGGGTCGTCCGCCCATCCGCTGAAAGAAGATGCGTGGAATGCGTGGAAGCGCATGACGTTTGAGTATGAAGGGCTGCGCTACATCGGGTCATTTGCGCCGTTGTTTGTGCATCAGTATTCGCAGGCGTGGTTCGACTTCCGCGGCAAGCGGGATAAGTACGCGGATTACTACAAGAATTCCATTGTGGCGACAGAAGTCCATCGGCGGTTTTGTGTCGAGCTAGGCAGGCAGTTTCCCGACTACAGCGAAGATCTTTGGGGCATCACCGCGTCCGATTCTGAAAAGGGATATGTGGTGTGGGGGGGGCCGCCGGCGTTCGGACCCATCGACGGCACGGTGGTGCCTAGCGCCCCGGGCGGGTCGCTGCCGTTTCTGCCGCAGGCGACATTGCGGACGCTGCAATCGATGCGCAAGAATAACCCGGCGGCGTGGTGCAAATACGGGTTTGTAAATGCTTTCAACCGGCTCAAGAACTGGTACGACCATGACGTCATCGGGATCGATACCGGGATTACCATGCTCATGGCGGAGAACCTGCGCACGGGCTTCGTTTGGGACACGTTTATGAAGACGGCGGAAGCGCAACGGGGTATGCAGCGGGCGGGATTCCAGAAATATTGACTTGCAGGCCGTCGCTCCGATGTCTGGCGGCGAATGCCAACCTCTCTGCAAGTTTTTTCATCCAAACATCGCTTTTGCCACATAGGCTTTTGAGAAGTAAATGCAAGAACTTGCATGGGCGACCCGGCGATAAACAGATGCTCGAAATCACTCGATTTCGGCTAAACTTACGCTAACCGCCAGCATCTGGCGCGCATGGCGACGCGCCGTTACCCTGTTCTTCGCGGACGCCTGTACAGGACCCACGGATGGCTGGACAGCCAAACTTAAAGGGAGCGTGGCAGGAACGCCTCACCGCGCTTCGAAATATTCCTGCCGTCCTCAAGCTGGTGTGGGAGTCCGGGCGCCTGGTTGTAACGCTGGGCCTCGTCTTTCGCATCGTCCTTGCCCTTCTTCCCATTGCCCTGCTCTGGGTAACCAAGCTCATCATCGATCTGATCGTTCGGTCCGTTACCACTCACCAGCCGATTACCAATTATCTTTGGTGGCTGGTCGCGGCAGAGTTCTCACTGGCTGTTTTCAGCAGCCTGCTTAGCCGTACGATTGACTATCTCGACGCGCTGCTGGCCGACAAATACACGCGGTACGTCAGCATCCGGGTGATGGAGCATGCCGCGGCGCTTGACCTGATCGCATACGAAGACCCTGTTTTCTATGACCGCCTGGAACGGGCACGGGTGCAGGCGACGGACCGGCTGGGGATGATCCAGTCGATTGGCAGGCTGGTGCAGCAGGTTGTAACTACGATTTCACTGTCGATTTCGATCATTTTGTTTTCGCCCTGGCTGCTGCTGCTGTTGGTTGCAGGGGTTTTGCCCGCATTTCTCGGGGAGAGTCACTTTGCTTTTCTGGGATACGCCAAGAACTTTCGCCAAACGCCGATCAAGCGGCAGCTCGATTACCTGCGCGTCCTTGGCGGGAGCAAGGAAGCAGCCAAAGAACTCAAACTTTTCGGTTTGCGGGGATTTCTGGTCAAGCGGTTCACTCGTCTTTCGGACCAGATTTACGTCGAAGACGTCGACCTCGCCCGGCGGCGCCTGGTTGCGGGAGCGCTGCTGTCGATCATTGGCACCGCTGGATATTATTCCGCTTATGTGTTCGTGATCTGGCGCACGGTGAGGGGAATTATCACCATTGGCAGCCTTACCTTCCTGGCCGGGGCGATTCAACAGGCCAGTTCGAATATTCAGCAGATATTCTCGACGGTTTCGGGCATTGCAGACCAGGCGCTGTTCCTCACGGATCTTATTGCATTTTTTGAAATGGAACCCACGATCCGCTCCAAGCCGAATGCGTTGAGCGCGCCGCGCCCGATCCGGCGCGGGTTTGAGTTCCGCAACGTTTCGTTTCGCTATCCCGGCAGCGACCGGATGATTCTGAATCGGCTTAATTTTGATTTCCATACGGGCGAACGGATTGCCTTAATCGGCGAAAACGGCCAGGGCAAGACCACGATCGTGAAGCTGATTACACGGCTGTACGATCCGGTCGAGGGGCAGGTGCTGCTCGACGGCATCGACTTGCGCGAGTATGACCTGGACGATTTGTACCGCGAGATCGGCGTCATCTTTCAGGACTTCATGCGCTATGAAATGACGGCGGGAGAGAACATCGCGGTGGGCAAGATCGAGGAGATGGAAAACTTGCGGCTGTTGCAATTGTCCGCAAAGAAGAGCATGGCAGACGAAGTGATTGGGCGTCTTGGCGGCCACTACGACCAGATGCTGGGGCGCCGGTTTGAGGGCGGAGTCGATCTTTCGGGCGGCGAATGGCAGAAAGTGGCGCTGGCGCGCGCCTATTTGCGCGATGCGCAGGTGCTGATACTCGATGAACCGACAGCGGCACTCGATGCCCGCAGCGAATTCGAGGTGTTCCAGCGATTTGCCGAGCTGACTACGGGAAAAATGGCATTGTTTATTTCCCATCGCTTCTCTACTGTGCGGATGGCGGACCGCATAATAGTTCTCGAAAACGGCAGCATTGCGGAAGACGGAAACCATGAAACACTGACTCACCTGGGCGGCCGGTACGCCGAGATGTTCGAATTGCAGGCCGCGAGTTACCGTTAAGTCATGAAGACCGAAATTCGCGAAATTAAAGGGTGCATGGCAGAAAATTTAGATATCGAGAGCACGACGGTGGCCCAGGCCCGGCCAGCGGCCATCGATGATCCGACTGTGTCCGCGGCGTTGCGGGCTTCGGGCGCGAAACTCGCCGCCAAGCTTGGCTGGTTGCCGGGAACCACCTTCTCTGGCGTTTTCGCCGAGCGCACACGCCGGGTTCGATCTGCGTTAAAGCCAATATTGGCGGCGGCTGATGCCAAGTTTGCGCAATCGCCGGCGTCTGACGATTTGCGTTGGCTGCGAGATAACGGATCTCTGGTGTATGCGCAGATGGTGAGCTTGGGTTCGGAGATCAAGCCGCTGCGTAAATTGCCGCATGTGCGCACGCTTCAGGGGGCGGTTGTTCCCCGTGCTCTGGCTTTGCCGGAAGCGTTTCTGAAATCGGTCGACTACGCGTTCAGCGATAAGACCTTCAGCGCTTTCTGCCAGGGATTTGAAGATCACACGCCTTTGAATCTGCGCGAATTATGGGGCCTGGTTCCGGGATTGAAGTTGGCCTTGCTGGAGGAGATCGCACTTCGCGCGCTTGCGGCGCTCAAGAATCCGGGCGGCGAATCGCAGAAACTCGGAGTCTGCATCAACAGCCTGCGCGATGTGACGCAGGCCCCGTGGAAAGAGATTCTCGAGCCGCTGATTGCTTTCGATAAAATTCTGCGTCTGGATCCTGCGGGCGCATACACCGCGATGGAGTTTGAGAGCCGCAATCTTTACCGCGACCAGCTGGCGCGGATTGCCGGATGCTCCGATTTCAGCGAGAGCGAAGTCGCGCAGGCAGCGGTCGGTTTGGCGCAACAGGCGCACAACCACGCCTACCGCGACCCGCGCATTGCGGCCCGCGAATCGCATGTGGGTTATTACATCGTGGGTGAGGGAGTTGAGCTTTTGCGGCAGAAGGTCGGCTGTAAGCCACGTATTCTGCAAAGCGTGCGGCATTGGATGCGCCGGCATCCCGATGAATTCTTTCTTCCCGGCGTCGCCATCCTGACCTTCGCCATCATCACCGGATTTTTGCTGTGGTTGACTCCGCCCAATGTCTCTCCGGAGTTGATGCTGCTTTCGATGTTGATTTTGTTGCTGCCGAGCTCGCAAAGCGCGGTCCAGCTGATGAACTACGTGGTCACCGCCGTGCTTCCAGCAAGGATTTTGCCCAAGCTGGATTTTTCCGAAGGCATTCCGGCGGAATACATGACGCTGGTCGCCGTCCCAACGCTATTGCTGAATGAGAAGCAGGTTCGCGGACTGGTGGAAAATCTGGAAGTTCGTTTTTTGGGTAACCACGATCCCAACGTTCATTTCGCGCTTGTGTCCGATCTGCCGGACTCCGACCAGCCGTCGTCCGAAGAAACTCCGCTGATTGACCTGTGCGCGAATCTGATCCGCGAACTGAATGAGAAGTACGCAGCGCAGAATATTGGTTCGTTTTTCCTGCTGCACCGCCATCGTGTTTACAACCCGCGCGAAAAAGGCTGGATGGGTTGGGAACGCAAACGGGGAAAACTGATGGACCTGAACAAACTGCTGCGTGGCCAGTACGACAGTTTCCCCATCAAGGTGGGAGATGTTGCGACTTTGCGGCGTGTGCGATTTGTCATTACGCTCGATTCGGACACGGAACTGCCGCGCGGCGCGGCGCACCGCATGGTGGGCGCGATGGCGCATCCGCTGAATCAGGCGATCATCGATCCGGAAAAGAACATTGTTGTGGCCGGCTATGGCATCCTTCAGCCGCGAGTCGGAGTCAGTGTTCAGAGTACAGCGCGGTCGCGGCTGGCCGCCATTTACGCGGGCGAAACCGGGTTCGACATTTACACGCGGGCGATTTCCGACGCCTACCAGGATCTTTACGGCGAAGGCAGTTTCACCGGTAAAGGCATCTACGACGTTGACGCGTTCCTCGGCGTGCTGGACCAGCGCTTTCCGCGTAACGCGCTGCTCAGCCACGACCTGATTGAAGGTGCATACGCTCGCTCTGGCTTGGCGAGTGATATCGAGGTGATCGAAGATTATCCCTCGCACTATAGTGCCTACAATCGCCGGAAGCATCGCTGGCTGCGCGGAGACTGGCAGGTTGCGGAGTGGCTCCGTTCCGAAGTGCCTAGCGAATCCGGCGCGCGCGTACCCAATCCAATTTCACTGGTGGCGCGCTGGAAGATTCTCGACAACCTGCGCCGTAGCCTGGTGGAACCCGCGACATTTGTGCTGCTTCTGTTCGGGTGGTTGATTCCAACAGGCCGTCCTATCCGCTGGACATTGGCCACCATCGCCATTTTGTTTATCCCGGTATTTTTTCAGCTTATATTCGGGCTGATCAAGTCGATCGTCGAGGACAGTTGGACGTTCGCACAGGAAGCGGTGAGCAACTTCTACGCGTCCTGTTTCAATGTGTTGCTGACCGTCGTTTTTCTGGCTCACCAGATGTTGTTGTCGCTCGATGCCATGGTTCGCGCGCTAGTGCGGCGGTTGGTGACGCGTGAACGGTTGTTAGAGTGGGAGACCGCCGAAGAAGCGGAGATCGGGACGCGGCGCACTCCCGTGGATCGCTATCTGGACTGGATGCCCGTACTCGCGGTGGCCGTCGGCGTGATCGTGTGGGCGGTTCGTCCATTTTCTCTGTGGGCGGCGGTTCCTGTTTTGTTTCTCTGGGCGTGCAGCAAATTAGTTTCGCGCTGGCTCAACGAGTCTCCCATGGAGGCCGCGCAGTCATTGCCCGCGAAAGATGAGATTTTTATTCGCAAGTCCGCCCTCTATATCTGGCGTTATTTTTCCGAGTTTTCCACTCCCGAGCACCATTGGCTGATTCCCGACAATGTCCAGGAAGAACCTCCGGCGATTGCGGCTCGCGTTTCTCCGACTAATCTTGGGCTTCTTTTAAACGCGCGCCAATCCGCCTGCGCACTCGGATACCTCACCGTTCCCGAGATGTTGCAACTGTCTCGCCAAACACTGGTAACGCTGGCCAACATTCCTAAACATCGCGGGCACCTGCTCAACTGGTACGACACGCGCACGCTCGAACCGTTGTCTCCCCAGTTCGTTTCCTCGGTCGACAGCGGAAACATGCTGGCTTCACTGTGGACATTGCAGCAGGGAAGTCTCGATCGCGTACGGCAGCCTCTGCTCCAGCCGGCTTTGGCTGCCGGGCTTCTGGATTACTTGCGGATTCTCGCTGAAAAGAAAGCGTTGCCGAAGAAAGATTTTGCCCGCTACGAATCCGATCTGCGAAGCGCGAACTGGTTGACTTCGGTGCTCGCTTTTTCGGAAACGAGTTTTGCCGACGGCTCCGCTACATCCGGGCTAGAGCAAGATGCGAATGTTCGCTGGTTCCGCGACGAAGCGCGGGCGCGAGTGGAAGCAATTCGCCAGGTTGTGCGGGCCTATGCTCCGTGGTGGCTGCCGGAATTCGCGGCGCTGCGCTCGGACCCGGCATACAGCTCAAGGTTTGCGCAGGAAGTCTCGCTGGAGTTGATGCCGGCATTCATCGATACGCTCTCGGCACAGCTCCGCGATTTGTCTCCCGCTTCAGCGGCGGGTGAGTCGTCATTACCAAACCAGCTTTTGCAAATGTTGCCGGAGTCGCGAACCAACGCCTTGCGGCTTGTTCACGACCTCAAGAGCATTGCAGCCCAAGCCGGCAAGCTGGGCGACGACATGGATTTCGAATTTCTACTCGACAAACGGCGCAAACTCATGTCGGTTGGCTTCAATGTCGAGACCAGTGAACTGCAAGCTTCCTGTTACGATCTGCTGGCGACCGAATCCCGCACCGCGGTTTTTGCCGCGATTGCCAAGGAAGATATTCCGCAAGATAGCTGGTTCAACCTGGGCCGGCCCCATACGCTCGATCAGGGACGGCTGGTTCTGCTCTCCTGGACGGGAACGATGTTTGAGTATCTGATGCCGTTCCTGTGGCTGCACTCCTACGCCAACACGTTGCTCGACCGCACGCGAATTGCCTGCGTTCGCTCGCAACAGGCCTACGGGGCGAATCGCGGCATTCCCTGGGGCATTTCGGAATCATCCTATTACAAGCTCGACGAAGCGGGGAATTATCAATACAAGGCTTTCGGGCTTCCGCAACTGGCGATGATGAAGAGCGACCCTGGTGGTCCGCTGGTCGTATCCCCTTATTCAACTTTTCTGGCATTGTCCGTGGACCCGGAGGGAGCGTTTCAAAACCTGCGGCGCATGGAATCGATGGGGTGGTTCGGCTCTCATGGTTTCTATGAAGCAGCGGATTGTACTGGATTCCGCCGCCGGTTCCGCTGGTCGCGTCCGCAGGTGGTTCGCGCCTGGATGGCCCATCACCACGGAATGAGCCTGCTTTCAATCACAAACTTTCTGTGCGACAACGTTGTGCAGCGTTGGTTCCACAGCGACCGGCGCGTGCAAGCCACGGAATTGCTGCTGCATGAGAAACCGGTTTCGCACGTGCGCGCCTCCGAACTGCCACGCTCGCGTGCAGTTGCGTAGAAGCCGAGGGTTCGACGTGCGATAACCGGCCTTATTTCGACGAAATCAATTTTTCTTACCCTTGCTTTTTGTCCCGTACGGATTGGCATACTTCAGAACGGTCGAGAGATCGGTCCCGCGGATTTCGCCCACGGAGTGATACAGCAGTCCCCAGGAATCGATGGTCGAGTTGTCCGGAAAGATGCAGGCTTCGAGCACTTCATCGATAGCTCCGAATTGCACCCATCCGCCGCCCGCAGCAGTCACGCCGCCAAAGGCATCGCTGCCCCCGAGTTGTGTGCAATAAAACGACGCTGGATTACCGTTCCCCTGACCGTTCCACTGGACTAGCGCGTAATATGCCAGCGTCGCCAGGCTCGGCTTGGTGGTGTACAGCGAGTCGAGCGAAACATGAATTCTGGAACCGTCGACGGCTGAAGTGTACTGGCAGAATCCCAATGTGCCGGATAGCTGAAGCCAACTTGACGCCGGGCCGTTGGTGCCGAAGTAGGCCAGCCGGTTTTCCACGACCCCGCCGGTGGACGTGCAGTACGCCGCCTTCGGTCCCGCGCTGGCGGCCGTGTCTGACTGCGCAACCGCTGCGGTCAAGGCGCCGCCCAACAACAACATAAAGGTGAATGTGATTGCTTTCCGAATGATGTGCATGAAACCTCCCTGGAGACAACAATTTTGACTGCGTTTCCGAAGCGGCGAAAGTCTACCACGCGACGAAGAGAATCGACAGGCCTTGCCGCCGAAATGGCCTTTACAAAACAAATGTCTCCGAGCCGTTTTTCTTTCTTCCCTTTCCGCGCTGAATCGTGCGAGATTATGGCCATGAGATTGGTGGTGCGTCCTTCGCCTATTCACTCGGTCGGTGTTTATACCGCGGCTCCGATTCGCAAGGGAACCCGGATTATCGAATACTCCGGGCCTCGCCTCACGCCCAAAGAAGCAGACCGGCTCTACACGGGCGCAACGCGAACTTATTTGTACGGACTGGAAGATGGAAAGACTGTTATCGACGGCGAAGGTATGGCCGCATATTTGAATCACTCGTGCGATCCGAATTGCGAGGTCGATGAGATTAAAGACCGGGTATGGATATTCGCGATCCGCGACATCGCGGCTGGCGAAGAACTTCTCTGGGATTACAACCTTTACGACGATGAAGATCCGGCGCCCTGCCACTGCGGATCGCCAAAATGCCGGGGAACGATGTATTCCGAGGATTGGATTCGCACGCTGAAGCGCCGGGCCGCGCGCAAGAAGAAACAGAGTGACGAACGAAAAGGCGCGATCGTTGTGGCGGACACAAAGGATGCAACTCAGGCGCGCAAATCCGCGTGAAACTCCATTCGACGCCTTACGGTTAAGCGCTAGCCTTTGCTAGCGCGCCACGCCTGGCTTGGGAACATCTCTACCCAAGGCCGTGGCCAGAGCGATCTGGTGATCTTGTTCATCGATCAGGATCTCCCGGATTTGCTCGCTCAGGGCGTACTCGTCCAACGCTTCGCACTGGTGGATCCGCTCGCGGTAGTTTCGAATGGTTTCCGTCTCGTTGTCGAGGTCGAATTGCAACATGTCTCTGGCTTTTTCAGACGTCTTGACGGGCTTCGGCACTACCGCCGGCATGCCGCCGAGATAATC
This sequence comes from Candidatus Sulfotelmatobacter sp., assembly GCA_049584475.1. Lineage (GTDB taxonomy): Bacteria > Acidobacteriota > Terriglobia > Terriglobales > Acidobacteriaceae > Sulfotelmatobacter. The sequence continues at coordinate 19,924 of JBAUXX010000021.1, read as the reverse complement.
AATTTGCTTGGAAATGATGAGCGCGTGGCTCAGTTCCTCCGTGGCATGCTTTTCCAGTTCGGCGGCGATGTTCATGTATTCGGCGCCCTTCAGCACCTGGGAGTAGACGACGTAAGCGATGATGGCCTGGTATTCGCGCGCCAAATCCTGGTTCAATAATTCGATGAGCTCTTCGCGAGACACTTTCTTGAAACCTGCAGAAGCCTTTTCGTCTTTCAAGACATCCTCCGGTACATAGCGCTGAAACTTGTATTGCCTGTTGCTTCGGTTCCGAGACTAGGCTGCGGGTTGCTTTACCGGCTCTTTCTTTCCGTGTTCGCGCCAGCCTTCGATGATCAAATACAGGACGGGGATGAAGAACAGATTCAGGAACGTGGACATAATCATACCGCCGAACACTGTTGTGCCCACGGAGTGACGTCCATTCTCGCCCGCGCCGGTGGCCACCACCAGCGGTACTACACCCAGAATGAAGGCCAGCGAAGTCATCAGAATCGGGCGCAGGCGGATGGCTGCTCCCTGTATCGCCGCCTCAATCAAGGGCATTCCCCGCTCGCGTAATTGCTCGGCAAATTCCACGATCAGAATTGCGTTCTTGCTGGAGAGTCCGACCAGCATGACAAGTCCAACCTGGCAGTAAACGTCGTTCTGCAGACCACGCAGCCATTGCGCGCCCAGTGCTCCAAGTAACGCCATGGGCACGGCTAACAAAACGATAAAGGGCAGCACAAAGCTTTCGTACTGCGCCGACAGCGTAAGGTAAACAACCAACGTGCCCAGGCCGAACAGGATTAGCGACGTTCCGCCCGCGGCCAGTTCTTCAAGCGACAACCCGGTCCAACTATAGGAAAATCCTTGCGGCATTTTCTTCGCGAGATCTTCCATGGCTGCAATTGCCTGGCCGGAGCTGTATCCCGGCGCGGGCGAGCCGTCGATTTCCGCCGAGCGGAACAGGTTGTAATGGCTGATTACTTGCGGCGTGGTCGTCTGCGTCACGCTGATCAGATTGTCAAGCGGCACCATGGCGCCGTTGTCGGAGCGCACATAGAACTCTTTCAAGTCCTGCGCCGTCGCGCGAAACTGCTTGTCCGCCTGCACGTACACACGGTAAGAACGATTATTGAAATCGAAGTCGTTTACATACGATGAACCCATGTAGATGCCCAGCGTGTCTGTAATCTGCGAGAGCGGCACGTGCAGGCTCTTGGCTTTCTCACGATCGATGGTGACCAGATACTGCGGGTCGTTGGCGGTAAAGGTTGAGAAGAGCCGGGTTAAATCCTTGCGCTGTCCCGCCTGCCGCATCAGGCTCTGCGTGGTCGCGGCCAGTTCCTCTAGTTTGTGCGCCGCCTGATCCTGTACCACGAACTGGAATCCGCCGAATTGCCCCAGGCCCTGAATGGGCGGAGGCAGCGTGGGAAACACGATCGCTCCCGAAACTCCGAACATGCGGGGACGGATGCGGTTGAGAATCGCTGCCGCGGTGTGTGCATCGCCCTTGCGCTGGGAATACGGCTTCAGAGGAACGAAAATAATTCCTTGATTGGCGGCCGAACCTGAAAAACTGAAGCCGGCGATGGAGAACGTTCCCTCCGCTTCCGGCACGTCGGCCAAAAGACCCGAAACCTGTTTGCCGATCGCCTTCGTATACTCCAGCGATGCGCCTGACGGGGCCTGGATCACAATGATGAAGTATCCCTGGTCCTCATCCGGCACAAAGCCCGTGGGCACGCGCGTGAAAATGAAATATGTTGCACCCAGGCCGGCGAAAAACAGCACCACCATGACCAGCTTGTGCTTGAGTATGTGATGCAGCACAGCGCGGTATCCGCGGGTGAAGGCATTGACGCCGTCGTCAAACTTTTGCAGCCACCACCATTTCTTGTGGTGGCCGCCGCTTAAAAAAATCGCCGCCAGCACGGGAGCCAGGGTGAGCGCGTTAAAGGCGGAAATAGCGATGGAAAATGCGATGGTCAGCGCAAACTGGCGGAACAGAATGCCGGTCGTGCCGGGGAAGAAGGCAACAGGCACAAACACGGCACACAGCACCAGCGAGGTGGCGATGACGGCGCTGGTAATCTCGGCTGTGGCAGCCGCCGCCGCTTTATGGGAGTCGGATTCGCCCTCCTGAATGTGGCGCTCAATGTTTTCGATCACGACGATCGCGTCGTCGACGACCAGGCCGACGGCCAGCGTGATGCCGAACAGCGTTAGCGTGTTGATTGAGAAGCCCAGAAGCTTCACAAAGATGAAGGTGCCGATAAGCGAAACCGGAGTCGCGATGAAGTGAATCATCGTCGTCCTCCAGTCGCCGAGAAAGACAAAGATGACGAGGACGACCAGCGCAATCGCCGAACCTACCGTAAAGGCCACGTCGCGGATCGACTCGCCCACCGCGTCGGTGGTGTCGAACGCCACTTTGTAATGCATGCCGGGAGGAAAGCTCTTCGACAACCGGTCCAGCTCGGCGATTGCTTTGCGGTCCACATCGAGCGCGTTCGCAGTCGAGAGCTGGGTCACGCCGACGCCAATCGCATCCTGTCCGTTGAATTGCAGATCGTTGGCGTAGCTTTCCGCGCCCAGTTCCGCGTGGCCAACATCTTTCAAACGAACCAGCGTACCGTCGGAATTGGTCTTGAGAATGATGTTGTCGAATTGCTCCGGTTCACTCAGCCGCCCCACCGCGCGCACGCTGACCTGGTAAGACTGCCCCAGAACGGAAGGCTGCTGGCCAACCTGCCCTGCGGCGACTTCCACGTTCTGCTCGGAGAGCGCGCTGACCACGTCAGGAGCCGTGAGCTGGCGTCCCGCCATGCGCACCGGGTCCAGCCAGAGCCGCATCGAGTACTTGCGCTCGCCGAAGATGATTACATCGGCGACTCCGGGAATGCGCTTCAACGAATCGCGCACATAGACGTCGAGATAGTTGCTGAGGAACAGCGTGGAATATCTTTGCTGATCGGCGAAAACGGCCGCGCCGAAGACGAAGTTCTGCGAAGTCTTCGCGGTGGTTATGCCCACCGCCTTTACGGATGCGGGGAGCCTGCCCTGCGCCGTGTTCACCCGGTTTTGAATGTCGACGGTGGCCAGATCGGGATCGCGGTTCAGGTCAAACGTGGCGGTGACCGTGCTGGTGCCGTCATTGCCGCTGGTAGAGGTGACGTACTTCATTCCTTCGGCGCCATTGATTTGCTGCTCGATGGGAATGGTGACCGCGCTTTCGACCGTCTGCGCGCTGGCGCCGATATAAACGCTGGTGACGCCAACCTGCGGCGGCGCGAGAGTCGGAAACTGCGCTATGGGCAGCGTGGGAATGACGGCCAGGCCCGCGAGAAGAATCAGCAGGGCGCAGACCGACGCGAACACCGGGCGTTGAATGAAAAAATTAACGAACATAGGAAATCGCTAAATACGGCTCCCGGCTTCCGCTATCCGGCTTCCGAATGTCTCCTCTTTCGACACGAACTATCTAAACCTTGTGCCGAGTGGGAGGACTGTGACCTTAGTTGAGTACCAACGGACGAAGCCGAACGCCGGAAGCCGATTTCAGCCATGTGGGATTACAGGAACGCCATCCACCAGAAACTGGGTACCGGAAACGATGATTTTGTCGCCAGGCTTGATACCGCTTTCCACTTCGTAATCGTTGCCTACTGTCTGGCCGATGCTGAGCGGCACTTGCCGCGCCACGTACTGGCCGCCATTCTGCGGTTGCGCCACGAACGCGAAATACTGCCCTCCCAGCCGGGTCACGGCGAGAATCGGCACCTCCGGATTCTGATGCACGCCCCACACCATCCGGGCTCGAATGAATTGCGACTGGCGCAGCGCATCATTCCCGTTGGCTACTCGAGCTTTCACCAGTACCGTTTGCGTAGTGGTATCCACCTGAGGCGAAATGAAAGAAACCTTGCTGCTCCCGATCACTTTATTTTCGCTGTCGAGGATCTGCACCGGAAGACCCATCTTGAGCTGCGACGAATGCTCGATGGGAACGTAGACGTAAACTTCCAGGCTGCCGGGCTGGTCAACCGTGGTCAGCTGCGTCGAGGTTATCACCCGGTCTCCTTCGCGCACCGGAATGTCGCCAACAATTCCTCCGCGCGGAGCGACCACCTTGTAATAGTGCAACTGCACCTGCTGCTCATTGACTTGTGCGTCGAGCGAATCCATCTGCGCCTGGGCCGCGTCGTACGCGGACTTCGCCTGATCCAGATCCTGCTTGCTGACCACGCCCGCGCCGAAAAGGCCCTGCGAGCGCTCATACTGCTGCTTCGCCCACAACAAATTTGCCTGCTGCGCTGTGCGCGAACTTTCCAGTCCCTTGACGGTAGCTTGCTGCTTGAGCGGATCAATTTCCATCAACGGAGCGCCTGCGGCAACATGATCGCCGGAGTGCACATAAATCTTGGTAATGATTCCCTCTACCTGGGGCATCGCCACGGCGGAATCGCGCGACTTGAGTGTCGCGACGTATTCGGTGGAATCGCTCACCGGCATGGCGCGCGCTTCCTGTACTTTTACCGGCATCGCCCCCGGCCCGGCTGCCTGTGGATTGTGGGCACTGTTGCCGGAACAGCCGATGGTGGCTAGAAGGGCTGCCACGGTCCCTGATAGAACAACCCGAAATAGATTTCTCTCAACCATTTTTGCCATGTACCTGCCGGCCGTAAAGGCGTCTGCGACTGAATCTAATACGCGTATCTTAAGATTCTCGACCACCCGCGCCGGACGCAAAAATTAATCGAAAGCCAGGCGAACCCGATGCGTAGATGCGTAACCATACAGTTACGCTATGGCCGAAGTCAACCATTTTGCGGATGATGGACCCGCAAGGGAACTCCGTTGAGATCATTCTGCTAAATTGATTCGAATGGAGACAGTTCCCGCATATTCTTCCCGCGGCTTTGCCAGCGACAATAATGCCGGTGTACATCCTGAAATTATCGAGGCAATCGCGCGCGTGAACCGCGGCCATGTAGTCGCCTACGGCGAGGACCCTTATACGCGCTCGGCGATCAAAAAATTTGAAGAGCATTTCGGTTCCGGCATTGACGTGTTCTTCACGTTCAACGGAACCGGCGCCAACGTGCTCGGCTTGCAGGCAATCAACCGCCCATATCATGCCGTCTTGTGCAGCGACTATGCCCACATCTATACCGACGAATGCGGAGCTCCGGAAAAGCATACCGGCTGCAAGCTGATACCGCTGCCCCATCAAGATGGGAAAATTACGGTGGAATCCGTCCGCCATGCCTATCACGGTATCGGCGATCAGCATCACGTGCAGGCCCGGGTGATTTCCATCACGCAATCCACGGAGATGGGGACGGTTTACCGGCCCGAAGAGATTCAGGCATTGGCCAGGTTCGCGCATGAGAACGAAATGTTCCTGCACCTGGATGGCGCCCGCCTCGCTAACGCCGCGGCAAGTTTAGGGCAGACTCTCCGCCAGGCCACTCGCGATCTGGGCGTCGATGTTCTTTCCTTTGGCGGCACCAAGAACGGCATCATGGGCGGCGAAGCTGTGGTATTTTTCAATCAGGATGCCAGTTCGAACCGCGAACTCAGCCGCGATTTCCTTTACCTGCGCAAACAGGGCATGCAACTTGCTTCGAAGATGCGCTTTATCGCGGCGCAATTCGAAGCTCTTTTGACCGATGGCCTGTGGCGGCGCAGCGCCGACCATGCCAACCGCATGGCCCGCCTGCTGGAAAAAGAAATCAGAGGCATTCCGGGAGTAAGAGTGATGTGGCCGGTCGAGGCCAATGGTGTGTTCGCGCAAATCCCGCCCCACGCAATCGAGAAAATCAAAGCGCGTTACTTCTTCTATATGTGGATCGAAGAAGAATCGATCGTGCGTTGGATGTGCTCCTTCGATACGACCGAAGAAGATATAAAGGATTTTGCTAGAGTAGTTGCTGAAGCGGTCCGAACCTAATTGGCGTGACGCGCGTCGACCGAGAAAGGGCTTTGGTTGTTGGCCGTGCAGTTTCCCGGCTGGTTATTGCTTTTTGCCGCGCCTTTCACTAAATTGGCTCATTCCCCTGCTGAGTGCTATGCACCGGCCACCAGTTGCCAGGAGTTGTTTCATGAACCGGAAGTGGTTCGCCATTGCCGCCCTTATTACTGCCGCGGTTTCGCTGCTGAGTATTGCCAGTTGTGGGGACCCGCAAAGGTTAGTCTCGATTGCCATTTCGCCGGCGACGGAGACGTTTGGCGCATCGAATATTCCCGTTATTGCCGATGCCGGGCTTCAGGTGCAATTAAGCGCCCTCGGTTCCTACGTTCACCCGCCCGTGACTAAAGACATTACGAATCAAGTCACCTGGGCTTCGAGCGACCCCCAGATGTACACCATTACATCTGCCGGCTTGCTGACTGCGACTGGCCAGGTCTGCGGGACTACGGTGGTTTCGGCAACTCTGAAGACCAATAGCGACGCCTCGGGAGTGTCTTCGTCAGGCGCAGTGGTGGTTGGAAATATGACGGCGAATGTCGTCTGCTTTACGAGCACGGGCAGCGGTGGCGGCAGCTCGGAGCCGATCCTGACGGTTAACTTCCTGGGCAGCGGTACTGGAGTCGTGGCCAGCTCCACGTCAGGTTTCAGCTGCGCAAGTACGGCAGTGAGCTGTGTTGACAGCTTCCCCAGCGGCACGACGGTTACTCTAAACGCTACCCCGGTTAGCCCCTCCACGTTCGGAGGCTGGTCTGGAGGGTGCACCGGCACCGGCGCCTGCTCGGTTCTCATGCAGAGCGACACTACAGTAACGGCGACATTTAACTAATCGGGCTGTCCGCCGCCGCATCACACTTCCCCCGTCACACCTCATCCTGCAATAGTTTGTCCAGCGTCGGCTTGTATTTCTCCGGCTTCTTCTTTTTCTCCACGACAATCTGTCCCGCTGGAGGCGCACCCACACGGTCGCGTGCCATCTCTTTGACCGCCGTTACGGCGCGAAAGGATTTTTTCTTTTTTTTGCGTCCAGGCATGGTTCAACCCTGTCGTTTGTCGCTGTTCGTCCGTTCTTGATCTGGCTGATTGAATTCGCTGCACACATCTTGCCATAGCTTGTCGGCGGCGAAACTGTAATAATCATGGTGTAATAATTATGTGTACAGTCGGCAAGCGGTTTCGGGAGACCGGCTAAGGACTCACGACTAACGACGAACGACAAGCGATCGACAACGGCTCATGGAAGAACGCGACTTTTTCGACGAAAAGCAGGAACGGAAACAGGCCACGCTGAACTGCCCTCATTGCCAGCAGTCCGGCGAGTACGAAATCAACTGGCTGGTGCGCACCAAAAAGCGCCAGCTTGCAGGACGCGCCGACGAGCGCGACCGCGCACGATTTGCTAAGGCCCGGTCGTACATGCTGCGCAAAGACGATCAACTGGCCTGCAAAAACATGCGCTGCCGCAAGCGCTTTGAAATCTCCGGCGTGCAATCCGTGGTCTTCACCGACTGAGCGTGAATTCGCCCGCGGGTCAAAATGTCACCAGGCAGAGACGGCCGCGTCGTTCCACAGTGGATGAGTGCGTCGCTGGCGGGAGCCGTCCTGATTGCCTACGCCGTCCTGCCCACCAAGAACTACTATTGGGATGGCGTTTCCTTTGCCCAGAACATCGAGCAGGCCGGCGGTCTGAAGTCACCGATCTTCTGGACGAGCATCATCCACCCCAATCACCTGATCTATAACAGCATTGGATACCTCGTCTGGCACGCGATGCTCGGCCTCGGATTTCATGTTCGAGCGATCGCGGTGCTGCAGGCAATGAACATGCTGGCGGCAGCCGCCTGCGTCTGGCTCATGCATCGATTGCTTCTACGCACAACCGGGTCCGCTTATTTCAGCTCCACGCTCACTCTATTGTTTGCCTTCTCTGCGATCTTCTGGAAGTACGCGACCGACGCTGACGCATACATTCTGAGCTCGCTGCTTCTGCTGGCTGCTTTCTCTATCCTGACTACGAGTACGAGGACACGACCGTTGCTGGTGGGCCTGCTTCACGCCAGCGCGATGCTCATCCATCAGCTCGCATTTTTGTTTTTCCCCGCGGCAGCTTTGGGCATTTTTCTAAAAGGCGGTTGGAAGGCCTTGTGGCGTTACTGCGCGGTCGCCGGAGGAATCGCTCTGCCCGCGTATTACGCCGGATTCTGGCTGGAAGAGCGCGAAACGAATCCGGCAGAGTTTCTGCGCTGGCTGACCAGCCATTCTCCCGATGTGTCCTTTACCTTTAACTTGCCGCGCAATCTGGGGATTACGATCAGCAGTTATTCGCGGCTGTTCTTTGGCGGTACGGGACACGTGCTGCGTTTCTTCGGACCGTTCATGCTGATCACGTTCGTTCTCCTCGCGATTACCCTCATCGCGTGGATCGTGACGATGGCGCGCTATTGGGGCGACCTGCGTTCATTCGACCGTCTGAACTGGAAACGCGAACCTGTACGGGTGGCTACAGTTTGGTTAGCAGCCTATGTTTTGTTTCTCTTTTTCTGGCTGCCGCATAACACTTTTTACAAATTATTCTGTCTGCCGGCGATCATCTTCCTGGCGGCGGTATCTTTGGCCCAATACCGGGGACCGCGCCGGTATCGATTGGCCTTGTTCGTCGCGATCATGGCCCTGGCCAATCTGGCGCTTTATATCTTTCCCTATTCGCGTCCCGACTATAACCAGGCGCTGCGATTCGCCACGCGGATGCATCCGCTATGGCCGAGCGGCACGGTCGTGTACTACAGCGAATACACGGTGGATGACTGGTTTATCCGCTACTTCAATCCGCAGACGATCTGGAAGCCGATAAACCCACCAAACAGTGCGGCGACATTCATTGATGAAGCGATCCGCGATGCGGAGAGCGGGCAAGAGGTTTGGGTGGATACGACCGCTGCGGAACTCTTGGCGGCAAATGGCGCTGCGTCGCACTTCGATAGCACACAACAGGATAACTATCCTGTGCATCCCATTCGGTTCTTTCGCTGGAACCCAAATCGGCGCTGAAATCTGTGAATTGCTAATCGGTCATTTATACTAAGTGGTTTTCCTGTCGTGCACGAAGCGGCAGGTCAAGGAGCTATTTTTGAAGATTCTGGTTTGCATGAAACAGGTCCCGCAGAAGGATGCGCCGCTGAAGCTGAACGAAAGCGGCGCGTGGATCCGGGAAGATGTGTCTTACGAAGTGAACGAGCCGGACGCCTTTGCGCTGGAAGAGGCGCTGCGGCAAAAAGAAAAGCACACGGGAGAAGTAGTCGTCATCACAAGCGGACCGGCGCGCGCCCAGCAAGTGTTGCGCGAAGCCCTGGCCAAAGGCGCAGATCGCGCTATTCATCTGGAAGATAATGCATTTGTCGGTTTCGATGCGTTTAACACCGCGAAGGCCTTTGCCGCCGCCATCAAAGATGAAAAATTCGACCTCATCTTCACTGGGTTGCAATCCGACGATTACGGCTATGCGCAAACCGGCGTCATCCTTGCCGAACTACTGGGCTGGCCGCACGCCACCATTATCATGCAGATTGAAAAGACGGACGCCGGAATCAAGGTGAAGCGCGAACTCGAGGCTGGATATTTTCAGTTCGTCGATATGCCGTTGCCGGCAGTGCTTACCATCCAGTCGGGAATTAATAAACTGCGCTACGCCACGCTGATCGGCATCAAGCAGGCGAAGAACAAGCCGCTGCGCAAAGTCACGCTGGCTGAAGTGCAGCCGGCCGTTGGCGAAAATCTGCAGAAGATCGAACGCCTGTACATTCCGCAAAAAACAAAAAAGACCGAGCACATTGAAGGCTCGCCCAGCGAGATCGCGAAAAAGCTGGTCGACAAACTGCGCAACGAACTGCGCGTGTTGTAGGCGCGGCGAAACAAAGCAGATTCCTCTCGGGGCCTTCGTTCCCGTTCGGAATGACAAGGAGTGGTTGTGGCCGATACGATTTTGGTAGTCGTCGAACAACGCGAAGGCAAACTGAATCGCGTCTCCTGGGAAACCATCACCGCCGGTCAGGCGATTGCCGCGGCTACGGGATGGTCTCTCGAAGCCGCCGTGGTGGGCGCGAGTAGCTCCGCAATTGCAGCGGAAGTCGCGGCGAAAAAAGTCGCGAAGGTCTACGCGGTTGATTCGCCGAAGCTCGAGCCTTACACTCCCGATGCTTTTGCCGCGGCGTTGAAACAATTCCTGACCAGCAGTCAGCCCAAACTGGTGTTGATGCCGCACACTTATCAGGTGCGCGACTTCGTGCCGAAACTTGCCACCGCGATGGGCCGAACCGTGATCAGCGATTGCATCGGCTTCAAACACGAGGGCGGAAAACTAGTTTTCACGCGCCAGATGTTTCAGGGCAAACTGGCTGCGGATGTGAGCTTCACCAGCGATGCCCCGTGGTTCGCGACCTTTCAAAACGGGGCGTTCCGCGGTGACAAGGCCGAAGCAAGTGCGAGCGCCGCTCCGGTTGAAACCGTGAACGTCGAAATCGCCGACAACGTCATCCGGAACAAGCCGCAGGAAGTTTTCAAGGAAGCAAAACAGGCTGTCGATCTTACTCAGGCCGAAGTCATCGTCGCCGTCGGACGCGGCATCAAGGAACAAAAAAATATCGAGATCGCCCAGCAACTTGCCGACGCGCTCGGCGCCGATCTTGCCGCATCGCGTCCCATCTGTGATTCCGGCTGGCTGCCTATGGACCGCCAGATCGGATCGTCGGGTCAGACAGTCGCCCCCAAACTTTATCTCGCCCTGGGAATCAGCGGCGCGATTCAGCACATTGTGGGTATGAAAGGCTCTCGCACAATCATTGCCGTGAACAAGGATTCCGAGGCGCCAATTTTCGAAATTGCGGATTATGCGATTGTGGGAAATCTGTTCGATATCGTTCCTCCGCTGATTGAGGAAGTAAAGAAGGCCAAGGCGGGAAGCTAGTTCCATTGACCTTTATATTGACTATGGTTAAAATAGTGGTCATGAAAGATATTCCGATCTCCGAGTTCAAGGCCAAATGTCTGGGGCTCATCGAACAGGTCGATAAGACACGCCAACCTTTGCGCATTACGCGTCATGGCCGTCCCGTGGCTGAGGTGATTCCCGCCGGACCCGACCGCAAGCGCAAGTTTTTGGGAGATATGATCGGGACCGCCGAGATCGTCGGCGATATTGTTTCGCCCATCATCGATCTGGAAGACATTGAGGCCTATCGCGATTGAACCTGCTGCTGGATACGCATATTTGGATCTGGAGCAAACTGGATCCAAACCGAATCGGCAAACGTGCCGCTCGCGAGTTATCAAATACGGACAATGAACTGTGGCTATCTCCGGTGAGTGTGTGGGAAGCTCTAACTCTCATACAGAAAAGGCGGATTCGCGTGGAAAACCCTTTTGCCTGGGTCGAGCGCGCGGCTGAGCAGCTACGCGAGGCACCTTTAACGCACGAGATCGTACGCATTGGCTTGGCAATGCCTTTGCCGCACGCGGACCCAGCGGACCGATTCCTGGCGGCCACCGCCAAAGTCCTGAAGTTGACTCTAGTCACGGCCGACCGGAGATTGCTCGGCCTGCGCGAAATAGCTAGCTTGGACAACCGATAGGACGATTTTCTTTGAGCCTCGAAGCCCACGCAGATTTCCATGTTAATTTTCCGCAAACCCATTGAAGGCATCGAACGGCCGCAGATGCCTGCCGACGTGGTCATTGTCGGCGGTGGGCCGGCTGGCATGGCTTGCGCGCTGCGGCTTTCGCAACTCATCGATCGGCACAACGCTGCGCATCCGGATTCACAACTCAGCAAAGAAAATATCTATGTTCTCGAAAAAGCGCGCGAGATTGGACAGCATTGTCTTTCGGGCGCGCTGCTCGATCCGCGATCGATGCGGGAGTTGCTTCCGGGCTTCGAACAAGAGGCGCCGCTTGATGCCGAAGTTACGAAGGAAGCGGTTTACTTTCTCACTGAAAAAAGCAAGTTTAAGCTTCCGATCACGCCGCCGCCCTTGCGAGATCACGGTAACTATGTCATCTCGTTGAATCGATTTGTAAAGTGGCTGGGCGGCAAGGTGGAAGAGACAGGGATTACGGTCTTCACCGGATTTGCCGGCTCCGAGCTTCTGTTCGATGGTGACCGCGTCACCGGCGTGCGCACCGACGACAAGGGCGTGGACAAAGAAGGCCATCAGAAGTCCAATTTCGAGCCAGGATATGATTTGCAGGCGAAAGTCGTGATTCTGGCCGAAGGGCCGCGCGGATCATTAACGAAACAGCTCGTCTCGAAATTCGATCTCGCCAAGAATGCCAATCCGCAGACTTACGGCGTAGGAGTCAAAGAACTTTGGGAAGTTCCCGCGGGACGCATCGCGGCGGGCGAGGTGATCTACACGATGGGCTGGCCGCTCACGACGCACGAATATGGCGGAGCCTGGATTTACGGGTCGAAAGACAATGTTGTTTCTCTCGGCTTCGTTACCGGGCTCGACTATGCCGACCCGCGACTTGATCCACAGCGCGTATTGCAGGAATTCAAGCGCCATCCGTTTGTCGCTAAGCTGCTCGAAGGCGGAAAGATGATCCGCTACGGCGCGAAGTCGATGCCATATGGCGGATGGTGGTCGATTCCACCGGTCGCGGGCAACGGATGGATGATTCTCGGTGATTCTGCGGGCTTCGTGAACTCGGCGCGGCTGAAGGGAATTCATCTTGCCATCAAGAGCGGGATGCTGGCCGCCGAGACCGCGTTCGAGGCATTGACGAAGAATGATTCATCGGCTGCAATGCTTGGCAGCTTCCAGAAGAAAGTCGAATCGAGCTGGATCAAGGACGAACTCTGGAAAGTGCGCAACATGCACCAGGGGTTCGAGCATGGGTTCTATGCGGGGATGTTTCACACCGCGCTACAGATGATTACCGGCGGGCGTGGCGTGCGCAACCGCTATCGCGGCGAAGCGGGATACGAACGCATGCGTAAGCTCGCGGATTTGCCTCCCGATGGCGGCGCCGAGGCCAAACTGATTGGTCCCGCCAAGGGCGACGGCAAGCTTACCTTCGACAAGCTTACCGATCTTTACCACTCCGGCACCAAGCATGAGGAAGATCAGCCGTCGCACCTGGTCATCCACGACACCGACATTTGCAATACGCGCTGTGTGAAGGAATTCGGCAGTCCGTGCCAGAATTTCTGTCCGGCGAATGTCTATGAGATGGTTGACGACGCCAGCCAACCGAACGGCAAGCGTATAAGTTTGAATCCGTCGAACTGCGTGCACTGCAAGACCTGCGACATCGCTGACCCGTACCAGATCATTACGTGGGTTCCACCGGAAGGCGGCGGCGGGCCGAACTATGACGGCATGTAAGGAAACCTTTCTGCCACCGGATTTACGGATCAAAAAAAATAAAACAGAAAACCTATAAATATTTGTAAACAATGGGCTTAGGTATTCTTGATCTGGCATTCCTCCGGCTAAATTCTAGAATTTAAATGAGTTGCTTGCAAATTCTAGAGTCGAAAGGACTTACTCGCCTGAAAAACCGAAAAACGGAGAAGCGACCTACCAGAGTTTTTCGGAATCAGCGGAGCAGCCGCAAACATTGAGCCTGACAGAGTTGGCCTGTTGCTATTCAGTTGTCAAATAACGAATGCATTCAATGCTTGCTTCTATTACAGGGATCGGAAAAGTTGAAATCAAGAAATTTGATTCGAGGATGAGCGAGTGAGTTCCTGAAATGGAATGAAGTGTCCGCCCAAACCGAATCTTACTGTCGCACCGGCCGGAAGCGCAGTGGCCGCGTGGTGAGATCCGTCCGTTTGTGGCCTTGGTGAGGCAAAAATACTAAAGAATCAATGGCGTCAAATATTTCCATGCGCATGCGACGAGCGCCTTGAACAATGTCTTCCGCGATGAATTCCCAAATTTCTGTGATGTCCTGAGTTGCACCGGGATGAAGATTAAAACCCAGCTCAGAATTCATTTTGAAGAACGCTGCTTGAGCAGTTCTTCTTCCCGCTGCCGTAAGCTCTCGAAGAAAGCTCTGCCGTCAACCGGCTCCACGCGTCCGCTCTTGATGTCGTCATAGCGGCCATCGAGCATCTCGCGTGTTTGGGCTAGTTCCTGAAGATATCCGGCCATCGCGTCCTCGATGAGCTGGTCGGGAGAACGTCCGCTTAAGGCGGAAAGTTCCTGAAGGCGGGACTCGGTTTCTGGCTTGAGGTGGACTTCCATAAGTGCAAGTTTACCACCGGAGGCGATCCGCCATATGACTGTATCTGATCGTGTAGTTGCGCTGATTTACGGCCTTCTAAAATCCTGCGAGCACGCCGTGACCAACTACTCGATAAGCCATTTGCTGAGACGAGTTTCTACTTCTTCATGCGACAACGTTCCGTCGACGCGCGTCTTCTAGCCCGCTCCGGACCTTATACAAGTGGTATTGAATATCCTCGACAGAAGAGTTGTCGGGGAGCTTTTTCAGCAGCGACTCAACTTCGTGTTTTGCGGTGCTCATAAGGCTTCTCGGGCGCGATGGGCTGCACATGACCGCTCTCGATATCGTCAAAGCGGCCGTCCAGCATCTGATGCGTCTGCGTCATTATCTTAATCTTATCTTGCAGACGGCTGGCAATCACATCCCCGATGCGGGGAGATGTGGACCTGGCATCGATACTTCAGGCTCCAAGGCCCGAGTGCATAATATCTTGAGCGTTGTATCCGGAGGATGAATGTCTTTACACTCATTTCGAAGCATTGGGCAATTCGTCTCGATTGTTCTCTTCTCTCTCTCTGTTCTGGCCCAGCAAACGCCAGATCACACTCCTCCTACCATTCCTCCCACCGGCTTCGCCGGCCTCGATCAATACCGTGCGAATCGGATTGCGGTATACACCGATGACTTCGGGCAGCTAAAACGTTATCGCGATGCCGACGCAGCGCTCAAGCCACCTGTGCCGGGCGAAAACCGTGTTGTGTTCTTTGGCGATTCCATTACCGACATTTGGAAGCTGGACGAATATTTTCCGAGCCAGAACTACCTCAACCGCGGCATTGGCGGGCAGACCACGCCGCAGATGCTCGTGCGCTTTCGCCAGGATGTGATCGACCTGCAGCCGAAGGTTGTCATTGTTCTTGCAGGAACAAACGATATCGCAGGCAATACCGGACCGATGCGCCTGGAGGACATTGAGGCGGACTACGCTTCGCTGGCCGAGCTGGCTCGGGTGCATGGCATTAAGGTGATTTACTGTTCAGTGCTGCCGGTGTACAACTACACCGATAAGTCGAAAGATTTTTTTGCGCAGCGTTCGCCGGATAAAATTCTGGAGCTGAACCGCTGGCTGAAGAACTATTGCGCCTCTTCAGCGAACGGATGCGTTTATCTCGATTACTTCAGCGCTATGGTTGACGACAAAGGGCTGATGAAGAAAGATCTTGCCGATGATGGGCTGCATCCCAATGCAGCCGGTTTCAAGATCATGGCGCCGCTGGCCGAGGCGGCGATTGAGAAGGCGTTGAAGCAGCACTGAGCATTCAGCAACCAGCACTCAGCATTTAGCCACTACAATAGTAGAAATAGCACCGTTGCCAGCCGTTCCTGGCTGAATACTGAATGCTTCTCCAAGACAAATTCGGCCGCCGCATTACCGATCTGAGGATTTCCATTACCGATCGCTGCAACTACAAGTGTGTCTATTGCCGGACGGGCAACGAAGGCGCTGTGTATGGCGAGTTGCCATTTTCGGATTATCTGCGGATGGCGGGCGTCTTGGTGAGGATGGGTGTGACGAAGATCCGCTTGACGGGCGGAGAGCCGTTGCTGCGCAAAGGAGTGGTCGAATTTGTGCGGGAGCTGGCTCAGTTACGACCTCAGGGGCTTAAGTCCACATCTTCGCCAAAGCTTAGCTCCGCGGCTAAAGCCGTGCCCTTCCCGATCTTGTCTTTTCCCAGGTTGCCCGCAGACGACGATCCGCTGGACATCGCGCTGACCACTAACGGGCATCTTCTCGCCGAGATGGCGCAGCCCTTAAAAGATGCCGGATTGACGCGCGTCACTGTCTCCATGGATGCGGTCGATCCCGATCGCTTCGCACGTATCACACGTGTGCCGAATGGATACGACCGTGTGCTGGCCGGGATTCGAGCGGCGCGGCGCGCCGGCTTGTGGCCGCTCAAGGTAAATTGTGTGCTGATGCGCGGTATTAATGAAGATCAAATTATTCCCTTCGGTATGTTCGCGCGCGAAGAGGGTGTCACGGTGCGGTTTATTGAGTTCATGCCTCTCGAAGAAGGCCGGGTCTGGTCGCCGGACACTGTAGTTACACTCGATGAAATTCTCGCGCGCATGCGCGAGTACCGTCCACTGGTGGAAATTCCGCATGCGCGTTCGGAAACGGCGCGGCGCTATCGTTTTGACGATGGCATTGGCGAGATCGGAATCATTGCGCCAGTGTCGCATCCGTTCTGCGGGCACTGCAGCCGCATCCGCATTACCAGCGACGGAAAGATACGCACCTGCCTGTTTTCGGTTTGGGACCACGATCTGCACGCACAGATGCGTCGCGGCGCTACGGATGAAGAGCTGGCTGAGTTCATTCGCGGGGTGGTGCAAGAAAAAGAAGAGAGGCACCATATTGGCGAACCAGATTTTGTGCCGGCCTCGCGGACGATGGTGCACATCGGCGGGTAGCGGCCAGACAGGCCTTTATCGCCGAGATCGCAAAGATCGCCGAGGTCTTTCGAGCGGCTCGTCAATGGATCACATGCGGTCCCGATATCTCATAGCGATGGCTGTATTGTTTTCGCCATGCTTATTGCAAGCGCAGAGCGGTTCTTTCCTCGGCTTTGACCGCAACGAGTACCCCGGCGATGCCAATTTGAAAACGCTGCGGCAGACTTTTGCGTACAGCGGATACTGGCTCAACAATCCTCCGGGCGAGAACGCAAACTCTTGGAGCGGTCACCGCGCCGCCGTCGAATCCGCTGGCTTCGGATTCCTTGTGCTGTTCAACGGGCGCCTTTACGCCGAGTTGAAATCCGTCTCCAACGCCGCGAAACTCGGCCAATCTGATGCGCAAGCCGCCGTAGCCGCCGCCAAGCGCGAGGGCTTTCCCGCGCACACCATTATTTTTCTGGATCAAGAGCAGGGCGGACGCATGCTGCCGGAGCAGAAGGCTTTCATCTATGCGTGGTTCGACGGAGTGATTGCGGCGGGATTTCGTGCCGGCATTTACTGCTCAGGTATAGCGGCGAAAGACGATGGCAATGTGGTGACTGCAGAGGATATTCGCCAGAATGCGGGCGGGCGTCAGATCGTTTATTGGGCCGTCAATGATGCGTGCCCGCCGGCGCCCGGGTGCGCTTTTGCTGGTCATTCGCAAAGCCCCGCGCAAAGCGGAGTTCGATTCGCGGACGTGTGGCAGTTCGCCCAGTCGCCGCAGCGCAAAGATGTGGCGGGACGATGCACAAACTATCACAGCGACGGCAACTGCTATCCGCCGGGTATGCCGGGCTTAAATGTGGACGTGAATACAGCTACCTCGGCCGATCCTTCCCGTGGCAGAACAAAGTAGGTGAAATACTGCCGCCAATTCCTGAATGCGCTAGAATGAAATTAGCTCCCATGTCCTCTCGCACTTTCACTCTCGAAGAAGCGCAGTCGCTCGTGCCCGTGCTCGAATCTTTGCTGCGGGCCTCGATTGACGCCAAGAAACTGATGGAGGATGTTGAGGCGGAGATGCAGTCGGTCCAGCGGCGGATATTTCTGAATGGCGGAACTTACCTTGACATTGTTCCTCTGGCCCGGCGCAAGGCCGAGCGTGTAAAGGCGGAACAAAAATTGCGCGACGCCTTCGCCGAAATCGATGCCATGGGAGTGCAGGTGAAGGATCTGGATATTGGCCTGCTCGACTTTCCCTGCGAAGTCGATGGCCGCACCGTCTTATTGTGCTGGAAGCTGGGCGAAACTTCGATTACTCACTGGCATGGAACGGACGAAGGTTTCGCCGGGCGCAAGCCTGTGGACGAACGCATCGCCAAGGCGAAAAGAACTCACTAAGTTATGCTGACACGGGATGTGGTCTGTGAGCGTTTCTGGCTAGGCTGCGTCGCTTCTTTTTTCCTGCGCATCTCTGTTCCGGCGTTCTTTGTTCTGGCGTTCTTTTCCTTTCACTTCATTTTCGCTGAAGTTATTTTCCGAAGGTTCCTTTCCCCGCTGCGGAGTTAATCCCAGAAATCTTATGACGTCGAGCATCCGGGGTCCAAGGGGTGCGGAACGGATTCGCTCGCGATATTGTTGCGCAATCAAGCGAAGTCTTAAACGCGTTTCGGCGTGTTCGATTTCCACAGAGTTTTGCAACGACTTTACCAGGGTTGCCAGCTTGCCAGGATTTTCTTCCGCTGCAATTTGCTGACACAACTCCCTGATCACTGGTTCGGTCTTCCCATCGGGCATCAGTTACTCACCCACTCTTTCGCCAAGTTGCTGTTATTTAAGGCTTTTGCCGGAAACTCGTCCATACACCCGATCCCGTAAGGGAAGTAGCTTAGATCGAGGTCGCATATCCATTTTAGTGGCCAACTGTTTGTGCCGGAAACATCTCCCATTACTGCGTGTTTGTAAAGGGTGGGTAAAGCAGCGGAATACAAACTCGAATACCGCAGGGATGGGCGTGCAAGACGCGGCAATTTTGCTCCATGCGGTTGCCCGATTCCGAGAAGGGATTAGGGCCAAAGGAAATCAAATGACACAAAAGCTTATTGGTAAATCTCTGTTGTTAGCATTTGTCTTCACGTCGATGATGATGGCAATGTCGCCCGCATCGATGGCGCAAATCGCGATTTCTGTTCGCATCGGCCCTCCGGCGCTTCCAATTTATGAACAGCCTCTTTGCCCCGGTCCCGGCTATCTGTGGACGCCCGGATATTGGGCGTGGAGTGACGACGATGGTTATTACTGGGTGCCGGGCACCTGGGTCGTGGCTCCGGTAGGACTGTTGTGGACTCCGGGATATTGGGGATGGAACGATGGCGCTTATCTGTGGAATGCCGGCTACTGGGGGCCGCACGTCGGCTTTTACGGCGGAATTAATTATGGCTACGGATATGGCGGCGACGGCTTCTACGGCGGCGAATGGCGCGGCGGCAACTATTACTACAACACCGCGGTCACGCGCGTGGACAATGTCCACATCACCAACGTTTACGTGAATCGCACGGTCATCGTTAACAACGAATCACACGTGGCGTTTAACGGCGGCCAGGGTGGCGTGATGGCGCGGCCAACTGCGCAGCAGGAAACTTGGGCGCATGAATCGCACCGCGAGGCTTTGCCCGCGCAGGTGCAACAGCGGACCGCGGCCAGCCACAACCGCGCTTTATTTGCGCGGGAAAATAATGGACGTCCGGCAATTGCCGCAACCGCGAAACCGGGCGAATTCACCGGACGCAATGTAGTAGCGGCCAAGGCTGCGGGAGAGCCCTACCATGCACCGGCAATGTCGCCAAAGGAGGCTCGCGTAGCGGCAAAACCCGCGGGCACGGAAGCGGCGAAGGGTACGGCGGCGCGCCCGGTCGCGCCTGCAAACAAGAACAATTCGGCACGCCCGGCTCCTGAGGCCAAAAATAATACGGCACGAAGAACGCCCGAGGCCAAAACGCCTCCCGCTGAAAATCGTGCCGAGACCAAAAAGCCAGCTGCGCGTGCGCCGAGCGACTCACGTCCGGCCCCCGCGAATAACCACGTAGCGACCAATCGTGCGGAGAAGCCCAAGGCGGAGAGCCCCAAGCCGGCTCCGCGAGCGTCGAATGAATCGCGTCCTGCCCGGGAAGCTGCTCCGAAGAGTTCGCCCCGTCCGGCGAACGAAGCCAAACCGCACACTGAGGAGGCGAAGCCTGCGCCCAGCAAAGCCCGACCGCAAACCGAACCGCGTCCGGAATCGCACGCCAAGAC